>NZ_JBSHHC010000002.1:0-665922 GCF_053618135.1 Agromyces sp. NPDC055661
GTACCAGAGTTTCGGCGGCCATAGCGCGAGGGAAACGCCCGGACACATTCCGAACCCGGAAGCTAAGACTCGCAGCGCCGATGGTACTGCAGGGGTGACCCTGTGGGAGAGTAGGACACCGCCGGACATTCTTTCGAGAAGAGCCACCCATCGCTGGGTGGCTCTTCTTGGTTTAAGCCCTCTCGGTTCCACCAGTCCGCACCGGCCTAGGCTGGGGGGATGGGGAATCGCTTGGGGGCGTCGCTGAGTCCCTACCTCCGGGCCCATGCCGACAACCCCGTCGACTGGTATCCGTGGGGTGACGAGGCGTTCGCCGCCGCACGCGAGCGCGACGTGCCCGTGCTCGTCTCGATCGGGTACGCGACGTGCCACTGGTGCCACGTCATGGCCCGCGAGAGTTTCAGCGATCCCGCGATCGCTGAGCTGCTCAACTCGCGCTTCGTCGCGATCAAGGTCGACCGCGAGGAGCATCCCGACGTCGATGCGAGCTACCTCGCCGCGGCATCCGCCTTCACGCGCGAGCTGGGCTGGCCGCTCACGGTGTTCGCGACGCCCGAGGGTCGCACGTTCTACGCGGGCACGTACTTCCCTCCGCGATCGGTGCGGGGCGTCCCGTCGTTCGCCGAGGTGCTCGGCGCGGTCGATGAGGCCTGGCGTGATCGACGCGGCGAGTTGCACGAGACCGCCGGAGCGGTCGCCGAGGCGCTGGCCGCGGCATCCGTCGCCTCGACCGCGGGCGAGCTGCCAGGGCCCGCCGAACTCGACGGCGCGGTGGCCTTGCTCGCGGAGGACGAGGACCGGCTGCACGGCGGGTTCGGCACCGCGCCGAAGTTCCCCGTCGCCCCGGTGCTCGGGTTCCTCAGCCAGGCCGGGCCTGAGGGTCGGCGCCTCGCGGAGCGATCCCTGAAGCTCATGGGCGCGTCGCCGCTGCGGGATCCGGTCGAGGGCGGGTTCTTCCGCTACGCGACCCGCGCCGACTGGAGCGACCCGCACTACGAGCGGATGCTCACCGACAACGCGCTGCTGCTCGGCGTCGCCGCGGACCTCGGTCGCGGTGACGGTGCGGCCGCATTCGCGCACCTGTTGGCGAGCGGCGTCGTCGGGTTCCTGACCGAGCGGATGCAGCTGGTCGGCGGCGGCTTCGCGAGCGCGCAGGACTCCGAGAGCTGGATCGACGGGCGGCGCGACGAGGGCGGCTACTACCGGCGCGATGCGACGGGCCGGGCCGGGCTCGAGCCGCCGGCACTCGACGAGAAGGTGCTCACCGGCTGGAACGGCCTCGCGATCGGCGCGCTGGCACGCGCTGGGTTCGTCTTCGATGACGCCGTGGCGATCGCCGCGGCCCGTCGCGCGGCGGACCACCTGCTCGACCGTCACGTGCGCGTGGACGGAACCCTCGTGCGGTCGTCGCTTGACGACGTGGCATCCGACGCCGTCGCGACGCTCGAGGACACCGGCATGCTGGCCGGCGGCCTGCTCGAGCTCGCCGCTGCGACGGGCGAGGTCCGCTACGCCGAGGCCGCTCGTCGTCTCATCGACCGGGCAGCGGATGCCGCAGCAGCCCTCCATGCCGCCGACGGCATGCACGGCCCGAGGGTGCCCTTCGCCGCGCCGTCGGGCGCGGATCCGGTGCTCGCGGCGTACGGCCTGGCGCTGCCGAGCGACCCCGCCGAGGGCGCCACGCCGTCGGGCATCACGGCGTGCGCGGACGCCGCCTGGCGGCTCTACGCGCTCGGCGCTGGCGATCAGTACCTCGATCTCGCCGAGCAGGCGATGCGTTCCGTCGCGGGCATGGCCGTGCGACGTCCGATCGCGTTCGGCGGTGCGCTGGCGGTCATGGCCCGGCTCGCCGCGCCGCTCGTGCAGCTCGTCACGGTCGTGCCCGACGACGATGCAGTGGAGGAGGGGGCGGGCGCACTGCTCCGTGCCGCGACGCGGCGGCACGCGGCATCCGTGGCGGCGATCGTCACCGACTCGCAGGCCCGTGCGTTCGCCGCGGCGGGCTTCGAGCTGTTCGAGGGCCGTACCGCGCAGGACGACGATGCGACGGCGTACCGGTGCCGGTCGTTCGTCTGCGCGTTGCCCGTGCACGAACCGGGCGCGCTCGAGGAGCTCGTCGAGCTGGAGTGACCCGATGAAGCCGCTCGGCACGGTTCGCGAGGGATCCGGGCGGCCCCGAGTCATCCGTACGATGGTCGCATGAGCGATCGCGCAGCAGTCGGCACGGCCTCCGTGGTCGTCGCCCTCGTCGTCGACGCCGTGCTCGTGGTCGTCTTCGCCGTCGTGGGCCGGTCGAGCCACGCCGAGGGCCTCGATGTCGCGGGCGTCTGGGCCACGGCCTGGCCGTTCCTGGCGGGCCTCGGCGTGGGCTGGATCGCGGCGCGGGCGTGGCGGCATCCGCTCGCCGTCTGGCCGACCGGGCTCATCGTCTGGGTGGCCACGCTCGTGGTCGGCATGCTGCTGCGGCTCGTGACCGGCCAGGGCACGGCCGTCGCGTTCATCGTGGTGGCCACGCTCACGCTCGCGGTGCTGCTGCTCGGATGGCGCGCCATCGCATGGGCCGCCACCCGACTCCGCGCGCGCAGCCGGGTCGGTGCCGCATGAACGTCCTCGAGTGGCTCTTCGACGCGCAGCTCGTGATCGGCGGCCAGGTGATCCTGTGGCGCGAGATCATCGGCAACCTCTTCGGCCTCGCCAGCGCGCTCGGCGGGCTGCGCCGGAAGGTGTGGGCGTGGCCGGTCGGCATCATCGGCAACGCGCTGCTGTTCACCGTGTTCCTCGGTGCGGTGTTCCACACGCCGAACCCGGTGAACCTGCTCGGCCAGGCGGCGCGGCAGGTGATGTTCATCGTCGTGTCGATCTACGGCTGGGTGCAGTGGGCGCGGCACCGGCAGGTGAGCGAGTCGGCGGTCGACCCGAAGTGGGCCGGCGCGCGCAACCGCATCATCCTGGCCATCACGCTGGTGGGCGGCACGCTCATCCTCACGCCGATCTTCCGCGCGCTCGGCTCGTTCGAGCCGGTCTGGGCCGACGCCTGGATCTTCATGGGCTCGCTGCTCGCGACCTGGGGCATGGCCAAGGGCTGGACGGAGTTCTGGCTCATCTGGATCGCCGTCGACATCGTCGGCGTGCCGCTGCTGGTCAGCGCGGGCTACTACGCCTCGGCGTTCCTGTACGTGTTCTACGGCGCGTTCACGCTGTTCGGGTTCATCACCTGGATGCGCGTGCAGCGGCGGGCGAAGCTCGCCGAGGGCGTTTCACCGGCCTGACCGGCGGGGTCGACGGCAGGCGGGTGTCACCGGTGGGGTGGAAACTCACCAGGCCGAGGGCACGCGGTCGAGCACCGACCACACGGCCGAGCTGAGCTCGGGGTGGTCGAGCGCGATGTCGCGCAGCAGTTCGAACTCGAATCGGGCCGCGTCGCCGTCGCGCGCGGCCGGGTGGTACGCCCGGGCGCGTGCCGGGCTCCAGCGCTCGGAGTGCAGCCGCTCCTCGCGGAGCGTGGCGACGACCTGCTCGTCGACCGACGGGAGGTCGGGCAGGAACACCCACGGGTCCTCGCCGAGCCGGCACCGCAACTCGATGAGCGCCGACAGCTCGTCGCGGGCGTCCTGTCTCAGGCGCTCCAGCGTCGATGCGTCACTCATGCGCGACCTCCCCTCGCTTCCTCGATCGTAGCCAACGCCACGTCGACCCCTGCAACGCTACGTGGCCCGTGTGACGTCGGGGTTACAGCGCATGAAGGCACGTGTACGCCAGATGACGACGAGATGACGCCGACGCGGCCTCCGCGGCCGACGCCTGCTTGAATGATCCGGCCGGGGAAGTCCGTGAGAGGAGTGCGCGTGGTCGCAGAGGTGCTGATCCTGCACGGGTGGCAGAACCGCCGCCCCGACGGGCACTGGCAGCGGTGGCTGGCCGGCGAGCTCGGGGCGAGCGGGGCGATCGTCCGCTACCCGCAGCTCCCCGAGCCCGACGAGCCCGTGCTCGACGACTGGCTCCGCGCGCTCGACGCCGAGCTCGACGGCACGGTCCCCGACGAGCTCACGGTGGTCGCGCACAGCCTCGGATGCCTGCTCTGGCTCGCGCACGCGGCGCGGCGAGCCGAGCGCGGCGAGGGCGCGCCGCTCGCCCGACGGGTCGTGCTCGTCGCACCTCCCGCGCCCGACATCGTCCGCGGCATTCCCGAGATCGCGGCGTTCGAGCCCACTCTCGATGGTGCGACGCGGGACGCACTCACGGCGACGGCGTGGGAGCGCGTGACGATCGTCGCCGGCACCGAGGACCCGTTCTGTCCCGAGGGCGCCGAGCGCGCGTACGCGATCCCGCTCGACGCCGAGTACGTCGAGGTCGTGGACGGCGGCCACCTCACGATCGACGACGGCTACGGTCCCTTCCCGCTCGTGGGCGACCTCGTCCTGCGCTGACCGTCGCCGCGGAGCTCGGCCCGGCTCGCCGGTGCGATTGAATGGTCCGGTGACCTCCGGCACGGCCCCCATCGACGAGCGCACGATCGACCTGGTGCGCCGGCTCCGCGACGACCTGCGCTCGGCCGGCTTCACCGTCGAGGCGCTCGACGACCTCTGGGGCGCGGATGCCGCGTCCGCCCTGCATCGCGGCGAACGCGTCCCGGCGCGACGCGTGCTCGACGCCCGCCGAGCCGGTCACGACCACGCCGCCGACCTGGCGTCGCTCGCGGAGCTGTTCGTGCTCGGCCTCCCCGTGCCCGAGCCCGAGGCGGCGCACGCCCTGCCGACGCTCGACGTCGACGGGGCCGTCGAGCTCGGGCTGCTCGCACGGGATGCCGCGGCGTCGGCCCGAGCCGAGACGACCGGCGACGGGGCATCCGTTCGCGCCCTGCTCGACCTGCGGCCGTACGCGTTCGTGGACGCGCTCGGCGACGGGCACTGGTGGATCCTCTCGGATCTCGGCGAGGTCGCCCTCGGCCACGAGCTCGGCGAGCAGCACGTGCTCGGCGTGGGCGGCGCGTCGATGACGCTGTCGGGCCTCATGCTCCCCACGCCCGCGCGCACGGTGCTCGACCTCGGCACGGGCTGCGGCATCCAGGCCATGCACGCGAGCCGGTTCGCCGACCGCGTGGTCGCGACCGACATCTCCGAGCGGGCGCTGCACCTCGCGCAGCTGAACGTGGCGCTGAACGGGATCGAGGGCGTGGAGTTCCGCCTCGGGAGCCTCTTCGAGCCCGTCGCGGGGGAGCGGTTCGATCGCATCGTGTCGAACCCGCCGTTCGTGATCACGCCGCGCGTGCCGGGCGTGCCCGAGTACGAGTACCGCGACGGCGGCATGGTCGGCGACGGCATCGTCGAGGCCGTGATGCGCGGTGCGGCGGAGCACCTCGAGCACGGCGGCATCGCCCAGCTGCTCGGCAACTGGGAGGTGCGCGACGACGAGGACGGCCTCGATCGCGTGCGCGGCTGGACGGGCCACCTCGAGCACTGGATCGTCGAGCGCGAGGTGCAGCGCGCCGCCGAGTACGCGGAGACCTGGATCCGCGATGGCGGCACGCGCCCCGGGACCGCCTCCTTCGATCGGCTCTACGACGCCTGGCTCGACGACTTCGAGCGTCGCGGCGTGCGCGAGGTCGGCTTCGGCTACGTGCTGCTGCGCCGTCCGGCCGAGGAGACGGCGCCCCGACTCGCGCGCGTGGAGCGGCTGCACGGGCCGCTCGGCTCGGGCGGGGACGCCGGCGGCCTCGGCGCACACCTCGCCGCGTGCCTCGACGCGCACGATCGGCAGGCGCGGCTCGACGACGGGGCGCTCGCCGCGCTCCGGCTCACCGTCGCAGGAGACGTCACGGAGGAGCGCCACCACTGGCCCGGCGACGAGCATCCCACGGCCATGCTGCTGCGGCAGGGCGGCGGGTTCGGGCGTGTGCTGAGCCTCGACACCGGGCTCGCGGCGCTCGTCGGCGCGTGCGACGGCGAGCTGCCCGTGTCCGTCATCGTCGCGGCGATCGCCGACCTCCTCGAGGTGGACGCCGACGCCCTCGGCGCCGACCTGCTGCCCGCGGTGCGGGCGCTGGTCGACGATGGGATGCTGCTGCTGCCGACCGAGTGAGGGCCGGCCCGCGGCATCCGCTCAGACCGTGCCGGCCGGCGGCCAGACCCCGATGATGAGCGCCATGATCACGACCGTGACGAGCTCGTGCGCGATGTTGAGGATCGTGAGCCCCGCGGGACGACCTTCGAACGCGTCGTGCGTGATGAAGCGCGCGGCGGTGAAGCCGGCCCAGAGCAGCACGCCGGTCAGCAGGGCGATGCCCAGGTAGCTTCCACCGAGCGCCGTCCACGCCACCTGCGTCGCGATCGCGAGCACCCACGCGCTGATGAAGCTCACGACGAGCGTCGTGAGGATCGGGATGGCGGCGTTCCGGTCGCCCGGATCGACCTTCGCGACGCGCATCCAGTAGTTGCCGAAGACCTTGGGCGTGTACCAGACCGACCCGACGACCATGGTCGAGAGCGTCGCCAGGGCGACGGCCCAGTAGTTGACGTCGAGCATGGCGGTGCCTCCCCCCGCGGCCCGGACCGGGCCTGTCCGGAGTCTATCGGCGGCGCCCACCGCGGCCGGGCCGCCGGGTCACGGCGTTCCCCGAGCCGTCGGCGGTATCCTCGGTTCGCACGTCCGAAAGCGAGCCCATGGCCGAAAGCCCCCTCTCCGAGTCCCCGTACGAGGTGCTCGGCGTGTCCGCCGACGCGGATGCCGCCGCGCTGCGCCTCGCGTACCGCCGGGCCCTGCGCACCGCCCACCCCGACACGGGCGGCGACGCCACGCGCTTCCACGCCGTGCAGCACGCATGGGTGCTCATCGGCACGCCCGAGGCCCGGGCGGCGTTCGACCGCGGCGTGAGGAACGGATCGGGCGGTCCGAGCGCCTCGACCCGCGAGGCGTGGGCGCCGGCCGCGCCGAAGCGGCCGCGCGACTCGCGCCCGCTCGCGCGCTCGTACGGGCACCCGGGCGGTCTCACCCGCGAGCGCTACCTCGACCGCATCCGGGAGTGGGTCGGCCGCGGCGTCGAGGTGCCCGATCCCTACGATCCGACGCTCGTGAGCCGTGCGCCCCGCGAGATCCGGCACATCCTCGCCGACGCCCTCGTCGAGGAGTCGACCGCCCGGTCGCTCTCGACGCTGGGCATCGCCTACACGATCTGGCACGACGTCGCGACGGATGCCGCGGGCCCCGGATTCCCGCCGAAGCTCGACCACCTCGTGCTCGGCCCCACGGGCCTGTTCGCGATCCAGTCCGAGGACTGGGGCGGACCCGTCGCACTGAAGCGCGGCGAGCTCGTGGGCGAGGCGCTCGCCGGCGAACGGCCCTTCCGCGCCCTCGCGGCGCGCGCCAAGGCGATCGGCCGGGCGGCGCGAGTGAAGCCGACGGCGCTCGTGATCGTGGTGCCCGATGAGTACGCGGCCGAGCCGCTCGCGCTCGGCGGCAGCATCCGCGGCGCCGCGGTGGCGCTCGTGCGCAGCTCGCGGCTGGCGAGCGCCGTGCGCGAGGGCATCCCCGGCTCCGCGCACCTCGGCGGCACCGAGGTCATGGAGGTGCGCTCGCGGCTGCAGGCGGTCGTGCGGTTCGCGTAGTCCCCGGACGGACAGGTCCGGGCGGACGAGCGGCCCCGCGGCATCCGGCATCATGGGAGGATGCCCGACCTCGACCGTGACGCCCACCTCGCCGACTTCGCCGAATTCATCGTCGACTCGCCCTCGTCGTACCACGCCGCCGTTGCGGTGGCCGCGCGACTCGAGGCCGCCGGGTTCGAGCGGCTCGACGAGCGCGAGGAGTGGCCGACCAGGCCCGGCAAGCGCGTAGTGGTGCGCGACGGCGCGGTCATCGCCTGGGTGCAGCCGGATGCCGCGAGCCCGACGACCCCGTTCCGGATCCTCGGCGCGCACACCGACTCGCCAGGCTTCAAGCTCAAGCCGGGCATGTCCACGAGCGCGGAGGGCCTGCTTCAGGCGGGCGTCGAGATCTACGGCGGCCCGCTGCTCAACTCGTGGCTCGACCGCGAGCTCGAGCTCGCCGGCCGGCTCGTCACGGCCGACGGCGTCGAGCACCTCGTGCGCACGGGGCCGCTGCTGCGCATCCCGCAGCTCGCGATCCACCTCGACCGCGAGGTGAACAAGGCCCTCACCCTCGACAAGCAGCGGCACATGCAGCCCATCTGGGGCGCCGGAGCCGGGCAGGACGTCGTCGCGCACCTCGCCGCCGTCGCGGGCGTCAATCCCGACGACGTGGTCGGGCACGACGTGCTCGTCGCCGACACCGCGGTGCCCGCCCGGTTCGGGCTCGACGACGTGCTGTTCGCCGCGGGCCGCATGGACAACCTCGCTTCCGTGCACGCGGGCCTCGTGGCCCTGCTCGCCGCGCCCGCGAGCACGGGGCACGTGAGCGTGCTGGCCGCATTCGACCACGAGGAGATCGGCTCGGAGTCGCGCTCGGGCGCGAGCGGGCCGTTCCTCGAGGACGTGCTCACGCGCATCGCCGCGGGCCTGGGCGCCGACGCCACCGACCGCCGCCGCGGGTTCGCCGACTCGTGGCTGCTCTCGTCGGACACCGGTCACGCCGTGCACCCGAACTACCCCGAGCGCCATGACCCCGGCAACCGCCCGGTGCTCGGCGGCGGACCGCTGCTGAAGCTCAACGCCAACCAGCGGTACGCGACCGACGGCGTGGGCTCGGCGCTCTGGGCGCGCGCGTGCCGGCAGGCGGGCGTCTCGACGCAGCCGTTCGTGTCGAACAACCAGGTCCCCTGCGGCACGACGATCGGCCCGCTGTCGGCGACCCGGCTCGGGATCCGCACGGTGGACGTCGGCGCGCCGCTGCTCTCGATGCACTCGGCCCGCGAGCTCGCGCACGTCGACGACCTCGTCGCGCTCGCCGAGGCGGTGACGGCGTTCTTCGCGCCCGAGGACTGATCCGCCGGCCCGGCTCGGCTCCGGCACGCTGGCCGGATCTCGCGGCACGACGGCGCGAATTGACGGGCCGGGCGGCGCGTGGCGGTGCGAGGGTGGTCGCATGACCGAGACGACCGCCCCCGCCGCATCCGCCCTGTTCGAGCACGTCGCGACGCGCGACGAGGCGATCGCCCACTTCCGCGGCCGCCTCGCGGTCGAGGCCGACGTGTCGGATGTCGCGGCCGCCCTCGCGGAGCCCGAGCCCGGGTTCGTGCTCGTCGACACCCGCAGCGACGAGTCGTGGGCGCAGGGGCACGTGCCGGGCGCGCTGCACCTGCCGCGGCGCCGGATCGAGGAGCTCGCTCCCGAGCTGGTCCCGGCCGGCACGCCCGTGGTCGTCTACTGCTGGGGTCCCGCCTGCAACGGCGCCACGCGTGCGGCACTGGAGTTCGCGCTGCTCGGCCACCCGGTGAAGGAGATGATCGGCGGCTTCGAGTACTGGGTGCGCGAGGGGTTCGCGTTCGACACGGCCGACGGGGCCGCGCAGCTGCCCGCCGACGCGCTGACGAACGTCGCGCCCGACGGGTTCGGCGCGTCGTCGGCGTCCGGTGCGCGCGGCGAGCTCCTGACCGGCGACGCGATCGCCGCGGGCATCACCTGCGCCTGCTGAGGGCGCGCCGTCCACGACGGACGACGCGCCGCCGGCGCGAGCCTCGGCTCAGGCGAGGATGACGAGCGGCGCGGCGGGGTCGGCCGTCCACTCGTCGAGCGACCCGTCGTAGATGGCGACATCGGGATGCCCCGCGCGTCGGAGTGCGAACCCGGTGCCGGCCGCCGCGATGCCGGCGCCGCAGTACACGACGACGCGCGCTGCGCCGCCCTCGGTCGCCGCGGCGAGCCGCGCGTCGAGCTCCGCGCCCTGCAGCAGCGTGCGGGTCTCGCGGTCGACGACGCTGCCCACGGGCACGTTGACGCTGCCGGGGATGTGGCCGCGACGGGCGCGCCGCCCGGTCTCGCCGCGGAAGTCGCTCGGCGGCAGCGCGCAGACGAGCGCGGCATCCGCCTCGCCGGCGACGATGCGCTGCACCTCGGGCCCGTCGGCCCAGAAGCCCTCGCGCGGCGTGAGCCTGAGCGCGCCGGCCTCGCGCGGCGCCTCGAAGCCGGTCTCGACGTCGCGGCCCTCGGCGCGCCAGCGGGCGAGGCCGCCGTCGAGCAGTGCCACCCGCTCCACCCCCGCCGAGACGAGGAGCCACCAGAGCCGGGCGGCCCACTGGCCGATCGAGGAGTCGTAGACGACGACGGCCATGCCGTCGTCGATGCCGAGGTCGCGGGCCGCCCGCTCGAGTCGCGCCGGCTCGGGTCGGGTGAAGGAGTACGGTCCGTCGGGGTCGGAGAGCTCCTCGAGCAGGTCGCCGAACACCGCGCCCGGGATGTGGCCCTCGATGAGGTACTCGTCGAGGCCGCTCAGCCAACGGAAGCCGGCCGCCGTCTCGGTGCCGAGCACGCTCGCGTCGACGACCACGAGCCCCGGATCGCCCAGGTGGGCGGCGAGCCAGTCGGTGGAGACGAGGTCGGACGGGAGGTCGAGTGCCGGCATGCCGACACGCTAGTCCGACGGTCGATACGACGTGGCGGATGCCGCAACAGGCCGTAACCCGCCGGCGCGGCGGCGCGGCGGCGCGTCAGCGCAGCATCCCCCGCCGGCTCTCGAGCCAGAGCGTGTGCTCGCGCAGCCCGTTCCGCACGGCGGACTTGATGATGAGGTAGCCGATCCAGAGCATGAGGGCGAGGATCGCGAGGTAGACCACCAGGCCGATGACGAGGCCGATGAGGCCGGCGCTGGTGACGAGGTCGGAGACGTCAGGGGTGTCCATCAGCACAGGTTGCCAGACGCGCGCGTCGGCGCGCGACCGTCCCGATCGGGGGACACCACCGGGCGACGGTGCCGACGGGACGCCGGGCGGGGCCGGCGTCTCGGGTTCAGCACTCGATGACGTTCACCGCGAGGCCGCCCTCGCTCGTCTCCTTGTACTTCGTCATCATGTCGAGGCCGGTCTGGCGCATGGTCTCGATCACCGTGTCGAGCGACACGAGGTGCGTGCCGTCGCCGTGCAGCGCGAGCCGGGCCGCCGACACCGCGGTCGACGACGCGATGGCGTTGCGCTCGATGCAGGGGACCTGCACGAGGCCCGCGACGGGATCGCAGGTCAGTCCGAGGTGGTGCTCCATCGCGATCTCGGCGGCGTTCTCGATCTGGCGCGGCGTGCCGCCGAGCACGGCGCACAGGGCCCCGGCGGCCATGGCGCAGGCGGAGCCGACCTCGGCCTGGCATCCGCCCTCGGCGCCCGAGATCGACGCGTTCTTCTTCACCAGGCTCGCGATCGCCGCGGCGGTGAGCAGGTAGCGGCGGATGCCCGCGGCATCCGCGCCCGGCACGAAGCGCAGGTAGTAGTGGCCGACGGCCGGGATGATGCCCGCCGCGCCGTTCGTGGGCGCGGTGACGACGCGGCCGCCGGACGCGTTCTCCTCGTTCACGGCGAGGGCGAAGGCGTGCAGCCACTCGGTCGAGGTGTCGCGCAGATGTTCGTCGCGGTCGTACTCCTCGAGGCGCCGGCGCACCTCGGGCGCGCGCCGCTTCACGCCGAGTCCGCCGGGCAGCGTGCCCTCGGTGGCGAGTCCGTGCTCGACGCACTGGGCCATCGCGGCCCAGATCGCGTCGAGTCCGGCGTCGATGCCCTCGGCGCCGTGCACGGCGACCTCGTTGTGCCGCGCGACGTCGCAGAACGAGACGCCGTGCTCGTCGCAGAGGTCGAGCAGCTCGGCCGCGTTCGAGTAGGGCAGCGGATGCCGCAGTGCCTCGGACTGCTCGGGCGCGTCGCCCTCGCGGCGGATGAAGCCGCCGCCGACCGAGTAGTACGTCTCCTCGGCGAGCGGGAGCGCGTCGTCCTCGCCCCAGGCCTGCAGCGTCATCGCGTTGGGGTGTCCGGGGAGGCGGGTGCGCGGTTCGAGGCTGAGGTCGTTGCGCGTCATGGTGATGGCGTGCGTACCGGCCACGCGCACCTCGGCGCCCTCGTCGCCGAGCCGCGTCCAGGCGCCGCGCACGTCGTCGGGGTCGCAGTCGTCGGGCTTCAGGCCGGCGAGCCCCGCGACGACCGCGTCGGGCGTGCCGTGGCCGAGCCCGGTGGCGCCGAGCGAGCCGTAGAGCGAGCAGGTGATGCGCGTCACACGGGGGAGGATGCCGTCGTCGGCGAGCCGCTCGGCGAACGCTCGCGCCGCCCGCATCGGGCCGACGGTGTGCGAACTCGAGGGGCCGATCCCGATCGAGAAGAGATCGAGGGCTGAGACGAACGCTGTCACCCCTCAAGGCTACGTCGCAGCACGCGCACGCATCCGTCGTCGGATCGAAAGAATCGTGCGCCGAGGGCCGGTTCGTCGCGGAACCACGCGAAGTGGGGCGCTGCGTGCTCACATGAGCAGTCCTCGACGATTGCTGGTGCGATACGCAACCGAGGTTGACAAACGCGCGGAAGCAACCTAGGTTGCCTGTATGGCCCCGATCTCACCACCGCCCATCGGCGGGCTCGCCGATGAACTCGCCGCCGTCGTCGCGCTGCGGGAGCATGCCGACCGGCTCGAGGACGCCGCGGTCGAGCGCGCCCTGCGCGACGGCTGGAGCTGGAGCGAGATCGCCGAGGCGCTCGGCGTGACGCGGCAGGCCGTCCACAAGAAGCACATCCGCCGGCTCGACGGGGCCGGCATCGACCTGAGGAGGCGTCGTGGCTGAGCAGGACTTCGCGCACGTCGCGCGGCGCACGATCGTCCGGGCGGTCGAGGAGGCGACGGACGCCGGCGCTCCCGCCGTCGAGGCGGAGCACCTGCTGCTCGCGATCGCGTCCGAGCCCGAGCAGGTCGGCCCCGTGCTCGACGAGTTCGGGCTCGACCGTGCCGCAGTCGTCTCGATGCTCGCGGTGGAACGCGAGCGTTCGCTCGCGACCGCCGGGATCGGCTCCGTCGACCGGGGCCGACTCGCCGCGACCCCGAGGCGCACGCGTCCCGGGTGGGGCACGTCGGCGCGGGAGGCGATCGTGCGGGGGAGCCGGCTCGGCCGCCGGGATCGACAGCGCACGAGCGAGGCCGACCTGCTCACCGGCATCCTGCAGGCCGAGCTCGGCACGGTGCCGCGGGCGTTCGCCTTCGCGGGCGTCGACCGAGCGGCGGTCGTCGCCCGGTTGCGGGAGCGCGCCTGAGCGCCGAGCGCTGATCGGCGAGCGCTGATTCCGGCTCGGCCTGCGGCGGGCCCGGCGGAGCCGTGCGCTCGGGCGCGCCCGACCTCCCGCGACAGCGCACGACAGCACCGTGACAGCCGCATGCAAGCGGCAGTGAGGAGCATCGAGGACATGGACACCACCACCACACGACCCGGCACCGCGCCGGCGACGGCCTGGGCCGTCGAGGTCGACGGCCTCGTGAAGTCGTTCGGCACGAACCGCGCCGTCGACGGCGTCGACCTGCGCGTCGAGACGGGCACCGTCTACGGCGTGCTCGGCCCGAACGGCGCCGGCAAGACCACCACCATCTCCATGCTCGCGACGCTCCTCCGGCCTGACGCCGGCAGCGCCCGGATCTTCGGGCACGACGTCGTCCGCGAGCCGCAGGTCGTCCGTCAGCTCATCGGCGTGACGGGCCAGTACGCCTCGGTCGACGAGACGATGACCGCGACCGAGAACCTCGTACTCTTCGCGCGGCTGCTCGGCGTCGGCCGCACCGCCGCGAAGCGCAAGGCCGCCGAGCTGCTCGAGGAGTTCGGGCTGACCGAGGCGGCGAAGCGCCCGCTCGCGCAGTTCTCGGGCGGCATGCGCCGCCGGCTCGACCTCGCCGCGAGCCTCATCTCGCAACCGCCGCTGATCTTCCTCGACGAGCCGACGACGGGCCTGGACCCGCGGACTCGCGCGCAGATGTGGGACACGATCCGCCGCCTCGTCGCCACGGGCTCGACCGTGCTGCTCACGACGCAGTACCTCGACGAGGCCGACCAGCTGGCCGACCGGATCGCGGTCATCGACCGCGGTCGCGTCGTCGCCGAGGGCACCTCCGACGAGCTGAAGTCGTCGGTCGGGCGCTCGAGCCTGCAGCTCCGGCTCGACGACCCGCGCGACGTCGAGGACGCGATCCTCGCGGTCGAGCGCGTGCTCGGGGCCCGCCCGACCGCCTCGCCCGAGGGCGCGCACCTCTCCGCGCCGATGCAGGACCCCGACCGGGTGACCGACCTGCTCCTCACGCTGCGCGACGCGGGCATCCACCTCACCGAGCTCAGCGTGCAGAAGCCGACGCTCGACGAGGTGTTCCTCACCCTCACGGGCCATGGGGTCGAGGCGGACGACGCCGACGCCGAGGCATCCGACACCGACCGCCGACTCGAAGGGAGCCGCGCATGACCACCGCGACCATCGTGCCGGGCGCCGAGCGCGTCCTGCCCAACCGGGTCGGCCTCGGCCAGACCCTCGCCAACTCGTTCAGCATGGCGTGGCGCGGCCTGATCCGGATGTACCGGCGTCCAGAGCAGCTCATCGACGTGACGCTGCAGCCGATCATCTTCACGGTGATGTTCACCTACATCTTCGGCGGCGCCATCTCGGGCGACCCGATGGCCTACCTGCCGTTCTTCCTGCCGGGCATCCTGGTGCAGACGGTCATCACGACCTCGGTCGTGACCGGCACCCAGTTGCGCGAGGACATGGACAAGGGCGTGTTCGACCGGTTCCGCACGCTGCCGATCGCGCGGATCTCGCCACTCGCGGGTGCGCTCCTCGCCGACACGCTGCGGTACGCGATCGCGACGACGATCACGTTCGTGACGGGCTATCTCATGGGCTACCGGCCCGAGGGCGGCTTCGGCGGCGTGCTCACGGCCTCGCTCCTCGTCATCGTGTGCGCGTGGGCGCTGAGCTGGATCTTCGCCTTCCTCGGCGTGATCGCGCGGTCGGCGTCGGCGGTGCAGGGCATCTCGTTCCTCGTGCTGTTCCCGCTCACGTTCCTCTCGAACGCGTACGTGCCCGAGAAGACGATGCCCGAGTGGCTGCAGTGGTTCGTGCAGGTCAACCCGGTGACGCACCTCGTGAACGCCGCGCGCGGGCTCACGATGGGCACCGACGCGACGGGCGACATCTGGGTCACGCTGCTCGGCGCCGCGGCCGTCGTGGTCGTGTTCGCGCCGCTCACGGTGCGCGCCTACATGCGCAAGGCGTAGCCGGCCGGCCGCTCAGGCCGACGCAGCCGACGGGACGGGCGCCGCGACGAGGTCGCGGGCTCGTTCCGTGCGTTCGGCGGCGGTCATCGCGGCGACGCGGCCGCGCACCTCGGCGAGTCGCTCGGCGCCCACGATCGCCTCCACCTCGACCGCGAGGTCGACGAGGCGCAAGGCGGGCAGGTCCTGCCGGGCGCGCAGCGCCTCCGCGAGCGCGAACAGTTCGAGCGCACGGTCGGCGAGGTCGGGTCGACGGATGCCCCAGGCGCTCCATCCGGCTGCGACCGTGCCCAGCACGGGCCGGTCGGTGTAGCCGGGCCGGGCGCGGAGCAGCCCCGACGCGCGACGCCGCAGGGACTCCGCCCACGACGCGACCGTCTCGGCGGGCCATCCCTCGCGAGCGCCTCCGGCCACGAGCGTCGCGAGCGTGAGCAGGTACCAGGGCGACGACCGCGAGCTCGGGTCGCGGAAGCCCTCGACCACTCGGCATCCGAGGGCGAACGCCGTGGCCTGGTCGCCCTCGATGCGGGCGAGCTCGGCGAGCCCGAGCTCGGCGACCTGCGCGAGCTCGAGGCCGTCGAGCATGGCGCGGTCGTCGTCGCGCAGCGCCTCGAGCCGCGCACGCGCCTCGTCGTTGCGGCCGGCGGCGACGAGGCCGCCCGCGGTCATCCACTCGAGCTGGAGCAGGTCCTGCTCGGCGTCGAGGGCGAGGAGGCCGCGCTCCGCCCGGACCGCCCAGTCGAGCGCCTCCTCGGGCCGTCCGCCCTGGCTCGCGAGCTGGGCGAGCAGCAGGGCGCAGAGCGCCGAGATCCACACGTCGCCGACCGACGTCGCGATCTCGTACGCGCGAATCGCGTACCGTCGCGCCTCCTCGGGTCGGCTGTCGTTCTCCTCGAACTGGGCCATCATCACGTTGCCGAGCATCGCGGTCGACGGGTCGTCCGACGAGACCATCGCGCCGAGCCGGGCGGTCGCGGCCTCTGCGTCGGGCGTGCCGAGCAGCACCTCGCTGAGCTCGGCGAGCCATCGCGGCAGGGGGAGGTGCTCGCCGGCGAGTACACGCAGCCGCGCGGCGGCGCGCAGGCCGGTCATCGTGAGCATCGCGAGGTTCGTGCCGGCGATGATGGCGAGCGAGAGCGTCGCGGGCTCGGCGAGCTCCGGCGCCGGGTGGTAGCCCCGTGTCGCCTCGAGCACGGCGTCGCTGAACCCGACGATCTCGGAGTGCCGGCTGCGCGCCGTCCAGTAGTAGGCGAGCGGACCGAACACCGCGAAGACCGTGGCGCCGCCACGACGTCGGATGCCGCGTCGGAGCACCGCCACGAGGTTGTCCTGCTCGACCGTGAGCGCGGCGATGCCCTCGAGCTGGCGGGGGCTCGTCGCCTCGAGGTAGCGCTCGCGCGCGAATCCGGCGGCCCAGCGGTCGATCTCGTCGAGGGCGTCCTCGCGGGCGGCGTCGTCCTGCTCGGCCTGCCCGAACTCGCGGACGGTCTCGAGCATCCGATAGCGCGGCCGCCCGAGCCGGTCCTCGCCGACGACGAGCAGCGACTGGTCGATGAGGCCCTCGAGCACGTCGAGCGCGTCGGCCGTGCCGAGCACCGACTCGGCGGCCTCGAGTCCGAAGCCGTCGACGAACCAGGCGAGTCGCGGCAGTGCCGCGCGCTCGGCCGGTGCGAGCAGCGCCCAACTCCACGCGATGACGGCGCGCAGCGTGCGCTGGCGCTCGGGTGCGGCACGGTCGCCGCCCGTGAGCAGTGCGAAGCGGTTCTCGAGCCGGGCCTCGATCTGCTCGACCGAGAGCGAGCGCACGCGCGCGGCGGCGAGCTCGATCGCGAGCGGGAGGCCGTCGAGCCGCTCGCAGAGCCGCGCGATCGGCGCGAGCGGGAGCGTGGCGCCGGGTCGGGCCGCCCGGGCGCGCTCGAGGAAGAGCAGCACGGCGGGTCCGGGATCGTTCGCCGACCCCGACTCGCCGACGTCGCCCGCCGACAGGGGCTCGAGCGCGTACACCTGCTCCGCGGCGATCGCGAGCGGGCTCCGACTGGTCGCGAGCACGCGCAGGCGGGGCACGGCGGCGAGCAGCTCGGCGGTCCAGTCGGCGGCGCCCTCGACGACGTGCTCGCAGTTGTCGAGCACGAGGAGTGTCGGGCGCTCGCCGAGGCGGTCGACCAGGCGCGCCTGCATGTCGGGGCGCTGCGCCCGGTCGGCCAGGCGGGCCGACGTGCTCGCCTCGCGGATGCCGAGGGTCGACGCGAGCGCGAGCACCACGTCGTCGTCGCTGCGGACGCTCGCGAGCTCGACCACCACGACGACGGGCGCGTCCGATCGCCCGGCGACCTCCTGCGCGAGCCGCGTCTTGCCGAGGCCGCCGGCGCCGAGGATCGTCACGAGGCGGTGCTCGCCGAGCAGGCCCTCGACCCAGGCGACGTCGGCGTCGCGGCCGATGAGCGCGTTCGGCGCGGCGCGCACGCCGATGCGCACCCGGGTGTCGCGCGCGGGCTGCGCCATCGCCGGGGGCTGCGCTGCTGCCTCGTGCTCGCGGAGCAGCTCGGCGTTCAGGGCCACGAGCTGGGGACCGGGCGAGATCCCGAGCTCGTCCCGGAGCGATGTGCGGACGGCCGCGAACGCCGCCAGGGCGTCGGCGCGGCGACCCGCGGCCGCGAGCGCCCGCAGCCAGGTCACGTGCAGGTGCTCGTCGAGCGGATGCCCCGCCACGAGCGGTTCGAGCTCGGCGACCGCGCCCTCGGGGTCTCCCGCATCGAGCAGGCACCGGGCGCGCAGCTCGCGCAGTCCGAGCCGGAGGGCGGCTGCGGCATCCGCGAGCTCTCGACCGACCGGGGCGTCGCCGAGGTCGACGCCGGGCTCGCCGCGCCACAGCGCCAGGGCATCGTCGAGCGTCGTCACCGCTTCGCGCGGCTCGCCCGCGGCGGCGGAGCGGGCGGCGCGACGGCCGAGCTCGTGTGCCAGCGCGACGTCGGTCTCGAGCATCCCGACGTCGAGCGCGTACCCGCCCGGACGGGACGCGATGAGCCCGTCGGCGCTCGCCGAGCGCAGGCGCGAGACGAGCGTCTGCAGCGCGGCCTTGGCGTGCCGCGGTCGGTCGTCCTCGTCCCAGACGCCCTCGGCGATCGCCTCGACGCCGCGCGTGCGGCCGGCTCCCGCGCCGTTCGGCTCGGCCAGCGTGACGAGCAGCGCCTTCGCGAGCACGCCGGTCGGCTCCGCGAGCGCGCCCGAGCGATCCTCGACGAGCACGGGGCCGAGGAGCGCGACCCGGATGCCCCGGCTGTCGGTCAGCACGCCGATGAGCCTACCCGCCGGAGGGCGGGCAGGCTCATCAGGTCGCGCCGTGGGACGCGGCATCCGATCAGGAGATCTTGCGGCGGTAGGCGAGCATCGCGAAGCCGTAGGCCACCACGAGGATGCCGACGAGCCAGGCGAGCGCGATCCAGATGTCCGAGCCCACCGGCTGGCCGGTGAACAGGGCGCGGATGGCGTCGACGATCGCCGTGACCGGCTGGTACTCCGCGAAGACGCGGACCGGGCCGGGCATGCTCTCGGTGGGCACGAACGCGGAGCTGATGAACGGCAGGAAGATGAGCGGGTACGAGAACGCGCTCGCGCCGTCGACCGACTTCGCGGTGAGGCCCGGGATCACGGCGAGCCAGGTGAGGGCCAGGGTGAACAGCACCATGATCCCCGCCACGGCGAGCCAGGCCAGCAGGTCGGCGCCCGTGCGGAAGCCCATGATGAACGCGACGCCGACGACGATCGCGAGCGACACGAGGTTCGCGACGAGCGAGGTCAGCACGTGCGCCCACAGTACGCTCGAACGGGCGATCGGCATCGACTGGAACCGCTCGAAGATGCCGCCCTGCATGTCCAGGAACAGCCGGTAGGCCGTGTAGGACACACCTGAGGCGACCGTGATGAGCAGGATGCCGGGCAGCAGGTAGTCCACGTACTGCGTGTCCGAGCCCGTGTCGATCGCGCCGCCGAAGACGAACACGAACAGCAGCATGAAGGCGATCGGCATGATCGCGGTCGTGATGATCGTGTCGAGGCTGCGGGTGATGTGGCGCAGGGATCGGCCGGTGAGCACGGCGGTGTCGCCGAGGAAGTGCGTGGTCGTGGTCATCGTTCCGGTTGCGGTGGTCATCATCGGTCCTTTCGAGTCGTGGCGGTGGTGGCCGCGTCGGCGTCGGCGGTGCCGTCGTCGCCGACGAGGGTGAGGAAGATCTCCTCGAGGGTGGGCTGCTTCTCGACGTACTCGACCTTCGCCGGCGGCAGCAGGCCCTTGAGCTCTGCGAGCGTGCCGTTCACGAGGATGCGGCCCTGGTGCAGGATCGCGATCCGGTCGGCGAGGTGCTCGGCCTCGTCGAGGTACTGCGTCGTGAGCAGCACCGTGGTGCCGTTCGCGGCGAGCTCCTTGACGGACTGCCACACCTCGATGCGCGCCTGCGGGTCGAGCCCCGTCGTGGGCTCGTCGAGGAAGATGATCGGCGGGTTGCCGATCAGGCTCATCGCGATGTCGAGGCGTCGGCGCATGCCGCCCGAGTACTCGGCCACCTTGCGGTTGCCCGCCTCGGTGAGCGAGAAGCGCGCGAGCAGGTCGTCGGCGATGCGGCCGGGACCGGGGAGGTGCCGAAGCTGCGCGACGAGCACCAGGTTCTCGCGGCCGGTGAGGACCTCGTCGACCGCGGCGAACTGCCCGGTCAGGCTGATCGAGGCGCGGACCTCCGCGCCCTTCGCCGCGACGTCGAAGCCGTTCACGCTGGCCGAGCCGGCGTCGGCGCGGAGGAGTGTGGACAGGATCTTCACGACGGTGGTCTTGCCGGCCCCGTTGGAGCCGAGGAGGGCGAAGATGCTGCCGCGGGCGACGTCGAAGTCGACGCCGCGCAGCACCTGCAGGTCCTTCGCGTAGGACTTCTCCAGGCCCTGCACGCGGATCGCGGGTGCCTGGGTCGGTTCGGTGGTCATCTGGATCTCCGTTTCTCATCTGGAGCGCGGTGCACGGGACGTGCGTCGCGCGCTGGTGCGGTGTTCTCGTGGTGTTTCCGGGCGCACTCGACCACCCCGACGTCGGACGTCGGTCGTCCGGCGGGTCGTGCGTGGCGGTGCGGGTCGGTGTGCCGGCTGTGTTGCTGGTCGGCTAGCGGGCCGGCGTCGTGCTCGGGCGGCGGATCAGGATGTCGCCCCAGCTCGTGCGGGCGTGGAGCTCGACCGTGTTCTCGTCGGCGCCGGGCGCGTCCGAGGGCGTGAGCTTGTTGCGGACGGCGCCGTGCTGGCTCGAGACGTCGAGCCACGCGGCCGTGCCCTCGGCCACGCCCACCTCGATGCCGCCGTAACCGGCCTCGAGCTGAACCCGGCCGCCGTCGATGCGCTCGACGAGGAGGTTGCCGTAGCTGCTCTTCGCCGTGACCGCACCGCGCGCGTTGGCGACGGTGACGTCGCCGTGGGCCCCCTGCACGACGAGCGTGCCGGTCACCTCGCCGATCGTCGTGGAGCCGTTGGGGTTCTTGATGATCGCCTCGCCGGAGAGCTCGCGGATGCGGATGCTGCCGGCGGAGGAGGTGAGCTCCACGGCGCCGGTCGCGCGACCGACGATGATCGCGCCGGACGCAGTGCGGGCCGTGACGCGCTCGGCCTCGTCGACCCGGACGTCGCCGGCGCCGCTGCGATAGGCGACGGCGCCGAAGGATCCCTCGGCGAGGAGGCGGCCGGCGCCGGTCGCGCCGCGTACCTCGGAGCCGTCGGGTACCTGGATCGTGACGTCGACCTGGCCGGAGCCGCCGAACGGGGTGTAGTGCAGCCAGCCCTTCGTCGTGCGCACGGTGAGCACGTCGCCGACGAGCTCGACCTTCGCGTCGGCGGCGGTCTTGACGTCGCTCGACTTCTCGGGGTTGGCGGGCCGGACCTCGACGACGGTGTCGGCTCGGTCGGAGGCGACGACGTTCACGTCGCCCCAGCCGAGGTCGAGGTCGACGACGACGGGATGCGGGGTCTCGTAGCTGGTCATGATGACTCCTTCGTGATGGTCGGTGGATCAGCGGACCCAGCCGGTGACGCGGTTCGCGTCGCCGTCGGCCGGGCGGGTCTCGGTGGGCCGCGAGGGGGCGGGCTCGACGGCGGCGGCGATCGCGCGCACGAGCCAGGTGTTGACGGAGACGCCGTCGCGGGCGGCGGCCAGCTCGACCTGGGCCTTCAGCTGGTCGGGGATGCGGAGCGTGGTGCGGCTCGTCGACGCGTCGTCGGCGATGGGCAGCGCAGCGGATGCCGCGGGGAGCTCCGTCGCCGGCGCCGAACGATCGGACGCGGGCTCGAACGTCGTCGCCGGGGGAACCGTGACGACGAACTCGGGATCGCGACCGCGGAGCCGCACGTCGACGGCGCCGGGGGCGAGCTCTGCGGTGATCTCCGCCGCGGCGTCGGAGAGCGCCTCGAGCAGCACCAGCCGCACGGAGGCGTCGAGGGGGGCGGTCAGTCGCTGTGCGAGACCGAGTGCCTCCTCGCCGCCGGCCTCGGCTGCGATGGCCAGCTGGCGCTGGAGTTCGTCGACGTATCCGGTGAGTTCCATGACACCAGTGTGACACCACAGTGGTGTCATGTCAACACCATCTGCGTCAGATTGGTGTCACTCGCTGCGTCAAGTGGTGTCAGCGGGTGGTGTCGGGTGCCGTCACCGTCGTCCTCCCGGCGGCTCGGCGGTCGCCCAGCCGGCGCCACGTAGGCTTGGTCGGATGTCCTCCACCGACCCGAGCGGCACGACCTTCGCGCCCGCGCCCAAGTCCTCCTCCGCATCCGGCGGCGTCGAGGTGCGCCTCGTGCGCGACGACGAGCACGAGGCGGTCGGCGCGCTCGCCCGTCGGGCCTACGCCGGCGACTTCGTGCTGAGCCCCGACTACCTCGCCGAGATCGAGTCGGTCGCCGGGCGGGCCGGCGAGCACGAGGTGTGGGTGGCCGCGGATGCCGCGACGGGCGCGCTGCTCGGCACCGTCTCGACGCCGCGGGCCGGCCGTCGCATGTCGGCCGTCGCGCAGCACGACGACGAGCTCGACTTCCGGTTCCTCGGGGTCTCGGCCGGGGCGCGCGGCCGCGGGGTCGGCGAGGTGCTCGTACGGCACGTCATGGAGCTCGCCGCTCGTCGCGGCATCCGTCGCGTGGTGCTCAACACCGGACCCGAGATGCGGTCGGCGCAGCGGCTCTACGAGCGGCTCGGATTCGCGCGCCTGCCCGAGCGCGAGCACGTGGTCGAACTGCCGAGCGGCCGGAGCTTCCTGATGATGGCGTACGGGCGCGACGTCGACGGGGCATCCGAGTCGGCGGCATCCGAGTCGTCGGCATTCGAGTCGGCGGCATCCGAGTCGGCGGCATCCGAGTCGTCGGCGGCCTGAGGCTCCGCGGCCGTCGCGCTAGCGGACGGTCTTGCGCGCCGTGATCTGGCCCGTGTCGAAGCCGAGCAGGTGCAGCCCGCCGTGGAACCGCGCATGCTCGACCTTGATGCAGCGGTCCATGACGACCGTGAGCCCCTGCTCCTCGCCGTAGTACGCGGCGTCCTGGTTCCAGATGCCGAGCTGCACCCAGACGGTCTTCGCGCCGGAGGCGACCACGTCGTCGACGACCTGCGGGATGTCGCTGCCGCGGCGGAACACCACGACGATGTCGGGCACTTCGGGCAGGTCCGTCAGGCTCGCGTACGCCGGCTCGCCGAGGATCTCGGTCTCGTTCGGGTTCACGAAGTAGAGGCGGTAGTCGCTCGACTGCTGCAGGTACGTGCCGACGAAGTAGCTCGAGCGCGACGGCTTCGGCGAGGCGCCGACGATCGCGACCGACTCGGCGGCGTTCAGGATGCGCAGGCGCTGCCGCGCGTCGGGCCCCGTCCACGTGCGCTGCGAGTGCAGCAGCTTCGCGAGCGGCGAGTTCGCCGGCAGTTCGCAGGAGAGGCCGTTGACGAGCCGGACGGTCTCGACGTCCGCGGCATCCGTCGCGGCATCCGCGCTGCCCTGAGCCCGTCGAAGCGTCGACTCGGTCGTGAGCGTGTCGGTCATCACTTGCCTCCCGTGGCCTGGGCGAGCGCCTGGTCCAGATCGTAGATGATGTCGTCGGCGTCCTCGATGCCCACCGACAGGCGGATGACGCCGGGCCCGACGCCGGCATCGAGCAGCTGCTGCTCGGTGAGCTGGGCGTGCGTGGTCGACGCCGGGTGGATGATGAGCGTCTTCGCGTCGCCGATGTTCGCGAGGTGGCTGGCGAGGTTCACCGACTCGATGAGCTGCTGGCCGACGGCGCGGCCGCCCTTGACCTCGAAGCTGAACACCGAGCCGGGGCCCTGCGGCAGGTACTTCTGCGCCCGGTCGTGGTGCGGGTGGTTCGGCAGGCCGGCCCAGAACACGCGCTCGACGCGCGGATCCTGCTCGAGCCACTCGGCGACCGTGCGCGCATTGTCGACGTGCGCCTGGATGCGGTAGGGCAGCGTCTCGACGCCCGTCGCGAGCAGGAACGCCGAGTGCGGCGCGAGCGTGGGGCCGATGTCGCGCAGCTGCTCGGCGCGCAGGCGGGTGAGGAACGCGTACTCGCCGAAGTTGCCCGACCACTGCAGGCCGCCGTAGTGCGGCACGGGCTCGCCGAAGAGCGGGAACTTGTCGGAATGCCAGTGGAACCGGCCCGACTCCACGACGACGCCGCCGAGGGTCGTGCCGTGGCCGCCGAGGAACTTCGTCGCCGAGTGCGTGACGATGTCGGCGCCCCACTCGATCGGGCGGTTGAGGTAGGGGGTCGGGATCGTCGAGTCGACGATGAACGGGATCCCGTGCGCGTGCGCGACGTCGGCGAGCGCCTCGAGGTCGGCGATCTCGCCCGACGGGTTCGCGATCGTCTCGACGAAGAGCGCCTTCGTGTTCTCCTGGATGGCCGCGGCGTAGTCCTCGGCGTCGGCGCTCGCGACGAACGTCGTGTCGACGCCGAAGCGGCGCAGCGTCACGTCGAGCTGCGTGATCGAGCCGCCGTAGAGGTTCGCGCTCGCCACGATGTGGTCGCCCGCGCCGACGAGGCTCGCGAAGGTGATGTACTGCGCCGAGAGGCCCGACGCGGTCGCGACGGCGCCGAGTCCGCCCTCGAGGCTCGCGACGCGCTCCTCGAAGCTCGCGACGGTCGGGTTGGCGAGGCGCGAGTAGATGTTGCCGTACTTCTGCAGGGCGAAGCGCGCGGCGGCATCCGCCGTGTCGTCGAAGACGAACGCGCTGGTCTGGTAGATCGGCAGGGCGCGGGCCCCCGTCACCTGGTCGGGGATGTTGCCCGCGTGGATCGCACGCGTCTTGAAGCCGTATTCGCGGTCTGCCATGCGGTCCACGCTAGCCGTGCGCCGGGGGCGCCTCGCGCACCGTCGTAACCGGGGGCAACGGGCGGCTCAGCCGACGACGTCGTCGGTCGACACCACGCGTGCGAACTCGCCGCCGTCGAGGTTCACGGCGGTCGCGCGGGCGAGTTCCGAGGCGGTGAGCCGGATGCCGCCGGGCCCCTCGAGGTCGAATGTGTGCGTCGCGTCGAGCGGCACGATCACGTCGTAGCCGAGGTTGCCTCCGACGCGCGCCGTCGTCTCGACGCACATGTTCGTCTGGATGCCGCAGACCACGACCTGTCGGATGCCGCGGTCGCGCAGCCACGCGTCGAGGTCGGGCGTCCCGTGGAACGCCGAGTTCACCAGCTTCGAGACGAACAGCTCGTGCGGGGCGTCGGCCACCACGTCCTTCAGCGCGTTGCCCGGAGTGCCGGGCGCGAGCGGCGAGCCCTCCTCCTCGGAGTCGTGCCGCACGAGGACGATCGGACGCCCCGCGTCCGTCCAGGCGGCGACGAGCCGGCCGATGTTCGCCTCCGCGTCTGGGTTGTCGCGGGGTCCCCAGCCGGGGTCGTCGAACCCCTGCTGCACGTCGATCACGAGGAGGGCGGCGTCGTCGGCGATGTCCATGCGTCCATCCTGCGTCCGCGCCACCGGATGCCGGCCGTGAATGCCTGCCGATCGTCGTCGGGATCCTGCCGCCCTAGGCTCGGGGGATGATCCTCGAGCACGCGATCCTGCCCGTCGTCCCCGGCCGCGAGCGCGACTTCGAGGCGGCGTTCGCCGAGGCGAAGCCGATCATCGCGTCGATGCCCGGGTTCGTCGACCTGACGCTGTCGCGCTCGTTCGAGACGCCGAGCGCGTACCTGCTGCTCGTGCACTGGGAGAGCGTCGAGGCGCACGAGCAGGGCTTCCGCGGCTCGCCCGAGTACGAGCGCTGGCGCGCGCTGCTGCATGAGTTCTACGAGCCGTTCCCGGTGGTCGAGCACTTCGCCGAGGTCGCGCGGGCCTGACGCGAGCGGATGCCGCGCGGCATCCGCTCGCCGACTGCGCCACTTCGACGCCTGCTGCGCCAGTTCGGGTGGCGCGCAGGGCGCCGAACTGGCGCAGCGGCATGGCATGACGCGAGCGGATGCCGGGGGCATCCGCTGCCCGGCCGCGCACTGGGCTGCACCGGCTGCACAGGGCTTGATCAGGCCCGCTTGCTAGCCTCGAGGGAGGTCGCACCGCGCGGCCCCGGACGAGGGAACCCAGTACCCGGAACGCGACAAGACTGGCACTCAGGAGAGTGGACAGTCATGGCTTGGGTCATCCTCATCGCATCCGGCGTGCTCGAGGCCGTCTGGGCGACGGCGCTCGGCAAGTCCGAGGGCTTCACGAAGCTCTGGCCGTCGGTCATCTTCTTCGGCGCGCTCGTGCTCTCGATGGGCGGGCTCGCCTGGGCGATGCGCGACATCTCCACGGGCACCGCGTACGCGGTGTGGGTCGGGATCGGCGCGGCGCTCACGGTGATCTGGGCGATGGTCACGGGCGACTCGGACGTCTCGTGGATGAAGCTCGCGCTGATCGCGGGCCTCGTGGGCTGCGTCGTCGGCCTCAAGCTCGTCGACGGCAGCCACTAGCCGCGATCGCGTACCGAGCGGATGCCGCGGCCTCGCGCCGCGGCATCCGCTCGATCGTCGCATCGCGTGTAAAGAATGCTTGACATGGTGTCGTGTTTGGTTGACACTAGCCATGTCAAACATTGTTTACCTGAGGAGCTGGCATGTCCTACGAGGAGAAAGGGACCTGGGTCTACCTGGTCATCGCCGTCGTCGGCTACACCGTGTACCTCTCGCTGCTGCTGCCCCAACTGGTCGGCGGAGTCCCGGTGGCCGACGTCGACTACGTGCCGATCATGCTCTGGACGATCGGCGGCGCGATCGTCGTGACGATCGTGCTGCGCATCCTCGTCGAGATCGTGTTCCCGAGCGAGAGCACCAGGGGCGACGTCCGCGACAAGGAGATCGACCGGCTGGGCACCCGGGTCGGCAGCTCGTTCGTCGTGATCGGGGCGCTCGGCGCCCTCGTGCTCGCAATGCTCGAGGCCGACTGGTTCTGGATCGCGAACGTCATCTACCTGTGCTTCGTGCTCTCGGCGCTGCTCGAGAGCATCACGCGGCTGGTCGCGTACCGCAGGGGCGTGCCGACATGGTGAAGCCCACGCGCGTGACGAACGACCTTCGCGCGCTGCGGTTCCGCCACGGCGAGATGACCCAGGCCGAGCTGGCGCAGCGCCTCGGGGTGACCCGCCAGACCGTCATCGCCATCGAGCAGGGCCGCTACTCGCCGTCGCTTGAGATGGCCTTCCAGATCGCGCGGGTGTTCGGGGTCCCGCTCGACGACGTGTTCCAGTACCCCGAGGTCGAGGAGACGAAGCGATGAGGGCAGCGAGGTTCGACCGGTACGGACCGGCCGAGGTGATCCGGATCGAGGAGCGGCCCGTTCCCGAGGTCGGCGACGACGAGGTGCTGGTGCGGGTGGATGCCTCGGCGGTCGGCGTCGCCGACGCCGTGAGCCGCTCGGGCACCCCGTGGTTCGCCCGTCTGTTCTTCGGGCTGCGACGGCCGAAGTACCCGAGGCTCGGCACGGAGTTCGCGGGCACGGTCGAGCGCGTCGGCGCCGACGTGACGCGCTTCGCGCCGGGCGACCGGGTCTTCGGCGCCGCCGAGGTCGGTGCGGGCGCGACCGCCGAGTACGTCGTGGTCGGCGAGCATGCCGCCGTTGCCCACGCGCCGGCCGGGCTGGATGCCGCGCACGCCGTCGCGACCGTCGACGGCTTCCTGACCGCCCTGCCGTTCCTGCGCGACGCGGGGGAGGTGCGACCCGGGCAGTCCGTCCTCGTGAACGGCGCCTCGGGCACGGTCGGCTCGGCCGCGGTGCAGCTCGCGAAGCACCTCGGGGCATCCGTCACCGCGGTCACGAGCGGCCCGAACGCGGAGCTCGTGCGCTCACTGGGCGCCGACCGCGTCATCGACTACACGCGCGAGGACTTCACGTCCGAGCGCGAGGCCTACGACGTGATCTTCGATGCGGTCGGCAAGCGCTCCTTCGGCGCCTGTCGACGCGCCCTCACGGCCCACGGCTTCTACCTCACGACGGTGCCGACCGCGGCGATCATGCTGCAGGCGCCGTGGACCCGCCTCTTCCGGGGCGGCCGGCGCGCGGCCATCGCGTTCACCGGCCTGCGCGACCCGCGCACGAAGGGCGTCGAGCTCGAGCAGCTCGCCGCGCTCGTGGAGTCGGGCGCGTTCGTCCCGGTCGTCGACCGCGTCGTGCCGCTCGAGGAGCTCGTCGCCGCGCACCGCCGCGTCGAGAGCGGGCACAAGGTCGGCAGCGTCGTGATCGCGATCACGGATGCCGCGGAGCCGGAGGATGCGGCAGTGTCGGCGAGCACCGCCGACACGTGCGAGGCGAACGGCGCGCCCGCGTGAGGGCCGTCGTGCAGCACCGCTACGGCGGACCCGAGGTGCTCGAGCTCGCCGACCTCGACGCGCCCGAGCCCGCCGCCGACGAGGTGCTCATCCGCGTCGAAGCGGTGGCCGTGAGCGCCGGCGACGTGTTCCTCATGCACGGCGAGCCGCGCATGGTGCGACTCGCGTTCGGGCTCTCGCGTCCGAGGCGACCGGTGCCCGGCCGCGACGTGGCGGGCGAGGTCGTCGCGGTCGGATCGTCGGCCACGCGGTTCCGCGTCGGCGACCCCGTGTACGCGGAGTCCGACCAGGGCGGCTGGGCCGAGTTCGTCACGGTGCCCGAGGGCTTCGTCGCGCGGCGGCCGACCTCGGTCGACGCGGTGCACGCCGCGGCCGTGCCGGTGTCGGGCACGACCGCGCTGCAGGGACTGCGGCTCGCGGGGGTCCGACCAGCGCAGCACGTGCTGGTGAACGGGGCGTCGGGCGGCGTCGGGGGGTTCGTCGTGCAGCTGGCGAAGGCGATGGGCGCCGAGGTCACCGGCGTCTGCCGTGGCGCGAAGGCCGACCACGTGCTCGCCATCGGCGCCGACCACGTGATCGACCACACGACCGAGGACTTCACCGCGCACCAGGGACGCTACGACGTCGTGTTCGACCTGGTCGCCGACCACTCCCTCGGCCGCACGCGCCGGGCGCTGCGCCGGGGCGGCACGCTCGTGCTGTCCTCGGGCCGCGGCGGCCGCGTGTTCGGGCCGCTCGGGCGCATCGCCGCGGCATCCGTCACGTCGCCGTTCGTGCCGCAGCACCTGCGCACCCTTGCGGCGAAGCGCGACGGCGACGACCTCGCCGAGATGACCCGGCGCATCGACGCGGGCGAGGTGCGGCCGGTCGTCGACGCGGTGTTCGCGCTCGAGCGGGCGGCCGAGGCCGTCGCCCGGTTCGAGGCGGGCGACGTGCGCGGCAAGCTCGTGCTCGCCGTGCGCTGAGCGGCGCGAACGCCGGTCGCCCCCGCCGCTCAGCCGAGCAGCACCGCGCCGTAGGCGAGCGCCGCGACGAGCACCCACGACGTGAGGCCCACGACGAGGGCGCGCCATCCGGTGCGCACGAGCTCGACCACGCGGATGGACGCGCCGAGCGCGAACAGCGCCGTCGCGAGCAGCGCGGTCTGCGCGACGTCGGCGCCCGTGAGCAGCCACTCGGGCAGCGGCACGAACGAGTTGAGCAGCACCGCCGCGAGGAAGCCGGCGATGAACAGCGGCACGATCGGCGGGCGCGGGCCGGCCGGCTCGATCGCGCGTCGCCGCTCGACCGCGGCGGTGATCGCCACCATCGGCGCGAGCATGAGCACGCGCGTGAGCTTCACGACGACCGCGACCGCGAGCGCGGCCGGCCCCGCGAGCTGCGCCGTCGCCACGACCTGCCCGACGTCGTGCACGCCCGCGCCGACCCAGTGCCCGAAGCCCGTCGCCGAGAGCCCGAGCGGATGCCACAGCGCGGGCAGCACCGCGATGGCGAGCGTGCCGCACAGCGTCACGAGCGCGACGGGCACCGCCTGCTCCTCGTCGCGGGCGCGCACGGTCGCCCCCATCGCGCCGATCGCGGAGGCGCCGCAGATCGCGAACCCGCTCGCGACGAGCACCGGCTGGTGGCCGGGCAGCCCGAGCGCCCGCCCGAGCCCGATCGTGCCGGCGAACGTCAGCACGACGACCGCGATCGTCGTCAGGATCGTGATCCAGCCGAGGCCGGCGATGTCGACGAGGCTGAGCTTCAGGCCGAGCAGGACGATGCCGAGGCGCAGCAGGCGGCGCGCGGCGAGCTGCATCCCCGGCGCGAGGCGGCCGGCGAGCGCGGGCTGCAGCGCGGGCACCTGGCCGACCACGATCCCGAGGGCCACCGCGGCCGTGAGGATCGGGACGGCCGGCACGGCGAGGTGCACGAGCCATGCCACGAGCGCCGCGGATGCCGCGACGGCGAGTCCCGGCATCCGTTCGCGCACCGGGCTCACGTCGCCCAGGCGGGCGTCCAGAAGTGGAGCTGCCGGAACTCGGGCGTGACCGGCACGGCGGTCCAGATCGGGTAGTAGAACGCCGAGATGAGCAGGGCGAAGCCGAGGAAGATCGCCACGATGGCGATCCCACGTTCTCGGCGCCATCGCAGGTCGTCGCGTCGGCCGAGGATGATCATGAGCACGGCGGTGAGCGCCAGCATCGTGTAGGGCTGGAACGCGATCGAGTAGAACTGGAACACCGTGCGGTCGAGGTAGGCGAGCCACGGCAGGTACCCCGCCGCGAGGCCGAGCAGGACGAGTCCGACCTGCCACTCCCGGTAGCGCACGAGCCGATACAGGAGGTAGAGGCACGCGAGCGCGGCCGCCCACCAGATGAGCGGGTTGCCGATGCCGATGATCGACTCCCAGCAGGTCGCGGCGCCGCATCCGCCCGACCCGTCGTCGGTCGACGAGAAGTACATGTTCGTGGGCTTGACCATGATGAGCCAGGTCAGCGGGTTCGCCTGCGACGGATGCGTGGCGTGCACGCCGATGTGGTACGTGTACGCGGACTGGTGGTAGTGCCACAGGCTCTGCAGCGCGTGCGGCACCCAGGCGAACAAGCCGGTGGCCGCGTTCTCGGCCTCGTCGGCCCAGTGCCGGTAGTAGCCGCCGTCCGTCGTGAGCCAGCCCGTCCACGACGCGAGGTACACGGCGAGGGCGACCGGCACCATCAGCAGGAACGTCACCGGCCCCTGCTTCAGCACCGCGCCCGTGAGCCAGAACGGCACGCCCGAGCGCCGGCGTGCGAGGGCGTCGACGACGATGAGGTAGAGCCCGAACGCCGCGAGGAACCACGCGCCCGACCACTTCACGGCGCACGCCGCGCCGAACGCGACGCCTGCCGCGACGACCCACGGCCGCGCCCAGAGCGCGGGCCCGTAGTGCGGATCGCGCCCCTGCGCGCGGGCATCGGCCAGCCGCCGGGCGAGCTCGCGCGCGGCGTACTCGCGATCGAGCAGCACGAACCAGAAGCCGAGCAGCGCGAACAGCATGATCCAGTTGTCGAGCAGCGCCACGCGCGACATCACGATGGCGTTGCCGTCGATCGCGAGCAGGAACGCCGCCATCACCGCGACGATCGTCGAGGGCCAGAGCCGGCGCGCGACCATGGCCAGGATGAACACCGCGGCGGTGCCCGCGAGCGCCGTCGTGGCCCGCCACCAGAACGCGCTGTCGGCGCCGAAGACGGCCATGCCGAGCGCGATCATCCACTTGCCGAGCGGCGGATGCACCACGTAGGCCGGGTCCGTCGTGAAGATGTCGGTGTCGCCGCGGGCGAAGTCCGCGTCGGCGTTCTCGGGCCAGGCCGACTCGTAGCCGTTGTGGAGCAGCGTCCACGCGTCCTTGACGTAGTACGTCTCGTCGAAGACGATCGCCTGCGGGTGCCCGAGGTTCCAGAACCGCAGCACGGCGGCGAGCAGCGTGACGAGGATCGGCCCGCCCCAGTACCAGAGGGTGCGACGTCGCGGCGTCGAGAGGACGCGGCCCCACCAGCGATCGAGCGGCGTGCCGCGCTCGTCGTCGTCGTCTGCGCGGGCGGGGGTGCCGGCGGCCTCGGCGTCGGGCGCGGTCGGTGCAGGGGGCGTGTCGTCGCCGGATGTCTCGGCCCTTGCCCCGTCCTCGGGATGCTTCGCCGGGTCGTCGCCTGCACGCGATTCGCGCGCGTCGGCGGCGCCCGTCTCAACACCCATGCGCCCCAGAGTAATCGCGCGAACCGTGCCCACCACTCTCGGGGACGGGGATGGGGGACACTGGGGGCATGATCATCCTCGCGGCGACGCCCATCGGCAACCTCGGCGACGCGTCGGCGCGCCTGCGCGAGGCGCTGGAGCAGGCCGCGGTCGTGGCATCCGAGGACACCCGCGTGACGCAGCGGCTGCTCGCCGGGCTCGGCGTCGCCAACCGGCCGCGCCTCATCGCGCTGCACGAGCACAACGAGCGGCAGAAGGCCGCCGACCTCGTCGAGCTCGCGCGTGAGCAGGATCTGCTCGTGCTCTCCGACGCGGGCATGCCGACCGTCTCCGACCCGGGCTTCCCGCTCGTGCAGGCCGCGGTCGCCGGGGACGTCGGGGTGACCGCGATCCCCGGTCCGTCGGCCGTGATCACCGCGCTCGCCGTCTCGGGCCTGCCGACCGACCGGTTCGCATTCGAGGGGTTCCTGCCGCGCAAGGCGGGCGACCGCGCGCGCCGCCTCGCCGAGCTCGCGGGCGACCGCCGCACGCTCGTGTTCTTCGAGGGGCCGTCGCGACTGGCCGTGAGCCTGGAGGCGCTCGCCGACGCGTTCGGTGCCGATCGCCCGGCCGCGGTGTGCCGGGAGCTCACCAAGCTGCACGAGGAGGTGCGCCGCGGCGGCCTCGGCGAGCTCGCCGCCTGGGCCGCCGATGGCGTGCGCGGCGAGATCTGCATCGTCGTCGGTGGCGCGCCCGAGGGGTCGGCGGATCCCGCGGGGGCCCTCGACCGCGTGCTCGAGCTCGCGGCATCCGGCACCCGCCTGAAGGACGCCGCGGCGCTCGTGGCCGCGGAGAGCGGCCTCGGCAAGCGGGACCTGTACGAGGCGGCGCTCGCGGCGCGCAAGTAGTGCGCTGCGGGCGTCGTCGCGCTCGACTGAGCACCGGCGCGCGCCGATGCGCGCCCATCCGACGTTCAACCAGAGGCTGAACCGCATCTGGACGCTCCCTGAATGTTCCACCGCTGTCCCCCCATCAGGGGGACAATGGCAGTACCGCACAACGGTGGAGGTGCCATATGGCGCACGCAGTGAGGTTCGCAGCATTCGGGGGCCCTGAGGTGCTGGAGGTCGTCGAGATGCCCATGCCCGAACCAGGCCCGGGCGAGGTGCTCGTCGAGGTGTTCGCGACGGGGTTGAACCCGGTCGAGAGCGCGATCCGGCGCGGCGATCACCCCGAGCGATGGCCGGTCGAGCTCCCGGCGACCGAGGGACGCGACCTCGCCGGCGTGGTGATCGCGACGGGGCCCGGCGCCGAGCGGTTCTCGCGAGGCGACGAGGTCATGGGCTTCGTCTCGCACGGCGCGCAGGCGACGCACGTCGTCGTGCCCGAAGGCAACCTCATGCCGCGTCCGCCCGCCCTCTCGTGGGAGGTGGCGGGGTCGCTGTACACCGCGGGCACGATGGCGTGGAGCGCCGTCGAGGGCCTGCAGCTCGGCCCGAGCGACACGGTGGTCGTGACCGCGGCGGCCGGTGGCGTCGGATGCCTCGCGGCCCAGTTCGCCCGCATGCGCGGGGCGACCGTGGTGGGCACGAGCGTCGAGACCCGCTTCGACTTCCTGCGCCAGTTCGGCATCATCCCGACCGGCTACGGCGAGGGCCTCGCCGAGCGGGTGCGCCTGCTGACGCCCGGACCCGTGACCGCGTTCCTCGACTTCCTCGGCGGGCAGACCGCCGCGGCGCGCGCGCTCGGCGTCCATCCGTCGCGCGTGCTGACGGTGCTCGACTGGGACGCCGTCGACGAGCACGGCGTCATGCACGTCTCGCCGGGCGACGTGGTCGCCCTCGGGCGGGTCGCCGCGCTCGCGGCGGCACGACGCATCCGGCTGCCCATCGCCGACGTGTTCCCCCTCGACGCCGTCGCCGACGCGTACCGCGCGCTCGAGAAGCGCGAGGCGCCCGGCAAGATCGTGCTCGGCCTCAGGGTCGTCGGCTACGCCGGGCAGCGCGTGCAGGAGCCCGAGCTCAAGGAGCAGGACGTGACCCTCGGCGTGCTCACCCCGCACGCGCACATGGACGTGGAGGAGGCCGTGCCGCCCGCCGTCGGCGACGGCAGCGTGCGTCGTCGGCACCGTGAGGAGCGCGCCAGGAACGCGTGAGCGGAGGGGCCGAATGCGCCGCGCGCCCAGCAGCGGGGCGGCACCGCGGGCGAGTCCGCCTGGGGCGTAACCCGGCGCTCGGGGCATCCGCGCGCCCATAGGATTGAGCGCATGGCCGACGCCTCCTCGTTCTACATCACCACGCCCATCTTCTACGTGAACGACGTGCCCCACATCGGGCACGCGTACACGGAGGTGGCGGCCGACGTGCTCGCGCGCTGGCACCGCCAGGCCGGCGAGGACACGTGGTCGCTCACGGGCACCGACGAGCACGGCCAGAAGATCCTGCGCACCGCGACCGCCAACGGCGTGACGCCGAAGGAGTGGGCCGACCGCCTCGTCGACGAGGCGTGGAAGCCGCTGCTCGAGACCATCGACATCGCGAACGACGACTTCATCCGCACGACCGACGAGCGGCACGAGGTCAATGTGCAGCGCTTCCTGCAGAAGCTCTACGACGAAGGCCACATCTACACGGGCGAGTACGAGGGCTACTACTGCGTCGGCTGCGAGGAGTACAAGCAGCAGTCCGAGCTCGTCGAGGGCACGGGGGAGTACGAGGGCCAGCTCGTCTGCGCCATCCACTCGAAGCCCGTCGAGCTGCTGCACGAGAAGAACTACTTCTTCCGCATGTCCGCGTTCGCCGACAAGCTGCTCGCGCTCTACGAGGAGCAGCCCGACTTCGTGCAGCCCGAGTCGGCGCGCAACGAGGTCGTCTCGTTCGTGCGTCAGGGCCTCGCCGACCTCTCGATCTCGCGCTCGACGTTCGACTGGGGCGTCAAGGTCCCGTGGGACGACACGCACGTCGTCTACGTGTGGTTCGACGCGCTGCTCAACTACGTCACCGCGGTCGGCTACGGGCAGGACGAGGCGGAGTTCGCGCGCCGCTGGCCCGCCCAGCACATCGTCGGCAAGGACATCCTGCGGTTCCACGCCGTGATCTGGCCGGCCATGCTCATGGCGGCCGGCCTCGAGGTGCCTCGCGGCGTGTTCGGCCACGGCTGGCTCCTCGTCGGCGGCGAGAAGATGTCGAAGTCCAAGCTCACGGGCATCGCGCCGTCGCAGATCACCGAGACGTTCGGCTCCGATGCGTTCCGGTTCTACTTCCTCTCGGCGATCCACTTCGGACAGGACGGCTCGTTCTCGTGGGAGGACCTCGCCGCGCGCTACCAGGCGGAGCTCGCCAACGGCTTCGGCAACCTCGCGTCGCGCGTCGTCGCCATGATCACCCGCTACTGCGACGGCGTCGTGCCGACGGCCGGCGAGCTCTCGGCCGCCGATCATGAGATCGCGGCCATCGAGCAGCGAGCGACGGATGCCTCGTGGTCGGCCGTGAACCGGCTCGCGATCCACGAGGCGATCGCCGCCGCGTGGGAGCTCGTCGACGCCCTCAACGGCTACCTGACGGTCGAGGAGCCCTGGACGCTCGCGAAGGACCCGCACCAGCGCGCCCGCCTCGAGACCGTGCTCGCCACGGCGTACCACGGCCTCGGCACGCTCGCCGTGCTGCTCTCGCCCGTGCTGCCGGAGGCGACCGCGAAGCTGTGGACGGCGATCGGCGCGCCCGGCACCGTGCAGGAGCAGCGCATCGACCGCGCGAACGAGTGGACCGTCGGCGCGCGCGTGTCGCCGCTCGAGGCGCTCTTCCCGCGCGTCGAGGTCGCCGAGTGACGGTACCCGTTCGTCGAGTAGCGCCGCGCGGAGCGCGACGCGTATCGAGACGCGTCGAACGACATGCCTGACCACCTCCGCACGCGCTCCGACCCTTCGACCGGCTCAGGGACCAGGGCGTATCCGCCGCTGCCCGAGCCGCTCGCCGTCGGCGTCTACGACAACCACACGCACCTCGAGATCGCCGACGGCGCCCTGCCCCTCGACGTCCACGAGCACCTCGAGCGCGCGGCATCCGTTGGCGTCGTGGGCGCCGTGCAGGTCGGCACGGATGTCGCGACGAGCCGCTGGTCGGCCGACGTCGCCGAGCGCGAGCCGCGCCTGCTCGCGGCCGTGGCCCTGCACCCGAACGAGGCGCCCGAGCTCGAGGCGGCCGGCACGCTCGACGACGCGCTCGCGGTGATCGACGAGCTCGCCGCCCGGCCGCGCGTACGCGCGGTCGGTGAGACCGGGCTCGACTTCTACCGCACGGGCGAGGACGGCCGCGGCGCCCAGTTCCGCTCGTTCGAGGCGCACATCGACATCGCGAAGCGGCACGGCGTCGCGCTGCAGATCCACGACCGCGACGCGCACGACGAGGTGCTCGAGACGCTGCGGCGCGTCGGTGCCCCCGAGCGCACGGTGTTCCACTGCTTCTCGGGCGGCGAGGAGCTCGCGACGACCGCGGCCGAAGCCGGCTGGTACCTCTCCTTCGCCGGCAACGTGACGTTCAAGAACGCCGAGAACCTGCGCGAGGCGCTGCGGGTCGCGCCGCTCGACCGCATCCTCGTCGAGACGGATGCCCCGTACCTCACGCCCGTGCCGCTGCGCGGGCGTCCGAACGCGCCCTACCTGGTGCCGCACACGATGCGGTTCATGGCCGAGGTGCTCGGCGCCGACCTCGACGAGCTCTGCGCGCAGGTCGCCGCAAATACCGAGCGCGTGTACGGCTCGTGGGATGATGTGCCCATGGGGGAGACCAGGGCGTGAACGCCCATCGCCATGCGGCGGACGGCGACGAGCCGGCTCCGCGCCTGCTCGGTCCTGCGGAGATCCGCGATCTCGCCGAGCTCCTCGACGTGACGCCGACGAAGAAGCTCGGCCAGAACTTCGTGCACGACGGCAACACGGTCCGCCGCATCGTGCAGACCGCGGGCGTGCAGCCCGGCGAGACGGTGCTCGAGATCGGACCGGGCCTCGGGTCGCTCACGCTCGGGCTGCTCGAGGCCGGGGCATCCGTCGTCGCCGTCGAGATCGACCGGCGCCTCGCCGAGCAGCTGCCGCACACCGTGAGCATCATGCAGCCGGGGCGCCCGCTGACGGTCGTGCACGACGACGCGCTGCGGGTCACCGAGCTGCCGGGCGAGCCGGTGCGGCTCGTGGCCAACCTGCCCTACAACGTGTCGGTGCCCGTGCTCCTGCACCTGCTCGAGCACTTCCCGTCGCTGCGGGCCGGCATCGTCATGGTGCAGGCCGAGGTCGGACATCGCCTCGCCGCGGACCCCGGGTCGAAGGTCTACGGCGCGCCGAGCGTCAAGGCCGCGTGGTACGGCAACTGGCGCCTCGCGGGCCAGGTGTCGCGCATGGTGTTCTGGCCGGTTCCCAACGTGGACTCGGTGCTCGTCGGCTTCGAGCGCGACGAGGAGCCCGGCACCGAGGCGGAGCGGCGCGCGACGTTCGCGCTCGTCGACGCGGCCTTCCAGCAGCGCCGCAAGATGCTCCGGCAGGCGCTCTCGAGTGTGCTCGGCGGCTCCTCCGCGGCCGCCGCGGCGGCGCTGGAGCGGGCCGGTGTCGACCCGCAGACGCGCGGCGAGCAGCTGCGCGTCGAGGACTTCCTCGCGATCGCCCGGGCGTCGGAGACGGCGCGAGCCTGACGCCGGCGCGACCGCCGGATGCGGCTGCATGCGCCTTCCGCGCCTCCGGCGACCGCACTACCGTGGAGCCATGAGCACGCCGGTGGCCAGCAACGCCGAGGGCGTCGGCGACGACGCGGTTCGCGCGGCGACGGGCCGGGACCGCGCCGAGTGGTTCGCGCTCCTCGACGAGGCGAGGGCCGCGACGTGGACGCACCAGCAGGTCGCCACCTGGCTCGTGCGGGAGCACGGGGTCGACGGCTGGTGGGCGCAGGGCGTCACGGTCGGGTACGAGCAGGCACGCGGCATCCGCCGGCCGGGCCAACGGCAGGACGGCACGTTCGAGGCGAGCGTGAGCCGCACGGTCGACCTCGCGCCGACCGACGCGCTGCGGGCGCTCGCCGCGGTGGTGACGCTGCGGCTCGACGTGGATCCGCTCGCGCTCAACCTCACCGCGAAGCATCCGACGGCCCGGTTCCCGCTCGAGGGCGGCGAGTACGTGCTCGCGACGGTCAGCCCGGTCGCCGGCGGTCGCTCGTCGATCGGCCTCACGTGGGGGCGCATGCCCGACGACACGCGGCTCGCCGAGGTCAAGGACCGCATGCGCGAGTGGCTGCGATCGGTCGGCTGACCCGCTGCACGAGCCCGCCTCGGCGCCGAGGCCGTGGGATAGCGTGGCTTCATGACGATCGCGGCGACCGACGAGGCAGTGCACGTCCGGGCGCCCGGCAAGGTCAACCTCTTCATGCGCGTGGGCGAGGTGCAGCCCGACGGCTACCACGACGTCGCCACCGCCTACCAGGCCGTCTCGCTCTACGAGGACGTGAAGGCCTGGCCCGACGATGAGTTCAGCGTCACGTTCGGCGGCAGCATCGACACGTCGAGCCTGCCGACGGATGCCTCGAACCTCGCGATCAAGGCCGCGAAGCTGCTCGCCCGCACCGCCGGCGTGCCCGGCGGCGTGCACCTCGAGATCGAGAAGCACGTGCCCATCGCGGGCGGCATGGGCGGCGGCTCGGCGGATGCCGCGGCGACCCTCGTCGCCTGCGACGCGATGTGGGGCACCGCGCTCTCGAAGGACGAGCTGCACGCGCTCGCGGCGAAGCTCGGCGCCGACGTGCCCTTCGCCCTCACGGGCGGCACCGCGATCGGCACGGGACGCGGCGACCGCCTCAGCCCGGCGCTCGCGACCGGTTCGTTCCACTGGGTGCTCGCGGTCGCGGAGTTCGGGCTCTCGACGCCCGGCGTCTACCGCGAGCTCGACCGCCGCCGCGAGACCGATCCGCTCCTGAACGCGCCCACGTCGTCGCCGACCGTCGACACGGCCGTGCTGCAGGCGCTGCGGGCCGGCGACGCGCACCTGCTCGCCGACGCGCTGCACAACGACCTGCAGGCCGCCGCACTCGGGCTCGCGCCGGGCCTCGGCGGCATCCTCGAGCTCGGCGAGACGCACGGTGCGATCGCGGGCCTCGTCTCGGGCTCGGGTCCCACGGTCGCGTTCCTCGCCGAGGACGCCGACACGGCCCTCGAGCTCCAGGTCGCGCTCTCGGCCGCGCGCCTGAACGCGGTGCACGTGCACGGGCCCGTCTACGGCGCCCGCATCGTGCACGCGTAGGCTCGTCGGGACATGGCACACCTCCTCGGCGCTGAGCGCCTGCACCTCGAGTTCCCGACGCGCACGGTCTTCGACGAGGTCACCCTCGGCATCGACGAGGGCGACCGCATCGGCGTCGTCGGCCGCAACGGCGACGGCAAGTCGACCCTGCTGAAGCTGCTGGCGACGCGGCTCGAACCCGACGGCGGACGGGTGACGCACCGCCGCGGCATCCGGATCGGGATGCTCGACCAGGCCGACGCGGTCGACCCGGGCCACACGGTCGCGGAGGCCGTCGTGGGCGGCATCGAGGAGCACGTGTGGGCGGGCGACGCGAAGGTGCGCGACGTGATCGGCGGCCTGCTCGCCGACGTCCCGTGGCAGGCGCAGGTCTCGAGCCTGTCGGGCGGCCAGCGCCGGCGCGTCGCGCTCGCGGCCCTGCTCATCGGCGACTGGGACGTCGTGTTCCTCGACGAGCCCACGAACCACCTCGACGTCGAGGGCATCGTTTGGCTCGCGCAGCACCTGAAGGCGCGATGGGCGACGGATGCCGGTGCGCTCGTCGTCGTGACGCACGACCGCTGGTTCCTCGACGAGGTGTGCACCGCCACGTGGGAGGTGCACGACGGCATCGTCGAGCCGTTCGAGGGCGGCTACGCCGCCTACGTGCTGCAGCGCGTGGAGCGCGACCGGATGGCCGCGGCATCCGAGGCCAAGCGGCAGAACCTCATGCGCAAGGAGCTCGCCTGGCTGCGCCGGGGCGCGCCGGCGCGCACCTCGAAGCCGAAGTTCCGCATCGAGGCGGCGAACCACCTCATCGAGAACGAGCCGCCCGCGCGCAACCCGATCGAGCTCAACCGGCTCGCGGTGTCGCGCCTCGGCAAGGACGTCGTCGACCTGCTCGACGTGTCCGTGGTCTATCCGGTGGCGGATGCCGCGCCGGAGGCGCCCGACACGAAGACCGTGCTGCACGACGTCGAGTGGCGCATCGCGCCCGGCGAGCGGACCGGCATCCTCGGCGTGAACGGCGCGGGCAAGTCGACGCTGCTCGGACTCGTCACCGGTGCGGTCGAGCCGACGACCGGCCGCGTGAAGCGCGGCAAGACCGTGAAGATCGCGACGCTGAGCCAGGAGCTCGCGGAGCTCGCCGAGTGGAGCGAGCAGCGCGTGAGCGCCGTCGTCGCGGAGCAGCGCACCGCCTACAGGATCGGCGAGGGCTCGAAGGCCGTCGAGCTGACGCCGGGTCAGCTGCTCGAGCGGCTCGGGTTCACGAACGCGCAGCTCTCGACGCCCGTGAAGAACCTGTCGGGCGGCCAGAAGCGACGGCTGCAGCTGCTGCTGATCCTGCTCGCCGAGCCGAACGTGCTCATCCTCGACGAGCCGACGAACGACCTCGACACCGACATGCTCGCGGCGATCGAGGACCTGCTCGACTCGTGGCCGGGGACGCTCCTCGTCGTGAGCCACGATCGGTACCTCATCGAGCGCGTCACCGACCGGCAGTTCGCGATCCTCGACGGGCACCTGCGCGACCTCCCGCGCGGCGTCGACCAGTACCTCGAGCTGCGGCGGCAGGCGGCGGCGAGCACGGAGGCAGCGGGGCGGCCCGGTCTCGAGACGCGGTCGGCCGCGCCGGGCGCTCCTCGACCAGCGGATGCCGCTGCGCCGGTCGCTACTCGACCAGCGCAGGTGGCGGCCGCCGCACCCGCGCTCGCCGGCGCCGAGCGCCGCGCCGCCGAGAAGGAGCTCTCGTCGATCGACCGCCGGCTCGAGAAGCTGCAGTCGCAGATCGCGGAGCAGCACGAGCGCCTCGCCCGCCACGACCAGAGCGACTACGTGGGACTGGGGACGCTCGGCGACGAGCTCGCGGGGCTCGAGGCATCCGTGGCGGAGCTCGAGACGCGCTGGCTCGAGGTGTCGGAGGCGCTCGAGGGCTGAGTTCGAGCCCGCCGTGGGCGTTGCTCGCTAGCACCACACCGGCGAACGGTGTTCGGTTGTGTCGCAGCATCCGTCGTAATGCAGCTTCACATCCGCAGGAACTGTGACCGATCGTGACCCGTCTGGCGTGAGGCCGAAGATCCTTCGCCTAACGTGGAGGTGCGCGCGCGTTCGCGGCATCGAAGCCCCCACCGTTCACCGACCGTGGCGGAGCCATGCCTGCTCCACTGCACACCAGCACCCTGGACGCGCGCGCCCATGCGAAAGGGAGTCCACCGGAATGTCACGCACCAGCACCAAGATCCTCGCCGCGCTCGCGGCCCTGCCCCTCATCGCGAGCCTCGCCGCCTGCGCCACGCCCGCGGCCGGCGAGACGGCCGACGACGTCGTGAAGATCGGCGTCGTCGGGAAGGGCGACCCGCAGTGGGCCGCCTTCGAGGAGGCCGCCGCCGACGAGGGCATCCAGATCGAGATCGTCGACTTCGCCGACTACGCGCAGCCGAACCCCGCCCTCACCGAGGGCGAGCTCGACCTGAACCAGTTCCAGCACATCGTGTACCTCGCCGACTACAACGTGTCGGCGGGCGAGGACCTCGCCCCGATCGGCTCGACGGCCATCTACCCGCTCGGCCTGTACTCACTGAAGTACGACTCCGTGAAGGACATCCCCGCCGGCGAGACGGTCGCCGTGCCGAACGACGCGTCGAACCAGGCCCGCGCGCTGCTCGTGCTGCAGTCGGCGGGCCTCATCGAGCTGAAGAGCGGCGGCACCATCTTCTCCGACCTCGCCGACATCGACGAGGCGAAGTCGAAGGTCGAGGTCACCGCGCTGGAGGCGTCGCTCACCGCGACGTCGCTGCCCGACGTCGCCGCCGCGATCATCAACAACGACTTCGTCGAGGACACCGGCCTCACGTTCGACGACGCGATCGCGAAGGACGACCCGAGCGACCCCAACGCGCTGCCGTACGTCAACATCTTCGCGGCGCGCGCCGAGGACCAGGACAACGAGACCTACCTGAAGCTCGTCGACATCTTCCAGACCGACCCCGACGTGCAGCGCGCGCTCGTCGACGCCTCGGGCGGCACGGGCGTGCCGATCGTCACCCCGGTCGAGGACCTCGAGGACTCGCTCGCCAAGGTCGAGGCCGACACGAAGTCCGCCAAGGGCTGACGCCGCACACGATCCACGATCGATCGCCACGAGCGGGCGGTGGGCGCCGATCCGGCCCCACCGCCCGTCGCGGCGTGCGGAAGGAGCATCCATGGCCCTCGTGAGCCTCACCAACGTGACCAAGAGCTACCCGTCGCCCGAGCGCGGCGGCGCCCCGGTGGTCGCCGTCGACGACGTCTCGCTCGACATCGAGCCCGGTGACGTCTACGGCATCATCGGCTACTCGGGCGCGGGCAAGTCCACGCTCGTGCGCCTCGTCAACGCCCTCGAGCCCGCGACGTCGGGCTCGATCACGGTCGACGGGCGCGACCTGACGACGATGCCCGAGCGCGAGCTCCGCGGCATCCGACTCGGCATCGGCATGATCTTCCAGCAGTTCAACCTGTTCGGGTCGAAGACGGTGCAGCAGAACGTCGCGTACCCGCTCAGGGTCGCGGGTGCGTCGAAGTCCGAGGTCGACGCCAGGGTCGCCGAACTGCTCGACTTCGTCGGCCTCGCCGACAAGGCGCGCAACTATCCCGATCAGCTCTCGGGCGGGCAGAAGCAGCGCGTCGGCATCGCGCGTGCCCTCGCCACCTCCCCGCGGCTGCTCCTCGCCGACGAGGCCACGAGTGCGCTCGACCCCGAGACGACGCACGAGGTGCTCCAGCTCCTCAAGCGCGTGAACCGCGAGTTCGGCGTGACGATCATCGTCATCACGCACGAGATGGACGTCATCCAGTCGATCGCGACGAAGGTCGCGGTCATGGACGGCGGCCGGGTGATCGAGCACGGCGACGTGTTCGACGTGTTCTCCGACCCGCAGAACCCGTCGTCGGCGCGGTTCGTGTCGACGGTCGTGAAGGGCATCCCGTCGCCGGCCGAGCTCGCCGTGCTGCGCGAGCGGCACGAGGGTCGCATCGTGACGATCTCGTTCCGCGACGGCGACGCGTCGCAGGCGGCGGTGTTCCTCGAGCTCGGCGCCGCGGGCCTCGAGTTCGAGCTCGTCTACGGCGGCATCAACGACATCCAGGGGCGTGCGTTCGGGCATCTCACGCTCGCGATCCGAGGCGCGGATGCCGCGATCGACGGCGCGCTCGCGAGCATCGGCTCGCGCGTCGACGTGACGGAGGCAGCCTGATGGATCGCCTGATCGAGCTCCAGGGCGAGTTCTGGGTCGCCGCCGTCGAGACCCTCTACATGGTGGGGCTCACGCTGCTGTTCGGCGGCATCGCGGGCCTCCTGCTCGGCGTCGCCCTCTACACGACCCGTCCCGGCAGCCTGCTGTCGAACCGCGTCGTCTACAACGTGGTCAACGTCGTCATCAACTTCTTCCGGCCGATCCCGTTCATCATCTTCATCGCCGCGGTGCAGCCGCTGTCGCGGGTCGTGGTGGGCACCGGCATCGGGAACAACGCGCTCATCTTCGCGCTGTCGCTCGCCGCGTCGTTCGCGATCGCGCGCATCGTGGAGCAGAACCTGCTCACCGTGTCACCGGGCGTGATCGAGGCGGCGCGCTCGATGGGCGCGGGCCCGATCCGCATCCTCGTGACCGTCGTGATCCCCGAGGCGCTCGGGCCGCTCATCCTGGGCTACACGTTCGTGCTCGTCGCGATCGTGGACATGACCGCGGTGGCCGGCCTCATCGGCGGCGGCGGCCTCGGCACGTTCGCGCAGGTGTACGGCTACCGCCAGTTCGAGCCGGTCATCACCTGGGCCGCCGTGCTGCTCATCGTGGTCTTCGTGCAGGGCGTGCAGTTCCTCGGCAACTGGTTGGCGCGCAAGGTGCTGCGGCGGTGAGGTCTCGTCCTCCACACCTCGTGACGCGAGTACTGGCTCCACCGAACCGCGCCTGAGCGCAGCCTCGGTCGGCGACCGTGGAACGTTCGAGGCATGACCCGACTCGACACGACAACCGACCAGACGCATCAGCCCATTCCGACCGACGAGGACATCCGGCAGCGCGTCGGCGACCTGCTGGACCGTGCGGTCCGCCGCCAGTGGTGGACCCTGTACCTCGACGACCAGGACGTGCAGCGGCCGGTGCTCATGCCCATGGCCGGTTACCCCGAGGATCCGCACGAGCCGTGCGGCGCCGAGGGCACCGTGGCCGAGGTCCTGGCGAACCGGCTCGCGAGCATCGTCGGTGAGATCGGGGCGGCGAAGGTCGTCTTCGTCTGGGAGCGCCCGGGGAGCGACGAGCTCATGTCCGGCGACCGGGAGTGGGCCGGCGCGCTCGGTGCAGCCTGTCGCGCGGCCGGCGTCGAGGTTCGGGCGCAGCTCATCCTGCACGACGGCGGCGTTCGGTGGATCGCGCAAGACGACGCCTGAGTGGGGGGGCGAGCCTCGGGGCCTGCCCCTCGGGGCCCGAGCTCGGGGCCCGAGGCTCGGGCCCCGAGCTCACGAGCTCGCGAAAGCCCCTGAGGGTCGGGCAGGCGTCGTCGAATGGGCCGTTCAGAACGGCGGGGTCTCGGGAGGCGTCCCATCCCGAGAACGGGAGGGGTCGACCGGATCGAGGCGCTCTGCTCGAGCCGGGTGGGGCGCAGCGCGCGCCGGGATCCGCACCGACGCCTCGGTGACGTATCGACGACCGGCCGGGGAGCGCCACTCGAGTGTTCCGTGCTCGAGATGTCGCACCGACCAGGACGACTCGTGCTTCAGGTGGTGATGGTACGGGCAGAGGTGCGCGAGGTTGTCGAAGCTCGTGCTGCCGAGGTCGGCCCAGCCTTCGGTGTGGTCGAGCTCGCATCGAGCGGCCCGCCGGTTGCAGCCCGGGAACCGGCAGCTCTCGTCGCGCACTCGCAGCCACTTCGCGAGGTCGGCGGGCGGACGGTACGTGGTGCGGTCGACGTCGAGCACCGTGCCCGACACCGGGTGGGTGAGGATGCGCGTGAACGAGGGCGCCTGCGCGGCGAGCCGTCGGGCCGTCTCGGGGTCGATCGGGCCGTAGCCCTCGAGGTCGGCGGGCACGTCGTCGAGGCCGAGGAGCGTGAGCACCGGCACGGTCACGTGCACCGACGGTCTCACGGTTGCCGCGGCGACATGGAACGCCTCGCCGATCGGCGGGACGCCATGCAGCAGCAGGTCGCGTGCGACATCCGCACGGAGTTGATCGGGGGTGCGGGCATCGGCCACGGCTGACGCCTCGCCTGCCCCGCCGCTCACTTCGGCGGCCACCCGGTCGAGCCGGTTGCGGATCAGCAACGCATCGCTCGCCGAGAGGTGCAGGTGGAGCCATGCCATGCCGTCGCGCGCGGGCTCGAGCTCGACCCGGCGTTCGGCGAGCGCCTGTGCATGGCGTTCCGCGAGCGATTCCGCCTGCACGGACTCGCGCAGGCGTCGAGCGACCCGACGGAGGCTCGCCGCCGTCATCGTCGCGGCGCGCTCGACGAGCTCGACATCGAGACGGGCTCGTACCGCGGCATCGGTCACATCCGCAGTCTCGTCGATGACGACACGCGCGTGCGACTCATCGATGTCGCCCACGCGAAGGGCCGCGAGGGTCGCGGGGAGCTGGTTCGCGAGCGTCCACGACTCCGACACGAGTCGCGTCATGGTGCGCTCAGGGAGCCGCAACGCCGTCGCGAGCTCGGCGATCACGGCACGTCGGGCGACCTCACGTCGACGCTCGGGCGAGAGGGACGGCGCCGTGAACGCATCAGCGCTGCGCATCGCGTAGTCGACGGCGAGATTGATCACGTCGACGCGCATCGCCGCCTGCATCGCCTCCAGCCGGCGTGCCTGGACCGCGGCGTCGACCAACCCGGCGAGGCCGTCTTGGGCGATCGCGAAGGGCGAGGATTCGGGCGCAGGTGCGATCCCTGGACGGGGAGTCGCGATCGCCATCGGCATGCGTCGATTCTATCGAGATTCGAACGTATGTTCGAGCACTTGTGGAGAACTCGCGAGGAAGCCCGGTCGGATGCGGAAGCCAGGATCCGCCTCACGGGGGAGGCGGACCACCCCCCGTCTCCCGCATGATCTGGCGTATGAGCGAAACCATCTTCACGCCGGGAGCCGTCGTGGTCACGGCGCGCGGACGCGGCACGGTCGTCGATGTCCGGGCCACTCCCTCCGGCAAGTTCGTCTTCGGGGTGGAGGATGTCGACGGCGAGGTGACCTACTTCACCGAGAAGGCCGTCCGGCTCGCGTAGGACCCAGCTCGAACGCGATGCCGAGCCGGACGCGAGACAGCACCACGACTCCGTGACGCGCGCGCTCAGTCGAACCCGAGGCTGAGCTTGCGCAGCAGTCCCGCGAGTCGCTTCTGCTCGGCGGCCGGCAGGCTCTCGAGCAGCTCGGACTCGGCGTCGACGAGCCGCGTGATCGCGGCGTCGACGCGGGTGAGGCCGGCGGGGCTCATCTCGACGAGGATGCCGCGTCCGTCGTTCGGGTCGGTCTGGCGCGACACGAGCCCGCGCTCCACGAGCCGGTCGATGCGGTTCGTCATCGTCCCGCTCGAGACGAGCGTCTGCTGCAGCAGCTGCTTCGGCGAGAGCCGGTACGGCGTGCCCGCGCGCCGCAGGGCCGAGAGCACGTCGAACTCGGATGCCTCGAGCTCCGAGCGCGCGAACGCCTGCCGCCGTGCCCGGTCGAGGTGCTTCGAGAGCCGCGCCACGCGCGAGAGCACCTGCAACGGCGCGAAGTCGAGGTCGGGACGCTCGCGCTCCCAGTCGCCCACGATCCGGTCGACCTCGTCAGCATCGGTCATCCCGCCATCATCCCACCGCCGGCGGTGGGGCCGAGGCCGAGCGGCGGCGTCCACGGCAGTCCACGGCGAGCGGATGCCGCAGGGCCGCGCCCGTGCGCCATGGCAGACTTGTGGGCGGCGCAGGGCCCGACCCCCGCGCAGTCCGCCATGGTGTAACGGCAGCACGACAGCCTTTGGAGCTGTGAGGACCAGGTTCGAATCCTGGTGGCGGAGCATGGACCAGCAACTCGCCATCATCGTGCTCGCCGCCGGCCAGGGCACGCGCATGAAATCCGCCACCCCGAAGCTCCTGCACCCCCTCGCGGGGTCGCCGATCGTGGCCCACGTGCTGCGCACGGCGCAGGCGCTCGACGCCGCGCACGTGATCGCCGTCGTCCGGCACGAGCGCGACCAGGTCGCCGCCGCCGTCGAGGCGACGCTGCCCGGCACGGTCGTCGTCGACCAGGACGAGATCCCCGGCACCGGACGTGCCGTCGAGCAGGCCGTCGCGGTGCTCCCCGACGACTTCGCGGGGGAGGTGCTCGTGCTCAACGGCGACGTGCCGCTCCTCGACGCCGACACGCTCGCCGCCTTCCTCGAGCGTCACCGCGGCCATGCCGCGCAGGCATCCGTGCTCTCGGCGTTCTACGACGACCCCACGGGCTACGGCCGCGTCGTGCGCGACGACCACGGCGCGTTCGACCGCATCGTGGAGCAGAAGGACGCCAGCGACGACGAGCGGGCGATCGACGAGATCAACGCCGGCATCTACGCGTTCGGCGCGGGCGCCCTGCGCGACCAGCTCGCGAACCTCACGACCGACAACGCGCAGGGCGAGAAGTACCTCACCGACGTGATCCAGCTGCTGCGTTCGGCGGGCTCCGAGGTCGAGGCGGTGCCGGTGTCCGAGCCGTGGCTCGTCGCGGGCATCAACGACCGCGCGCAGCTGTCCGAGACCGCAGCCCGCCTCAACGCACTCATCGTGCGCGGCTGGCAGCTCGCCGGCGTCACGATCGAGGACCCGGCCACCACGTGGATCGACCTCGACGTGACGCTCGAGCCCGACGTGACGATCCGCCCCGGCACGCAGCTCAAGGGCGCCACGGTCGTCGCGACCGGGTCCGTGATCGGCCCCGACACGACGCTCGTCGACTGCGAGGTCGGGCGGGGCGCCGAGGTGAAGCGCACGGATGCCACGCTGTCGGTCATCGGCGACGGCGCATCCGTCGGCCCCTTCTCGTTCCTGCGGCCGGGCACCGTGCTCGGCGCCGACGGCAAGATCGGCACGTTCGTCGAGACGAAGAACGCGACCATCGGCGCGGGCAGCAAGGTGCCGCACCTGTCCTACGTCGGCGACGCCACGATCGGCGTGCACACGAACATCGGCGCGGGCTCGATCTTCGCCAACTACGACGGCGTGCGCAAGCACCACTCCGAGGTGGGCTCGCACGTGCGCACCGGCTCGCACGGCGTCTTCGTCGCGCCCGTTAGGATTGCCGATGGGGCCTACACGGGCGCCGGCACGGTCGTCCGGAAGGACATCCCGGCCGGGGCGCTGGCCGTGAACGTGGCCCCGCAACGCAACATCGAGGGATGGGTCAGGAAGCATCGGCCCGGCACCGCAGCGGCCCGGGCCGCCGAGGCCGCCGACGAGGCATCCGGCCCTGCTTCGGACGACGCAGCCACCGACTGACGCACCGGCTCACGCGGGTGGAGAGGACACACCACATGTCGGGAATCGAGACCACCGGATCGAAGCGCCTCGTGCTCGTCTCCGGGCGGGCCCACCCCGAGCTCGCCGAGCAGATCGCGGAGGAGCTCGGCACCGAGCTGATGCCGACCGACGCCCGCACGTTCGCGAACGGCGAGATCTACGCGCGCTACGACGAGAGCGTGCGCGGCACCGACGCCTTCGTGATCCAGTCGCACACCTCGCCGATCAACGAGTGGCTCATGGAGCAGCTCATCATGATCGACGCGCTGAAGCGCGCGTCGGCCAAGCGAATCACGGTGGTCTCCCCCTTCTACCCCTACGCCCGGCAGGACAAGAAGGGCCGCGGGCGCGAGCCCATCTCGGCGCGCCTCGTGGCCGACCTCTACAAGGCCGCCGGCGCCGACCGCATCATGTCGGTCGACCTGCACGCCGCGCAGATCCAGGGCTTCTTCGACGGCCCCGTCGACCACCTCTTCGCGATGCCCGTGCTGCTCGAGCACTTCCGGGAGAAGCTCGACGCGAACACGCTCACGGTGGTCTCGCCCGACATGGGCCGCGTGCGCGTCGCCGACATCTGGAGCGACAAGCTCGGCGTGCCCCTCGCGATCATCCACAAGCGCCGCGACCCGCTGGTGCCCAACCAGGTGTCGGTGCACGAGATCGTCGGAACCGTCGAGGGCCGCGTGTGCCTCCTCGTCGACGACCTCATCGACACCGGTCGCACGATCGTGAAGGCCGCGGAGGCGCTGAAGGCGAACGGCGCGATCGGCGTCGTCGTCGCCGCGACGCATGCGGTGTTCTCGAACCCCGCGGTCGAGATCCTGCAGAACGAGTCGATCGATGCCGTCGTCGTCACCGACACGCTTCCCATCCCGCCCGAGAAGCGCTGGGACCGCCTCACGGTGCTCCCCATCGCGCCGCTCCTCGCCCGGGCGATCCACGAGGTGTTCGAGGACGGCTCGGTGACGAGCATGTTCGACGGCGCGGCCTAGGTCGACGACGATGGCCATCTCGACTCCGCGTCCCTGGCTGGCCAGCTACGCCGACGGCGTCCCCGACGACATCGATCCGTTCGAGGGGTCCCTCTACGACCTCGTGCGCGGCTCGGTGGAGCAGTACGGCGGCAACGTCGCGCTCGAGTTCTTCGGCGCCACGACGACCTACTCCCAGCTCGGCGACCAGATCGAGCGCGCGGCCGAGGGCCTGCGGCTGATGGGCGTGCAGAAGGGCGACCCGGTCGCGCTCGTGCTGCCGAACTGCCCGCAGCACGTCGTCGCGTTCTACGCGGTGCTGCGCCTCGGCGGAATCGTCGTGGAGCACAACCCGCTCTACACGCCGCGCGAGCTGCGCCACCAGTTCGAGGACCACGGCGCGCGCGTCGTGATCGCCTGGGACAAGGTGGTCGCCACGATCCAGGACTTCCCGCCCGATGTCGCCGTGCAGTCGATCGTCTCGGTCGACGTGACCCGGGCGATGCCGTTCCTTACGCGGGCGATGCTGCGGCTGCCCATCGCGAAGGCGCGCGAGTCGCGGGCGGCGCTCACCACGAAGGTGCGCGGCACGACGCCCTGGCAGGAGCTCGTGGCATCCGCCCCCGTCGACGCCCACATCATCGGGCCAGAGGCCTCCGACATCGCGCTCATCCAGTACACGAGCGGCACGACCGGCTCCCCCAAGGGCGCGGTGCTCACGCACGCGAACCTCGGCTCGAACGCCGCGCAGGCGCGCGCGTGGGTGCCGCAGGTGGAGCGCGGCACGTCGGTCGTCTACGCCGTGCTGCCGATGTTCCACGCCTACGGCCTCACGCTGTGCCTGACGTTCGCGATGAGCATGGGCTCGCGGCTCGTGCTGTTCCCACGGTTCGACGCCGACCTCGTGCTGAAGGTCGTGAAGCAGCACCCGCCCACGTTCCTGCCCGCCGTGCCGCCGATCTACGACCGGCTCACGAAGGCCGCGGCGGCCGAGGGCGTGTCCCTCGAGGGCATTCAGATCGCCATCTCGGGCGCCATGCCGCTGTCGGCCGACGTCGTCGAGCCGTGGGAGGCCGCGACGGGCGGCTACCTCGTCGAGGGCTACGGGCTCTCGGAGACCTCGCCCGTGCTCATGGCCAACCCCGTCGCGCCGAACCGCAAGGCCGGCACCGTCGGCCTGCCGCTGCCGTCGACGGAGGTACGCGTCGTCGACCCCGACGAGCCGACCCGCGACCGCGAGCCGGGCGCCGAGGGCGAGCTCATCGTGCGCGGCCCGCAGGTGTTCTCGGGGTACTGGCGCAAGCCCGAGGAGTCCGAGGCCGTCTTCGTGCCCGCCGACGACGGCGGCGTCGACTGGTTCCGCACGGGCGACATCGTGGCCATCGACGACGAGGGCTTCGTGCGCGTGGTCGACCGCATCAAGGAGCTCATCATCACGGGCGGCTTCAACGTCGCGCCGAGCGAGGTCGAGGAGGCGGTGCGCGCCCACCCCGACGTCGAGGACTGCGCCGTGGTCGGCCTGCCCGACGAGCACTCGGGCGAGCAGGTGGTCGCGGTCGTGGTGCTGAAAGATGGCGCGACGTTCGACGCCGCCGCGATCCGCGAGTTCGCGCGCGCCGGGCTGACGCCCTACAAGGTGCCCAAGCGCGTCGTGCAGGCCGACGACCTGCCGCGCTCGCTCATCGGCAAGGTCCTGCGCCGCCAGGTGCGCAACGGGCTGCTCGAGGGCTGAGCGCGGTGGCGTTCCTCTCTGGCGAGTCGGCGCGCGCGCTCGCGCGGCTCGTCGAGCTCGACTCGGCTGCGTCGGGTGACACGGATGCCGCGCCGCTCGAGCGGCTGCGGGGCGTCCGTGCGCTCGCGGCCGCCCTCGAGGCCGACCCGGCGGCGCTCACGGCCGTGCGCGAGGCGCTCGACGGCGGCGCGACGTGGGACGAGGTCGCGGAGGCCGCGGGCCTCAGCGCCTCGGCCGCGAAGTACCGCTGGGCGGGCGACGACGACACCATCGCCGAACGGCAGGAGTCGAGCCGCCGTCGCAAGCGCGACCGGCCGTCGAGCGCGCCGACCGACCTGCCGGGGCTCTCGGTGTCGGATGCCGCGAAGCGCCTCGGCCTCACGCCGCAGGCGATCTACCAGCGGGTGAGCCGCGGGCTGCTCGAGGCGACGACCATCGAGTTGCCCGACGGGCGGAAGTACAAGCGCGTGTTCCTCGCCGAGGACCGTGACAGCGACGGCGACCGCCGTGACGGCGACCCCGACGATCGCGACGGCGCCCGCGCGGCCGACTGAGCCTACGTGCGCACGCCGGGGATGGCGGGCTGCGGCCCCGACGGCATGACGCCGAGGTTGGCGATGAGCCGGCTGCCGCCGTCGTCGCGGATCTCGTAGCAGAGCCAGCCCGGGCCGCCCGGGCCGAAGAACTCGAACGAGACGCGGCCGCCCGCGGCATCCGTGTCGTAGGCGGCCACGACGACGGCGCAGGTGCGCTCGGCCGACGAGTGCGCCACCGCGACCGAGGAGAGCACGAGCGGCAGCACCATCGCGCACAGCGCCACGATGACGGCGACGCGCAGCACCTTGCGCCGCCGTTCGCCCGGCATCGGGGTCTCGTCGAACGGGTCGGGCTCGAGCTCGGGATGGCGTTCGCTCATGGTCGGCCCTCCACGAGGATCGCCGCCACGCCGGACGCGCTCGCGACGAGCGTGATGAGCGCGACGCCGACGAGGACGCCGCGCGGCGGCGTGATCGTGAGCAGCTCGCCCATGAGCTGCCGCCGGCGCACGAGGCCGACGACGACCGCGGCGCCGGCCGCCGCGAACAGGAGCACGCCGACCGCCAGCAGCGCGGGCTCGCCCGCCACGAGGCCCGCGCGGAGCGCGAGCAGCGCGTTCACGGCGATCGCGAGCGACGTGCGCACCCACGAGAGCGACGTGCGCTCGGGCTGCAGGCCGGGATCGCCGGTGGCGGGGATGCGGTAGGCGGTCACGGGAGCACCGTTCAGGACACCAGGAGGAGGAAGGTCAGGACCGCTGCGGTGAGCAGGCAGGCTCCGGCGAGCGCCGGCAGGACCCAGCTGTAGGGGAGCGGGCGGTGGCGGCGGATCGCGATCTCGTTCGCGCGCCACCGCGTGTACGACACGACGCTGAGCACGGCCGCGATGAGACCGAGCGCCACCGACACCGAGACGAGCACGACGCGCGGCTCGAGCGTCGCCGCGAACTGGTGCAGCAGCACGCCCCCTGCGAGGAGCGCGAGGGCCGTGCGGATCCACGCGAGGAACGTGCGCTCGTTCGCGAGCGTGAAGCGGTAGTCGGGGTCGTCGCCCTCGTGCTGCCACGCCGGTCCGCGCATCGACGCCCTCCTCGCCTCGGGCATCAAGCCTAATGCGAGGAGGGCGTCGTGGACCCTCGGCCCGGTGCGACCGGGCTCGAGCGCTAGTGCGACGAGGGCGTCGTCTCGATCTCCGAGCGGTCGCCCGACCAGAGCGTGTGGAACACGCCTGGCTTGTCGACGCGCTGGTAGGTGTGCGCGCCGAAGAAGTCGCGCTGGCCCTGGATGAGCGCGGCGGGGAGGCGCTTCGCGCGCAGGGCGTCGTAGTACGCGAGCGACGAGGAGAACGCCGGCGTCGGGATGCCCGCGTGCGCGGCGGTCGCGACGACGCGGCGCCAGCTCTCCTGCGCGCTCGTGACGGCCTCGCGGAAGTACGGCGCCACGACGAGCGCGACGAGCGACGGGTCGTCGGCGTAGGCCTCGGCGATGCGGTTCAGGAAGCGGGCGCGGATGATGCATCCGGCGCGCCAGATCTTCGCGATGTCGCCCTTGTGGATGTCCCAGCCGAACTGCTCGGCGCCCGAGACGATCTCGTCGAAGCCCTGCGAGTAGGCGATGATCTTCGACGCGTAGAGCGCCTTGCGCACGTCCTCGATGAAGGCCTCGGCGTCGTCGACGGTCCACTCGGTCGACGGGCCGGGCAGGTCGGCGGCCGCGTCGCGCTGGGCGCGCTTCGACGAGAGGCTGCGTGCGAACACGGCCTCGGCGATGCCCGACTCGGGCACGCCGAGCTCGAGCGCGTTCTGCACGGTCCAGGCGCCGGTGCCCTTGGCGCCGGCCGAGTCGAGGATGACGTCGACGAGCGGCTCACCGGTCTCGGCGTCGACCTGGCGGAGCACCTCGGCGGTGATCTCGATGAGGTAGCTCTCGAGCTCGCCGGTGTTCCACTCGGCGAAGACGTCGGCGATCTCGGCCGGGGTCTTGCCGGTGCCCGAGCGGATGAGGTCGTAGGCCTCGGCGATGAGCTGCATGTCGGCGTACTCGATGCCGTTGTGCACCATCTTCACGAAGTGGCCGGCGCCGTCGGTGCCGACGTGGGTGACGCAGGGCTCGCCGTCGGGCGCGACGGCCGCGATGGTCTGCAGGATCGGGCCGAGGGTCTCGTAGGACTGCACCGTGCCGCCGGGCATGAGCGACGGGCCGTGCAGCGCGCCCTCCTCGCCGCCCGAGACGCCCATGCCGACGAAGTGGATGCCGGTCGGCGCGATCTCGGCCTCTCGGCGGATCGTGTCGTGGAAGTTCGCGTTGCCGCCGTCGACGATGATGTCGCCCGGCTCGAAGCGCTTGACGAGCTCGGAGATGACCGCGTCGGTGCCCGCGCCGGCCTGCACCATGATGATGGCGGTGCGCGGCGTGGCGAGCGAGGCGACGAACTCGTCGTAGCCCTCGGAGGCGACGAAGTCGGCCTCGGGGTGCTCGGAGGTGAGCGTGCGGGTGCGCTCGGGGGAGCGGTTGAAGACCGCCACGTTGTTGCCCGCGCGGCTGGCGAGGTTGCGGGCGAGGTTCGACCCCATCACCGCGAGTCCGACGACGCCGATATTTGCTGATCCGTTTGCAGGCACGAAAGCTCTCCTCGTGTGTTCTGGGGGTCGCCCTCCAGCGTACTGTGAGCGGCGCTCACCGTTGCGCGCTGTTGCGGTGAGGGCGGTGCGGCGGATGCCCCGTCGCGGCCGTTGGGCTACCCTGCCACGCATGACCGCCCCGCCCTCGCCGCCCCGCCTCGTCGTCATGGGCCCGAGCGGCGCCGGCAAGTCCGTGGTGGGCGCCGCGCTCGCGGAGCGCCTCGCGTCGCGGTTCCCGGGCCTCGCGTTCGTCGACGCCGATGACCTGCATCCGGCCGCCAACGTCGACAAGATGCGCGCCGGCGTGCCGCTCGACGATGCCGACCGGCGGCCGTGGCTCCGGGTCGTGGGTGAGGCGCTCGCCGCCGGGGAGGCCGGCCGGGTCATCGCCTGCTCGGCGCTGCGACGGCGCTACCGCGACGTCATCCGCGAGGCCTGCCCCGATGCGACGTTCGTCGAGCTCGTCGTGCCGACGGGCGAGCTCGCCGAACGGCTCGGGTCGCGCCCCGGTCACTTCATGCCGGCGTCGCTGCTCGCCTCGCAGCTCGAGGCCCTCGAGCCGATCGAGGCCGACGAGGCCGGCGCCCGCGTGGAGAACGTCGGAACGGTCGACGAGGTGGTTTCACGGGCGATCGCGGCCATCGGGCAGGGCTGGTAGACTCACCCCTTGGTCTCCCGCGTCAGCGGCGCGGGCGATCGACATACTTCGGCGAGGGAGGCCCGGTCGTCCGCGAGAGCGGCAGGCGGGGCATCCGTGATCGACGCGGTGGAACCAGGCTTCACGGCTGTTTCCTCACGCATCAGCGCATGTCACATGCCGCGCGTTCGAGTCGAGACGACAGACACCCCCATCTGGGCCCGCGAGCCCGCAAGGAGAACCACCATGGATGAAGACAACAAGGTCGAAGCCGGCACCCGCGACACCTTCGGCAAGGGTGCGGCGCGCAAGCTCCGCGCCACCGGCCAGATCCCGGCCGTGCTCTACGGCCACGGCACCGCGCCGCAGCACCTCACCCTCCCCGGCCACCAGGTCGGCCTGCTGATCCGCAAGGCGAACGCCGTGCTCGACCTGCAGATCGCCGGCAAGAGCCAGCTCGCCCTCGTGAAGGACGTGCAGAAGGACCCGGTGCACCAGGTCATCGAGCACCTCGACCTCATCGTCGTGAAGCGCGGCGAGAAGGTCCAGGTCGAGGTGCCCGTGCACCTCGAGGGCGAGCCGTTCGCCGGCACCATCGCCGACCTCGACGCCAAGACCCTGCTGCTCGAGGTCGAGGCGACCCACATCCCCGAGCGGATCATCGTCGACATCGAGGGCCTCGAGGAGGGCACCCAGATCCTGGCCGGCGCCGTCGAGCTCCCGAAGGGCGCGACCCTCGTGAGCGACGCCGAGTCGCTCGTCGTCAACGTCCACGTCCCGCAGAAGGTCGACCTGGGCGAAGAGGCGGAGGCCGCCGAGGCCGCCGAGGGCGAGGAGGCCGAGGGCGAGGAGGCCGCCGAGGAGGCTGCCGCCGAGTCCGCCGAGTAGTCGCTCGGCGCCCATCGCGCACGGGGCCTGCGGCGCCGCATCCGGGTACGCTCGGACTGCGGGCCGCAGGCCCCGCCCCGTTTCCCCCGAACCCCGCGCCGTCGAGAGGAGCCGCCCATGGGCCTCCTCGATCGGCTGCGCTCCCGCCGGAAGGACGACCCCGTGGCCGACAACACCTGGCTCGTGGTCGGGCTCGGCAACCCCGGCGCACAGTACGCCGCGACCCGGCACAACGTCGGCCAGATGGTCGCCGACGAGCTCGCCTCGCGCATCGGCGCGACGTTCAAGTCGCACAAGACGCCGTCGCGCGTGGCCGAGGGGTTCCTCGGCCCCGGCGGCCCCAAGCTCGTCATCGCGAAGCCCAACAGCTACATGAACACCTCGGGCGGCCCCGTCTCGGCGCTCGTCAAGTACTACTCGCTGCCCGTCGACCGCGTCCTCATCGTGCACGACGAGCTCGACATCCCGTTCGACACCGTGCGCCTCAAGCAGGGCGGCGGGCACGGCGGCCACAACGGCGTGCGCGACGTGACGAAGGCGCTCGACGGCGGCGGCTTCACCCGCGTGCGGGTCGGCATCGGCCGCCCGCCCGGACGGCAGGACTCCGCCGACTTCGTGCTCAAGGAGTTCTCGGGCGCCGAGCGGCAGGCCGTGCCGAACCTGGTGTCGGATGCCGCGGACGCCGTCGAGGCGATCGTCGAGCACGGCCTCGTGGCCGCGCAGCAGCGGTTCCATTCGCCCGCGTAGCGCGCGGGGGCCGGGGAGGCGGCCTCCGCGGGCTCGACGGCTCAGATCAGGCCGCGGAGGAACTCCTCGGGCGTCTGCCCGGCGGCACGCGCACGCTCGATGAGCCGCGTGTGCTCCTCGCTCGTGAGCTCGAGCGCCAGCGTCAGCCAGTCGGCGGCCGGGTCGTCGAAGTCGAAGAGCGTCGCGTCGTCCGCGGCGCGGTCCTCGAGGGCGGTCGCGGCGGGCGCGGCGGGTGGTGCTGCCGGTGCTGCCGGCGTCGCGGATGCCGCGGCATCCGCGGCATCCGTCACCGGCTCGCATTCGCCCGTCCACCCCGGACCGCTCGGGACCTCGCGCCCCTGCTGGTAGGCGAGCGCGACGGCGCGGGCGCGCTCGTCGGCCGCCTCGTTGGCCGGATGCCCCGCGTGCCCGCGCACCCACTCGAACCGGTAGCGCCGGCCCTGGGTCGCGGCGTCGAGCTCCTGCAGGAGCTCGAGGTTCAGCACGGGCTTGCCGTCCGCCTTGCGCCAGCCCTTGCGCTTCCAGCCGGCCATCCACTTCGTGACCGCGTTGATCACGTACTGGCTGTCGCACTGCACGAGCAGCTCGTCGTCGAGGTGCGCCGTCGCGCGGAACAGCTCGAGCACGGCGGTGAGCTCGCCCTGGTTGTTGGTGCCGCGCGGCCAGCCGCCGGCAGCCCAGCACTCGTCGTCGACGTACCAGGCCCATCCGGCGGGGCCGGGGTTTCCGAGGGCGGAGCCGTCGGCTGCGGCGATGATCATGCAGGGTGTCCTTCCGTCCGGCGCTCATGCTAGCGGGAAGCTCGCTCCCTGAGCCTGTCGAAGCGAGCGACCCGTGTCACGGACCGGGCTCCCTTCGACGGCCTCGGGGAGCGGGGCCAGCCCCAGCGTCGGAGGCCGGGCGTAGACTCCTACGGTGATCCTGCAGGGCTTGAACACGGCGCTTTCGCGCGCCTCCACGATCGACGGCGCACTCGCCGAAGCCCTGCGGAACGCGGACTTCTCGGCGCCATCCGGACTCGACGCGCCGCTGCTCGCGGGCCTGCTCGCCCGACGAGCAGAGGCCGGGCTGCCGCCCGCGCTCCTCGTCGTCACGGCGACCAGCCGCGAGGGCGAGTCGGTGCGCTCGTCGATCGCGCCCTACCTCGACGACGCCGAGATCCTCGAGTTCCCCGCGTGGGAGACGCTGCCGCACGAGCGGCTGAGCCCGTCGGCCGAGACGGTGGGGCGCCGGCTGCACGCCCTGCGCCGCATGCACGACTGGGCCGAGGAGGGCGCGCGGCATCCGCTCGTCATCGTCGCGTCGGTGCGCGCCGCGCTGCAGCCGCTCGCCGACAACCTCGCCGGGCTCGCGCCGATCGAGCTCGTCGCGGGCGGCCGCGGCTACGACCTGGCCGAACTCGCGGCGCGGCTCGTCGACCTCGCCTACGCCCGCGTCGACATGGTCGCCCGGCGCGGCGAGTTCGCGGTGCGCGGCGGCATCCTCGACGTGTTCCCGCCCACCGCCGACCACCCCGTGCGTGTCGAGTTCTTCGGCGACGAGGTCGAGGAGCTGCGGGCCTTCTCGGTGGCCGATCAGCGGTCGCTGCCCGAGCCGGTCGAGCGCGTGGCGCTCGCGCCGAGCCGCGAGCTGCTGCTCACGCCCACGGTGCGCCAGCGCGCCCGCGAGATGGTGCACGAGTTCCCGAGCCTCGCCGGCCTGCTCGAGAAGGTCGCCGAGGGCATCCCCGTCGAGGGCATGGAGTCGCTCGCACCCGCGCTGCTCGAGCGGCTCGTGCCGCTCGCCCACTACCTGCCCGAGGGCGCCGCGGTGGCGGTGCTGCAGCCCGAGCGCGTGACCGGGCGTGCGGTGAGCCTCGCCGAGACGAACCGCGAGTTCCTGGGCGCGGCATGGAGCGCCGCCACGGTGGGCGCCGAGGCGCCGATCGACCTGGCCGCAGGCGACTTCCTCACGGTGCGCGAGTTCCGCCAGGCGACGCTGTTCAGCGCGCCCGGCGAGCCCGACCCGCGCCGGGCGTGGTGGACGTTCTCGGGCTTCGACCTCGGCGACGCCGCGGCGGTCGTCGCGGCATCCGGCGACGAGGAGGCCGCCGCGGCCGCGGCCCAGGCCGCCTCCGACTACGTGCGCGTGGCCGCGAACGCGATGCCGAGCTTCGCCGGCAACGTCGCGGGCGCCATCGACCACGCCGCCGAGCGGCTGCGCGACGGATGGAGCCTCGTCGTGGCCTCCGCCGGCCATGGACTCGTGGAGCGCGCACGCGACGTGCTCGCCGAGGCGGGGCTCGCCGCACGCATCGTCGAGTCGGTGCCCGCCGACCTCGAGCCCGGGGTCGCCTACCTCGTGCAGGCCGACGCCGCACGGGGCTTCGAGGTGCCCGAGGCCAAGCTCGCGCTCATCGCCGAGACCGAGTTCTACGGCCGCTCGGCGGGCTACGACGCGCGCCAGAACAAGAAGCTCGCCACCCGCCGCCGCAACGTCGTCGACCCGCTGCAGCTCAAGGCCGGCGACTACGTCGTGCACCAGACCCACGGCATCGGCCGGTTCGTCGAGATGGTGCAGCGCGAGGTCGCGACCGGCAGCCGGCCCACCGGGCCGAGCCGCACCGCGGGCATCCAGCAGGCGCCCACGGCCGTGCGCGAGTACCTCGTGCTCGAGTACGCGCCCTCGAAGCGAGGACAGCCGGGCGACCGGCTGTTCGTGCCCACCGACCAGCTCGACCTGCTCAGCCGCTACGTCGGCGGCGAGGCGCCGTCGCTGTCGAAGATGGGCGGCAGCGACTGGGCGCAGGCGAAGGGCCGCGCACGCAAGGCCGTGCGTGAGATCGCAGTCGAGCTCGTGAAGCTCTACTCGGCGCGCATGGCGGCGAAGGGCCACGCGTTCGGGCCCGACACCCCGTGGCAGCACGAGCTCGAGGAGGCGTTCCCGTTCGCGGAGACGCCCGACCAGCTGCAGACGATCGACGAGGTGAAGGCCGACATGCAGCGGCCCATCCCCATGGATCGCCTGCTCGCCGGCGACGTCGGCTTCGGCAAGACCGAGGTCGCCGTGCGCGCCGCGTTCAAGGCCATTCAAGACGGCAAGCAGGTCGCGATGCTCGTGCCGACGACGCTGCTCGTGCGGCAGCACCTCGAGACGTTCTCCGAGCGGTTCGCCGGGTTCCCCGTGCACGTGCGCGCGCTCAGCCGGTTCCAGACCGACAAGGAGGTGCGCGAGGTCGTCGCCGGACTCGCCGACGGGACCGTCGACCTGGTCATCGGCACGCACCGCATCCTGACCGAGAAGGTGAGCTTCAAAGACCTGGGACTGCTCATCATCGACGAGGAGCAGCGCTTCGGCGTCGAGCACAAGGACCAGCTGAAGAAGCTCAAGACCAACGTCGACATCCTCGCGATGAGCGCGACGCCCATCCCGCGCACGCTCGAGATGGCGGTCACCGGCATCCGCGAGATGTCGACGCTCGCGACGCCGCCCGAGGATCGCCACCCGATCCTCACGTTCGTCGGACCGTACTCCGAGCAGCAGGTCGCCGCGGCCATCCGTCGCGAGATGCTCCGCGAGGGCCAGGTGTTCTTCGTGCACAACCGGGTCTCCTCGATCAACCGGGCCGCGGCGCAGCTCGCCGAGCTCGTGCCCGAGGCCCGCATCGCCGTCGCCCACGGCCAGCTCAACGAACACGTGCTCGAGCAGATCGTCGTCGACTTCTGGGAGCGCAAGTTCGACGTGCTCGTCTCGACGACCATCATCGAGACGGGCCTCGACATCTCGAACGCGAACACGATCATCATCGACCGCGCCGACAAGTACGGCCTCTCGCAGCTGCACCAGCTGCGCGGTCGCGTCGGCCGCGGCCGCGAGCGCGCCTACGCGTACTTCCTCTACGACCCGGCCAAGCCGCTGTCCGAGACGGCGCACGACCGGCTGTCGACCATCGCCGCGAACAACGAGCTCGGCGGCGGCATGCAGATCGCCCTGAAGGACCTGGAGATCCGCGGCGCGGGCAACCTGCTCGGCGCCGAGCAGGCCGGCCACATCGCCGGCGTCGGATTCGACCTCTACCTGCGCATGATCGGCGAGGCGGTGTCGGCGTTCCGCGGCGACGTGGCGGAGGGCCAGACGGAGCTGCGACTCGAGCTTCCCGTCGACGCGCACATCCCCGAGGAGTACGTCGACTCCGAACGGCTGCGCCTGGAGGCGTACCAGAAGCTGTCGGCGGCGAGCGGTCCGGCCGCCAAGGACGGGCAGATCGACGCCGTGCTCGACGAGCTCGTCGACCGCTACGGCGCCCCGCCCGAGCCGGTCAAGCACCTCATCGCGATCTCGCGGCTGCGACGCACGGCCCAGCTCGCGGGGCTCTCCGATGTCATCGCCACGGGCTCGAAGCTGCGCATCGCGCCAGCGAAGATCCCCGACTCCCGGCGCGTGCGCCTCGAGCGCCTGTACCCGGGCGCCAAGCACTTCGCGCAGAACGACGTGATCCTCGTGCCGTTCCCGATGCCCGGCGGCGAACTCCCCGAGGATGCCGAGCTCATCGAGTGGGTGTCGAGGCTCGTGACGGCGATCTTCCCCGCGCCCGAGCCCGCAGCGGGCCAGGCGGATGCCGCAGGCGCGACGGCTGCGGCCGCAGGCTAGCCGCGGCATCCGCGCGCGCTGCCTTCGCCGCCACGCCGCGGCGCGGTGCGCGACGCTAGTGCGAGAACGCGCCGCCCTGCCCGGCGTGCTCGCCGCGGCGCCGGTAGTGCCGCGACCGGGCGGTCACCACGACGGCCGACAGCACGATCGCGACGCCCGATCCGAGCAGCACGGCCAGGGTCCCCTCGTCGCGGACGCCGGGCAGGCGTGCGAAAGCGAGCTCGTTCATGAGGAGCGAGACCGTGAAGCCGATGCCGCCGAGCGCGCCGACCACGGCGAGGTCGGCGAACGTGAGCGGCGTCCCCGAGCGGCGCCGCGCCACGAGCGCGCCGAGCAGCCCGGCCGCGACGATGCCCACGAGCTTGCCGGCGGGCAGTCCGACGAGGATGCCCCAGAACGCCGGGTCGAGCTCGGCCGGTGACACCTGCGGCACCACGACCATCGCCGCGGTGAGGGCGAACAGCGGCAGGATGACGCCGTTCGACCACGGCTCGAGCGCGTGCGCGGCACGACCGGCCGGGCGTCGCGACATCACGAGTCCGAGCGCGACGCCCGCGATCGTGGCGTGCACGCCCGACCGGTAGGTGAAGTACCAGGCGAGCACCGCCAGCACGACGAGCAGCAGGTTGATCGGCCACTGCGGGCGACGCGAGAGGATCCACGCCGACCGCGGCTTCATGATCCGGCTCACCGCGCCGAAGAGCGCGATCGCGATGCCGGCGTACCCGAGGTAGGCCAGGTCGGCGTCGGTGGTGAAGAAGAACGCGATGATGAGGATCGCGATGAGGTCGTCGAGCACCGCGAGCGCGAGCAGGAACACGCGCACGCGCGTCGGGATGAACCGGCCGAACACCGCGAGCACGCCGAGGGCGAAGGCGATGTCGGTGGCTGTCGGGATCGGCCATCCGTCGACCGTCTCGGAGCCGGCCGTGAAGGCGACGTAGATCGCCGCCGGCACGACGACGCCGCCCACCGCGGCGATGGCCGGCAGCAGCGCCTTCGAGAGGGAGTTGAGCTCCCCGATGACGAGCTCGCGCTTGAGCTCGACCGCGACGATGAAGAAGAAGATCGCGAGCAGGCCGTCGGTGATCCAGTGCCCGGTCGAGAGGTCGACGCGGAGGAACGGGATCTCGAGGTGCGCGTCCTTGACGGCGATGACGGATGCCCCGAAGGGCAGGTTCGCGATGAGGAGGCCGAGCACGGCGGCGGCGAGCAGCAGCGCGGCGGCCACGCGCTCGGAGCGGAGGAACGACATGGGAGCCCCTGTCTGGCGAGGTGAATCGCCGGTCGGTGAACGGTGTCGACGCCATCGCGTCGGCCGACCAGGCTTCCCGGCTCTCCGTGGGCGAGTCTAGCGACGGCGCGCGGGCTACGCTGTGCCGGTGTCGTTCTCGCTCTGGATCACGCTGCTCGCCGCGTGCTTCGTCATCAGCTTCACGCCCGGAGCGGGCGCGATCAACACCATGGGCAACGCCCTGAGCCACGGGTTCCGCCGCTCGATCTGGGGCATCCTCGGCCAGCAGGCCGCGCTGATCGTGCACATCGCGATCGTCGCGCTCGGCGTGGGCGTGCTCGTGGCGAGCTCGCCGATCGCGTTCAACGTGATCCGGTATGCGGGCGCCGCGTACCTCGTGTACCTCGGCGTGCGGCAGCTGCTGCGGAGGCCGGCGGCGGACGCCGAGCCGGTCGCGGCGGCCGAGTCGGCCTCGTCCGAGGCATTCGAGGCATCCGGGGCACCCGGGGCACCCGGGGCATCGGGGGACTCGAGGTCGTCGGATGCGCGTCGCGCCTCCGATCGGCCCGAGCCGTCCACCGCGGTCGAGGTCGCACCGGATGCCACGACGGCGCCGTCACCGCCCGAATCGCGCTGGTCCATGTTCCGCCGCGGCCTGTGGGTGAACCTGCTGAACCCGAAGGCGATCGTGTTCTTCCTCGCGTTCCTGCCGCAGTTCATCCGCCCGAGCCTGCCGCTCCTCCCGCAGTACCTCGTCGTCGCGGCGACCGTCGTCGTCGTCGACGTGATCGTGATGTGGGGGTTCTTCGCCTTCGCCGCGCACGGCATGCGCCGGTTCACCCGCTCGGCGCGCGGGCAGCGCATCGTCGACGCGGTCTTCGGCCTGCTCTTCATCGCGGTCGGCATCCTGCTCGTCTTCCTGCACTGACGCCTATGCTGGCCGGATGAGCGCCGAACACCCGCGCCTCGAGGAACTCGTCGCGATCGTCGCGCAGCTGCGCGCGCCGGGCGGGTGTCCGTGGGACGCCGACCAGACCCACGAGAGCCTCGTGCAGTACCTCGTCGAGGAGAGCTGGGAGCTCATCGACGCGATCGAGTCCGGCGACCGCGACGAGATGATCGAGGAGCTCGGCGACGTGCTCTACCAGGTGCTCTTCCACGCCGACATCGCCGCGCACACGCCCGGCGAGGACTTCGACATCGAGGACGTCGCGGCGCACATGACGGCGAAGATGGTGTCGCGGCATCCGCACGTGTTCGGCGGCGATCGCACCGCCGAGACGGCCGACGACGTCGTGGGCTTCTGGGACGAGCTGAAGGCCGGCGAGAAGCCGCACCGCACGAGCGTGCTCGACGGCATCCCGCGCGGCATGCCCGCGCTCGCGCTGGCGCAGAAGGTGCTCGGCAAGGCCGCGAAGGTGGGCGTCGAGGTCGGGGTCGAGGTCGCCTCGGTTCCGGATGCCGCGGGGCGGCCGGCGCCCGCCACGGAGGAGGAGCTCGGGGCGACGCTGCTCTCGCTCGTGGCATCCGCTCGGGCGCAGGGGCTCGACGCCGAGCGCGCGCTGCGGCACGCCGTGCGCGGACTCGAGGACGACGTGCGCGCGGCCGAGGCCGTCGCGTCCACCCGGGCGACCTCGGGCGCCTAGGTTCCCGCCCGGCGTTCGGCTCGCGCCCGCGCGGCGTCGTGCGCGCTGCGGAGGAGCGCCAGCACCGTCGACATCGTGCGCTCGCCCGGGACCACGACGCTCACCCAGCCGAGCACTCCGTAGACCGGGTGCGGGTTGACGACGTCGGTCGCGGTGAAGTCGCGCGAGCGCTCGAGGTGCCGTGGCTCCTCGCCCGTGAGCTCGACGAACGCGGCCCGGTCGACGTGCACGTTCACGCGCCACCGCCCGTCGGCGTCGAGGTCGGACGCGATGTCGTCGGGGTAGTCCTTGGTCACGATCGTGCCGTAGGGCTGGGTGTGCTGCGGCATCCGCCCGTCGGGCGCGAAGTAGAAGAACGCGTCGCCCCAGGCGAGCTCGGGTGTGCCGTCGCCCGGGCCGGGCAGGACGACGAGTGCGCCGTCGAGGCCTTGCACCTCGTCGATGATCTGCTGCATGCTCATGGTTCAAGCATGTGGTTGAAGTGCTTCTGTGGGGTTTCGGGAGGCAACGTGGGGGGGCGTCCGCTGCGCACGGCCGACGTCGTCCGTGCGTCGGGGTACTCGCCGCAGCAGGTGCGCGACCTCGAGCGGCTCGGCGTCATCCCGCACGCCGAACGAGCCGGCAACGGCTACCGCGCCTACACGCGGGTCCACGTCGTGGCACTCCGCGCCTATCGGGCGCTCGCGTTCGCGGCCGGTCTGGTGGCGTCCCGGCACTTGCTCGCCGAGGCGTGGGGGCAGAGCACGGCGGATGCCGCGGCGGCGATCGGCGACGTACATGTGCGCCTCGCGCGCGAGCGCGACGAGGTGCTCCTCGCACGGCGGGCGCTCGCCGCGATCCGGTCGGAGGCGGGCGCGGTGGACCCGAACCCGCGGTCGGCGGAAGGTACGGACGGAGGCGCGGGCGCGGGCGACGCGATGTCGATCACCGAGCTCGCCGGGGCCCTCGACGTGCGCACCTCGACGCTGCGCTTCTGGGAACAGGAGAGGCTCGTGCACCCAGACCGGATCACGTCCGTGCGCGCACGGCACTACGCGCCGAAGGCCGTGCGCGAGGCGCGGATCGTCGCCGCGCTGCGACGCGCGGGCTACGGCGTCCCGGCCGTGCGCGAGCTCATGAGCGCACTCGATCACGCCGACGGGCTCGGGGCGGCCGACCGCGTCCTGCAGTCACGGCTCGACGGGATCGCCGGACGGACGGTCGCGCTGCTGCGGGCCGGATCGGACCTCGCCGACGTGCTCGACGCGCTCGCCCCCGGCACGTCGGTTGCGCGCTAGGCCACTCGGCTCCCCGACGGAAGCCGCCGCGCCGGCACCTCCGTGCGCCGCCACGCCCAGAAGAGCGCCGCGCCGCCGAGCAGGGCGTTGATCGTGAGGCCCACGAACCACGACGGCACCGAGCGGTCGTACACGTCCTGCGGTGTCTCGACATCGGGCTGGACGTACTCGCCCGACGGTCGCCAGGTCGCGCAGTCGTCGATGAGCGCGTCCGTCTCGGGCGCATGCTGCGCCGAGCGCACGCCCACGGCGATCCAGCCGAAGAGGTCGCGCGGACTGCCGTACTCGTCGAACGTGCCCGGCGCGGCATCCGCCAGCACCACGTACGGATTGGCCGCGAGGAAGCCCCAGACGAGGTCGAACCGCGGCGTCGGGTACTCGCGGATGTCGGGCGGCAGGCACGGAGCCAGTTCCCCGGCCGGCGGGGGACCGTCCTGCTCGAGGGCCTGCCAGTCGACGCCGACGTAGGTCTGCCGCACGGTCGTCTGGATCGCCGTGCCGCCGAGCCCGAACGCGATGAGCGTGCCGATGCTGAGCGCCGCGACGACGAGGTAGGTCACGGCGACGGAGAACAGCGGCTTCGTGAGCACGCCCGAGAGCCCCACGCCGATCGCGGCGATGACGCCGAGCTCGATCGCGAGCACCAGCACCGAGACCATGATGGTCGGTGCGGAGACCTGCCCGAGGGCGACCGCGAAGACGAGGAACGGCAGGGATGCCGCGAGGAACGCGAGCGCCGTGAGCCACGCCGCGATCCACTTGCCGACCACGAGCTGCGCCGTGGTGATGAGCGTGACCTGCGTGGTCGCGAGCGTGCCGGCGTCGCGCTCGCCGTTGATCGCGTTGCCGCTGAGGGCGGGCGAGACGAGCGTGCCGAGCAGCAGCACGAAGAAGACGATGGTGGAGAACACGCCGCCGCCGCCGTCGTCCCACGCGTTGGTCGCGAGCACGAGCAGCCCCGTGACGATCGTCACGAGCAGCACGAACACGCCGAGCAGCACGTACCACGCGACCCCGCGCACGCGCTGCTTGAGGTCGAGCGTCACGATGAGCCACATGCCGGCGAGGAAGCCCTCGTCGGGACGCGCCGCGGTCGTGGGCGCCTGCACCGGGGTCGTTCCGGGTGCGGCGCTCATGCGCGGGCCTCGCCGTCGATGGGGGCCGCCGGGTCGGGCGCGGATGCCGCGGGCGGAGGCCCGGCGCGGTTGAGGTCGAGGAACACGTGCTCGAGGTCGCCGACGGCGGGCGCGAAGGACGAGACCGGCACGCCCACGCTCACGAGGTGCGCGAGCAGCTGCGCGGCATCCGCTTCGCTCGCGAGCGGGACGATCGCGCCGAGGTGGTCGATGTGCGCGACCGTGCCGAAGCCCGCGGCGATGAGCGCTTCGCGGAGGCGCTCTGCGTGCAGGGCCCGCACCCGCCACTGCCGTGCGCTGCGCCCCGCGGCGGCGACGGCGTCGGCCGCGGCCGTCACGCCGTCGGCGACGTACACGGCGGTGTCGGCCATCTCCTCGAGCTCCGCGAGCACGTGACTCGACACGAGCACCGTCTTGCCCTCGCCCGCCAGGCGCCGGACGAGGTCGCGCAGCGCGACGCGCGCGCCCGGATCGAGCCCCGACGCCGGCTCGTCGAGCAGCAGCACCTCGGGGTCGTGCACGAGGGCTCTGGCCAGGCTCAGCCGCTGCTTCTGCCCGCGCGAGAGCACGCGCGTGGGCCGGTCGGCGAGCGGTCGAAGGTCGACGAGGTCGATGAGCTGCGCCGAGCGAGCGGATGCCGCATCCTTCGCCATGCCGTACATGCGGGCGCTCGTGGTGAGCGCGTCGCGCACCGTGAGGGCGGGCCACGAGCCGAGCGTGTCGGGCATCCAGCCGATGCGCGCACGCACCTCGCGCGGCTGCGTGACCGGATCGAACCCCGCGATGCGGATGGAGCCCGCGTCTGGGGTGAGGAGGGTCGCGAGCATCAGGAGGAGGGTCGTCTTGCCGGCGCCGTTCGGTCCGATGAGCCCCGCGACGTGACCCGGCGGCACCGAGAAGCTCGCGTGCCGGACCGCCTCGACCTCGCCGAAGGAGCGGGCGACCCGCTCCACCGTGATGCCCCCCACCGTGCCACCGTCCCGTCCGCCGCGTCGCAATCGGTCGGAGTCTAGCGGCGTGGTGCGACGCCGCGCGGGAATCGCGGTGGGTCCTGTGGACAGGCGGCGAGGTCGCGTGCCGGGGCGAGTCGGGGTCGCGTGCGCACGGCCGTCGGCGTACGGTCGGGGCAGGCGCATCACCATCACCGCACGCATCGCCGACGGCGACGAGGGGATCGAGGGCGACATGGGCATCGAGGAGGAGCGGCTCGCCGAGTTCTTCGACGAGTACGCCGCGGCGCTGCGGGAGTTCGACGCCGAGGCCACGGCCCGCCTGTGGGGCCTGCCCGGCATGATCGTCACCGACGACTTCGCGGGCGCGCTCGAGAGCCGCGCCGACATGGCCGCCGGGCTCGCGTCGTCGTACCCGCTGTACCGGCGCCTCGGGCTCGAGTCCGCGCTGCCCGAGATCCTCGCGGTCAGCGCGCTCACCGACCTGATCTCGCTCGTGCGGGTGCGCTGGAGCTACCTCGACGCCGCCGACGAGGTCATCGTGACCACCGACTACGAGTACCTCGTGCGCGACGACGCCGACGCGCTGCACGTCTACCTCGCCGTGGGCATCGACGAGGCCGACGCATTGCAGCGGGCGGCGCGCATGCGCGGCGTCGACCTCGACCTGTTCGGGTGAGCTTCCCGGTCATCGAGGGGCGGTACCCGGTGATCGAGGAGCGCCGCCGCAGGCGACGCGTCTCGAGATCCCGGTGCGTCTCGAGACGCGTCCGGCTCCGCCGGGCGCTCCTCGACGAGCGGATCGCCGGGCCAGTGCTGGAAGAATGGTCGGCATGGCCGCAACCGTCACCCCTCCGCGCGGCATGCGCGACTTCCTGCCCGCCGAGAAGGCCCGGCGCGAGCACGCCCTCGGCGTGATCCGCGGCGTCTACGCGGCGCACGGCTTCGACGAGATCGAGACGCCCGTGATGGAGGACTCCTCGCGCCTGCACGCCGGACTCGGCGGCGACAACGAGAAGCTCGCATTCGCGGTGATGAAGCGCGGCCTCACGGCAGACGACCTGGCGGACGCCGCGGCATCCGGTGAGACCCTCGCCCTCGCCGACCTCGGCCTGCGCTACGACCTCACGGTGCCCCTCGCGCGGTTCTACGCGACGCACCGTGCCGCGCTGCCGCCGGTGTTCCGCGCGATCCAGATCGCGCCCGTGTGGCGCGCCGAGCGCCCGCAGAAGGGCCGCTACCGCCAGTTCGTGCAGTGCGACATCGACATCATCGGCGAGCCCGGACCGCTCGCCGAGCTCGAGCTGCTCACCGCCACGATCGCCACGCTCGATGCGCTCGGCCTCGGCGGCTGCACGATCCGGCTCAACGACCGGCGCGTCCTCGGCGGCATCCTCACCTCGTGGAACGTGCCCGACGACCTGCGCGAGCGCGCGCTCATCACGATCGACAAGCTCGACAAGATCGGCACGGCGGGCGTCGCGGCCGAGCTCGTCGAGCTCGGGGCGGTCGACGCGTCGACGGACGTCGCGGCCCAGCTCGAGGCGCTCACCTCGGCCGACTGGCACCTGCACGACGGCGTCGTTCCGCCGCCCGCGTGGCTCGACCTGGACGCCTATCGCGACCTGCTCGCGCTGCGCGCGGCGCTGCCCGACGCGGCGATCGAGTTCGACCCGACGCTCGTGCGCGGCATGGGCTACTACACGGGCACGATCTTCGAGATCGCGCACCCCGACTTCGGCTACTCGCTCGGGGGGGGCGGCCGCTACGACCACATGATCGGACGCTTCCTCGGCCAGGAGGTGCCGGCCTGCGGCTTCTCGATCGGGTTCGAGCGCATCGTGGACCTCCTCGCGATCCGCGACCACTCGCGCCCGCGCGCGGTCGTGCTCGTGTACGACCCCGACACGTCCCCCGCGGAGCTGCTGCGCCTGAAGGACGAGCTCGTCTCGGGCGGGATCCGCGTGCGCCTCGAGCGTCGCGTCAAGAACCTGCGCGCCCTGCTCGACCGCGTCGCCGCCGACGGCTTCGACGCCTTCGCGCAGGTCGGCCCCGACACGGCGGATGCCGCGTCGCTCGCGTTCCGCGACCTCTCCGCGTAGCGCGGGCCATGGTCTCCCTGCGCGGCTCGCGCCGGGTCTCCCTGCGCGGCGCGTGCCGCGCGCACCGCGCGCTCCGCGCGTCCTTCCGCGAGTGGGCGATCTTGGCGCGCCGCGAGAGCGGACGATCGCCATGATCGCCCACTCACGGAGCTGAGCGCGCCAGTCGAACTCGCCGGATCCGCGCGATGAGCCGCTCCGGTTCGTCGTACAGGGCATGACGGGTCACGCGGATGACGCGCCAGCCCGCGTCCTCGAAGCGTTCGCGTCGCTCGATGTCGTGCTCCCATCGCCTCGCCTCGCGATGGTCGCCGCCCTCGTACTCGATCGCGATGCGAAGGTCCGGATACGCGAGATCGGGATGCAGCATCAGGCCTCGTCCGACGGCCACCGGATGACCGATGACCGGTTCGGGGAGTCCGGCGGCGACGATGACGAGGCGCAGGAGCGTCTCCATCCGCGATGCGGGCCCCACGCGAATCTGCTCGAGCGCCCACCGCGCCGCGCGCGCACCACGGCATCGGGGAGACCGATGCAGCGTCGCTGCGAGCTGCGGGAGTGTGGTGAACGCGGGCTCGCGTGAACGACCGAACCGTGATCCCGTCACCAGGAAGTCGCCCACCGCGGTGAGATCCTCGCGGCGCAGCCCGCCTGCGAGGTGCAGCCACGTCGCCTCGGGTGAGACCACCGGCAGGCCGAATCGCAGCACGACCGGGAAGCCGCCCGACGATCGATGTCCCACGGTCCCCGTCGTGCGCGCACGCGTCACGCCGGGACTCATGATGTGCAGTGGCTGCGCGGCGCTCATCCTCGACGGGAGCGGCGCCCCGAACAGCAGCGCTGCGGTCTGGTGGCTGAACGCCTCGCCGGCACGGAGCAACGGCTCGTAGGCCTGGCAGGCCTCGACGATCGCCTCGACGTCGAGTCCGAGCGAACTGACGCCGGTGAACGGATGCTGCACGCGACGTGCCCGCAGTCGGGCCCGCGTCGTCTCGAACTGGGCATGGTCGCTCGTGCGGATCGCCGCGCCGCGCGGGATCGGGTCCTTCGCTCCTCCGGGCATGCGCCCAGCGTGCCGATTTCCGCAGTTCGCTGCTCCAGCTCTCCACACAACGACGCGAGTGGGCGATCTTGGCGACCGCGCGTCGGGGTGACGCGCCAAGATCGCCCACTCGCGGAAACGACGGGAGACGAGGAGGGGCGCGCGGAGCGCGGGTGGGGCGGATGCCGCGGCCCCGCGGCATCCGTGGCGCGTCATGGGTGAGCGCGCCTCACTAGACTGTCTGGCGGATCACGACGGAGTCGTCCGACGCACACCCCCATCACAGAGGAGTTCACTGTGGCATTCATCGAAGCTGTAGGCGCCCGCGAGATTCTGGATTCTCGCGGCAACCCGACCGTCGAGGTGGAGGTGCTGCTCGACGACGGCTCGCTGGCGCGCGCGGCCGTCCCCTCGGGCGCGTCGACCGGCGCCTTCGAGGCGTACGAGCTGCGCGACGGCGACAGCGACCGCTACCTCGGCAAGGGCGTGCAGAAGGCCGTCGACGCCGTGCTCGACGAGCTCGGCCCGGCCATCGAGGACCTCGACGCCGCCGACCAGCGCCTCGTCGACGCCGCGCTCATCGAGGCCGACGGCACCGAGAACAAGAGCCGTCTCGGCGCGAACGCCATCCTCGGCGTGAGCCTCGCGGTCGCGAAGGCCGCCGCCGACTCGGCCGACCTGCCGCTGTTCCGCTACCTCGGCGGCCCGAACGCGCACGTGCTGCCCGTGCCGATGATGAACATCATCAACGGCGGCGCGCACGCCGACACCGGCGTCGACATCCAGGAGTTCATGATCCTGCCGATCGGTGCGCCCACGTACTCCGAGGGCCTCCGCTGGGGCGTCGAGACGTACCACGCGCTGAAGAGCCTGCTGAAGTCGAAGGGCCTCTCGACGGGCCTCGGCGACGAGGGCGGCTTCGCCCCCGACTTCGAGCACAACCGCGCGGCGCTCGACTTCATCGCCGAGGCGATCGGCACGGCGGGCTTCACGCTCGGCACCGACATCGCGCTCGGCCTCGACGTCGCCGCCAGCGAGTTCTACGAGAACGGGGTCTACCGCTTCGAGGGCAAGGACCGCACGTCCGACGAGATGAACGCGTACTACGCCGAGCTCGCCGCCGCGTACCCGCTCATCTCGATCGAGGACCCGCTGAACGAGGACGACTGGGAGGGCTGGGCCGCGCTCACCTCCGAGCTCGGCACGAAGCTCCAGCTCGTCGGCGACGACCTGTTCGTCACCAACCCGGCGCGCCTGGCCGACGGCATCGCCCGCCACGCCGGCAACTCGATCCTCGTGAAGGTCAACCAGATCGGCACGCTCACCGAGACGCTCGACGCCGTGAAGCTCGCGCAGCGCGCCGGCTACACCGCCGTGCTGTCGCACCGCTCGGGCGAGACCGAGGACACGACCATCGCCGACCTCGCCGTCGCGACCGACTGCGGTCAGATCAAGACGGGCGCGCCCGCCCGGTCGGAGCGCGTCGCCAAGTACAATCAGCTCCTGAGGATCGAAGAAGAACTCGGTGAGGCCGCGGTGTACGCGGGCCGCACGGCGTTCCCGCGATTCACGGCCTGAGCAGACTGAGGTCATGACGGGGGCGGCCGTGAGGCCGCCCCCGTTCTCCTTTCCCGGGTCGGTGAGGAGGGGCCATGCATCCGGATGCTCCGCGCCCTCCGCGCTCGTCGGGCGTGCCACGCCGGCCCGCCGTCCCGGGTCGTCCCGGCGCCGTCCCCGGTACGTCGAAGTCGGATGCCGCGGCGTCGGCCGCGAAGCGCTCGGCCGCGTCGTCGGCCCCGGCGAAGGCGAAGCCCACGCCCTCGAAGGCACCGACGGCGTCGAAGTCGGATGCCGCGACGGGCGCGACTCCCAGGGGCGCCCCGAAGGGCGCGCCGACCACGAGCTCGAAGCCCACGGCGTCGAAGGCGGCCACGGCCGGAACGTCCGCCGCCGGAAGCAAGCCGGCCAAGCCCGCCAAGGCCGCCCGCGGAGCGAAGCCCGCGAAGGGCGCGGCCTCCGCATCCGCGTCGAAGACGTCACGCCCGGGTCGCGGCGGCAACGGCCCGACCCGCCCGCCGAAGGCCCGCTCGAAGGCAGGGTCTGGCGGCGCGGCATCGACCGATCGCGCGGGGTGGCTCAGCGGCATCCGATTCTCAGGGTTCTCGCTCATCATGATGGGTGTGCTCGTGCTCGCGGTGGTGGTGCTCGCGCCGACGATCGCGGCGTTCGCGCAGCAGCGCCAGCAGATCGCGGAGCTGCGCGCCGCCGTCTCCGCGCAGGAGGCGGAGGTGCAGCGCCTGCGCGACGAGCGCGAACGCTGGAACGACGAGACGTTCATCATGACCCAGGCCCGCGAGCGGCTGTACTACGTGATGCCGGGTGAGGTGAGCTACCTCGTCATCGACGACCGTACCGAGGCGGCGAAGGCGGATGCCACTGCCGCCGTCTCGGCCGAAGTGACCGAATCGAAGGGCGACTGGATGCGCACCCTGCTGGACTCCGTGATGACCGCGGGGCTCGCTCCCGCGCCGACGGATCCGGCGGACGCACCCGCCGATACCCCCGCGGACGCGCCCGTCGGCGCGCCGGCGGAGGGGGGCGGACGATGAGGCCGCCGTTCCCGCCGGTGAGCGAGCGCGACATCCGCATCGTCTCGGCGCAGCTGGGTCGCCAGGCGCGCGACGTCGTCGGCATCCCCGCGCGCTGCGTGTGCGGTGCGCCGACGGTGGTCGCCACGCGGCCGCGCCTGTCGGACGGCACGCCCTTCCCGACGTTCTACTACCTGACGCATCCGGTCGCGACCGCGGCGATGTCGTTCCTCGAGGCCGCGCAGGTCATGGTCGAGTGCAACGAGCTGCTCGCCGCCGACGCCGACGTGCGCGCCGGGTACGAGCAGGCGCACGTGGACTACCTCGCCGACCGCGAGTCGATCGAGGTCGTCGCCGAGCTCGCCGGCATCTCGGCCGGCGGCATGCCGACCCGCGTGAAGTGCCTGCACGCCCTCGCGGCGCACGCCCTCTCGGCCGGACCGGGCGCGAACCCGATCGGCGACATCGCGCTCGAGCGCTCGACGTGGACGCCCGAGGTGTGCCAGTGCCCCGACTACGGCGTCGACGTGCCCGACCCCGAGGACCCGGCCGACGACGACACCGGAGGGCGCGCGTGACGCGTCGTGCCCGACGCGTCCGACCGCTCGCCGTCGCGGTGCGGGCGGCCGCCGTCGGCGCCGTCGCGACGACGATCGCGCTCCTGGGCGCGACGCCGGCGCACGCCGACACCGTGCGCGACCTCGAGTACTGGCTCAACGACTACGGCTTCACCACGGCGTGGAACACCTCGCGCGGCGACGGCGTCACCGTCGCGATCATCGACACGGGCGTGAACGGCAACGTCGCCGAGTTGAAGGGCGCCGTCGTCGGCGGCACGGATGTCTCGGGCATCGGCACGCCCGACGGTCAGACGCCCGTGGGCGACGACCCCAACCACGGCACGATGGTCGCGTCGCTCCTCGCCGGACGCGGCACCGGCGAGGGCAACGGCGTGATCGGCATCGCCCCGCAGGCCGACCTCCTCACCGTCTCGGTGGCCTTCGGGCAGGACACCGGCGCCGAGAAGTCGAACGACGACCAGATCGCCGAGGCCGTGAAGTGGGCGGTCGACAGCGGGGCCGACATCATCAACATGTCGCTCACCCGGAACACGCGGGACTGGCCCGAGAGCTGGGACAACGCGTTCCTCTACGCGTTCGAGCACGACGTGGTGGTCGTCGCCGCCGCCGGCAACCGGGGGAGCGGCACGAGCGAGGTGGGCGCACCGGCCACGATCCCGGGCGTGCTGACCGTGGCGGGCGTCGACAAGGAGAAGAACGCGAGCTTCGACGCCAGCTCGCAGGGCATCACGATCGCGGTCGCCGCCCCGAGCGAGGACCTCGTTGGGGTGCTGCCCGACGGCAGCTACGTGCAGTGGAGCGGCACGAGCGCCGCGGCCCCGATCGTGTCGGGCCTGGCGGCCCTCGTGCGCAGCGAGTTCCCCGACCTGAGCGCCGCGAACGTCATCGAACGACTCATTCGGACGGCCGATCCGCACGGCCAGTCGGTGCCGAGTCCGCTCTACGGATGGGGCATCATCGACCCCGTTCCGGCTCTCACGGCCGAGGTGCCCGAGATCGAGGACAACCCGCTCGGGAGCCTCGCTGAGTGGATCACGCTGCACCGGCGAGCGGATGCCCCGAGCTCCGAGGGCGGCGACGATTCGCAGGAGGTCGTGCCGATCGCCGACCCTCCGCTGCCCCGATCCGACGAGGCGAAGACCCTCCTGCCGACGGCGTGGACGCTCGCCTATATCACGGTGCCGCTCTCGTTGGTCGCCGGATTTGGTACGCTAGCAGCGCTGTTGGGCATCGGCGCCACTCGGCATACCAGGCGGACTGTCCGCACTCGCGAGCAGTGATCGCAAGCAACAGATACTGAGGAGTCCATTCACCGTGCCCAAGATTCTCATCGTCGGTGGCGGCTATGCGGGGTTCTACACAGCGTGGAAGCTCGAGAAGTGGCTGCGCGCGGGCGAGGCCGAGGTCACGATCGTCGACCCGCTCCCGTACATGACGTACCAGCCGTTCCTTCCCGAGGTCGCCGCGGGTTCGATCGAGCCCCGTCACGCGGTCGTCTCGCAGCGCCGGCACCTGAAGAAGACCAACGTCGTCACGGCCAAGGTCACCCGCATCGACCACGCGTCGAAGACCGCCACGATCACGCCCGAGCTGGGTGAGCCGTGGGAGTTCGAGTACGACGTCGTCGTGGTGACGGGCGGCGCGGTGTCGCGCACCTTCCCGATCCCCGGCATCGCCGAGAACGCGATCGGCCTGAAGGCCATCGAGGAGGCCGTCGCGATCCGCGACCGCGTGCTCAGCAACTTCGACAAGGCGGCGAACCTCCCGCCCGGCCCCGAGCGCGAGCGCCTGCTCACGTTCGTCGTCGTCGGCGGCGGCTTCGCGGGCATCGAGATCTTCGCCGAGCTCCGCTCCTTCGCCAGCGCGCTGCTCGAGTACTACCCGCAACTCACGTTCGACGAGACGCACTTCCACCTCATCGAGGCCATGGGCCGCATCATGCCCGAGGTGTCGCTCGAGACCAGCCACTGGGTCATCAAGCACCTCGCGCAGCGCGGTGCCGAGATCCACCTCGACACGCAGCTCACGAGCGCGGTCGACGGCAAGATCGAGCTCTCGACCGGCGAGACCTTCGAGTCCGACCTCATCGTCTGGACCGCGGGCGTCATGGCCAACCCGGCCATCGTGCGCTCGAGCGACCTCCCCGTCGAGGAGCGCGGCCGCGTCATGACCCGTGCCGACCTCCGCGTCGGCGACGAGGACGACTTCGTGCCCGACGCGTGGGCGGCCGGCGACATCGCCGCCGTGCCCGACCTCTCGGGTGGCGGCGTGGGCGGCTACTGCGTGCCGAACGCGCAGCATGCGGTGCGCCAGGGCAAGCTCCTCGCGAAGAACATCGTGGCGGTGCTTCGTGGCGAGGAGCCCAAGGAGTACTTCCACAAGAACCTCGGCGCGGTCGCCGGCCTCGGCATCGGCTCGGGCGTGTTCCAGTCGGGCAAGCTCGCGATCAAGGGCCTCATCGCATGGTTCGCGCACCGCGGCTACCACGGTCTCGCCATGCCCAGCTGGGAGCGCAAGTTCCGCGTGTTCTGGGGCTGGTGGAACAACTTCTGGCTCGGCCGCGACATCGTGTCGCTCTCGGCGCTGCAGCAGCCGCGCGCCCAGTTCGAGCTGTTCGCCGCCCGCCCGAAGCCGCCGGCCGCCGCTGCGCCCGCACCGGCTCCGGCCGTGGCAGCAGGCACGGCAGCGCCCAAGGCCGTGAAGGCAGGTGCGACGCCGGCGAAGGCCGTGGCCGAGAAGGCCGACGCGAAGGCCGAGCCGGTCGCCGCCAAGTGATCGCGGTCTCCGCGAAGTAGTGTTGACGCGGCGTCGCCCCTCGGGGCGGCGCCGCGCTCCCGTAGCCCAACTGGCAGAGGCAGGCGACTTAAACTCGCCGAAGTCTGGGTTCGAATCCCAGCGGGAGCACCGTGCTCAGTGCCATCGGATCCGCGGAATCACGCAGACGTTGCGATCTTCATCCTTCGGGGTTCGCAGCGACGACGAGCCTCATGGCAGCTGACGCGTGGCCCAGCATCCGCTGGACCGCCTTGACGTTCGCGCCGGCGCTGAGGTCGTGAGGCGTGAGCCTCGGGAGTCGGTTCGGGCTCGCCGAATCGGTCGCGCGCGCGGTCTGCGGTCCGGTCCGCACCACGAGGGTGTGAGGAGGCGGGATCGGGCGCCGATGGAAATGGCGCCGACAGTAGCCTGAGTACGTTCCGGCGAAACGCGCTGCGCGCATCAAGGGAGAGGGACGCGATGAGACCACTTCGATACTCGATCAACGTCACACTCGACGGCTGCGTCCATCACGAGGCAGGGCTCCCTCCCGATGAGGAGTCGATGCGCTACTGGACCGCTGAGATGGAACGAGCCGATGCCCTGATATTCGGCCGGGTGACCTACGAGATGATGGAGTCGGCGTGGCGGCGGCCGGCCACGGGCGCGTGGCCTGACTGGATGGGTGAATGGGAGATCCCATTCGCCGAGGCCATCGACCGGTCGAAGAAGCATGTCGTCTCGAGCACGCTGAGCGGGGTCGATTGGAATGCCGAGCTGGTGCGCGGCGACGTGGGGCACGCGGTTCAGCAGCTCAAGCAGGAGCCGGGCGAGGGCCTGTACGTGGGTGGCGTGACGCTCCCGCTGGCGTTGGCAGATCTGGGACTGATCGACGAGTACGCGTTCCTCGTGCAGCCGGTCCTTGCCGGACACGGGCCGACGTTGCTCGCCGGCCTGCGCGAGCGCATCCAGCTCGAGCTCGTGGATCGCCATGAGTTCCGGTCGGGGGCGGTCGCCCTGCGATACCGGCCCGCGCGATCAACGGCTTGAGGAGATGATGGAGTTCGACGCTGAGACGGTCGGTCAGCTCCTCGATGAGCTGGGGACCGTAGCCACGAGCGGCTCATGCGCGGCATTGCTTGGAGGGACGTGGACAAGCTGTGAGCTCGCACATGTCCGAGACGTACGCTCCGGAGATGAATACACCTCACGCGACCGTCCCCCGCCCACCGAACCCGTCAGCGGAAGATCTCGACGACCAGCATCGCTCCGAAACGTTCTGGGCGGCATTCGCCGGCGCCCCCGCCAGCCCCACCCGCTGGCTGGACAGCGCAACCGCCGCGTGGCGTCCCGAGGCCCCCGCAGGCGGGTCGGCCGACTGATGTCCGACACCTCGAACTGGGTGTCGGACCGATTCGCGCCGTTCGCCGTGGACCACATCCTGATCGACCAGCTTCCGCAATCCCTCGGGACCCTCGAGGCGCCCGAACAGTACACGGTCATGGCGCTGTTCACTCGTCGGCCCCTTCCGCAGGAGATCGTTCTGCTCAAGGAGCCGTCCGTCGAGGAGCGTCTCGTCACTGCCGGATACCCGCGTGTCTCCCTGACGGTCGCCGACCGGAGGCTCATCATCACCAACACCAACCTCCACGAGCTGAAGCAGGGGCTGGCCCGGACGATCGGTCAGATCCTCGACGACATCGGCAAGCGGGTCGCGACGACGCGTTCCGCGCAGGCGATGGATGCCGCCGAACTGGCCACCCGTGCGGCGGAGCGTGCGAGTCACGTGATCGATGAGGTATCCCGGATCGACTTCTCGCCGCGCACGTCGACCTACACGTAGGCGGAACGCTCTACGTGCTCAACCCCACCGTGGCGGCGCAGATGCCCGGCTGGTGGGCGCCGATCCCGCCCGACGTCGCGGCGGCGATCGCGGCGGACGTCCACGGCCAGGTTCCGTACAGCGGGTTCGAGTCGTCGTTCCCCGACTGATCCACCCTCCTCGGCAGGCACTGCAGTGCGACCCTGCGGTGTCCGGCGCTGCGTCAACGTCGCGTGGCGACAACTCACCCGGATGTCCGAGGCTCTTGGATCTTCAGCCGTGGTTCAGCCGTGAAGGGGCACGCTGGGCGTAGGAGCGCGAATGCGGTTGCTGGTGGTGGAGGACGAACGGCGGCTTGCCGACGGCCTTCGGCGCGGCCTCGAGGCCGAGGGGTTCGCCGTCGATGTCGCCTCGAACGGCGTCGACGGCCTCTGGCTGGCGACCGAGCAGTCCTATGCCGCGATCCTGCTGGACATCATGCTTCCGGGCAAGAGCGGGTACGTCGTGTGCCGTGAGCTCCGCGCTGTGGACGACTGGACACCGGTGCTGATGCTCACGGCCAAGGACGGGGTGTGGGACCAGGTCGAGGCGCTCGAGACCGGGGCGTACGACTACCTCACCAAGCCGTTCTCGTTCGCGGTCCTGGTCGCGCGGGTTCGCGCACTGATCCGACGCGGCGCCGGCCCACGACCGTCCGTGCTGCGCGTCGGCGACCTCGCGCTGGATCCCGCGACTCGACAGGTACGTCGAGCCGAGGCGACCATCGAGCTCACCGCCCGGGAGTTCGCCGTCCTCGAGTACCTGATGAGGCGGCCGGGCGAGGTGATGTCGAAGGCCGAGATCCTCGGTGGCGTGTGGAGCTTCGACTTCGACGGCGACCCGAACATCGTCGAGGTGTACATCGGCCACCTCCGGCGGAAGGTCGACCGCCCGTTCGGTCATCGGAGCCTCGAGACCGTCCGCGGGGCGGGGTACCGCGTGGTCGACGATGGCGCGTGAGTCGCCGCGACGGAGTCGTCTGGGTATCCGGCCATGGGTCACGCTGGTCGCGACATCCGTCGTGGCGGGCGCGCTCGTGCTCACCGCCGTCGGCTTGTGGATCCTCGTGCGGAGCTCGTTGTACGGCGGCCTGCACGAGGCGGCCGCGCAGGATGCGGGTGCGGCATCGGCCGCGGTCGACCGCGGCGGTCGGCTGGGCGAGCTCGACGACGACCGCCTCACGCAGGTGATCGGCCCCGACGGGTCGGTCACGGCGTCGAGTCCGGGTGCGCCGAGCGATCCGGTCGGTCGACCCGGCTCGCTACCGGACACCGTCGAGGTCGGGGGCGTCGACTACGTGATCGCGGTCGACGATATCGACGGCGGGGGATTCGTGATCGCCGGTCGGCCCACCACGTCCGCGGACGCGACGCTCCGGCTCGTCGCGGTGGGCCTGGGCGTCGGGGTCCCGCTGCTGGTCGTGCTGGTCGGCGTCGTGACGTGGGTCGGCGTGGGGCGTGCGCTGAGCCCGGTCGAGCGGATGCGACGACAGGTCGACGGTGTCGACGCGTCGTCGCTCGGCGATCGCGTCGACGATCCCGGCTCGGATGATGAGGTCGGACGCCTCGCTCGCACCATGAACCGGATGCTCGATCGCCTCGAGATCGCGCAGGCGTCGCAACGTCGATTCGTGTCGGATGCCTCGCATGAGCTGAAGTCGCCCCTCGCGTCGCTCAGGCAGACGGCGGAGCTGGCAAAGGATCACCCCGACCTGCTCGGGCCCGACGAGCTCGCGGACGCGGTCCTCGACGAGGGAGCACGGCTCGACCGGCTCGTGCAGGGCCTGCTGCTGTTGGCCAAGGCGGACGAGGCCGCGCTGCTGCTGGACCCGCGCGACGTGGACGTCGACGACCTGCTTCTCGAGGAGGCCGCCCGCCAACGCCGCGCCGGGCTCCACGTCGACACCACCGGAGTGTTCGCGTCGCGCGTGCGCGGGGATGCGGAGCTGCTCCAGCAGGTCGTGCGGAACCTCGTCGACAACGCCGCGCGCCACTCGCGGGGGCGACTGCGCCTCGCGGTCCGTCCCGGCACTCCACGGGAGGGATTCGTACTGCTCAACGTCGGTGACGATGGCGCGGGGATCCCGCCGGAGGACCGGACCCGGATCTTCGAGCGGTTCGTCCGCCTCGACGACGACCGGTCGCGAGCCAGTGGGGGCAGCGGTCTGGGACTCGCGATCGCGGCGGAGATCGTCCACTCGCACGGCGGCGCCATCCACGTCGAGCAGGATCCGGAGCTCGGCGGGGCCCTGATGGTGGTGGAGCTCCCGGCGATCGTGTGAGCATCGACGGTCGCATGCACCGCGATCCCCCCGGACCTCGGAGGTTCGCTTCAGCCTCGCTTCAGCGACCTCGCCCGACACTGTGAGCGACGCCGAGGAAAGGAACAGCAGCACCATGAGGAAGCGAATGATCGGAATCACCGCCGCAGCGGCCGGGGCCCTGCTCGTGGCAGGAGGTACCGTCGCGGCCTTCGCAGTGGCCGGAGGCGACGACGGGGCAGACGGCGCGGGAGACAGCTCCACCGCGATCACCGGCACCGAGCTCGAGCAGGCGACCGCCGCAGCCGTGGCCGCCGCCGGTCCGGGTACCGTCACCGAGTCCGAGGCCGGTGGCGACGAGGCGGCGTACGAGATCGAGCTCCAGCTCGATGCGGGCGGGTCGGTCGACGTCCGACTCGACGAGCACTTCGACGTCGTCGGGGTGTCCCCGAACAACGAGAGTGCGAATGACACCTCCCAGCAGTCCGAACCCCCGCAGGGCGACGGCGACGGGGAGACCGCCGACGACTGAGCTCGAATCGTCGACCGGAGTCCGGACGTTCCGGACTCCGGTTCGTGCGCTCCCGCGCTGAGGACGAGGCGGAAATCGACATGGTGTGAAATCCGGCGCGCGACGACCGTTAGGCTAGCCTTACCTACTCGTCGTGAGGATCCCATCTATGCGCCACCTGCTTCGTGCTGCCCTCGTTCCGCTCGCCGTCGCGCCGCTCCTGCTCGCGGGCTGCGCCGCCGGGGGGAGCGGCGCCGCATCGGGTGACGCGCTGGTGATCTACAACGCGCAGCACGAGCAGCTCACCGAGGAGTGGGCGGAGGCGTTCACGAAGGACACGGGCATCGACGTCGTGCTGCGCAACGGCGGTGACAGCGAGCTGGCGAACCAGCTCGTGGCGGAGGGCTCCGCGTCGCCCGCCGACGTGTTCCTCACCGAGAACTCGCCCGCGATGTCGCTCGTCGAGGAGGCCGGCCTCTTCGCGCCGGTCGACGAGGCCACCCTCGAGCTCGTCCCCGAGCAGTACCGCCCGTCGACGGGCGCGTGGACCGGCATCGCCGCCCGTTCGACCGTGCTCGTGTACAACCCGTCGCTCATCACCGAGGACGAGCTGCCGGCCTCGCTCATGGACCTTCAGCAGCCCGAGTGGAAGGGGCGCTGGGGCGCGGCACCGAGCGGCGCCGACTTCCAGGCCATCGTCTCCGCCGTGCTGGCGACGCAGGGCGAGGAGGCGACGAGCGCCTGGCTCGACGGGATGCACGAGAACGCCACGATCTACCGCAACAACATCGCGACCATGAAGGCGGTGAACGCGGGCGAGGTGCCGGTCGGCGTGATCTACCACTACTACTGGTACCGCGACCAGGACGAGACCGCCGAGAACAGCGGCAACACGAAGCTGCACTACTTCGGCAACGAGGACCCGGGCGCGTTCGTGAGCATTTCGGGCGGCGGCGTGCTGAAGTCGAGCAAGCGTGCCGAGGAGGCGCAGGAGTTCCTCGCGTGGCTCGCCGGCACCGAGGGCCAGACCATCCTCGGCGAGGGCTACAGCTTCGAGTACCCGGTCAGCTCGGGCGTGCCGGCACGCGAGCCGCTGCCTCCGCTCGACTCGCTCGGCTCGCCCGCGATCGACCCGTCGACCCTCAACGGTCCCCAGGTCATCGACCTCATGACGGAAGCCGGACTCCTCTGACCCAGACGGCGACGACACGAGGACCGGCGACGGTCGCCGACCGGAGGCGACCGCCCGCCGGACTCGTCGTCGTCGTCGCCGTGCTCGGCGCCGCCGCGCTCATCCCCGTCGGCTACGTCGTCCAGGTCGCCTTCGAGATGGGGTGGCAGCAGCTCGCCGAGCTCGTGTTCCGTCCCCGCGTCGGCGAACTGCTCGTGAACACGGTCCTGCTGGTGGTGCTGGGTGTGCCGCTGACCGTGGTCCTCGGCGTCGGCGGAGCCTGGCTGGTCGAGCGCACCGCGCTCCCGGCCCGACGCCTGTTCGCCGTGCTGCTCGTCGTGCCGTTGACGATTCCCGCGTTCGTCGCGAGCTACGGCTGGGCGAGCGCGATCCCGTCGATCAACGGACTCGGCGGGGGCCTGCTCGTCGCCGTGCTGGCCTACTACCCGCTCGTGTACCTGCCGGCGCTCGCCGCGCTCCGCGGTCTCGACCCGGCGCTGGAGGAGTCGGCACGGTCACTCGGGATGGGCTCGTGGGCCGTCTTCCTCCGTGTCGTGCTCCCGCAGCTCCGGCTGGCGATGCTCGGCGGCGGACTCGTGGTGGCCCTCCACCTGCTCGCCGAGTACGGCGCGTTCGCGTTCCTGCGCTTCGAGACGTTCACTACGGCCATCGTCGTCGCCTACCAGGCGAGCTTCGCCGGTCCGAACGCCGCCGCGCTCGGTGTCGTGCTCGCCCTGCTCTGCTTCGTCGTGCTCCTCGTCGAGGCCACGGCCCGCGGGCGCCTCCGCTACGCCCGGGTCGGCGGCGGTTCACCGCATCCTGCGCCCCGGCTCGGACTCGGTCGTGCCACCCCGCTCGTCGTGGTCGCGCTCGTCGCCCTGGCGGTGGCCTCCTCGGTCGTCCCGCTCGTCGGCGTCATCCGCTGGGCTCTGGTGACGGATGCCGCGAGCTGGGCGCCCGTCGTCGAGGCGACCGTGCAGACGCTGCTGCTCGCCGTCGGCGGCGCGATCGCGGCCCTGGCGGTCGCCCTGCCGGCCGCCTGGCTCTCCGCACGGTATCCCGGACGCATCGCGCGGACGCTCGAGGGCGCCTACTACTTCGCGAGCAGCCTGCCGGCGATCATCGTCGCGCTCGCGCTGGTGACCGTGACCCTCCACGTGCTGCCGGGCCTGTACCAGACCGTCGCGACCGTGATCGCGGCGTACGTGGTGATCTTCCTCCCGCGCGCCCTGGTCTCGGTGCGGGCCGGCATCGCGCAGGTGCCCGAGACCCTCGAGGAGGCGGCGCGCTCCCTGGGCACGTCGCCGTTCGTCGCGAAGCTCCGCGTGACGGGGCCGCTGCTGCTTCCGTCGATCGCGGCCGGTGGGGCGCTCGTGGCGCTCGGCGCCGCGAATGAGCTCACCGCGACGCTGCTGCTCGCCCCCACGGGCACGCAGACGGTCGCCACCGGGTTCTGGGCCGCGGCATCCGCGGTCGACTACCCCGCTGCCGCGCCCTACGCGATCACCCTCGTGCTGCTGTCGATTCCGGCGGTGGCGCTCATGCTCGCCCAAGTGAAAGCCAGGAGGACCCCATGAGCCTGCAGCTGACCGACGTGTCGAAGTCGTTCGGCCGCCTCGGCGTGCTGGACGCGGTGTCGATCGACGTGCCGCGCGGCGCCCGCCTCGCAGTCGTCGGCGCATCGGGGAGCGGCAAGAGCACGCTGCTGCGCATCATCGCCGGCTTCGAGCGCCCCGACGCGGGCACGGTGGTCCTCGACGGCCGGACGCTCTCCGGCGCGGGCGCCGACGTGCCGGCGCACCGGCGCGGGATCGGCTACGTCGCGCAGGACGGCGCACTGTTCCCGCACCTCACGGTCGCCCGGAACATCGCGTTCGGCATCCGGCGCCGGCCCGACCGCACGCGGCGCGTCCGCGAGGTCATGGAACTCGCATCGCTCGAGCCGCAGTTGGCCGACCGGTACCCGCACCAGCTCTCGGGCGGGCAGCAGCAGCGGGTCGCGCTCGCCCGGGCGCTCGCCCTCGAGCCATCCGTCATCCTGCTCGACGAGCCGTTCAGCGCACTCGACACCGGCCTGCGGGCGCACACGCGCGCCGCGATGGTCGACGCGCTCGAGCGCAGCGGCGTGACGACGGTGCTCGTCACGCACGACCAGGAGGAGGCCCTCTCGTTCGGGCACCAGATCGGCGTCATCGCCGACGGACGGCTCGTGCAGTCGGGTCAGCCCTCGGAGGTCTTCGACGCCCCGGTCGACGCCGAGATCGCGGAGTTCCTCGGCGACGTCGTCATGGTCCCGGCCGAGGCCGCGGGCGATGCGCAGGCGATGTGCGCGTTCGGATGCCTCGAGGTCCGGCACGACCGCAGCGGCGGCGCCGCCCGGGTGTGCGCGATGCTGCGGCCGTCGCAGCTCCGCGTCGACGACGCTGCCGAGGGCGGCAACGCGACCGTGGTCGGGATGCGCCCCGCGGGCAGCACCGCCGAGCTGCGACTCCGTCTCGGCGCAGCCGAGATCCCGGTCGAGGTGACGCACCGGCTGCCGCTCCACGAGGCGTCGCGGTTCCGCCCCGGATCGACCGTGACGGTCGACGTCGATGGCGGGGTCGTGCTCTACCCGGCGACCGCGCTCCGGTCGCGCGGCGACGTCGCGGAGCCCGCACCCGCGGCCTGACGACGGCGGCGCAGCGCGCCGAGTCCCGTCGTGGCCAGGCGGTACGCGTACCAGGCCGCGATGCCGACCGCGAACGACAGCAGCGTGCCGAGCCACGGCGCGGACTGCTCCCATGCCGGGTACACGACCCAGTGCGTCAGGTAGACGAAGAGGGATGCCCCGGCCACGAGGCGCACGGCGGGCACGATCGGCCGCGGCATCCGCAGGCTCGGCGCCCAGACCAGCAGCAGCACGCCCGCGATGATGACCCCCTCGCGGAGAGGGTCGCCGAAGAACCCGACGGTGGCGGCCACGGCGACCGCGGAGACGAGCAGGCGCTTCCGCACGGTGTCGGCCCGGGCGACGGCCCAGCCGAGCACCAGGCACCAGAGCACCGTCGCCACGGCGTAGCGCTCGACGCCGTGCGCGTCGATGCCGACGAGGGCGTACCGGACGCCGAGCGTCGCGGCGAGCAGGGCGAGTGCGAACGCCCACGGATGCCGCCGCTCGAGCCGGTCGACGGGCCGGATCGCGAGGAGCAGGGCGAGTCCGAGCATCGTCCAGACGGCCGCTTCGAGGAACCAGAACTGCCACTGCTCGTTCCAGCGCCCGTCGCCCGGGACCAGGTTGTTCACCAGCAGCGCTGTCGTCGGCACGTACTTGCCGCTCACCAGTCCGACCGCTCCGATCCACAGCAGGGCCGGGACGGCGATGTGCGCCGCGCTGCGGAGCAGGCGCCGCGAACGCGCGCCGCCGGCTCCCGCCGCGAGCTGGAACCGGGCGAGGTTGTAGCCGGCGACGGCGAGCAGGAGGTGGGCACCGCCCTTCACGCCGAGCAGGTCGGCGTGCGTGGCGACGATGAGCACGATCGCGATCGCCCGCAGGATCGCCGGCGTCTCCACGTTCGGGAACCACGAGCGGGGGAGTCGCGCGGTCCGCGATCGGCCGGCACGGACCGTCGCGTCCTGCGGGGTCGGAGCGTCCGTGGGCGTGGGTGCGGACACCTGGTGCTCGCTGGTTCCAGCGTCGGCGGCAGGCGGCGCGATGCTCTCGGCCAGCGCGTGCGGCGACTGGGAGGGCCAGTCGCGGGGAAGGCGGCCGAGCAGCCCCTCGAGCCGGAGCGAGACCTCGACGTAGCTGAGCGAGTCGCCGCCGAGGCCCGCGAAGGTGTCCTCGGCGGTCGCGTCGGGCCGGCCCAGCAGCTCGGCGTACAGGTCGCGGATGGTCTCGGCGGTGACCGTGCCGGTGGCGGCGTCCATGCCGTCCGCGGCCTCCGTCGCCGCTTCGTCGTCACGTCGGTCGAGCAGGTCGGCGTGCCGGACGAGGGCGGCGAAGTCGGGCTTGCCGGTCGACGTGCACGGGAACTCGGCGATGGGGTAGGCCCGGACGGCGTGCACGGGGATGCCCAGCAACGCGGCCGCACGCGTCCTGGCCGTCTCGAGGAGCCGCTCGGCGCGGACGAACACCAGCAGCCGCTCGCCCGCACTCGCGGTGCGGACCTCGATGCCCTCCTCGGCCAGCAGCCGGTGCACGGCGTCGAGGTCCACCCGCAGGCCGTACACCTTGACGAAGCGGTTCATCCGGCCGACGACCTCGAACAGCCCGTCCTCGCGCTGCTTGGCCAGGTCGCCCGTGCGGAGCTCGTGCACGGTGCGTCCGAGGGCGAAGTCGTCGGACGACTCGGCGTAGCCGAGCATGACGTTCGGGCCCTCGTACACGAGCTCCCCGACGTGCGCGCCGGGCTCGGCGTCGATCCGGAGCCGGCCGCCCGGAATGGGGCGGCCGATCGATCCGGCGGCCCGTTCGGCGAGCTCGGCGGGCACGTACGCCATGCGTGCCGTGGCCTCGGTCTGCCCGTACATGACGACGAACTCGAACCCGCGGCGATCGCCGAGTCGCGCGAAGCGGCGCACGGCCTCGGGCGCCAGTCGCCCGCCGGCCTGCGTGAGGTAGCGGATGCTCCGCGGCATCCGCTCGGCGAACCCGCCGGCCTCGAGGAGCTCGAACGTGTACGGCACGCCGGCGAACGACGTGATCCGGTGCTCGGATGCCTCGTGCCAGAACTCCGCGTCGGTCACCGAGCGATCGGTGAGCACGAGGCTCGCGCCGGCCACGAGGTGGCTGTTGATCACCGAGAGCCCGTAGCAGTAGTGCATGGGGAGGGTCGTCACCGCCCGATCGTCGGGGGTCAGGCCCAGGTACTCGGCGATCGCCCGGGCGTTGCTCTCGAGGTTCTCCCGCGAGAGGCGCACCAGCTTCGGCGAGCCGGTCGACCCCGACGTGCTGGCGAGCAGCGCGAGCTCGGGGGAGAAGCGGTGCACGGTGCCCTCGCGGACCTCGTGCAGGGCCACCGCGTCACCCGACCCGGCGGCCACGAGGTCGGGGTCGAACCGATCGGCGAGCGACGCGCGGTGCCGGATCGAGCCCTCGTCCTCGCCGGGCGCGACCAGGAGCACCGGGTGCCCGCCCGCCAGTGCGGCCAGGTACGTGACGATCGGCTCGACCGCATTCGCGGCCTGCAGCATGACGAGCCGGCGGCCGTCGCCGAGTTCGGCACGACGCGCGTCGACCCGATCGGCGAGCTCCCCGTAGGTGATCCGCTCTGCACCCGACACCAGGGCGATGCGGTCGGGACTGCCCCCGAGCAAGGTCAGGCCGGGCGAGAGCGCGGTGGTGGGCACAGGTGTACTCCGAGTCGGATGCGGGGGTGTCAGGTAAGCCTAACCTCACTTGCCGCGGCATCCGAATGGCCGCCCGGTCTATGACATCGGCAGCGGGGTGAACGGGTGGCCGAGGGCGTCGGACACCTCGGTGAAGACGCGGACGGCCGGGAACATGCACGGCACGCCTGTCGTGTTGTCGGCGAGCGTCTTCGAATCCGAGCAATCGCCCGACGGGATGTCGCTGTTCACGAGCACCACGATCGTCGAGTCGCTCGCAGCGTGATGGTACACCGTGGTGTTGTAGCCCTCGATGTCGCCGGTGTGGCCCACCCAGCCGGCGATACAGCCGTTGCCGTAGCCGTAGCCGCCCTCGGCGGGGATCGCCGCGAGGCGCTCGACGGCCATGTCCTCGTCGAGGATGCCCTGGCCGGTCGAGAGCACGCGGCCCCACTCGAGCATGTCGTCGATGTTCGAGATGATCTGCCCGGCGGTCCAGGCGGAGGTGGGGCTCCAGTTCGTCGTCTCCACGGGTTCCTGCGAATCGGCGGGCGTGCCCTGCAGGCTGAATCCGGAGAGGTGCGGATCGGGCATCTCGTTGGTGTCGGGGAAATACGTGTCTTCGAGCCCCAGGGGCTCGAGGATCTCGGACTGCAGCACCTCGGGGTACGGGCGACCGGTGACCTGCTCGATCACCGTGCCGAGGAGCACGTAGTTGGTGTTCGAGTAGTTGAACTGGGTTCCCGGGTCCGACAGCGGGGGCATGCCGAGTCCGTAGGAGAGCAGCTCCTCGGGGGTCCAGGGCTGCGTGGGGTCTGCGAAGAGCCGGGTCGTCATGGCGTCGTCGGCGGTGTAGCTCGGGATGCCGCTCGTCATGTTCAGCAGCATCCGGATCGTGACCTCGTCGCCGTTCTGGACGCCGTCGACGTACTGGTCGATCGTGTCGTCGAGGCTCAGCTCACCGTCCTCCACGAGTTGCAGGATGAGCGAGCTGGTGAACGTCTTGGTGATCGACCCCACTCGGGTGAAGTCCTGGGCCGTGGTCGAGGTGCCGGTCGTGGGGTCGGCGTCGCCGAACGCCTCGATCCACGTGCCCTCGGGCGTGCGGACGCCCACGATCGCGCCCGGCGCGGACGCGAGTGCGAGGCCCTGCTCGGCGGCGTCGTGGAGCTCGTCGGCCAGGTCGAGGTCGCCGGTCGTGGCGGTCGCGGGCAGCTCGGCGGTCACGACGGCCTCGGGCGCGACGCCGAGGCACGTCGCCGCCGCATCGTCGGAGGCCGGCGCCGACGACGAGGCCGTCGAGACCGGGGAGGCGGTGCAGGCGGAGAGGCCGAACGCCACCACCCAGAGGGCGGTCGCCCCGACGGCGAGGATCGTGGATCGGTGGGGCGCAGTGGCTGGGTTCTGGCGCATCGGGTTCCGCCTCCGAGTCGATCGACCACGTGGGCCCATCGTGCTCCTCCGCCGCGCGACGCGACAAGGCGACGAGCACCCCCAATTCGAGTGCGCGATCACGCTCGTCGAAGGTCGGATCGCGACATTCCCCCCGAGGTGTTGCGCTGTGTTTCGGCCGAGGTCTAGCGTCAGGGCAGGATCGGCGCATTGGACGACGCCGAAGGACGAAAGGTGCGACGATGAACAGTCTCTGGGATTTCCTCGTCTGGCTCTTCTGGATCTACATCGCGATCGCGTGCATCTGGATCTTCATCACGATCTTCATCGACATCTTCCGTGACAAGTCGCTCAACGGATGGGCGAAAGCGCTCTGGGTGATCTTCCTCGTGATCCTGCCGTTCCTGGCCGCGCTGGTCTACCTCATCGCCCGCGGCAGCTCGATGGCCGAGCGGCGTGCGGGGGAGATGCGCCAGATGCAGGCCGCGAACGACGAGTACATCCGAAGCGTCGCCGGCAGCGGCGGCACCTCCGCGGCATCCGAGATCGCGAACGCGAAGCAGTTGCTCGATTCGGGCGCGATCTCGCAGGCGGAGTACGACCAGCTGAAGGCCAAGGCGCTGAGCAGCTGATCCGACTGGGGAGGACGGCGGCGGTCGACGCGCAAGGCGCGACCGCCGCCGTTCTCGTGCCCGGCGGCGACTCGCCGGCAGCACGAGCGGCGTGTCCGCGGGCTGCATCGCACGTGGTCGCGGATGCAGCTCGCCCGCTGAGCACGGCGACCCGACGGTCATCGGAAGCGTCGACGCCTGGACGTCCATGCCAGGTACGTGCCGACCGCGCCGACGGCGCCGAGTCCGGCGCCCATCATCGTCCCCTCCCATCCGCGCCACCGCCGTCCCCCGGCCACCAGTCCGCCGATGCCGCTGATGAGCGCCGCGCCGAGCATGCCGGCGACGAGTCGGTTCCCGATCCGCTCGGCTCGTCCCACCAGCGGGTCGAGCTCCGCGGCTCGCAGGTGCAGCTGGATGCCGCCGGTGTCGGCGACGTCGACGAGCCGGCGGACGATGCTCGGCAGATCGAACGCGAGCTCGCCGGCGTCGATCGAGGCCCGTCCCAACCGCCTCGCGATGGCCGACGCACGAAGTCGCTCCCACGACAGCCGTTCGGCGTAGGGTTCGAGTGACTCCCCGAGCCGGAAGTCGGGATCGAGCCGGGTCGCGAGCGCCTCGATCAGCAGCAGCGCCTTGAACAGCAGGACGAGCTCGCGCGGCAGTCGCACGCGATTGCTCCGCAGGATCGCGAACAGGTCGGCCATCATCCTCGCGAACGGGGTCTGGCGCACCGACCGGAGGCGGTAACGGCTGACGAACGGTCGGAGGTCGTTCCGGAGCATGACGCGGTCGACGGATCCGGTCCCGACCGTGACTTCGATGAGGGCGGACGTGAGCAGGTCGGCGTCGCCGCGGACCATCGCGATGAACAGCCGCGCCAGCTGTCCCCGCAGGTCCTCGCCGATCACGCCGACCATCCCGAAGTCGATGAGCGCGATCGTGCCGTCGGCGCGGATGAAGAGGTTCCCGGGGTGGAGGTCGGCATGGAAGAAGCGATCCTCGAAGATCATCTTCAGGACGATCTCGGCTCCACGCCTGGCCACGAGGTCGCGATCGACGCCGGCCTCGTCCAGCGCGGCGGTGTCGGCCACGTTCATGCCGCTCATCCGCTCGAGCGTGAGCACGCGGGACGTGGTGTGCTCCCACGAGATGCGCGGGATGACGACGCCGTCGTCGTCCTCGAAGTCCCTCGCGAACCGCTCGGCGTTCCGAGCCTCCTGGAGGTAGTCGAGCTCGGCGCGGATCGTCTCTGCGAACTCGGCGACGATCCCGACGGCATCGATGTCGCGGGCGAACTCCCACGTCCGCTGCGCCCGGGCGGCGAGGTTCTGCAGGATCTCGAGGTCGACCTGCACTTGGAGCACCGCGCCCGGCCGGCGGACCTTCACCACCACGGGCGTGCCGTCGGCGAGCGTCGCCGCGTGGGCCTGGCCGATCGAGGCCGATGCCATCGGCCGATTCTCGAACGCGGCGAAGATCGCCTCCGGATCCGCCCCCAGCTCCGTGCGGATCACCGCACGGATCTCGTCGACCGGCACCGGCGGCGCGGCATCCTGGAGCTTCGCCAACTCGGTGATGAACGACGGAGGGAGGAGATCCGATCTCGTGGACAGGAGCTGGCCGAGCTTGATGAACGTCGGGCCGAGTTCCTCGAGTGCGGCCCGGAGGTGCGCAGGGGACTCGGCGGAGGCTCGCTTCGCCGCGTCGGCCGCGCCGCCCGGCCCGGCCGAGAGGACGCGCTCCAGTCCGAGGAGCCCCACGACGAGACCGAGCCCGTGGCGTCGGAAGGCTGAGGCGATCTGGAGGTATCGGGCGGCGTGCGTCTGCTCGATCCGGTCACCCTCGGCCATGGATCACCGTCGCCCGTCGCCGGTCTCGTGCACGACCAGCACCGGGCAGTGCGCGTGCGCGGTGCACTCCGCGCTCACGGACCCGAGGAGGAGTCCCGCGAAGCCGCCGTGTCCGCGCGTGCCGAGCGCGAGCATCCGCGCCCCCTTCGAACGGTCGATGAGGACCTCCGCCGGGCGACCCTGCTGCGTGCCCGCCTGTCACCCGCTCGGGAACCGACTCGCCGAAGGCGGCCTGAAGGGTCGCCTCGACGACGCGATGGGCGTCCTGCTCGGGAGTGATGTCCGAATCCGGGTAGTAGTAGTTGCCGTACAGGAGCGTCGGATGGTTCCAGACGCCGAGCGCGTGGACCTCGACGTCGAGCCTGTCGCCGAGCTCTGCCGCCAGCCGGAGTGCGGCGATCGACGAGTCCGAGCCGTCCACCCCGACGACGATCTCCCCTCGGGACTCCTCAGCGGGTCGTGCGGCGCCGTCGGTCGACGTGCGGTGCGTTGCCATCATGCTCGCCTCAGGCGTGGTGGGGGCCGTACGAGCGCCCCGACGGGTTGCGGACGACGACGCGGACGCTGATCGGCGTGAGCGAGTCGGCCCGGTCGGACGGGCGACGGCTCAGCCGTGACAGGATCACGCGCCCGTCGTGGGGCGAGATCGTCAACGTCGCCGCCGCGGTGCGGACGGTGGTCCTGGTGATGGACGTCGTATGGCTCACGGAGTGCTCCTCGTCGAGATCGGGGGTTCAGCGCGCCCGCGCTGGGCCTCGGCCGGTCGGCGTCGCGCAGTCGGTGCGGGCGTGATGGGCAGCAGGCCGAGGAGCAGCATCACGAGGCCGAGCTCCACGGCGCCGGCGATGAAGTAGACCGCCTGCAGGAAGCTGAACGGGATGAACATCATCTGCACGAAGATCCAGATGAGGGCCGCGAATCCTGCGGCCGCGCTCGCGAGGAGCGCCGACGGACGCCGCCGCCGGAGCAGGATGAACGCCAACGTGTGGATGCCGCCGAGGACCAGGGCGAGCGCGAGGCCGGGCACCAGGTACGACGAGAACGCCGAGCCCTCGAGGTACTCGACCGGCGGGGAGAGCACCGTCGCGAGGTCGGGCACGAGTGCACCGACCATGAGGGAGAGCCCCCCGGCGACCGCCGTCACGGCCACGAACGCCTCGACGACGAGGAGGGTGATGCGAGTGGCTCGCTTCGTGTCCATGGCGCCAGTGTGACCCGATGACCGATGCCCCGTGGGGACGAAGGTCCCGTCGCGGTTCGGATCAGTCGGCCGCCACGTGCGGGACGATGACCACCGGCCCGCCCGCGTTCAGCAGCAGCTCGCTGTTGGTGCGCCCGAGCGGCCGGAATCCGCGGGCTCCGGCCTCGGTGGGGCGACCGCTGACCGTGAGGACGGCGCGGCGGGAGGCCTCCGCGAGCGCCTGCCCCGCCGGTGCGGTCGACCGGCGGAGCTCGATGTCGACGGACTGCTCCTCCGCATCGGCGACATCGAGGAGTCGGGCGAGTTCCCGTTCGTCGAACGGGAGGTCCCGGTCCGACCGGATCACGATGAGCGGCTCACCCAGGCGCGACGCTTCCCGCAGCGCGTAGCGCACCGAACCGATCCAACCCGGGGCGTTCCCGGCGCCGGCCACGACGCCGCTCCGCCGGTCGCCGGCCGAGCCCGCGACGACCGCCACCGGCACCGGCGCGGTCGCCGCCAGCTGCAGCCCTCGCGCACCCAGCGCGCGGCCGTGGAAGGTGCCCGTCTTGTGGGAGCCGATGACCACGGACTCGTACGCCGACGCCGATGCGGCCAGTTCGATCATCGGAGCGCCCACGTCGATGGCGGCGGACACCGGCACCCCGTCGGCCGTCTCGCGTGCGAACGCGAGCTCCCGGACGGCGAGGCGTTCGGCATCGGTGCGCAGCTCCCGCAGGTCGCGGTCGCTGATCGTGCCCCACTCGTCGTCGACGACGTTCAGCAGGAACACGCCGACGCCGAGCTCCTCGGCCCGAGCGAGCGCCCACACGACGGCCGAGCGGCTCGCGACCGAGCCGTCGATGCCCACGAGGATCGTCGGGTCCATCTCCACCGCCTCTCCGACGTGCGGAGCTCCGCCGATCCCGAGGGGACCGCGATCCGCACGTGGCCATGTTCGGCGCGTCCGCGCTCATCGGTCGGGTCTTTGGTCCCCTGCTCGCTGACGACCCCTCCAGCGCGGTGGTAGCCTGCGGTCAAGTCGTCCCGGAGGTGCTATGCCCGGTCAGCGGTCGCCTGGGTCGCTCCCGGGAAATCCCGGGTCCGAGCTGGATCGCGCCCTCCACGAGCTCGTCGAGCGCGCCGGCGAGGTGGTGCACTCGCAGGACCGGCTGCGGTCCCTCCTGCGGGCCACGCAGGCGGTCGTCGAGCCGCTCGACCTTCCCGTCGTCCTCGAGCGGATCGTGCAGGCGGCCGTCGAACTGGTCGACGCCGAATACGGCGCGCTGGGCGTGATCGCCGAGGAGGGCGGCCTCGAGGCGTTCGTGCACGTCGGGATGCCCCCGGAACAGGTCGAGGCGATCGGACACCCGCCCGAGGGGCGCGGGCTGCTCGGGGCGCTGATCGACGATCCGCGACCGATCCGGCTCCGGCACATCGCCGAGGATGCGCGATCGGTCGGATTCCCGGCGGGGCATCCGCAGATGGAGGCGTTCCTCGGCGTCCCGGTGCGCGTGGGCGATGCCGTGTACGGGAACCTGTACCTCGCCGAACCGCGCTCCGGCGAGTTCACACCGGCGGACGAGGAGCTCGTCTCCGCGCTGGCGGCGACGGCGGGATCCGCCATCGCGAACGCGAGGCTCTACGACGAGACCGTCCTCCGCCAGCAGTGGACGGCATCGTCGGCCCAGATCGCGTCCGCGCTGCTCGACACCGCGAGCTCGGCGGCGCTTCCCCTGCTGGCCGACGAGCTCGTCGCCAGGTCCGCGGCCGACCGCGTCTGCATCCTCGTCGCGGGGAGCGAGCCCCTGACGCTGCGGATCGCCGAGGCGCGCGGTGCCGATGCCGACGACCTCGCCGGCTCGGTGGTCTCGTCGATGGATACCGCGGCGAGCCTCGCCCTCGAGTCCGGGGAGTCGCGTCTCGTGGCCGGGGTTCGCGAGGCGCGCACGCCCGATGCGCTCGCGATCGTCGGCGAGCGCGGCGCGGGCCCGGTCATGATGGTGCCCCTCACCCACGCGGACTCGGTGTCGGCGGTGGTCACGGTGGGCCGTGCGCCCGGCCGGCCGTCGTTCTCCTCCGCCGAGCTCGACATCGCCGACGACCTCGCGATCCGGGTCGGGCTCGCGATCGAGCTCGCCGAGGCGCGCGAGCAGCGGCAGCGCGCCCAGCTCGGCGAGGACCGCACGCGCATCGCACGCGACCTGCACGACCACGTGATCCAGCAGCTGTTCGGCCTGGGGCTCGAGCTGCAGTCGCTCGCGCACGACTCCCAGCCGGATGCCGCGGCTCGCCTGCAGGAGGCGGTCGCCACCCTCGACGACGCCATCTCGCAGATCCGCACGATCATCTTCGCGATGCGCCCGCGTGGGCCCGAGCGCTCGTTGCGGCACCGGATCCTCGACCTCGTGGCGGAGGGCTCCTCGGGCTTCCCGCACCCCGTGCCCGTGGCCTTCTCGGGACCCGTCGACCTGGTGATCGAGGGCACGCTCGGCGACGACGTCACGGCGGTCGTCCGGGAGCTCCTGGCGAATGCGGCGCGGCACTCCGGCGCGGACCAGATCCGCATCTCGGTGGCCGTCGACACCTCGTGGGTGCGGGTGACCGTCGACGACGACGGGGTCGGCATCCCCGAGCACGGCCGACGGAGCGGCCTCCAGAACCTCCGGATCCGGGCGGAGCGTCGCGGCGGGACCATGCGCATCGACTCGGCGCCCGGGATGACGGAGATCGAGTGGCGGGTTCCGGCGCCCGGATCGCGGTCCGGCTCCGAGGCCGGGGCGATCGGCGGCCCCCGATGACGCGCATCTTCCTGGTCGACGATCACGAGATCGTCCGGCGCGGCATCGCGGAGCTCCTCGATCGCGAGTCCGACCTCGAGGTCGTCGGAGAGGCGGGCGACGTCGCGCACGCGCTGGCGCGGATCGAGGCGACGCGACCCGACGTCGCGGTGCTCGACGTGCGGCTCCCCGACGGGGACGGCGTCGAGCTCTGCCGCGAGATCCGGTCGCGGCATCCCGAGGTGCGCTGCCTCATGCTCACCGCCTACGACGACGACGAGGCGACCATGTCCGCCGTGCTCGCCGGAGCATCGGGCTACGTGCTGAAGAACGTGTCGGGCTCGGACCTCGTCGCGGACATCCGCGCCGTGGCATCCGGTCGCTCGCTGCTGCACCCGGCGGCCGCGCGGCACGTCGCCGAGCGGGCGCAGGCCGACCGCGACGACCCGCGCTTCGGCTCGCTGCAGCTCAGGGAGCGGCAGGTGCTGGCGCTCATCGCCGAGGGCCTCACGAACCGGCAGATCGGCGAGCGGCTCGGCCTCGCCGAGAAGACCGTGAAGAACTACGTCTCGGGGCTGCTGCGGAAGCTGGGCCTCGAGCGGCGCACGCAGGCGGCCGTGTACGAGCTGGAGCGTCGCGACCCGCAGGCGTGAGGCGCGGCATCCGCAACCCTGCCGCTGTGCCCTCGCGCGCCCCTGCCCCAGTGCCGGTGCCCATGTGACTTTGGGCCCGATCATGCGGTCGCACGGGGCGCCATCCTGTGACCATGTTCACCAAGGTCATCGCAGGGTGGGACGGCAGTCCCGAATCCGAGGCGGCAGCGGACTGGGCCGCCGAGCACTCCGGTGGAGCGCCGCTCACGCTCGTCCATGCCATCGGGGGGAAGCCGACCGGCAGCGAGTACCTGCAGGCCTCGGGTGAGCGTTCGGCGGAACGGACGAGGCTGATGGATGCCGCGGAGCGACTCCGCGCGTCGCATCCGGAGCTCCGCGTGGAGACGGAGACCGTGCACGGCTCGGCGATCGATGCGCTCGGGGAGCGGCTCGCCCCCGACGTGCTCGTCGTGGTCGGCGGCCCCGACCACCCCCGGACGACCAGGTGGACCCTGGGATCGCGCCTGGCCGGACGCCACGACGGGGGAACCGTGGCGGTGATCCCGGAGACCCCGGCGACCGAGCGGCGGGTGGCCGTGGTCGCCGGGGTCGACGGGTCGCAGGCCTCGCTGGCCGCGGTCGACGTCGCCGCCGAACTGGCGGACCGGCTCGGCGCGCCGCTCGAGCTCGTTCATGCCTGGCGCGTGCCCGCCGAGTGGGACACGGCGCTGTCGGGCTACGGCTCCGACGTCGACCGGCTCGAGGAGATCCATCGCGACGTCCTCGACGAGGCGGTCGAGTACGCACGCGGACTCGGCGCGAAGCCGACCGGCCGGCTCGAGGCCGGCTCCGCGGCCGAGGTGCTCCGCAGGATCGGCGAGTCGTCGCGGCTCCTGGTCGTGGCCAGCCACGGCGCGGCGGCGTTGACGCGGTTCTTCCTCGGCTCGGTCAGCCACGACCTGCTCGTCGAGGCGCCCGCGCCGGTCATGATCGTCGCGCCGAACGGCGCGCGTCCCGAGTGAGCGAGAGCTCCGAGGAGGTCACCATGTCCATTCCTCCCACCGCGGCGCCCGGCGGGCCCGTGCCGTCGCAGGCGACGCCCGCGTCGGACCGGTCGTTCATCGCGACCTGGATGTTCTCCTGGTTGCTCGGCTTCCTCGGGGTGGACCGGTTCTACCTCGGGAAGGTCGGCACGGGGATCCTGAAGCTCCTGACGATCGGCGGGCTCGGGATCTGGTGGCTCATCGACCTGATCCTGACCCTGGCCGGCGTGCAGCGCGACAAGGACGGGCGACTGCTCCCCGACTTCGAGGAGCACAAGCTGATCGCCTGGATCATCACCGCAGCGGGGTTCGGACTGTGGATCCTCACGACCGCGGTCTCCCGGGTGTTCGTGTACGTGCCCGAGCAATTCGGTCCGATGCTCCCGTGGTGGCAGGGGCAGTAGCCCCTCACCCCACGTGGATCGTGGGACGCTCGGCCGGGTCCTTCTCGACCTCGCGGAGGATCTCGCGGACGACGGGGGCGGTGTCCCCCCGGCCGAGCAGGATGTACCTCACCATGTGCACGAGCGGGTTGCCCTCCGCCCATTCGAAGAACGCGTGGGGGCGGACGCCCGTGGCATCCCGCATCGCCACCAGGATCGCGGCGATCGCGTTCGGGGCCGCCGGACTGTCGGCGCGCAGGATCCGGTGATCCCCGACCTCCAGGCCGCGGACGTGCAGCACCTCCTGGAAGTCGGACGGGTCGACCACGTTGATCTCGAGGAACAGCACGTCGGCCCGACCGGGGACCGGGTTGAGCTCGCGCTGCGCGCGTTCCTTCTGCCGGTAGTCGGCGGCCTCGCGCATGCCCGGCCGGATGGCGACGAGGTCGAGCCGGCCGTCGTGCACCAGGGAGTCCTCGATGAAGCGACGGGCCGCGTCGTCGAACTCGATGCGGTCGGCGCGGATCTCGGTCGTGCGGGTGACCCGGGAGATGATCGACACGGCGACGATGCCGAGGATGAACATGGCCGAGATGGCGAGGCCGTCGGGCTTCTCGACGATGTTGTCGACGAGCGCGTAGCCGAGGAGCACCGTCAGGGCGGCGAAGCCGACGATGGGCGCGGTGCGCTTGCGTCGGATCGCGGAGATGAGCACCGCGACGGACGCGGAGGCCATCATGGCGAGGATCCCGGTCGCGTACGCGCCGGCCTGGGCGTCGACATCGGCCTGGAACGCGATCGTGATGACGATGCTGATCGTCGTGTAGACGAGCACGACGGGCCGCACCGCCCGGCTCCAGTCGGGCGCCATGCCGTAGGCCGGCAGGTACCTCGGCACGATGTTGATGAGGCCGGCCATCGCGGATGCGCCGGCGAACCACAGGATCAGGATGCTGCTGATGTCGTAGACCGTGCCGAACACCTCGCCGAGGTACTCGTGGGCGAGGTACGAGAGCGCTCGGCCGTTGGCCGGCCCGCCCTCCTCGAACGCCTCCGGCGGGATCAGCAGGGTCGTGACGAGGCTCGACGTGATCAGGTAGACGGACATGATCAGCGCCGCGGTCGTGAGCAGCTTCTTCGTGTTCCGGATCCTCGAGGCGAGTCGCTCCTCGGCCGTCGTGCCGGATGCCGCCACGAGGGGCATCATGCTGACGCCCGTCTCGAATCCCGACAGGCCGAGGACCAGGAGCGGGAACGCGAGGAGGGCGGGCAGCAGGATCGCGGCGAATCCGCCCCGGCCCTGCGTGAGCGCCTCCCACCAGTCGGTGATCGTGAGCGGATGCTCGAAGATCGCGACGAGCCCCGTGCCGATGACTATCGCGTTGAGCGCGAGGAAGACGGCGACGAGCGGGATCGCGACGTTCACCGCCTCGGTGAAGCCGAGCAGGAACACGCCGCCCAGGATGACCAGGAGCCCGATGGTGATCGGGACCGCCCACCCGTGGAACACCGCCGGCGTCAACGGGTTCTCGATGATGTGCACCGTCGCGTCGGCCGACGACAGCGTGATCGTGATGATCCAGGAGGTCGCGACGAAGCCCAGGAGCACCAGGACGAAGATCTTGCCCCGCCAGAACGGGAGCAGGCGCTCGAGCATCGCGACGGACCCTTGCCCATGGGGGCTCTCCTTCGCGACCCGCCGGTACATCGGCAGCATCCCGAGCAGGGTGAGCGCCACGATCAGCAGGGTCGCGATTGGGGAGACGGCGCCGGCCGCGATGATCGCGATCGAGGGCAGGTACGACAGCGTGGAGAAGTAGTCGACGCCCGTGAGGCACATCACCTTCCACCAGGAGTGCTGCTCGACGTGGGCCTCCCGGATCTCGGGGCCGGCCGGCTGGACGGTGCGCTCGAGGAGCCAGCGCGACAACGGCGTCCCAGGTCGACGGTCATTGGGGCCCGGCACGGATGCGGGGAACTCGAACTGCGACCAGTCAGGCATCTCGTCCTCCCATGCGCCGCCTCGCGGCGGCGATCACCTCGTCCACGGGCCGGCTCGTCAGAGCCACCCCTTCGTCTTGAAGACGGCGTACAGCACCACGCCGAGCGCGACCATGAGCACGATGGCGAACGGGTAGCCCAGCGCCCAGTGGAGCTCGGGGATGTTGCTGAAGTTCATCCCGTAGATCGTGGCGACGAGCGTCGGCGTGAACAGGATCGCGGCCCAGCCCGACACCTTCTTCACCGACTCGTTCTGCTGCTGGGCCACGAGGGTCATGTGCGTCTGGAGGGCGGACTGGAGCAGTTGCCGCTGGGCGTCGGCGCGCTCGACGATGCGGATCGTGTGGTCGAGCACGTCGCGGAACGACCGCCTCACCTCCAGCTCGACGCCCTCCTTCGGGAGGTCGTCGCGGAGGGCCGTGAAGATGTCGATGAGCGGCTTCGTCGCCCGACGGAAGTCGCTCACCTCACGGGTGAGGTCGTAGATGCGGCGGGTGACCGCCGCGTCCCCGCTCTCGAAGAGCTCGTCCTCGACCTGCTCGACGTCGGCGTCGAGTCCCGCGGCGACCGGGTCGTACTCGTCGACGACCTGGTCGGCGACGGCGTAGAAGACCCCGAGCGGTCCGCGGGCGAGCAGCTCGGGCGCGGCCTCGAGGCGTCGCCGCACCTTCGCGATGTCGGGCGATTCGGCGTGCCGGATGACGATGACGAAGTCCGGGCCGATGAACAGGTGCACCTCGCCGAACTCGACGGTGTCGGTCTCCTCGATGTAGCGCGCCGGCCGCAGTACGGCGAAGCGGATATCGCCGTAGCGGTCGAGCTTGGCTCGCTGGTGTCCGTTCAGGGCGTCCTCGACGGCGAGCTCGTGCAGGTGGAACTCGTCGGCGACGGTCTGCAGCTCCTCGGTGTCGGGCCGGTAGAGCCCGATCCACGCGAAGCCGCCGTGCTCCTCCAGCGCATCGAACGTCGCGTCCAGGCTGTCGGGCGAGGCCACCCGGCGCCCGTCGACGTAGATCGCGTTGTCGATGACGGTCACAGGGTCAGTCTCCCCCTTCCAGCGCCCCGCGAGCCTCCCCTTGCGGCCCGAGTTCGGGGGAGGGTGGCCGAGGGGCCCATGCTGGCGCCGTACGCGCTTCGAGCGCATGATGTGACGTGGGCGTGAACACGCCGCCGACCATCGATGAGGATCGTCGCCCATGGTTCAACCGGAACTCCCCGATCCAGGCTCCGACCACGATGCCGCGCGCTTCGTGGCGCTCGCCGCCCTCGCCACGGACCTCGCCGGCCAGTTCGCGCTCGAGCCCCTGCTCGAACGCATCCTGCGGCACACGATGAAGCTCCTCGAGTGCGACAGCGGCTCGATCTGCACCGTCGACGAGTCGGCCGGGACCTACCGCAAGGAGGTCGACCTGGGGGTCGGATGCCTCTCGGGCCAGACGTTCCCGCTGAACGAGGGCGTCACCGGCGCGGTCGTGCGCGCGCGGAGCTCCGTCATCTTCGACGAGTACGCCGACGTGCGCGGCGGACACATCTCGGAGCGCGACCGGGCGTCGCTGCACGGCGTGATCGGGGTGCCGATCCGTTGGGCGGGCTCGATCATCGGCAGCTGCGTCGTGTTCAGTCGCGATCCCCAACGGCAGTTCACCGAAGCGGATGCCACGCTGGTGGAGCTGTTCGCGACGCACGCGGCGATCGCCATCGCGAACGCACGCGCACATTCCCTGGCGAACGAGCGCGAGCGCGAGGCCGCGGTGCTCGCCGAGCGGGAGCGGGTGGTCCGCGACGTCCACGACACCGTCGGACGAGGCCTGGCCGCGGTCGTGCTGCGGCTCGATGCCGCCGATCGCGCCGTCACCGATGCACGCGACCCGCGCGGCGCCCTGGCCGAGGCGAGAGCCGCCGCCCGATCGGCGCTCAGCGAGACGCAGCGCACGGTGCTCGGACTCGGCCCGTCACTCCTCGAAGGTCGCTCGCTCAGCGATTCGCTCGCCCTCGAACTCGCCTGGGTGGAGTCCACCGCCGGGGTGGCGACACGCCTGATCCTCATCGGCGAACCGCAGGCGCTGCCGCCCGAGACCGCCCACCAGCTCTTCCGCATCGTCCAGGAGTCGCTCACGAACGTCGTCGAGCACGCGGAGGCGCACCAGGTGCGGGTGGGGCTGGTCTACGGCGGTGAGACGACCACGGTCATCATCGAGGACGACGGTCGCGGCTTCGACGTGACCGCGCTCACCGCGACGTCCAGCCGGGCCACGCCCGCGACGGCGTTCGGCCTCCAGGGACTCGCCTCCCGCGCCCAGCACCTCGGGGGCACCCTCCAGGTGGAGTCGACGCCGCACTGGGGCACGCGGATCCGGGCCGAGGTGCCGACCTCGCCGACCACCCGGATCGGCGCGGTCCGCTCGCGCTGGCGGGTCCTCGTCGTGCACGAGAGCGCCGTGGTGCGCGCCGGTCTCGTCCGGCTCCTCAGCAACGTCGAGCCCGAGATCCAGGTCGTCGGCGAGGTCGGGGACGCCGGACAGGCGGTCGAGGCGTTCGAGCTGCTGCGTCCGCACGTCATCCTCGCGCACCTCGACCTGCCGCACATCGACGGCGTCCAGCTCACCTCCTACCTGCGGGCCGTCGACCACGAGGCCTCGGTCGTCCTGCTCATCCACAGCCTCGACGACGAGCGCGTGCGCGGCGCGGCGCGGATCGGCGCCGTCGGATTCGTCGAGCACGAGGCCGAGCCGGGCGACCTCGCGCGCGCGGTGGTCGCAGCGGCGCGCGGCGACTCGCTCATGACCGCCGACGTGCTGCGGGGATTCGCTGCGACGCCGACCGACGACGTCGACCACCTCACCGCACGCGAGAAGCAGGTCCGTGCGCTCGTCGAACGCGGCTTTCCCGACAAGCGCATCGCCGCCGACCTCGAGATCTCGGTGAAGACCGTCGAGAAGCACGTCAGCGCGATCCTCAGGAAGACGGGAGCGTCGAACCGCACGATGCTCGCCGGCCGATCCGCGCTGCATCCGCACTGAGGCGCATCGCGTGGTGGATTCCCCTACCAGGGGGTAGGGGAACCTCACCTGTCGGCGCCCGCGCAGCCTGCATAGCCTGAGCATGACGACGAGGAGGTTGCCGTATGCCAGTCGTGTCACTCCGCGAGATCGTCGATCGGGCCTTCCGGGAGCGCTACGGCGTTCCGGCGATCAACATCGTGAACGACCTCACCCTCGAGGCCGTGCTCGCCGGCGCCGTCGAAGCGCGGTCGCCCGTCATCGTCCAGACCTCGGTGAAGACCGTGAAGTCGATCGGGCTGGACGTGCTGTACGGAATGTGGCAGACGATGACGGCGGGCATCGAGGTGCCCGTGACGCTCCATCTCGATCACTGCCCCGAGCGCCAGGTCATCACCGACTGCCTCGAGCGCGGCTGGAACTCGGTCCTGTTCGACGCGTCCACCCTGCCGGTCGAGGAGAACCAGCGGCAGACCGTGGAGGTCGTCGCCGAGGCCCGTCGCCACGGCGCGCACGTGGAGGGTGAGATCGAGGCGATCAAGGGCGTCGAGGACGGCATCGGCAGCGACACCGAGACCCGCAGGCAGAGCCTCGAGACCGCTATCACGTTCATCCGCGAGACCGGGGTCGACGTGTTCGCTCCGTCGATCGGCAACGCGCACGGCGTCTACTCCGCATCGCCCGACCTCGACTTCGCCCGCGTGACGGACCTCGTCGAGGCCACGGACACGCCCATCGCGCTGCACGGCGGCAGCGGGATGACGGATGCGCAGTTCCACGACCTCATCTCGCGAGGATGCGCGAAAGTGAACATCTCGACCGCGCTCAAGATCGAGTTCATGCAGACGAGCCTGGCGTTCCTGAAGGGCGCCGAGGCGGCCGACAAGTGGGACCCGCCCTCGCTCTTCGCCGACGTGCGCTCGCACGTCATCGCGCTCACGACCGGTCTCGCCGCGACGTTCGGCAGCGCCGGCAAGGCGTGGTGAGCGATGCCGCACCTCATCTTCGACTGCGACGGCGTGCTCGCCGACACCGAGCGCAACGGACACCTCCCCGCCTTCAACCGGACGTTCGCCGAGTTCGGCGTGCCGGTGCAGTGGAGCGACGCGGACTATGCCGTGAAGGTGCTCATCGGCGGCGGCAAGGAGCGGATGGCCAGCCTCCTGACGCCCGAGTTCGTCGCCGCGAGCGGGCTCCCGGCCGACGAGGAGGGCCAGCGGGAGCTCCTCGCGCAGTGGCACCGCCGCAAGACGGCCATCTACACGTCGCTGGTCGAGTCCGGCGCGCTGCCGGCACGGCCCGGCATCGCGAGGGTCGCCGGGCAGGCGGATGCCGCGGGCTGGGGACTCGCCGTCGCCTCGACGTCGGCCGAGGCATCCGTGCGCGCCGTGCTGGAGCACGCCGTGGGCGAGGCACTCGCGACCCGGTTCTCGGTCTTCGCCGGCGACATCGTGGCGCACAAGAAGCCGGCGCCCGACATCTACCTGCTCGCCCTCGACGAGCTGGGCGCCGACCCCGACGCCACGCTCGTCATCGAGGACAGCGGCAACGGCGTCGAGGCCGCCGTGGCCGCCGGGCTCCGCACGCTCGTCACGGTGAGCAGCTACACGGCCGACGAGGACTTCACCGGAGCCTCGCTCGTCGTCTCCTCGCTCGGCGACGCGACCGAGCCCGCGCGGGTCCTCGCCGACCCGGTGGGGGTCGCCCCCGGGCCCGAGCTCGAGCTCGGCGACCTCACCCGCATCCTCGACCTCGACCGACCGCAGACCCGCCAGGAGGAGTCATGACGAGCTTCAGCGACACCGAGTTCGTGGTGCGCACCGTCGCCCAGACCGCCGTCGACAACGAGAAGTACTTCGGCGACCTCGATTCGGTCGTCGGCGACGGCGACTTCGGATTCTCGCTCGCTCGCGGATTCGAGATCGTCCTGAAGGACTGGGACGGCTACGACCGCGGCGACATCGGGACCTTCCTGCAGAAGATCGGGGTCACCATCGGGAGCCGCATCGGCGGCACCTCGGGTCCGATCTGGGGCACCGGGTTCCTGCGCGCGGCCGGGATCGCGAAGGGGAAGGACGAGCTGTCCGGAGCCGACGCCGTCGCGATGCTCCGCGCGTCGATCGAGGGGATCAAGGCGCGGGGGAACGCCGAGCTCGGCGACAAGACGCTGCTCGACGCGCTGTCGCCCATGACCGACGCGATCGAGGCGGCGCTCGCCTCGGGCGCCGACTCCGAGGCGGTCGTGGCCGCGGCGGCCGAGGCCGCGCGCACGGCGGCGGACGCGACCACGCCCATGATCGCCAAGCGCGGACGTGCGGCGTACACCGGCGAGCGCAGCATCGGCTCGCCGGACGCCGGTGCCGTCGCGATCGCGGTCATCGCCGAGGCGATCGCCGCCGGCTGGCCGACGAGAGACCCGAACGCCTGACAACCAGTGGAGGTAGTGGAAATGAAGAAGTTCGTCAACGACCCGCAGCAGTTCGTCCCCGACATGCTCAAGGGCCTCGCCCTCGCCAACCCCGACACGCTGAAGTACGTCCCCGAGTACAACCTCATCATGCGAGCGGATGCCCCGCGGGACGACAAGGTGTCGATCATCCAGGGCTCCGGCTCGGGCCACGAGCCCGCCCACGTGATGGCGGTCGGCCCGGGGATGCTGGACGGCGCCTGTCCGGGCGACGTGTTCGCCGCGCCGCCGATGGACTACGTCTACGAGTCGACGAAGCTCCTCAACTCCCCGAAGGGCGTGCTCCTGCTCGTGAACAACTACACGGGCGACCGCATGGCCTTCGACATGTCGCAGGAGATGAGCCTCGCCGACGGCGTGAACGTGAAGACGCTGTTCATCGACGACGACGTCGCGGTCCAGGACTCCACGTGGACGGTCGGCCGCCGCGGCGTGGCCGGCAACTTCTTCGTGATCAAGGCCGTCGGCGCGGCGGCGGAGGCGGGCGCGGACCTCGACGAGCTCGTGCGGATCGGCGAGAAGGTGAACTCGGTGACGCGCACGATGGGACTGGCGCTCACCGCGTGCACGCCGCCGGCCAAGGGATCGCCGCTCTTCGAGCTCGGCGACGACGAGATCGAGATCGGCGTCGGCATCCACGGCGAGCCGGGTCGCCGTCGCGCCAAGATCGTGTCGTCCGACGAGCTCGTCGACATCCTGCTCGAACCGGTCGTGGCCGACCTCCCGTTCGTGAGCGGCGACCGCGTGGCCCTCATGATCAACGGGCTCGGCGGCACGCCGATCAGCGAGCTCTACGTCGCCTACGGCCACGCCCACGAGGAGCTCGAGAAGCGCGGCATCACCGTCGCGCGCAGCTACGTCGGCGAGTACTGCACGTCGCTCGACATGGCCGGCGCATCGCTCACCCTCGTCCGCCTCGACGACGAGATCGAGGCGCTCCTCGCGGCTCCGGCAGAGATCGGACTGCGGATCTTCTAGGCGTCCGAGGACGATCGGCGGGCGCGGCCCAGGTGCCGCACGAGCACCACCGCGCCCGCCGCGACGACCAGCACGGCGAGCAGGGGGATCCACGGGATCGCCCAGCCCATCCCGCTCGCGCCGACGGCGTCGAGCGGGCCGGTGGACCCCGCCGGATCGGTGTAGAGCGGGACCGCGGTCACGGCGGCCGACAGCGTGCCCACCTGGCCGACGTCGTCGATGGGCGCGGACACGCTCCACGACTCTCCGGGCAGCAGCTCGGGAGTGTTCCCGAGCTCGCCCGCCGTGCGCGGCGTCAGCCCGAACGGCCCGCTGAGGGCGACCGACTGCTCGGCCGCGAGCACCGTGTCGCCCGTGTTCCGGATCGTGTACGTCACGGTCGCCGTGCCCGAGCCGAGGAGCTCCGGGGAGTAGCCGACGCGGACGTCCTCGACGGACAGGCGCGGGTGGAAGGTGCCGCCCACGTGGAGGCGGACGCGGATGGCCGCGCGATGCTCGACGCCCGAGTCGGCGGATGCCGCGGGAACGGTCGTGACGATGCCGCCGACGTACTCGCCGCGCGCATCCAGAGGCACCGTGATCGCGAAGGGAACCTCGGCGGACTCGCCCGCCTCGAGGGCCACCGAGGCGGCGGGGAGCGCGAGCCAGGCGCCCACGCCGATCTGCTCGTGGCCGCTCGTGCGCAGGTCGAGCTGCCCGGCCTCCGTCGTGAAGGCGTCGGCCGCGTGGAGCCGCACCTCGATCCGCCCATCGCCGGTGTTCGCGACGAGCACCCTGTCGTCGATCCGATCGCCGGGTTCGACCGAGTAGTCGTAGTTCGCACGGCCGGCGCCGTAGGGTCCGTCGATCGTCGCGACATCCCACGCCGCGTCGGTCGCGGCGGCGGACGCGGGTGCGGGGGTGGCCGCGGGCGCCGAAGCGGGTGCGGCGGAGACGGCGGGCGCGGCCGAGGCCGCGGGGCCGGCCGCGGAGGCGACGCTGAGCGCCCCGGCGGCGATCGCGACGGCGGCGACGGCAGCGGCGCCGCGAGCGACGGCGCGCGCGGCGCGGAGGATCGGGGTGTCGAGTCGCGGGCGTCGTTCCCGGTGGGCGGAGGCGGTCATGGTGCGATGGTCCTGTCGTTGCGGGGTGGGCTGGGCGTTGCCCGGATGAACCGTGCGGGTGGACGGGCGCCGCGGCGCCCGCCCACCCGACTGCGGCGGGACGGTCAGTCGATCGTGGTGATCGTCACGTCGTCCTGCTGGGTGGTGACGGCCGGGGCCGTCGCGCCACCGCGCGGACCGCGGGTCTCGTCGTACCTGTGGATGACGACCTGGTCGACGACCGAGCCGACGGGCTGGGCCGGGCTCGCGCCCTCGTCGGGACCGCACCAGCTCTCCTGGCCGAGCTCGACGGCCGCGTTGGGCGCCGCGCACGTGCCGCTGCGGATGTTCTCGACCTGCAGGTGCTCGTCGCGCACCGAGACCTTCACGTAGCTGCGGACGTGCTCCTGGTCCTCGACCGAGTTGGCCCAGTGGCTCGCGGGGTTGAGCGGGTCGGGACCGAAGTCCGAGCCCACGCGCGGTGCGGTGAGGTCGTAGTACTTCGAACCCGAGGCCGAGTTCGCCGTGACGTAGACGACGCCGCCCGGGCCCTGGAACACGCTGTCGGCACCCGGCTGTTCGTCGGGGTTCGCCTTCTCGCCGTTGCGGATCAGGTAGCTGCGCGAGTACGAGTGGTCGTGGCCCTGGAGCACCAGGTCGACGCCGAGCTCGGAGAACGCGGTCGGGAAGTCCCGACGGCGCTCCTGCGCGTCGCTGTCGTTGGCGTGCGAGGCCGGCGAGTAGATCGAGTGGTGGTACACGAGCACCGTGTACTTCGCCTCGTCGCCGTGCTCCGCGATCACGTCGCTGACGTAGCCGATGTGCGCCTCGTCGGCGTCGACCCCGGGCTCCGCGCTGGTGGTGTACGCGTTGCTGTTGAGGTCGATGAAGAGCACGTCCTTGTACGTGAACCAGTAGTCGCCGCCCGACTGCGCGGCCGGGTTGCCGCGGTAGTGCTTGGGCGAGCGGTCGGTGTTCGGCGTCCACAGGTGCTGCTCGTAGGCCTTGCCGCCGACGTCGTGGTTGCCGATCGTCGCGACCCACGGCACGGAGCGGAGCTCCTCGGGCGCGAGGAACGCCGTCCACTGCGACTCGACGTTGGCGGTCTCGACCTGGTCGCCGCCCGAGACGAGGAGCTCTGCCTCGGGGTTCGCGCCGACGGCGACCTCGAGCGTGTCCTCCCAGCCGGCCTGGTCCTTCGGGACGTTGCCCGACGAGCCGATCTGCGGGTCGCCGAAGAACAGGAAGTCGAAGTTGCCGTCGAACTTCCGGGTCTTGAACTCGGAGGCCTCGGACCAGCCGCCGTCGCCGCCGACCCGGTACGAGTACTTCACGTTCTCGCTGAGGCCGGTGATCACCGAGTGGCCGTTGTAGCCGCCGTTGACCGTGTTCGCGCTCACGACCGCGGGGAAGACCGCGGCGTTCGCAGGGAACCGGCCCTTCTTGATGGAGTTGGTCGGTGCGACCTGCACGACCTGCGCCGTCGACGCCGAGGCGTACCAGTTGACGACGCGCTGCGACTCGTCGGCCCCCGTGAGGAGGATGATGTCGTCGATCGCGGCGGGCTCCGCGGCCTGGGCGGCGCTCACGGCGAAGCCGCCGAGCACCATGGCGGTGCAGGCGGCCGCCGCGGCGGCTCCCAGCGCGGCGCGGCGCCGCACTGCATGGAATGGCGCACCGAGGGTGCGCGGGATTGCCTTCATCGGGAGATGACTCCTTGTTCGGGTGGGGTGGTGGCCGCAACCGGCCGACGGTCACGTTCGTCCCGCCGTCTGTCGATCGGGTGAACCGTGGCGGAACAACGTGGCGCGTGACGTCGAACACTCGAAGGAGAGCGATTTCCGTGCGGTAGAAACGTCGTGTGCCGAGCCGTAGCAGCGACGTCCGTCGTGCCCGTCCCCGTCCCCGAGCCGCCGCGTTCGCGGCATCCGCTGCCCTCGCCCTCGTGCTGGGCGGATGCGCCGCCTCCGACGACTGGTCGGCTCCGCGGCACGCCGTCGAGCCGGTCGGCACGCTCGCGCCCGGGTTCATCGATGCGGCCGCGCCGCCGTCGCCCGAGGCGACCGTGACGCCCGAGCCCGGCACCTGGGACGGCGTGCACCCGCCCGCCGGGTACCGCGTCGTGCTGCTGACGGCGGAGTACGACCCGGCGACCGCGCAGCTCGCGACGGGCGTGACCGAGTGGGCGGGAGCCGAGCGCGTGAGCCTCAAGCGCGTGGAGGTCGCCGCCCCCGACGGCGCCGTGGGCGGCATCACCGAGGCCATGGACCTCGACCCCGACCTCATCATCGCGACGGGTCCGGCGCTCGTCGACGCCCTCGCGCTCGTCACGGCGAGTCACCTCGACCGGCAGTTCCTCGTGGTCGGCGCCCAGGTGCCCGAGCCGACCGGCAACGTGACGGCCGCGATCTGGGACGGTGCCGCGTCGCGCGGCAGCGAGGTGGCCGACACCGCCGACTCGCACGACGAGACGGCCTACACGAGCGAGCGGGCGGATGCAGCGGTGCGCGCCGGCGTCGCGAGCGTGCTGCACGACGTCACGGGCATCGTCCTCCAGCTCGGCTGAGTGCGAGGCCCGCGGCATCCGCTTCACCCGATGCCGAGCACCCGCTGCACGAACCAGACGAGCCCCATGACGGCCACGCCTCCGGCGACCACCACGCCGACCGCGAGCCCCGTCCTCGGGGTCTTCCCGCGGAGCACGAGCAGCAGCGGGAAGACCGCCAGGATGATCGAGACCTGCACCGCCTCGATGCCGACGTTGAAGACGAGCAGCGAGAGCAGCAGCGGCCATGAGAACGGCTCGTCGATGCCCAGCGCGCCGGCGAAGCCCAGTCCGTGCATGAGCCCGAAGCCGAACACGACCGCGAGTCGAGCCCAGTCGGCGCGGTCGAAGCCGCGGCCGTTGGACGGCGCCAGGCGCATCGCCGGGTCGCGGCGCTCGCGCCAGACGCGCCAGAGGTACCAGATGGCGACCACGGCGATCGACAGCGCGATGAGGGGCTCCACGACCGCGCCGGGCACCGAGACCACGCCGAGGGCGGCGAGGATGAACGTCACCGAGTGGGCGGCCGTGAACGCGGTCGCGGCCAGCACGACGTCGCGAAGGCGTCGCGAGCCGACGATGAGCGCGAGCAGGAAGAGGATGTGGTCGATGCCGAAGAGCAGGTGCTCGGCGCCGAGCACGAAGAAGTGCGAGAGCCGCTCGGCGAGCGCCTGCTCGGTGCTGAAGGTCGGCGTCTCGCCGTCGAGCGTGGCGTTGCCCGAGCGCCCGTCGAGGTCGTACTCGAGGATCGTCACCGTGCCCTTCACGTACGCCTCGTCGTCGGGGAACAGCGCCGTGCGGAACTCGTGCGCGGCCGCGGGCTCGCAGGCGTGGTCGAGCGTCAGCACCGCGTACGGCACGCCCTGGCGCTCGACCACGTCGAGGTCGCCGACCCGCGTCGGCGTGCATGGCCGGCCGCCCGCGCTCACCTCGAAGCGGGCGTTCACGTAGTCGGCGATCTCGTCGGCGTGCGCATCGAGGGCGGACTTCTCGTCGCCCGTCTGGAAGACCGCCATGCCGTCGTCGAAGAACGCCGGGGCGTCCTCGTACTCCGCGACCGAGACGACGAGGAGGTCGTACTCGAGCTCGAGCTCGGTGCGCACCGTGTCGTCGGCCGACGCGGACGCGTTCGCGTAGACGACGGTCGAGAAGCCGTGGGCGTCGGCCGGCGAGGCCGAGAGCGCGACGAGCAACGCGGCGATGAGGGACGTGACGGCGAGGGCGAACGCGGCGACGGGACGGCGCGTGCCGGGGGTGGGGGACATCGGGCTCCTTCGTGGCACGCCGATGCTCCACGAGGCGGTTGAACGGGACCCGGCGGGGCGACGAACACCGGGCGAACCAGCGGTGCCCGAGGTGGTTACGCCGCCGGCGCGGGGACCGGGCGCAGCGGGATCGTCACGACGACGGTGAGTCCGACGTCGGGTTCGTTGTCGAGCCGGGCCGTGCCGCCGGCGACCGCGGCGATCCCCGAGACGATCGCCAGCCCGAGGCCCGACCCGCCGTCGGGTGCCCCGGGTCCGCGCGTGAACCGCTGGAACGCCGCGGGCACGAACGCCGGGTTCATGCCGCCCGCGTCGTCGCGGACCGTGAGCCGGGCCTCGGTGGGCGTCTGGGTCCACGCGAGGTCGACGTGGACGTCGTGGCCTCCGGCGGCCACGACCGCGTTCGCGATGAGGTTCTCGACGATGCGGTCGAGCTCCGAGGCGGACAGCTGCACGATGCGCTCGGCGTCGGCGGTCGTCGAGAGCTCGTAGTCGATCGTCGCCCGAGTGTCGCGGAATCGGCGGCGGCTCCGTTCGACGGCGTCGGCCAGTTCGTCGGCGAGCGCCGCCCACGTGGCGGTACCGGGCTCCGACCGGGCGTCGAGGCGCGAGAGCTCGAGCAGCGCGGTGGTCAGCGCACTGAGCCGGGCCAGGGTCGCGCGCGCCGCCTCGAGGTCCTCCTCGATCCGCTCGCGCGAGGCGTCGCCCGAACCGGCCAGCTCGAGCTGCGCCTGCAGGATCGCGAGCGGGGTCCGGATCTCGTGCGACGCGTTCGAGACCATCTGGCGCTCGCGATCGAGCGACTCGCGGAGCCGCGCGATGAGGGAGTTGAGCTCGCGGGCGAGCGCGGCGATCTCGTCGTCGGCACGGCCGACGGACAGCAGGTCGTCGCCCGGCCTGGCCGCGAGCTCCGCCGCGGACCGTCGCAGGCGGCCGACCGGCGCGAGCGCGACCGTGCTGATCGCCCACGACGCCGCGCCGAAGCCCAGGTTGATGAGCAGGAACGAGACGATGAGCACGACGGCGAGCTGGTCGAGCACGGCCGCCTGGGTCGCGGCGTGCCGGGCCGCGATGACGTGCCAGATGCCGTCGGCGCCCTGCACCGGCGTGATCCGCAGGAGGTAGTCGTCGCCGCCGGCGCCGACCGTGCTGAGGCCGTTCCCGCCGGCGATGAGGTCGTCGATCTTCACGCCGAGCGCGGGCGGCAGGCTGTCGATCACGATGGTGCCGTTCGGGTCGACGACCGCGGCGAGCTGGCCCGGTCCCGGCTCGTCCACCTGCACGGGCGGTTCGGCCGCGATCTCGGTCACGTACGGCGCCTCGATCGCGTGCAGCACCGAGGTCTCGCCGTGGAGCACGATCCGCTGCACCTGGTCGTAGATGACCACCCCGGCGATCGCGGTGAACACCAGTGCGATCAGCACGGTGCCGACCGTGATGCGCGTGCGGATCTTCAGCCGGCGCAGCATCACCCGGCCGCCACGAGACGGTATCCGACACCGCGAACGGTCTCGATCGCGGCATCCGAGCCGACCGCCGCGAGCTTGCGGCGGACGTAGCTCACGTACTGGTCGACGATGTTCTGGTCGATGTGCTCGGTGGACCCCCAGACGCCGTCGAGGATGGCGGGCCGCTCGACGACCTGCCCGGCCTGCGAGGCGAGCAGGTGGAGGACGTCGAACTCGGTGCGGCTCACCGTGAGCTCGCCGTCCTGCGACCCGATGCGGTGGCGCACGAGGTCGAGCTGCAGGTCGCCGACCTGAAGGCGATGCGAGCCGGATGCCTCGCGCCGCCGCAGCGCGCGGAGGCGGGCCGCGAGCTCGGGGAACGCGAACGGCTTCGTCAGGTAGTCGTCGGCGCCCGCGTCGAGTCCCCGGACGCGGTCGTCGACGGCATCGCGGGCGGTGAGCAGCAGGATGCCGATGCCGGCGTCGAGCTCGCGCATCCGACGGCACAGCTCGAAGCCGCTCATGCCGGGCAGGCCGACGTCGACCACGGCGATGTCGGGCACCGCCTGCATGGCCTCGAGTGCGGCGAGCCCGTCGCCGACGGCTGTCACCTCGTAGCCCTCGCCCGTGAGCCCCCGCACGAGGAGCGCGCCCATCGCCGCCTCGTCGTCGACCACCAGGATGCGACCAGCCACCGCCCCTCCCTTCGGGCCCGTGGGCCGATCCTACGACCGAGCATCGGATGCCGCCCATGTGCCACCCGAACGGTTCCTGAGAAGACTCTCAGTCGCCGGAACGGCCGCTCACAGGGCCCTGCCGACCCGTCGATGGAGCATCGGGCACATGACCGTCGAGCAGCTGATCGGCACCGTCGAGCGACCGGTCGTGTCGCCGGCCCCGATCACGCGCGCTTCGGCGTCGTCCACGGGCCGCGTTCGCCGCCGGCGGGTGCGATTCCCTCGCTCGCTCGCCGCCCATGCCACGATCGTCGGCATCGCCGCAGCCGCGCTCGGCTACGCCGGCGCCGGCGTCCCGTCGTACTGGGGCGACGAGGCCGCGAGCGTCATGTCGGCGCAGCGGTCGTGGTCGAGCCTCGCGCTCGAGCTGGGGAGGATCGACGCCGTGCACGGGCTCTACTACGCCCTGCTGCACGCGTGGATCGGCGTCTTCGGCGCGGGGGAGTGGTCGACCCGCGCGCCGAGCGCGATCGCGGTCGGCCTGCTCGCCGCCGGCACCGTCGTGCTCGCGACCCGCTGGTTCGACGCGCGCGTCGGGCTCATCGCGGGCATCGTCGTGGCCGTGCTGCCGCGCACGACCTCGATGGCCACCGAGGCCCGCTCGTATGCGCTCGGAGCCGCGCTCGCGGTGTGGCTGACCGTCGCGTGCACGGAGCTGATCCGCCGCCGGGTGCGGTCGCCATGGTGGTGGACGGCGTACGGCGTCGGCCTCGCGCTCTCGGCGACGCTGTTCGTGTACCTGCTCCTCCTCGTCCCGGTCCACCTCGCGGTGCTCGCCGTGTCACGGGCACCGCGAGGCACCTGGCTGCGGTGGACGCTCGGCGCCGCGGTCGCCGTCGTCGGGTCGTGGCCGATCCTCGCCGCGGCATCCGCGCAACGGCGGCAGCTGCACTTCCTCGCCGAGCGCGGCTACGCGTCGGTCGACGGCGTCGTCGTGCGCCAGTGGTTCGAGTCGGCGCCGATCGCGGTGGTGGCGTGGACGCTCGTGGTGGTCGGCGCCATCGCGACCGTCGCAGTCCGCCGCCGGGGCCGGCGGCTCCCGCTCGGATTCGTCCCGTCGCTCGCCTGGATCGTGGCGCCGACCGCCGCGCTCCTGCTCGTCGACGCCTTCGTCGCCCCCACCTACAGCCCCCGTTACCTCTCGTTCGCCGTGCCGGCCGTCGCGATGCTCATCGCTGTCGGCGTCGCGTCGGCGATCACGGCGCTGGAACGCATCGTCGGGCGGCGCGACCAGGGACCCGCCGACCCGGCAGGCGGCTCGCGCGGCGTCGGCGCTGCGGCATCCGCGCGGGTGCTCGCCGGGGTCGTGGCCGGCGCGCTCGCCCTCTCGGTGCTCGCGCCGGTGTACGTGCGGCAGCGCACGGAGTGGGCGAAGGACGGCGGGAGCGACCTGCGCGCCGTGGCCGAGTACGTGCAGCAGCACGCCCAGCCCGGCGACGGGATCGTGTTCGACCGCACGACCAAGCCCTCGCGCCGGCCCAGGCTGGCGCTGCGCCTCTATCCGCAGGCGTTCGCGGGGCTCCGCGACGTCGCACTGCGCACGCCGTACGAGCAGCGCTCCGGCATCTGGGACACGACCTGGCCGGTCGCGGTCGTCGCGCCCGACCTCGACGAGCACACCGTCTGGGCGCTCGAGCTGCCGAGCGGGTCGCCGGATGCCGCGAACGCCGCCGTCCCCGACGACGTGCAGGCGCTCGAGGCGAGCGGCTACCGCGTGGTCGACGCCCACCTGATCCATCGCACCGTCGTCTACCGACTCGAGAAGGGATGAGCCATGCAAGACCGCGTCATGGTCGTGATGCCGACCTACAACGAGGTGGAGTCCCTGCGCGGGGTGATCGCCCGGCTGCACGCCGCGGTGCCCGAGGCCGAGGTGCTCGTGGTCGATGACGGCTCGCCCGACGGCACCGGTGAGCTCGCCGACCGGCTCGCCGCCGCCGATCCGCGCATCCACGTGCTGCATCGGCCGGCCAAGGCGGGCCTCGGGTCCGCCTATCGAGCGGGGTTCGCGGCGGCGCTGGCGTCGGGATGCGACGTCGTCGTGGAGAGCGACGCCGACGGCTCCCACCGCCCCGAGGACCTGCCGCGCCTCCTCGCGGCGCTCGACGACCACGACGTCGCGGTCGGATCCCGCTGGGTCGCGGGCGGCGTCGTCCCCGACTGGCCCCTCGCGCGACGGATGCTGTCGCGCGGCGGCAGCGCCTACGCCCGGCGGCTCCTCGGGCTCCGCCTGCAGGACGTCACCGGCGGGTACCGCGCGTTCCGCGCCTCCGCGCTGCGCGCCGCGCGACCCGAGGCGGTCGAGGCGCGCGGGTACGCGTTCCAGATCGAGCTGATCGCCAGGGCGGCGGATGCCGCGTCCCGCATCGCCGAGGTCCCGATCACGTTCGACGACCGCACCCACGGGCGCTCGAAGATGTCGTCCGCGATCATCGCCGAGGCGCTCCTCCGGGTCACCGCCCTCGGGATCGCCCGACGCGTCGGACGCCGGGCACGCCCGGTGGCGGTGGCGGTGGCGGTGCCGGTCGCGACCACCGCGCTGACGGACGCAACCCCGGAGCTCGAGCATGCTTGACGCCGCCACCGCTCCGAGTGCCGTCGTCCGGCAGCGCACGGGCGCGTCCCTGGCCACGCAGGTGATGCGGTTCGCACTGGTCGGCGGTCTCGGGTTCGTGGTCGACGTCGGCCTGTTCAACGTGCTCCGCGCGCACGGCCCCGAGGGGGTCCACGGCTGGACGATCGCCGCGAAGACCATCGCACTCGTCGCCGCGATCGCCGTGAACTGGATCGGGAACCGCGTCTGGACGTTCCGCTCGCGGACGCGCCGGACCGACACCGCACGCGAGGCGGTCGAGTTCTTCATCGCGAGCGTCGTGGGCAGCCTCGTCGCGCTGGTGTGCCTCGGCGTCTCGCACTACGGCCTGCACCTGACCTCGGCGTTCGCCGACAACATCTCCGCGAACGTCGTCGGGCTCATCCTCGGGTCGCTGGTGCGGTTCGTCGCGTATCGGCAGTGGGTCTTCCGGGCCGCGTGAACCGAACTCGTCACGCCTGCGCGTAGGCGATGTGGACGCCGTCGATCGTGCCGTCGAACGCGAAGGGCATGCGGTCGGCGTAGTGCCGTGAGACGGCCCCGCCGTACGCCCGTCCGATGTCGAGGCAGTCGTTCGCCGAGAACAGCAACGGGGCGCTCACGGGCACGGTGCCCGAGCCGACCTCCGCGCCGTCGACCAGGAGCGTGACCCCGAGGGGGCCGCCCGGCCGTGGCTCCACGTACTCCGTCCGCACCTCGATCGTCACGTCGCCCGCCGGGATCGGCGACGCCGACGCGATGATCGTGCGCTGGATCAGGAAGAGGTTGTACTCGTAGGTGAGCACGCCGTCGGCGAGGTAGCAGGTGAGGCCTCCACCTGCTCCGCCGAGCTTGTAGAGCACGCCGTTCGCCTGGTCGCCGAGGTGCACCTGCATCGTGACGGTGTTCGGACGGTTGCCGAGGGCCGGCGCGCAGAACTCCGGGACGCGCACGGTGTCGCCGCTCAGCTCCCACTCGGTGTACGGCGGGCTGATCCGGTCCTCGGGGTGCAGCGCCGGCACCCAGAGGCCGCCGCCGATCGGCAGCGCGTCGTTCCGGGCCGCCTCGATCGCGAACAGCTCCTTCAGCTCGGCCAGCTTCTCGGGATGCTCCGCGGCGAGGTCGCGCGCCTGGCTCCAGTCGTGGTCGAGGTCGTAGAGCTCCCACGGGTCCTGGTCGGGGGTCCACGTCGCGATGCCGGGAGGTGCGCCGGGCACCCACGGCAGGCGCGGGCCGAGCGCCGACGCCATCCATCCATCGGAGTAGACGGCACGGCTGCCCATGATCTCGAAGTACTGCGTGCGACGGCGGCCCGCGGCATCCGCTTCGTCGATCGAGTACGCGAGGCTGATGCCGTCGATCGGGTCCTGCGGGATGCCGTTGACGGAGTCGGGGTGGGAGATGCCGATGATCTCGTAGATCGTGGGGACGACGTCGACGACGTGGTGGAACTGCGTCCTCGGCACGGGGTCGGGCTCGATGCGACCGTTCCACTGCACGAACATCGGGTTGCGCGTGCCGCCGAGGTGCGACGCGAGCAGCTTCATCCCCTGGTAGGGCGACGACCCCGCCCACGCCCACGCGGCGTGGTACTGGTTGTCGGTGGCCGGCGTGCCCAGGGCGTCGAGTCCACCCAGCTCCTCGAGCGCGGCGATGTGCTGGTCGACGGTCGACGGGATCATGTTCTGCGCGAGCAGCTCGCTGATCGTGCCGTTCTGGCCCTCGCCCGACGAGCCGTTGTCGCCCCAGATGTAGATGATGATCGTGTCGTCGCCGTAGCCGAGTCGCTCGAGCTCGTCGATGAGTCGCCCGGCCTGCACGTCCGCGTGCTCGCCGAAGCCCGCGGCGACCTCCATGAGGCGGCGCTGGAACGGCTTCTGGTGCTCGGGGATGTCGTCCCAGGCCGCGAGGCTCTCCGGCCGAGGGGTGAGCTCCGCGTCGGCGGGGATCCACCCGGCCGCTTTCGCGCCCTCGTGGGCGCGCTCCCGGTACACGTCCCAGCCGTCGTCGAAGGCGCCCGCGTAGCGGTCGGCCCACTCCTTCATGATGTGGTGCGGACCGTGCAGCGCGCCGGTCGCCCAGTACATGAAGAACGGCTGGTCGGGCTTCAGGGCCTTGTGGTTGCGCAGCCAGGCCATCGCGTCGTCGGCGATGTCCTCGCTGAGGTGGTAGCCCTCCTCGGGCGACTTCGGCGGCAGCACCGAGGTGGTGTTGCGCACGAGGTTCGGCTCGTACTGGGAGGCCTCGCCGGCGAGGAACCCGTAGAAGTACTCGAACCCGTAGCCGGTCGGCCAGCGATGGAACGGCCCGGCGACCGTGGTCTCCTCGGCGGGCGTGTTGTGCCACTTGCCCCAGGCTCCCGTGGCGTAGCCGTACTGACGCAGCACCTCCGCCATGGTCGCGCTGCTCTTCGGGATGTGGCCGGAGTAGCCGTCCCAGTCGTTCGCGAGCTCCGCGATCTGGCCGTTGCCGACGCGGTGGTGGTTGCGGCCGGTCAGGAGCGACGCCCGCGTCGGCGAGCACATGGCCGTCGTGTGGAACCGGTTGTATCCGACGCCCCGCGCGCGCACCCGATCGAGCGTCGGCGTTCGCACGGCGCCGCCGAGCGTCGTCGGCAGGGCGGGGCCCGCATCGTCGATCAGGATGACGAGGACGTTCGGGGCGTCGGCCGGCAGGTGATGCTCGGGCGGCTTCGGGCTGTAGGTGGACTCCTGCATGGTGCGCCCCGCGGTGCTGCCCGAGGCGGCCGGCGGGAACGGCAGCGTGCGTGCGGGTGGCAGCGGCGCTCCGATCACCGAATCGCGCGTCTCATCCGTCATGTCATGTCCGCCTTCCCCACGAACCCGAAACTGATGCTGCCGGCCGACCGCCGCGGTCAGGCGGCGAGTGCCTTCGCCTTGAGGGCGTCGAACTCGGCCTGCGTGATGGTTCCCGCGGCGAGCAGCTGCTGCGCCTTCTCGATCTCGGCCGTCGGCGAGGAGCCGGAGCCGCTCACGTTGCGGATGTAGTCCGCGTTGGCCTGCTGGGCGTCCCGGACGCGTGCCATGTTGCGCTCGCCCATCCCTCGACCGCGTGCGATCAGGTAGACCAGCGCCGCCAGGAACGGCAGGAAGACGAGGAAGATCAGCCACAGCGCCTTCCCCCACCCGTTCAGGGTGTGGTCGCGGAAGATGTCGATCACGATCGAGATGAAGATCCAGATGCACGCGAAGAGGATGTACACCCAGAAGAGCCAGACCAGGAAGTCCCAGAAGTTCATCGCGCTGCCTTTCGTCGTGCGGCGGGCCCAGGCGGAGCCGCCGTCGCCGGAACGGTACTGCGACGCTCGCCGGAACCACATCATGCGAATCGCGTGAAGCCACCGGGGGGCTGGATCATGCGATTCGCGTGATGCGGTCGCGGCATCCGTCGAATGGAATGTCGTCGTCCTCATGGGTGCCGGACGTCGACGGGGGAGGGACGCTGGTGGACTACACCGAACGGCTGCGTCGGCTGACGATCAACGACCATCGTCTCGGGGAGGATGCCGGAGCGGCGGATGAGCTCGACCGCAGGACGCTCGCGCTCATCCGCATCGCCGCGCTCGTCGCCGTGGGCGGCGCCCAGCCGTCGTTCGGCGCCGAGGCGGATGCCGCGGTGAGCGCCGGGGCGACGCCGGGCGAGATCGTGGACGTGCTGGCGGGCGTCGTGCCGGTGATCGGGCTCCCGCTCGTCGTCGCCGCCGCGCCGAAGCTCGCGCTGGCCCTCGGCTGCGATGTCGGACTCGCACCCGACGACACGTTCTGACTCGACCCGGGGCGGGCGATCCGGCGCCGGGCGGGGAGTCAGGCGCCGAGCAGTCCGATCGCGATGGCCCGCTCGACCGCCTCGCTCCGCGTGGTGACCTGGAGCTTGCGGTAGATCGAGCCGACCTCGGAGCTGACGGTGTTGCGGGAGATGAACAGGCGTCGGCCGATCTCGCTCAGCGTGAGATGCGTCTGCAGGTAGGGCAGGAGTCGCAGCTCGGCCGGGGTCAGCGGGGTGCTGCCGGCGTCGGCCGGTCGTTCGTGCGCCTCCCGCCGGAACGCGGCGATCTCGTCGGCGAGCGCGCCGAGGTCGCGGCAGCGGTCGAGGAGGTCGTCGATCTCGCGGAGCAGGTGGTTGGTCGTGACGCCGTCGCCCAGCGCCGTGGACGCGACGGCGAGCTGCAGCCGGACCCGTACGGACACGAATGGCATCGCGTACGTGCAGCCCACCCGCGCGCGCATGCCCCGGGCGAGCAGGCGTTCGGCCGCCGCGCGGTCGCCGCGATGCACGGCGACCGAGGCGCCGACGGCGAGCGCCAGCGCGGTCGTGGGGTAGCCCTCCATGTGGAACGCGTCGATCGCGTCGAGCGCGACGGCGACGTGCCGTTCTGCGTCCGCCCAGCGGTGCTCCCGTGCGGCGATGATCGTGAGCTCCGCCTCGCTCAGCAGCACCGCGTCGGTGATGCCGACCTGGGGCGCGAGGGCCGCCGCGGCCTCGAACGACGACCTCGCATCGTCGAGGTCGCCGCTCAGCAGGGAGACCTCGCCCGAGAGGTAGAGCGCGAGGTCGCGCCACGGGCTCCACGGCGGTTCGCTCGCCACCGCCAGGGCGGCGTCGGCGATCGCGCGCTCGCGGCCGTGCGCGAACATGGCGGTTCGCAGCATGGCGCGGGCGGACTCGAACATCGGCTGGTCGTCGACCGCATCGTCGTCGTAGCGGATGCGCTCGATCATCGAGGCCCAGCGTTCGGCCTCGGCGGGTGCGCCGGTGAGCACCGCCGCCCAGCCCGCCAGGATCGCCAGCGGCGGGTACGCCCGGATGGCCGCGTCGCCGAGTTCGGTGAGCCAGCGGCTGACGACGCTCACCTGGCCGACGAGGTAGGTCGGCCGGGCCAGCGCCGCCACGAGGTGGGCCGCATGTCCGTGGTCCCCGGCGGCCAGGAGGTGCTCGATCGCCTGCGCCGGGAGCCCGTGCTCCTCGTACCACGCGGCGGCGGAGAGGTGCAGTCGGACGGCCGAGCCGTTCTCGGATGCCCCGAGCTCCCCGAGCAGGAACTCCCGGAAGAGCGCGTGGTACCGGTACCAGCCGCGCCGACGGTCGAGGGGCACGAGGAACAGCCCGTGCACCTCGAGCTCGCGCAGGAGCGCGCCCGAGTCGGCCCGGTCGAGCACCGCGTCGCAGACCGGACCGGACAGCTGCTCGAGGATCGCCGTGCGACGGAGGAACCGCTGCGTGTCCTCAGGGAGGCTCCGCACGCACTCCCGATAGAGGTAGTCCGCGACGAACCGGTCGTCGCCCGTCACCGATGACGGGTCCCCGCCGTCGCGGGCGAGCAGCGCGGCGAGGAACAGGCCGGTCGGCCACCCTTCGCTGCGCGCCACGAGTGCGTCGAGCTCGGGCTCGTCGATGTCGACCCCGGCCCCGGCGAAGATCACGCGTGCCGCCGCGGCATCCGCTCGCAGCTCGTCGACCCCGATCTCGAACGCCCGGCCCTCGACGCGTCGCCGGGCGAGGTGGGACTGCTCGTGCCGGCCGGCCAGCACGACCTGGGACCCCTCGGGGACGCCGGCGAGCGCCACCTCGAGCACGTCCTGGCAGGCCGGTGAGTCGGCCTCGTGGAGGTCGTCGACGACCAGGAGGAACGGAGCCGGGGCGTCGGCCATCGCCGCGGCCAGCAGCGGCGCCGAGCGACCCAGCGACGCCGAGCCCTGGCCGCGCATCTCCGCGACCACGCCGGCGGCGTCGGGGAAGACCCGCGCGAACGCCATCGCCAGGAGCGTGAGCAGGGCGGCCGGGTCGTCGTCGAAGCGGTCGAGCGACACCCAGCCGACCGGGCGCGCATCCGTCGACGCCCACTCGGCGAGCAGCGTCGTCTTGCCGTAGCCCGCCGGGGCGGTGACGGCGACGACCCCCGCGCCGCTGTGCACGGCCCGCTCGACGAGCGATCGCCGACTCGCGAGTCCGGGTCGCGGCGGGGGCGGGCTGAACTTCGCGTCCAGCAGTTCGCGGTCGAGCGCAGGCGAAGCGGAGACGGACCCCCGGTTCTCGTCGACCACGCTCGCATCCTACGGTGGGCGGTTCCGCGCCTCAAGGATGCCGCGTCGGCTCGCGCGGGCCGTCCGTGCGGTGCGGCCCGGATGTTCACTCGCCGTTCACCTCGTCGGGGTTGGCCACGGATGCCGCGCGGCGGACACTGCACGAATGGACGATCCCGTCGAGCAGGCAGCCATCCGGAACGTCGTCGATCGCCTCGCCGAGCGGTTCCCCACCCTCGGCCGGGAGCGCGTCGAGGCCGTCGTCGGGGAGGAGTCGGCGCGGGTCGCCGACGGCAGGGTCCGCGAGTACATCCCCGCACTCGTCGAGCACGCGGCCGACGAGCGGCTCCGGCTGGAAGCCGATCCCGTCGACCTCGCCGCCGAGGATCCGGGCGGCCCGGTCCTGGCGGACGACGGATCGGACCTCGACCCGCTCGAGGTCGAGCGGAAGGCCCGCGAGCAGCGGGCGGGCTTCCTGTTCGGGGACCTCGGCGGCGGGTCCGTCTGAGCCGTCAGCTCGCCGCCGCGATGGCGCCGAGCGCGCCCACGGCTCGGGGCAGCGACTCGAACACGCCGACCTGGCGGTCCGCCCAGTCCCACGCGATGAAGCCCGCGCCCGTCCGCCAGACGTAGCCGACGACCGACAGGCTGTCACGCAGCTGGACGTCCCACCGTCCCTCGCCCGCGCCGATGATGTCGTACTGGTCCATGGAGTGCATCCCACACCTCCGTTCGGTTTCCGGCACGATATGCGGGCGAGATGACGAGCGTGTGACGGGCAGGAGGCCATTCCGTGTGCGCGCGTCGCCCGCGCATGCTCGGACGGCCTTGGCGCGGGTCGTGGTCGGCCAGTAAGGGAAACCGTCGCGCCCGGGCCGGGGTCCGGGTCGCCGTGGACCCCCTCGACGACCCGTCAGGCAAGCATGCGGTGCGACGGTGCGCGAAGCATCCCCTTGACAGGGCGGGTCGGATGCCGCAGCGCATGACGAAAGCCCCGGCACCGCCGGCGCACGACAAGGGGCGCGGCATCCGATCGGATGCCGCGCCCCGCGGTCGTGGCGCCTGAAGCGTCCGATCAGGGGCCGAACGGCTCCGACGACGACGGCGTCGCTCCCGAGGGCGACGGCCGGTGCGTCGACGGGTCGCCCGAGCTCGTGATCGGCGGCTGCGTCGGAGTCGTCGACGGCGTCGTCGAGTCCGCCGACGTGTGCCTCTCGGCCGTGTGCCTGGCCTCGCTGCTCACCTCGGATGCGGCCGCCTCACCTTCCTGGCGGACGGTTTCGACGGCTTCGGCGGCCCGGTCCTTGACGGCGTCAGCCGCCTCCTTGGCCGGATCGCGGAGGTGGTCGGCGGTCTCGGCGGCGATCTCCTTCACCTCGTCGACGAGGGGTGCCGCGGCATCCTTCGCCTGGTCGGCGGCCTGGCGTTCGACCTTTGACGGCGGCACCAGCGAAGCGGCCAGCCAGCCCACGCCGAAGGCGATGAGGCCGACGGCGATGGGGTTGCCGCGCGTCGTGGACGCGACCTTGTGCGGTGCGTCGGCCACGGCGTCGCCGACGTGGTCCGCCGCATCGTGGGCGGTGTCGCCGACGTCGGAGGCGACGCCCATGACGCGGTCCTTGACCGAGGTCAGGGCTCGACGCACCTTGCGCGTCTGCCGTTCCGCGATCTTCGAGGGCGTCACCTTGTCGGCGAGCGCGTCGACGTCCTGGCCGAGCTCGGCACGGGTGCGTTCGATGTCGGCGCGGATCTCATCGGGATTGCTCATCGGTTCTCCTCATTCCTCTTCAACGTCTCCGGGATCTCCTTCACGGTCTCGACCGTCTGCGGGACGCCCGCGATCTCCTCGATGTGCTTCTTGCCCGTGAGGGCCAGGACGAGCGCGACGACGCCCCACAGGACGGCCACGACCACGGCGGACCAGGCATTGCCCATGAGGTAGCCGAGGCCCCACCACAGCGCGATCGAGAGGAACACCAGGGCCAGCATGCCGGCCACGCCGGCACCGCCCAGGAGTCCGGCCCCGCGGCCTGCCCGCTTCGCGGACTCGCGGATCTCGGCCTTGGCGAGCTCGACCTCCTGGCGCATCAGCGTCGAGACGTCGCGAGACACCTCGGCGAGGAGGTCGCCGAGCGAGCTCGCCTCCGCCTGGCGTTCGGACGGCGTCACCGTCGGGTCGTACGACGAGTCGTACGAATGACGTGGGTCTCCCATCAGGCACCGCCCGTCCCCGGGGTGCCATACGTGGTGTCGCCGGCTCCGCCGCCGCCCGTGCCGGCCATGGTGCCGGCGCCGGTCGTCCCGGTTCCGGTGGTTCCGGTGCCGGTGTACCCGGTGCCGACCGTGGTCGTCGCGGGCGGCCGGACCTCGCGGACCGGAGGCGCTGGCGGCGCTGTGAAGTCGGCGCTTCCGGTGGTCATCGCCCGGCGGCCGGACGAGCCGTCCCCGTCGGGCGGCGACATGATCGCCCGTGTGACCCGGCCGGCGAGCACGCCCGCTCCGATGGCGATCGCGATGAAGACGCCCGGACGGCGCCGCGCGAAGCCCTTGACCTCCTCGAGCACCGAACGCGGGTCGCGCTGCTCGAGCCAGCGTCCGACGGCGTCGACGCGATCGCCGGCTCCACGCACGAGCTCGGACGCGTAGCCCGAGCCGGTCGAGGCCTTCGCCATCTCCGAGAGGTCGGAGCCCGCCGACCGCAGCCCGCCGGCCAGCCGCGTCTGCTGAGCGGCGGCCTGGCTGCTGAGTTCGTCGCCGACCTCGCCGAGGAACCGGCGAGCCTGGTCCTTGGTCTCCGACGCGACGGAGCGGGTCTCGTCCTTGGCCACGTCGACGACGTGACGGCCGGCGTCCCCGGCATCCGAAGCAAGCGTGGAGACGTCGTCGCGGAGATCGCCGGACCGGGCCGACGTCGTGTCGTCGGCGGTGACGCCGCCTGGCGTGTTCGACAGGTAACTGTTGGTCATCGTCTGCCCTCTTCTTGTATCTGGGCCGACGGGCTCGATGCCGCCATGGAGCAGCGACAGCCCGTCGGTTCGGGTTCGAACACGGTACGTAGCCGCGACGAAGACGATGAAGTCCCTTGCGATGCCCGACCTCGGCGCGTATAACCCGCGCGCGCAGTCGCGCGGATGGGGGAGGCTCGCCGACGTGGTCGTCGGGATCGGACTCGTCGGCGCGCTGATCGCCGCGGTCTTCGGCCTGCTCGATCTCTCGCACCTGGCACGTGGAACGCCCGCACGACGCATCGCGCTCGTCAACAAGGGCCTCTCGTCAAGCCCCTGTCCGTGCCGAGGCGGAGACCGCGACCATCGGCGGATGGAGCGCCCGCAGACGACCACCGAACCGGCGTCGTACCTCCACGATCGGGAGACGGTCGACGAGGAGCGCCGGCATCGCAGTCCGGCGCCGGCGCCACTGCCTCAACGCGCTATCCGGCGGGACTCGGCCCGTCGAGGGTCACCGCCGCCGGCCGGGCGGCTCCGGCGCGATCGACCGGGCGCGGGCGACGCACGAGGTCCTCGAACAGGTCCACGTAGTCCGCCGCCATTCGAGCTGCGGAGAAGCGCGTCTCCGCGGATTCCCGGCACGCCGCACGGTCGAGTTCGCCGACGCGCTGGAGCGCTTCAGCGAGGTCGCGGGGCGTCCCGCGGACGAAGCCCGTGCGACCCTCCTCCACGATCTCCTGGACCGATCCGCGCGGCGTCGCCACCACCGGGCTGCCGGTCGCGAGCGCCTCGATCATCACGAGGCCGAACGGCTCGTCCCACTGCACCGTGTTGAGCAGTGCGCAGGACTCCCCCATGAGCACGTACTTCTCCTCGGTCGTGAGCTCGCCGAGGTACTCCGCGTTCGAGCCGAGGGCCGGCCGCACGACCTCCTCGAAGTACTCCTCCTCGGCCGGCTCCTGCATCTTCGCGGCGATGCGCAACGGGATGCCCGCGATGGCCGCCGCCTCGATCGCCTCGGGGATGCCCTTCGACGGGTGCATCCGGCCCACGAAGCAGGCCGTCTCGCCACCGGGCCCGATCGGGACGTCCTCGACGCGGATGCCGTGGTGGATGACCCGGGCGATCGGCACCGGAGCGGCGAGCGAGGCCTGGTTGTGCGAGATGGCCACGTAGGCGACGTCGGATGCCGCGGCCAGGTACAGCTCCTGCTCGAGCGGGATGAGCGGCCCGTGCGCCACGGTGACGACCGGGACCCTCGTCGCCGACTTCGCGATGATCGGCCCGGCGAGCGTGTTGTCGAGGATGACGTCGACATCGTCCAGCCCCGCGAAGGCGCGCAGCAGGTGGCGCAGCTCGTGGGCGGTGACGCCCATCGTCTCGGGATCGGAGGGCTCGAAGCCCTCGAGCCGCGGCACGGGCGAGGTGCTGTCGGCGGATGCCGCGAGCACCACGTCGTGCCCCGCGTCCTGCAGTGCGCAGGCCAGTGTGTCGATGAAGGACTCGATTCCGCCGTACGCCGGAGGCGGGATCGGGATCCAGGGCGGCGCGATGATGCCGATTCTCATGTGGGTTCCCTTCGGGTCGGCACCACTGCCGACCGCATCGGCTCGTGGTGCAGGGTGACGCCGGCGGGCAGACCGGCGACGGTGGTGCCGGACCGCGAGGTGTCCAGCGAGATGCGGCGCCCGTCGAACGGCACGTTGCGCAGGTGGATGTCGCCGAAGGTGGCCGCCGACGTGGGGGAGACCCAGACCTCGCCCGTCGGGAGCGACGGGTCGAACCGGAGCGTGGTGCGCAGGAGCGAGAGCGGGGTGGCCGCTGCCCAGGCCTGCGGCGAGCACGATGCGGGATACGAGACGGGCTCGGGATACTGCTCCCGATCGAATCCGCAGAACAGCTCGGGAAGGCGTGCGCCGAAGTACGAGGCCGCTTCGAACAGGCCGGCGACGATGCGGTTCGCCTCCTCGACGAATCCGTACCGCATGAGACCCGCGGCGACGATCGCGTTGTCGTGCGGCCAGACCGAGCCGTTGTGGTAGCTCGCGGGGTTGTAGGCGCCCATGTCGGTGCCGAGCGTGCGCACGCCCCACCCGCTGAACATCTCGGGCGAGAGCAGGCGCTCGGCGACCGCTGCCGCCTTGTCGTCGTCGACGATGCCGCTCCACAGGCAGTGCCCCATGTTCGACGTGCTGGCGTCGACCGGTCGCTTGTCGCGGTCGAGCGCGACGGCGAACCAGCCGCGATCGGGAAGCCAGAACGCGTCGTTGAACGCGCGCTTCAGCCCGGCCGCGCGCTCCGCCCACCGCTCGGCGGCCTCGTCGTCGCCGCGGATCCCGGCCAGCATCCCGCGGGCGAGGAACGCGTCGTAGACGTACCCCTGCACCTCGCACAGCGCGATCGGCGCCTCGGCGAGGGTTCCGTCGGCGAAGTTGATGCCGTCCCACGAGTCCTTCCAGCCCTGGTTCACGAGGCCGTGGTCGTTGAGGCGGCCGTACTCGACGAACCCGTCGCCGTCGCGGTCGCCGAAGCGGTCCACCCAGTCGAGTGCGCGATCCGCGGCCTCGAGCAGGTCGTCGGCGTCGTCGGGCAGTCCGCCCCACCGGGCGAGCTCGCCGAGCACCACGACGAACAGCGGCGTGGCGTCGATCGTGCCGTAGTAGACCGATCGCCCGCCGAGCGCGAGGTTCGTCGTCGCTCCGAGTCGCACCTCGTGGAGGATGCGTCCCGGCTGCTCCTCGGAGGAAGCGTCCTCGCGCTGGCCCTGCAGGCCGGCCAGCGTCCGCAGGGTCCCCAGCGCCAGCGCCGGTTCGAGGGGCAGGGCCATCAGCGAGGTGAGCAGCGAGTCGCGTCCGAAGAGCGCCATGAACCACGGCACGCCGGCCGCGATCACCGGCCGATCAGGATGCTCCGGATCGAAGATCCGGAGCGCCCCGAGGTCCTGCTGGCTCTGGCGGATGACGCGTTCCATCGCGTCGTCCTCGAGCGACGAGACCGGGGAGCCGGACTGCCACGCGAGGAACCGCCGTGCCGGCTCGGTCAGCACGTCCTCCTCGACATCCGGCGCCGCGGCGCTGTCGGGCAGCTCGTCGGCGGGGACCACCCGCAGCGTGCGCGACCACACGCCACGTGCGTCGAGCACGACGTCGAACGAGAGCCGGTCGCCGACGAGCTCGGCGCCCTCCGCCAGCACGAGCAGCCCGTGGTTCACGGCGTGGGCGGATCGGATCCGGTAACGACCGGGCCCCTCCTCCTCGACGCGCTTCGGCCGTCGTGCGGCGCGGCCCTCCTTCACCTCGAAGATGTCGGCGAAGTCCGCCTCGATGACGACCTCGACGCGGAAGGCCATCGGGTCGCGCGAGAAGCTGCGCAGGGTGATCGACTCGAGGAGCCCGGCACCGACCCGTCGGTCGCGTTCGACGATCAACGGCGTGTCGGCGCGGCCCGGCACGTGCCCGGCGCGCCCGACCATGACGACGCGGTACGGATGCGGTGAGATGGAGGAGAGCGGCTCGACCGGTGCATCGTCGACGAGCAGCGTCAGCCGTGACACGACGCGCGTGTCCCGGTAGAACGCACCGTGCGGCAGCGACGGCTCCATGTCGCCGTTCGGGCCCGAGACGCAGAAGGAGGTCCCCTCCACGATCGTCACCGCGCCCGGTCCGGCCGTGTTCGCGAGCGTGTCCATGTTCCAACCGGTCATCATCACCGCCTTCGCGGCCGGATCCGGCGAACCCGTCGATCATCGGGCCACCGGGTCCTGCCGTGCTCCACGCTACGAAGCGGGCAGGCGAGCCGGCAGGGGATTGACCGCGCAGGAAGCGCTCGCTAGCCTCGGGAGCCGTTCGGCGGCGGATGTGGACCCCCTGACGGCCCCCGGCCGACCTCCGGTCGCGGCCCGACCGGGACGGGCCGCACGGGTGCGCGGCGCGGTTTTCAGGCCGCCGGCGAGGTCGCGACGCCGGTCCTCCCTGGACGGGGCGGCAGCGCCTCCGTCGGGATCCGGTCGGTGTCGCGGTCGGCGATGGCGGCGCTGAGCGACAGGCCGGCATTGCTGTTGACCGCGACCATCAGCCGGTCGAGCCAGTGCTTGTCGCGGGGCGTGCGCTCCGCCGTGTCGAACTCGGCCCGGATCGAGGTGATATGCGTGAGGAACACGCGCTGCTCCTGCCCGGTCTCGTCGATCCAGCTCAGGAGGACCGGTTCGTGGCGCCGCAGCTTGGTGGTGATGACGGTGAAGACGTGGTCGAGCAGTTCGTCGTCGATGACGATCGGCCCGACTCCTTCGAGATGGAGTGCTCCCATGGTGACATCTGGCCTTCCGTGAACGCGAAACCCGGGTTCGCAGCGACCTGCTGCCTCGCGGACGGCTCGTCCGCAGCAGACATTTTAAGCAACGACCGGCGCGATTCCAAGGGGCGGTGCCGACGAATGCGGCAGGGTGGTCCCATGGAATCCCGGCGCCCGATCGCCTGGTCGTGGCGGAACGTCGCGCACGGCGTGATGCTCGCCCTGCCGGCGGTCGTGGCATCCGCGTTCGACCCGTCGCTGGGGTTGCCGCTGGCGGTCGGCGTGCTGCCCGCGGCGGCCCTCGGCCTGCGCAGCTCCCGACGGGAGCGCGCTGTCGTCATCCTCGTCGGGGTGGTCGCGGGCGCATCCCTCTTCCTCGGGTCGCTGGTCGCGGACCGTGCCGTGCTCGCGGTCGTGATGGTGTTCGTGCTCTGCGTCGTCGTCGCCGCGATGACCGCCGATCCCTCGAGGCGCCTCGCTCCATTGATGCTCATGCTCGGGCTGCCGCTGTACGGCGCCGGACTCTCCGAATCATCGTGGACGACCGGACTCGCGGCGGGGGTCCTCATGGTGGCGGGATCCGTCTACAGCTGGCTCGTCTCGCTCGCGTGGCCCGAGGGAGCGCCGGCGGCCCGGCCTCCACGTGTCGCCGCACCACGGACGACGATGCTCGTCTACGGGGTGCAGATCGGGTTGGCGGGCGCCGCGGGCGCCGCGCTCGGATTCGCGTCCGGCGTGGACCACCCCGGCTGGGCGTGCACCGCCGCGCTGCTCGTGAGCCGCCCCGATCGGCGTCAGCTCGACGCCCGCGGCTGGGGGCGCGGGGCATCCGTCGTGCTCGGCGCGCTGGTCGCCTGCACCATCGCCGCGTTCTCCCCGTCGGACCCCGTGATCGCCGTGCTGGTGCTCGTGACGCTCGCCGTGGGCACGGGGACGTCGGGGAGCCGCTGGTACGTCTTCCCGTTCTTCTCGACGGTGCTCGTGCTGTCGATGCTGCTGCTCGACGAGACCGAGTCGGCCTCGCACTGGTTCCTCGAGCGGGTCGGGCTGACCCTCCTCGGCGTCGCGCTCGCGCTCCTCGCGGCGTGGGTCTTCACGCCGATCAGGCGGCGCGTGCGAGCGGCCTCGGTCGCACCGGGCCCGTGAGCGCCCGTTCGGGCCGGGCCCCGGGCGGTGGCGGATGCCGGAGCGAGCACCGATAATCGCATCGGATCCATCGCGGCGGGCGGAGCGTCACGCCGGAACCGGGGAGGCGACGTGGGGCAGACCGGCTTCGAGGACGCGCTCGCGCGGACGGCGGAGGGCCTGCGGGCGATGGGGCGCGGCGACCCCGCACCGTATCGCTCGTGCTGGGCGACCATCGACGACGTCACGCTGTTCGGCGCCTTCGGCACGATCGAGCGCGGGTACGACGACGTCATGGCGACGCTCGACTGGGTGGCGAGCCGGTTCAGCGAGGGTGCCCTGGTGCCCGAGTACGACCTGGTGCACGTCGGGGAGGACACGGCCCACACCGTCGGGTTCGAGCGGGGCGTCGTGCGCGTCGACGGGGGAGACCCCGGCGAGATCACGATCCGCGTGACGCACGTCTACCGCCGCCTCGGCGACGGGTGGCGCATCGTGCACCGGCACGGCGACCATCCGCCCGTGCTCGCCCGGCCGCCGCGACTCGACGCATAGCCGGCGCCGCAACGCGACGGATGCCGCGCGCTGCCCTCAGTTCATCCGGTCGAGCCGGCGCAGGATGAGCCCCTCGCGCAGTGCCCACGGCGACACGTCGAGCTCGGGCACGTCGAACGCCTTCATCGCCTCGGAGAGCACGACGGCGCCCGCGACGATCTGGAAGGTGCGGTCGGCGGTGATGCCGGGCAGCGCCGGGCGAGCGTCGGCGGGGATGCGTGCGAGCCGCGGGATCCAGTCGTCGAGGCCCTTCCGGCGCAGGATGCTCCGCTCCTCGGAGCCGACGCCCTCCTCCGTCCAGCCGGCGAGCCGCGCCAGCGACCGGATGGTCTTCGACGAGCCCACGACGTGGTCGGGCGAGGGCAGGTGGGCGAAGTCGGGCAGCGCGGATTCGAGCACGCCCGCCGCGTGCTCGCGCAGCGCCTGCACCTGCTCGGTGCTGGGCGGGTCGTCGGGCAGGAACGCGACCGTCGACCGGCCGGCGCCCAGGGGCAGCGACTCGGCGACGTCGGGCACCTCGTCGGCGCCGTTCGCGATCTCGAGCGAGCCGCCGCCGATGTCGAAGAGCAGGATCCGCTCGGCCGACCAGCCGTACCAGCGCCGCACCGCGAGGAACGTGAGGCGTGCCTCGTCGTCGCCCGACAGCACCTGCAGCTCGACGCCGGTCTCGCGCGCGACGCGGGCGAGCACCTCCTCGCCGTTCGCCGCCTCGCGGATGGCGGAGGTCGCGAACGGCAGCAGCTCCTCGATGCCGGCCTCGCGCGCGGCATCCGCTGCACCGCCCACCGCGTCGAGGATGGCGGCGACGCCCTCGTCGCTGATCGCGCCGTCGGGCTCGAGGTACCGCATGAGGCGCAGGACCGCCTTGTGCGAGGCCGTGGGGATGGGGCGGGCACCGGGATGGGCGTCGACGACCAGCAGGTGCACGGTGTTGGATCCGACATCGAGGACACCGAGGCGCATGGTGCGAGCGTAGCCGTGCGGGCGTGCACCGCGCGTCCGTTTCGTGCATACTGGTGCGACTGGGACGATCGTCCCACTTCAGTCGGCAACGGAGTCGAGAGGAGCCGCGTGGCCCGCATCCCCGCACCCGAGCGCCGTGCGGCGCTCATCGAGGCGGCCCTGCGCGTCGTGTCCCAGCACGGCATCGCGCAGGCGACCACGCGCGCGATCGTCGCCGAGGCCGACATGTCGCTCGCGAGCTTCCACTACGCGTTCGACTCGCGCGACGAGCTCATCGACGAGCTCATCGCCACGGTCGTCGCCCGCGAGCAGGCGGCGGTCATGCCCGAGGTGGTGCCCGGCCTGGGCCTCCGCGAGATCCTCGAGGCGGGCATCCTCCGCTACTTCGAGCACCTCAAGGCCGACCCCGAGCACGAGCAGGCGATGCTCGAGCTCACCCAGTACGCGCTGCGGTCGCCCGACCGGCATCCGCTCGCGCTCGCGCAGTACGCGCGGTACGTCGAGCTCGCCGAGCGGTCGCTCGAGCTCGCCGCGAGCGTGGCGGATGCCGCGTGGCGCGTGCCCGTCGCCCTGGCGGCGCGCGTGCTCGTCGCGTTCACCGACGGGCTCACGCTCACCTGGCTCGTCGACCGTGACGACGACGCCGCACGCGCGGTCGCAGCAGCGGCCGCCGACGCCCTCTCGAGAATGGCCGACCCCCGATGACCCACCTCGACGCGCCCGCCGGCCACGCGGCCACCGCGCCCGCCGCCCTCGGCGAACCCACGCGACGCGTCGGCGCCGGCTGGATCACCGCGTTCGCGACGGCCTGGTTCGGCATCTGGATGGCGCAGCTCACACCCGTGCAGCTGCTGCTGCCCGCCCAGGTCGACGAACGACTGCACCCCGAGGACTGGGTCGACAGCGTCGTCGCGTTCGGCGCGATCTCGGGCGTCGCCGCGCTCGCGACGATCATCGCGTATCCGCTGACGGGTGCGCTCTCCGACCGCACGACGTCGCGGTTCGGCCGCCGTCGCCCGTGGATCCTGATCGGCGCGCTCGTGTTCGCGGCCTCGCTCGTGCTGCTCGGCTTCCAGTCCGAGATGTGGGCGATCGGCGCCGCGTGGGTCGCGGCATCCGTCGGCTTCTGCATCATGACCGCCGCGCTCACCGCGACGATCTCCGACCAGGTGCCCGTGAACCAGCGCGGGTTCGTGTCGGGCTGGATGTCGGCGCCGCAGGCCGTCGGCATCATCGTGGGCCTGCTGCTCGTGACCGAGCTCGTCACCGACCGGGTGACGGGCTACGCGCTCCTCGCGGCGATCCTCGTAGTGCTCGCCGTGCCGTTCCTGTTCCGCCACGACGAGCCGCTCACGGCGACCGAACGCACGCGGGTGTCGGCGAAGCACATCATCGCGGGGTTCTGGATCAGCCCCCGCAAGCACCCCGACTTCGGCTGGACGCTGCTCAGCCGCGTCATGGTCTCGATCGGCAACGCGCTCGGCACGAGCCTGCTGCTCTACTTCCTCATGTTCCAGCTCGACGACGAGCACGCGGAGGACGACCTCATCATCCTCACGCTCATCTACATGGTGTTCGTGATCCTCGCCTCGCTCGGCCTCGGGAGGCTCTCCGACCGGCTCGGGCGACGCAAGGCCTTCGTGTTCCTCGCCTCGGGCCTGCAGGGCGTCGCCGCGCTCCTGCTCGCGATCGTGCCCGACCTCTCGGTCGCCATGGTCGCCGCCGGCCTCCTCGGGCTCGGCTACGGCTGCTTCCTCTCGGTCGACCAGGCGCTCGCCACCCAGGTGCTGCCCGATGCCGCGACGCGCGGCCAGGACCTCGGCATCATGAACATCGCCTCCGCCGTGCCGCAGGCGATCGCGCCGCTCATCGGCGCCGCCGCGGTGCTCATGACCGGATCGTTCGTGCTCGTCTTCGTGCTCTCGGCCGTGTTCGCCTTCGGCGGCGCGCTCGCCGTGGCCCGGGTGAGGAGCGTGCGATGACCGCCTCGCTCGACCTGCGCGTCGGCCCCGCGACGACGGATGCCGCGCCCTGGACCGACCCGTCCCGGTACTGGCCCGCCCTCACCGCCGCCACCGCGGACCTCGACGCACCCGTCGGCGCGATCCACCTCGGCGCGCTGCGGCACAACGCGGAGGACATGACCCGCCGCGCGGCGGGCACGCCCATCCGCATCGCGTCGAAGTCGGTGCGCGTGCGCAGCGTGATCGAGTCGCTCCTCGCGCAGCCGGGCTACCACGGGGTGCTGGCGTACACGCTCGCCGAGGCGCTCTGGCTCGCCGACACGATCGACGACCTCGTCGTGGGCTATCCCACGGCGGAGCGCGGAAGCATCCGCCGGCTCGCGACCGACGCCGGCCTCGCCGGCCGCATCACGCTCATGGTCGACTCGCCGCAGCAGCTCGACCTCGTCGACGACGTGCTGCCGCCCGGCCGCCGCGAGGAGGTGCGCGTGTGCCTCGAGCTCGACGCCTCGTGGAACGCGCCGGTGCTCGGGCACCTCGGCGTGCGGCGGTCGCCCGTGCACGACCCGTCCGACGCGGGCGGGCTCGCCGCGTACGTCGCCGAGCGGCCGGGCTTCCGCCTCGTCGGCGTCATGTCGTACGAGGCGCAGATCGCGGGCGTCACCAACCGGCCGAAGGGCAGGCCCGTGGACGGCGCGATCAACCGCTGGATGCAGGCCCGCTCGATGCCCGAGCTCGTCGAGCGACGGGCCCGCGCGGTGGCGGCGGTGCGCGAGCACGCCGACCTCGAGTTCGTGAACGGCGGCGGCACCGGCTCGCTCGAGGTCACCTCGGCCGACCCCTCGGTCACCGAGATCGCGGCCGGCTCCGGCCTGTTCGGCGGACACCTGTTCGACGGGTACGCCCACTTCACGCCCGCCCCGGCCGCGGCGTTCGCGCTCGAGGTGGTCCGCTCGCCGAGCCCCGAGCACGCCACCATCCTCGGCGGCGGCTGGATCGCGTCGGGCCCGCCCGCGGCCGACCGCGTGCCGCGGATCGTGTGGCCCGAGGGCCTCGAGCTGCTGGGGCGGGAGTCGGCGGGCGAGGTGCAGACGCCCGTGACGGGCGCGGCGGCCCGCGCGCTGCGCGCGGGGGACCGGGTCTGGTTCCGGCACACGAAGTCGGGCGAGCTGTCCGAGCACCTGAACGAATTCGCCGTCGTCGACGGCGACGAGGTGGTCGACACCGTGCCCACCTATCGAGGCGAGGGGAAGGCGTTCCTGTGACGGCGAGCGGAGCGACGTGGCGCAACTGGGCGCGCACCGAGTCGGTGCGGCCCCTGCGGGTGGAGCGGCCCGCCACGGCCGGCGCGGTGCAGCGGGCGGTGACCGCCGCCGCGGCATCCGGCCTGCGCGTCAAGCCCATCGGCGCGAGCCACAGCTTCACCGGCGTCGCCCTCGCGCCCGACGTGCAGCTCGACCTCACCGACCTGTCGGGCGTCATCGACGCGGATGTCGCGACCGGCCGGGTGACGCTCGCCGCCGGCACGCGGCTCCACGCGCTCCCCGAACTGCTCGCGCCGTACGGCCTCGCCCTGCAGAACATGGGCGACATCGACCGGCAGACCATCTCGGGCGCGACCTCGACAGGCACGCACGGCACCGGCCTCGGGTTCGGCGGCCTCGCGACCCAGATCGTCGCCGCCAAGCTCGTGACCGGCACGGGCGAGCTCATCACGATCAGCGAGACCGAGCGCCCCGAGCTGCTGCCGGCCGTGCGCGTCGGCCTGGGCGCGCTCGGCGTGCTCGTCGAGGTGACGCTGCAGCTCGTGCCGCGGTTCGTGCTGCACGCGGTCGAGCGCCAGGAGCCGTTCGGCCTCGTGCTCGACGAGTGGATCCACCGCGTGCGCGCGCACGACCACTTCGAGTTCTACTGGTTCCCGCACACCGACACCGCGCTCACCAAGACGAACACGCGCCTGCCGGGCGACGCGCCGCGCAAGCCCCTCGGCCGCGTGTCGCGCTGGATCGACGACGAGCTCCTCGCCAACGGCGCCTACCGGGCGATGTGCATGCACGGGCACCTGCAGCCCGGCGTGACCCCGAGGCTGGCCCGGCTCGTCGACACGTTCACCGGCGAGCGCGACTTCAGCGACTTCTCGCCGAAGGTGTTCACCACGAACCGCACCGTGCGATTCCGCGAGATGGAGTACGCGATCCCGCTCGAAGCGATCCCCGAGGCGGTGCGCGGGGTGCGCGAGCTCATCGAGCGGAACGGGTGGAGCGTCAGCTTCCCGATCGAGGTGCGCGCCGCGGCATCCGACGAGAACTGGCTCTCGACGGCGCACGGCCGCGAGACCGGCTACGTCGCCGTGCACCGCTACTACCGCGAGGACCCGACCGAGTACTTCGCCGCGGTCGAGCAGCTCATGCGCGGCTTCGGCGGGCGCCCGCACTGGGGCAAGATGCACACCCAGTCGGCCGAGACCCTGCGCGAGGTGTACCCGCGGTTCGACGACTTCCTGCGCGTGCGCGACGAGCTCGACCCCGAGCGCCGCTTCGCGAACCCCTACCTCGACCGCGTGCTCGGCACGGGCCGAGGGGATGCCGCGGCCGACGCGGGTGCGGCGCCCGAAGCCCGCGCCGCGACCGACGCCGGCGCTACGGCGTCCGCCGACGCAGCGTGATCGAGCCGACCACGATCGAGCCCACGATCCAGGCCGCGATCGCCAGGATGCGCGCCCAGATCCAGGCGGCATCCTCGGAGCCGTCGGCGACGGCCGTGAGCGCGTCGATCGCGTAGCTCAGGGGCAGCCAGTCGCTGATCGCCTCGAGCACCTCGGGCAGCTGGTCGCGCGGGATGAAGATGCCGCCGAGCAGGATCTGGGGGAACACCAGCAGCGGCATGAACTGCACGACCTGGAACTCCGTGCGGGCGAACGCGCTCGCGAGCAGCCCGAAGGCGGTGCCGAGCAGCGCGTCGGCGACGGTCACGGCGAACAGCAGCCAGATGGAGCCCTCGATCTCGAGGCCGCACACGAACACCGCGAACGACACCGCGATCGCCGTCTGGAAGACCGCGAGGAAGCCGAACGCGAGCGCGTAGCCGAGGATGAAGTCGCCCTTGCCGAGCGGCATCGAGAACAGCCGCTCGAGCGTGCCGCTGCGCCGCTCGCGGAGCGTCGAGATGCTCGTGACGAGGAACATGACGATGAACGGGAACAGCGCGATCATCGCGGGTCCGATGGTCTGGAACACGTCGGTGTCGGTGAAGATCCAGGCGACGAGCCCGATGAGCAGGCTCGGCACGACGAGCAGCAGGCCGACGGTGCGCGGATCGTGGCGGATCTGCGTGAGCACGCGGCCCGCGGTCGAGAACGTGCGGACGAGGGTCATCGCGTCGCCTCGCTTCCGGCGTCGTCGGCCGCCCTGGCGTGCTTCGCGACATGCACCGGCGCATCCCCCGATTCGCCGTCGTGCGGCTGGAGGTCGGGCTCGCCGCGGCCGATGAGGCGCAGGAACGCCTCCTCGACGTCGTCGGTACCGGTGAACGAGAGCACGCCCTGCACGGTGTCGTCGGCGAGCAGTTCGCCGTCGCGCATGAGCAGGAGCCGGTCGCAGCGCTTGGCCTCGTCCATGACGTGGCTCGAGACGAGGAGGGTCGCGCCCTCGGCGGCGAGCTCGTGGAAGAGCTGCCAGAGCTCGACGCGCAGCACGGGATCGAGTCCGACCGTGGGTTCGTCGAGCACGAGCACCTCGGGGTTGCCGAGGAGGGCGGCGGCCAGCGAGACCCGGCCGCGCTGCCCGCCCGAGAGCGAGCCGGCGAGCCGGCCGGCGACCGAGCCGAGGTCGGTGCGCTCGATGACCCGGTCGATGTCGGATGCCGGAGCGCCGAGCACCTTGCGGAAGTACGAGAGGTTCTGGCGCACGGTGAGGTCGTCGTACACGCTCGCCTGCTGCGTGTAGTACGCGACGCGGCGACGGAGCCCCCTCGAGCCGGCGGGGAGGCCGAGCACGTCGATGGTGCCCGACTGCACGACCTGGACGCCCACGATCGAGCGCATGAGCGTGGTCTTGCCGCTGCCGCTCGGGCCGAGCAGCCCGACGATGAGCCCCTTCGGCACGGCGAGCGACAGCCCCTGCAGCACGGGCGTCTTCGCCCGCTTCACGTGCAGGTCGTGCACGACGATGGCGGGCCCGCTCGTCGCGGCATCCGCGTTATTCATCATGTGCTGAATTGTGCGCCGGTGCCCCGGTGCTGTCAAGGATCCGCGCGTCGCCCGTGAGGTGGAACTGCACGACCGGCGCGACGCGTGCGACGAGCTCGTCGTCGGACATCGATGCGACCGGCTCGAACGCCAGCACGTAGCGCACCATGATGATGCCGACGACCTGCGAGGCGGCGAGCTCCGCGCGCAGCTCGGCGTCCTCGGCGTCGCCGAGCCGCGTGGCCAGGCGCAGCATGATCTCGCGCCGGAGGAACTCGCGCAGCATCCGCGAGACCGGCCCCTGGGCCATCACCGATCGCATCGCGGCGGCGGCCGCCGGCTGCACCTTCGGATTGCCCCACGCGGCGAGCACGGCCCGCAGCAGGCGGGCACCGAGCTCGTCCATCGGCCCGTCGAGCGCGCCCTGCACGATGCGGTCGGGTCGGAGCGGCACCGCCACGACCTCGGCCACGAGCGCGGACTTGTCGTCGAAGTAGTGGTGCACGAGGCGCGGGTCGACGTGCGCGCGCCGGGCGATGGAGCGGATCGACGCCGCCTCGTAGCCGCGCTCGCCGAACTCGGCGGCCGCCGCCGCGAGGATGCGCGCCTTCGTGTCGTCGGGGTTGGCGCCTCGCGGTCGCCCGCGCCGGCGCGGCCCCTCACGCTGATCCACACGCTGAGCCTACGCCCGGAGCCCGCCCCGGCTTCCCTTCGAGTCTCATGGGAAGCTCGCTGCCGCCGCCTGACCGATCGGTAGGATGAATTCCACACCCCGACAGTCGCCGCAGCGCTAGGAGTCCGTGCCATGGAATGGCTCATCCCCGTCATCATCGTCGTCGTACTCCTCCTCATCATCGGCATCTACCTGTGGGCCACCTACAACTCCCTCGTGACGCTGAACGTGCGCGTCGACGAGGCGTGGAGCGACATCACGGTGCAGCTCAAGCGGCGAGCCGACCTGATCCCCAACCTCATCGAGGCGGTCAAGGGCTACGCGGCGCACGAGAAGGCGGTCTTCGAGAACGTCACCAGGGCGCGTGCCGAGACGCTGCAGGCACAGGGTCCGGCCGAGGCGGGTGCCGCCGAGAACCACATGCAGCAGGCGCTGAAGTCGATCTTCGCGGTCGCCGAAGCGTACCCGCAGCTGCAGGCCAGCCAGAACTTCCTGCAGCTGCAGTCCGAGCTGGTCGACACCGAGGACAAGATCCAGGCCTCGCGGCGCTTCTACAACGGCGGCGTGCGCGAGCTCAACACGAAGATCAAGGTCTTCCCGAACACGCTGTTCGTGCGCGGCCTCGGCTTCCACGAGCGCGAGTTCTTCGAGGTCACGGAGCCGGCCGCCATCGCCGAGCCGCCGCGCGTGCAGTTCTAAGGGACGTCGTTGTACCGAGCGATCGCCAGGAACAAACGCAACACCGTCTTCATCATCCTGTTCTTCCTCGCCATCATCGGCGGATTGGGCTGGCTCGCCGCGTGGGTCTACAACGACCTCACGATCGTGATCGTCACGCTGGTGATCGCGACGGCGTACGCGGTGTTCCAGTACTTCACCGCTGACCGGCAGGCGCTCGCCATGTCGGGCGCCGTCGAGCTGCACAGCAAGGCCGACCACCCGCGGCTCTGGCGCACGGTCGAGAACCTCTCCATCACGACCGGCACGCCCATGCCGCGCGTGTTCGTGATCTCCGACCCGGCGCCCAACGCGTTCGCGACCGGACGCGACCCCGAGCACGCCGTCGTCGCAGCGACCACCGGCCTGCTCGAGCTCATGGACGACGCCGAGCTCGAGGGCGTCATGGCGCACGAGCTCGGCCACGTGCGCAACTACGACATCCGGCTCTCGATGATCGTGTTCGGCCTCGTCGTGGCGGTGGGCTTCGTCTCCGACATGCTCGTGCGCATGACCTTCTTCGGGCGCGGCAACAACAACCAGAACCCGATCGTGCTGGTCTTCGGCCTCATCGCGCTCCTCATCGCGCCGCTCGTCGCGAGCCTCGTGCAGCTCGCGGTCTCGCGACAGCGCGAGTACCTCGCGGATGCCACGGGCGCGATGACCACCCGACACCCCGACGCCCTGGCGAGCGCCCTCGAGAAGCTCGAGACCTACGGGCGGCCGATGCAGCGCCAGAACTCGTCGATGGCCCACCTCTGGATCGCCGACCCGCTGAAGCCCGGCGTCATCGACCGCCTCTTCGCGACGCACCCGCCGATCGCCGAGCGCGTCAAGCGGCTCGAGCAGATGGGCGGCGCGTTCTAGTACGTAGGCCCCAGCCCTACGCCGCCAGCTCCGCGCGCAGCGCGGGCGCGAGGTCGCCACGGCCCACGACGTGCACCTCGTCGAGGCCCTGCCACGCCGCCGCCTGCCACAGCACGGGCAGCAGCCGCGCCGCCGTCTCGTCGGGGGCGCCGTGCTCGATCCACGCCGACTGCACGCGCAGCACCTTGGCCTTGCGGTCGCTCTTGAGGTCGACGCGACCGACCACGTCGTCGTCGATGAGCACCGGCAGCGAGTAGTACCCGAACTTGCGCTCGGGCTCGGGCGTGTAGATCTCGATGCGGTAGTGGAAGTCGAACAGCCGCTCGGTGCGCGGTCGGAACCACACCACCGGGTCGAACGGCGAGAGCACCGCGGCCGCCTCCATGCGGCGAGGTCGACGGGCGTCGCGATGCACCCACGCGGGCGTGGCGCGGCTGCCGGTGGTCCAGCCGGGGACCTCGACGGGCAGCAGCTCGCCGGCCTCCTCGAGGTCGCGCACGGCGACGCGCACGGGCGCGCGCAGCATGCGCCAGTAGTCGGCGAGATCGGCCTCGGTCGCGATGCCGAGCGCGATCGACGCACGGCGCACGAGCTCGCGCACCGCGTCGGCCTCGGACGGCGCCGCGTCGAGCAGCTCGGGGGCGAGCGCCTGCTCGGGCAGGGCGTAGACGCGCTCGAACCGCACGCGCTCGACGCACACGACCTCGCCGACCCGGAACATCCACTCGAGCGTGCGCTTGACGTCGGACCAGCCCCACCACGGGCCGCGCCGCTCGTTCGCGTCGTGCTCGATCTCGCTCGCCCGCATCGGGCCGTTGGCCGCGAGCTCGCCGCGGAGCCAGTCGGCGAGCGTGCGGTTCTCGACGAGCCAGCCGCCCCACTCGCTACCCTTCTGCCGGTACTCCTCGCGGCGGAACTCGAACAGCGGCCACAGCTCGCGCGGGATGAACGCCGCCTGGTGCGCCCAGGCCTCGACCATGCGCCCCCGCCGGCCCGTGGTGAGCCGGTCGAGCAGGTCGCGGTCGTACGCGCCGAGGCGGCTGAACGCGGGCAGGTAGTGGCTGCGCTCGAAGACGTTGACGGAGTCGATCTGCAGCACGCCGAGCCGGTCGACGAGCCCGGCGACCTGCCGCAGGCCCGGCTCGGCGGCAGCCGGGCGCCCGAAGCCCTGGGCCCCGAGCGCGATGCGTCGCGCGAGCGCGGGACTGACGGTGTCGACCATGATCCTCAGACCCTATCCGGAGCCACCGACAGGCACCGACCGCCGCAGGCGCCCCCGGCGCATGCCGTGCCCGGAATGCGGCCCGCCTAGACTGGAGCGATGACGGGGTCGAGCGACCAGGGGCGGGGCAGGTTCGTCAAGCGGTGGCGCACCGCCGAACGCGACACGCCGCCCGCACCGACGCATCGCGACGCCTCCGACTCCGTCCCGTTCGGCATGCGCATCGCCGCGGCCTGGTCGTGGCGGCTCCTGCTCGTCGGCGGCGTCATCGCGGTCGTCATCTTCCTGATCATCCAGCTCCGACTCATCGTCATCCCACTCCTCGTCGCGGTGCTGCTCGGCGCCCTGCTCGTGCCCTTCTCCCAGATGCTGCAGCGCCATCGCTGGTCGAAGTGGCTCGCGGTCACCGTCGCCATGCTCTCCGCGCTGATCATCGTCGGCGGGCTGCTGGCCGTCGGGATCACGTTCATCGCGCGCGGCTCCGACGAGCTCGCCGCGCAGAGCATCATCGCGTGGGACGACTTCCGCGCCTGGCTGCTCGAAGGTCCGTTCCACATCACCGAGCAGCAGCTCAACGACTGGGTGGCCCAGATCGTGGACTCCGCCCAGCAGGACGGCAGCTTCCTCGTGAGCGGTGCGCTGTCGCTCGGCTCGACCCTCGGCCACTTCCTGGCGGGCACGCTCCTCGCGCTCTTCGCGACCCTGTTCATCCTCATCGACGGCCGCGGCATCTGGCGCTGGATCGTCGGCGTCTTCCCGCGCCGCGCGCGCGCCGCGGTCGACGGTGCCGGGATGGCCGGATGGAACACGCTCCAGAACTTCGTGAAGGTGCAGATCCTCGTCGCGACCATCGACGCCATCGGCATCGGGCTCGGCGCCTTCCTCCTCGGCGTGCCGCTCGCCGTGCCGATCGCGATCCTCGTCTTCCTCGGCTCGTTCATCCCCATCGTCGGCGCCGTGGTCACCGGCGCCCTCGCCGTGTTCGTGGCCCTGGTCTACAACGGGCCGGTGATCGCCCTCATCATGCTCGGCGTCGTGCTGCTGGTGCAGCAGGTCGAGGGCCACGTGCTGCAGCCGCTCATCATGGGCACGGCCGTGAAGGTGCACCCGCTCGGCGTCGTCGTCGCGGTCGCGACCGGCTCGCTCCTGGCGGGCATCCCGGGCGCGCTCTTCGCCGTGCCGGTCGCTGCGGTGGTCAACGTCATGATCGTCTACATCTCGGGCGGCTCCTGGAAGGGCGACCCGGGCCCGCCCGCGACCGAGGTGAAGTCGCCGCTCTGGCGTACCGTGCCGCAGCGACCGGGCTATCAGCGAGGAGAATGAACGAGTGATCACGACCATCCCGGGTCCGGGTCTCGCCGAGTTCGAACGCGCGCGCGAGGTCGTGTCGCGCGTCGCCCGACGCACGCCCATGGAGTCCTCCCGATTCCTCGCCGAGCGGCTCGGGCTGCCCGTCTACCTCAAGTGCGAGAACCTGCAGCGCACTGGCTCCTACAAGCTCCGCGGCGCCTCCAACCGCATCGCCGCGCTGAGCGACGCCGAGCGCGCCCGTGGCGTCGTGGCGGCGTCGGCCGGCAACCACGCGCAGGGCGTCGCGTACGCGGCCCGCGAGCTCGGCATCCGCGCGACCATCTTCATGCCCGTCGGGGTCGCGCTGCCGAAGCTCGACGCGACGCGGGCGTACGGCGCCGACATCGTGCTCGTCGGCGATTCGATCGGCGAGACCATCGAGGCCGCCGAGGCGTTCGCCGCCGAGTCGGGTGCCGTCATGATCCCGCCGTTCGACCACCCCGACGTCATCGCCGGCCAGGGCACGCTCGGCCTCGAGATCCTCGAGCAGGCCCCCGATGCCACGACGATCGTCGTGCCCATCGGCGGCGGCGGCCTCGCCGCGGGCATCGCCAGCGCCGCGAAGCAGCAGGCCGCGAAGGAGGGCCGTCCGCTGCGCATCGTGGGCGTGCAGGCAGAGAACGCCGCGCCCTACATCGCGTCGCTCGCGGCGGGGGAGCCGCGCCAGGTGCCCGTCGTGCCGACCATCGCCGACGGCATCGCAGTCTACCGACCGGGCGAGCTGAACTTCGCGATCATCCGCGACACCATCGACGAGGTCGTGACCGTCACCGAAGACGACATCGCGCGCGCGCTGCTCGTGCTCCTCGAGCGCGCCAAGCTCGTGGTCGAGCCGGCGGGCGCGGTCGCCGTGGCGGCCATGATGACGGGCGCAGTGCAGTCCGACGGGCCCGTGGTCGCCGTGCTCTCCGGCGGCAACATCGATCCGCTGCTCATGCAGCGCGTGGTCGCACACGGCCTCGCGGCATCCGACCGGTACCTCACCATCAGCGTCGGGCTGCCCGACCGCCCCGGTCAACTCGCGCGCGTCGCCGCACTCCTCGCCGAGGCGAACGCGAACGTCGTCGAGGTGCTGCACACCCGCCACGGCTCGGGCATGCAGATCACCGAGGTCGAGCTGCGGCTCTCCGTCGAGACCCGGGGCCCCGAGCATCGGGCCGCGGTCGTCGAGGTGCTGCGCCGCGCCGGCTACGAGCCGCGCGTCGAGACCGACTGAGCAGCGGCACGGATGCCGCGGCGTCGCGTCGCGGCATCCGCTCGCACCGTGCCGACGACGACGGCCCCCGCGCATCGCGCAGGGGCCGTCGGACGTTTCGGGATGGGGAAGCCTACTGGCCGCCCCAGGTGTCGACGCCGGTGACCTGCACCGCGATCTCGCGGCCGTTCGGCGCGGTGTAGCTCGTCGAGTCGCCGACCTTGAGGCCGAGGATGGCGGCGCCGAGCGGCGAGGACTCGCTGAAGACGTCGAGCTCGGAGTCGCCGGCGATCTCGCGGCTGCCGATGAGGAACCGCTCCTCATCGCCGGCGATGACCGCGGTGATGACGGTGCCGGGCTCGACGACGCCCGACGACTCGGGCGCCTCGCCGACCTGCGCCGTGCGGAGCAGCTGCGTCAACTGGCGGATGCGGGCCTCCTGCTTGCCCTGCTCGTCCTTCGCGGCGTGGTACCCGCCGTTCTCCTTGAGGTCACCCTCCTCACGCGCGGCCTCGATGCGCTTGGCGATCTCCTCGCGGCCGTGCGTCGAGAGCTGCTCGAGCTCGCCGGCGAGTCGGTCGAAGGCCTCCTGCGTGAGCCAGGTGACGGTGGCGTCCTGCGCCATGGTGCACTCTCCCGTGTATCGGATACACACTGTATAGACGTGACGCCCCGACGTCTGCCGGGGCGAATGACCCATATTAGGTGAGCCAGCAGGTCGAAATCAAACCCGTGTTCGCCTCCCGGGCGACCCGCACGCGCTCCGTGAACGTGCGCAGGTGCCGGTCGGATGCCGGGATGTCGACGACCTTCCAGCCGACGATGGTGAAGTCCTCGTCGTAGGCCTGGACGATGCACGCCGTGGGGTTGCCGGGCGGCACCGAGAGGGTCCAGCTGACCTCGACCGCGCGCTCGTCGTTGAGCAGCCGGTGGCCCGTGTCGGTGGCCTGCACCGTCGGCTTCTGGCCGTCGAGTCCGGCCCAGACCACCCACGCGACGAGCACGACCGCGAACGCGATCGCGGCGCCGATGATGAGCCACCGATCGCGGCTGCGGTTGGTACGCGTTCGGCCGTAGCGCGCGGCGAGCGCGTCGGTCTCAGGCTCGGCCACCGCCCGGCTCCTTCCAACCTCGATCGTCTAGGCTTGGAACCAGCCTAACCCCGCCCCGCGAAGCCGAGATCCTCGGTGAAAGTGAGTCCGATGCTCGCCGTGCCCGCCTGTTCCACCGTCGGAGCACGCTCGTGATCGCTGCCGTCCTGCCCGCCCTCGTGCGCGCCGCGACGCAGGAGCCGAGCGACGAGTTCGACCCCGACACCGTCACCCCCGGCATCTGGGGCTTCGTGCTCACGTTCGTCATCATGGTCGTCGTCGTACTCCTCGTGCTCGACATGGTGCGTCGCATCCGCCGGGTGAACTACCGGGCGGAGGTGCGCGAGCAGCTCGAGTCCGAGCGGCTCGAGCAGGAGCTGATCGAGAGCGGGCTCGAGCGCGACCCGCTCGACGACCTCGACGACCTCGACGGCACGGATGCCACGGGCCGCCCCGCGCGCGACGGCCGCCCCGCGGCATCCGACGACGACGAGCCGCCGGCCCGCTAGGTCACCGGCCGCACCGCACCGGCTGGGCCGCGGCGGAACGCCCGGCGCGCCCGCTCAGGCCGCGTGGTACGCGGGCGCCATCGCGATGAGCAGCGTCGCGGTCCAGTGGCACATGAACGCGAGCACCGTGCACGTGTGGAAGATCTCGTGGAAGCCGAACACACCGGGCCAGGGGTTGGGCTTCTTCAGGCCGTAGACGATCGCGCCGGCCGTGTAGAGCAGGCCGCCGACGATGACGAGGATCATCATCGCGACGCTCGCGGCGAGCAGGTCGCCGAGGTACATGACCGCGGCCCAGCCGAGCAGCAGGTAGATCGGCACGTAGAGCCAGCGCGGGGCGGTGATCCAGAACACGCGGAACCCGATGCCGAGCAGCGCTCCCGCCCAGACGACCGCGAGCAGCACGAAGCCCTTCTCGGGCGGCAGCGCGAGGAGCGCCAACGGCGTGTACGTGCCCGCGATGAGCAGGAAGATGTTGGCGTGGTCGATGCGCTTCAGCACGACCTTGGTGCGCGGCTTCCAATTGAAGCGGTGGTAGAGCGCCGAGTTGCCGAAGAGCAGCATCGACGTGAGCATGAACACCGCGCTCGCCCACTTCGCCCATGGTCCCTCGGCGAGCACGATGAGCACGATGCCCGCCGCGATCGTCACCGGGAACGTGCCCGCGTGGATCCAGCCGCGCCATTTCGGCTTGACCTCGGCGGTGTAGCTCAGCGAGTCGTCGAGGAGGGGGATGTTCGGCAGGTCGGGGCCGTGCGCCTCGCGGCTGATCGCGACATCCGCCGTGTCGTCGGGCGCGACCGGGCTGCTGAGGTCGTCCGCGAGGGTGGGTGCCTCGCGGTGGCGCTTCGGGGTCATGGACACACTGTAGGGCCGACAGCATCACGATCCGCTGTGAGCACGGGAGCCGCGTCGGGGTAGCGTAGTGCCGTGCAGACGAGCGATCAGCCCCTCGGTCGCGGCATCCTCTACCGCCTCTACCAGAACCGGCTCCGCCGCGGCCTCGACTCCGCGGCCCTGCCGCAGCACGTCGCGATGATCATCGACGGCAATCGGCGCTGGGCCAAGCAGCTCGGCTACGACTCCGCAGCGCACGGTCATCGGGCAGGCGCCGCGAAGATGCGCGAGTTCCTCGAGTGGTGCGACGACCTCGGCATCAAGGTCGTCACGCTCTACCTGCTCTCGAGCGACAACCTCGGCAACCGGCCGAGCGCCGAGCTGTCGGACCTGTTCGAGATCATCGCCGAGCTCGCCGAGGAGCTCTCGCACTACCGCGACTGGCGGGTGCAGCATGTCGGGTCGGATGCCGGCCTGCCCGAGCCGCTCGTCGCCGCGCTCGACGCCGCCGAGCACCGCACCGCCGACAAGCGCGGCCTGCACGTGAACCTCGCCGTCGGCTACGGCGGCCGCAAGGAGATCACCGACGCGATGCGCTCGATCGTGGCCTCGCACCACGCCGAGGGCCGCAGCCTGGAAGACCTGGCCGAGCGACTGACCCCCGACCTCATCGGGGAGCACCTCTACACCGTCGGGCAGCCCGATCCCGACCTCGTCATCCGCACGTCGGGCGAGCAGCGGCTCAGCGACTTCATGCTCTGGCAGGCCGCGCACAGCGAGTTCTACTTCGTCGAGGCGCTCGGGCCCGACCTGCGCCAGGTCGACTTCCTGCGCGCGCTGCGCGACTACGAGAAGCGCCACCGCAGATTCGGCGGCTGACCCCGTTCTTTCCCGGCCTCCGGTTCTGCCATGATGAGGCTCGGAGAAGGGGGCGTACGTGACGATCGACGCATTCATCGCGGGCTTCACCGAGGAGCCCGGCTACCTCGACTACGGTCGGTTCGGTCCGCTCGCGACCCCGGCCGCCGAGGAGGCGTTCGCGCTCACCCAGGTGCTCGAGCGCGCGCGCCACGGCAGCGTCGACGTGTTCGCCGAGCAGGACGCGCGGGTGCGCGCCGCGGCATCCGCCCTCACCGACTTCCCGACCGACCAGATCGTGTTCCAGCCGAACACGTCGCAGGGGATCATGCACGCGATGTTCGGGCTCACCGGCAGCGTGCTGCTCTCGCCCGGGGAGTTCCCGAGCCTGCCGATCGCCGCCGTGCGCGCGCAGGAGGCGCTGCACTCGGTGCAGCCCCTGTGGCTCGAGACCGACCACGGCAAGGTCACGCCGGGGCAGATCCGCGAGCAGCTCGAGACCAACGTGGCCGCGGTCGCGGTGAGCCTCGTCGACTCGCGCACGGGCTACCTGTGCGACATCGAGGGCATCCGCCAGGTCATCGGCGACCGACTGCTCATCGTCGACGCGATCCAGGGCTTCGGCGTCGTCGACGCGCCGTGGACGGCGGCCGACGTGGTGCTGACCGGCGGGCAGAAGTGGTGCCGCGCCGGTTGGGGCACGGGCATCATGGCGCTCTCCGATCGCGCGCTCGAGCGGCTCACGCCCGTCTTCTCGGGCTTCACCGGCACCGAGGAGGACGAGCCCTGGGGGCACGTGCCCCCGCCCGCGCCCGACGCTCGCGCGTACCGCGTGTCGAATCCCGACCCGATCGCCGAGGCGCGGTTCGCGGCCGCGCTCGAGGACATCGCCGCGGCGGGCGTGCCCGCGATCAACGCGGCGATCGCCGGCTGGGTGAGCCGCGTCATCGAGCTGGCCGACGAGTTCGCGCTCGCGGTCGTGAGCTCGCGCGACGAGCAGGAGCGCGCGGGCATCGTCGTGCTCGAGCCGCCCGCCGGACAGGTCACGTACCTCACGGCCTCGCTGCACAACCACGGCGTCACCGCCACGACCCGCAACGGGCAGGTCCGGCTCAGCGTGCACGCGGCGACGAACGAGGAGACGCTCGACATGCTGCGGGCCGCGTTCGTGTCGTACGGCACGGCCGCGTCGTACTGAGCGTCGCACCGGTCCGAGCGGATGCCGCGGCATCCGCTCGGGCACCCCACCCGTTTGTGAACACGGTGTGAACGTTTCGCGTGTCGGAACCATGGGTGTCGGCACCCCGACGTACGCTCGACGCATCGGGCAACGTGCCTGATCGAGTCGGCTTCGTGAAGCGCTCGTGGAGGGATTCGCCGGCCGGCGCGAGAGCCGAGCGGAAGCTCGGGGCGGGAGCGGTTGTGGCCTCACTCGATACCTCCAAGTCCGTCGGTCGGAACACCGGTCGCGCATCGCGGCCCGACAGCGCGGCACCCACGGGTGCCGCGCAATCCGTGCGGACGTACGTGCTCGACACCTCGGTGCTCCTCTCGGATCCCCGGGCGATGTTCCGCTTCGCCGAGCACGCGGTGGTCCTTCCTGTCGTCGTCATCACGGAGCTCGAGGCGAAGCGCAACGACCCCGAGATCGGGTACTTCGCGCGCCAGTCGCTGCGGATCCTCGACGAGCTGCGCGTCGAGCACGAGCGGCTCGACTTCCCGATCCCGGTCGGCGAGGGCGGCTCGCTGCGGGTGGAGCTCAACCACTCGAGCCCGTCGGTGCTGCCGAGCGGACTGCAGCTCGGCGACAACGACTCGCGCATCCTCGCCTGCGCGGCCAACCTCGCGAATGACGGCGTCGCCGTCACGGTGGTCTCGAAGGACCTGCCGCTGCGCGTGAAGGCCGCGTCGATCGGCCTCGACGCCCAGGAGTACCGTGCCGAGCTCGCGCCCGACTCCGGCTGGACCGGAATGGCCGAGCTCTCGCTCGGCTCCAACGACATGGCGAAGCTCTACGAGCACGAGCGCCTCGAGACGCGCGAGGTCGAGGAGCTGCCCGTCAACACGGGCCTCGTGATCCACTCCGAGCGCGGTTCGGCGCTCGGCCGCGTCGTCGGCGAGCACGAGGTGCGCCTCGTGCGCGGCGATCGCGACATCTTCGGCGTGCACGGCCGCTCGGCCGAGCAGCGACTCGCGATCGACCTGCTGCTCGACCCCGAGATCGGCATCCTCTCGCTCGGCGGCCGCGCCGGCACCGGCAAGTCGGCGCTCGCGCTGTGCGCCGGCCTCGAGATGGTGCTCGAGCGGCAGCAGCACAAGAAGATCATGGTGTTCCGCCCGCTCTACGCGGTCGGCGGGCAGGAGCTCGGCTACCTGCCGGGCGACCAGGGCGAGAAGATGAACCCCTGGGGCCAGGCCGTGTTCGACACGCTCGGCTCGGTCGTGTCCGACAACGTGCTCGAGGAGGTCGTCGACCGGGGCATCCTCGAGGTGCTGCCGCTCACGCACATCCGCGGGCGCTCGTTGCACGACGCGTTCGTGATCGTCGACGAGGCGCAGTCCCTCGAGCGCAACGTGCTCCTCACGGTCCTGAGCCGCATCGGCCAGAACTCGCGGGTCGTGCTCACCCACGACGTCGCCCAGCGCGACAACCTGCGCGTCGGCCGCCACGACGGCGTCGCGAGCGTGATCGAGACGCTGAAGGGGCATCCGCTGTTCGCGCACGTCACGCTCACCCGCTCGGAGCGCTCGGCGATCGCCGCGCTCGTCTCGGAGATGCTCGACGGGGCCGAGCTCACCTGACCCTTCCTGAGCACTCGCGGGGCGGTCGGGGGGCCGTCCCGCGAGTGGAAGTCGGTTTCCGGCTGAGGCGACGCGTTGCCGATCGATCCTTGGTCTCTTGGGTGGCATCGTCCGATGAACGACCTGGCTCCGTTCATGATGGGATCAACGAGGTGAAGAACCCCGTCAAGAACGGGGCGAGCACGCCGAGGAGGGTGACGGGTCGCAAGATGCCAGGGCGATCGATTCCTACCCGCGCGCGCAGTCGAGATCGCGCCGCATCCTGTGACTCGCTCGGCACTCCCGTCCGCGGCTCGCCGACCGCGCGCTCGACCAGACGCATCCCGTCATTGCGCCATCTGACGAGGACGGGCGTGAGGATTAGGACGAGGATGATTGCGAAGAAGGCGCCGTAGCCCACAACGGTCCAGGGCGGGAATTCGTCCTCGGATGCCCCCGATGCGATTCGCGCACTGCGAAGAAACGCAGTGTCGATCACGGCCGTCGAGAGTAGAAGCCCGATCGCCAAGCTCGATCGTTCTATCGCCTGCCAGACGTTGTCCAGCTCTGAGATCGCCGGACGCACGCCCCCAGCGTCGACGGCTCTGGGATCGTAGTCATCGGCCAAGGGAGGCGGCGTGATCTCGGAGATCCTGTCGCCGAGAACACCCAGTCGCCCATGGGTCGTCCAGATCAAGACGAACCAGGGACTTGCAGCAGCGGCCGCAAGCAAAGTCACACCGAGGACGAGGCGCCGGAACTCCTGGCTCCAGTTCGGGCCTCCATCGTCCGAACCCAACAAAAGGAGGAACATGACGGCTGACCCCGCGATGGCGAAGAAGAGCACGTACGACGCGACGACCTGCCGAACACTTCGCCGGTCGAGGTTCCCTGGCCCGCGATTCGAGAGCAGCCCCGCGTAGAAGATGTACGCCCACACGACGATCGAAATGGCGATTGCACCCACCCATAGCGGGAAGCCAGTGTCGAGGTTTCGGTCTGCTCCCCACTGTTGGGCGACCCAGAGCAGTATGGCAAGAATAGCCAGCGCGACGATCACCGTCACGAATGCCCGGATCGCGGGCTTCAACGGCTGAACGGATCGGCGTGATTCGTCCATATGCTCCCCCAACCGGGGAGCATACTCCGCTTCCTTCGCACTCGTCGACCTGTGCTCGTAGAGTCGGTCAGCCGTAGATCCTGTCGGCGTACGCGGGGCCGTAGTACTGCTCGAGCACCTCGAGGGAGTCGTCGGGGCGCTCGAGCGTGCGCGCGATGACGGGGCGGCGGGGCGCGGCATCCGGCGTCCAGGTGGTCGGGTCCCAGGTCTTCGAGCGCAGGAACGCCTTCGAGCAGTGGAAGAACACCTCGTCGATCGCGACCTCGAGCACGAGCGTCGGCACATGGGTGCGCACGCGCATCCGCTCGGCGTAGGGCACGTCGCGCAGGAGCCGGGCGCGGCCGTTGACGCGCAGCGTGTCGCCGCGGCCGGGAATCACGAAGTCGAGTCCGACGTGCGGGTTCGCGAGCACGTTGTGGAAGCCGTCGGCGCGCCGGTTGCCCGGCCGCTCGGGGAGCGCGATCGTCGTGTCGTCGAGCACGAGCGCGAAGCCGGGCGGGTCGCCCTTCGGCGAGGCGTCGGCATTGCCCGCGGCGTCGGCGGTCGCGATGAAGCACAGCGGCGAGGCGGCGAGCCAGGCGCGGTCGAGCTCGTGCAGCCGGTCGCGCACCTTGTTCCGCGCGGCGGGCAGCGGCTGCCCGACGAGCTCCTCGAGCTCGGCGACCGAGGTGACCGGGGTTCCTCCGTGATCCATGGTTCCCACGCTACGCCCGGCGAAGGAGCGGAGGAGGAACGCACGAGGGGAGGACGGATCACGCGGATCCGTCCTCCCCTCGTGAGGATCTCCTCCGGAGTCGCAGCTCCGGGCGGCAGCGCGCGCTACGCCTTCGGCGGCCGCGTCATCGACAGCAGGTCGAGGGCCGCGTCGAGCTGCTCCTCGGTGAGCTCGCCGCGGTCGACGAAGCCGAGGTCGACGACGGCGTCGCGTACGGTGATGCCGTTCTTCACCGAGTGCTTCGCGATCTTCGCGGCGTTCTCGTAGCCGATGTGCTTGTTGAGCGGCGTCACGATCGACGGCGACATGCCGGCGAGGGCGCTCGTGCGCTCGACGTTCGCCTCGAGACCATCGACGGTCTTGTCGGCGAGCGCGCGCGTCGAGTTCGCGAGCAGGCGGATCGACTCGAGCAGCGCGGTGCCCATGACTGGGATCTGCACGTTGAGCTCGAACGAGCCGGATGCCCCGGCCCACGCGATCGTCGCGTCGTTCCCGATGACGCGCGAGGCGACCATGAGCACGGCCTCGGGGATGACCGGGTTCACCTTGCCGGGCATGATCGACGAGCCGGGCTGCAGGTCGGGGATGCTGAGCTCGCCGAGGCCGGTGTTCGGGCCGGAGCCCATCCAGCGCAGGTCGTTGCAGATCTTCGTGAGGCTCACCGCGATGGTGCGCAGGGCGCCGGATGCGTCGACGAGGCCGTCGCGGTTGGCCTGCGCCTCGAAATGGTCGACCGCCTCGGTGATCGGCAGCTCGGTCTCCTGCTGGAGGAGCTCGATGACGAGCTGCGGGAAGCCCGCGGGCGTGTTGATGCCGGTGCCGACGGCGGTGCCGCCGAGCGGGACCTCCGCGACGCGGGGGAGTGCCGTGCGCACGCGCTCGATGCCGAGGCGGACCTGGCGGGCGTAGCCGCCGAACTCCTGGCCGAGGGTGACGGGCGTCGCGTCCATGAGGTGCGTGCGGCCGGCCTTCACGACGTCGGCCCACAGCTCGGCCTTCGCCTCGAGCGCGACCGCGAGGTGGTCGAGCGCCGGGACGAGGTCGTCGATGAGCGCGGCGGTCACGGCGATGTGCACCGACGTCGGGAACACGTCGTTCGACGACTGCGACGCGTTGACGTGGTCGTTCGGGTGCACCGGCGAACCGAGCTTCTCGGTCGCGAGCGTGGCGAGCACCTCGTTCATGTTCATGTTCGACGACGTGCCGGAGCCGGTCTGGTAGACGTCGACGGGGAAGTGCGCGACGACGTCGTGGCGGCCGGCGATGACCTCGTCGGCGGCGTCCTCGATCGCTCGCGCGATCGCCGGGTCGAGCACGCCGAGGCGGGCGTTCGCCTGCGCGGCGGCCTTCTTGATTCGCGCGAGCGCCTGGATCTGCTGGACCTCGAGGCCCGAGCCCGAGATGGGGAAGTTCTCGACGGCGCGCTGCGTCTGCGCCCGGTAGAGCGCCGAGGCCGGCACCCTCACCTCGCCCATCGTGTCGTGCTCGATGCGGTACTCGGCGGCGTTGTCCACCACGGTTCGTTCCCCTTCGGTTCGCATGCCGGATGCCCCGGCCGGACGCCGCTCGCGCGGCTTGGCGGCGCTAGATGCGGCCGACGACGACGTCGGTCTCGGCGCGGCCCTCGACGAGCCGGTAATTCGCGCCCACGACAGCCAGCGTACCCGCTGCGACGGCGTCGCTGATGACCTCCGAGCGCTCGAGGAGCTCGGCCACGGTGTTGCGCAGGTGCTCTCGGCCGACGTAGGCCGCGTCGATGTGGTCGACCTCGACGGGGGCGCCGGCCTCGACGCCGGCGACGCGTCGCACGGCGGGGACGATCTTCTCGACGAGCGACGAGATGTGCGGCGGCAGCGGCGCCGCTTCGGGTCCCTGCGACTCGATCGCGGCGCGCACCGCGCCGCAGTGGTCGTGCGCCAGCACGAGGATGAGCGGCACGCCCAGCACGCCGACGGCGTACTCGAGCGAGCCCAGCGCCGAGTCGGAGACGACCTGCCCGGCGTTGCGCACGACGAAGGCGTCGCCGAGCCCGATGTCGAAGATGATCTCCGCCGACAGTCGCGAGTCGGAGCATCCGAAGATCGCGACCGACGGACGTTGGGAGAGGGCGAGCTCGCGCCGGCGATCGACGTCTTGACGCGGATGCCGCGGCTCGCCCGCGATGAACCGCTGGTTGCCGGCGCGCAGCTCGCGCCAGGCCTCTGCGGGGGACTCGGGGCGGCGTTCGGTCGGCTGCTCGCTCACGGCGGCTCCTCTCGGGGCGGGTCGGGCTCGGCTTCGGGTCAGCGCAGTGCGTCGATGGTGGGGGTGAGGGCGGTGGCCAGCGTCTCGAACTCCTCGGGCGTGCCCGTGCCGAGCAGGACGAACGTGCTGTCGCCCGCCTCGGTGGTGAGTCCGTACTTCGCGTTGCCCACGTCGTCGCCCGTGTCGCGGTTGTCGTACACGGTCCACTCGACGCCGTCGATCGTGGTCGTGCCCGTGGCCAGCGTGCGGGCGAGCAGGCCCGCCACCCACGTGGGGTTGGCGTCGAAGCCCTGGTACATGCCGATGTACTCGTCGCTCGGCGTGAGGTAGCCCACGTACCAGGCGGTGACCTTGTCGACCTGCGACGTGCGCAGCTCGGCGGCGTTCGCACGCCAGCCCTCGGGAAGCTCGGGCACGGCGAGCTGGTCGTCGCTCGCCACCTGCGCCTGCTCGGCGATGGGCGCCACGTCGACGTCGCGCGTCATCGCCGTGTCGGAGCGCGGCACGAGCAGCACGATCACGAGCACGACCAGCAGGCTCGCGCCGAGCGACAGCACGAGGTTGAGCACGGTCTGCCGCTGGCGGTGCAGGCGCGAATTCTGCGCCTTGCGGGCGACCGTCTCCTCAGGCGTCTCGGGGCGGCCGAGCTCGGCCACCACCCGCTGCGGTCGCTGCGCCATCAGCGGGCGCCGGGGTCGTCGGATGCCGCGGGCGTGCCGCGCCCGGCTCCGGCGCGCGCCGCGTCGAGGCGCGCCCGCGCGCCGATGAGCCACTCCTCGCACCGTGCCGCGAGCGCCTCGCCGCGCTCCCACAGCGCGAGCGACTGCTCGAGGGTCGCCGAGCCCTGCTCGAGCTCGGCGACGACCTGCACGAGTTCGTCGCGCGCCTGCTCGTACGTCAGCTCGGCGACATCCGTGGTGGGGGGCATGCCACCCATTCTATTCGGCGTCGCCGACCCCGCCGTCGCGGCCCGACGCCCCCGTGGAGCGCCCCGCGCCCCCTGTGGACGGTGCGGGCTCGCGGAGGTCGTGCGACGCGGCGCCGGTGGAGACGGCCCCGATCACGCCCTCGGCGAGCGTGAGCGTGAGGGTCGCGCCCTCGGGGGCGGCCGCCGGCGCCCGCAGCACGTGCCCGTCGGGGCCCTGCGCGATGGCGTAGCCGCGGTCGAGCGTCGCCTGCGGCGACAGCGCGCGCAGGTGGCCGCGGAGCTCGCCGATCCGCGCCGTCTGCTTCTCGATGCAGCGCTCGATGAGCTCGGTGCCGCGCGCGACCCAGCGCGTGAGGTCCTCGGCGCGACGGTCGACGATCCAGCCGGCCTCGGCGAGGGCCGGCCGGGCGCGCAGGTGGCCGATCCGATCGATCTCGCGCGAGAGCAGCCCGGAGAGCCGCATGCCGAGGCGGGCGCGGGCCTGCTCGACCCGCATGAGCTCTTCGGCGACATCGGGCACGACGCGCTTCGCGGCATCCGTCGGCGTCGAGGCCCTGAGGTCGGCGACGTCGTCGAGCAGCGGCCGGTCGGCCTCGTGGCCGATCGCCGAGACGATCGGCGTGGATGCCGCGGCCGCCGCGCGCACGACCCGCTCGTCGCTGAAGCCCAGCAGGTTCTGGAAGTCGCCGCCGCCGCGCGCGACGATGATGACCTCGACGGCCGGGTCGGCGTCGAGGCGCCGGATCGCGTTGACGACCTCGGGCGCCGTGCGGTCGCCCTGCACCGACGCATACGCCGTGCGGAACTCGACCGCGGGCCAGCGCAGGCGGGCGTTGCGCAGCACGTCCTGCTCGGCGTCGCTGTCGCGCGCCGTGACGAGGCCCACCACGGCCGGGAGGAAGGGGAGGCGCTTCTTGCGGTCGGCGTCGAAGAGGCCCTCGGCGGCGAGCTGCCGGCGCAGGCGCTCGAGGCGCTCGAGCAGGTCGCCGAGGCCGACGTGCTTCATGTCGTAGACCTGCATCGAGAGCGTGCCGCCCTTGACCCACCAGCTCGGCTTCGCGAGCAGCACCGCGTGGTCGCCCTGCTTGAACTGCTCGGACAGGCGTGCGCGCACCGACGACCACATCGTGAACGAGACCGTGGCGTCGGTCTCGAGATCCTTCAGCTTGCCGTAGACGTTGCCGCCCGAGACGCCCCACTGCGTGATCTCGCCCTCGACCCAGACCGTGCCGAGGCGGTCGAGGTAGTCCTTGAGCTTCGCGGAGAGCAGCGCCACGGGCCACGGATGCTCGCGCGTCGCCGGTGCGTCCGTCATGGGTCCTCCCGCCGCTCGCCCAGCATCGCCCGCGTAGGATGGACACCGTGACGAGCACGACGGATGCCCCGCGAATCGGCCTTGGGATGCCCAGGATGCCGGGCGTTCGCGGCCGGCTCAAGGATATCCCCGCCCCCGGACGCAAGCGGGTGCTGCTCGCGGCGCCCCGCGGCTACTGCGCCGGCGTCGACCGCGCCGTGATCGCCGTCGAGAAGGCGCTCGAGCACTACGGCGCGCCCGTCTACGTGCGCAAGCAGATCGTGCACAACATCCACGTGGTGACCGAGCTCGAGAAGCAGGGCGCCATCTTCGTCGACGAGGTCGACGAGGTGCCCGAGGGCGCCCACGTGGTGTTCAGTGCGCACGGGGTCTCGCCGGCCGTCGTGAACGCGGCATCCGATCGGGGCCTGCACGCCATCGACGCCACGTGCCCGCTCGTCACGAAGGTGCACCGCGAGGCAGTGCGCTTCGCGCGCGACGACTACGAGATCCTGCTCATCGGCCACGAGGGCCACGAGGAGGTCGAGGGCACCGCAGGCGAGGCACCCGACCACGTCACGCTCGTGAACAGCCCCGACGACGTGCCGAACATCGAGGTGCGCGACCCCGAGAAGGTCGTGTGGCTCTCGCAGACCACGCTGTCGGTCGACGAGACCATGGAGACCGTGCGGCGGCTGCGCGAGCGGTTCCCCGCCCTGCAGGACCCGCCCTCCGACGACATCTGCTACGCCACGCAGAACCGCCAGGTCGCGATCAAGAAGGTCGCGCAGGAGGCCGAGCTCGTCATCGTGGTCGGCTCCGCGAACTCGTCGAACAGCGTGCGCCTCGTCGAGGTCGCGCTCGAGAACGGCGCCAAGGCCGCGTACCGGGTCGACTACTCGACCGAGATCAGGCAGGAGTGGCTCGACGGCGTCACGACGGTCGGCGTGACGAGCGGGGCATCCGTGCCCGAGGGGCTCGTCAAGGAGGTGCTCCTCGAGCTCGAGGACGCCGGCTACGGCGACGTCGCCGAGGTGAAGACGGCCGAGGAGGACCTCATGTTCTCGCTGCCGAAGGAGCTGCGCCGCGACCTCAGCGGCAACCGCGACGCCCGTGCCCTGGGTGGGCGCTCGCGCGCGAACGCCGACGCCTGACACCCGCGTTCGGCGAGGGCCGGGCGCGTTCGCTGTGAGCGTGCGTCCGGGGGAGTGAGTGAGCGCTCACTCCGAGGTACGATCGCCGCATGCAACGCACCGTCGAGCGCCCCGGCCGCGCGAGCCCGCTTCCCGTCGAGGAACGCCGCCGCGCCATCGCCCGCGCCACCGTGCCGCTCATCGTCGCGTACGGCCGCGACGTGACGACGCGCCAGATCGCCGAGGCGGCCGGCGTCGCCGAAGGCACCCTCTTCCGGGTGTTCGACGACAAGGAGGCGATCATCGACGCCGCCGTCGAGGAGTTCCTCGACCCCGAGCCGTTCCGGGCCGCGCTCCGGTCGATCGACGCGTCGCTGCCGCTCGAGCTCAAGGTCCGGCTCATCATCGACCGCTTCCACGACCGGTTCACGGGCATCTTCGGGGTCTTCGCCTCGCTGGGCGGTCGTCCGCGGCCCCCGGCGTCCGCGGACCCGGCGGTGATCGTGTCGATCTTCGAGCAGTTGCTCGCACCCGAGCTCGACCGCCTGCGAGTGCCGCCCGCCGGCGTGTTCGCGTTCGTCCGGCTCGTCGCCTTCGCGTCGGCGATGCCGCACCTCAACGACCTGCCCGGCAGCCTCGACTCCGCCGAGCTCGCGCACCTCGTCGTCCACGGCATCGAGAAGGGATCCGACCCATGCTGATGCGACTCCTCGTCCAGCACCTGCGGCCGTACTGGGGCCTGTTGATCGGGGTGGTGGTGTTCCAGTTCGCCCAGTCGATGGCCTCGCTCTACCTGCCGACCCTGAACGCCGACATCATCGACGACGGCGTCGCCAAGGGCGACATGGGCGTCATCCTCTCGATCGGCGGTGTCATGCTCGGGGTGACGCTGGTGCAGATCGCCTGCGCGATCGCGGCGGTCTGGTTCGGCGCCAAGGCGGCCATGGCGTTCGGCCGCGACGTGCGCCGCTCGGTGTTCCGCCGCGTCGGCGACTTCTCGGAGCAGGAGGTGTCGCGCTTCGGCGCGCCGAGCCTCATCACCCGGTCGACGAACGACGTGCAGCAGGTGCAGATGCTCGTGCTCATGTCGTGCACGGTGCTCGTGTCGGCGCCGATCCTCGCCATCGGCGGCGTCATCTTCGCGCTCCGCGAGGACCTCACGCTGTCGTGGATCATGGTGGTCGCCGTGCCGGTGCTGCTCCTCGTCCTGGGCATCATCCTCAGCCGCATGGTGCCGCTGTTCCAGTCGATGCAGAAGCGGATCGACGGCGTGAACCGGGTGCTGCGCGAGCAGCTCACCGGCATCCGCGTCATCCGTGCCTTCGTGCGCGAGCAGGTCGAGGACGACCGGTTCGAGCAGGCGAACGACGCGCTCACCGACACCGCGCTGCGCGCCGGCCGGCTCTTCGCGCTCGTCTTCCCGATCGTGCTGCTCGTGCTCAACGTGTCGAGCGTCGCGGTGCTCTGGTTCGGTGCCTTCCGCGTCGAGGACGGCTCGCTGCAGATCGGCTCGCTCATCGCGTTCCTCAGCTACCTGATCCAGATCCTCATCGCGGTCATGATGGCGACGATGATCGCGTTCCTGCTGCCGCGCGCCGTGGTCTCGGCGGGCCGGATCGGCGAGGTGCTGGGGACCGAGCCGTCGGTCGTCGAGCCGATCGGCGGCACGACCGAGCTGACGGAGCCGGGCACGCTCGAGTTCCGGAACGTGACGTTCGCCTACCCCGGCGCGGAGGATCCGGTGCTGAAGGACGTCAGCTTCGTCGCCGAACCCGGCAGGGTCACGGCGGTGATCGGCGCGACAGGCGCCGGCAAGACCACGATCGTCAACCTCGCTGCACGCCTCTTCGACGTGACGAGCGGCAGCGTGCTGGTCGGCGGCGTCGACGTGCGCGAGCTCGACTCCGACGTGCTCAACGCCCAGTTCGGGCTCGTGCCGCAGAAGCCCTACCTCTTCGCCGGCACCGTCGCGTCCACGCTCCGCTACGGCGATCCCGACGCGACCGACGACGAGCTCTGGGCCGTGCTCGAGACCGCGCAGGCGCGCGACTTCGTCGAGGCCATGCCCGAGGGGCTCGAGGCATCCGTCGCACAGGGCGGCACCAACGTGTCGGGCGGCCAGCGGCAGCGCCTCTCGATCGCGCGGGCGCTCGTGCGCAGGCCGCCGATCCTGCTGTTCGACGACTCGTTCTCGGCGCTCGACACGGCGACCGATGCGCGATTGCGGTCCGCGCTCGCACGAGCCGAGGCCGGCGCCACGATGCTCGTCGTCGCCCAGCGCGTCGCGACCATCGTCGGCGCCGACCAGATCCTCGTCGTCGACGACGGACGCATCGTCGCACGCGGCACGCACGAGGAGCTGCTGGAGACCTCGCCGACCTATGCCGAGATCGTGGAGAGCCAGCTGAGCGCGGAGGAGGCGGCGGCATGACCGACGAGCGACAGGAGACGCAGGCTCCGCCGCGGCCGCCCATGCGGCGCGGGCCGATGGGCGGCGGCCCGATGGGCATGATGGCGATGCCCGGCGAGAAGTCGATGGACTTCTGGCCGAGCGCCAAGCGACTGCTCGGGCGGCTCCGTCCCGAGCGCGCGCTCGTCGTGCTCGTGATCCTGCTCGGCGTCGTGAGCGTCACGTTCTCGGTGCTCGGGCCGAAGATCCTCGGCGAGGGCACGAACCTCATCTTCGAGGGCTTCATCTCGTCGCAGATGCCCGCCGGCGCCACGCAGGAGCAGGTCGTGGCCGCGCTCCGCGCGCAGGGGAACGACCAGCAGGCGGACATGGTCGCCTCGATGAACCTGGTGCCCGGACAGGGCATCGACTTCACCGCGCTCGCCACGGTGCTCGCGTGGGTGCTCCTGCTCTACGTGCTCGCGGCGCTGTTCGCGTGGGCCCAGGGCTACGTGCTGAACGGCGTCACCCAGCGCACCGTCTACCGGCTGCGCCAGGACGTCGAGGCGAAGATCCATCGCCTCCCGCTGTCGTACTTCGATCGGATGCCGCGAGGCGAGCTGCTCTCGCGGGTGACGAACGACATCGACAACATCTCGCAGACGCTGCAGCAGACCATGAGCCAGCTGCTCACCTCGCTCCTCACGGTGGTCGGCGTGCTCGTCATGATGTTCATCATCTCGCCGTTGCTCGCCCTCATCGCGCTCGTCACGATCCCGCTGACGCTGGTGATCACGGCGCTCATCGCGAAGCGCTCGCAGGGGCTGTTCGTGAAGCAGTGGCGGCACACCGGCGAGCTCAACGCGCAGGTCGAGGAGGCCTACTCGGGCCACGCCCTCGTGCGCGTGTTCGGCCGCCGTCCCGAGGTCGGCCGCCGGTTCGACGAGAAGAACGAGGAGCTCTACCAGCAGAGCTTCGGCGCCCAGTTCGTGAGCGGCCTGATCATGCCCGCGATGACGTTCGTCGGCAACCTCGTCTACGTGGGCATCGCCGTCGTGGGCGGCCTGATGGTCGCGGCGGGCAGCATCTCGCTCGGCGACGTGCAGGCGTTCATCCAGTACTCGCGCCAGTTCACGCAGCCGCTCGCGCAGCTCGGGTCGATGGCCAACCTGCTGCAGTCGGGCGTCGCGAGCGCGGAGCGCGTGTTCGAGCTGCTCGACGCCGACGAGCAGTCGGCCGATCCGGCGAAGCCCGAACGGCCGGCCGCGACGAGCGGGCGCCTCGTCTTCGACGACGTGTCGTTCCGCTACGACCCCGAGAAGCCGCTCATCGACCACCTCTCGCTCACGGCGGAGCCCGGCATGTCGATCGCCATCGTCGGACCCACGGGCGCGGGCAAGACCACGCTCGTGAACCTGCTCATGCGCTTCTACGAGCTCGACTCCGGCCGGATCACGCTCGACGGACTCGACGTCACGCGGATGACGCGCGACGAGCTCCGCTCGCGGATGGGCATGGTGCTGCAGGACACGTGGCTGTTCGCCGGCACGATCCGCGAGAACATCGCCTACGGGCGCCCGGGCGCGACGGAGGGGGAGATCCTCGAGGCCGCCCGCGCGACGTACGTGGACCGGTTCGTGCGGAGCCTGCCCGACGGCTACGACACACGGCTCGACGACGAGGCGTCGAACCTGTCGGCCGGCGAGAAGCAGCTCATCACGATCGCGCGCGCATTCCTCGCGAGCCCGTCGGTGCTCATCCTCGACGAGGCGACGAGCTCGGTCGACACCCGCACCGAGCTGCTGCTGCAGCACGCGATGAACGCGCTCCGCGCCGACCGCACGAGCTTCGTGATCGCGCACCGGCTCTCGACGATCCGCGACGCCGACCTCATCATCGTGATGGAGGAGGGGCGGATCGTGGAGCAGGGCTCCCACCAGGAGCTGCTCGCCGCAGGCGGCGCGTACGCGCGGCTGTACGAGGCGCAGTTCGCGGCGCCGCTCGAGGAGGCCACGGACGCGGGGGAGGGCGCTCCGGCGCTGGCGCGGTGACGCGCGTCGCGCCGGGGCGCGGCGCTACGGCGTCGGTGCCGTCGTGCCCGCCATGCGCTCGATGTACGCGACGAACGCCGGGTCGTTGAGGAACACGATCGACACGATCACCATCATGAGCACGAGCGACAGCACGCCGCCGAGGATCGGCACCCAGAACGCGGTCTTGTGCGCACGCAGGCGCAGGATCGACCAGCCCAGCGTCCCCGCGTAGAGCGCGAGCTGCAGCACCGTGCCCACCATGGTGAGGGTGGGCAGCCACTCGGGCGCTGTGAAGTCGCCAATGCCCTGCTGCTCGTAGACGAGGGAGAACTGCTGCGGGAGCACCTGCAGGCTCGCCGCGGTGTTGATCGCGCCGAACGCGCCGAGCACGAGCAGCGCGATGGTCACGACGCGGTCGACGGCGCCGGGTCGGCGCTCGCCGGGGAGCGCGACGGGAGCGGGCGGAGGCGGCGCGGCCGGCTGGGCGGGGTGTGCGGGCTGCGCGGGCTGCGCGGGCTGCGCGGGCGCCGCCGACTCGTCGGCGGGCGGCTGCCAGGTCCAGCCCTCCGGTGCGTACTCGCCGTAGCGCGGACGAGGCCGCTCGTCGGCAGCGCCACCCTGACCGGGGGCGTCGGGCGTGCGAGCGGCCTCGTCCTGGGGCATCGGTCTGCCTACGCGCTGATCGAGTTGCCGGCCGAACCGAGCTGGCGGGTCGACTCGCCCACGCGGACGGCCATCGCCGACTCGGCGACCTTGCCCCAGGCGCGCGGGTCGTACAGCTTCTTGTTGCCGACCGACCCGTCGACTTTGAGCACGCCGTCGTAGTTTTCGAACATGTAGCCGGCGATCGAGCGCGTGAACGCGTACTGCGTGTCGGTGTCGATGTTCATCTTCACGACGCCGTTGCGCACGGCCTCGGCGATCTCCTCGTCGGTCGAGCCCGAGCCGCCGTGGAAGACGAGGTCGAGGGGCTTCGGGCCGGTGCCGTACTTCGCGGCGAGGCCGTCCTGGATGTCCTTCAGGAGCTCGGGGCGGAGCTTCACGTTGCCGGGCGCGTAGACGCCGTGCACGTTGCCGAACGTGAGCGCGGCCATGTAGCGGCCCTGCTCGCCGAGGCCGAGCGCCTCGACCGTCTTGATCGCGTCGTCGAGCGTCGTGTAGAGGTGCTCGTTGATCTCGTGGCTGACGCCGTCCTCCTCGCCGCCGACGACGCCGATCTCGACCTCGAGCACGGCGTTGATGGCCTTCATGCGGGGGAGGATCTCCTTGGCGATCTCGAGGTTCTCATCGAGCGGAACCGCCGAGCCGTCCCACATGTGGGACTGGAAGATCGGGTTGCGGCCGGCCTTGACCTCCTCCTCGGAGGCGGCGATGAGCGGGAACACGAAGTCGTCGAGCGCGTTCTTCGGGCAGTGGTCGGTGTGCAGCGCGACCGTGATCGGGTAGGACTTCGCGACCTCGTGCGCGAACCTCGCGAAGGCGAGGGCGCCGGTCGAGCGAGCCTTCACCGTGTGGCCCGCGAAGTAGTCGGCGCCCCCCGTCGTCACCTGGATGATGCCGTCGGAGCCCGACTCGGTGAGACCCTGCAGCACCGCGTTGAGCGTCTGCGAGGAGGAGACGTTGAACGCCGGGAAGGCGAAGCCCTTCGCCTTGGCGGTGTCGAGCATCTCGGCGTACTGCTCCGGGGTTGCGATGGGCATGGTGCTCCTTCGAAGGTGACGTTGGGGTTCGTCGACGAGTCTAGCGAGGTGGCGAGGAGTGCTCAGGTCGCCGGCGACGGGCAGGATGAACGGGTGACCTCCCCGGCCCCCACGCCCCTCGACGAGCTCGGCGACGCGCTGGCGCATGCGCTGCGGGATGCCACGGCGACGGCCGCGGCATCCGTCGTGCCGCTCGTCGGCTCGGGCGACGGCATGGCGGTCGACGGCACCGCGGTGGACGCGCTGCGCGCTGCACTCGCCCTGATCGCCGTCGACGGGCACGTCGTCGCGGGGGAGGGCGAGAAGGACGAGGCGCCGATGCTCGCACCGGGCGAGCGGTTCGGCACGGGCGGGCCGACGCTCGACCTCGCGGTCGACCCGGTCGACGGCACGAGGCTCGCGGCATCCGGTCGCGACGGGGCGATGGCGGTGCTCGCGGTCAGCGGCCGCGACGGCTTCGCCGACCTCGGCCCGGCGCACTACCTCGCCAAGCAGGTCACCTGGTTGCCGGATGCCGCGGGGCTCCCGATCGAACGGCTCGTGCGACGCCTCGCCGACGTGCGCGGCGTCGCGACGGCGGACGTGCGCGTCGCGGTGCAGGACCGGCCGCGGAACGCCGACGTCGCCGCGCGCGCCCGAGCCGCCGGCGCGACCGTGGTGCCGTTCGAGCACGGCGACATCGAGCGATCGCTGCGGGCCGCGCAGCGCGGCACCGACCTCGACGTGGTGACCGGCATCGGGGGAGCGCCCGAGGGGCTGCTCACGGCCGCCGCGGTGCGGGCGCTCGGCGCCGACATGGTCGCGTCGTACGCGCCGCAGTCCGCCGGCGAGGCGGAGCGGCTCGCGGCGTCGGGGCGCTCGGCAGCGACCTCGCTCGCGCTCGACGACCTCTGCCGTGGTCCGGCGTGGTTGTTCCTCAGCGCGGTCACGGCGTGCCGGCCGGGCGCCGACGGCGTGCTCGAGGCGGCGCGGCGCGAGGCCCGGGGCATCCGGGTCGCGTCGTGGCACGTCGGGCCGCGGAGCTCGCCGCGGTGGTCCGAGCTGATCGTGGGAGATGACGGAGTGGTCGTGGGCGTCGTCTCGTGAGGCGGTTCCCGCTGATCGTTAAGAACGCACGAACTTTCACGTCACAGACGCTACGGAATGCGTTTTCCCGACCTCGGAATCGTTAAGCTCGAAAGCAGGCTCGGCACCGGTTCGCGGATGCCACTCAGGCCCGACCTCCGACCGACCACTCCGGGAAGGACCTCCGATCGTGAGCACCGACACCGAAAGCAGCCTCTACCTGCACCCCGACCGCAACATCGCGCTCGAGCTCGTGCGCGCGACCGAGGCGGCTGCGATCCGCTCGTACCCGTGGATCGGGCGCGGCGACAAGCTCGCCGCCGACGGCGCCGCGGTCGACGCGATGCGGGCCTTCCTCGGCACGGTCAACTTCGACGGCGTCGTGGTCATCGGCGAGGGCGAGAAGGACGAGGCGCCCATGCTCTTCAACGGCGAGCGCGTCGGCAACGGCCGCGGCCCCGCCTGCGACATCGCGGTCGACCCGATCGACGGCACCTCGCTCACCGCAGCCGGGCGTCAGAACGCGCTGTCGGTCATCGCCGTCGCCGACCGCGGCACGATGCTCGACGCGTCCTCCGTCTTCTACATGGACAAGATCGTCACGGATGCCTCGGGCATCGGCGTCGTCGACATCCGCAAGCCCATCGGCGAGAACCTGCGTGCGCTCGCGGCCGCCAAGGGCAAGGAGGTCGGCGAGCTCCGGGTCGCGGTGCTGAACCGCCCGCGGCACGAGCAGCTCATCGCCGACATCCGTGCGGTCGGCGCCGGCACGCGCCTCATCAGCGACGGCGACGTGGCCGGCGGCATCAACGCGGCTCGCTACGAGTCGCGCATCGACATGTGCGTCGGCATCGGCGGCAGCCCCGAGGGCATCACCACCGCGTGCGCGATCAAGGCGCTCGGCGGGTTCATGCAGGGCCGGCTCGCGCCGAAGGACGACGCCGAGCGCGCCCGCGGCGAGGCGGCCGGACTCGACTGCGACCAGGTCTACGAGCTCGACGACCTCGTTCGCAGCGACAACACCTTCTTCGTGGCCACCGGCGTGACCGACGGCGAGCTCGTCGACGGCGTGCGCAAGAAGGGCCCGATCATCCGCACCGAGTCGATCGTGCTGCGCGGCAAGTCGGGGACCATCCGCCGCGTCGTGGCCGACCACCTCGTGGAGAAGTGGCTCGACGAAGCCGACCGATGACGTGATTCCACGGGCGGATGTCCGTGGAATTCGCGAGAATGGCCGGATGAGCGACGGGACGAGGCTGCCGCGCGCGCTGCGCCCGTTCACCTCGGGCCAGTACCGGCTGCTCACCGTCGCGCTGGCGGCATCGCTGCTGTCGGCGGGCGCATGGATCGTGGCGGCCGTGTGGCAGGTCGTCGAGCTCGGCGGCTCGCCCGTCGACCTGTCGTTCGTCGCGGTCGGGTCGAGCCTCGGCCTCGTCATCGCCGTGCTGTTCGGCGGGGTCGCCGCCGACCGCATCCCGCAGCGACGCATCCTGCTCACGGTCGAGGTCGTGCGCGGCGTCGGGTTCGCGACCGCCGCGGTGCTCGCCGCGACCGGGGCCATCGAGGTCTGGCACGTCGCCGTCATCTCGTTCGTGCTCGGCCTCGCCGATGGGTTCTTCTATCCCGCGTACTCGGCGTGGCTGCCCGCGATCCTGCCGGCCGACCGGCTGCTCGCGGCGAACGGCATCGAGGGCGTGCTGCGTCCGGCCGTGATGCAGGCGGCCGGGCCGGCGCTCGCGAGCGCGTGCATCGCGCTGCAGGGCCCGTGGCTCGCGTTCGCGGTGGTGGCTGTGCTGCAGGTCGCGGCCGCCGCCGTGCTCGGGTTCATGCGCACGACGCCCGTGCGACGCGACCTCGACTCGCTCGACGTGCACCCCGTGCGGCAGTCGTTGATCGACCTCCGCGACGGCTTCGCCTACCTGCTGCGCACGCGCTGGCTGTTCGCGACGCTCGCGTTCTCGATCATCCTCGTGTTCCTCATCATGGGCCCGATCGAGGTGCTGCTGCCGTTCGCCGTCAAGGACCAGACCGGCGGCGGCGCGGGGGCGTACGCCCTCGCGCTCGCGGGCTTCGGCGTGGGCGGCGCGGTCGGGTCGCTCGCCGTCGCCTCGATGAAGCTGCCGCGGCGGTACCTGACGCTCATGATCCTGGCCTGGGGCTTCGGATGCCTCCCGCTCGCCATCATCGGGTACACGTCGTGGCTCTGGGTGATGGTCGTGGCCGTATTCATCTGCGGCGTGCTCTTCGACGGCGCGCAGGTGGTGTGGGGCACGTTGCTGCAGCGGCGCGTGCCGCCCTCGATGCTCGGCCGCGTCTCGAGCCTGGACTTCTTCGTGTCGCTCGCGCTCATGCCGATCTCGATGGCCGTGGCGGGCCCGGTCGGCGAATGGATCGGCCTCGCCCCGGCGTTCCTCATCGCGGGCGTGGTGCCGCCGCTGCTCGCCCTTGCGACCCTCGCGTTCGCCCGGCTGGGCCGTGACGAGCTCGCGCACCCGCTCGACGGGCACCCCGACGAGGACGTCGTGACGGGCGCCGAGGCGGCCGCCGGCTTCGCGCCGCCCGTCGATGAGCCGCACCACCGGCACGAGCCGACCCGACGCCCCGACCCCGACCTCGAACCGGGCTGAGCCGCCCGCTGCCCGCCGCGCGCCGGGACAACCCCTCGACGCCGATGCGGTCGTGTGGAAGCGTGGCTCGTGCCGACCCGGCATCACGAGTACGGAGGAGGACCCAGGTGGTCACGATCAAGGATGCATTCCCGGGATTCAGCGTCGACGACCTCGGCGCGGCGCGCGAGTTCTACGGGACGAAGCTCGGGCTGCGCGTCGAAGACGGGCAGATGGGCTCCCTGAACCTCACGCTCCCGTCGGGCCAGACCGTCTTCGTCTACCCGAAGGACAACCACGAGCCGGCGACGTTCACGATCCTGAACCTCATCGTCGAGGACATCGACCGTGCGGTCGACGAGCTCAACGCGGCCGGCGTCGTGACGAAGATCTACTCGGGCGACCAGGACTTCGGCACCGACGAACGCGGGATCTCCCGCAGCTCGGACGAGAACCCCGGCCCGAACATCGCGTGGTTCACGGACCCCGCCGGGAACGTCATCAGCGTCATCGAGGGCTGAGGACGCCGACGTCGGCGCGTCGGCGCGCGCCGGCCGCCGGCGCCGACCTGACGCCCTCGCCTTCGGGCAGCGACGGCGCCCGCGTCACCCCTTGCGCGATGCGTCGCCCGACTCGATCTGGCGACGCAGCTCGGGGTCGAGGTCGGCGCCGGTGCCCGCGACCAGCTCGTAGGCGGTGAGTTCGCGCGGCGCCTCCTCGATGCCCTGCAGCGGCGCGAGGATCTTCGACTCGTCGAGGGCTCCGAGCTTGCGCGCGGTCGGCAGCACCTGGCGCTCGAGGGAGCCGACGAACGCGTTGTAGTCCTTCACGCTGCGCTCGATGGTGCGGCCGAGCTTCTCGATGTGGGACGCCGTGGTGGCGAGGCGCGAGTACAGTTCGCGGCTGAGGTCGAAGAGCGTCTTCGCCTCGTTCGTCAGCACGTCCTGCTGCCACGAGAACGCCACGGTCTTCAGGACCGACCACAGCGTCACGGGCGACGCCAGCGCCACGCGCTTCGCGAACGCGAACTCCATGATGCTCGGGTCGGCCTCGAGCGCGGCCGAGACGAGCGACTCGCTCGGGATGAACGCGATGACGAGCTCGGGCGAGGCGTCGAGGCCGTTCCAGTAGCCCTTCGAGCCGAGCGCCGTGATGTGCGCGCGCACGGCCTGCACGTGCTGCTTCATGAACTCGGCGCGCCGGGCCGCGTCGGCGCCGACGGCCGTGGCCGGGATCTGGCTCGCCTCGAGGTAGGCGGAGAACGGCACCTTCGCGTCGACGGCGATCGACTTGCCGCCGGGCAGGCGCACCACCATGTCGGGACGGCCGGCGCCGGAGTCGCTCGAGATGCTCGACTGCAGGTCGAAGTCGACGCGCTCGATGAGGCCGGCGGCCTCGACCACGCTGCGCAGCTGGGTCTCGCCCCAGACGCCGCGGGTGCTGTTGGAGCGGAGCGCGGACGCGAGCGCCTCGGCGGTGGAGCGCAGCCGCTCCTCGGACTCGGCCGCGGACTTGAACTGCTGGGCGAGCTCGCCGTGCTGCTGGTGGCGCTGGGTCTCGAGCTGCGTCACCTTCGACTGCATCTCGGTGAGCGACTGCTTGACGGGCGCGAGCGCCGTCAGCACGCGGCTCTCGGCCTGCTCGCGCGCCTCGCGGGCCTGCTGCTCGGCGCGGTGCTGCTCGACGAGCTCGCGGTGCTGGCGCTGGGCCGTGAGGATCTGCTCGCGGAGCGCCTCGGCCGTGGCCGCGGTCGCGGCGAGCTCCTCGCGGAGGAGGGACTTGGCCGCCTCCTCGCCGGCGCGGACCTCGGCGAGCTGCGCCTGGTGACGCGCCTCGACGAGCGCCGGGTCGTCGACGACGACCGGGTCGCCGGCCCCCGCGATTCGGCGCGCGGCCACGAACCACGCACCGAGCGCACCGAGCGCGACGCCGAGGACGAGGCCGATGACGAGCAGCAGGATCTCCATGTCCCCGAGTGTGGCAGCGGCGTCCGACATCGCCCGCGAGGCGGCTCGGCCGGGCGGGGCATCCGCAGCGCGCTTTCAGGCAAACGGTCGCGATTCAGGCGGATTCCGCGCAACGGCGCCTGAATCGCGGCCGATCGCCTGAATCACGATCGCCGTCGCACCGGCGACGACCGCACCTACTGCAGCGCCATCGGCCCCTGCGCCGACTGCTGCGCCTGCGTGGCGGCCGACCCGATCGCGCCGAGCGGCACGCGCGTGATGTGCGCCAGCCGCTCGACGTCGTCGGCCTCGTGGCGCTTCGCCGCGTGCACGATGATCGCCGCGCACGCCTCGGCGTCGGCCAGCGCGTCGTGGTGCGAGAAGTCCTCGAACCCGGCGGCCATCGCCGCCGACGGCAGGCGGTACGACTCGAGGTGGTAGGTGCGGCGCGCCACCTGCAGGCTGCAGAGGTAGCGGAAGTCGGGAACCTCGAGACCGAACGCGGTCGAGGTCTTGGCGATGACGCCCATGTCGAACCCGGCGTTGTGGGCGACGAGCACGTCGCTCCCGGCGAACTCCCGCAACGCGGGCAGGTGCACGGGCCAGCCGGGCGCGTCGTCGACCATGTCGCGCGTGATGCCGTGGATGCGCACGTTCCACTCCGAGAACTCGTCGTGCGGGAACGGCGGCCGGATGTACCAGTGCACGCGGTCGACGACCCGCCCGTCGCGGACCTTCACGAGGCCGACCGAGCAGGCCGACGCGCTCGACGGATTGGCGGTTTCGAAGTCGATCGCGGTGAAGTCCACTGGCACGCGTGCATCGTCGCACGCGGTTCCGACACGGCCGGGCGCGTCGTGTGGCGCGTCGGCGATCGGGCTGCGGATGCCGAGTCGGCGCGGCATCCGACGGTTGACGGATGCCGCGGGCAGGGCGTGGAATGGCTGCGGGAGCGCCGAGCCGACGGGCGCCGCGAGCGTGAGGAGACCGGATGACCGAGCTGCCCGCACCGGTCGCCGAGGCGTTCGACGCCACCAACGCCGGCGACCTCGACCGGTTCGTCGCCGCGTTCGCCGACGACGGCGTCATCGACGACTGGGGGCGCGAGTTCCGCGGCCGCGAGGAGATCGCGGGCTGGAGCCGTCGCGAGTCGATCGGCGTGCACCAGACCTTCGACGTCACCGACGTCCGCGAGGCCGGCGACGAGGTGATCGTCGCGGCCGACGTGGGCGGCGACGGGTTCAACGGGCCGTCGACGTTCACCTTCCGGATCGCGCCCGGCGGCGCGGCGATCGAGCGAATGGTCATCACGGGGTGAGCGAGCCGTGAGCGACGTCCCCGAATCCACCGGTCCCGATCGCCCCGACGGCCTCGTCGTCGACCCGAACGACCCCGCGACCGTGCGCTCGGCGCGCTCGTTCGGCGCCGCGGCATCCGTGTACCACGCGTCGCGCCCGGGCTACCCGGTCGACGCGGTCGCCTGGCTCATCGGCGACGCGCAGCGCGTGCTCGACCTCGGCGCCGGAACGGGAAAGCTCACCGAGGCGCTCATCGAGCTCGACCGCGACGTCATCGCCGTCGACCCCGTCGAGGAGATGCTCGAGGAGCTCGAGGTCGCGGTGCCGGGAGTGCCGCGCATCCTCGGCACCGCCGAGGACATCCCGATCGAGGACGGCTCGGTCGACGCCGTCGTGGCCGGGCAGGCGTGGCACTGGTTCGTGCCCGAGCGCGCGGTGCCCGAGATCGCGCGGGTGCTGCGTCCGGGCGGCGTGCTCGGACTGGTCTGGAACAGCCGCGACACGAGCGCGGACTGGCTGCGTGAGGCCGGCGAGATCATGCACGAGCGGCACGACGCGAGCGCCACGTTCGAGAGCTACGTGCGCATCGGGTCGCCGTTCGGTCCGATCGAGGAGCACACGGTCGAGTGGCGCGAGCCGATGTCGCGAGCGCGCTTCCTCGACCTCGTGCGCTCGCGCAGCTACTTCATCACGGCGTCGCCCGAGGAGCAGGCGTCGACCATCGCCGCGCTCGAGACGCTGCTCGACACGCATCCCGACCTCGCGGGCGCCGAGGAGCTCGCCGTGCCCTACGTGACGCGCTGCTTCCGCGCGCGGCTGCGCTGACCTCCCGCGGCCGGCGCGCCGCCGCCCGTCTGCCGCCTCACGCCTCCAGCAGGTCGGCCGTCGCGCGCAGGATCGCGACGACGGCGTCGCGCTGGCGATCGGATGCCGCGCCGTCGTCGGTGCGCGTGCCGGGTCCCACCGGCGTGACCGCACCGGTCCCGACCGTCCCCGCGCCGTCCCCCGCGACGGCCGACGCGCTCGCCGTGCCGAGCAGGATCCGCCCGCCGAGCACCTCCTCACCGTGGAACTCGGGCGTCTGCCGGCGGTTCGGCCCGAACTGCTCGACGACCTGCCGCACGAAGTCCCGGTTCGAGACCGAGCCGACGCCGGTCGTCAGCAGCGGGATGGCCGTGCGCGTGAAGTCGCCGTGACCGCCCGACTCCCACGCCACCTCGGTGGCCTTGCAGGCGCTGAACAGCACCTCGCGGCGCACCCCCGCGGCCCTCGGAGCGGCCGGCGCGACCACCTCGGACGCGAGCACGCTCGCGATCGCGGCATCCCGCACCGGGTCGGGCTCGTCGGACACCGGCGCGACCCCGCGGTCGGCCCGGTACGCCTCCTCGTCCTCGCGCGTGAGCACCACGGCGCGCGGCAACGAGTCGCCGACGGGCGTGAGATCGACGCGCGGCGCGCGGTTCGCAGAGCCCGAATGGCAGCTGTCGAAGAACGCCGTGAGCGCGACGCCCTCGGGGATGACGTCCCAGATGCGGGCGAGGTCGTCGTCGATGATGAGCCGGCCCTGCTTGCGGAAGTCCACGGGGCAGAGCGCCTCGTCCTTCGCGACGTCGCCGTCGTCCTCGTCGGCGTCGAGGTCGGGCACGAACGTGCCGTGTCCCGAGTACTGCACCGCGAGCACGTCGCCCGGCGCGGCCTGGCTGACGAGCTCGAGGATGCCGCGCAGGATCGCGTCGCGGGTGGCCGCGGCATCCGTCAGCTCGGTGACCTCGAACTGTGCGGCGCGCAGTGCGTCGGCCCAGGCGCGCTCGTCGGCGACGCAGCCCTTCAGGCGGTCGCCCTCATCGGGGTAGGCGTCGACGCCGATGCAGAGCGCCCGGCGCGTGCCGGCGCCCGGCGCGGCATCCGCGGCCCCTGCGGCCGCTGCGGCCGCGCCCGCTGCGGATCGCGAGCCCGCCGCCGCGGGCACGTCCTCGTACTCGGGCCACGGCGCCACCTCGCGCGACTTCCTCGGGAACGACGTGACCGTCGCCACGCCCGCCACGCGCCGGGCGACGCTCTCCATCGTGGGCCCGTCATTGTCGAAGTCGCCGTGCGAGGTCGCGGCGCTCGCCGTGCGCACGCCCACCGCGTTCGGGGCGAGCACGAGGTCGCCGTCGGCAGCGGCACCCGTGAAGAAGTCGGCGAGCTCGGCGTCGCGCGTGAGGAACTTCGCCATGCCGAGGATCGGCGTCGCCTTCTGCGGCTCGAACGACGCGGACACGAGGTAGAGCAGCGACTTGTTGTAGATCCGCAGGCACGTGTCGGCACGCTCGGCCTCGTCGTCCATCGTGAAGATCGCGACGCGCGCGATCTTGCCGCTGCGCGCGTGCGGCATCACGAGCTTCGAGAACGTGTCGACGCGCACGGCCGGCGCGAGCAGGTTGAGCGACGCGATCTCGGGGACGTCCGCCGCGAGCGCCGCGTCGAGCAGGTGCGAGTGGAAGATCGAACCCGCGCTGTGGCCGACCGCGTGCACCTCGATCTCGTTGGGGTGGTCGGCCATGAACTTCGCGAGGGCGCGCACGAAGTAGTGCCCGCCGCCGCCCTTCACGGATGCCGCGGCGGCATCGATCTTCATGTCGTTCCAGATCCCGCCGCCGCCGAGCAGCCGCGCCGCGACCTCGAGGAACGTGTCCTTCGCCTCGTCGACCCAGCCGCGGCGGCCGCCCGACGCCCAGCGCCGCAGCGCGTCCCAGAGCGCCGTGCCGAGGCCGGTCTCCCACACGAAGTGGATCGGGTAGACGCCGTTATCCTTCCACCAGACCACCTGCTGCTGCGCGATGCCGAAGCCCGACGCCTTGTCGACGAGCCCGCCGTGCGCGTAGAGCACGACCGGCACCGGGCCGGGCGCGTGCGCCGCGACGAAGGCCGGCAGGTGCGTCTCGAAGAGCGCGTCGATGTCGCCCGTCGTGGTGCGGTAGGCGCCCACGTCCCGCGGCTCGGACGGCGCGCCGGTGGCGAGCTTCCCGTCCTCGAGGGTGATCACATGCGGCCGGAGGTCGGCGAGCTCGGCCGCCGAGAGGTCGGGTCCGCCGCGCGGGGCGGCCGGTGCCGCGGCGATGGGCGGCGACGGGGGAGCGGACGGGCTCGGCGGGCGTACGGCGTTCATGGCTGCGGTCCTTCCGGGATGGGCTGGTCGGGCGGGTCGGGCGGTGCAGGCGGTGCGGGCTGGTCGGTTGCTGCGGATGCTGCGGGCTGGTCGGTTGCTTCGGGCGACGCGGGCTGGTCGACGTGCATGCGGGCGCGCGGGTGGGCGTACACGGCGTACGCGAGCTCCGAGAGGTCGGCGTCCTCGTGCGCGGCGCGACGTGCTTCGCGCGCCGCCTCGGCGATCGTGAGCTCTCCGTCGGCGAGCCCCACGTAGAACGCCTCGACGAAGGTCGAGGCCGGCTCGTCGCCGACGGCCCAGGAGCATCCGACGAACGCGGCGGCGCCGCCGCGGAGGAACGCCTCGGGGAATCCGCCGAGGGCCGCCGGACCCGCCGGCAGGCGGCCGATGTCGCACGCGTTGAGGAACACGAACGGTCCGGTGTCGGCGTCGTCGATGCGTCCGCGGTCGGGCAGGTCGCGTCGCAGCTCGCCGTCGGAGTACCGCGCGAGCGGAACGTCCTCGTCCTCGCTGAACGCCGCCAGCAGGAGCTCCTGCACCTGCGGCGATGCCGCGCTCCAGCGTCCGTGCCCGGCGAAGTGCAGCAGGTCGAAGCCCTGCTGCATGAGCCCGGTGATGCCGTCGGCGTCGTCGGGGTCGATGGTCGTCGCCGCGAACCGGTCCTCGAGGAACCGCCGCTCCTCAGCGGTGTGCGTCAGGCGCAGGTGCTGGTCGGCGTACTCGGGGCAGACGAAGCGCACGCCCGCGGGCGTCACGGTGAGGTCGATCGGGTGCGCGGTGTCGTACACCCAACGGGTCAGTCCGTAGGTGCTGAGGAACCGGGGGATCAGGTCGTCCTCCGGTGGCTTCCCCGTGGCCGGGTCCCTCGGCGGGACCAGGTGCACGATCTCCCACGGGATGTCGAGCTCGCCCGCGGTCTGCACGATGAGGCCGTCGAGCTGGTCCTGGGAGTTCCAGAGGAGCTCCCGTACCTGTCCGCTGAAGAGGCGATCCGCGAGTCCCATGCCCAGCTTGCGCAGGCGCTCGAGGCCTCGGCGGGCGCGCTTGTCACGATCGGTGATCTCGGCGAGCTCGGCGCGGATGCCGCCGACCTTGTCGTACGTGCGCGAGATGAACGCGGCCTTGTCGTCGAGCGGCGTCGTGCATTCCGCGGAGTCCGAGCCGACGGTCACGCGGATCCGCAGCACCGACTCGGTGCCGACGATCGACTCGTCGATGCGGATGCTCGGCAGCACCAGGAGCTCGGGATCCGGCTCGATGACGTCGGCCGTCACCCGCGTCGGCTCGACGGCGGCGCGCGCGCCGACGGCGACGATCTCCGCGGTGAGGCGGAGCGTGGCGAGCGGCAGGTCGGCGTCCTGGCGAACGACGAGCGACACCTCGCCGCTGCCCGGGATCGGCCCGACGACGTGGAACACGTGCTCCGCGACCTCCGTGTCGGACTCCGGCAGTCGTGCGGCGACGGTCTCGGGCTCGCCCGCCACCAGCCGGAACCCGCGCAACGCGATGGTCACGGTGACGTCGCGTCGTGGGTCGACCATGATCCCCTGCTCGGCGTGCGTCGTGCCGGCGGATGCCTCGAGCCGCTGCCGGCTCAGCCGGAACCGCACCTCGGTGACCTCGTCGACCACGACGCGGCGGGGCATCTCGGCGTGCACGTGCGCGAGGACCCGGCGCTCGACGGGCTCATCGCCGGCGCCGCCGACGCCGAGCGAATCCTCGGGTCCGAGCTCGGGGCCGGCGCCGCGGCCGTCCTCCGGCGAGACCGGGGAGGGGACCGGCGTGACCGGCCCGGGCGCGGGCGCGCCGCGCATGGGCGGCGGCTCGGCGGCGGGGGGCGGCGGCGCACCGGGTGCGGGCATGGAAGGCGGCGGCGGGGGAGGCGGTGCCGGGGGTGGCGGGGGCGCATTCGGCGCAGGCATCGAGGCCGGTGGCGGCGCCGTCGGCAGCGGGAACGACGGTGCCGGCGGGGGCGGCGCGGAGCGTGTGGGTGGCGGCGCGGAGGGAGTCGGTGGCGGCGGCGCCTCCGCGCCGGGCTCGGCCGCCTCCTCGGGCGGCTCGGCGCTGCGCGGCGCCTCGGGCGCGGCGGCCTCGAGCCGCTCGGCCGCGTACGTGCGGGCGAGTTCCTCGGCCTCCGCCTCGGTCTCGCACTCCACGACCACGACGATCCCGCGTCGCGGACCGATGCCGAACGGCAGCACGACCTCGAGCGCGTCGGGGTCGTCGCCCGTCGGCCGGAAGGTGCAGAGCAGGTCCTCGACCTGCACGAACACGATGACGCGCCGCGGGTCGACGTCGTCGGCGAGCGAGAGCACGATGGCCGGCGACCCGCCGCCGGTGCCGACGAGGTCGGCGCGGGCGAGCACGCGTCCCGACGAGGGCGGCGTCCAGTCGACGGCGTCCACCGCGGCCACGACGCGGATCGCGCCGCGCGCACCGAGCACCGCCGACGGCGGCATCATGGCCCGGGCCTCCGCCCGCGGCATCCGACGATCTCGGTCGGCTGGACCGTGTGCAACTCAGGTGCGGAGGCGTGTCGCGGCGCAAGAGTCCGGCGTGTCGCACCGACACGCGCCGTCGGGACCTGAACTGCGCACTCTCCGACCCGCCTGCACGTGGCGTACATGGCCGATTCCCCCTCGACTCGTCGCACCGCCGACGAACATGAGCGGTGCTCGACTTCACCCTCAGGCGCAGCATACGACCGCGGGGACTCCGCCCACCAGCGTCTGCGGGCACGTTCAGTGGCACCCCGGATGCCGCGGAGGGACCGCCCTGAGCGTGCGCCTCGTCTCGGGGCATCCGGCCGCGGCATCCGTGCACCCGACCGCGGTCGGAACCACCCCCGACCCGACGTACGCTGTTCGGGTGAAACGCGGGCGGATGTACCTCTTCCTGGCGCTCGCGAACCTCTTCTGGGCCGGCAACTACGTGTTCGGCGAGATGGTCACGCGGGAGATCTCGCCGATCTCGCTGACGTTCTTCCGGTGGGCGTTCGCGGTGCTGCCGCTGCTCGCGCTGGCGTGGCTCATCGAGCGTCCGAACTGGCGCGAGGCGTGGCGCGAATGGAAGCTGCACCTGCTGCAGTCGGTGCTCGGCCTGACCGGTTACACGCTGCTGCTCTACGCCGCGCTGGGCCTCACGGGGGCCGTGAACGCCGCGGTCATCAGCGCCATCAACCCGGCCACGATCGCGCTCGCCGCGGCGATCTTCCTGCACGAGCGGCTGAACCGCGTGCAGGTGCTCGGCATCGTCGTCGCCTTCGTCGGCGTGACCGTCGTGCTCACCGGCGGCGACGTCGTCCAACTCGTCGAGCAGGGCTTCGGCGTCGGCGACCTGCTCGTCATCGGCTCGGTGCTCGCGTGGACGGTGTACTCGCTCATCTCGCGGCGCCTCGTGACGCCGCCCATCACCGCGACCTCGGTGCAGGCGGTCTTCGCCGTCGTGACGATGCTGCCGCTCATCGCGTTCACGGGCGTCTCGTTGCCGTCGTCGCCCGGCGGCGCGCTCGGGCTGGCGTACATCGTGGTGTTCCCCTCGATGGCCGGCTACGCGCTCTGGAACATCGGTGCGTCGAAGGTCGGTCCGTCACGGGCGGGCATCTTCCTCAACCTGCTCCCGGTGTTCACCGTGGTCATCGCGCTCGCGTTCGGCGCCACGCTCGAGCTGCCCGCCGTGATCGGCGGCGCGATCGTGATCGCGGGCGTGTACCTCACGCTGCACCAGCGGAAGCCGCGCCCGGCGGTCGGGCTCGACAGGTCAGCTCGGGGGCTCTCCGGCGACCCGATCGAGCCAATCGCGAAGGAGCGCCCCGAATAGCTCGGGCCGCTCGAACTGCAGGTTGTGGCCGGCGACGTCGAGCACGGCGAAGGTCGCAGAGGGGTAGCGCTCCACGAGCCGCCACTGGTCGCGATATCCCACGATCCAGTCCTGACGGCCGGCGATGATCAACGTGGGCGCCGCGAACGGATCGCCGCGCTCGATCGGCTCCTCGAGCCCGTAGTCGGCGCGGATGCGGGCGATCGCGTCGGCGTCGCCGGCCGCCAGGCCTGGTGCGACCTCGGTGCGGAAGCGCTCGAGCGCCTCGGCCGACTCGACCACCGCGATGTCGGTGAACTCGACGGCTTCCACGGGATCGAGGCGCGCGATCAGCTCGGGGTCGGGGCGGCGCACCGCGCGCGCCGGGATGCGCCGGGCGGACGCGTCGGCGACGACCATCGGGCAGATGAGCGCGAGCCCGAGCACCTGCGCCCGCCGCCGCTGCACGAGCGCGCGCGAGAGGTAGCCGCCGTACGACTCGCCGACGAGCAGGAACGGCTCGTCGCCGATCGCCTCGTCGATGAACGCGTCGACCCGGTCGAGCACGTCGCGCGTGCTGGAGACGCCGTCGCCCGGGGAGGCGCCGAGCCCGGGAAGGTCGGGGTAGATGCGCCGGATCGGCTCGTCGGGGCCGAACAGCGGCTCGAGGCATCCGCTCATCAGGCGATGGTCGACGGGGAAGCCGTGCAGGGCGAGCAGGGGCAGCCCCGCGCCGTGCTCGAGGACGTTGAGGGCCGGAACGGTCACGCTCGAACCCTATGGGGAGGGCCCGACATCCGTTCCGCATCGGTCGCACGGCATCGCCTCGGCCGCCGCCCGGTACGATGGACGCCCGTGGCACTCACCATCGGAATCGTCGGTCTCCCGAACGTCGGCAAGTCGACCCTCTTCAACGCCCTCACCAAGAACCAGGTGCTCGCGGCGAACTACCCGTTCGCGACCATCGAGCCGAACATCGGCGTGGTGAACCTGCCCGACCCGCGGCTCGAGACCCTCGCGGGCATCTTCGGCTCCGAGCGCATCCTGCCCGCGACCGTGTCGTTCGTCGACATCGCCGGCATCGTGCGCGGTGCTTCGGAGGGCGAGGGTCTCGGCAACAAGTTCCTCGCGAACATCCGCGAGGCCGACGCGATCGCGCAGGTCGTGCGCGGCTTCGACGACTCCGACGTCGTGCACGTCGAAGGCACGATCGACCCCAAGGCCGACATGGAGACGATCAACACCGAGCTGATCCTCGCCGACCTCGAGACGCTCGAGCGCGCCATCACGCGCTTCGAGAAGGAGGTCAAGGGCAAGAAGCTCGACCCCTCCGTGCTCGCGGCCGCGAACGAGGCGCTCGAGGTGCTGCAGAAGGGCACGCCACTCAGCGCGGCATCCGTCGACCTCGCGCCCATCGCCGAGCTCGGCCTGCTCACCGCGAAGCCCTTCATCTACGTCTTCAACGTCGACGAGGCCACGCTCACGGATGCCGCGCGCAAGGCCGAGCTCGCCGCGCTCGTCGCGCCCGCCGAGGCCGTCTTCCTCGACGCCAAGATCGAGTCCGAGCTCATCGACCTCGACCCCGCGGATGCCGCGGAGCTGCTCGCGTCGACGGGTCAGGACGAGTCGGGCCTCGACCAACTCGCCCGAGTCGGGTTCGACACGCTCGGCCTGCAGACGTACCTCACGGCCGGCCCGAAGGAGTCGCGCGCGTGGACGATCCGCAAGGGCTGGAAGGCCCCGCAGGCGGCGGGCGTCATCCATACCGACTTCGAGCGCGGCTTCATCAAGGCGGAGGTCATCTCGTTCGCCGACCTCGTCGAGACCGGCTCGGTCGTCGAGGCCCGCGCCAAGGGCAAGGCCCGCATGGAGGGCAAGGACTACGTCATGCAGGACGGCGACGTGGTCGAGTTCCGCTTCAACGTGTGACATCTCGGGCGACATGACGGGTCGCATCGAATGAGCCGTCGAACCGGCGGAAGTCGGTACGAGCCTGATGCAGACTGGCGATTCGGCAATCGAGCCGGCGCTGCAACGCTCGTCGCAGCAGGCATCGCATGCATGGTGGCGTCTGCCGAGAGCTGGAGTGCGGGTATCGCGGTGCTCGGCGTTCTGTTCGTGGCCGTCGGCGCACGGTGGTGCACCAGGGTGAAGCGCGCCGCCGTGGAGTACGACACGGTCGGCGTGACGATCGTCGGACTCCTCTGGACCCGCCGTATCGCTCGCTCATCGATCCGCGACGTCCACGCGGACCACCGTTGGGCCGCCGTCGTCTGGTGCGACCAACGCGGCCGGTGGAGGTGGACACCGCTCAGTCCGATAGCCACCGGAGGCGGGTGGCGCGGCATCCTGCTCATTCCCGAGGCGACGCTCGAAGCGCGGCAACGCTACCTGAAGCGCCTCGCGAAATGGGCTCGGCTGTGAGGCGAGCAGCGAAGGCGCCGCACTCGAGGGAGTCGTGAACCGACCGAACCGGCTGCAGCGTGTCGGCCGGATCGCCTTCTACGCATTGGCGTCGCTCCTGCTCTGCATACTCGCCGGGCTGGGTGTCACGGGTGCGATCGACTCGACGCAACCCGTGCGGTGGGGGACGTTCACCGAGGAATCCTGTGAGTCCCGGGCACGAGGAGGGTGCAGGAGTCTCGGAACATGGGTGAGCGACGACGGGACGATCACGAGGCGCGAGGTCTACCTCGACGGGCGGACCGAGCCAGGCGGCATCGTCCGAGCTGGATATCGACCTGCGGGGATCATCGATCACGACAATGACATCGTGCACACCGAGGTGGGGATCGGTGGCGGGGTCTGGATGCCATGGGTATTCGCAGCCGGATTCCTCGGCTGCACGGTCGCGAAGGCGTACGAATGGGGGCACCTCAGGCCGGCGAGTCTCTACGCGCGCGGGCGTGGCCGGCACGTGCGTCCTCCGGACTGACCCCCGCTGTCGCGGGCGCGATATGGTCAGCGGATGCGCGCGATCCCGGACTCCCTCGACCCCGCCGTTGTCGCTGAGATCGATGCACGCCTGGCCGGCATCGAGCTGGACCACGGCGTGCGGATCCCGTGGGCGATCGAAAGTGGGAGTCGAGCCTGGGGGTTCCCTTCGCCTGACAGCGACTACGACTGCCGATTCATCTACGTACGGCCCCACACCGAGTACCTCACGCTGTGGCCGGCGCGGGACGTGATCGAGACGCCCGTGGACCGTGTCTTCGATGTGAACGGCTGGGATCTCGCCAAGGCCGTCCGCTTGGTCGTGAAGGGCAATGCCGCAGCGATCGAATGGCTCCGCTCGCCGATCGTGTACTCGGGTGACGAGGGCTTCCGCGATCGCCTGCTGGGTTTCGCGGACGAGGTCGTCGAGCGAGTGCTGATCGCACGTCACTACCTGCACGTGGCGCGACAGCAGCAGACGGGAACTCCGTCGCTCAAGCGCTTCTTCTACGTGCTTCGGCCGGCGGCGGCGTTGCGTTGGCTCGCTGACAATCCGGAGGCGGCCCTTCCCCCCATGGATCTCCCGACCCTGCTCCGGGAGACCGACGTTCCGTCGAACGTTCGGGATGCAGCATCCGAGCTGATCGCGACGAAGGCGGTGACCCGCGAGCTCGGCAGTGCCGCTCCGCACGATGCGCTCGTCCGGTTCGTGGCCGAGGAACTCGACCGGGCGGAGGCCTTCGAGGTCGCCTCGACGACCCGGGATGCCACGGAGGTGCGAGAGCAGGCGGACGCGTTCTTCCAGGCGGAGATCGCTGTTCGTGCATACTCCGGGCCCGCCGCGCTGCAGCTCGATCAGGTCGCGCGATGATCGCAGACTTCTTCGGTGATGTCCTCGCCTGGTTCGTGGGGGACACGGTCACCGACGGCGTCCTCGGTGGGAAGCGCTCGGGAGCGCGACGCAAGGTATTCCCGGGCGGGATACGTGTGGTGTCCGGCCGTCAGTCCGGCCTCAGTCCGGAATGGCTCATCGGGGAGTGGACGATCCGCACCGGTCGCCTGAGCAAGGACACCGTGGTCGTCCCGATCATCGAAACCGTCGCGGGCTCGCGTCGATCGGCCGGAATCGATGAACGGCTCATGAGGAGTGAGACGATTATCGTCACCGCTCGCACGGAGACCGCGACGCTCGAATGGGCGATGCCGCGTCGATCCGACGGGCTCGCACTGAGGGCGTTGGGCGTCCCGGACTCCGCCGAGCGCCGTTCCCTCGGCTGAATTGTCGAGAGGACGCAAGGTGCGGCTTCCGACGCGGGACAGCAGCACTTTGCGTCCTCTCGCGGTGCGGTCGATGCTGTGGGCGCGTCCTCCTGACGAGGAAGATGATCACCATGACTGACGTGATCGTGGTCGGGGCCGGCCCCGCCGGCATGATGCTCGCCGGCGAGCTGGCGCTGGCAGGCGTCGCCGTCGCCGTCGTCGAGCGCCGCACGACCTCCGAGCTGGTCGGCTCGCGCGCGGGCGGCTTCCACTCGCGCACGATCGAGATCCTCGACCAGCGCGGGATCGCCGACCGGTTCCTCGCGGCGGGGCAGACAGCGCAGACGGCGAGGTTCGGGACATCCGTGCTCGACATCGGCGACATCCCGACGCGGCATCCGTATGGCCTGGCGCTGTGGCAGAACCAGATCGAGCCGATTCTTCGCGGCTGGATCGAGGAGCTGGGCGTTCGCGTCGAGCACGGCCGCGAGGTGACCGGCTTCGTGCAGGACGACGACGGCGTCGACGTCGAGTTCGCCGACGGCGAGACGAGGCGCGCGAGCTACCTCGTCGGGGCCGACGGCGGCCGCAGCGTGATCCGCAAGGCCGCAGGCATCGACTTCCCGGGCTGGGAGGCCACGCGGAGCAACCTCATCGCCGAGGTCGAGGTGACGGAGGAGCCGCCGCCGGGAATGCGACAGGACGAGTCGGGAACGCACGGACTCCTGCCGATGCCGGGCGGACCGACGTACCGGGTCGTCACGACCGAGCGACGGCTCGTCACGGCCGCGGAGCCGACGCTCGCCGACCTCAGCGACGCGCTCACGGCGGTCTACGGCACGGACTTCGGCGTGCACGACCCGACCTGGATCTCGCGGTTCACGGATGCCACGCGCCAGGCCGCGACGTACCGGAACGGGCGCGTCCTGCTGGTCGGCGATGCCGCCCACATCCACTACCCCGCCGGTGGGCAGGGGATCGGGCTAGGCGTCCAGGACGCCGTCAACCTGGGATGGAAACTCGCGCAGGTCGTGCAGGGCGTCTCGTCGGAGGCGCTGCTCGACACCTACACCGCCGAGCGGCATCCCGCCGACGCGCGGGCGCTCCAGCTCTCGATGGCGCAGACGGTCCTCCAGCGGGCCGACCCGCGCACCGGAGCGCTCAACGAGATCATCGACGACCTCCTGATGACGGATGCCGCGCGCACGCAGCTCGCGGCACGAATCCACGGTCTCGACGTCGCGTACGACCTCGGCCCGGGGCATCCGCTGCTGGGCCGACGGATGCCCGACCTCGACCTCGAGGCCGCGGAGGGCCCGACGCGGGTCTCCGAGCTCCTGCACGATGCGCGGCCGCTGCTGCTCGACCTCGCCGGCCCACGCCAGTTCGAGGTCTTACCGTGGGCGGACCGCGTGCGCACGGTGGACGCGCGATTCGAGGGCGCCTTGGAGCTGCCCGTTCTCGGGGAGGTCGCACGGCCGACCGCCGTGCTCGTGCGGCCCGACGGCCACGTCGCGTGGGTCGACGACGGGTCGGCGGAGCCCCTCGCCGACGCGCTCACGCGCTGGTTCGGCGACGCATCGTCGCCCGCCGCGGCCCCAGGCGAGCGCTGACCGTCTCAGTCGATCTCCGACCCGTCCACCGCGTCCTCCGACCGGAGCCGCGGCTCGGTGCGCAGGTGCGGTCGCAGGCCGGCCTTGTCGGCGTAGAACGCGCGGATCCGATCCATGTCGGCGGGCACGTCGCCGGTGAGCTCGATCGTCGGGCCGAGGCCCGTCGTCATCGTCGTGCGATCGACGTAGCCCAGCGTGACGGGCATGCCCGTCTCCCGGGCGATGCGATAGAAGCCCGACTTCCAGTACTGGTTCGCGCCGCGAGTGCCGTCGGGCGTCACCACGAGGCCGAACACCTCGCCCGAGTGCACGCGATCCACGACCTCGCCGACCACGCGGCCGGGGTCGGAGCGATCGACCGGGATGCCGCCGAGTGCGCGCATGATCGGGCCGCGCCATCCGGCGAACAGGCTCTTCTTGCCGAGCCAGCGCACGTCGATGCCCAGCCGCCAGGCGATGCCGAGCATGAGCACGAAGTCCCAGTTCGACGTGTGCGGCGCGCCGATGAGCACGGTCGGGCGGTCGGGCGCCGGTTCGCTGACGAGACGCCAACGACTCACGGCCCAGTAGACGCGGGACACGAGTCGTCGGAGCATCCGGCAACCGTATGCCACGCCGCATGTCCGCCGCGGCATGCGACCCGGCCGCGGGGTTCAGTCGCTCGCGCCCGCCTTCCGCGCGAACCCCGCGAACCGCTCGTGCACCTCGACGCCGCTGCCGCCCAGCATCGACGGCTCCGCCGTTCGTCGAGATGACGCGAATCCACCTTCCGAACGGCCTCGAGGTGTATTCGCGTCATCTCGATGTGCCCGCGCATGCGCGGGGCGCCCGATCCGAGACCGGCACGTGCAAGACTCACCGCAGTGGCGACACATCCTCTACGTGAGGACTCCGAACGCCGCAGTGGAAGCCGACCTGAGCGAGGGGGTGGCGATGGCCGACGGTGCCGACGCGACATCCGATCGCCCCGACGACCTCGCGTGGTTCACCGACGTCGTGCGCGAGCACTCGACCGCGCTCGTGCGGTACTTCGCCCGTCGCGGCCCGCGGCAGGACGCGGAGGACCTCGCCGCCGACGTGTTCGCCACCGCGTGGCGCCGCCGCGACGACGTGCCGCGCGACGCCGTGCTGCCCTGGCTGTACCGCACCGCCGGCTTCACGCTCGCGAACCACCGGCGCAAGATCGTCGACCTCCCCGTCGACGAGGTGCCCGAGGCCGGCACGGCACGCGTCGCCGACGACCCCGAGCTCAGCGCGCTCTTCGACGCCGAGCTCCGCGGCGCGCTCGCGAGCGTCGGCGAACGCGATCGGCAGATCCTGCTGCTGCATGCGTGGGAGGGCCTCGACGGCGAGGAGCTCGCCGCGGTGCTCGGCATCTCGCGATCGGGGGCGGATGCCGCGCTGTCCCGCGCCCGCAGGCGCCTCCGCGAGGCGTGGGGCGAGCGACTCTCGTTCTAATCCCCGCATGCGGTCACGGCTCCGTGCAAGGTCGGGGCCGCTCGCGACACATCCATCAGTGAACGGATGTCACGGAGGGTGATCGACATGAACGACCGACACGACGACGAACTCGACCCCGTCGAGCGCCTCCGGGCCGCCGACCCCGCCGCGAACGTCGAGCCCAGCGCGGGCTTCACCGACGGGGTCGTCGCACGAGCCGCAGCGGATGCCGCGGGCGAAGGCGCCCAGGCGGGCGAGGCGACGCCGTCCGAGACGCCGCCCGTCGCCGACCTCGCGGCCGAACGCGCACGCCGCCGCAACCGCTGGCTGACGGCCGCGGCCGTCGCGGCATCCGTGCTGATCATCGGCGGCGGTGGCTACGCGATCGGCGCGACCACCACCGGAACGAGCACGATCGCCGGCGGCGCAGCGCCTCCCATCTCGCTGCAGTCGGGCGTCGGCGCGGCGACCGATCAGGGCGTGCCCCAGCCCGACGCGACATCCGGCGCGCCCGAGAGCAGCAAGATGTCGGCGGGTTCGGGTGCTACCGATCGCATGCTGCCCTACGGCTACGGCCGGAACGTCTTCAGCGCCTCGGGCCTCTCGACCGACGAGGGCACGGCGACCGCGTTCGCCTACGATGCGCGCTCGGCGTCGAACGCCGAGACCGTCGGCGCGCTCGCCGCGGCGCTCGGCCTGTCGGGCACGCCCGAGCTCAAGGACGGCGGCTGGGTCGTCGGCCCGCAGGACGGCACGGCGCCGTCCCTCTGGGTCGGCCTCGACGGCACCCTCTCCTTCTCCTACTGGGACCCGCAGCTCAACCCCTGGCAGTGCGCGCCCGACGCGACCGTCTGCGAGCCTACCGGGACGGCACCCGGCGAGGCTGCGGCCATCGACGCCCTGCGCTCGCTCATCTCGTCCACCGGGCGCGACGCCGGGTCCTTCGAGTACGCCTCCCAGGTCTACGAGGGCTCGCCGACGCGCACCGCGCAGGCGTGGCCGCTCGTCGACGGGCAGCGCACCGACCAGGGCTGGTACCTCGAGCTCGCCGAGGGCGGCATCGTCAACGCATCGGGTTCGCTCGCCGAGCCCGTGCAGCTCGGCGACTACCCGATCGTGAGCGAGCAGGAGGCCTTCGAGCGCCTCTCCGACCCCCGCTTCGGCGCTCAGGTGATGGCCATGCCGTTCGCGGCGCAGGAGGCGAAGTCGGCCGAGGCGACCGCGCCCACCGAATGGGTTCCGCCGACCGAGCCGCCCGCGATCCCGGCCGACGGCACCGCCATCTCGTGGCCGGTCAACGAGGTCGAGATCGTCGAGGCCCGCCTCGGGCTCGCGACCCAGTGGCAGCCCGACGGCAGCGTCCTCCTCGTGCCGGCCTACGAGTTCACGGATGCTGCGGGCGGCACCTGGTCGGTCATCGCCGTCGCCGACTCGAAGCTCGATTTCGCGACCGAATAGCCCTCGACCGGGGGTCCCGGCATCTGTAGCGCCGGAGCCGACGGATGCGTACCCTTGGCAGATGCTCGCATGCCCGGAACACGACCTGCCGGTCGAGCGCCACGAGGACGTGGACGCCCTGGACACACGACTCGGCCGACGCGCGCCGGAGGTCTGGTACACCTGCAACGAGGGGTGCCACCTCTCGGGGCAGGAACTGGTCGACGACTAGCGGTCGCCGGCCACGACGTGATCGCGTCCGACTCGCACCGGACGGGCGGACAGGGGTGAAGCGATGATGAAGCAGGTGGCCGACGGCGTCTGGGTTCGCCAGAGCGAGTGGGTGTGGTCCAACTCCACCGTGGTGCGCGTCGACGACGGGTTGATCCTCGTCGATCCCGGCATCGACGGTGCCGACCTGAACGCCCTGGCCGATGAGATCGATCGACTCGGCCTCCCGGTGATCGCCGGGTTCTCCACGCACCTGCACTGGGACCACCTCCTCTGGCGCGAGCGCTTCGGCGACGTCCCGCGCTACGCCACGGCTCCGTCCGCACAGGCGGTCGACGCGGTGCGCGATCGAGCGCAGGCGATGGCGGAGGAGAGCGCCGAGGGCGTGCCGCTCGAGCTGATCGGGCGTCTCACCGCGCTGCCCGCCGACGGTGGGCCGATACCCGGCGAGCTCATCGAGCACGAGGCCCACGCCATCGGCCACGCCGCGGTCCTGCTCGCGGACCGTGGGGTGCTCATCGCCGGCGACATGCTCTCCGACGTGCTCATCCCGCTGCTCGACTTCCGTCGCGACGGTCAGGTCGACGCTTACGAGGTCGCCCTCGACCGGCTCGGCGCGGCCGCCGCGAACGTCGACGTCGTGATCCCCGGCCACGGCGCCGTCGCGGAGGGTCCCGAGGTGGCTTCTCGCCTCGCCGCCGATCGTGCGTACATCGACGCGCTGCGGCGCGGGGTGGAACCCGACGACGCCCGCCTGGAGCAGGAGTGGCTCGCCGGTCCGCACCAGGGCAACGTGGAGCAGGCGCGACGCCCGTCGGAGTGATCGTCGGAGGCATCACGAGCCCGCCTCTACCGGCGTCGGCGCGGCGAGGGCTAGGGTCGAGGCATCCCGCGACGGCGCGGGGGTGGGGAGCCGGCCATGAGCAATCACGTCTACCGCGTCACCGAGATCGTCGGGACCTCTCCCGAGGGCATCGACACCGCGATCCGCAATGCGATCTCCCGCGCGACCAACACGCTGCGGCACGTCGACTGGTTCGAGGTCGTGTCGGTGCGCGGCGAGGTCGAGGGCAACGACGTCGCGCACTACCAGGTCACGCTGAAGGTGGGGTTCCGGCTCGAGGACTGACCTCGCCGACGAGGGGTCCCGACACCTCACGCCGCAGGTGCGCGTCGATCGGAAGCCGCAGCCCGAGGCGCTGCAGCTCCGCGGCCATCCAGGTGCGTCGACGTCCCGTGCGGAACCGGTGCACGAGCCAGCCGACGAGGATGTCGGCGACGCCGCCGATGTAGACCAGCCAGAACCACCACTGGTGACCGGGCGCTGCGAGCAGGTACACGACGCCCACGATCAGCACCACGATCCCCGCCGCGTACGCGACCGAGCCGACCGCGCGCATCGTCGGGAGCAGCGGCGCCGCCTGGCGGAGCGCCCACACGGTCGCATGGTCGTCGCGCAGCTGCTCGAGGAGCCGGCGCTGCGTCGACGGCGGCATCGCGTCGAGCACCGAGGTGAGGCTCTCGGCCCGCCGGAGGTCGTCGGCGTTCGAGTGCAGTCGCGGCACGATGATGGCTCCGGCGAGCGTGATCAGCGTCACGATGATCGGGATCACCATCGCGTCCACGGTCGACGGACCAGCGACTTGGACCTGAAGCATCCTCGTCTTCCCCCTGGGCACAGGCTAGCAGCGCGTCGGATCCCGCCGACAGTCGGGGCGACTCCCGGATCGCCGCTGGGGCGTGGCGGTTGTCATCGGCCCGTGCGAGGCTGGGCGCATGCCCGAGTCACCTGAGGTGCAGGCGCTCGCCGACGATCTCGGCCGCCGGCTCGCCGGTCACGAGATCCGCGGCGTCGACGTGCTCGAGTTCCGGGTCACGAAGACGCGCGCGCGTCCGCTCGAGTCCTTGATCGGCCGCCGCGTCGCGGGCGTCACCAGGCGCGGCAAGCTGCTCGACTTCGCGCTCGACGACGACGCGCACTTCGTCGTGTCGCTCGGGCGGCACGGCTGGGCGCGCTACGGCGGTGCCGAGGCATCGGTCACCGAAGCGCCGACCGGCGAGGCCGAGCCGCCGCCGCCCGCCCTGATCGTGCTCGAGTTCGACGACGGCACGACGCTCGAGCTGACGGATGCCGGTGACTGGATCTCACTCGGCGGCTGGGTGGTCGACGACCCCTTCGAGGTGCCCGCCGTGGCGAAGCTCGGCCCCGACCCCGCCGATCCGGCATTCAGCCGGGCGGACTTCGACGCGGGCGTCGTCGGCCGTCGCAAGCAGGTCAAGGCCGTCCTGCAGGAGCAGGAGTCGCTCGCGGGCATCGGCAACGCGTACTCCGACGAGATCCTCCACGCGGCGCAGGTGTCGCCTGTCGCGCACGCCGCGTCGCTCGACGGCGATGAGCTCGACCGCCTGTTCGAGGCGACGGTCGGCGTCATCTCCGAGGCCGTCACGGCCCGCAGCGGCGTCCCGATCGACCAGCTCAAGGCCGCCAAGGTCGCGGCGATGCGCGTGCACGGGCGAACGGGGGAGCCGTGCCCGCGGTGCGGCGACGAGATCCGGGACTTCTCGTTCGCGAGCACGACGGCGCAGTACTCGGCGACGTGCCAGACGGGCGGCGACGTGCTGCCGCTGCGCGAGTCGTAGTGCCGCCCGTCGCGGCGCGAACCTCGAGCGAGTCGGCGGGCGCGACCTCAGCCGGCCGAGGCGAAGCCCGTCGACAGGATGGTCACCATCATCGTGAGCCAGATGATGAAGAAGATCACGCTGAAGGCCGTGAGCACATAGCCGGCGGTGAGCCCCGTGAGCGCGAGCACACGGCCCTCCTCGCCGGTCCGTGCGATCTGGCGGAGGGCGAGATGTCCGGTGATGATGCCCGCGATGGGGGCGATGAATCCGGCGATGATCGCCACGATCGACAGCACGTTGGTTCGGGGGACGGCAGGGACCGGCGGCTTGGAGGGATACTCCGTCGCGGGGGCAGCGGGGGGCAGGGTCATGGTTGGGATCCTATGGTGCGTCGGCGTCGGACGTAGGGTCGAACCGTGGACGCCCGCATCCTGCTCGTGCGGCACGGCGAGACCGACTGGAACACCGACGGACTGGTGCAGGGCCGCAGCGACCTGCCACTCAACGCGCGCGGTCTCGTGCAGGCCGCCGAGGCGGCTGCGGCGCTCGTGGGTCGCGGCATCCGTCGTGTGGTCAGCAGCCCGCTGCAGCGGGCGACGCAGACCGCCGAGGTCATCGCGGAGGCGCTCGGCCTCGACGGCTTCGACGTCGACGACGACCTCGTCGAGCAGGCGTTCGGTCGCGCGGAGGGGTTGCGGTGGGCTGATGCGACCGCGCGCTATCCCGAGGGCGTGCCCGGCATGGAGGAACGCCCGTCCGTCGTCGCGCGGGCCGCGGCGGCGCTCGAGCGCTGGGCCGTGCCGGGGGAGACGATCGCGGTGGTCACGCATCGCGGCGTCATCAACGCGCTGCGCCTCTCGGTCGGCGATCCCGACACCGTCACGCCCGCGTTCGGGAATGCCGCGATCCACGAGCTCGTGCTCGCCGACGGGCGACTGCGCGCCGTCGACGAGCCCGGATGACGTCCCGATGGCGACCCGATGGCGACCGGGTGAGCGCGCTCAGTCCGGCGACCCGAGCGGGCCCGTGCCGGTCCCGTCGGGCACGTTCCGCACCTCGAGGAGTTCCTCGCGGCCGCTGCCGCCCGACGACGTGAGCGTGAGCACCGGCCCGACGCCCGTCGCATAGAACTTCAGCTCCTCGAGCGTCGGCTCGAGCGGCGTGGTGTCGCGGGTCAGCAGAGCGCCTTCGAACGCCCCGTAGGGCACCTCCACGAGCTCGGAGACGCCGAGCACGGCGCCCTCGTCCTCGGCCTCGCCCGCGAGGTACTCCTGCCGGTACGACATGCCGGGTTGCGGATCGCCCGGCAGCGCGATGCCCGGCAGTGCGCCGTCGACGCCCGCCTCGAAGCTGCCCTCGCGCGACACGACCTGGCCGCCCTCGAACTCGGCGGTGTCCTCGCCGAGGTACCAGATGGCGCCGTCGGCGTCCTGGGCGTACCAGTCGAACGTGTCCTCGACGAGCTCGTCGCCTCGCGTCACGCTGTCCCGCACCACGCGCGCCTCGATGCCGTTCGCGATGCGCTTCGTCTGGGAGGTCACGGTGACGTGCACCGTGAGGTCGCCGTCGGGATCGGTCTCGCGGTACACCCACTGCGTGCCCGGCTTCATCGGCCAGTACGGATTGTCGATGTCGGTGGTGAAGTCGGCCGGGTCGAGCGCGACCGGCTCATCGCTCCGGGGGAGCGACGACGGCGCGGCCGCGTGCTGCGGGGAACCGGTGCAGGCGGTGAGCAGCGCTGCGGCGACGGCGGCGATCGCGACCGGTGCGGTCCTCGTCCTCTTGGCGTTCATGGGATGCCTCGATTCCGACGCGATGGATCCTCACTCCAAGGATGCGCCGCGACGCCGACCGCCGCGATCGGCGTTCAGGCGAGGTTCAGCCGGGTTCAGCGTCCCTTCAGCGGGAGCGCACTCCCGCTCGATCCGAGAGCCGGCGCTCGAGGTCGGCCTCCGACTCGACGAACCACACGTGGTCGGCCCGGTTCGACTCGCGCACGAAGTCGCGCAGCGCGTCGCTCTTCGCGACTACGTCGCTGATGTCGCCCACCACGGCCAGGCGGATGCGGTAGTTGACGAGCTTCTGCGTGATCTCCCCGGCGATGCCGGTCTTCAGGCGGAAGAACTTCGGATCGAGGCGCTCGACGGGCACGGCGACGAGCTCGGCCTGGTGCGACCAGGCCGATCCCACGAGGTCGGCGGCGTCGTCGGGCGTCGAGATGGGCTCCCCCTCGGAATCGAGGAGGAGCACGCGGACGCCATGCTGTTCGTCGATGCGCATGAGACGACCATAGCCCCCGGATGGGGGTGGCGGGTCATGTTTCGTAGTGCGCCAGCCACGTGGCGAGGAGACGCTCGAGGGCCGCGGCATCCGTCGTCGACAGCCCGTCGTCGAGCAGCCGACGCTCGTTCGCGACATGGGCCGTGAACGCGCGATCGATGAGCTCGCGCCCGGCGTCGGTGAGCGCGATGACCCGACCCCGCCCGTCGTCGGCGCTCTGCCGGCGGCTCACGAGCCCGCGGGTCTCGAGCCGGTCCAGCCGCTTGGTCATCGCGCCCGTCGTGACCATGGTCGTCGCCGCGAGCTCGCCCGGCGTGCGCTCGAACGGAGCGCCCGCCCGTCGCAGGGTCGCGAGCACGTCGAACTCGCCCTCGGCGAGATCGAACGTGCGGTAGACGGCCACCAGGTCTTCCGTGAGGTGGTTCGCGAGGCGATGCAGGCGGCCGAAGACGGCCTGCGGCGCGAGGTCGAGGTCGGGTCGTTCGCGCTCCCACTCGGCCATGATGCGGGCCACGCGATCGGAATGCTGCTCCATGGCTTACATAGTAGCTTCCATGGAAGCTATAATAGCTTCCATGGAAGTTAGTTGGCGGTGGACCCTCGTCGCGATGATCGCGCCGATCGCGTGGGGAAGCACCTACTTCGTGACGCGGCAGTTCCTCCCGGCCGACATCCCGCTGTGGGGTGCGGTGCTGCGCGCCCTGCCGGCGGGCCTGCTCCTTTTCATCGTGCGCCCGCGGATGCCGCGTGGGGGGTGGTGGTGGCGCGCCCCCGTGCTCGGGGCGTTGAACATGGGCGCCTTCTTCGTGCTCGTCTACCTGGCCGCGCAGCTGCTGCCCACGAGCATCGCCTCGATGATCATGGCCACCTCGCCGATCGTGATGATGCTGTTCGCGTGGCTCCTCGTGTCCGAGCGGCTGCGGGTGCTCTCGCTCGTGGGAGCCGGCGTCGGCGTGGCCGGCGTCGTGCTGATGCTCATCGGCGGCGCGGCATCCGTCGACCCTTGGGGGGTGGTCGCCGCGGTGGCCGCGATGACCATGGCGTCGTTCGGCTACACGCTCGCGAAGCGCTGGGGCGGCGACGTCGACGCGATCTCGCTCTCGTCGTGGCAGCTCATCGCCGGCGGCGTCCTGCTCGTGCCGTTCGCCCTCGTATGGGAGGGCGCGCCGCCCGCGCTCGACGCGCCGGCGATCGCCGCCTTCGCCTACGTCGGCGTGGTCGCGACGGCGATCGCGTTCGTCGCCTGGTTCAGCGCCCTCCGCCGTCTCGATGCCGGCGCGGTCGGCCTGATCGGCCTGCTCAACCCCGTGACGGGCGTGCTGCTCGGCACGCTCGTGGCCGGCGAGGCGCTGTCGGCGAACCAAGCGGGCGGCATGGCGCTCGTGCTGGTCGGCATCGTGGTCGGGCAGCCCGTCGCCGCGCGCGTGCTGGCCGCCAGGCGGCGTCGGCGGCCGTCGGATGCCGCGGCGCCGGCGTCGACGCCGAACCCGACGCCGCCCCGCCGCGAGCTCGCTACGGCGAGCCGAGGCACGTGACCTGGTTGATCCAGCCGTAGGCGTAGTCGTCGTTGCCGTAGACGACGGGCGTCGCCTCGCCGGCCACGACGTCCTCGATCTCGATCGTGTCGGTGACGTCGGGCACGAGGGCGTCGGCGTCGTTCGAGAACCCGAGCTGCACCTGCAGCGTCGCGCAGTCCGACTCGGTGAAGAGCGCCGCCTCCCAGCAGCCCTGCTCGTGCTCCGTCGAGCACTGGTCGTCGTAGCGTCCGTCCGTGTAGAACTCGAGTGCGGCCGGGAAGGCGAAGTACGTCTCGCTGGATTCGTAGCGCTCGACGCCGTCCTCGTCCGAGCCGCTCGAGCCGTTCGACTCCTGTGCCTCCTCGATCGCCTCCTGCGCGGTCGTCGCCGCCTGCGTCACGAGGCTGACGGCGCCGATGACCCCGAACGTGACGAGGGCCAGGAGCGCGACCCCGCCGGCGACGATGCCGGCGATCGCGCCGCCCGAGAGGCCGCGCTTCCGCGGCGGCGCGGCCGCGGCATCCGCCGCTGTCGCCGTGCCGGCCTCCTGCAGCAGCACCTGCCGCGCGGTCGCGAGCGTTCCCGCCCACTGCTCGGCCTCCCGTCGCTGCGTCGAGTCCTGGTACCGCGACGGATGCCGCGCCCAGTACTCCTCGGAATAGGCGCGCTCGACGAGCTCGACGGTGAGGGGTGCGTCGGGGAAGATGCGCAGCACCTGCCGCGCCGTGATGGGGTCCACAGGGTGATCGTAGGGCGAGAACGGCCGTGATGTGGCCCGAGGGTGAGACGATGTCATGGTGCCCGAGCTGCCCGAGGTGGATGCGCTCGTGGGATTCCTCCGCGAACGCGCCGTCGGCCATGTCGTCACGGGGGCGACGGTCGCGGCCATCTCAGCGCTGAAGACCTTCGATCCGCCCTTGCAGGCGCTCACCGGGCGCACGATCGACGGTGCGCAGCGGCACGGCAAGTTCGTCGACCTCGAGCTCGGCGACCTGCACCTCGTCTTCCACCTCGCTCGCGCCGGCTGGCTGCGCTGGTACGAGGAGCTGCCGAAGACCGTGCTCCGACCGGGCAAGTCGCCCATCGCCCTGCGTGTCCGACTCGACGACGGCTCGGGGTTCGACCTCACCGAGGCGGGCACCAAGAAGTCGCTCGCGGTCTACGTCGTGCGCGATCCCGCCGAGGTGCCGGGCATCGCGCGGCTCGGTCCCGACCCCACGGCGCCCGACTTCACCCTCGACGACTTCACCGGGATCCTGAAGGGGCGCCGCACGCAGATCAAGGGGCTGCTTCGCGACCAGTCCGTCTTCGCCGGCGTCGGCAACGCGTACTCCGACGAGATCCTGCACAACGCGCACATGTCGCCCTACGCGCTCGCCGCGAACCTCAAGCCCGACGACGTCGAGCGCCTCTACCGGGCGCTGCGCGACACGCTCGCCGAGGCCGTCGCCGGCGCAGCGGGCCGGCCCCCCGAGGAGTTGAAGGACGGCAAGCGCAGCCGCATGCAGGTGCACGGCCGCACCGGGCAGACGTGCCCCGTCTGCGGTGACACCGTGCGCGAGGTCATCTTCGCCGACTCCACGTTCCAGTACTGCCCCACCTGCCAGACCGGCGGCAAGCCGCTCGCCGACCGCGTGCTCTCGCGGCTGCTGAAGTAGCGCGCCGCCCGCCGTCTGGAGCGGCGCGCTCCGATGTCGGATGCCGCTGCGAGACTGTGAGCGATGACGTACCTGCACACCCCTCGCCTCCTGCTCACGTCCCTCACGCTCGACCACCTCGACGACTACCACCGCGTCTACGGCGACCCGCGCACGTGGGAGCACCTCCCGGGCGGTCGGCACGCCGATCGCGCGCAGTCCGCCCGTGCCATCGAGCGCTCGATGGAGAGTCGGCGCGCGCACGGGTTCGGACACCTGGCGGTCACGCTGCGCGAACCCGTCGGCGACCTTCCGCCGGGCGGATTCATCGGCACGGCCGGCGCAGCGATGCTGCCGTTCGGCGCGTGGAACCTCGGCTACCGGTTCCTGCCCGAGGCGTGGGGGCGCGGGCTTGCGGGCGAGGCCGCCGCCGCGTCGATCGAGGCCGCCAGGGCGACCGCGCCCGACGTGCCGGTCACGGCGCGCGTCCTGGCCAACAACCCCGCGTCGATCCGCGTGCTCGAGCGGCTCGACCTCGAGCTCGTGTGGCAGGGCGCGTCGACGACCGAGCCGAGTGGACCCGACGACACGACCCACCTCGAGCGGCTCGTGTTCGCCGATCGTCCGCTCGACGACGCCATGCTCGCCGAGGTCATCGCCCTCGGCTGATTCCGGGGGCAGACTGCATCCATGGCCATCTCCGAGACCGACCTCGTCCACCTCCGCCGTGCCGTCGCACTCGCCGAGGAGGCGGCCGACGCCGGCGACGGCCCGTTCGGCTCCGTGCTCGTCGACGCCGACGGGGTCGAGCGCTTCGCCGACCGCAACCGCGAGCAGAGCACCGGCGACCCGACGCGGCATCCCGAGATCGAGATCGCCCGCTGGGCCGTCACGCACCTGACTCCCGAAGGGCGCGCGGCCGCGACCGTGTACACCTCGGGGGAGCACTGCCCGATGTGCTCGGCGGCGCACGCATGGGTGGGCCTCGGCCGGATCGTGTTCGCTGCGTCGTCGGCGCAGATCACCGAGTGGCGCGCGGCGGCCGGCGCCGGTCCGTCGGCCGTGGCTGCCCTGCCGATCGCGGTCGTCGCGCCCGGCCTCGACGCCGAGGGTCCGGTCGACGGCCTCGCCGACGAGGTGCGTGTGCTCATCGAGCGCGAAGCAGCGGCCGGGGCGTGACGCGCCGACGGGCGACGGAGCGTCCTGCTCCGCCGCCCGCCGAGGTCCGTTCCGCCTAGATGTGGCGCCCGCTCTCCGTGTTGCGCGGCTCCGGGGACGCCGCCTGGGCGTCGAGCGTGGTCCGCTCGTCGCGCGCGGCCTGCTCGCGCTCGGCGGCCGCGCGCTCGTCGGAGCCCGCGTCGCGGTCGTCCGCAGCGGCCATGCGGTCGTCGTGCAGTGCCGTACGGTCGTCGCGGGCCGCGACGTGCTCGTCGGTCATCGCGGTGCCGTCGTCGGCGCGTGCCTCCGCCGTCTCCGCCCGTGCGGCGTCCTCGTCGCGCACGACATCGGGGTCGACCTCGTCGGCCTTGCGCATGCGCTCGTCGGTCTGGGCGCGCAGCTGCTGTGCATCCGCCTGGTGCGCCGCGCTCTCGCGCTCGAGCCGCTCGGCCTCGAGCTTCGCCTGCATCGCGTCGGCCTCGGCCTGCTTCGCCGCAGCCGCCGCGGTCGCGGCATCCGCTTCGCGTTCACGGCGCGAGACATCGGTCTCGTAGGCGTCTCGGCGGAGCTCCTCGGCCTTGCGGCGCTCGGATTCGAGGTGCGCCTCTCGGCGGCGCCGGCTGGTCATGAGCACGACGACCACGATGATCGCGATGACGACGACGATGCCGACGATGATCCAGATGATGGTGCTGGTGTCCACAGGGAACCGCCTCCTCGGGGTCGGGTCACGTCCAGCACATCCCGTGCCACCGCATGTCCGCAACGCCTTGCCAAACACCGCGGAGTGCGGGATCATCCGCGCGCGCCGGCCGCAGTGGTCGGCTCCCGAAACTCCTCCTGACCTGCGAGGACGCCGTCCAGCAGTCGCTCCAGCACCGCGAGCCCGTCGGGCGAGGTGACCGATTCGAGGTGCCCCTGCACGGATGCCACGCCGGACCCGCGCAGGGCATCGACGACGCCCGTCGTGGCATCCGCGGCCACCTCGAGCCCGAGCCTCGGCGTCGTCGAGCCCGCTGGCGCGACGGTCGAGAACGTGTTGTAGTAGCCGATCGCCGCGCGCTGTCCGAAGACGTCGACCTCGAGCTGCACGCCCTGGCGCGGTGCGGGCAGGGGCGCGATCCCGAGTCCGGCGAGGTCGGCCAGCAGCTGATGGCTGAGGCAGACTGCGAGCAGCGGTCGCTGCGTCTCGAGGCGCGCCGCGATGAGCTCGCGCAGGCGGGCGATCCGCGGGTCGGAGCGGTCGCGCGGATCGCCGGGACCGGGTCCGAAGACGACGAGGTCCTCGGTCGGATCGTCGTCCACCGCGTGCCATGACACGACCCGGGCGTCGAGGCCGAGATGGCGCAGCTGGTGGGCGAGCATGGTCGTGAAGTCGTCGCCGGCGTCGATGACGAGGGCGCTCGTCGCCCGCGACGGCCGCGCCGCCTGCGGTGAACGCCAGAACGCCGCGAGCCGGTCGTTGCGCGCCGCGAGCAGCGTGTCGAGGTGGTCGGCCTCGAGACCCCGTTCCGGTGCCGACGCGCGCGGTAGCGCACCCAACGCCGTGAGCACGCCCGCCGCCTTCGCGCGGGTCTCGGCGACCTCGCCGTCGGGGTCGGAGTGTCGCACGAGCGTCGCGCCGACGGGCACGCGCACGCGGCCGGCGCCATCGAGGTAGGCGGTGCGGATGAGGATCGGCGCGTCCAGGTCGTAGCCGCCCGGTCGGGGCGCGAAGCGGGCGAGCACGCCGGCGTAGTAGCCGCGCGGAGTGGGCTCGTGCCGTGCGATAACCGCGCAGGCGTTGCCCATGGGCGAACCCGTGACCGTCGGCGCGAACATCGTGCGCCGGAGCACCTCGCGCGGGTCGAGCGCGGAGCGGCCCTCGAGCAGGTACTCGGTGTGCGTGAGCCGCGACATCCGCTTGAGGAACGGACCGCGGATGCGCCCGCCTTCAGGGCACACCGCGCTCATCATCTTGAGCTCCTCGTCGACCACCATGACGAGCTCCTCGCGTTCCTTCACGTCGTCGAGGAAGGCGAGCAGGGCGTCGTCGTCGCGTGCCGCATCGCCGTGCCGGAACGTGCCGCTGATCGGGTTCATCGAGACGACGCCGTCGATCGAGGAGACGTGCCGCTCGGGCGTGGCGCCCACGGCGGCGAGTCCGGGCGTGCTGAGCGCGAACGTCCAGTGGGCGCCGGTCTCGTGCTCGAGGAGCTGCCGCAGCCAGCCCAACACCGCCTCGGCGGGCGCGGCATCCGTCGAGCCGGTGAACTCGCGCCGGATGACGAAGTTCGCGCCCTCGCCCCGGCCGATCTCGTCGTCGATGACGCGACGCACGACGGCCGCGTAGTCCGCGTCGCTCACGTCGACCTCGAGGTCGCCGACGACCACCGGATGCCTCGGCAGCAGCGCGATCGCCTCGTCGACGCCGAGCGAGTCGCGGTCGCGCACGACGAGGCAGCGGATCGGCGCGCCGTCGTCGTGCGCCGCGAATCCGCGCTCGCGCACCTGCCGGAAGGGCACGAGCGCGAGCACCTCCGCTCCGTCGAGCGGGATGTCGGCGAGGCGGTCGACGTCGACGACGTCGCCGACGAGCACGTCGAGCACCGGTTCGTGCTCGCGGTGGATCACCGCGAACGACGGCGCGTCGGGGGCGAGGAGCGTGTGGAGCAGGCGGGTCATGTCGGTCTCCGGTCGGGCCCTCGGCCGGAAACGTCCCCGCACATGCGAGACGACCGCCCTCGGGCGGTCGTCGTGCGTCGGTGTACGCGTGGAGGCCGCCTAGGAGGCGGGCCACCAGGTGCGGATCGACGCGGTCATGACGAGCACTCTATGGCATGCGCATCTCGGGCGCATCATGCGGGACCCGCCGTTACGATGCGAGGGTGCTGCCCCTCCCCAACTCCGACGACCGGCCGACCGCGCCGTCGACGCCCGAGCCCGATCCCGTGGTCGTGGCGCGCCTGCGCGCCGCCGGCTGCGTCTTCGCCGAGGACGAGGCGGCGTTGCTCGCGGCCGAGGTCGACGGTCGAGCGGATGCCGCGAGCGAGCTCGAGCACCTCGTCGCGCGCCGCGTGGCGGGCGAGCCCCTCGAGCAGGTGCTCGGTTGGGCCGAGTTCGCCGGCCTGCGGATCGTGGTGGAGCCCGGCGTGTTCGTGCCGCGGCGCCGCACCGAGCTCCTCGTCGCCGAGGCCGCGCGGCTCGCGTCCGCCGTCTCGGGGCGACCGGCCGTCGTGATCGACCTCTGCTGCGGTGCCGGCGCGATCGGTGCGGCCGTGGCTTCCGGGGTCGCTGCCGACGGAGGTCGCGTCGAGCTGGTCGCCGCCGACGTCGACCCCGCCGCGGTGCGCGCCGCCCGACGCAACCTCGAGCCGATCGGCGGCCGGGTCGTCGAGGGCGACCTCTTCGACCCGCTGCCTCCTGAACTCCGCGGGCGGGTCGACGTGCTCGCCGTGAACGCGCCGTACGTCCCCACGGCCGAGATCGGCATGATGCCGCCCGAGGCGCGCGACCACGAGGCGCACGTCGCGCTCGACGGCGGGGACGACGGCCTCGACGTGCACCGGCGCGTCGCGGCATCCGCTGCGCAGTGGCTGGCGCCGGGCGGTCACCTGCTCATCGAGACGAGCCGCGGACAGGCGGCGCGCACGACCGCGCTGGTCGAGGCCGGCGGACTCGAGGCGCGCGTGCTGCGCGACGACGAGCTCGCGGCGACCGTGGTCGTCGGCCGCCGCCGCTGACGGCTCGGGCGCGGCGGTTCCACGACCGGCTCAGGCGCCGCCCGGCTCCTCCCGGCGCGCATCCTCGAGGATCCGTTGCACCTCGGCGTCGGATGTCTGCCGGAAGTCGAGGTAGTGCATGCCCACCGCCATGAATCCCGGCGGGGTCGACAGGCACACGACCTCGTCGACCTCGGGCATGGCTGCGAGCTCGGCCATGCTGTCGGGCGCGCCCACGGGCATGGCCAGCACGACGGATGCCGCGCCGAGCTCCTTCGCGACGACCGCGGCGACCCGCGCGGTCGCACCGGTTGCGACCCCGTCGTCGACGATCACCGCGGTGCGTCCCGTGAGCTCGACGGGTTCGGCGGTGCCGCGGAAGCGCACGACCCGCGCCTCGAGCTCCGCGCGCTCCTTCCGTTCCACGGCGGCGAGATCGGCGTCGCGCACCCCGCCGTATCGCAGGACGTCGTCGTTGAGCACGCGGGCGCCGCGCTCGCCGATGGCGCCCATGGCGACCTCGGGTTGTCGCGGAAGGCCGAGCTTGCGCACCACGAGCACGTCGAGCGGCGCGTCGAGCGCCGTGGCGAGCTCGGCCGCGACCGGGACGCCGCCCCGCGGCAGCCCGAGCACGACCGGACGGTGCAACGCACGACCCGCGAAGGCCCGCGCCAGACGCCGGCCCGCGTCACGTCGATCGGTGAAGTGCTCCATGTCGTGGCATCCGTCCGCCCGCCGCCGTGTCGCCGTTCCCGGTCGGCTCCCCGTTCAGATCCCGGAGACGAGCGCCGCGCGGAGCGGTTCGCTCAGCGACGGCGCCTCGTCGACGTCGACCGCCAGCGCCTGCAGCATCCGTCCGAGGTAGACGCGGGCGGAGGCCGCGATCGCGATGTCGACGATCTCCTGGTCGCTGAAGCCCGCCGCGCGCAGGCGCAGCGAATCGGCATCCGTCATCGCTGGGGCATCCGTCGCCACCCGCTCGGCGAACGCCATCATCTCGACCTCGGCGTCGGTCAGGCCCGCGTCGCGATAGTCGCGGGCGATGCGCTCGAGCTGGGCCTCGTCGAAGACCGAGAGCGACTTCACGCCGTGCGCCAGCCGGCAGTGCCGGGAGCCCGTGGCATGGGCGGCTGCGAGCGTGACGAGCTCGTAGCGGCGGATGCCGAGTGGTCTCGCGACCGAGCGGGTGAGCGCGACGAACGCGCGGTCGGCCGCGGGGTTCAGCGCCATCGCGCGGGCGTGCGTCGGGATGTACCCCGACGACGCGCGTTCCTCGTCGTAGATCGCGGCCACCTCGCCGGTGGCCTCCTCCTCGGGCACGGTCGGCACGATCATCGCTGCACCTCGGTTCGCGTCGCTGGGATGGCCTCATGCTCGCACGCGACTGCGTCGGACGCCACCCCTCCGGGATGCCCCGATTCCCGCCCCGAAACCCCGCCGAACCGCTCGCGCGAATAGCCTGCGGCACCCCCTCCGTCAAGCCCTGTCTTCGGGTCGACCCGTCCGCCTAGCGTTGGAGATCCGACGGCGGGGGGACGCGGGCTCACGGAGCACCGGAGCCGCGTGTTCGTCGGGACGGGAGAACACCGAAGACGCCTGTGTGACGACTGAGGGGTCGCACCCAGGGCGGGGGAGCGGGTCGGATGACTGGGGGTCATCCGACCCGCGTGTTCCCACTCCGCGTGCTTCGCACGACCCTCGGCACGCCCGTCGGGTGATCCGATCACGAGCCGCTCGCCATCCACGACCGCGTCCCCCGACCGCGTCGAGGACGGCGCGGACGGCAAGCGCTCTCCCACGCGTTCGTCAAGGGCACCGATCGGGACCGCCGTCGGATCCCGAGCGAAGTTCGCGTATCGGGATGCGTCGCCTATGCTGATGGGCATCCTTCCCCCGGACGGGGGAACCCGTCCAGTGAGGGAATCGGCGGCGCCACGGCACCGTCCAGCTTGGAGTGTCCGTGGGGCGTCACAGTGTGAAGGCTCCGGCGAAGAGGCCGGGCCGTGCACTCATCCTTTCCATCGTGGCCGCCGTCGCGGTCGTCGGCGTCATCGCGTCGGGGGTCTTCCTCTGGGTCGGCGGGTACCTCAACCCGCTGTTCGCCGCGGCCGACGCCGGCTGCGCCGACAGCGAGCGGATCGTCATCGTGGCCGACACCACGATCGCGCCGGCGCTGACCGACATCGCCGAGGACTTCGACGCCGCGTCGGAGACCTGCGTGCAGACGAAGATCACGTCGCAGGACTCGGCCGACACGTCGGCGGTGCTCGCGTCGGGCGGCCTCGACGCCGACGCGTGGATCCCCGAGTCCGACGTGTGGGTCGACCGCATGGCCGCCACGGCCGCCTCGCTCGGGCAGACGCCGCCCGAGGTCGAGGTCGGCGAGGCGGTCGCGACGACGCCCGTCGTGTTCGCCGCGCCCGCCACGAAGGCGGCCGAGATCGCGAGCGAGCCGGTGACGTGGACCCGCGTGCTCGGCGGCGGCATGCCCACGATCCTGCCCGACCCCGAGGCGTCGTCGACCAGCCTCGCGGGCCTGCTCGCCCTGCGCGGGCACTCGTCGCCCGATGACCCGCGACAGTTCGCGGGCGCCATGATCGAGCTCGGCAAGTCCATCCCCGCCTCGACGGGAGCGGCCTTCGCGGCGCTCGCCGCGGTGCAGCAGCCGAGCGTCGTGATCACGAGCGAGGCCCAGGTGGCGGCGTACAACCTCGAGGACCCGTCGGAGACGCTCGTCGCGGCCTACCCGGCCGACGGCACGGTGCTCGTCGACTACCCGTTCGTGCGCCTCCCGGCGCGCGCCGACGCGGGCAAGGCGTCCACCGCCGACGGCGCCGCGAGCGCGACCCAGACCCGGGCCGAGCTGCTCACCGCCTTCGCTGCGGCGGCCCGCGACGCCACCGATCGCCTCGCCGCCGACGGCTTCCGCGCGCCCGACGGCGCGGGCACGATCGACGTGGCCGGCCTGGCCGCCGAGGGACCCGTGGGTGCGGCGACCGAGCTCGACGCTGCAGCGCAGCTCGAGATCCTGCGGGCCTGGGCGGTGCTGACGCTCCGCTCGCGCATGCTCGCCGTCATCGACGTGTCGGGCTCCATGGAGGAGCCCGCCGAGAGCGGCCTGCGGCGCATCGACATCTTCCAGCAGGCCGCGATCGGGGCCATGGAGAAGTTCTCGGGCGAGGTCGAGATGGGCGTCTGGGTCTTCTCGACCGCGCGCAACGGCGACCTCGACTGGGAGGACCTCTCGCCCATCGCGCCGCTCGCCGACCAGGCGCACAAGGCCGAGATCGCCGGCATCATCCAATCGCTGCCGGCGCGACTGGGCGGCGCCACCGGTCTCTACGACACGACCCTCGCGGCTGTGCAGCGCGTGCGGGAGTCGTACGACCCCGAGAAGGTCAACTCGGTGCTGCTCATCACCGACGGTCGCAACGAGGACGAGAACGGCATCGACCTCGACACCCTGCTTGCGGAGCTCGCCAAGATCGACGACCCGACGAAGCCGGTGCCGGTCATCATGATCGGATTCGGTCCCGACACCGACCTCGCGGCGATGCAGCAGATCGCGCAGGCGACCAAGGGAGCGGCGTATTCCGCCTCGCGACCCGAGGACCTCGGGACCGTGCTGGTCGACGCGCTCTCGCAGCGCACCTGCCGCCCGAACTGCGGCTGACGCGAACGCACCGCGCACCGCGCAAGCCGCAGGGCGCACGGCGCGCCGCGCATGACGAAGGGCCCGGCATCGTGCCGGGCCCTTCGTCATGCAGCGGTCGGATGCCGCGTCGTCACGCCTCGGTGGAGGCCGCCTCGAGTGCGGCGTCGCCGTGCGCGCCCGTCTCCATGTCGGCCGGCTTCCGCACGAAGTAGGCGCCGACGACGGCCGCGACCGAGATGATCGCGCCGACCATGAACGCCGTGCGCAGGCCGGCCGCTTGGGCCGCCTCGGCCGTCGCGCCCGTCGCGGCGACGGAGGCGGTGACCGCCGCCATGACCGTGACGAAGAGCGCGGTGCCGGCGGCGCCCGCGACCTGCTGCACGGTGCCGACGATCGCCGAACCGTGCGAGTAGAAGCGCGGCTCGACCGACCCGAGGGCCGACGTGAACAGCGGGGTGAACATGAAGGCGAGACCTGCGGAGAGCGCGACGTGCGCGATCAGGAGCATCCACGGGGACGTGGTCTCGGTCACCATGGTGAGCGACCAGAGCACTGCGCTCACCACGATGCTGCCGGGGACCAGCAGCGGCGTCGGCCCGAACCGGTCGAAGAGGCGTCCGACGGTGGGGCCGAGCAGACCCATGAGCAGGCCGCCGGGGAGCAGGAGCAGGCCGGTGATGGCGGGCTCGAGGTGCAGCACGTCCTGGAGGTAGATCGGCAGCAGGATGATCGTGCCGAACAGGGCGGCCATCACGATGACCATGAGCACGACCGAGATCGCGAAGTTGCGCGACCGGAACGTGCGCAGGTCGAGCAGCGCGCGGTCGCGTCGCTGCAGCAGCAGCTGGCGGAGGATGAACGTCGCGATGCCGATCGCGCCCACGGCGAGCGAGATCCACATGCCGGCGGGCGAGCCCGTGCCCGAGACGACGCCGCCCACGAGGCTCAGTCCGTAGACCAGGCCGCCGAAGCCGAACGCCGACAGGATCACCGAGAACACGTCGATGGGGATGACGCGCGGCTCGCTGACGTTCTCGACGCGGCGGATGCCGATGATCAGCATCACCAGGGCGATCGGCAGCACGAGCCAGAACATGTACCGCCACGACAGGTACGTGAGGATGAGTCCCGAGATCGTCGGTCCGATCGCGGGCGCGACCGAGATCACGGTCGAGACGCGACCCATGAAGCGGCCGCGGTCGGCGGGCGCGACGAGCGTCATGAGCGTGGTCATGAGCAGCGGCATCATGATGGCCGTGCCGCTCGCCTGCACGACGCGCGCGACCAGCAGCACCTCGAAGCCGGGCGCGAGCGCGGCGATCAGGGTGCCCGCGGAGAAGAGGGTCATCGCGGCGATGAAGATCGGGCGGGTGGCGAACCGCTGCAGCAGGAAGCCCGTGATGGGGATGACGACCGCCATCGTCAGCATGAACGCCGTGGTGAGCCACTGCGCGGCCTCGATGGTGATGCCGAGGTCGGTGACGAGGTGGGGGATGGCGACGCCCATGATCGTCTCGTTGAGGATGACGACGAAGGCGGAGGCGAGGAGCAGCCAGATCACGCGCGAGTTGCGCTTGCCGTGGAGGGCCTCGGCGTCGGTGTGGTGCTGGGCGTGCTCGGAAGCCGCATCGCCGGCGGCGACGGGCTGGTTCTGGGTCAGGTCGGGAACGGCGCGTTCGGTCAAGGAAAAGGCATCCAATCGATCTCGGCGCAGAGCGGCGCCGGAGGAGTTGCGTCGAATGTGAGAGACAACCCGCGTCGGAGGAGTCGCTATTCCCGATTCGAGGGATCGATCGGAACGTATGGAATCCAGCCACGCGAACGCGCGGAAGCGCGTGCAGGTTGCATATGCGGAGTGCGGTTCAGCCGCGCACGACGAAATCGCGTGCACGGAAGGCGCGGACTACGGAGCGGGTGCAGGCCCGTCGGTCGGCGTGGCGTCGGGAAGCCACCCCTCGAGGAGCTCCTCTTCGGGAGCGACCTCGTCTTCGACCCGCGTCTCGGCGTCGCGCTCGGCGTCGTCGTCGGCGGGGATGGTGGTGGGATCGGTCATGGCTTCACGATACTGCGCACCACCGACACCGCCCGGGCGACCGCGGCCGCGGCATCCGCCACGTCGTGCTCGGTCGTCTCGGCACCGAGCGTGAATCGCACGGCGGTCTGCGCGAGCTCCGCGGGAAGCCCGATCGCCGTGAGCACGTGCGACGGCTCGTCGCTGCCCGCCGCGCACGCCGATCCGCTCGAGCAGATCACGCCGTCGCGCTCCAGCTCGAGCAGCACCGCCTCGCCGCTCGTGCCCGGGAAGACGTACGACACCGTCCCGGGCAGCCGGTGCACGGGATCGCCCGTGAGCACGGCATCGGGCACCGAGGCGGCGATGCGGGCCATGAGCTCGCCGGCGAGCGCGCCGACGCGGGTCGCGGCATCCGCCCGCTCGGCCTCGGCGAGTCGCAGGGCGGTTGCGAAGGCCACTGCGCCCGCCACGTTCTCGGTGCCCGAGCGGCGCCCGCGCTCCTGGCCGCCGCCGTGCACGACGGGCTCGAGCGGGATCCGGCCGCGAACGATCAGCGCGCCCGTGCCCTTGGGCGCGCCGACCTTGTGGCCCGCGAGCGAGAGCGCGTCGACGCCGAGCCCGTCGAGCGAGAGTGGCAGCCAGCCGGCCGCCTGCACGGCATCCGTGTGGAACCGGGCTCCCGACGCGTGCGCGACCTCGGCGAGCTCCGCGACGGGCTGCACCGTGCCGATCTCGTTGTTCGCGAGCTGCACCGACACGAGTGCGGTATCGGGTCGGATGACACGCGCCAGCGCGTCGGGATGCACCAGGCCGCCCGCGTCGACCTCGACCTCGTCGACGGTGAAGCCGTGCACGCGCGCGAGGTACGCCGCGGACTCCAGCACCGCCTCGTGCTCGATCGGGGAGACCACGAGGTGGCGGCCGCGCGGGTTCGCGAGCGCGATGCCCTTGATCGCGAGGTTGTCGGCCTCGGTGCCGCCGCTCGTGAACACGACGTCGCCGGGACGGGATCCGACCACGGCGGCCACCTCGGCGCGTGCCGCCGCGAGCGCTCGGGATGCCTCGTCGCCGAGTCCGTGGTGGCTCGACGGGTTGCCGAACGAGCCCGTGAGGTAGGGCCACATCGCCTCGAGCGCCTCGCGGCGCACGGGCGTGGTGGCGGCGTGGTCGAGGAAGATCACGGGGACACCTCGGGGGCGGGGGCGGGGGTTGCAGGCGCGGCCGAGACGGCCGTCGCGGCATCCGTCGCCGGCTCGATCACGACGTCGAGCCCCAGGTCGAGCGCCCGCGCCGAGTGCGTGAGCGCGCCGACCGAGATCACGTCGACGCCGGTCGCGGCGATCGCGGCGACCGTGTCGAGCGAGACGCCGCCGGATGCCTCGACGACGGCCCGTCCGCCGATGCGCGTGACGCCCGCGCGCAGGTCGTCGAGCGTGAAGTTGTCGAGCATGATCGTGTCGGCGCCGCCCGCGAGCACGGCGTCGAGCTGGTCGAGCCGGTCGACCTCGACCTCGAGGTGGGCGGTGTGCGGCATCCGCTCACGCGCCTCGCGCAGCGCCGTGGCGAGGCCGCGGCCGCCCGCGGTGAGCACGGCGAGGTGGTTGTCCTTCGCCATGATCGCGTCGGACAGCGAGCGGCGGTGGTTGCGCCCGCCGCCGTCGCGCACGGCCTGGCGCTCGAGGCTGCGCAGCCCCGGCGTCGTCTTGCGGGTGTCCACGATGCGCGCGCCGGTGCCTGCGACCGCGGCGACGTAGGTCGCGGTCAGCGTCGCGACGCCCGACATGCGCTGCACGAGGTTGAGGCCGACGCGCTCGGCGGTGAGGAGGCCCCGGGCCGGTCCCTGCACGCGGGCGAGCACCGCGCCCGCCTCGAAGGGGTCGCCGTCGGCCGCGAGGCGCTCCACGACGATCCGCGGATCGGTGAGGCGGAACGCCGCCGCGAACACCTCGACGCCGCTCAGCACGCCGGGCTCGCGCGCGACGAGCTCGGCTGCCGCCGTCGCCGACGCGGGGATGAGCGTCTCGGACGTGAGGTCGCCCCACGGCGCGTCCTCGTCGAGCGCGGCGGTGACGATGCGGTCGATCTCGCGGACGTCGGTCATCAGGCGGCCTCCTCGAGGGCGTGGGCAGCGGGGGTCGGGGTCGGAGTCGTGGTCGTGGTCGCCGGAGTCGCCACGAGCGGCTCGGCCGTCGTGGCACGCGGGTCGTCCGTGCGGAAGTGCGCGCCGACGCTCTCGGTTCGCGCTATCGCGGCGGCGACGGTCAGGCGCGCGAGCTCGAGCAGGTTGCGGTCCTCCGCTGTGCGGCGGTCGACGACCTCGGGCGCGCGCCACGCGTCGAGCGCAGCGGATGCCGCGGCGAGCCCCTCGCCCGATCGCTCGAGCCCGGCGTGCTCCCACATGAGCGCCTGCAGCTCGCGTCGCTCGACCTCCACGTCACCCGCCGCAGCTCCCGCTCTATCACCGGATTCGGTGTCGAGGGGCGACACGCCGTCGGTCGCGCCGGCGCCTGCGGCGTGTCGGGCCGGAACACCGAATCGCGTGACAGCGTCGGCGGGTGCGGGCACGGCGGATGCCGCGGGTGCAGGACTCAGCCACGGCGCGCCGAGCGCCCGCGCCGCCCGGTCCGCGAACACGGCCGCCTCGAGCAGTGAGTTCGACGCCAGCCGGTTCGCGCCGTGGACGCCGGTGCGCGCGCACTCGCCGACCGCGTAGAGCCCGGGCAGGCTCGTGCGCCCGTCGAGGTCGGTGCGCACGCCGCCCATGGCGTAGTGCGCCGCAGGCGTGATCGGAACGGGCTGCGTGCCCCACTCGAAGCCGGCGTCGCGGCACGCCGCGTCGATGCCGGGGAATCGGGCGGCGAGGAAGTCCGCGCCGAGCGCCGTCGCGTCGAGGAAGACGGGTCGTCCGTCCTGCTCGGCCATGCGCTTCCACACGGCGCGGGCGACGACGTCGCGCGGGGCGAGCTCGGCGCGCGGGTCCACCGCGGGCATGAAGCGCTCGCCCTGCTCGTCGACGATCACGGCACCCTCGCCGCGCACCGCCTCGGAGATGAGGGGCGTGCCGGGCGCAGCCAGTGCCGTCGGGTGGAACTGCACGAACTCGAGGTCGGCGACCTCGGCTCCGGCGCGCCACGCGGCCGCGACGCCGTCGCCGGTCGCCACGTCGGGGTTCGTCGTATGCCGGTAGAGGCATCCGCTGCCGCCGGTGGCGAGCACGACGGCGTCGGCCCGCACCTCGGTGAAGCCGGATGCCGCGAGCAGCCGAGCTCCCACGACGCATCCGTGCTCGACCAGCAGTTCGACGAGCATCGTGTGCTCGTGTGCGCGGACCGCGCGACGACGTACCGTGGCGACCAGCGCGGACTCGATCGCCGCACCCGTCCCATCACCGCCCGCGTGCAGGATGCGCGCACGGGAATGCGCCGCCTCGAGCCCGCGCGCGAGGCCCGAGTCGCCGCGGTCGAACGCGACGCCGAAGCGGATGAGGTCGCGCACGCGGGCCGGTCCCTCGTCGCAGAGCACACGGACCGCCGCCGGGTCGGAGAGGCCCGCTCCGGCCGCGATCGTGTCGGCGTAGTGCCGCTCGGCCGAGTCGTCGGGGAACAGCGCCGCGGCGATGCCGCCCTGCGCGTGGCGGGTGCTGCCCTCGACGAGCGCCGCCTTCGTGACGACCTCGACCTCGTGGCCGGCGTCCGCGGCCTTCACCGCGGTCCACAGGCCGGCGATGCCGCCGCCGATCACGAGCACGCGAGCCATGGTCAGGCTTCCGCCGGGGCCTCGAGACGCGTCGCCTTCGGCGTCGCTCCTCGACCAGCGGTGTCGGCCTGCGTCGCGGCCGGCGGCTTCGCCGCGAGCATCCGCTCGAGGGCGAGCCGCGCCGGGTCGGCGACGCTGTCGGGCACCGTGATGCGGTTGACGACACGGCCGGCGACGAGCTCCTCGAGCACCCACGCCAGGTAGCCCGGGTGGATGCGGTACATCGTCGAGCACGGGCACACGACCGGGTCGAGGCAGAAGATCGTGTGCTCGGGGTACTCCGCGGCGAGGCGCTGCACGAGGTTGATCTCGGTGCCGATCGCGAAGGTCGAGCCGGCGGGGGCTGCCTTGATGGCCTTCACGATGAAGTCGGTCGAGCCCGCGGCATCCGCTGCGTCGACGACCGGCATGGGGCACTCGGGGTGCACGATGACCTGCACTCCGGGGTGCTCGCGCCGCGCCTGCTCGATCTGGTCGACCGTGAAGCGCCGGTGCACCGAGCAGAAGCCGTGCCAGAGGATGACGCGGGCGTCGGCGAGCTCCTCGGCGGTGCTGCCGCCGAGCGCCTTGCGCGGGTTCCACATCGGCATCTGCTCGAGCGGCACGCCCATGGACTTCGCGGTGTTGCGGCCGAGGTGCTGGTCGGGGAAGAACAGCACGCGCTGCCCACGCTCGAACGCCCACTCGAGCACCGTGCGCGCGTTCGACGAGGTGCAGACGATGCCGCCGTTGCGGCCGACGAAGCCCTTGAGGGCCGCCGACGAGTTCATGTAGGTGACCGGGATGACCGGCACCCGCCCGTCGGCGCCGGGGGTCGCCAGGTCGCCGTAGACCTCCTCGAGCTGCTCCCAGCACTCCTCGACGCTCGACTCGTCGGCCATGTCGGCCATCGAGCAGCCCGCGGCGAGGTTCGGCAGGATGACCGCCTGATCGGGCGTCGAGAGCAGGTCGGCCGTCTCGGCCATGAAGTGCACGCCGCAGAACACGATCGCCTCGGCGTCGGGCTTCGTGAGCGCCGCGTTCGCGAGCTGGAAGGAGTCGCCCACGAAGTCGGCGTGCTCGACGACCTCGTCGCGCTGGTAGAAGTGCCCGAGCACGACGACGCGGTCGCCGAGCGTGGCCTTCGCGGCGCGGATGCGGTCGTGCAGCTCCGCGTCGGAGGCGCGGCGGTACTCGTCGGGCAGCGCGCCCTGGCGCGGCGAGCCGGTGGGGATCACGTCGCCCATCGACGCGCCGGGCCCGTAGCCTGCCGGGCCGCGGTCGAACTCCCACGGCCCCTCGGCGAGCTCGGGCGCGCAGGTGGAGCCGGCCGACGAGCCCGTCGAGATGAGCCGGATCGAGCGGTCGACGGATGCCGCGAGCCGGACGTCGCGGGCGGGAGGCTGGACGATGGTCATGATCGGCTCCTCGTCAGGGGTGGGGTCAGTGGGATGGGGTCGGTGAGGGTGGGTCAGCGGGCCGGGTCGGACGCGGGCGCCATCGCGGACGCCGTGTCGAAGCGGTAGAGGGCGGGCGGACGGTGCCGCGTGCCGGAGAGGCGCTCGCCCGTGTCGACGAGGGTGCCGGAGGCCTCCATGGTGCGGCGGAAGTTCGCGGGGTCGAGGCGCTTGCGGAGCACGACCTCGTGCACGGCGCGGAGCTCGGCCAGGGTGAACGTCTCGCCGAGGAAGGCGTGCGCGATGCGCGAGTACTCGAGCTTCGTGCGCAGCCGCAGCAGCGCGTAGTCGATGATCGCGCGGTGGTCGAACGCGAGGTCGGGCAGCTCGTCCTCGTCGAACCACTGCACGTTCTCGTCGGAGACCGCGCGCTCGACCTCGTCGGAGTGCACGAGCGCCCAGTAGACGACCGAGACGACGCGCTCGTCGGGGGAGCGGTCGACGGCCCCGAACGTGTAGAGCTGCTCGAGGTACTTCGGCGTGAGCCCGGTGGTCTCGGCGAGCGTGCGCGCCGCTGCACCCTCGAGCGCCTCACCGACCGGCAGCCAGCCGCCGGGCAGCGCCCAGCGCCCGAGACCCGGCTCGCGGAGCCGGCGCACGAGGGGCAGGCGCAGGCTCGGACGTTCGGCGCCCTCGTCGGGGCTCAGCGCGAAGATCACCGTCGAGACGGCGAGGCGCGCCTGCGCGGCCGGGTCGTGCTGCTGCGGCATCCGTGGCCCCTCGCTCGTTCGGATCGGTCTTAAAGTCATGATGACCCTAAGTGCTGGGAATCAGCTTACAGTCAACGTGACACGAACGCGAATTCCGTGACGTCACCGAGGTGCAGGCCGGTGCTGGCCCGGATGCCGCGGCTCATGCCGGGCGGGCACTATCGACGAAGCCCGATTCCACTCCTGAAAGCGAGCCTGCACATGCGCAAGCTGTTCCTCGTCGTCACGATCCTGTTCACGGCCTCCGTGGTCCTGCAGCTCTACTTCGCCGCCGTCGGCGTGTTCTCGAACCCCGAGGACGAGCTGTTCGCCTGGCACGGCACCAATGGCCGCATCGTGCTGCCGATCCTCGCGCTGCTGCTCATCGTCACCGCGGCCCTCGCGCGGGCCGGGAAGCGCACGATCTGGCTGAGCGTGCTGCCGCTCGTGCTGATCCTGTTCCAGACCGTGCTCTTCATCCTCACGGGCGTGATCTTCGGACTCGACGAGTCGAGCCACGCCGACCCGCCCCTCGCCGCGACGCTCTTCCTCGGGCTCCACGCCGTGAACGGCGCCGCGATCCTGCTGCTCGGCGTGCTGCTCGTGGTGCGTGCCCGCAGGCTGGTCCGCGAGGGCACGCCGACGAAGCCCGCCGTGGCGGCCGACGACGCGCCGGCCCCCGTGCCGAGCGCCTGAGCCGGGGACGCGCGATCCCGCACACCGCATCCCGACCCGCAGCGAGGAGGGCCCGATGACCACCGCGGCCCTCCTCCTGCTGCAGTCGGCCGCCGCCATCGCCGGCGCGGGCCTCTGGCTCGCCGCAGGCTTCACCACGGGCTCGTCGACCACGCGGGCCGATCGACGCGAACGACTGATCGTCACGGCGCTCGCCGCGGGCGGGACCCTCCTGCTCGTCGTCGCCGCCGTCGGGGCGTTCATCCTCGCCGGTCGCGGCTGGTGGTTCGTCGGCGAGAAGCTCGTCGTCGGGCTGCCGTTCCAGGTCGTGGGGCTCGCCGCGGGCGCCGTCGGCCTCGCGTGGTGGCTGCGCGGCCTCCGGATGCCCCTTGCCCGCACGCTCGTGCTCGGCGGCGGGTACGCGATGGCCGCCGCGGCCGTCGCGACCTGGCTCGTCGGCTACCCGCCGCAGGCCGTGGCGACCCTCCTGCTCGGCGTCGCGGTGCTGCTCGGGACCGGGCTCACGTGGGCGCTCCTCACCCATCGCGGGCGTCGCGCCGTCGCGGGCTTCGCGGGCCTGCTCGCGGTGCTGCTCGCCGGCGGGGTCGGCTGGTCGTGGCTGTCCGACACCGCGGCGCCGCGCATCGAGGCATCCACCGCCCATGGTCACGACGGCCCGGCGACGGATGCCGCGACGGCGACGGCCTCGTCGACCTCGTCCACCTCGGTGAGCGACCTCCGCACGCCCGCAGAGGCGCCCGGCGACGTGCACCGGTTCGAGCTCACCGCCGCACGACACGACGTGGAGCTGGCATCGGGCGACACCGTCGAGGCGTGGGGCTTCGGCGGCGACACCGTCGTCGGCCCGGAGTTGCGCGTCACCGAGGGCGAGCTCGTCGAGGTCGACCTCGCGAACCGCGACATCGACGACGGCGTGACCCTGCACTGGCACGGCTACGACGTGCCGAACGGCGAGGACGGCGTCGCGGGCGTGACGCAGGACGCGGTGCTGCCGGGCGAGCGGTTCACGTCCCGGTTCGTCGCCGACACGCCCGGCACGTACTGGTACCACACGCACCAGGCCGCGTCCGAGGGCGTGCGCCGCGGCCTCTACGGCATGCTCGTCGTCGAGCCGGCCGCGGGAATCGCGGAGTCGCTCGACCTCGCACTGCCGGTGCACCGGATCGGCGGCGAGGTCGTCGTCGGCGCGACTGACGGGCCGCAGTCGTTCGAGGCCGCAGAGGGCGACACGGTGCGGCTCAGGGTCGCGAACACCGAGCAGGCGCCCATGCGGGTCACGGTCGTGGGCGCGCCGTTCCGGGTCGCCGCGGTGGACGGTCGCGAGCTGTCCGCGGGCGACGAGGTGGAGCACCGGTCGGTGCGGCTCGGCGCCGGGGCGCGGGCCGACCTCGTGTTCACGGTGCCCGACGACGGCGTGCGGTTCGAGACCGACTTCTCCGCGGCATCCGTCGTCGTGGTCGCCCCGCCCGCGTCGGAGGGACCCGACCTCGCGCGCGAGGTGTCGGACGTGCCCGAGCTCGACCTGCTCGCGTATGGCGCCGGGGACCAGACCGTCGCCGAGATCCTCGCCGGCCTCGGACCCTTCACGGCCGAGGGCGAGCTCGTGCTCGACCGGATGCCGCGCTTCGTCGGCGGCGCCCCGACCTACGCGTACACCGTGAACGGGCAGGTGTTCCCGCACATCGACCCGATCGGGGTGCGCGAGGGCGACGTCGTGAAGCTCACGGTCGTCAACCGCGGCTTCGACGTGCACCCGATGCACGTGCACGGCCACCACGTGCTGGTGCTCGCACGGGACGGGGTGCCCGCCACGGGCGCACCGCTGTGGCTCGACACGGTGGACGTGCGGCCCGGCGAGGTCTGGGAGCTCGCGCTCGTGGCCGACAACCCGGGCATCTGGATGGACCACTGCCACGACCTCTCGCACGCGGCCGCGGGAATGATGATGACGCTCGCCTACGAGGGCGTCACCACGCCGTTCGAGCACGACGCGCACGGCAACCGGCCGGAGTAGGGCTGCGCGCGCCTGCGTCGGCTAGGATCGGCGGTACAACCTCACACCGGGCCATCGACGCGTCGCGGGAGAGCCGGCCAGTTCCACCAGGAGCACCACTGGCCGGCACCGAAGGAGCAAGCCTCCCCGCCAATCTCTCAGGTCTCACACCGCGACGACGAGGCCGCTCTGAAAAGCGGATCGGGCATTCCCGCCACATCCCGCCGACGGTGAAAGCGCGAACTCGCGTGAAGCTCTCAGGCCCATGACAGAGGGGGAGTTCCCAGCGGCATCCGCCGACCGCCCACGCGACTCTGGAGAACTCGTGACCGACCCCGGCACCACCCCCGGCACCACCGAACGTCGAAGCCCGCTCGATGCGGTGCACCGCGCCGCCGGCGCGTCGTTCACCGACTTCGCGGGCTGGCAGATGCCCGTGCGCTACTCGAGCGACCTCGCCGAGCACCACGCCGTGCGCACGCACGCCGGCATCTTCGACCTCTCGCACATGGGCGAGATCATCCTGCTCGGCCCGGGCTCCGCCGCAGCGCTCGACTTCGCGCTCGCCGGCAAGCTGTCGGCCATCGAGATCGGCCAGGCGAAGTACTCGCTGCTGCTCGACGAGGACGGCGGCATCATCGACGACCTCGTCGTCTACCGCACCGGGGACGACCGCTACATGGTGGTCGCGAACGCCGCCAACCGCGAGGTGGTCGCGGCGGAGCTCGTCGCACGAGCCGAGGGCTTCGACACGTTCGTCTCCGACGAGAGCGACGACGTCGCCCTGGTGGCCCTGCAGGGCCCCGACGCGCGCGCCGTGCTCGAGGAGACGCCGGGCTTCGGCGTCGACGACGGCCCGGGCAACGACGTCGAGGAGTTCGACGTGCAGCTCGCTGCGCTCAAGTACTATCGTGCGTTCCCGGCGACCTTCGAGGGCGAGCCCGTGCTCGTCGCCCGCACCGGCTACACCGGTGAGGACGGCTTCGAGCTCTACGTCGCCCCCGACCGCGCAGCGCGCCTCTGGGAGGCCCTCACCGAGACCGGCGGCCCCCGCGTCGTCCCGGCCGGACTCGCGAGCCGGGACACGCTGCGCCTCGAGGCGGGCATGCCCCTCTACGGCCATGAGCTGAACCGCGACACCTTCCCCGTGCAGGCTGGCCTCGGCCGCGTCGTCGCGCTCGCGAAGGAGGGCGACTTCGTCGGTCGCGCGGCCATCGAGGCGGGCCCTCCGACGGATGCCCCGGTGCTCGTCGGCCTCGCCGCCGAGGGTCGCCGCGCCGCGCGCGCCGACTACGAGGTCTACGACGGCGAGGGCGCGGATGCCGCGCGCGTCGGCGTCGTGACGAGCGGCGCGCTGTCGCCCACGCTCGGCCACCCCGTGGCGATGGCGTTCGTCGCGCCCGATGCCGCGGAGCCCGGCCGCGAGCTGTACGTCGACGTCCGGGGCACGCGCGTCCCGGCATCCGTCGTGCCGCTTCCCTTCTACAAGCGCCCCGCCTGACGCAACCACCACCGAACCCACCGCACCGCCCACCGCGAGGAGAACCCCATGACCGACCTGACCGCGCTGCAGTACACCGAGGAGCACGAATGGGTGCTCGTCGACGGCGACACCCTGACGATCGGCATCACCGACTACGCGGCCGAGAAGCTGGGCGACGTCGTCTACGTCGACCTGCCCAAGGCCGGCACGCAGATCACGTCGGGCAACGTCGTCGGCGAGATCGAGTCGACGAAGTCGGTCGGCGAGCTGTTCGCGCCCGTCGACGGCGAGGTCGTCGAGGCCAACCAGGCCGTGATCGACGCGCCCGAGCTCGTGAACAGCGACCCGTTCGGCGAGGGCTGGCTCATCAAGGTCACCGCGCCGACCCTCCCGAAGCTGCTCACCCACGACGAGTACCGGGCGCTCACCGGCGAGTAGCCGGACGCCCCACCAGCACCAGACACGACACGAAGGATCCCCATGCCCACCTCCCCGGCCTTCGACCTCGACGCGTTCGGGCGCCGCCACATCGGCACGACCCCGCGCGACCACGAGTGGATGCTCGCCGCGCTCGGCTACGACTCGCTCGATGCGCTCATGACGGCGGCGGTGCCGACGGCCATCCGCATGGGGGAGGTGGTCGACTCGGTGATCCCGCCGGCCGCCACCGAGCGTGAGGCGATCGCGGAGCTCGCCGCGCTCGCCGAGCAGAACACCGTGCGCACCTCGATGATCGGCCTGGGCTACTCCGGCACGATCACGCCTGCCGTGATCCAGCGCAACGTGCTCGAGAACCCGAGCTGGTACACCGCCTACACGCCGTACCAGCCCGAGATCTCGCAGGGCCGCCTCGAGGCGCTCATCAACTTCCAGACGATGGTGTCCGACCTCACGGGACTCGACACCGCGAACGCGTCGATGCTCGACGAGGGCACCGCGGTCGTCGAGGGCATGCTCCTCGCCCGCCGCGGCTCGAAGTCCGCCTCGAACCGCTTCGTCGTCGACGCCGACGCGCTGCCGCAGACGCACGCGCTGCTCGTCTCGCGCGCCGAGGCCGTGGGCATCGAGCTCGTCGTACTGCCGCTCGCCGAGCTCGTCGACGCGACCGAGCCCGACGGCGATGCTCATCTCGACCGGCTCACCGAGCGGTTGGGGGAGCACTTCGGCATCTTCGTGCAGTACCCGGGCGCCTCGGGCCGCGTGTGGAACCCGGCATCCGTCATCGCCGCATCGAAGGAACAGGGTGCGCTCGCGGTCGTCGCGGCCGACCTGCTCGCGATGTCGCTGTTGACGAGCCCGGGCGAGCTGGGGGCGGACGTCGCGGTGGGCACCTCGCAGCGGTTCGGCGTGCCCATGGGCTTCGGCGGCCCGCACGCCGGCTACATGGCCGTGCGCAAGGGCCTCGAGCGCCAGCTCCCGGGTCGCCTCGTCGGCGTCTCGCAGGATGCCGCGGGCCACCCGGCGTACCGGCTGAGCCTCCAGGCGCGCGAGCAGCACATCCGTCGCGAGAAGGCGACCTCGAACATCTGCACCGCCCAGGTGCTCCTCGCCGTCATGGCGTCGATGTACGCCGTGTACCACGGGCCGCGAGGCATCCGGCACATCGCGACGACGACGGCGGCGAAGGCCAAGGCGCTCGCCGACGTGCTCACCTCGTACGAGCTGACCCTCGCGAACGACGCGTACTTCGACACGATCCGCGTGCACGTGCCCGGACTCGCGAGGAACGTCGTCGCCCGCGGCCGAGAGCTCGGCCTCAACCTCTGGGAGGCGGACGACGCGACCGTGCACGTCGCCGTCGACGAGACGACGACCGCCGACGAGCTCTCGCGCGTCGTCGAGGCGTTCGGCTTCGACCCGCGCATCGACGTGCCGGTATCGCTGCGCGAGCTCCCCGGGAGCCTGCCCGAGTCGCTGCGTCGCACGAGCACCTACCTCGAGCACCCCGTCTTCAACACGCACCAGTCCGAGACGCAGATGATGCGGTACCTGAAGTCGCTCGCCGACCGCGACTACGCGCTCGACCGCGGCATGATCCCGCTCGGCTCGTGCACCATGAAGCTCAACGCCGCCACCGAGATGCAGTCGGTCACGTGGCCCGAGTTCGCGAACCTGCACCCGTTCGCTCCCGAGGCCGACGTCGTCGGCACGCTCGGCCTCATCGAGCAGCTCGAGAACTGGCTGGCCGAGGTCACGGGCTACGACACGGTCTCCCTGCAGCCCAACGCGGGCAGCCAGGGCGAGCTCGCGGGCCTCCTCGCGATCCGCGGCTACCACCGCGCGAACGGCGACCTCGACCGCGACCTGTGCCTCATCCCGTCGAGCGCCCACGGCACGAACGCGGCATCCGCGGTGCTCGCCGGCATGCGCGTCGTGGTCGTCGCCTGCGACGAGCTCGGCAACGTCGACCTCGACGACCTGCGCGCGAAGATCGCGGAGCACGCCGACCGGATCGCCGCGCTCATGATCACGTACCCGTCGACGCACGGCGTCTACGAGCACGAGGTCACGCAGATCACCCGGGCCGTGCACGACGCCGGCGGCCAGGTCTACGTCGACGGCGCGAACCTCAACGCGCTGCTCGGCTTCGCCCGCTTCGGCGACTTCGGCGGCGACGTCTCGCACCTCAACCTGCACAAGACGTTCTGTATCCCGCACGGCGGCGGCGGGCCGGGCGTCGGACCGGTGGCGGCGAAGGCGCACCTCGCGCCGTACCTGCCCGGCCACCCGCTCGCGCAGCGCGCCGACCACTCGGGCGGCGTCACGCACGACGGCGGGCCCGTCTCGGCGGCGCCGTACGGCAGCCCGTCGATCCTGCCGATCTCGTGGGCGTACGTGCGCATGATGGGCTCGGAGGGCCTCAAGCAGGCGACCGCGACCGCGGTGCTCGCGGCGAACTACGTCGCGGCGCGACTGCGCGACCACTTCCCGGTGCTCTACACGGGCGACAACGGGCTCGTCGCGCACGAGTGCATCCTCGACCTGCGCCCGCTCACCGCGGCCACCGGCGTCACGGTCGACGACGTCGCGAAGCGGCTCATCGACTACGGCTTCCACGCGCCGACCATGTCGTTCCCCGTGGCGGGCACGCTCATGGTCGAGCCGACGGAGTCGGAGGACCTCGCCGAGCTCGATCGCTTCATCGAGGCGATGATCGCGATCAAGGCCGAGGCCGACGCGGTGGGCCGCGGCGAATGGCCGGCCGACGACAACCCGCTGCGCAACGCGCCGCACACGGCGGAGTCGGTCATCGCAGGGGAGTGGACGCATCCGTACACCCGCGAGCAGGCCGTGTACCCCGTGCACTCGCTCGTGCGCAACAAGTACTGGGCGCCGGTGCGCCGCATCGACCAGGCATTCGGCGACCGCAACCTCGTCTGCGCCTGCCCGCCGGTGGAGGCGTTCGCGTAGCCGACCGATGAACGATGCGGATGCTTCGGCGCGATGGTGTCGAAGCATCCGCGAGACTGAACCCCACGGGGCTCCTTCTCGTTGTCACCGCAGGAGGTGACCGATGTCGCAGGACGACGATCGTCGGCTCGTCGCGCTGTACGACGCGCACGGGCCGTCGTTGTGGCGGTACGTCGTGCACCTCACGGGCGACCCCGCGGGCGCCGACGACATCGTGCAGGAGACGCTCCTGCGCGCGTGGCGGAGCCCGCGCATCCTCGAGCAGGAGCCCGCGTCGACGCGGTCGTGGATGTTCACCGTCGCGCGGAACCTCGTCATCGACGAGGCGCGCAGCGCCCGCCGCCGGCACGAGATCGGCGTCGGCGAACTGCCCGACCCCGGACGCGAGGACGGCACCGACCAGCTCTTCGAGAGCCTCATCATCGAGGAGGCGCTCGCCGGCCTGGACTTCGAGCACCGTGCGGTGATCGTGCACGCCTACTACGGCGGATGCAGCATCGCGGAGGTCGCGCGGCGGCTCTCGATCCCCGAGGGCACCGTCAAGTCGCGGCTGCACTACGGATTGCGGGCCCTGCGCCTCGCATTGCAGGAGAAGGGGGTGACGCGATGAACCCGAATCACTCGCGCTACGCCGACTGGGACTCCGCCTACGTGCTCGGCGCGCTCTCGCCGGCCGAGCGCCGGGAATACGAGGAGCACCTCGAGACCTGCGACGCCTGCCGCCGGTCGGTGGCCGAGCTCTCGCCGATGCCGGGCCTGCTCGCACGGCTGTCCGCCGACCGCGCCGAGGCGCTCCTCGAGGAGCCCGAGGGCGCGATGTCGTCGCCCCATCCCGCGCTGCTCGACGCCGTGCGTCGTGAAGGCCGACGACGTCGGCTCCGTCGCACACGCATGCGCATCGTGCTGGCGGCTGCGGCGGCGGTCGTCGTGATCGCCGCGGTCGCCGTGCCGCTCTCGCTCATGCGGCCGGCGACGGATCGGCAGCTCGTCGCGTTCGAGACCGTTGCCGATCGCCCGGTCACCGCGAGCGCGGTGCTCACGCCGGTGGAGTGGGGCACGCGGATCGAGCTCGACTGCACCTACGAGACGACGCCCGGCGAGGACCACGCCGAGGAGAGCTGGCCGTACGCGCTCGTCGTGATCGGCCATGACGGCACGACCACGGAGGTGTCGACCTGGCGGGCGACCCCCGGAGCGACCGCGCGACTCGAGGCGGGCAGCGCCCTGCCCGTCGACCAGATCGCGTCGCTCGAGATCCGGGCGGTCGCGACCGGCGACGTGCTCATGCGCAGCGTCGCCGGCTGAGCGGCATCGGCCGGGTCGGGCGGCGTCAGGCCGTCGCGGGCCGCTGGGGTGCTGGGCGCGGCGCGACGTGCCGTCCGCGCTCGGTGTAGACGCGCGCGGCGGATGCCGCGACGGCGGCCCTGCGGCGCTCCACGACGCGGCGCTCCGCGTCGTGGATCTCGTCCTCGGTCGCCCGGAACCGGCGGTCGGTGGTGCGTGCGGAGAGGCCGCCCGCGGCGAAGGCGTGTGCGAGGTCCATGGTCCTTCGTTCCCTTCGGCGCGAGGGGAGTCGGTTCGCGCCCAGACCATGCTCGCGATGCGCGCGACGCGACGGATCCGGGCGGTCCCGACGGTCGCCTCCGGGAGTACACTGAGGTTCTCTCGAAGAGGGGGTTGCGCAATGATCTCCGCCGATCTCATCGCAGTGCTGGGCACGCTCGCGTTCACGGGCCTCTTCGTCGGGAGCTCGATGCTCGCCGGCCGGGGCTTCGGGCTCGAACAGCGAGCCGGACTCCTCGAGCGACGCGACCCGGGCACGGCCGAGGCGCTGCGCCGAGCCCAGTCGTTCACCGACTACTCGAGCAGCACCGTCTTCGGCGGCGAGGGGTTCTCGGCCGTCTGCTCGCCGAGCCGGCGCAGCTGGCACGACATGGCGCGCGTGCGCGCGACCGACTCCGACCTCCGCGTCGAGGTGCCCGAGGAGTCGCTGCCGCCCATGCCCGCGACGGTCGTGGCGCTCGCGCGCAGCGAGCACGTGCCGCAGGCGCCGCGCACGCGGCATCCGTCGCCCGTCGCGACCCAGGCCGCTCAGGCCGGGGGAGCGAAGAGCTCGGGCCACCAGCCCACCGCGAGCGGATAGCCCACGAACGACACGATGTCGAGGATCCAGTGCGCGATGACGAGCGGCATCGTGCGACCCCATCGCGAGTAGACCCACCCGAACACGACGCCCATCGCGACGTTGCCGACGAACGGCCCGAAGCCCTGGTAGAGGTGGTACGTGCCGCGCAGCACGGCGCTCGAGAGGATCGTCGCCCAGCGGCCCACGCCGAGCTCGCGGAACCGCGTGAACAGGTAGCCGACGACGATGATCTCCTCGGTGAGCGCGGCCTCCAGCGCGCGGAACACGAGCATGGGCACCGTCCACCAGAACCAGTCGACCGGTGAGGTCTGCACCGCGACCGTGACGCCGAGCGCCCGGCCGATCGCGTAGAGCGCGAGCCCGGGGACGCCGATGACGGCGACGAGCAGCAGGCCGGATGCCGCGTCGCGCCCCGGCCGGGTCAGGTCGAAGCCGATGCGGCGGAACGGGCTCAGGCCCGGCTGCCACAGCAGGTAGAGCACGAGCGCGACCGCGAACAGCCCGAAGAAGACGTCGAGGAACTGGTACGTGAAGTCGAGCCACTCCCGGCTCGAGCGCGACGGATTCAGCGCGACGGACTGGTCGCCGAGCGCCCGTTCCTCGGTCAGCTTGGCGACCAGGGAGACGATCGAGTACACCGCCGACGCGCCCAAGCTGAGTCCGAGGACGATCACGACCTCGATCCGGAGGCGGCGCCGGGGGCTTGACATGCGGTTATCCTCGCATGTCAAGCCCCCATGCAATATTCGTGCGCGGTGACAGCGGTTTCCGCTTCCGGATCGGGCGCAACATTGCGCGTCGGTAACGGTTTCCTCTGGAGTTTGATTCCACAGGAAGCGATACATAACCTCGATCTATCCCAGCGCACCACGCGGCCATAAGTCGTGCGTCTGCGCTCATCTCACAGGAGGAACATTGAAGATCAAGAGAATCGGCGTCGCCGCCATTGCTCTTGCTGCAGCCGGCGCACTCGCGCTCACTGGCTGCACGAGCGGCTCGCCCGAGTCGACCGGCGGTGCCGGCAGCTCGACCGCGGTCATCACGACCAACGGCTCGGAGCCGCAGAACCCGCTGGTTCCCACCAACACCAACGAGACCGGTGGTGGCAAGATCCTCGACGCGATCTTCGCGGGCCTCGTCTACTACGACGCCGACGGTGCTCCGCACAACGACATGGCCGAGTCGATCGAGACCGAGGACGCGCAGAACTACACGATCAAGATCAAGGCCGACCAGAAGTTCTCGAACGGCGAGCCGGTGACGGCGAACTCGTTCGTCGACGCCTGGAACTACGGCGCGCTCCTCTCGAACGAGCAGCTCTCGAGCTACTTCTTCGAGTCGATCGAGGGCTTCAGCTACGACGAGGACTCGGAGCTCACGGGCCTCGAGGTCGTCGACGACCTGACCTTCACGGTCAAGCTCAAGCAGCCCGAGTCGGACTTCCCGCTGCGCCTCGGCTACTCGGCGTTCTTCCCGCTCCCCGAGTCGGCCTTCGAGGACATCGCCGCGTTCGGTGAGAACCCGGTCGGCAACGGCCCGTACATGCTCGACGGCGAAGGCGCCTGGAAGCACAACGAGAAGATCGACCTCGTCGTGAACCCCGACTACGACGGCCCCCGTGTCGCGCAGAACGGCGGACTCGACATCATCTTCTACGCCACGCAGGAAGCGGCGTACGCCGACCTCCAGGGCGGCAACCTCGATGTGCTCGACGCCATCCCCGACGGCGCGCTCTCGACCTTCCAGGACGAGTTCGGCGACCGCTCGGTCACGCAGGCCGCGGCGATCTTCCAGTCGTTCACGATCCCGGCGCGTCTCCCGCACTTCGACGGCGAGGAGGGCAACCTCCGTCGCGCCGCGATCTCGAAGGCGATCAACCGCGAGGAGATCACCGACGTGATCTTCTCGGGCACCCGCACCCCGGCGCACGACTTCACGTCGCCCGTCATCGACGGCTACTCGGAGGACATCCCCGGCTCCGACGTGCTCGACTTCGACGCCGACGCCGCGAAGGACCTGTGGGCCCAGGCTGACGCCATCTCCCCGTGGAGCGGCTCCTTCCAGATCGCGTACAACGCCGACGGCGGCCACCAGGCCTGGGTCGACGCAGTCGCGAACCAGCTGAAGAACAACCTCGGCATCGACGCGTCGGGCGCTCCGTACCCGACCTTCGCCGAGGTCCGCACCGCGATCACCGACCGCACCATCCAGACCGCGTTCCGCACCGGTTGGCAGGCCGACTACCCGGCCCTGTTCAACTTCCTCGGCCCGATCTACGCGACCGACGCCGGCTCGAACGACGGTGACTACTCGAACGCCGACTTCGACGCGCTCCTCAAGGAGGGTCTCGCCGAGACCGACCTCGACAAGGCCAACGAGAAGTTCCAGCAGGCTCAGGAGATCCTCTTCAAGGACCTCCCCGCGATCCCGCTGTGGTACTCGACGGTCAACGGTGCCTGGGGTCAGACGGTCGAGAACGTCCAGTTCGGCTGGAACTCGGTCCCGCTGTACTACGAGGTGACCAAGAGCGAGTAATTCTCGTTCAGGCGTGACTCGGGGTTAGACTCTGAGGCGCCCGTGGGGCGGCAGTCTAATCGACTGCCGCCCCACTCCCACGTATCCCCGGTGCCCGGCCGATCGGCGTAGCATCGTGTGGACGAACTTCCAAACGGTGAGGTTTCTTTCAACATGTCAACATCCACGAACAGCGGGGCCTGATCAATGGCCGGCTACATCGTGCGCCGACTGCTTCAGGCGATCCCTGTCCTGCTCGGCACCACCTTCCTGATCTACTTCATGGTCTTCGCAATGCCGGGAGACCCGATCGTCGCCCTGTTCGGCGACAAGACCCCGCCCCCGCAGGTCATCGAGCAGCTGCGCGAGCGCTACCACCTGGACCAGCCGTTCATCGTCCAGTACTTCATCTTCCTCGGCAACATCTTCCGCGGAGACCTCGGCACCTCGTTCTCGGGCCAGCCCGTCTCGGAGATCCTGGCGGCGACCTTCCCCGTCACGCTCCGCCTCGCGGTGCTCGCCATCTTCTTCGAGATGATCGCCGGCATCTCGGTGGGCCTCATCTCGGGCCTCCGCAAGGGCGGCATCTTCGACGCGAGCGCGCTCGTCGTGAGCCTCATCCTGATCTCGCTGCCGATCTTCGTGGTCGCGTTCGTCGCGCAGTACATCTTCGGCATCCAACTCGGCTGGTTCAGAACCACCGTGGGCGTCGGAGCCCCGACGCAGGACCTGATATTGCCAGCGCTGGTGCTGGCGACGATCAGCTTCGCGCAGATCACCCGACTGACGAGGGCGTCGGTCATCGACACGGACACGCAGGACTTCGTTCGCACCGCCGCGAGCAAGGGCCTGTCGCGCACCCGCATCGTGCCCGTGCACATCCTGCGCAACTCGCTCATCCCCGTCGTCACCTATCTCGCCGTCGACTTCGGCGTGCTGATGGTCGGCGCGACGGTCACGGAGGGCATCTTCAACGTGCCCGGCGTCGGCCGCACCCTCTACCAGGCGATCATCCGCGGAGAGGGACCCACCGTCGTCTCCTTCGTGACCGTCATGGTGCTGATCTACCTCGTGGTGAACCTGCTGGTGGATCTGCTGTACGCCGTTCTCGACCCGAGGATCCGCTATGCCAAGTAACACCACCAGACCCGATCAGCAGCACTTCGTCGCGCCGATCGAGGAGACCCCGCTCGTCGCGATCGACAAGGTCCAGACCGAGGGCAAGCCCTCGAACCTCTGGCGCGACGCCTGGAACGACGTGCGCAAGCGCCCGATGTTCTGGATCTCCTCGGCGCTCATCCTGCTCGTCGTGATCGTCGCGCTCTTCCCGGGCCTGTTCACGCAGGTCCCGCCGAACAACGACTGCCAGCTCGCGAACAGCAACGGCGCGCCCACCGATGGCCACCCGCTCGGCTTCACGAAGCAGGGCTGCGACATCTACTCGCGCATCATCCACGGCACGTCGACGTCGCTCTCGGTCGGCATCATCGTGACCGTGCTGGTCTTCGTGCTCGGCATCGTCTTCGGCGCCTTCGCGGGCTTCTACGGCGGCTGGATCGACTCGGTCCTCTCGCGCCTCGGCGACATCTTCTTCTCGATCCCCTACATCCTCGCGGCCGTGGTCATCATGTCGGTGTTCTCGCAGTACGCGAACGTGTGGGTGATCTCGCTCGCCATCGGCATATTCGCGTGGCCGGCGACAGCACGTGTGCTGAGAGCCGAGATCCTGAGGGTGAAGAACGCCGACTTCGTCATGGCGGCCACCGCCCTCGGCGTCTCGCGGTTCCGCATCCTGGTGCGCCACGTGCTTCCGAACTCGATCGCGCCCGTCATCGTCATCACGACGATCTCGCTCGCGTCGGCGATCGTCGCGGAGGCGACCCTGTCGTTCCTCGGCGTCGGACTGCCCTCGTCCACCATGTCGTGGGGCAACGACATCAGCGCCGCGCAGACCGACCTCCGCACGGCGCCGCAGGTGCTCATCCTCCCGTCCATCGCGCTGTCGATCACCGTGCTGAGCTTCATCATGCTCGGCGAGGTCATCCGTGACGCGCTCGACCCGAAGGCGAGGGCGCAGCGATGACCGAGATCGTCAACACCGACGTCCAGCAGACCAGCGTCGACACCGGCGAGCGTCCCCTCCTCGAGATCAAGGACCTCCAGGTCGGCTTCACCACCCAGGACGGCCTCGTGAAGGCCGTGGACGGCGTGAACATCACGCTCTACCGCGGCCAGAGCCTCGCCATCGTGGGCGAGTCGGGTTCGGGCAAGTCGACGACCGCGCACGCGATCATCAACCTGCTCCCCGGCACCGGCCACATCTCCGGCGGCCAGATCCTCCTCGACGGCCAGGACCTCACCAAGGCGTCGAAGAAGGAGATGGAGTCGATCCGCGGTCGCAAGATCGGCTTCGTCCCCCAGGACCCGATGTCCAACCTCAACCCGGTGTGGTCGATCGGCTTCCAGGTCGAGGAGGCCATCAAGGCGAACGGCATCGCGACCGGGCGCAAGGAGGTCAAGAAGCGCGCGATCGAGGTGCTGAAGCAAGCCGGCCTGCAGGACGCCGACCGGCGCCTGAAGCAGTTCCCGCACCAGTTCTCGGGCGGCATGCGCCAGCGCGTGCTCATCGGCATGGGCCTGGCGGCCGACCCGCAGCTGCTCATCGCCGACGAGCCCACCTCGGCGCTCGACGTCACGGTGCAGCGCGTGATCCTCGACCACCTCGAGTCGCTCACCCGGGAGCTCGGCACGACCCTGCTGTTCATCACGCACGACCTCGGCCTCGCGGCCGAGCGCGCCGAGCAGCTCGTGGTCATGTACAAGGGCCGCGTGGTGGAGTCCGGTCCGTCGGCGCAGATCCTGCAGAACCCGCAGCACCCGTACACGCAGCGCCTCGTGGCCGCGGCCCCGAGCCTCGCCTCGCGTCGCATCCAGGCGTCGGGCAGCATCGCGGCGGCCGAGTCGTCGATGGCCGAGGACGCCTCTGCGGCGGCCGGGGACGCCATCGACCTCATCGCCACCGCCGAGGCACGCGCCGAGGCGCTCGAGGCCCTGGCATCCGCCCCGCCCGCGATCGTCGTCGAGAACCTCACCAAGGTCTTCAAGATCCGCGGCTCGGGCGACTTCACGGCGGTCGACGACATCTCGTTCCAGATCGCGAAGGGCACCACCACGGCGCTCGTCGGCGAGTCGGGCTCCGGCAAGTCGACCGTCGCCAAGATGCTGCTGAAGCTCGAGGACACCACGAGCGGCAAGATCGTGGTCGGCGGCAGGGACCTGGCGAGCGTCACCGGCAAGGAGATGTTCGAGCTCCGCAGTCGGATGCAGCCGGTGTTCCAGGACCCGTACGGCTCGCTGAACCCGCTGCGCAACATCGGCAACACCATCTCGGAGCCGCTGTACACGCACAAGGTCGGCACTCGTGCCGACCGGCGCGCCCGCGTCTACGAGCTCCTCGACCAGGTGTCGCTGCCGCGCACGCTGGTCGGTCGGTACCCGAACGAGCTGTCGGGCGGCCAGCGCCAGCGCATCGCCATCGCGCGCGCGCTCGCGCTGAAGCCCGAGATCGTGGTGCTCGACGAGGCCGTGTCGGCGCTCGACGTGCTCGTGCAGGCCCAGATCCTGCGCCTGCTCGCCGACCTGCAGTCCGAGCTCGGGCTGACCTACCTGTTCATCACCCACGACCTCGCGGTGGTGCGCGTCATCGCCGACCACGTGTGCGTGATGCAGCGCGGCAAGATCGTGGAGACGGCGACCACCGACGAGGTGTTCGACAACCCCAAGGAGCAGTACACCCGCGACCTGCTCGCGGCGATCCCCGGGGCCGGCATCCAGCTCGGCGCCTAGTCACGCGACGACCGGAGCGCCCGGCATCCGCTCATCCGGATGCCGGGCGTTCGGCGTTCCCAGCCGAACCCGCGCCGCGCACGGTAGGATCGGATGGCGCGCGCCGCGCTTCGGCGCCGCGCCATCCCACCGACCTCCACACACAGCGCTTCCGCGCTGCCGTCGTGCCGCCCGCCCAGGGCTGCGCCGGTGCCATGTGACGACACGTACCCCACTGAGGACCCACCAATGGCCAACGCCACCCGCAACGACCTGCGCAACGTCGCGATCGTCGCCCACGTCGACCACGGCAAGACGACCCTCGTCGACGCCATGCTCAAGCAGACCAACTCGTTCGCCGAGCACGCCCACGTCGACGAGCGCGCGATGGACTCGAACGAGCTCGAGCGCGAGAAGGGCATCACGATCCTCGCGAAGAACACCGCGGTCGAGTACCGCGGTGCGCACGCGAACGGCGGCGCCGTCACCATCAACGTGATCGACACCCCGGGCCACGCCGACTTCGGCGGCGAGGTCGAGCGCGGCCTCTCGATGGTCGACGGCGTGGTGCTCCTCGTCGACGCCAGCGAGGGACCGCTGCCCCAGACGCGCTTCGTGCTGCGCAAGGCGCTCGAGGCCCGCCTCCCGGTGATCCTGCTCGTCAACAAGACCGACCGGCCCGATGCGCGCATCGACGAGGTCGTCGCCGAGAGCCAGGACCTGCTCCTCGGCCTCGCGAGCGACCTCGCCGACGACGTCCCCGACCTCGACCTCGACGCGATCCTCGACGTGCCCGTCGTCTATGCGTCGGGCAAGGCCGGCCGCGCCTCGAGCACGAAGCCGGCCAACGGCAGCCTGCCCGACAGCGACGACCTCGAACCGCTCTTCGCGGCGATCCTCGAGCACGTTCCCGCGCCGACCTACGACGACGAGGCGCCGCTGCAGGCGTGGGTGACGAACCTCGACGCGTCGCCGTTCCTCGGCCGCCTCGCGCTGCTGCGCGTCTTCAACGGCACCATCCGCAAGGGCCAGACGGTCGCGTGGGTGCGTCACGACGGCTCGCACTCGAACGTGCGCATCACCGAGCTCCTGAAGACGAAGGCGCTCGAGCGCTTCCCCGCCGAGGAGGCGGGCCCCGGCGACATCATCGCCGTCGCGGGCATCGAGGACATCACGATCGGCGAGACCCTCGCCGACTCCGAGGACGTGCGCCCGCTGCCGGCGATCCACGTCGACGACCCCGCGATCTCGATGACGATCGGCACGAACACGTCGCCCATCGTGGGCAAGGTCAAGGGCCACAAGCTCACCGCGCGCATGGTGAAGGACCGCCTCGACCGCGAGCTGGTCGGCAACGTGTCGCTGAAGGTGGTCGACATCGGCCGCCCCGACGCGTGGGAGGTGCAGGGCCGCGGCGAGCTCGCGCTCGCGATCCTCGTCGAGCAGATGCGCCGCGAGGGCTTCGAGCTCACGGTCGGCAAGCCGCAGGTGGTCACCCGCACCGTCGACGGCAAGGTGCACGAGCCCTTCGAGCACCTCACGATCGACGCGCCTGAGGAGTACCTCGGTGCGATCACGCAGCTCCTCGCCGCGCGCAAGGGCCGCATGGACAACATGGCGAACCACGGCACGGGCTGGGTGCGCATGGAGTTCATCGTGCCGAGCCGCGGGCTCATCGGGTTCCGCACCGAGTTCCTCACCATCACGCGCGGCACCGGCATCGCGAACGCGATCTCGCACGGCTACGACGAGTGGGCCGGCGCCATCATGACGCGCAACAACGGCTCCATCGTGGCCGACCGCGCCGGCGTGGTCACCCCGTTCGCCATCATCGCGCTCCAGGAGCGCATGACCTTCTTCGTGAACCCCACGGAGGAGGTCTACGAGGGCATGGTCATCGGCGAGAACTCGCGCAACGACGACATGGACGTGAACATCACGAAGGAGAAGAAGCTCACGAACATGCGTTCGTCGACGGCCGACACCTTCGAGTCGATGACGCCCTCGCGCCAGCTCACGCTCGAGGAGTGCCTCGAGTTCGCCCGCGAGGACGAGTGCGTCGAGGTCACGCCCGAGAAGGTGCGCATCCGCAAGGTCGAGCTCGACCAGACGGCGCGCGCCCGCGCGGCGTCGCGCCTGAAGAAGCAGGGCTAGCACGCCCGTACGAAGGACGCCCGGGAGTGCACCTCGGGCGTCCTTCGGCGTCTCCGGTGGGCCCGGCCATTGAATCGTTTCGGGAAAGCGTTCTCAGGGCTTTCCCAGATAACGGTTCGATAACGGAGGAACCTCCCAGACTCGGTGCGTACGGTAGGCGAGATTGTCTCAACGCCCCCGAACCCGAATACGTAACGCACTGCATGACTTCCCCCAAGCACGGCCGTCGAGCCGCCTCAACGCCCCCTGTCCGCTTCACCACCCGCAGCACCCGAGCGACCCGTGAGTCCGCCGCACGCTCCAGCGAGCGTCGCGAGGCCGCGGCAGCCACGGCCTCGACGCCGACGACCCGTCCCGACGGCCGTCGTCGGTCGCTCCGCCCGGCCGTCTCGGTGCTCGCGATGTCGTTCGTCGGCGGCATGATGATCGCCACGAGCGTGCCGGCGCTCGCCATCAGCGCGACCGACGCCGAGCCTCGCGCCTCGGTCTACGCCCCCGTCGACGACACGATCTCGCTCGACCCGCAGACGCTCGACGTCGCGAGCGAGGCCGTGCTCGAGCCCATGATGCCCGGCGGCTACTCGGTCGAGGCGGCTCCGCCGCCCATCACGAGCGAGGTCGCCGGCCTCGGCTCGGTCTCGGTCGTCGAGTCCGGCCGCATCGTCTGGCCGGTCGTCGACTGGTCGAAGCGCGCCTCGGGCTTCGGCCCCCGCGAAGCGCCGTGCGACGGCTGCTCGACGTATCACGACGGCGTCGACTTCAATCCCGGCAACGGCACGCCCGTCATGTCCGTCGCCGACGGTGTCGTCGTGCTCGCCACCGAGGACGGCGGCGGGCTCGGCGTGAACGTCGAGGTGCAGCACAACATCGGCGGCGAGCTCGTCACGACCTCGTACGGCCACATGCAGTACGGCTCGCTCCAGGTGTCCGAGGGCCAGCAGATCACCGCCGGCCAGCAGATCGGCCTCGTCGGCACCACCGGCCAGTCGACCGGCCCGCACCTGCACCTCGAGATGTTCGGCGCCGACGGCGTCCGCTTCGACGGGTTCGCCTGGCTCTCCGAGCACGTCAACGCCTGACGAGTGCCGCGGATGCCGCGGGGCGGGCGCGTGCGTGCGCCCGCCTCGCGCTGCATCCGGCGCCGTCGCCGCCGTGATGCCCTGACGTCTCAGGCGCCCCCGAACCGCGGCTCGCGCTTCTCGAGGAAGGCGGCGACGCCCTCCCGCATGTCCTCGGTGCGGAACGCGTCCTCGAACGCGCCGACCTCGAGGTCGCTCGCGACCGCGGTGGGCTGGCCGGCCGCCTCGACGAGCACGCGCTTGGCGGTGCCGACCGCGGTGGGGGAGTTCGTCGCGATCAGGTCGATCGTCGCACGGGCTCCGTCGAGGAGCGCCGCGCGGTCGGCGAAGCTGCGGGCGACGAGGCCCGAGTCGAGCGCCTCGTCGATCCCGATCCGCCGTCCGGAGTAGATGAGCTCCTTCGCGCGTGCGAGGCCCACCGCGCGCGGCAGCCGCACGGTGCCGCCGAAGCCGGGGATGAGGCCGAGCTTCACCTCTGGCTGGCCGAACGTCGAGGCATCCGTCGCGTAGATGAGGTCGCATGCGAGCGCCATCTCGAGCCCGCCGCCGAGTGCGTAGCCGTCGACGCAGGCGATGACCGGTGCCGGGAGCGCCTCGATCGCGGCCGCGGCGCGGTGCCCGCGACGCGAGAGCTCGGCGGCCTCCTCGGGTGTCAGCGCGGTCATGGCGCGGATGTCCGCCCCGGCGACGAACGCCCGCCCGCCCTCGCCGACGAGCAGGACGCCGCGGATCTCCGGCACCTCGTCGGCCAGCGCCGTGAACGCGGCCTCGAGCTCCTCGAGCACCGACGCCGAGAGCGCGTTGAGCGCGGCGGGCCGGTCGATCACGACGATCGCGACGTTGGCATCGCGCTCCACGCGCACCGCCCGCTCGCCGTCGCCCCCGGTCGCTGCAGCATCCGACATCGTCATCGCGTCCTCTCCCGGCGGCGCCGGCGCCGCGCCTCACCCACGCTACGGCATCGTCGCGCCCGGGCGCCGGGAGATAGACTCCGAGCGAGCGGATGCCGCGGCTCCGTGCCGCGCACACGGCTCGCCCTCCGCCATCGACCGCCACCGAGGAGTCCGCCATGTCGACCCCGACCCGCACACGTGCCGCGATCGCCCTGGCGGTCGCCGGCGTCACCGCGTCGCTCCTGACCGGCTGCAATCCCGTCGACGCCGTGCAGCAGGGGGTCGAGGAGGCGATCGAGAGCGCGACCGGCGGCGACGTCAGCCTCGGCGAGCTGCCCGAGGGCTTCCCCGAGTCGGTCCCCGTGATCGACGGCTCGATCGCGGGCGGCGCCGGCGGATCGGCCGAGGGCACCGAGGGATGGACGGTCGTGGTCACGTCCGACGCCGCCGACCCGATGGCCGATGCGGCGGCCGCGCTGGAGGGCGCGGGCTTCACCAAGGACCCGTCGATCGCGACCGGCGGCATGGGTGCCGAGCTCTACTCCGACGGCGAGTACACCGTGCTGCTCGTGGGCCAGGGCAAGAACGTCTCGTACACCGTCACCCCGACGCAGCAGTGAACGACCAGCAGAGCCCGACGCTGCTCGCGCGCGTCGGCACGTACGCCCTCGCGTTCCTCATCGGCGTGATCTACGGCGCGGTCGCCACGGTCGGGCACCGGCAGAGCCTCCGCATCGGCGACGTCGAGGTCCCCTGGGGCCTCGCGCTCGCCCTCGTCGGCGTCTTCGCACTCCTCCTCGGCATCCGGCTCGTGGCCGGCGGTCGCTGGGCCGCCGCGGCCGCCGGCGCCGGCATCGTGGGGATCGTCGCGCTGCTCACGCTGCCCGGCCCCGGCGGCTCCGTGCTCGTCGCCGGCGACCTCGTCGGCACCATCTGGGCGGTGGGACCGGCTCTCATCGCCGTGTTCGTCGTGGCGTGGCCGAGCCTGCCCGCACGACGCACCGCCGTCGCCGACGGCGCATAGACTGGTATCCCAGCCATCCGAGAGGACAGCGAGTCACCGTGACCTATGTCATCGCCCTGCCGTGTGTCGACGTCAAGGACCGGGCCTGCATCGACGAATGCCCCGTCGACTGCATCTACGAGGGTGAACGCTCGCTGTACATCCACCCCGACGAGTGCGTCGACTGCGGCGCCTGCGAGCCCGTGTGCCCCGTCGAGGCGATCTACTACGAGGACGACCTCCCCGAGGAGTGGGCCGACTACTACAAGGCCAACGTCGAGTTCTTCGACGAGGTCGGCTCGCCGGGTGGCGCTGCGAAGGTCGGTGTGATCCCAAAGGACCACCCGATCATCGCCGCCCTGCCTCCGCAGGGCCACTGAGCATGGCGAGAGGCGACCTGCCCGACTACCCCTGGGACCTCATGGGCCCCTACCGGGACCGGGCCGAGTCGCACTCCGGCGGTATCGTCGACCTGTCGATCGGCTCGCCCGTCGACCCCACGCCCACGATCGTGCGCGAGGCGCTCGCCGTCGCGACCGACGCGCACGCGTACCCGACCACCGTCGGCACGCCCGAGCTGCGCGCCGAGATCGTGCGCTGGTTCGAGCGGCGCCGCGGCGTGCCCGGGCTCACCGAGGCGAACGTGCTGCCGACGATCGGCTCGAAGGAGCTCGTCGCGCTGCTGCCGTTCCTGCTCGGCCTCGGCGACGGCGACATCGTCGTGCACCCGCGCGCGGCGTACCCCAGCTACGAGATGGGCGCGGTGCTCGTCGGCGCGACCGCCATGGCCGCCGACGACCCGGCCGACTGGCCCGTCGGCACGCGGCTGATCTGGCTGAACAGCCCCGGCAACCCCGACGGGCGCGTGCTCACGATCGAGGAGCTCCGCGCCGCCCGCGCCCGCGCCCGCGAGCTCGGCGCCGTGATCGTCGGCGACGAGTGCTACGCCGAGCTCGGCTGGGAGGGCCGCTGGGTCGACGAGCCCGTGCCGAGCCTGCTCGACCCGGCCGTCACCGACGGCGACCGGCGCGACACCCTCGTCATCTACTCGCTCTCGAAGCAGTCGAACATGGCCGGCTACCGCGCGGCGTTCATGGCCGGATGCCGCACGCTCATCGCGCGCATCACCAACGTGCGCAAGCACGCGGGGCTCATGCTGCCGCAGCCGCTCCAGCACGCGATGGTCGCCGCCCTCGGCGACGAGGCGCACGTCGCGGAGCAGAAGGAGCGGTACCGGGCGCGCCGCGGCATCTTGAAGTCGGCACTCGAGGACGCCGGGTTCCGCATCGACCGCAGCGAGGCCGGGCTCTACCTCTGGGCGACCGAGGGTCGCGACGCGTGGGACAGCCTCGGCCGCCTCGCCGATCTCGGCATCCTGGGCGGGCCCGGGCACTTCTACGGGGTGCACTTCCCCGAGCACGTGCGGCTCTCGCTCACGGCGAGCGACGAGCGCATCTCCGCGGCCGCGGAGCGGCTCCGGGCGGTCGCCTCGGCGTGAGCCGGGGCAACCCTGTGTGTACCCCCAACGGAAGCCCTGATCTCTTGGCGGATGCCACAGTGTGCCGCGAGCACGTCTAGGCTGTATTCGGATCCGCGGCCCTTCGGCCCCCAATTCGGAAAGCAGGTGACCGCGAACGTGACGATCACAGGAGGCGCCGTGAGCGACGTCGTGACCCCGGCGAGCGGGCAGAACCCCCAGGCCGCCACCCTGTCCTTCCCGGGCGGCACCGCGGAGTTCCCGATCCGCACGGCCGTCGACGGCAATTCGAGCATCGACCTGTCGACCCTCACCCGCCAGACCGGCCTCACCGCGCTCGACTACGGCTTCGTCAACACCGCGTCGACCCAGTCGAAGATCACCTACATCGACGGCGAGCAGGGCATCCTGCGCTACCGCGGATTCCCGATCGAGCAGCTCGCCGAGCATTCCACGTACCTCGAGGTGGCGTGGCTGCTCATCTACGGCAGCCTGCCGACGACCGACCAGCTCGGGGAGTTCGACGAGAAGATCCGCCGGCACACGCTGCTGCACGAGGATCTCAAGCGGTTCTTCTCCGCGCTCCCGCACACCGCGCACCCGATGGCCGTGCTCTCGAGCGCCGTCTCCGCGCTCTCGACCTACTACGAGGACTCGTCGGACCCCCATGACCTCGACGACGTCGAGCTCACGATGGTGCGCCTGCTCGCGAAGCTTCCCGTCATCGCCGCCTATGCGCACAAGAAGAGCATCGGCCAGGCGTTCCTCTACCCAGACAACTCGCTGAGCTTCGTCGACAACTTCCTGCGGCTCAACTTCGGCAACATGGCGGAGCCGTATGCGATCGACCCGGTGCTCTCGAAGGCGCTCGATCGGCTGCTCATCCTCCACGAGGACCACGAGCAGAACGCGTCCACGTCGACCGTGCGACTCGTCGGCTCGACGGGTGCGAACCTCTACGCGTCGATCTCCGCCGGCATCCAGGCGCTCTCGGGCCCGCTCCACGGCGGCGCGAACGAGGCCGTGCTGCAGATGCTCGCACGCATCCGCGACTCGGGCGAGGGCGTCGCGAAGTTCGTCGAGCGCGTCAAGCGCAAGGAGGACGGCGTCAAGCTCATGGGCTTCGGCCACCGGGTCTACAAGAACTACGACCCGCGCGCGAGGCTCGTGAAGGAGTCGGCCGACGAGGTCCTCGCGGGCCTCGGCGTCAACGACCCGCTCCTCGACCTCGCGAAGGAGCTCGAGCAGATCGCGCTGGAGGACGACTACTTCAAGGAGCGTCGCCTCTACCCGAACGTGGACTTCTACACGGGCGTGATCTACAAGGCGATGGGCTTCCCCACGCGCATGTTCACCGTGCTGTTCGCGATCGGCCGCCTGCCCGGCTGGATGGCGCACTGGCGCGAGATGAACCTCGACCCGCAGACGAAGATCGGCCGTCCGCAGCAGCTGTACGTGGGCGAGCCGGCGCGCGGCTACCCCTCGGCCTGAACCTCAGCCTCCGGCCGGCTGCAACTGCAGCGTGTCGCCGGCGGCCTCGCGCACGGCGTCCATGGTGAACGGCCACTCGCGCGTCTCGCCGTCCTGCCAGAGCGGAGCCTGGTCGGCGTAGTGCGGGTGGAACGCGTGCCCCGACGCGCCCGTGAGGTTGACCCACCGTGACGCGTCGAGGTCGTCGAGGTCCACGATCATGCGCATCGACGGCACCCAGTCCACGCCGTACCCGATGCTCGCATCCCAGCCGATCGCGTTCACGATCGACGAGCCGCCGCCGACCTCGTACGGCCCGCGGTTGAACAGCCACTCGATCGGGCCGATGCCCGACTGCCCGAAGCTCTGGTTGGTCAGCGTGAGCGTGTGCAGGAGGCCCCAGCGCCACCGGTCGGGGTCGGCGCCCATGCGGTTGGACGACTCGTCCCACGCGTCGTCGAGGGCCTGCGCGAGCATGGCGTCGCGACCGGCGACGCCCTGGTCCTCATTCGTCCACCAGCGTGCATCGGGCTCGTCGAGCAGCCCGTCGACCACGCCATACCAGCGGTCGCCGCCCACGGGCCGGGTCGCCTCGGGCAGCGAGCCGAACATGTCGTCGAGGAGGTTGCGCCAGAACACCGCGAAGTACGCGGCCTGGCCGCTGTCGACGTCGGCGCGGCCGTCCCAGCCGTCGAGCAGGTCGGCGCCGCGGGCCGCGTCGCCCTCGAGCGACAGCTCTGCGATGACGGGCAGGATCGCCGCGGCGTTCATGTCCGCGGTGTCGAGCTGCATCTCGGCGAGGTCGTCGGCGGTGAGCTTCTCGCCGTCGGCGATGCGCTCCTGCAGCATCCGCTCGATCGTCTCGGCCCGGTAGCCGAGGTCCCAGTCCTGGGTGAGGACGGGCCCGTCGCGGCTGACGGCGTTGTTGGCGGTGATGATCCACCCGCGGTCGGGGTTGAGCATCGAGGGCAGCTGGTCGAAGGGCACCATGCCGCTCCAGCCGTTGTCGCTCGTCCAGCCGGGCATGGGCACGGTGCCGTCGCCCGAGCGCCGGATCGGGATGGAGCCGGGCGCCTGGTAGCCGATGTTGCCGTCGACGTCGGCGTAGACGAGGTTCTGGGCGGGCACGTCGAAGAGGTCGGCCGCGGCGCGGAAGGCGGCCCAGTCCTTGGCCCGGTTCAGCGCGAAGACGGAGGCGGCGGTGGTGCCCGGGGTCAGGGCCGTCCACTGGAGCGACAGCTCGTACCGACCGTCGGGGGCGCCGGATGCCGCGGGGTACTCGGCCGCGATCTCGCCGAAGTCCGAGCCGATGTCGGTCACGATCGGCCCACGCGCCGTGGAGCGCACCGTGATGGTGACGGGGTCGCCGCCGGCCACGTCGATGGTCTCCTCGCGGAGCGTGAGCGGCACGACCTGCCCGTCGAGCTGGTAGGTGTCGCCGTCGACCTTCTCGAGGTAGAGGTCGGCCACATCGGGCCCGAGGTTGGTGAAGCCCCAGGCGATGCGCTGGTTGTGGCCGATGATCACGCCCGGCAGGCCCGAGAACGTGTAGCCCGCGACGTCGAAGTCGCAGTCCTCACGGAGCTCGGCGCAGTGCAGGCCCATCTGGGTCCAGATGGAGGGCATCGCGGGCCCGAGGTGCGGGTCGTTGGCCAGGAGCGGCATCCCCGACTCGGTGAGCGCGCCCGAGACGACCCACGAGTTCGAGCCGAGCTCGCCGCCGTCGGGCCCGAGCAGCTCGGGCACGTCGTCGAGCAGCGCCGCGAGCGACGACAGGGGCTCGGCGATCGCCGCGGCCGTCTCGGGGTCGAGGGTCGAGGGCGAAGCGGATGCCCCGTCGGGCAGCGCCTCGGCGTCGAGGCCGGCCGGCGCCGCCTCGGCCGGCATCCCCTTCATGATGGTCGGCATCGAGTCCCACGCGAATCCGGGGTGCAGCCGCGCGACCTCCTCGGCGGGCAGCTCGCTCGCGAGGAGCGCGCGGTCGACCTCGTCGACGAGGTTGGATCGGAGGTCCCAGGCCATGGCCTTGAGCCACGCGATGGAGTCGACGGGCGTCCACGGCTCGGGCGTGTAGCCCGGGTTCTGCAGGCCCAGCACGGCGTACTCGAGGGAGAGGTCGGCGCCGGTGCGCTCCTGGAGGTACGCGTTGACGCCCTGGGCGTACGCCTCGTAGTAGCCGCGCGTGGCCGGATCGAGCAGCGCGTACTCCTGCTCGGCGATGCCGCGCCAGTCGAGCGTGCGCACGAACGCGTCGGTGGCGACCTGCGACTCGCCGAAGAGCTCCGCCACGCGTCCGGCGGTCACGTGTCTGCGGAAGTCCATCTCCCAGAACCGGTCCTGCGCGTGCACGTAGCCCTGCGCGAGGAAGAGGTCGTGGTCGGTCTCGGCGACGAGCTGCGGGATGCCGGCGTCGTCGCGGTAGACCGTCACCGCGGCCGTGAGGCCCGGCACCTCGAGGCGGCCGCTCGTGGTCGGGAAGGAGCGCTGCACCGTCCACCAGCCGAGGCCCGCCGCGGCGACCACGAGCACGAGCACCGCGATGAGCAGGCCCGTCAGGAACGCGAGTCCCCGGTGCCGGTGGGTCCTGGGTGCGTCGGTCCCCACGTCACTCCTTCGTGATGCGCACGGCGACGGCCGCCGACCGGCGGCCTGAGGACCCCACTGTAGTCGACGTCGCCGTGCGTCGCGTCAGGCGTGCAGCGCGGCGTTCAGGGCGACCCCGTCGCCCGTGCGCGAAAGCACCTCGACCTGTCCGTTGAGCGAGTTGCGACGGAACAGCAGGTTCGGCACGCCCGAGAGCTCGAGGGCCTTCACGGTGCGGCCGGCCTCGCCCGAGCCGCCCACGACGACCACCTTCGTGCCCGCCGTGACGTAGAGCCCCGCCTCGACGACGGAGTCGTCGCCGATGGAGATGCCGATGCCCGAGTTCGCGCCGAGCAGGGCGCGCTCGCCGATCGCGACGCGCTGCGTGCCGCCGCCCGAGAGGGTGCCCATGATGGACGCGCCGCCGCCGATGTCGCTGCCGTCGCCGACCACGACGCCCTGCGAGATCCGGCCCTCCACCATCGACGTGCCGAGGGTGCCGGCGTTGAAGTTCACGAAGCCCTCGTGCATGACCGTGGTGCCGGGCGCGAGGTGGGCGCCGAGGCGCACGCGCGAGGCATCCGCGATGCGCACGCGCTCGGGCACGACGTAGTCGAGCAGGCGCGGGAACTTGTCGACCCCGGTGGCGTGGATGCCGTCGCGCTGCAGGGCGGGGCGCAGCCGGGCGAAGTCGGTCGGATGCACCGGGCCCGCGTTCGTCCACACGACCGCGGGCAGGTGGCCGAACACGCCGTCGAGGTTGACCTCGTTGGGCCGCACGACGAGGTGCGACAGCAGGTGCAGGCGCAGGTAGGCGTCGGACGTTCCCGCGGGCGGCGCGTCGAGGTCGATCACGACGGTGACGGGCTCCACCGACACCGCGCGGCGTTCGTCGCGCTCGGCGAGCGCGCGCAGCTCGACCGGCACGGGCGATCCGTCGTCGACGCCGAGCGCGGGCGACGGGTACCACGTGTCGAGCACGGTCCCGTCGGCGGCGACCGTCGCCAGGCCGTGACCCCAGGCGGTGCGGGCAGGGGAGGAGGCGGCGTCGTTCGTGGCGGGCATGACTCCAGCGTATCCGCGGGCCGCCCGCCCGCGGCATCCGTGACGCACGTGGTCGCTCCGTAGACTCGGAGCATGCCTGCTGACGCCTCGCCCCGGCCCGTCCTCGACCTCACCGCCGACTCGGTGGCCATCACGCAGGCGATCTGCGACGTGCCGAGCGTCTCGGGCGACGAGACGCTGCTCGCCGACCTCGTCGTCGAGGCCCTCGCGGATGCCGGGCACCTCGACCTCATCCGCGACGGCGACACCGTGGTGGCCCGCACGAACCTCGGCCGGGAGCGCCGCGTCGTGATCGCCGGGCACCTCGACACCGTGCCGGTCAACCGCAACCTGCCGACCCGGTTCGAGACGGTCGACGGCGAGCGCTACCTCTGGGGTCGGGGCACGGTGGACATGAAGGGCGGCGTCGCGGTGCAGCTGAAGCTCGCTTCGGAGCTCGCGGATCCCGCGTACGACATCACCTGGATGTGGTACGACCACGAGGAGGTCTCCGCCGAGCTCAACGGCCTCGGACGCCTCGCGCGCAACCGGCCCGACCTGTTCACGGGCGACTTCGCGATCCTCGGCGAGCCGTCGAACTCCCGCGTCGAGGGCGGCTGCAACGGCAACCTCCGGGTCGAGCTGCGCGCCTACGGCGTGCGCGCGCACTCCGCGCGCAGCTGGGTCGGCGACAACGCCGTGCACAAGCTCGCGCCCGCGCTCGAGCGGCTCGCCGCCTACGAGGCCGAGACCGTCGAGGTCGACGGGCTCGCCTACCGAGAGGGACTGAACGCCGTGGGCGTCTCGGGCGGCATCGCGGGCAACGTGATCCCCGACGAGGCGATGCTGCACGTGAACTACCGCTTCGCGCCGAGCCGCACGGTGGCCGAGGCGATCGAGATCGTGCGCGACCTGTTCCCCGAGTACGAGCTCACGGTCGTCGACGAGGCGGAGGGCGCCCGGCCGGGCCTCGACGCCGAGTTCGCGCAGCGGTTCGTGGCCGCGGTGGGCGGGCCGGCGCATCCGAAGTACGGCTGGACGGACGTCGCGCGGTTCAGCGCGATGGGCATCCCCGCAGTGAACTTCGGGCCGGGCGACCCGCTGAAGGCGCACGCCGACGACGAGCGCGTCGCGACCGACCAGATCCTGCAGTGCGAGCGCGCGCTGCGGTCGTGGCTCACCGGCGCGGCCTGAGCGGGGCCGCCGTGACGAGCACGCCGATCGAGCGGGAGCGCGATCCGTTCCGCGCCACCCGGTCGTCGCCGCGCGTGCGGTGGCGACTGCTGCCGTGGTGGGCGAAGGTCGCGATCGTCTACGCCGCGTCCCGCCTCGTCACCACGGTCATCGTGCTGTCGCTCGCGAGCGCGCAGGGCCCGAACCCGTGGACGCCGGCCAAGCCCGGCTACTTCGAGTACGCGAACATGTGGGACGCGCTCTGGTACCAGCTCATCTGGCTGGGCGGCTACCCGTCGACCCTGCCGCTCACCGCCGAGGGGCACGTCGGAGAGAACGCGTGGGCGTTCCTCCCGGTCTACCCGGCGCTCGTCGGCTCGCTCACGTGGCTCGCCGTGCCGTGGAACGTCGCGTCGGTGCTCGTCTCCGTGGCCGCCGGGCTCGGGGCCGCGCTCGTGTTCCACCGGCTCATGTCGCGCTTCCTCGAGCCCGACCGCGCCCTGTTCGCGGTCGTGCTGTTCTGCGTCGCGCCCGTCGCGCCGATCATGCAGTTCGGCTATGCCGAGTCGCTCGGATTCCTCTGGCTGGCGCTCGCGCTCCTGTTGCTCGTCGACCGTCGCTACGGCTGGCTCTTCCCGGTGGTGCTCGCGTGGTCGTTCACGCGCCCCGGCGCGCTCGCGTTCGCGCTGGCGCTGGTACTGCATTGGGCGTGGCGTTGGTTCCGCCGCGACACGGAGCCGTTCCCCGTGCGCGAACGCGTGCTCGCGGCATCCGCCGCCGTGTTCTCGGGGCTCGCAGGCCTCGCCTGGATCGCCATCGCCGGGATCGCGACCGGCGACCTCATGGCCTACTTCGACACGGAGCTCGCGTGGCGCTCGGCCTACATCGGGTACCGCGAGCTCGTGCCGTTCACGGCGTGGTTCCTGTCGGGGGAGTGGTGGCTGCAGCAGCCGATGGGCACCATCGCGGTCATCGCGCTCATCCTCGCCTTCGCGGTGTTCCTGGCCTCGCCGGCGGTCCGGCGCCTCGGGACCGACATCCGGTTCTGGTCGATCAGCTACGCGCTCTACCTGCTGGCCGTGTTCTTCCCGCAGTCGAGCACGTTCCGCATCCTCGCGCCGCTCTTCCCGCTGCTCGGCGCGTTCGCCCTGCCGCGGTCCAAGTGGTACCGCTCGGGACTCGTCGTGCTCTTCCTGCTGCTCCAGGTCGGCTGGCTCCTCATCTGCTGGGGCGTCGACGGGCGCGACTGGACGCCGCCGTGATGCGTGCGCACATCTCCTGATGAGCGGCGGAATCGAGCGTGCGGATGCCGCGTCGCGCGCGCTCGGGGCGTTGGAAGCGTTGTCCACAAGCCGGCCGGGATTTCCCAGCGCCGCTCGGGATGGCCGATAATGGGAAGATCAGCCACGAAAGGGGTAGCTCAATGGCGGCCATGAAGCCACGCACCGGAGACGGGCCTATGGAGGCTGTGAAGGAGGGTCGCCTCATCATCGTGCGGGTTCCGCTCGAGGGAGGCGGTCGTCTCGTCGTCTCGGTGAACGACGCTGAGGCCAAGGAGCTCTACGACGTCCTCGGCGGCGTCGTGAATCCCGCCTGAGTCAGGCCCCCAGCTTCACGATCTGGAGCAGGCCGTCTCCCGCAGGGGAGACGGCCGTCGCAACTGCCGACGAGGCCGAGAGCTCGGAGATGAGCTCGCGGAAGGCGGTCGCGGCGTCGTCCCGGCGCGCCGGGTCGGCGACGCGACCCTTCCAGAGCGCACGGGCGACGAGCACCGAGCCGTAGGGCTTCGCCAGGCGCAGCCCGTGCTCGACGTACTCGATCACCGACGGGGCATCCGCGTCGATGACGACGATGTCGTAGGAGCTCTCGTTCATGCGCGGGAGCACCTCGCTGGCGCGTCCGGCGATGAGCCGGACGCGCGCGGGCGCGATCCCGGCGTCGGCGAAGTGCTCGCGGGCGTGCTGCTGGTACTCGTTCTCGGTGTCGATCGACGTCAGCATCGCGCTGCGCACGGTCTGCAGCATCCACAGGCCCGACACGCCCACGCCGGTGCCCACCTCGATGACGGACTCGGCGCGCGCGGCCGCGGCGATGACGCCGAGCTGGGCGCCGACGGCGGGTGAGACCGGGTCGATGCCGAGCTCGAGGGACTGCTGCCTGGCCTTCGCGATGGCGTCGGACTCCACGACCGACTCGTCGACGTACTTCCAGTTCAGGTCTCGATCGGACACTTCGGCTCCCGGTGATCTCTCGACCCCCAAGCCTACGGTGAGGCGCTTGCGGCGAACACACGCCTCGCCGCCCACTATCCTGTAGTGGTGTTCGGTCTGACGTTCGAGAAGCTCCTCATCATCGGGGTGATCGCCGTCTTCCTGCTCGGGCCCGAGCGACTCCCGCACTACGCCGCGCAACTCGGCCGTCTCGTGCGCTCGCTGCGCGACATGGCGAGCGGCGCGAAGGACCGCGTCAAGGAGGAGATGGGCTCCGACTTCGACGACGTCGACTGGCGCAAGCTCGACCCCCGGCAGTACGACCCGCGGCGCATCATCCGCGAGGCGTTGACCGATGTCGACCCGTTCGCCGAGCCCGAACCGGCGAAGCCCGTCGTGGCCCGCGCGACCGTGAACGAGAACTCGGCCTACCTGCAGCACAAGCGCAAGCGCGAGGTGCTCGGCGCCGGCGAGACCGCACCGTTCGACTCCGAGGCCACCTAGCCTCGAACCACCTCGGCGTCGCGCACCTCAGCGGCGACGGATGCCGCGCAGCACGCGTGCGAGCAGCATGAACGGCTCGGCGAGCAGCGCCACCTCGCGCCCGCTCCGGGGCAGCTGCAGGAGCCCGGTCGCCCTCGAGATCGTGACGGGCTCCACGAACCGCATGAGGCCCTCGGGTCCGTTGCGGCGGCCGACGCCCGACGACTTCACGCCGCCCATCGGGGCGTCGACCGAGGCGAAAGAGCCGCGGTACGCCTCGTTGATGTTCACGCTGCCCGCCTCGAGCGCCTCGGCGACCCGCCGCGCGCGTCTCGGCGACGTCGTGAAGACGGAGGCGTTGAGGCCGTAGTCGCTCGCGTTCGCAGCGAGCACCGCCTCCTCCTCGGAGTCGACGAGGTAGAGCGACGCGACCGCGCCGAAGGTCTCCTCGGCGTGCACGCGCATCTCGGGCGTGACGCCCGTGAGCACCGTGGGCTCGAAGAACCACGGTCCGACGTCGGGGCGCGCGTGGCCGCCGGCGAGCACGGTCGCGCCCTTGCCGAGCGCGTCGTCGAGGTGCGCCTGGACGCGGTCGAGCTGCGCGGCGGTCGCGAGCGAGCCGAAGTCGGAGCCGTAGTCGAGCGACGATCCGAGGGTCGCGGACCCGAGGCGGTCGACGAGCGCCTTCGTGAACGGCCCGGCGACCTTCCGCTGCACGTAGATGCGCTCCATCGAGACGCAGAGCTGGCCCATGGCCGAGAAGCAGCCGAACGCGACATCCGCCGCGGCGCGCTCGGGGTCGACGTCGTCGAGGACGATCGCGGCGTTCTTGCCGCCGAGCTCGAGCGACGCGCCGACGAGGCGGCGGCCGGCCTTCTCGGCGATCCGCCGGCCGACGGCCGTCGAACCGGTGAAGCAGATGAAGTCGACCTCGTCGGTGAGCGCCTCGCCCACCTCGTCGGCCGGCCCGGCGACGACCGCCCACAGCGCCTCGGGCACGCCGGCGTCGACGAACGCCCGCCGCAGGGCGAGGATCGACAGCGCACCCTGGTCGTCGGCCTTCTGCACGACGGCGCAGCCGGCCGCGAGCGCGGGCACGACGTCCATCGCGGCGAGGCTGAGCGCGTAGTTCCACGGCGTGATGACGCCCGCGACGCCCTTCGGGCGGTAGCGCACGCGCGTGGTCATGACGAGGGGGATGCCGGCGCGACGCCGTCGGCCGTGCAGCACGCGCCGCGCGGCGAGCGCGTTGTAGCGGGTCACGGATGCCGCCTGGAAGACCTCCTCGAGCGCCTGCCCGCGCGTCTTTCCGCTCTCGAGCTGCACGAGGTCGAGCAGGAGCTCGCGTCGGTCGAGGAGCAGGTCGTGCGCGCGCAGGAGCACGCGGCGACGCTCGGCGAACCCGGCGCGCGCCCAGGCGAGCTGCGCGAGGCGGGCGCGGGCGACCGCGTCGCGCACGTCGTCGGCGCTCGAGCGTGGCAGCTCGTGCAGGGTCCCGCCGGTCGAGGGGGTGGGGACGGCGGTGGTCTCGGAACCCGACGCGACGACGTCGTCGGCGAGGCTCCGGTACAGGTCGGGGGAGGCCATCGTGGCACGCATGAGGCACAGTCTAGGTCAGTTGTCCCACTTCGCCGTTCGATGAGTACACTGCCTCCATGACCGCACCGGAGCGATCCCTGTCCCGTGGCGTCGTGACCAGGTATGCGATCGGCTCGATCGGCACCGGCGGGTTCGCGACGCTGCCCGGCCTCGTGCTCGTGTACTACCTGACCGACACCCTCGGCGTCGCCGCGCTCGTGGCCGGGCTGGTGGTGACCGCCGCCAAGGTGTGGGACGTCGTGATCGACCCCTGGATCGGGGAGCGCAGCGACCGGGCGCTCGCCCGCACCGGCACGCGCCGCACGTGGATGATCGTCGGCGCGGTCGCGCTGCCCGTGGGCTTCGTGCTCACGTTCGCGGTGCCCGCGGGGCTCGACCCCGCGGCATCCGGCACCTGGGTGTTCATCGCGTTCCTCGCGACGGCGACGGCCTTCAGCCTGTTCCAGGTGCCGTACATCGCGCTGCCGGCCGAGCTCACGAGCGACTACGACGCCCGCACGCGACTCCTCACCTGGCGCGTGGTGGTGCTCACCGTGGCGATCCTGCTGTTCGGCGCGGGCGGCCCCGAGGTGCGCGCCGCGTTCGCCGACGAGCACGTCGGCTACCTCGTGATGGCGGTCGTCGCCGGCGTCGTGATCGGGGCGGGCATGCTCGTGGCATCCTTCACTGCTGTTCGCGGCGCGCCGACCGGCCCGCACGAGCCGCGGAGCCTCCGCGCCGGATACGCCGAGGGCTTCGGGGCGCTCCGCCGCAGTCGCCCGTTCCGCGACCTGCTCGCGGCCTTCGTGCTGCAGGGGCTCGCGACCGGCGTCATGCTCGCGGGCGCCCAGTTCGTCGCGACCTGGGTGCTGCACGACGAGAGCGCCGTGACGTTCCTGTTCATCGCGCTCATCGCGCCCGCGGTGCTCTGCGCGCCCGTCTGGCAGCAGGTCGCCCGACGGGTGGGCAAGGAGCGCGGTTTCGCCATCGCGAGCATCCTGTTCGCCGTGGCCGCGGCGTCGCTCGTCGGCATGCTCTGGGCGCCCGGCGCCTGGGTGTACGCACCCGTCGCCCTCGCGGGCGCCGCCTACGCGGGCATGCAGTCCCTGCCCATGGCGATGCTGCCCGACGTGATCTCGCACGACGCCCGCCAGCACGGCGAGGGTCGCGCGGGCAGCTTCGGCGGCATCTGGACCGCCGGCGAGACGGCCGGCATGGCGCTCGGCGCGACGTTGCTCACCATCGCGCTCGCGATCACGGGCTACGTCGAGTCGGCCGGATCGACGGTCGTCGAGCAGCCCGCCGCGGCGGTCGTCGGCATCGTCGTCAGCTTCAGCCTGCTGCCCGCGGCGCTCGTGCTGCTGAGCCTCGTGCCGATCGGACGCTACCCGCTCAGAAGGCATGACATCCAGGCGGATGCCGCGCTCCGGGCGGTGGCCCTGTGAGCGTCTTCCGGCGCGACCCCGCCGAGGTCATCGCCGAGCTCGAGTCCCTCCGCGCCGCCGACGCGCCGACGCACGGCGGACGCGTGCTCTCGTACGTGTACGACTCCGGCGAGCACGCGCTCGACGAGCTGGCGGGCGAGGCCGCACGCCTCGTGCAGCCCGTGAACGGGCTCGACCCGACCACGTTCACGTCGGTCGCCGCGATGGAGTCGGCCGTGGTCGGCTTCGCCCGACGGGTGTTCCACGGCGAGGCTGGCGGCGCGGGTGCTGGCGACGGGGATGGCGCCGAGGCCGACGCCGACGTCGTGGTCGGCTCGGTGACATCGGGCGGAACCGAGAGCTGCATCCTCGCGGTGAAGACGGCCCGCGACGCCTGGCGCGCGGCCCGCGAGGGCACGCCGCGCATCCCTCGGCTCGTCGCGCCCGTCACGGTGCACGCGGCGTTCCACAAGGCGGCGGAGCTGCTCGGCCTGGCGCTCGACCTCGTCCCCGTCGACCCCGCGACCGGCGCCCCGCGCGTCGACGACCTCGAGGAGCGCCTCGGCGACGACGTCGCGCTCGTGGTCGTCAGCGCGCCCTCGTACCCGTTCGCGACGCTCGACCCGGTCGCCGAGGTCGCCGCGATCTGCGCCACCCGCCACATCGCGCTGCACGTCGACGCCTGCATCGGCGGGTTCGCGCTCGCGTTCTGGCCCGGTGAGCTGCCGGCTTGGGACTTCGCGGTGCCGGGCGTGACGAGCCTCTCGGCCGACCTGCACAAGTACGGCTACGCCCCGAAGGGCGTCTCGGTGCTGCTCACCCGAGGACGCGACCGCCAGCGCCGCCAGTACTTCGCGACGACGGCGTGGCCCGGCTACCCGGTCGTCAACCCGACGCTCGCGGGCTCCCGGCCGGCCGGACCGCTCGCGGCGTCCTGGGCGATCGTGCAGGCGCTCGGCGAGCCCGGCTTCGTCGAGCTCACGGGCCGCGCGGCCCGGGCGACCGCCGCGCTCCGCTCGCTCGTCGACGGCATCGAGGGCCTCCGCGTGGTCGGCGACCCCACCGGTCCGCTGCTCGCGGTCGCGACCGACGACGAGGTCGCGCCCCGTGGTCGGGTCGACCCGCATCACTGGGCGGATGCCGCACGCACCGCGGGCTGGCACCTGCAGCTGCAGCCCGGACTCGTGCAGTCCGACGGCACGCGACTGCCGCACACGACGCACCTCACGATCACGCCCGTGACGGAGTCCGTGCTGCCCGAGCTGTCGGCCGCGCTCGTGGCGGCGGCCGACGCCGTGCGCGGCGCGCCGCCGATCGACGGCGGCGAGCTGCTCGCCGGACTCTCCGCGCAGCTGCCCGGCGGCGCGGACGCGCTCGCCGTGGCATCCGTTCGACAGGCTCAGGGCGCCGCCGCGGGCCTCGACAGCGATTCGGCCGCGTCGCTGCTCGCCGCGTTCGGGCTGCTCGGCGGCGCGGGCGCGACGGGTGCACTGCCCGATCGGCTGGCACCGGTGCTCGCGCTCGTCGAGGCGCTGCCCGGCCCGCTCACCGAGCGGCTGCTCGTGGAACTGCTCGCCCGGGTGGTCGAGCCGCGCCCGGCGGGATCCGACTAGCGCTGCTCAGCCTGCGCTGCTCAGCCCCCGAAGCGGACGCTGGCGACCGTCATCGTGCCGTCCTCGTCGACCCGCACCACGCAACGGACCGTGCGCTCCTGGCTCTCGCCGTCCTCCTCGTAGGACACCGATCCCTGCGTGCGGTACTCCGCGTCGTCGACCTGCTGGACGTCGGAGAACAGCGGCAGGTCCTCGACGGTGTTGCCGCGGGCCTCGAGGTCGTCCTGCACGGCGGTCAGGCACAGCGACTGCACCTGCGCGTCGGGGTCGGACGACGACGCGCCGCCGGTGTAGCGGAGGAAGGTCGCGACCAGGCCGATGCCGAGGAACACGAGCATCACCGGGATCGCCCACCGCGCCCACTCGGGGAGGTCCGAGAACCAGCCGCCGCCCTTCGACCCGGAGGATGTGGATCCACTCGACTGCGGCGCGTCCGTCATGCGTCGCATGCTAGTCCGCGGTCGTCGCCGCGTCGATGGACCTGTCGGGGGGGTCCTAGCCGGCGGGAGCCTCCAGCCCGCAGCGCTCGCCGTAGTACGCGTACAGCTCGGCCTTGAGCCCCCGATCGCTCGGCACGTCGAGGCGACCGGCCCGTCCGTCGCTCGTCTCGATCTCGAAGGGCAGGATCGTGCCGCGCTTGTCGTCGGCGATGGCGTGCGCGTCGCAGCGCGCCGGCCGCACCGGCAGGGTGAGCACGAGCGGCGGGTCGCCGGCCGCGACGTCGACGCCGAGCGTCCAGTCGATGCCGTCCTCGGCGTTGAGCAGCGTGGTGCCGTACACCCGGTCGATGCGCATGGTCGTGTCGCCGGCGGCCACGGGCTCGATCGTCACGTCGATGAACGCGCGCCGATCGGGGCCGCTGCCGGTCGAGCGCAGGTGCTCGGGCAGCACGATCGCGGCGACGTCGGCGACGGACTCGGCCAGGCAGTCCTCCGCGTTCACACGCGCGACGGTGTCGAACGGATCGTCGGCGGTGAGGTCGCCGGACGCCTCGATGCCGGACGCGGTGCGGGTGCTCACGTGCACGACGACCGGCCCGGGTTCGGCGTCGCACCGGCTCTCGGGCAGGTCGAGCCGGATCGCGATCGCGTCGCCGCTGCCGCCCAGCTCGAACGGCTTCGTGCGCTCGAGCCCCTCGGCGAACGTCGGCGTCTCGACCTCGAACCCCTCGACCGTGATCGGCTCGGCGCCGGAGTTGACGAACCGCACCACGAGCCGCCCGTTCACGACGTCGAGGCGGCCCTGCTGGATGGCGACGGCGAGGCCGTCGGGCAGCGGTTCCTGGGCCGGCGCCGCGGGTGCAGCACAGCCGGCGAGCACGGTCGCAGCGGTTGCGATGGCGCCGACGAGCGCGAGCGAGCGGATGACGCGGCGGTGCGGCATCCCGTCGACGAGCTCAGGGCGGCGCCTGCTCACCGTCTCACCGCACCGTGACGTCGAGCCGGCGGCCGTCGAGCGAGCGGGGGAGCGCCGCGAGCTGCGCCGCGACGTCCTCGATCGCCCGAGCGGCGGGATCGTCGGGCGCGGCCACGACGACGGGCACGCCGGCGTCGCCGCCCTGCCGCAGCGCGATGCTCAGGGGCACGCTCGCGAGGAGCGGGACCGGCGCCGGCCGTCCCTCGGAGAGACGCTCGGCGACGAGCTCGCCGCCGCCCGAGCCGAACAGCTCGACGAGGCCGTCGGGGCCGGCGAAGCCCGCCATGTTCTCGACGACGCCGACGATGCGCTGCCCGGTCTGCCGGGCGACGACGCCCGAGCGCTCGGCCACGTCGGCCGCGGCGGGCTGCGGCGTCGTGACGACCACGACCTCCGCGTTCGGCAGCAGCTGGCCGAGCGAGATGGCCACGTCGCCCGTGCCGGGCGGCAGGTCGACGAGCAGCACGTCGAGGTCGCCGAAGTACACGTCGGTGAGGAACTGCGAGAGCGTGCGGTGCAGCATCGGCCCGCGCCACGCCACGGCGACCGACGACGCCCGCCCACCGGGCTCGGTCGGCTCGACGAACATGCCGATCGAGATCACCTTCACGCCGTGCGCGACGGGCGGCAGGATCATCTCGTCGACGCGCGTGGGCCGCGCGGCGTTGCCGTGCTCGTCGACGAGGCCGAGCAGGCCGGGGATCGAGAACCCGTGCACGTCGGCGTCGACGAGCCCGACCGAGAGGCCGCGCGCGGCGAGCGCGACGGCGAGGTTCGCGGTGAGCGTCGACTTGCCGACGCCGCCCTTGCCGCTCGTGATCGCGATGACGCGCGTGAGGCTCCCGGGTCCGAACGGGTTGCCGCGTGCGGCGCGTCCGCCGCGGAGCCGCTCGGTGAGCGCGGCGCGCTGCTCGGGCGTCATGACCGAGAGGGTCACGTCCGCGTTGCCGGCGCCGGCGACGGCCTCGGCCGCCTGCCGAACGTCACGTTCGATGCGGTCGGAGGCGGGGCATCCGACGATCGTGAGCCGGATGCCCACGTGCACGCGCCCGTCGTCGCCGGCCGTCACCGAGTCGACCATGTCGAGCTCGGTGATGGGCTTGCGGATCTCGGGATCGATCACCGACCCGAGCGCCGCACGCACCGATGCCTCGAGGTCAGGACGCGGCATGCTCGCGTTCCTCCTCGTCGCGCCGGTCGAGCTCCTCGAGCACCGCCTTCAGCTCGGCGCGGATGAAGTCGCGCGACGCGAGGTCGCGCACGGCGAGCCGCAGCGCCACGACCTCGCGGGCGAGGTACTCGGTGTCGGCGAGGTTGCGCTCGGCGCGCTGGCGGTCCTGCTCGATCTGCACGCGGTCGCGGTCGTCCTGCCGGTTCTGCGCGAGCAGGATCAGCGGCGCCGCGTACGAGGCCTGCAGCGAGAGCACGAGGGTGAGGGCCGTGAACCCGATCGCGATGGAGTCGAACCGATAGGGCTCGGGCGCGAAGGTGTTCCACGCCATCCAGGTGATCGCGAACACCGAGAGCCCGAGCAGGAAGCCCGGGGTGCCCATGCCGCGCGCGACCCACTCCGTGAAGCGGCCGAAGCGGTCGTTGTCGCCCGTTCCACGGAAGGGCGCAGATCGGCGGATGCCTTTCGGGGTGTCGAACCGGCGGTCCTCGACGTCAACGCGTGCCATCTCCTGCCCTCCTTCCGTTCGGGATCGGGATGCTTCCGGTGGTCAGCTGGGCACGCGCCGCGGCGCGGCGGCCCACCTCGGTCTCCTCGGGATGACTTCGCCAGTCATCGGGCAGGAGGTAGTCGAGCACGTCGTCAATGGTCACCACCCCGACGAGTCGATGCTTCTCGTCGACGACCGGCACCGACACGAGGTCGTAGCTCGCCAGGATGCGGCTGACCTCGGCGGCGGAGGTGTCGGCGGTCACGGGCTCGAGGCCCGCGTCGATGAGGGTGCCCAGGCGCTCGTGCGGCGGGTAGCGCAGCATCCGCTGGAAGTGCACCATGCCGAGGAACCGGCCCGTGGGCGGCTCGTAGGGCGGGAGCGTGACGCACACCGCGGCACCGAGCGCGGGCGGCAGGTCGTGCCGGCGGATGAGCGCGAGGCCTTCGGCCACGGTCGCGTCGGCCGACACGATGATCGGCTCGGTCGTCATGAGGCCGCCCGCGGTGTCGGGTCCGTACGAGAGGAGGAAGCGCACGTCGTCGGCCTCCTCGGGCTCCATGAGCTCGAGGAGGTGCTCGCCGCGCTCCTCGGGCAGCTGCGCGATCAGGTCGGCGGCGTCGTCGGGCTGCATGTGGTCGAGCACGTCGGCGGCACGGTCGTCGCCGAGCCGGGCGAGGATGTCGACCTGGTCGGACTCGGGCATCTCCTCCAGCACGTCGGCGAGCCGGTCGTCGGAGAGCTCCTCGGCGACCTCCTGCCGGCGCTGGGCGGGCAGGTCGAGGAGGGTGTTCGCGAGGTCGGCGGGCTTCAGCTCGGAGTAGGTCGCGATGAGCTGCTCGGCCGACTGGGCCTCGCCCTTCGGAGCGAGCTCGCGCACCTCCCGCCAGGTGACGTAGGCGGACTGGCCCTTGGCGAACGGCGACGCGCTGGTCTTCGGGCGGCGCACGAAGAGCTGGTCGACCTCCCACTCGCCGGGCTCCTGCTCCTCGATCGCGACGTCCTCGATGGTCGCCTCGCCGGAGCCGTCGTTGAACACGACCTTGCGGCCGAGCATCTCGGCGATGACGCGCACCTCGCCGCCGCGCTGCTCGAACCGGCGCAGGTTGATGAGCCCGGTCGTGATGATCTGGCCGCCGCCGATGGACGTGACCCGCCCGATCGACACGAACACGCGGCGCTTGCCCGGGATCTCGACGATGAGGCCCACGACGCGCGGAGGGTCGTTCTTGCGGTACACGACGAGGACGTCGCGCACCTTGCCGACCCGATCCCCGGCGGGGTCGAAGACGGCGCACCCGGCGAGTCGGGCGACGAAGACTCTCGCGGCGCTCACGACTACCAACTTAGCCCCCGGAACCGGGAAGAACGCCCGTTCCCCGGCCCTGCGCGGGCGCCCATGGGAGAATGACCGGGTGAGCAACCCTGGACCCTTCGGCGGCCGCACGGCCCGTCAGTTCCCGACCCTGCCGAAGGGCGAGACCGTGGCGAGCTTCGAGACCTACCAGGAGGCGCAGGCCGCGGTGGACAAGCTCGCGAAGGCCGCCTTCCCGGTGAAGGAGCTCGCGATCGTCGGCACCGACCTCACGAGCGTCGAGCGGATCACGGGCGTCCTGACCTGGGGTCGCGCGGCCGGCGCCGGCGCGCTCTCGGGCGCCTGGTTCGGCACGTTCCTCGGGCTGCTCTTCTTCATCTTCTCGCCCACGGGCGCGGGCCTCGGCATCCTCGGCTCGGCCATCCTCATCGGCGCCGGGTTCGGCATGATCTTCGGCCTCGTCTCGTACTCGATCAACCGACGCCGGCGCGACTTCACGTCGGTCATGCAGGTGCTCGCCACGCGCTACGCGATCATCGCGGAGCCCGAGCACGTCGCCCGGGCCAGGACGGTGCTGGGCACGGATGCCGCGGGCCTCGCGCCCGTCGCATCGGCCCCCGTCGTGCCGCCGACCCCGCCGACCGCACCCGCCCAGCCCGCCGCCGGCGAGCCCGAGGCACCCCTCGCGCCCCAGCCCGGCAGCGCCGAAGGCCAGGACGCGTCCCGCCCGCTCACCTACGGCGAGGCGCAGGACGCCGCCCGCCGGGCTGCGCGAGAGCGCCGCGACGCCGGCGAGTCCTGAGGCACGGATCCCTCGGCCGCGGCTCCCGCGCGCGGACGCAGCGCGACGCCGGCGAATGACGTCCTGACCCGTCAGCCGCGGCTGCCGCGGACCCAGGCCTCGACCTCGTCGACCGTGCGCGGGATGCGCGCCGAGAGGTTCTCGGCGCCGTCGGCCGTCACGAGGATGTCGTCTTCGATGCGCACGCCGATGCCGCGGAACTCGGCGGGCACCGTGAGGTCGTCGGGCTGGAAGTACAGGCCCGGCTCGATCGTGAAGACCATGCCCGGCGCCAGCTCGCCGTCGAGGTAGAGCGACCGGCGCGCCTGCGCGCAGTCGTGCACGTCGAGGCCGAGGTGGTGGCTGGTGCCGTGCACCATGTAGCGGCGGTGGAACTGGTTCTCGGGCTCGAGCGACTCCTCGGCCGAGACGGGGAGGAAGCCCCACTCCGCGGTCTTGCGCGCGATGACCGCCATCGCGGCGGCGTGCACCTCGCGGAAGACCGCACCCGGCCGCACGACGGCGAACGCGGCATCCGCGGCCTCGAGCACTGCCTCGTAGACCTGGCGCTGCACGGCCGAGAAGGTGCCGTTCACCGGGAACGTGCGCGTGATGTCGGCGGTGTAGTAGCTGTCGCGCTCGACGCCCGCGTCGAGCAGCACGAGGTCGCCCGGCACGACGGGGCCGTCGTTGCGCGTCCAGTGCAGGATCGTCGCGTGCGGGCCGGCCGCGGCGATCGAGCCGTAGCCGACGTCGTTGCCGTCGAGTCGGGCGCGCGTCGCGAACACGCCCTCGATGACGCGCTCGCCGCGCACCTCGGACGTGATGCGCGGGAGCTCCTCGAGCACCTCGGTGAATCCGCGCTGCGTCGCGTCGACCGCGGCCCGGAGCTCGGCGACCTCGTAGTCGTCCTTCACGAGGCGCAGCTCGGACAGGACCCGGGCCAGCTCGGCGTCGGGCTCGTGCTCGGCGTTGACCTCGAGCGAGAACGGGGTGTCGGCGGCGTTCGTCGACAGCGCCGTCTCTGCCGCCCAGCGGATGCGGGCGTGGTCGACGCGCTCGGTGATCGCGGCGTCGGCCTCGCGCACCACGAGCGTCGCGGTGTCGACGGTCGAGAGCAGGTGGTCGAGGTCGGCCAGGTCGCGCGTCGCGAGCGCGAGGTCGGCGGCCACGTGGACGAGCGAGGGGCGTGCGCCGATCCAGAACTCGCCGATGGCGGGGTTGGCGTAGAACTCCTCGGAGTCGCGTCCGGCGCGCTCGCGGAAGTACACGGTCGCCTCGTGGCCGTCGGCCGTCGGCTCGAGGATGAGGACGGCCCCCGGTTCGGAGTCCGAGCCCCAGCCCGTGAGGTGCGCGAACGCGGAGTGGGCGCGGAACGGGTAGTCGGTGTCGTTCGAGCGCTGCTTCATGTCGCCGGCGGGCACGATGAGCCGCTGGCCGGGGAACGCGGCCGAGACGGTGGCACGGCGCGCCGCAGCGTGGGCGGCCTGCTCGCGCGCGGGCGGCAGGGTCTCGTCGCGCTCGGCCCAGCCATCGCCGATGAACCGCTTGAAGCCCTCGGAGCCCGGAGTGGTCGAGCGATTCGCGTTGCGGCCCTCCTCGTCGGGGGCGGTGGGTGCGGTGGTCGTGCTGGTGTCGCTCGTCTCGGACATGTGCTCCATTCTCGCACCGTCCGAGGTCCTCACCCGACGGGGGTGAGGGTCGCGACGACGGGCCGGTGGTCGCTGCCCGACTGGTCGACGTCGCCGATCACGCGAAACGCGTCGACGCGCCAGCCCGGGGTCGCGAGCACGTGGTCGATCGGGCTGCCGAGGAGCTCGGGCACGTCGGTCGGCCAGGTCCCGAGGCCGCCGGCACCCGCCGCCACGGCCGCGTCGCGGCACCGGCCGAGGTCGCCGCCGTCGACGCCGCGACCCGCGAAGTGGTCGACGGTCGCGTTGAAGTCGCCCGCCATGATCACGTTCCCGCCCGAGCACTGCTCGGCGAGCCAGTCGAGGTCGCTGCGCCAGTTGCGCAGCTCCCAGCGGATGGGCGCGACCGCGTGCACGGCGACGATCCGCGGGCCGTCGCCGTCGACGGGCTCGGCGACGATCGACGGCAGGGTGTTGGTGTTGCCGGGCGGCCCGGGGGAGAGCGCCGACACCACCTCGTACTCGCCGAGGTCGGGCGAGATGAGGATCGTCGTCGATCGCGCCTTCGCGATGTCGTCGAACGCGACCGTGTGCACCCACATCGGCCGTCCGCCCTCGCGCATCGCGATCGCGACCTCCTCGCCGAGCGGATCGGTCGTCTCGGGGAGCACGACCACGTCGGCGCCCTCGTCGAGCGCCAGGCCCGCGATGGTCGCGGCGTCGGGCACCTCGCCGAGCGTGTTCCAGCTCAGCACGGTCACGGATGCCGCCTCGCCTGCGGCATCCGACCCGCCCGTGCCGCGCGCGGCGATCACCGCGACGTTGCCGACCGCGAAGAGCGCCAGGATGAGCGCCATCGCGACGCCGAACACGCGAGTGGCGCGGGGGATCGCGGCCAGCGCGAGCACGAGCGCGGCGACGCCGGCGCAGGCTGCCGCCGCGCCGCGCAGCGCCACGACGTGCGCCGCCACCCACTGGTTCTGCAGCCCGAAGCCCTGCGGCCACAGGAGCACGGCCGCGACCAGGGCGGTGCCGAGCACGAGAGCCCAGCCGAGGATGCGGGGGAGCATTCCACCCAGCCTAGGCGAGGCTCGGCGCGCGCGGCCGAGGCGCCGCCGCCGATCGGCTGGGAGGATGCCGGGACTAGCATGAGGGGATGCCAGCAGCCCCCCTCACCGTCGGCGAGGCGGACCTGCACGCGCATTCGACGGTGTCCGACGGCACGGAGTCGCCGGCCGAGCTGATGGCGCAGGCGGCCGCGGCGGGACTCTGGGGCGTGGCACTCACCGACCACGACTCGACGAGCGGCTGGGCCGAGGCGGCCGCGGCGGTGCCGGCCACGGGCGTGGTGCTCATCCCGGGCATGGAGCTGTCGACGCGCGAGGGCTTCATGAGCGTGCACATGCTCGCCTACCTCGTGGACCCGCTCGACGGGCGGCTGCTCGCCGAGACCTCGCGCATCCGCGAGTCGCGCCTCACCCGCGCCGAGGAGATCGTGCGGCGCATCGGCCGCGACTACGACCTGAGCTGGGACGACGTGCTGGCGCAGACGAGCGAGGGCGCGACGATCGGCCGTCCGCACATCGCGGACGCGCTCGTCGCCCGCGGGCACGTGGCCACGCGGTCCGCTGCCTTCGCCGGCATCCTGCACCCGCGCGCGGGGTACGCCCAGCCGCACTACGCGCCCGACCCGCTCACCGGCGTGCGGCTCATCCGCGCCGCTGGCGGCGTGCCCGTGCTCGCGCATCCCGGCACGCGCGGCGCCGAGCGCGTCATTCCGCCCGAGCGCCTCGGGCGGCTGGTCGACGCCGGGCTCTTCGGCCTGGAGATCGACCACCCCGAGAACCGCGCCGACGCGAAGGCCCGGCTGCGCGAGCTCGCGCGCACGCACGGACTCGCCGTGACCGGCTCGAGCGACTACCACGGCACGGGCAAGCCGAACCGGCTCGGCGAGCTGCGCACCGCGCCCGAGGTCGTCGAGCGCATCATCGCCGAGGGTCGCGGCTCGGCGCCCGTCACGCCGTAGGGCGCGGGCGCTCGGCCTTGGCGCGGGCGCGCGGCGCGTCTCACGCGCCGTCGCCCGCGCGTGCTCAGGCCTGCGGCGCGGCCCCGCCGGTGCGCGGACCGCGACGGCGGCGACGACGACGCGGTGCCGCGTTGCCGTCGTGGTGCTCGTGGCCCTTGCCGTCGTGCGTGCCGGTGCCGGGCTCCTTGGCCGCGGCGACCGCCGTGTCGGACTTCTCGGCCTGCTCGCCGCCGTCGCCGGCCGGCTGGCCGGCACGGGTGCGACGACGCGAGCGCGACCGGGGTGCGCGCTCGGCGCCCTCGGCGCGGCCCTCGCTGCGGCCCGCCGTGCTCGAACGCGTCGGCGCCGCGGCGGCCGTGGGCTTCAGGCGGCCCTTGGTGCCCTCGGGGATGTCGAGGTCGGAGAACAGGTGCGGGCTCGACGAGTAGGTCTCGGTGGGCTCGGGCTGGCCGAACTCGAGGGCGCGGTTGATGAGCGCCCACTTGTGCAGGTCGTCCCAGTCGACGAACGTCACGGCGATGCCGGTCTTGCCGGCGCGGCCCGTGCGACCCACGCGGTGCAGGTACGCCTTGTCGTCGTCGGGGATGGTGTGGTTGATGACGTGCGTCACGTCGTCGACGTCGATGCCGCGCGCCGCGACATCCGTGGCGATGAGCACGTCCTTCTTGCCGGCCTTGAAGGCGGCCATGGCGCGCTCGCGCTGGTCCTGGTTGAGGTCGCCGTGCACGGCGGCGGCGTTGAAGCCGCGGTCGTTGAGCTCCTCGACGAGCTTCGCCGCCGCGCGCTTGGTGCGCGTGAAGATGACGGTCTTGCCGCGGCCGTCGGCCTGGAGGATGCGCGAGATCACCTCGTCCTTGTCGAGCGAATGCGCCCGGTAGACCAGGTGCTTGATGTTCGCCTGCGTGAGGCCCTCGTCGGGGTCGTTCGCGCGGATGTGGATGGGGCGCGTCATGAAACGGCGCGCGAGCGCGACGATCGGGCCCGGCATCGTCGCCGAGAACAGCATGGTGTGGCGGACCGCCGGAACCTTGGAGAAGATCTTCTCGATGTCGGGCAGGAAGCCGAGGTCGAGCATCTTGTCGGCCTCGTCGAGCACCATCTCGCGCACGTCGGCGAGGGAGAGGAGGCGCTGGTTGACGAGGTCGATGAGGCGGCCGGGCGTGCCGACGACGATCTGCGCGCCCGCCTTGAGCTGCTCGATCTGGCCCTCGTACGCCTTGCCGCCGTAGATGGAGACGACGGTCGTCGGGCGGTTGGAGGCGGCGAGCTCGAGGTCCTCGGTCACCTGCACGCAGAGCTCGCGGGTCGGCACCACGATGAGTGCTTTCACGCCGGGCTCGGGCGCGTCGCCGAGGCGCTGGATCAGCGGGAGGCCGAAGCCGAAGGTCTTGCCGGTGCCGGTCTTGGCCTGGCCGATGATGTCCTGCCCGGAGAGGGCGAGGGGGATGGTCTGCTCCTGGATGGGGAAGGCATCGACGATGCCCTTCCCGGCGAGGGCGTCGACGATGTCGGACGCGACGCCGAGGTCGGTGAAAGTAGTCAAAGATCTGCCTGTCGAAGTTCGTGATGAGGGGGATGCGCCTCGTCTCGATCACAGGCGCATGGCCGCGGATCCAATGCCCGCATGCCCCTCCACCCTATCGGAGTGCGCCTGAGAGACTGTCGCGGGGCCGCGCGGGGGCCGCGGAAAGGCCTTGGGAAGGCCGCTCGGAGGCCGCGCGGAGGCCGCGGGAAGGCCGCTCGGAGGCCGCGAGAACGCGCCCGCCGGCCTCCACGGGGCACCCGGGAGGCTCGGATATAGGCTGGGCCCGTGGTGTTCTGGACGAATCGGCGGGTCCCCCGCCCCGAGACGCCGCGCCTGCGTCCCCGCGTCGCCCCCACCGAGCTGGCGAAGGTCGACTTCACCGAGCTGGTGCCCGAGCCCGTGCCGTTCCTCGGCCAGGCCGCGTACATCCAGCTCGAGTTCTTCGAGAACCTCGCCAAGGCCGTGGCCACCGCGCCGACGCTGCCCGCGAAGGAGGGCCTCAGCGCCGCGGCGGGCGTCGCGTTGCGCAAGCACCACGCCCTCATCGCGGAGCTCCGCCGCCTGGGCGTCGAACCCGACGACGTGATGGCGCCGTTCGCGCCGGCGACCGACCGGTTCCGCCAGGTCTCCTCGGGCGCCGACTGGTACGAGCTCCTGCTCGGCATCCACGTCACGGCAGGGATGCTCGACGGCTACTTCTCGCGCCTCGCCGAGGGACTGCCGGTCGAGCTCGGCTCACGCGTGCGCGCCATCCTCGACGAGGAGGGTGCGTCGGCCGTGCTCGAGACCGAGCTGAAGGCGGCCGTCTCGACCGACCCGCACCTCGCCGACCGGCTCGCGCTCTGGGGGCGCAGCCTCGTCGGCGACACGCTGCTCATCGCGCGGTCGGCGCTGCGGGCGTCCGAGGCATCCGGTGACGACGTCGAGCCGGTGTTCACCGAGCTCATCGCCGACCACACGCGCCGCATGGACGCACTCGGGCTCACCGCCTGAGGGGGGCACGCGTTCGCGCTCGCCGCATGCGTGGCGCGCGCTCGGGCTCACCGACTGATCGGCGAGTCGCGACGCCGGGCGGTCAGGCCTTGCGCGCGGATGCCCCGGGGCGGGCGAGGCGCTCGAACAGCGCCGTGTCGGCGTGCTCGCGACGCGGGCCGATGAGGAGCACCGCACCGACCGAGGCGAGCGCGGCCGCAGCGAGCGACACGACCCAGATCCATCCGCCGTCCCACGCCCAGCCGAGCCAGGTGAGGGCGACCCAGACGATCGCGGCCACGCCGGCGCCGATGGCCGGGACGAGCGCACTGCCGTAGGTGTGGCGACGGGGGAGCGCGTACCGCGCGGCCAGGCCGAGGATCGCCCCGCCGAGCACCACGAAGAGGAGCTCCATCGTCAGGCGACGAATCCGACGCGGCGCGACTCCTCAGAGCCGATCTCCACGTAGGCGAGCGCCGCCGACGGCACGACGTAGACGGTGCCCTTGTCGTCGGAGAGCTTCAGGTGCGCGGCCTGCCCGGCAAGGGCCGCCGCGACGGCCGTCTCCACCTCCGCCGCCGTCTGCGAGGTCTCGAATGAGAGTTCACGGGGGGAGTTCTGGATGCCGATGCGAACGTCCACGGTGCGCCTTTCTGCTCTTGCTGAAACCCTACGACACGGGCCGCGCCGGGTCGTACCCGTTCACTGTCGGCGGAACGCGTTAGCGTTCAGGCATGCCCGGCACCGCGACCCTCCTGCACCCCGTCGCGACCCTCGTCGACGGCGAGCACGCGGCGGTCTTCGGGGCCCCGGGCAGCGGCAAGACCCGGCTCGTGATCGACCTCGTCGCCGAGCGCGTCGAGCATCGCGGCTACACGACCGACGAGGTGCTCGTGCTCTCCGCCACGCGCGCGTCGGCGACCGCGCTGCGCGACGAGCTCGCGGTGCGACTCGGGGTCACCACGCGCGGTCCGCTGGCCCGCACGGCGAACTCCGTCGCGTTCCAGCTCGTCCGCGCGTTCACCGGCGAGTCGGTCACGCTGCTCACGGGCGCCGAGCACGACCAGATCGTCGGCGAGCTGCTCGAGGGCGGCATCCGAGACGGCTTCGGGCCCACCTGGCCCGATCCGCTCACGCCCGAGGTGCGGGCGCTGCGCGGCTTCCGCTCGGAGCTGCGCGACGTCATGATGCGCGCCGTCGAGCACGGCGTCGCCGCCGACGACCTCGCCCGCCTCGGCGAGCGGGCGAGCCGGCCCGAGTGGGCGGCCGTCGCCGCGTTCCTCGCCGAGTACGCCGAGGTGAAGGAGCAGCTGCGGCCGACGCAGTTCGACTCGGCCGAGCTCGGCGCGTTCGCTGCGGCGATCGTGCGGCGCAGCGCGATCGACCCTGCGGCATCCGCGGCGCTCGGGGTGCTCGCCGGGCTGCGGCTCGTCGTCGTCGACGACGCGCAGGAGGCGACGGAGTCCACGGCGGCGCTCCTCGGTGCCTTCGCCTCGCGCGGCGTCGCGATCGTGGCGTTCGGCGACCCCGACGTGGCGAGCAACGGATTCCGTGGCGGACGCCCCGAACTGCTCGGCTCGCTCGGCTCCGTGGTGGGCGCTCCCGTGCGGCGCATCGACCTCGACGCGGTGCACCGCGGCCGACCCCCGATCCGCGAGCTGGTTCGCTCGGTCACGTCGCACATCGGCACGGCGCTCGGCGGCACGCACCGCCAGGCGTCCCTCGCCGGGCCGGGCGATGACGATGCCTCCGTCGACGTCCACGAGGAGGTCTCCGAGCGCTCCGCCGACACCGACCCGCTGGCGGCCGTGCTCGGCATCGAGGCCGTCTCGCACGCCGCCGAGTGCCAGGCGATCGCCGGGCTGCTGCGCGAGCGCCACCTGCTCGACGGCGTGGCGTGGTCGTCGATGGCCGTCGTCGTCCGCTCGGGCGCCGACGTGCCGGCCATCGAGCGCGGCCTCGCGCTCGCCGACGTGCCCACCGCCGGCGACGCCGCCCGCACCGCCCTGCGCGAGGCGCCCGCCGCCGCGGCACTACTCGCCGCGGCATCGTTCGTGCTCGGGCGCGAGCCGCTCACCTCCGAGCTCGCCGTGGGCCTGCTTACGGGTCCGCTCGGCCGACTCGACGGGGTCGGGCTGCGCCGGCTCCGGCTCGCGCTCCGGCACGAGGAGCTGGCAGCGGGCGGCTCCCGGCCCGGCGACGAGCTCCTCGTCGACGCGCTGTCGGCTCCCGGCGGTTTCGAGACGATCGACGCCGCGCCGGGCCGCCGGGCCGCCCGGCTCGCGAAGCTGCTGCATGCCGCCCGCCTCGTCGCCGAGACGGGCGGCACCATCGAGGAGGTGCTCTGGTCGCTGTGGGAGGGCAGCGGGCTCGCGACCGAGTGGGGCGCCCAGGCGCGGGGAACGGGGGTGCTCGCAGAGGAGGCGAACCGTTCGCTCGACGCCGCGGTCGCCCTGTTCGCCGCGGCGACGCGATTCGTCGAGCGCGAGCCCGACGCGCCGGCGCTCCGCTTCGTCGACGACGTGCTCGCGAGCGAGCTCCCCGAGGACTCCCTCGCCCCCCGGCGCAACGCCGAGACCGTGCTCGTCACGACGCCGCCCGCGCTCATCGGCCGCGAGTTCGACGTGGTCGTGATCGCGGGCCTGCAAGACGGCGTGTGGCCCAACCTCCGTCCCCGCGGCACGCTGCTGCACGCCGGCCTGCTCCCGCGCGTCGTCCAGGCCGCCCGCGCCGGGGCACCGATCCCCGCGCCCGAGACGACGGCCGAAGCTCGTGCCACGGTCCGCGGCGACGAGCTTCGGCTGTTCGCGCTCGCCGCGTCGCGCGCGCGCCGCCAGCTGGTGCTGAGCTGCACCGCCAACGACGACGAGCAGCCCTCGATGCTGATGGGCTACGCCGCCGAGCGCATCCGCCCGCGGCGTCGCCCGCTGCACCTGCGCGGGCTCGTCGGCGCACTGCGCCGCGACCTCGCCGCGAGCCGCGACCACGAGGCCGCCGCGGCGCTCGCCCTGCTCGCCGAGGAGGGCGTTCCCGGCGCGCATCCCGACGACTGGTACGGACTCGCGGCGCCCTCGACGACCGCGCCCATCGTCGACCTCGACGGCGACCCCGAGGCGTTCGTGGCGGTTTCCCCGTCGCAGATCGATCGGGCAGAGGAGTCGCCGCTCGGCTGGTTCATCGATCGCGTCGCCGCTCCGCCGTCGGGCATCGCCGCATCGATCGGCACCCTGGTGCACGCCGTGGTCGAGGAGGCCGGGTCGCGCGACGACGGCGACACGAGCATCGAGACACTGTGGGCGGCCGTCGAGGAGCGCTGGCGCGACCTGCGCTTCGAGGCGGGCTGGGTGGCCGAGCGCGAGCGCCGTGGTGCGCGTCGTATGGCCGAGGGCGCGTCCGACTACCTCACCCAGTTCCGCGACGACCGCAAGGTCCTCCTCGGCGCGGAGGGCCGCTTCACCCTCGTCGTCGACCGCATCCGCGTGACCGGCACCATCGACCGGGTGGAGGCGTCGCCCGACGGGACCACGGTCATCGTCGACCTGAAGACGGGCCGCACGACCCCCACGGCCGAGCAGACCGCGCAGCATCCGCAGCTCGCGGCGTACCAGCTCGCCGCACGCCTCGGCGAGGTGCCGAACGCCGGGGTGCACGGCGGCGCGAAGCTCGTGTACGTGGCCAAGCCCGTGCGAGGGCTCGCCTTCAGTGAGCGCGCGCAGCAGCCGTTCGACGACGACGACGAGGCCGCGTTCCGCGAGCGGCTCGCCGCGGTGGCGCGCACCATGTCGGCCAGCGAGTTCGAAGGCCCGGGCGAGCTCGGGTTCCGGTCGCGGTTCGGGTCGTGGCAGTACCGCGTGCACCTGGTCCCGGCGGTGTCCGCATGAGCGCCGACCAGAGCGCGGCTCCGATCCGCGCGGGTTCGATCGGCAGGGGTTCGATCGGCAGGGGTTCGATCGGCAGGGGGTCGATCGGCAGGGGGTCGATCGGCAGGGGGTCGATCGGCAGGGGTTCCATCGGCGCCGTCGAGATCGCCGCGCGCCTCGGGCTCCACGGACCCACCGACGAGCAGCGAGCGGTCATCGAGGCAGACCCGTACGGCGCGAGCATCGTCGTCGCCGGGGCCGGCAGCGGCAAGACCGAGACCATGGCGAACCGCGTCGTATGGCTGCTCGCCAACGGGCACGTCGCCGTGCCCGAGGTGCTCGGACTCACGTTCACGCGCAAGGCCGCGGGCGAGTTGGCCGACCGGGTGCGCGAGCGCGTGGGGCAGCTCGTCGCCGAGGGCATCGCCGACGTCGAGCTCGATCCGCTCGAGTCCGCCGCCGTCGGAACCTACAACGCGTTCGCGAGCGCGATCTACCGGGAGCACGCGATGCTCATCGGCCGCGAGCCCGACGCCTCCGTGCTCGGCGAGGCATCCGCGTGGATGCTCGCGCGGTCGGTCGCCGGCGCGTCGGCCGACCCGCGCCTGGTCGAGCTCGACGCGTCGCTCGACCGGGTCACCGGGGCCGTGCTCGCGCTCAGCCGAGCGCTCGCCGAGAACGTGGCCGACAGCCGCGACGTGCGCGCCTTCGCGCGCGACTTCCTCGCGATGGAGGGGCTGCCGATCGAGGCGCCACGCAAGCGCACCGACTTCGCGACGTTCGTCGACGCACTGGGCGTGGTCGGCGCGCTCCCGCCGCTCCTCGACCTGGCCGATGCCTACCAGGCGGCCAAGCGCGAGCGGGGGCACGTCGAGTTCAGCGACCAGGTCGCGCTCGCGCTCGCCATCTGCGAGCGGCATCCGCATGTCGTGGCGGCCCACCGCGAGCGTGCGCGCACCGTGCTGCTCGACGAGTACCAGGACACGAGCGTCGTGCAGACGCGCCTGCTCGCGACGCTGTTCCGCGGTCACTCGGTCATGGCCGTCGGCGACCCCGACCAGTCGATCTACGGATGGCGCGGGGCGAGCGCCGCGAACCTGGCCCGCTTCTCGCGCGACTTCGCGGCCGACGCCGACGGTGCGCCGGGCGAGGCCGGCGTCTTCGACCTCTCGACGAGCTGGCGCAACCCCCGCATCGTGCTCGACGCCGCGAACGCGATCATCGAGCCGCTCGACGCCGGCATCCCGAAGGCGCCGCTCGCCCCGTCGCCGCTCGCCGGCGCCGGGGTCGTCGACACGGCGTGGGCGGAGACGATCGAAGAGGAGGCCGACCTCGTCGCCCGCTGGTTCCGGGATCGCGTCGGCACGGGACAGGGGCGTGAGGCGCGCAGCGGCGCGCTGCTCTGCCGTACCTTCGCGAACGTCGGCGTGTTCACGGCGGCGCTCCGCGCGCACGGCGTCCCGGCCCACGTGCTCGGGCTCGCCGGGCTGCTCGACCAGCCCGTGATCGCCGACCTCGTGTCGGTGCTGCGGGTCCTGCACGACCCGACGGCCGGGTCCGAGCTCATCCGCGTGCTCGGCGGCGCCCGGTGGCGCATCGGCCCGGCCGACCTCGTCGCGCTCAACGGCCTCGCCCGTTGGCTCGCCGACCGCGACCTGGGCAGCCGTCGCCTCGACGACGACGTGCGCCGCGAGCTGCGCGCGTCGATCGCCCCCGACGAGTCGCCGTCGATCGTCGACGCCCTCGACTTCCTGCTCACGGCGCCCGACGGCCATTCCGCGCTGCGCGGCTTCACGTCGGTGGGCCTCGGTCGCATGCGCCGGGCGGGCGCGCAGCTGCAGTCGCTGCGCCGCCGGGTCGGGTTGGGGCTCGTCGACTTCGTGCACCTCGTGGAGCAGGAGCTGCTCCTGGACATCGAGGTCGCCGCGAACGCCGCCCAGCCGCTCGGCGCGCCGAGCCTCGAGGCGTTCGACGAACTGCTCGCCGGCTTCGCCGACGTGTCCGAGCACCCGACGCTCGGCGCATTCCTCGGCTGGCTCACCGAGGCCGAGCAGCGCGACCGCCTCGCACCGCGCCAGGACGAGCCCGAGCCCGGGGCCGTGCAGGTGCTCTCGATCCACGGTTCGAAGGGCCTCGAGTGGGACGTCGTGGCGATCCCGCGGCTCGTCGACGAGGAGCTGCCGGCGAAGCCGCGCACCACGAAGGGCTGGCTCGCGTTCGGGGAACTGCCGAACGACTTCAAGGGCGACCGCGACGAGCTGCCCGAGCTGCAGTGGCGCGGGGTGCCGAGCCAGGCGGAGTTCGACCGGGCGCTCGGCGCCTTCGCAAGCGAGAACCGCGAGCGTCTCGCCGAGGAGGAGCGTCGACTCGCCTACGTGGCGCTCACCCGCACGCGCGACGAGCTTCTGCTCACCGGGTCGTGGTGGTCGACGCAGAAGTCGCCGCGCAAGCCCAGTCCGTACCTCTTCGAGCTGGCTCGTGCGGGCATCGTCGCGCCCGGCGTGCTCCCGGCCGCGCCGGCCGCCGACGCCAACCCGCGCGCCGGTGCGACCGAGCGCCAGGTGTGGCCGCTCGATCCGCTCGGCGCACGGCGCGACCCCGTGCTCGCCGCGGCCGAGGCCGTGCGGGTCGCCGCCGAGCAGCCGAGCGGTGCGGGCATCGGCCCACGCCTCGCCGAGGAGGTGCGCCTGCTGCTGGAGGATCGGCGTCGTCGCTCCGAGGGGCCGGCGTCGCCGACCATCCCGGCGCGCGTGCCGGCGTCCCGGTTCAAGGACTACGTCGACGACCCGGCCGCGGTGGCCGAGCAGCTGCGCCGCCCGATGCCGCAGCGGCCCTACCGGGCGACCCGGCTCGGCACGCTCTTCCACGCCTGGGTCGAGCACCGCGCGACCGGTGAGGGCGAGGCGTCGGCCATCGACGAGATCTGGCACGACGGGCTCTGGGACGACGACGATGCGCTCGACCTCCGCCTCGATGCGGAGCGGTCCGGCGCCGCAGTCGGCCCGACCAGCGCCGACGGCGCAACCGCCGACACTGCCGACACTGCCGACGCCGGCGCCACCGAGCCCGCGGACGCCGCGCCGACGACCCCGTCGATCGTGACCGCGACCGCCGACCGCCTCCGCGCCCTGCAGGCCACCTTCGAGGCCTCCGAGTGGGGCGGCCGCAAGCCGATCGCGGTCGAGCTCGAGCTGCACCTGCCGATCGACGCGCACGTGTTCGTGTGCAAGCTCGACGCGGTCTACGACGTCCCCGCCGGAAGCGTGCTCGCGAAGCGCGGCATCCGCTACCAGGTCGTCGACTGGAAGACCGGCAAGGCGCCGCGCGACGCCCACGACCTCGAGCTCAAGCAGACCCAGCTCGCGCTCTACCGGCTCGCGTACGCGAAGTGGGCCGACGTGGCGCCCGAGACCGTCGACGCGGTGTTCTACTTCGTCGAGGACGACCGGGTCATCCGGCCCGACCGGCTCTACGACGAGGCGGCGTTGCGGCGCTCCTGGGCATCGGTCGCGGGCGAAGCGGGTCCGGCACCGGACCCGTCGTCGCCATCCGCGGCGTCGGCGCCCTCGCGCGTCGGCTGACCCGCGCCCGGCGCCGCGTCGCCCCAGTCGCTGAGGTCGAGCGGGATCGGCGCGGTCAGGTCCATCGCCGCCGCCGGGCGCTCGCCGGCCTCGCGCCGCTCGAGCTCCGAGAAGTCGTAGCTGTCGGTCAGCAGCGTCGCCCCGCCCTCGCGCGGCACGGCTCCGCGGGGCGTGTCGTCGAGCATCCGCTCCACTTCGCCGACGGTCATGATCGGCCCGGTCTCGGGCGAGAGCGGCTCGCTCGACCGGTCGTGCACGCTCGCGGCGAGCCCGTCGAGCAGTGACACCGCGTCGTCGACGATCGCGCGGTCGCGTTGGTCGATGCCGTGCAGCAGCCAGCGGGCCAGCTCGAGCTCGCCGTAGAGCAGTGCACGCTGCGGCAGGTGCTCGTCGGCGCCGCCGCTCCGCCCGATCACGTAGGCCTCCAGGGCGAGCTCGGCGGATGCCCCACGCGAGGTCATGAGCCAGTGCAGGTCGCGCGCGGGGTCGCCGACCGCCAGCGCCGCCCACCCGACGATCGCGCTGACCGCGTCGCCGTCGACGAGGATCGAGTCGGCGGTGAGGGCGCCGTTGATCACGGTGGGGCGGAACCGCCAGAGCGACTCGTCGTCGGTCGCCTGCTCCCACCGGCGCAGGATCGCCGCGGGCAGGTGCCCGGTGTCGGCGGCGCGCCCGATGAGCTCGATGACCCCGTCGCGGGTCTCGTCGGCGGTCTCGCGGGGGAGCCCGGCGTCGCCCACGAACCCGCTCGGCAGGGCGTGTATCGCCGCGACCGCGGCGCCGACCGCCGCGGCGAGGGCGTCATGCTCGGTGAGCTCGTCGGCGGTGCGCACCCCGCCCGTGAGGAACTCGGTCACGATGGCGCGCGTGCCGCCGATGGGCGCCTGGCCCACGAACTGCGGCACGCGGAACGGCAGGCGGGCGCGGATCCCGGCCGTCATCGCGCGGATGGCGACGAGGTCGGCGGACTGCTCCGTCTCGGCGTTCTGGGACCGCGGCGCGCGGATGACGAGGTGCCGGCCATCGGCCGAACGGAGCTCGACGGCGTCGAAGCCCCCGTGGCTGCGGCGCGTGTGCGCACGGGCCGCGCTCACCTCGAGGCCGGGCACCGCCGCCGTGGCCAACGCGGCTAGAGTGAGAGGGGGTCTGGCCATGGCACACAGCTTAAGCAGGCGGATCCGCCTCCCGGGCGACCGCCACGCCTTCCCGCAGACTCCGCTCCGAAGCGCTCGGGCCCTCCGTGCCCGAGCCTGACGTGCCGAGAGGTGGCCGAGTGCGCGAACCGACTGCCCCGCCGCTCGCGCGCGCGGCCCTCGATCGCGACGGCGACGCCCGGGCCGACGACGCCGCCCACGCGCACTTCGACGCCGATCCGGCGGCCCGCGTCATCGCCGTGCACCGCGACACGGCACTGCTCGCCGAAGTGTTCGAGGGGTCGGTGCCGTCGCTGCAGTTCCTGCGCCCCGGCGACGTGCCCGCGCCCGTGCTGCGCGCCTACCTCGGTCGCACGGTCGCCTCGTCCGAGTCGATCGACGGCCTCCCGCCCGGCACGCCGATCGAGCTGCGGGTCGTCGACGCGGATGCCGCGGCCGCACTCGAGGGCGAGGACGCCCGGTGGTCGGGGCTCCGCGCGGCCGCGCCCGTGCTCGGCGACCGCGACGCCGGGCTCTTCACCGAGGCGCTCGCGCTCGCGAACTGGCACGCCGGCGCCCGCTTCTGCCCGCGGTGCGGTTCGACCACGACCGTGGTGCAGGCCGGCTGGGCGCGCCGGTGCGATCGCGAGGGCAACCTCCTCTTCCCGCGCACGGATCCGGCCGTGATCGTGCTCGTCACCGACGACGACGACCGGGTGCTGCTCGGCTCGAACGCGCTGTGGGAGCAGAACCGCTTCTCGCTGCTCGCCGGATTCGTCGAGCCGGGGGAGTCCCTCGAGGCGGCGGTCGTGCGCGAGGTCGGCGAGGAGGCTGGCCTGCGCGTCGACCGGGTCGACTACGGCGGCTCGCAGCCGTGGCCGTTCCCCGCGAGCCTGATGCTCGGCTTCACCGCGCGCGTCGCCGACGGCACTGTGCCGTCCACGGCGGCGCCCGACGGCGTCGAGATCCTGCAGCTGCGCTGGTTCACCCGGGCGGAGCTCGCCCAGGCGGTCGGCGACATCGCGCTCCCGGGCGGCTCGTCGATCGCCCGATGGCTGCTCGAGCGCTGGTACGGCGGCCCGATCCCCGAGTCGCTCACGTGGACGACGTCGTGACCGGGGCATCCGACCCGTTGCTCGCACCGCTCGACGACGACCAGCGGGTGGTGGCCGAGGCGCTCATCGGGCCCGTCTGCGTGCTCGCGGGCGCCGGCACCGGCAAGACCCGGGCGATCACGCACCGCATCGCGTACGGCGTGGCATCCGGCGCCTACGACCCCGCACGGGTCATGGCGCTCACCTTCACCTCGCGCGCGGCGGCCGAGCTGCGGGCGCGTCTTCGCGCGCTCGGCGCGGGCGGCGTGCAGGCGCGCACGTTCCACGCCGCGGCGCTCGCGCAGCTCAACCACTTCTGGCCGCTCGTGGTCGGCGGGTCGGCGCCGCGCGTGCTCGAGTACAAGGGACGACTGCTCGGGGAGGCGGCCGAGCGGATGCGACTGCGGGTCGACGTGCCGACGCTGCGCGACGTGGCATCCGAGATCGAATGGCGCAAGGTCAGCGTGCTCGGCATGGACGACTTCGAGCGTCGCGTCGCGTCGCGCGGTGCTCCCGGCGACCTCACGGCCGAGCAGCTGTTCGCGCTCATCGCGGGCTACGAGCAGCTCAAGGACGAGCGGCGCATGCTCGACTTCGAGGACGTGCTGCTCGCCACCGCCGGCATGATCGAGGCGGAGCCGTCGGTCGCGATGCAGGTGCGCGAGGGCTACCGGCACTTCGTCGTCGACGAGTACCAGGACGTGTCGCCGTCCCAGCAGCAGCTCCTCGACCTCTGGCTGGGCGGCCGCCGCGACCTCTGCGTGGTGGGCGACGCGAGCCAGACCATCTACTCGTTCGCGGGCGCGACGCCCGAGTACCTGCTCGGCTTCGAACGCCGCTACGAGGACGCGACCCTCGTGCGGCTGGAGCGCAACTACCGCTCGACGGCCGAGATCGTCGACGTCGCCAACCGGCTCATGCGCGGTCGGGCGGGCGCGCTGCGACTCGAGGCGGTGGCGGCCACCGGCTCCGCCGAGCCGACCACGAGCCGAGCGGATGCCGCGCCGCCCGTCGAACCCGTCGTGCTCGAGTTCCCCGACGAGCTCGCCGAGGCCCGGGCGGCCGCAACGCGCATCCGCGAGCGCATCGACGCGGGGATCCGTCCCGAGGCGATCGCCGTGCTGATGCGCGTGAACTCGCAGTCGGCGATCCTCGAGCGGGCGCTCGACGAGGTGGGCGTGAGCTCGCGCGTCCGCGGTGCGGCGCGGTTCTTCGACCAGCCCGAGGTGCGCGAGGCCGTGCACGCGCTGCGCGCGGCGGCGCTCACGATCTCGGGCGAGCCGCTCTTCAAGTCGGTGAGCGACGTGCTGCGATCGCTCGGCTGGACCGTGCAGCCGCCTGAGGGTCCGGGCGCGGTGCGGGCGCGATGGGAGTCGCTCAACGCGATCGCCCGACTCGTCGACGACGCGCCCGACGGCACCACGTTCCGCGCGTTCGCCGACGACCTGCGCGCCCGTGCGGAGGCGCAGCACGAGCCGACGGTCTCCGCGGTCACGCTCGCGACGCTGCACTCCGCCAAGGGCCTCGAGTGGGACGAGGTGCACATCGTCGGCCTCACCGAGGGCATGCTGCCGATCGCCTACGCGAAGGGCTTCGACGCGATCGACGAGGAGCGGCGGCTGCTCTACGTCGGCATCACGCGGGCACGGCGCCGCCTCGCGCTGAGCTGGGCGCGGGCGAGCGGCGCGCATCGAGGGGAACGGGAGCCGTCGCGGTTCCTCCAGGAGCTGAGCACCCGCACTCGGGATGCGGCTCGTGCCGGTGCGACCGCGGGAGCGCGGCCGGTCGTGCGCGACCGAGCCTGATCGACGTCGACGCGAGCGCGCCCGGTCCGTGGGCCAGGCGATCGTCGACGGCCGCGACCGCGATCGCGGCGGCGCCGATCATCGCCCGCGCATCGCGGGTGGCCGAGGGGCGGCCGGCCAGCTGCGCCGCGATGACCGGCCATGCGGCATCCGCGTCGCGACGCGCGAGCTCGAGGCAACGCAGGCACGGGCCGGCGCCGGGCTCGACGAGCGGGCCGACCCGAGCGCCCGCGTCGTCGAACACGATGGCGAGGTGCGGCACGTCGCGGCGGAGCCACCGCAGGTGACGCGCGGGGCGCACGACCCAGTCGGCGGCGATGACGGCGATCGAGACGGCGTCGAGCACGGATGCCGCGACGCCCGTCGTGCCGTCGCGGGCGGGGTCAGCGTGGTCGGCGACCTCTCCGGGGTCGGCGACGCGGTCCGCGTCGCGCTCGAGGTCGACCACGTCGTGGCCGAGGGCGGTCAGGTCGGCTGCGAGTCGCGCGCCGAGCTCACCCTCCGCGTCGATCGCGACCGTGCGGCGTGACGCCGGGCCCGCTGCCTCGGGCGCCGGCACCGGCACCGCCTCGAACGCCGGCTCGAGCGCGGTGAGCAGTTCGCGGACCCGCTCGGGGCTGCTGCCGAGCCCGAGGCCGATCGTGGTCAGCGTGCCGACGCTCGCGCCGTGGCGGAGCGCCGAGATGAGGCCCGTCTCGAGGTCGCCCGCGTCGCGGAGCACCACGCGGGCCTCCGTCGCCCCGAGCTGGAGGTCGGCGGGCGAGCGCCAGACGAGCGGGAGGGCCGGGTCGATGCGCGGAGCCATGACGCGAGCATGCCCGAGCGCGGCGCGGCGGCGCGGCATCCGTCCACAGGTGGCACGCACGGGCCGGACGCGCAGGGCCGGACGCGCAGCGCCGGACGCGCAGCGCCGGACGCGCAGCGCCGGACGCACAGGCGGGACGACCGGAGATCCCGGCACCCGCCGCCCCGTCGGGTCAGGCCTTGGGCTCCTCGCCGTCCTCGCCGGGCGCCGCGGGCGTCTCGCCGCGGAGCAGCTGCTCGAGCGCCTGGTCGAACTCGTCGTCGGCCTCGGACTCGGCGGTGTCGCTGCCCGTGAGTCGTGCGACGAGGCCGCTCGGGTCGTCGATGTCGGCCGACGTCGGCAGCAGGTCGGGGTGCGCCCAGAGCGCGTCGCGCGCCTCGACGCCGACCGCCTCGGTGACCGCACGCCACATGGCCGCCGCCTCCCGGAGTCGGCGCGGACGCAGCTCGAGGCCGACGAGCGTCGCGAATGCGGACTCGGCCGGGCCTCCGGACGCACGCCGGCGCCGGATGGACTCGGCGATCGCGTCGGACTTGGGCAGGCGACCGGTGGCGTCGGCCGTCACCGCGTCGACCCAGCCCTCGACGAGCGCGAGCATCGTCTCGAGGCGGGCGAGCGCCGCCTCCTGCGCCTCGCTCTTCGGGCGGATCAGCGCGCCGTTCACGACCGCGTCGCGCAACGCGTCGGTGTTCGACGGGTCGAAGCCTTCTGCGAGCTCCTCGAGGCGGTCGGTGTCGATGTCGATGCCGCGGGCGAACGCCGTGATGGCGGTGATGAGGTGCAGGCGCAGCCAGCGCGCGTGCCGGAAGAGCCGGGCGTGCGCGAGCTCGCGCACGCCGAGGTAGAGCTCCACCTGGTCGCTGGGGATGTCGAGGCCGTCGCCGAACTCGGCGACGTTCTGGGGGAGCAGCGCAGCGCGGCCGTCGTTCTGCAGCGGGATGCCGATGTCGCCGCCCGAGACCACCTCGTCGGCGAGCTGCCCGACGACCTGGCCGAGCTGCATCGCGAACAGGGCGCCGCCGATGCCGCGCATCATGCGGCTCGCGCCCTGGATCATCGACTTCAGCTCCTCGGGCGCCTGCTCGCTCATCACGCGGGTCAGGGAGTCGGAGATGCTGAGCGCCACGGGCTCCGCGAGCTGCGACCACACGGGCATCGTCGCCGCCACCCACGCGCGTCGCGTGAGCAGCTCGGGGGTGTCCGGCAGGCCGCCGAAGTCCACGACCTCGTCGAGCCAGAGCGCCGCCACCTGGAGGGCCTGGTCGAGGCGGGCGCGCTCCTCGGGCGTGATCTGCCGCTGCTCGGATGCCGCGCGCTCCTCGCCCTGGCGCAGCGCGACGCTCCAGTCGATGCCCTCGTCGCCGCGGTTCATCGCCTGCTGCAGCTGCCCGAACAGGGCCGCGATGCTCGCCGGATCATTGGGCAGTCCGGCTGCGCCCGCGAGCCGGGACGGATCGATGCCGCCCGACCCCGAGAGCAGCTCGCGGAGCATCTCCCGGAACTCCTCCTCGGGGTTCCGTTCGAAGGACTCGTCGTCCCGATCGGCCACGTGCGCCACCTCCAGTCGCGTCACTTCAACCGTAGCCCCGGCACTCAGGCGCGTGTCTGGGAAATGGCCTAGGCTGGGCCTTCCGGCTGTCCGCCCTTCGCGAACATCGCCGCCCGGCGCCCCAGGCGGCGTCCGGCTCGCCCTGGGAGGAATGGGATGGCCCTCTTCGACGACGACCCGTCGCCGCGCCCGCGCGCCCGCTCGCGCCGGGAGCGGATCGGCGGCATCGCGATCATCGTCGCCGTCCTCATCGGCGTGCTGTTCGCGCTGCTCCCGTCGCCGTACGTCATCGAGCAGCCCGGGCCGGTCTACGACACGCTGGGCACCGCCGACCACGACGGCGACGATGTCCCCCTCATCGAGATCCCCGACGAGGAGACCTTCCCCACCGACGGCGAGCTGAACCTGCTCACGGTGACCGTGCTCGGCCGCCCGGGGCAGACGCCGAACTGGCTCGAGGTGCTCGGCGCCTGGTTCGACCGCACGCGCTCGGCGGTGCCGGTCGAGGCGATCTTCCCGCCCGGCGTGACCGACGAGGACCGGGACGCGCAGAACGAGGCGGCGATGGTCGACTCCCAGCAGGACGCCATCGCGGCGGCCCTCGTCGAGCTCGGCTACGACTTCCCGCGCGACGTGACCGTCGCCGGCATCGTCGAGGACTCGCCCGCGGTGGGCGTCCTCGAGGAGGGCGACGTCATCACCGAGGTGAACGGCGAGCCGGTCAACTCGATCGACGAGCTGCGCGGCGCGGTCCGCGACAACGGGGCCGAGGCCCCGGCGGAGCTGTCGATCGTGCGCGACGGCGCGCCGCTCACGGTGCAGGTGACCCCCGTCGAGCGCAACGGCTCGGTCGTGCTCGGCGTCGGCGTGCGGATGGCCTACGAGTTCCCGATCGACGTCGAGCTCCAGCTCGACAACGTCGGCGGCCCGAGCGCGGGCATGATGTTCGCCCTCGGCATCATCGACAAGCTCACGCCCGGCGCCATGACCGGCGGCGAGATCATCGCCGGCACCGGCACGATCGACTCGGCGGGCGAGGTCGGGGCCATCGGCGGCATCCGGCAGAAGCTCTGGGGCGCCGAGGGGGCGGGGGCCGACTGGTTCCTCGCACCCGCCTCGAACTGCGACGAGGTCGTGGGACATGTCCCCGACGGCATCCGGGTGTTCGCCGTCGAGACCCTCGACCAGGCGCGCTCCATCGTCGAGACCATCGGCGAGGGCGGCGACACCTCGGGATTCCCGTCCTGCGAGGCATCCTGAGGCGTCGCTGACAGCGAACGGCCGAACAGCCGTTTCCAAGCATCGCGACCATAGGATGGAATCCCGAGCCCCCACAGCGACCCCGAACAGAGGCCGAGAGTGTCAGCACAGACGCAAGAACCGAGGATTCCGCGACGCCGCGCGCCGATCCTGATCACGATCGGGGTCGTCGCCCTGCTGGTGATCGGGTTCTTCGTGTTCGTCGGACTCTACGCCGACGTCCTCTGGTACGACCAGCTCGGATTCCTGAACGTGCTCACCACGGAATGGATCGCGCGGATCGTCCTGTTCCTCATCGGGTTCCTCGCGATGGCCGTGCCCGTCTGGGCGTCCATCCAGCTCGCGTACCGCACGCGGCCCGTCTACGCGAAGCTCAACTCGCAGCTCGACCGGTACCAGGAGGTCTTCGAGCCGCTGCGCCGCCTCGCGATGTACGGCATCCCGGCCGTGCTCGGCGTGTTCGCCGGCGTCTCGGCATCGAGCCGCTGGGAGCTCACGCTCATGTGGCTCAACCGCACGCCGTTCGGCACGAACGACCCGCAGTTCGGCTTCGACGTGGGCTTCTACGTCTTCGAGCTCCCCTTCTACCGTTCGATCGTCGGGTTCGCCTCGGCCGTCGTGCTCCTCTCGCTCCTGCTCGTCATCGCGACGAACTACCTCTACGGCTCCATCCGCGTGAGCGGTCGCGAGGTCGTCATCTCGAAGTCGGCGCGGATCCAGATCGCCGTCACGGCCGGCATCTACCTGCTGCTGCAGGCCATCAGCATCTGGTTCGACCAGTACGCCACCGTCACCGAAAACTCGACGCTCATGACCGGTGCGGCATACACCGACGTCAACGCCGTCATCCCGGGTCGCGGCATCCTCGCCGCGATCGCCGCCGTCGTGGCGGTGCTGTTCTTCGTGACCGCGATCATCGGGCGCTGGCGCCTGCCGCTCATCGGCACCGCCCTGCTCATCGTGTCGAGCCTCATCATCGGCTCGCTCTACCCATGGGTCATCCAGCGCTTCCAGGTCGACCCGAGCGCCCGTTCGCTCGAGGCGCCCTACATCGAGCGCAACATCGACCAGACACGCGACGCCTACGGGGTCGCCGACATCGAGTCCATCCCGTTCGAGGCGAAGACCGACGCCGAGCCCGGCGCGCTGCGATCGGATGCCGCGACGACCGCGAACATCCGCCTGATGGATCCGCTCGTGATCAGCCCGGCGTTCCAGCAGCTCGAGCAGTTCCGGCAGTACTACCAGTTCCCCGACGCGCTCGACGTCGACCGCTACGACATCGACGGCACCACGCAGGACACCGTGGTCGCCGTGCGCGACCTCGCCCTCTCGGGCCTCGGCGACGCCGAGACGTGGTTCAACTCGCACATCGTCTACACGCACGGCTACGGCCTCGTCGCGGCGGCGGGCAACCAGCGCTCGGTCGACGGTCAGCCGGTGTTCCTGCAGTCCGGCATCCCGTCGACGGGCGTGCTCGGCGAGTTCGAGCCGCGCGTGTACTTCGGCGAGGACTCGCCGTCGTACTCGATCGTGGGCGCGCCCGAGGGCTCCGACCCCGTCGAGCTCGACTATCCGGCGGCCGGCGCGTCGACCGACGAGCAGACCTACACGACGTTCGAGGGCGACGGCGGTCCGAAGCTCGACAACGTGTTCACGAAGCTCGTCTACGCGCTGAAGTTCCAGTCCGAGCAGATCTTCCTCTCCGACGCCGTGAACGACGATTCCCAGATCCTCTACGACCGCGACCCCATCGAGCGCGTCAAGAAGGTCGCGCCGTACCTCACGCTCGACTCCGACACCTACCCGTCGGTCGTCGACGGGCGCGTGGTCTGGATCGTCGACGGCTACACGCTCACCGACCAGTACCCGTACTCCAACAAGGTCAGCATGAGCGAGGCCATCGCCGACAGCGAGGGCCTGCCGCAGTCGCTCCCGTTCGACGAGGTCAACTACATCCGCAACTCGGTGAAGGCCACGGTCGACGCCTACGACGGCTCGGTGAAGCTCTACGCCTGGGACGACCAGGACCCCATCCTCCAGACCTGGCAGAAGATCTTCCCCTCGACGCTCGAGCCGATGAGCAAGATGTCGGGCGACCTGCTCAGCCACGTGCGCTACCCGGCCGACCTGTTCAAGATGCAGCGGGCCATCCTGGGCCGCTACCACGTGACCAACCCCGGCTCGTTCTACTCGCGTGAAGACGCGTGGACCACGCCGAACGACCCGACCGCGGCCTCGAACACGCAGCTGCTGCAGCCGCCGTACTACCTCACGATGCAGATGCCCGGGCAGGACGTGCCGGCGTACTCGCTGTACTCGACGTTCATCCCCGAGGCTCGCGGCGAGCAGAGTCGGAACGTGCTGCGCGGCTACCTCGCGGTGGACTCCGATGCGGGGTCGACCGACGGCGAACGTGCGGAGGGCTACGGCAAGCTGCGCCTGCTGACCCTCCCCGAAGACGACAACGTGCCGGGTCCGGGGCAGGTGCAGAACACCTTCAACGGCGATCCGACGGTGTCGCAGTCGCTGAACCTGCTGAAGCAGGGGCAGTCCGAGGTGATCAACGGCAACCTGCTCACGGTGCCGGTCGGCGGCGGCCTGCTCTACGTGCAGCCGGTGTACGTGAAGTCGACCGGCAACACGAGCTACCCGCTGCTCCAGAAGGTGCTCGTGGCCTTCGGCGACCAGATCGCGTTCCAGGACACGCTGGACCTCGCGCTCGACGTGCTGTTCGGCGGCGACTCCGGCGCCGCGGCGGGCGACGAGGAGGTGGAGCCCGGCACGACGCCGACGACGCCGCCCGAGGGCGGTGAGCAGCCGACCACGCCGACCGTTCCGAACGACGAGACGCAGGCGCTGCTCAACGAGGCGAAGGTCGCCCTGCAGAACAAGCAGGCCGCGCTCGCCGCGGGCGACTGGGCCGCGTACGGCGCCGCCGATGCGCAGCTCGCCGAGATCATCGCCCAGCTCATCGAGCTGAACCAGCCCGACACGAACCCGCAGTAGCGTGACCGTCGACCTGCGGGGCGGTGACTGGCTCGACGACAACCGGGCGAACTGGGACGAGCGCGTGCCCGTGCACGTCGCGTCGGACTTCTACGACCAGGAGCCGCTGCGGCGGGGCGACGGCGTGCTCGACCCCATCGCGCGGGCGGGCATCGATCGCCTGTTCCCCAACGGCATGCACGACGTGCGCGTGCTGCACCTGCAGTGCCACTTCGGCTCCGACACGCTCTCGCTCGCGAATCGCGGCGCGAGCGTGGTCGGCCTCGACTTCTCGCGGCCGGCGGTCGAGGAGGCGCGGCGCATGGCGGCCGAGCTCGGCATCGACGATCGAGCCCGCTTCGTCGAGGCGAACATCTACGACGCGCGACACCTGCTGCCCGAGCCCGAGTCGTTCGACCTCGTCTTCACGACCTGGGGCACGATCGGCTGGCTGCCCGACGTCGCGGAGTGGGCCCGCATCATCGCCTGGTTCCTGAAGCCAGGAGGCCGGCTCTACTTCGCCGACGGGCACCCCACCGCGTTCGTGTTCGACGGCGACGGCGGACCCGGCGGCCTGCCGGTGTTCCAGTACCCGTACGCGAACCCCGAGCCCGACGTGCTCGAGGACGGCCGCGACTACGCCGACGACGAGGTCGAGATCTCGAACGCGCGCACGTGGGAGTGGATGCATCCGCTCGCCGAGGTGCTGCGTGCGCTGCGCGAGGCCGGACTCTCGATCGAGGCGTTCGACGAGCACTACCGGGTGCCGTGGCGGATCTTCCCGCTCACGGTGCCGGTCGGCGAGGGCATGTTCGGGTGGCCGTCCGAGCAGTGGCTCCCGCTCTCGTACGAGGTCGTCGCGACGGCCCCGCCGCGCTGACTGCGCCCCTTCGACGGGGTGCTGCCGAAGGGCTCGCCGAGAGCGCTTTCCATGGCCCGATCTGGGGTATTGTGACGCCGGTGTCGCGCGAGCACACTGTGCCGTATGGGCGTGGTCGCGCAGGTGCTCGCGGTCGTCGAAGGGCTCGCCCTGATCCTGGTCGGGATCATCACGGCGTTCTTCTTCCGCAGCCCGCGGCTCTTCACGTTCCTCTACATCCAGCCGGCGGATCTGGAGGCGGTTCGGCCGTGGGCCGTCTACAGCGGCTACGTCAACATGCTCTGGGGGCTCGGCGTCCTGGCGGGCGTGCTGGCCGTGAACCTCGGCTATCCCGAGGTCGGACGCACCCTCGTGGCGTTCACGAGCATCGTGCTCGTCGTCCTCGGGTTCGTGATCATCTTCACCGAGATCCGGTATTGGCGGAACGTGATCGTGCTGGTAACCGTGCCGGTGCTCGTGATCGTCGCCATGCTCGTCTGAGTCGGGCTCGATTGGACGACCGATGACCCGCATGCTAGTGTTATCTCTTGTGCCGCGGGGTGGAGCAGCTCGGTAGCTCGCTGGGCTCATAACCCAGAGGTCGTAGGTTCAAATCCTGCCCCCGCAACCAGCAACAGAAGATCCCGGTCTCATTTCGAGGCCGGGATCTTCTGCTTTCCCGGCACTCTACGATGGCCGGATGGCCCTTCCCGAGACTCGCTCCGACCTCCTCGACGAGGCCCGCCGTGCGGCTGCTCGTGCGCGTCGCCGGGATCGACGAGGCGAAGCTCTACAGCGCGTCGCGGCATCCGTGGGTCTCGGGGCCGCTCGCGGAGCCCGTGCACGAGTGCCTGGGCGGTCATTACGAGTGGGCGATCGGAGCCATCGCCGCTGCTCGGGACTGACCTGCATGCAGTGACGGGTGCCGCCCCGGTCGCGTTACGCTGACCGCATGGCCGCGCCGACTCCGACCGATCCCGGATTCCCGATCGCCGTCGCCCAGTTCGCGCCCGGCGCCGACGCCGACGCGAACCTCGCCGAGATCACCCGGCTCGCCGAGCTCGCGGTGGCGCGGGGCGCGCGCCTCGTCGTGTTCCCCGAGTACTCGAGCTGGTTCACGCCCGAGCCCGGACCCGACTGGCACGCCAATGCGGAGCCCGTGGGCGGCCGGTTCACCGACGGGCTGGCCGACCTCGCGACCCGCCTCGACGTGCACCTCGTCGCCGGGATGATCGAGCGGCTCGACGACGACGAGCGCCGCGTGGGCAACACGGTGGTCGCCGTCGCGCCGGGCGAGGGCGTCGTCGCCCGGTACCGGAAGCTGCACCTGTACGACGCGTTCGGACAGCGCGAGTCGGAGTCGGTCGCGCCGGGCGACATCGCGTCGCCCGAGGTCTTCGAGGCGGGCGGCCTGCGGTTCGGGTTGCAGACCTGCTACGACGTGCGGTTCCCCGAGGTGACCCGCCGCATCGTTGACGCGGGCGCCGACGTGGTGTGCATGCCCGCCGAGTGGGTCCGCGGGCCGCTGAAGGAGGCGCACTGGCGCGTGCTCACGACGGCCCGTGCGCTCGAGAACACGATGTACGTCGCGGCCGCCGACCACGCGCCGCCGGTCGGTGCGGGCAACAGCATGGTCGTCGACCCGATGGGCGTCGAGGTCGCCACGATCGGCGAGGCGACGGACGTCGCGGTCGCCTGGGTGTCGCGCGAGCGCATCGAGGCGGTGCGGCGGCTCAACCCGGCGCTGGCGCTGCGGCGTTTCGACGTCACCGAGCGGCGCAGCTGAGCCGATCGGCTCTGCCCGGACCCCGAACGGTCAGCCCGCCGCGAGCCCAGCGAGCCGCGCCGACGCGTTCTCGAGCACCGAATGCCGCTTGCAGAACGCGAAGCGCACGAGGCTGCGGTACGCGTCCTGGCGGTCGGGGTGCACGAACGCCGACACCGGGACGCCCACCACGCCCGCGCGCTCGGGCAGCTCGCGGCACAGCACGGCTCCGTCGCGGTACCCGAGCGGCGCGGCATCCGCGACGATGAAGTAGCCCGCGGCGGGGCGCGAGATCGCGAAGCCCGCGGCCTCGAGGCCGACCGCCAGCAGGTCGCGCTTCGCGCCGAGCTCGGCCGCGGCATCCGCGAAGAACGCATCGGGCAGTCCCAGCCCGGTGGCGATCGCGGGCTGGAACGGCGCGCCGTTCACGAACGTCAGGTACTGCTTGACGGCGAGCACGGCGGTCACGAGCGGGGCGGGCGCGGTGACCCAGCCGATCTTCCAGCCGGTCGTCGAGAACGTCTTGCCGCCCGACGAGATCGACACGGTGCGATCCCGGGCGCCCGGCAGCGTCGCGATCGGCGTGTGCGGCGTGCCGAACGTGAGGTGCTCGTAGACCTCGTCGGTGACGATGATCGCGTCGTGCCGCTCGGCGAGGCGCACGACGAGCTCCAGCGTCTCGCGGTCGAGCACCGCACCCGTCGGGTTGTGCGGCGAGTTCACGAGGATGACGCGCGTGCGATCGGTGACCGCCGCTTCGAGCTCGCCGGCGTCGGGCCGCCAGTCGGGGAACCGAAGCGGCACCGTGCGGTGCACGCCGCCGGCGCGCGCGATGAGCGCCGCGTAGGCGTCGTAGTAGGGCTCGAACGTCACGACCTCGTCGCCGGCGTCGACGAAGGCGAGCAGCGTCGCGGCGAGCGCCTCGGTGGCACCGGCCGTCACGAGCACCTCGGATGCCGCGTCGACCTCGAGCCCGTACCAGCGGCGCTGGTGCGCGGCGATCGCCTCCCGCAGCACTGGCATGCCGATGCCCGGCGGGTACTGGTTGACCCCGTCGGCGATGGCCTGCCGCGCCGCCTCGAGCACCTCGGCCGGGCCGTCCTCGTCGGGGAACCCCTGCCCGAGGTTGATCGCGCCCGTGCGCGCGGCGAGGGCGCTCATCTCGGCGAATATCGTGGCGGCGATGCGGCCGTCGGCGTCGAGCAGGCCGGCGCCCGCGGCGGTGCGCTGCCAGGGCCGCAGGCCGGGTGCGGGGGAGAAGTCGCTCACGCTCTCACCGTACGTCAGGGTGGGGCCGGTACGCTGGCGCCCGGGCTCGACGGGCGCCTCCACCGCATTCGGAGGACTCACCGCCCGGTGATAGCCGGATCACAGACTTCGCCGATGCCGTACACAGACTCGCGCGGGATGCTGGCATCGCTTTGGAAGGAGCAGACCATGACCGACACCACTGACGGTTCGACGGGGGAGGCCCGCGAGGGCGTCGTCGACGCCACCTCCGCAACCCCTGTGCCCGCCGCGAGCCAGGCCGGAGAGGCCGCAGCGACGACCCCCGAGACCCCCGCCGCGTCGTCGGAGACGCCGGCAGCACCCGAGGCGGCTCCGGCCGCCGCCCCCGCAGCATCCGAGCCGGCTCCGGCCGCGCCCGCGACGCAGGCCCCCGCGGCGCCCGCCGCACCCGCGACCCACGCGCCCGAGACTCCCGCTCCGGCCGCTCCTGCGACCCCGGCACCGGTCCCGGCCGCCCAGGCGACCGGCACGGTCTACCAGCCCGGCCAGGCCCCGCAGCCCTACGCCGCGCCCGCTCCCGTCGCCGCGGCATCCGCCCAGCAGACGGCCCCGACGCAGCCCGTGAGCGGCCAGGTGCCGCCCGCGTTCGGCGGACCCCGCCCGGCCGACGCCCCGGCGGCCGGCTCCTACGCCGGCGTGCCGCCGTACGGCACGCAGCCCGGCCAGCCCGCACAGGCCGGCCAGCCCGCGCCCAAGCAGCGCCGGGTCGGCCTCGGCGTCGCCGCCGCCATCGTGGCGGCCGCGCTCATCGGCGGCGCGTCCGGTGCCGGCATCACGGCGCTCATCTCGAGCAACCAGCCGCCCGCCACGAGCGACAGCGCCGGCAGCGCGCAGAACATCGTCGTCAACGACACGGACTCGGTGAACCAGATCACCGCCGTGGCGGCGAAGGCCAGCCCGAGCGTCGTGACCATCTCGGTCACCGGCGGCCAGGCCGGCGGCACCGGCTCGGGCATCATCCTGTCGGACGACGGCTACGTGCTCACCAACACGCATGTCGTGACCCTCGACGGCGCCACGGGCGACCCGACCATCCAGGTCAAGACGAGCGACGGCCACCTCTACGAGGCGAAGCTCATCGGGACCGACCCGCTGTCCGACCTCGCGGTCATCAAGCTCGTGGACGCGTCGGGCCTCACGCCCCTCGACTTCGCCGACTCCGACAAGCTCAACGTCGGCGACACGGCGATCGCCATCGGCGCACCGCTCGGCCTCTCGGGCACCGTGACGAACGGCATCATCAGTGCGCTCAACCGCTCGATCGACGTGGCCTCCTCGGCCGCGCCGACGACGCCCGACGACTCGCAGGGCGACTCCGGCCAGGGCGACTCCGGCCAGGGCGACCAGGGCCAGGGCGACGGCCAGAGCCCGTTCGACTTCTTCTTCGACCTGCCCAACCCCGACGGCAGCGAGTCGCAGGCGCCGCAGGCGTCATCCGGCCAGGTGTCGCTCCCGGTCATCCAGACGGATGCCGCGATCAACCCGGGCAACTCGGGCGGTGCGCTCCTCGACTCCGAGGGCAAGCTCATCGGCGTGAACGTGGCGATCCTCTCGGCGGGCGGCTCGGGCTCCGAAGCCGGCAACATCGGCGTCGGGTTCGCGGTGCCGTCGAACCTCGCGAAGCGCATCTCGCAGGAGATCATCGACAGCGGGACGGCCACGCACGGCCTCCTCGGCGCGACGGTCACGTCGGCCGAGGCGGACGGCCAGAGCGACACCGTCGGCGCCCTGATCTCCGAGGTGAGCTCGGGTGGCGCGGCGGAGCAGGCCGGCCTGAAGTCCGGTGACGTGGTCACCGAGTTCAACGGCGTGCCGATCACCGACCAGACCGACCTCACCGCGCAGGTCCGCGCGCTGCCGGGCGGCGAGAAGGCGCAGATCACCTTCACCCGCGACGGCGACTCGCAGACCGCGACCGTGACGCTCGGCACCTTCGAGGGCTGACGCTCGCACGACCGGTCGAACGCAGGGGCCGGGGTCCATGGGACCTCGGCCCCTTCGGCGTCCGCGGATGCACCGGCTGCTAGGCTCGATCGACCCGAACGAGTGAGGAACATGCCCGATCAGCACCATGAGGCGGCAGCGTCGCCGCTCGTCGGCGTCTCGTACGTCATGCCGGTGCTGAACGACGCGACGCACGTGCGCGCCGCCGTGGAGTCGATCCTCGCGCAGGACTACTCCGGGCCCGTCGAGGTGCTCATCGCGCTCGGTCCGTCGATCGACGGCACCGCCGAGCTCGTGGCCGACCTCGCCGCCCGCGACGACCGCGTGCGCGTGCTCGAGAACGAGGTGGGCTCGACGCCGTCGGGCCTCAACATCGGCATCCGCGCCGCGCGGTACCCGGTGGTCGTGCGGGTGGACTCGCACTCGATGCTGCCCGTCGACTACGCCCGCGTCGCCGTCGGCGTGCTCGAGCGCACCGCTGCCGACAACGTCGGCGGCATCATGGACGCCCACGGCGAGACCCCGTTCGAGCAGGCCGTCGCGCTCGCCTACACGACGAAGGTCGGCCTCGGCGGATCCGCGTTCCACGTCGGCGGCGCCGAGGGCCCGGCCGAGACCGTGTACCTCGGGGTGTTCCGCCGCAGCGCGCTCGAGCGCGTCGGCCTCTTCGACGAGACCATCAAGCGCGGCCAGGACTGGGAGCTCAACCGGCGCCTGCGCCAGACCGGCGGCACGGTGTGGTTCACGCCCGAGCTCGCCGTCACCTACCGGCCCCGGTCGAGCGTCGATCGGCTCGCCCGGCAGATGTTCTCCACCGGCCTCTGGCGCGGCGAGTTGGCACGTCGCTTCCCGGCGGCCAACGGCATCCGCTACTTCATCCCGCCGGCGATGGTGGTGGGCGTGACCGTCGGCCTGGTCCTCGGGATCATCGGCCTCGTGCAGGCCGCGATGGGCGCGACGCCGTGGCTGCTGCTCGGCTTCGTCGTCCCCGCCGCCTACCTGCTCTTCGTCGTCGCCGCGACGCTCGTCTACGCCCGCGGACGCGGGGCCGCCGTGGCGTGGTGGTTTCTCGTAGTCTTGCCCTGCATACACGTCTCGTGGGGTGTGGGCTTCGTGCTCGGGTACCTCTCGCTGACGAGCAACATCGCCAAGCACACGGGAAGGTGACGCGGATGTCACAAGCCGGTCCGGCCCAGGCCAGGCCCACGAGCATCGCCGAGCTCCGCGCCGTCACCCAGCCGCCCGAGGTCCGCGGTCGACGCAACGCCGAGCACTGGACGGCGTCGCTCTACCTCCGCCGCTTCTCGCCGTACCTCACGTGGTTCCTGCTGAAGACCCCGATCTCCGCGAACGGCGTCACGGGCCTCATGATCCTCGTCGGCTGGTCGACCGCGGCGGCCCTGCTCATCCCCGGGATCTGGGGCGCGCTGCTCGCGGTCGTGCTCGGCCAGCTGCAGATGCTCGTGGACTGCTGCGACGGCGAGGTCGCCCGCTGGCGCCGCACGTCGTCGCCCGCCGGCGTGTTCCTCGACAAGGTCGGCCACTACACGACCGAGGCGCTCATCCCGCTCGCGCTCGGCATCCGCGCCGCGGCGTACCCGCTCGAGTTCCCGGCCGACTTCCTCTGGACGACGGTCGGCGCCCTGCTCGCGCTCGTCATCGTGCTGAACAAGGCGCTCAACGACATGGTGCACGTCGCCCGCGCGAATGCCGGCCTGGCGAAGCTCGCCGACACGCACGGCGAGACCGCGCCCCGCGGCGGCCTCATCGCGAAGCTGCGCAAGGCGGCGCGCTTCCTGCCGTTCCACCGGCTCTACCACTCGGTCGAGCTGACGCTCATCGCGCTCGCCGCGGCCATCGTGGGCCTGTTCGCCGGGCAGCCGCTCGTGGATCGCATCGTCGTCGTGGTGCTGCTGCCGCTCGCGGCGCTCTCGCTGCTGGGGCACTTCGTCGCGATCATGGCCTCCCGCCGTGTCCGGTACTGACCGTTCGTTCCCTGAGCCCGTCGAAGGGCCCGCTTCGACGGGCTCAGCGAGCGACTCGGTCCCTGAGCCCGTCGAAGGGCCCGCTTCGACGGGCTCGGCGAGCGACTCGGTCCCTGAGCCCGTCGAAGGGCCCGCTTCGACGGGCTCAGCGAGCGGAACCGGGCGGCCGCGGGTCGGCGTCGTGGTGCTCACCATGGGCAAGCGGCCCGACGACCTCGCGCGCGGCATCCGGAGCGTGCTCGAGCAGCAGGACGTCCCCGTGGACGTCGTCTGCGTCGGCAACGGGTGGAACCCCGCGACCGCCGAGCCGCCGCTGCCGAGCGCGGTGAAGACGCTGCACCTCCCCGAGAACCTCGGCATCCCGGCCGGTCGCAACCGCGGCGTGCCCGAGGTGGCGGGCGACGTGCTGTTCTTCCTCGACGACGACGCGTTCCTGCCGAGCCCGCGGTTCCTGGCCGACGGATGCCGCGAGCTCGCCGCCCGGCCCGAGCTCGGCCTCATCCAGCCACGTGTCGTCGATCCCACCGGCGAGGTCTCCCCGCGACGCTGGATCCCGCGCATCCGCAAGGGCGACCCGGCGCACTCGAGCAACGTGTTCTCGTGCTGGGAGGGCGCCGTGCTGATGCCGCGCGCCGTGTTCGACGCCACCGGCGGCTGGGCGGATCCGTTCTTCTACGCGCACGAGGGCATCGAGCTGGCGTGGCGGGTGTGGGACACGGGTCACGTGGCCTGGTACGCGGGCGATCTCGAGGCGGGGCATCCGGTCATCGACCCCGCTCGCCACGCGTACTACTACCGGCTCAACGCGCGGAACCGCGTCTGGCTCGCCCGGCGCAACCTGCCGCTCGTGCTCGTGCCGCTCTACGTCGGCTCGTGGACCGCGATCCAGGTGCTGCGCTGGTTCCGCAACCCGTCGGCGCTCACGGCGTGGTTCGGCGGCTGGCGCGCGGGCTGGCGCGAGGATCCGGGGGAGCGGCGTCCGATGCGGTGGCGCACGGTGTGGCGGATGACGCTCGCAGGCCGGCCACCGATCGTCTGACCCCGATCATCCGACCCCGAGCGTCCGACACCGGTCGCCCGACCCGGGCCCCGGGGCATCCGTGCCTTCGGTACCCTAGTGCGAGTGGGATTGCGGAGAGATGCACAGCGCGCCGTCAAGCTGGCCAAGGACATCATGTGGTCGCGGCGGGCGCAGCGTGAGCTGCTGAGGAAGCTGCGCGACCTCCCGGCGCTCGAACCGCACCACTACCGCGTCGGCGTGTACTTCGCCGACGGCCGGGTCAACCTCTACCAGTTGCGGCAGTGGTACAAGCCGCTGCTCGAGCTCTCGAAGACGCATCCGGTGCTCATCCTGAGTCGCGCCTCCGGGTCGGCGCTCGAGCTCCTCGAGGAGTCGCCCCTGCCCGTGGCGTACGTGCGCCGCGTCGTCGACCTCGAGCAGGTCATCCACGACCAGGACCTCCACGTCGTGTTCTACGTGAACCAGAACGCGAAGAACTTCCAGATGATGCGCTACGGGCGCCGCTGGCACGTGTTCATCAACCACGGCGAGTCCGACAAGATGTACATGACCACGAACCAGTTCAAGGCGTACGACTACGCGCTCATCGCGGGCGACGCGGCCCGGGCGCGGCTCGAGAAGGTCCTCTGGGACTACGACTTCGACAAGCGTGCGATCCCGATCGGGCGCCCGCAGGCCGATCACTACCTCGACGGCACGCCCCTGCCGTACACGCCCGACGAGCGCGAGGTCGTGCTCTACGCACCCACGTGGGAGGGCGATCGCGGTGCCGCCGCGTACGGCTCGATCGCGTCGCACGGCGTCGCGCTCGTGAACGCGCTGCTCGCCACCGGACGGCACCGGGTGATCTACCGGCCGCACCCGCGGTCGGGCGTCGTCGACCCCGACTACCGCGCAGCGAACCGCGAGATCATCGAGGCGATCGCGGCGGCGAACGCGGCCGACCCGTCGGCGCAGCACGTCTACGACGACGGCCCCTCGCTCGGCTGGCAGCTCGCGGCGGCGGATGTCGCGATCGTCGACATCTCGGCGATGGTCTACGACCGGCTCGCCGCGGGCAGGCCGCTGCTCATCACCCGTCCGGCCAACCCCGAGGCGCAGATCGACACGGGCGGCTACCTGCAGGCGTGCGAGTGGCTCGACGCGGGCGACGGGGCGAGCATGCTCGCGCGCGTCGACGAGGTCGCGCACGACGCCGAGGCGCTCGAACGGCTCGGTGTCTGGGTCGAGCGGTACTTCGGGGACACGACCCCCGGCGTCACGACGGCGCGATTCCACGACGCCGTCGACCACCTCATGGACGAGTGGGCGCGCTTCGCCGCGCTGCACGCGGACGACGAGGAGGTCGACGAGTTCGACGAGGACGACGAGGACGAGGCGGAGGCGCTGGCGTAGGCTCCGCGGGCTCGTGCACGGCGCTCAGCCGGCGCGCCGGGCCCCGGTGTCGTCGTCGCCGCGCTCGCCGAGGGGCGGCGTGACGTCCGACGGCGTCGGAGGCTTCGCCCCCACGACGTCGCTCGTCTCCTCGGCCCTGCCCGCTTCGAGCGCGTCGTCGCCCTTCCTCCGGCGGGTGATGCCGCGGCCGACCTTGCCGGCTGCGCCGCGGATGCCGCGTCCGGTCGTCGCCGCGAGCTCGCCGACGGCCACGCCGGCCCGGGTGATCCGGGAACCCGTCACGCGGATGAACCCGTCGCCCTCGCGCGGCTCGAGCTCCGCGGGCAGGACCGCGGGCGCCCCGCCGAACGCGAGCCGGGACTGCTGCAGCACCTTGCGGCCGAGCAGGTGGTTGCCCGTGCCGCCGATCGCGGCGCCGATGCCGAACGGGATCGCCTTGCCGATGATGCCCGCACCGCCGCGCACGGCGAACTGCTTCACGAACACGCGCCGCAGCTGATCGACCATGGTGCCCATGAGCGCCTTCGGCATGCTGTTCGTGATGAGCTCGCCCCAGAACACGTTGCGGGCGGGTCCGCCGCCGGTCGCCTGACCGGCGAACTGGCGCACGAGGTCGACGCCCTCGCGGCCGAGCATGAGGGTCATCACGAGCGCTCGCGCGCGCTCGGGGTTGTCCACGGGGATGCCGTGCACCTCGGCGACCGATTGCGCGAAGAGCGCGGTCGCCTCGAGGAACCCGGCCGTCTCCACCCCCGACAGCGCGAGCGTGATGCCCGTGCTGATGCCGGGGATCACGGCGGTGGCGCCGACGGCGGCACCGCCCGTGGTCACGGCGGCCAGGTAGCGCCGCTCGAGGATCCGCACGAGCTGGTCGGGCGTCGCGTTCGGCACGCGTCGACGGATGCCGCGCAGGTGCGCCAGCACGATCGGACGCTGGATCGACAGCACCGCGTCGATGCCCCGCTCCATGCCCTGGGCGCGTCCGGTGTCGGCCGGGCGCTCGCCCGCTCCGCGGGTCGTCCCCGGCCGGCCCGGATCGGGCTGCCACGCCGCCGACCCGTCGGCGGGCGCACCCGGCTCGCCCTCGTGCGGTCCGGACGGCCCCATCGAGGTGATCCTGTGCACCCGTTCGGCCATGCCGAGCATCTTAGAGCGCCAACCCGAGCGAACCCCCGACGATCGCTCGGGCTGGCCACGTGCGGGCGCGATGCGGTATGCGCCGCTCGACTCACCGCGGCAGCGGGTTCGGGCCCGTCGCCGTGACGAGCCGCTGGGGGACCCAGCCCTCGACGTGGTGGATGCCGTCGAACGCCCCGCCCTGCAGCTCGATCACCTCGCGCAGTGGGCGGCGGTGGAACTTCACGTGCGTGAAGTCCTCGAACAGGACGTAGTACGGCTCGTTCCACCGATTCTGGAACTGCTGGCCGGTGAGCACCTCCCGATGCTCGCGGGAGAACGCGTCGACGTCCTCGCCGACGACCACGCCGAAGTGCTCCATGCCCATCTTGTAGACGCGCTGGTGCACGGGCGGGATGAGCTCGATGAGCGGGATCTGCTGACCGTCGAGGACCTCGAGCGGCTCGGCCAGCAGGAGCATGGACATCGGGCGGCCGTTCCAGACGCCCTCCACGTTGGCGGTCGAGTGGCGCTCGAGCAGGGTCCGCAGGTGCAGGTACTGGTCCCACTCCGCCACGCGGACGGCGAGGTGGCCCAGCTCGTAGGGCGCGATGTCGATGCCCCGGGCGAGCAGTCGATCGTGCTGCTGCGACGTGAACGCCCGGTAGTCCCCGATGATGTCGCCGACCGGATCGGCCATCGCCGACCTCCCCTCAGCCGCCTCAGCCGCCTCAGCCGCCCTCAGCCGCCTCAGCCGCCATGGTACGCCCGGGCATCCGAGGACGTCGTCGGGGGAACGAGGCCTAGGTCGTGCCGTGCTCGGCGTTGTAGCGCTCGAGCACGTCGTCGATGGGCCCGTCGAGCACGAGCGCACCCTTGTCGAGGTAGAGGCCCCGCGTGCAGAACCGCCGCAGGTCGCGTTCGTTGTGCGACACGAAGAAGAGCGTCCGGCCGCCGGCCAGGAGCTCCTCGATGCGCTTGTAGCACTTCTCGCGGAAGGCCTTGTCGCCGACCGCGAGCACCTCGTCGACGAGGATGATCGGCTCCTCGAGCTGCGAGATCACGGCGAACGCGATGCGCACCTTCATGCCGCTCGACAGGTGCTTGTAGGGCGTGTCGAGGAAGTCCGCGATGTCGGCGAACCCGATGATCCCGTCGAACTTCGCATCGATCTGCGATCGGGTCATGCCGTGCAGCCCGGCCGTCAGGTAGACGTTGTCGCGCACGGTCAGGTCGTCGACGAACCCGCCGGTGATCTCGATGAGCGGGGCGACGCCGCCGGTGACCACGACGCGGCCCTCGTCGGGCATCATGACGCCCGCCACGAGCTTCAGGAGCGTCGACTTGCCCTGGCCGTTGCGCCCGACCACGCCGATCGCCTCGCCGGGCCGCACCTCGATCGTGAGGTTCCGGAGCGCCCAGAACTCGCCGGGCCGCGTGCGGCGGCGGCGTCCGGCCAGCAGGTCCTTGAACGACCGGCGGCCGCGCCGGTTCCGGCGGAAGCGGATGCCGAGCCCCTCGGCCCGGATCGCGTACGTCTCGGTCGCCGCGAGGGCGGCGGCTGCGGCATCCGTCATCAGATCTCCTTCAGCACCTGGCGCACGCTGCCGCGGAAGACGAGGAGTCCGATGCCGAGCAGGGCGAGCGACATCAGGGCCGAGATCACGACGTTGAACCAGTCGAGCTCCTGCGGGAAGAAGCCGGCGCGGTAGAGGCCGAAGATGCCGGAGAGGGGGTTGAACGCGGCCCAGACGTGGAGCTGCTCGGGCAGGTTCTCGACGCCGTAGATGATCGGCGACGCGTAGAAGAGGAAGCGCAGGACGAGCTTCACCGCGCGCTCGAGGTCGCGGAAGAACACCACGAGCGGCGCGACGATGAGCGCCACCCCGCACGTGAGGATCGCCTGGAGCAGGATCGCGAGCGGGAAGAACACGAGCTCCCACCCCACCTTCGCCCCGGGCGAGAAGATCACGAAGAGGGCGAGCACCGGCAGCGAGAGCAGGAACTCGATCCCCTTCGACAGCACGATGCGATTCACCCAGATCGTGCGCGGGATCATCGTCGACCGCACGAGCTTCGCGTCCTTCAGGAAGGCCCGGGTCGAGTCGGAGACCGCCCCGTTGAACCACATCCAGGGGAGCAGCGCCGCGAGCAGGAACACGATGTACGGCTCGGTGCCGACGGGCCGGTGGAACACCTGCGTGAACACGAACCAGTAGATGCCGGCCATCACGAGCGGGTCGAGGATCGACCAGAAGTAGCCCAGCGCCGAGGTGGAGTAGCGCACCTTCAGGTCGCGAGTCGTGAGGAGCCAGAGGGAGTGCCGGTAGCGGATCCACGGCGTCCGCTGGAGCGGATGCGTGTCTCCAGCACTCCCGACGGATACCGCGCTCATCACGATCTCATCGTAGAGGCCATGCGGCGGTAGGTTTGAAAGCAGGCGGGCGGCGCGTGCTGCGCCCGGTCGTACGGCCGCGCCCGGTCGGAAGGAGTGTCGTGCACCGCACCAGCACCCGTGTGCTCCTCAGCTGCGCCGCGATCGGCGTCGCCGGGGGACTCGTGGCCGGGGCATCCGGATACCTCGCCGCGGCGTTCGCGGCGTTCATCCCCGTGCTCTACGGGCTCACGATCGGCACGCATTTCCTCCCGAGCGCCGTCGCCCTCGCGCTGCTGCGCCGTCCGGGCGTCGCCGTGCTGGCCGGCTTCATCGCGGGACTCGTCGGCGCCGCGTTCGCGCCGCTCTGGATCTGGCGCTTCGTCGGCACCGGCCTGCTCGTCGGCGCCCTGCTCGAGCTGCCGTTCCTCGTCACCCGGTACCGCAACTGGAGTCCGTGGCTCTACTACCTCGCCGCCGGCTTCGCGGGCGTGGCGCTCGCCGTCGGCACGTTCGTCGTGCTCGGCGCCGAGCACTACGCGCCGTGGGCCTGGGTGCTCTACCTCGCGCTGTTCGTCGCGAGCCCGGTCTTCTTCACGTGGCTCGGCCGCGTCATCGCCGCACGGCTGGCGAAGGCGGGCGTAGCCCGGCAGTCGGTGGGCGACACGCAGAACGCCGGCTGAGACGCGAAGAGCGGATGCCGTCGGGCATCCGCTCTCCACTGCTGTGGTGCTGCGATCACACGAAGTGGTTCGCACGCTCCAGGTCTTCGGCGAAGTCGATCTCGACCGCGTAGAGGTCGGAGATGTCCATCGGCTCGACGAGCATGCCCTGCTTCTCGATGGCGAGCTCGATGCCGCGCTCGAAGTAGTCCTGGTCGCCCACGCGCTGCAGGAACGCGAGGAGCGCGGCCTTGTCGCGGCTCGACACGTAGTTGATGCCGACGGCCTCGCCGAGACCGCCCCTGACGGTCTTCGAGAGCTCCTTGATGTAGCCCTCGGCGGTGGTCGTGTACTTGACCTCCTCGTCGGACACCTTCGCGGTGTTGACCGTCACGAACGACTGGTCGCGCTCGATGAGCGGCAGGGCGCGGTCGAGGATGCGCGGGTCGAACACGACGTCGCCGTTCATCCAGAGCACGCCGCCCGCCTGCGACGCCGCGAGGGCGCGCATGAGGCTCTTCGAGGTGTTCGTCTGGTCGTACTCCTCGTTGTAGACGAAGGACGCCTGCGGGAACGCCTCGATGATGTGCTCGAGCTTGTAGCCGACGACGATCGTCACGTTCGGGTCCTTGCCGAAGGCGTGCTCGATGTTGTCGAACTGCTGGCGCATGATGGTGCGGCCGTCGCTGAGCTCGGTGAGCGGTTTGGGGAGGGATCGTCCGAGCCGGCTCCCCATGCCGGCTGCCAGAATCACGATCTGGGTCACTGCATCTCCTTATGGTGGACGGATGCCGCGGGCGATCGGCCCCTCGCCGATTCTTCACCCGTCGTTCATCCGGAAGTTCACATGTGGACACGCCGTTATGCCGATATACAGGGTACCGGGCGGCCCCTTCGCGGAACGAGCCGAGCCCGACGTCGTAGTGCGATCGTGATGCGACACTCAGGAAACCCACAGCTTCCTCCGCGCGTCGCATGACGCCCCGACTGGGTTACGCGGGTCGCGGTTGGTAGGTTGTCTGGGTGACTTCCGTTTCGCGCTCCGATCACGACGACGAAGCTCCCGAAGGCACCGGCACGGGGGTGTCCGCCGAGGGGGGACCGTCCAGCGCGCCGCGCACCCCGCGCGCGGCGGCGAAGCGCACCACGCGCTCCACGACCTCGAAGTCGGGCGCCGCAGCCGCGTCGCGCACCGCTCGGTCCTCGGCCGCGAAGGGAGCGGCGTCGAAGACCGCAGCATCGCGCGCCGCCGCCTCCGAGGGTGCGCCCACGCGGCGCACGAGCTCGCGACCCGATGACACGTCGGGCGAGACCACGAGCACGACCGCCCGCACGGCGTCCACCGCCAAGAACGCCGCGGCGAAGTCGGCGGCGTCCAAGACGGCCGCGTCGAAGACCGCCACGGCGAAGTCGGCTGCAGCCAAGCCGGCCACGTCGAAGACCAACGCCGCGACGGCCCCGTCGTCGCCCGAGGCCGACGAGACGACTCGGAAGGCACCCGCCGCAGGCACCGAGCAGGGCGCGTCGGGCGCATCGGATGCCGCGTCGGATGCCGCGTCCACCGCGAGCCCGGGTTCGAAGCGCACCACAGCATCGCGTTCCGCCTCCTCGAAGGCGGCGTCCGCCCGTGGCGAGGCCACCAAGTCCGTGCGCGCTGCGCGGGCCTCGGCCGCCTCCACGTCCACCCAGCGCAGCAGGGCGGCCGCGGCCGCCAGCACGAAGCGCCAGACGCAGCGCGTCGCGGCGTCGCTGACCACCGAGACCACGGCCGCCGAGCGCGCGACCCGCAAGCCCGGCGCCGCGAAGGCGGTGCCGCCCACGGCCGACGCGGCGGCGCCCGAGAGCGCCGCCGAGGAGACGACGCGCGAGCGTCCGATCGCCCGGAGCGCCGCGGCCCGCACTGCCGCGGCCGTCGCCGCGGCCGCGATCGCCGATGACGCGATCGCCGAGCCGGCGCCGACCGCGCCGCGCGCTCCCGAGCCCGCGTCGAACGCAGCCGCCGCCGAGGCGCCGGCCGCTCCTGTGGTCGAGCCTGAGCTCGAGGCCGAGCCGGTCGTCGAGGCTGACCCGGTCGTCGAGACGAACGCCGAGAGCGAGGTCACCGCCGAGGCGGGCCCCGTGACCGATGTAGCCGACGAGACGCCGGCGGATCCGGTCGTCACGGATCCGGTCGTCACGGATCCGGTCGTCACGGATCCGGTCGCCGAGGACGCGTCCCTCACCGAGAACCCGCCCGTCACCGAGGACGCGACCCTCGCCGAGCTCGACTCCACCGAGCCCGAGGCCACCGAGTCCGCCGCAATCGCGACCGAGGCCATCGAGCCCGAAACCGAGACCGCCACCGGGAACGTCGTCGCCGCGGCATCCGCTGCCACGCTCACGCTCGACGAGGTGCTCGCCGACGCCGCCGGCGTCGAGGTCGCGGGAGCCGCGCTCGACGGCGACGAGGAATCCGCCGATGCGACGGGCGAGCAGGCCGTGGCCGTGATCGCGGCGCCGCGCAAGCCCGCGCCGCGCAAGAAGCGCACGCTCCGCGTGGCGCGTGTCGCGCCGCCGGCGGACGCACCGCGCGTGCTCGAGATCCAGGGACTCATCAAGCGCTTCGGCGACACCACCGCGGTCGACGGCATCTCGCTCGACGTGCGCACGGGGTCGTTCTACGGCATCGTCGGCCCGAACGGCGCCGGCAAGACCACGACCCTGTCGATGGTGACGGGCCTGCTGCGGCCCGACGCTGGAACCGTGCGGATCCACGGCGTCGACGCGTGGGGCGACCCGCGGGCGGCCAAGCGCCTGACGGGCGCGCTGCCCGACCGGCTCCGCCTCTTCGACCGGCTCACGGGCGCGCAGCTGCTGTACTACTCGGGCGCGCTGCGGGGGCTCGACGACCGCACGGTGCGCGACCGCAGCGCCGACCTCATCGCCGCGTTCGGCCTCGAGGACGCCGTCGACCGCCTCGTCGCCGACTACTCCGCCGGCATGACGAAGAAGGTCGCGCTCGCGTGCGCGATGATCCACGCGCCGAGGCTGCTCGTGCTCGACGAGCCGTTCGAGTCGGTCGACCCGGTGTCGGCCGCGAACCTCACCGACATCCTCGAGCGCTTCGTCGAGGGCGGCGGCACGGTGCTGCTGTCGAGCCACGGCATGGACCTCATCGAGCGCGTGTGCGACTCCGCGGCGATCATCGTCGGCGGTCGGGTGCTCGCATCCGGCACGCTCGACGAGGTGCGCGCCGGGCAGACCCTCGAGGACCGCTTCGTCGAGCTCGCCGGCGGGCGCAAGGCTGCCGAGGGCATGGAGTGGCTGCACAGCTTCTCCGAGTGAGCGCAGCCACGGACGACCACTGAACGTGAGACGACCACTGAACGTGAGAGGGAACGCGGGGTGTTCGCGGGGATGACGCAGGCGACGACGACCGAACGGCCCGCTGCTCCGGTGAAGCCGGTGAAGCAGCGGGGGATGACCGCGCAGTTCCTGCGACTGAAGCTGCGGCTGCTGGGCAACATCTTCCGGCGCAGCCCCTGGCAGGTCGTGGGCATCTCGCTCGGACTCGTGTACGGCGTCGGCCTCGCCACGATCCTGTTCCTCACGCTCCTCGGCCTGCGTTTCGTCGACGACGTCGAGGTGATCCGCGACGTGTTCACGATCGTGGGCGCCGCCGTGGTCGTGGGCTTCGTGATCTTCCCGCTCGCGTTCGGCGTCGACGACACCATGGATCCACGCCGCTTCGCGCTCTTCGGACTGCCCGACCGCACGCTCGCACTCGGCCTCGCGCTGGCCGCCTTCATCGGCATCCCCGCCTTCGTGCTCGCGATCGTGCTCGCCGGCACGGTGGTGACCTGGTCGCGCGGCGTCGGCGAGACGCTCTTCGCCCTCCTCGCCGCACTGCTGGCGCTCGGCACGTGCATCCTGATCGCGCGGGTCACGACCGGCGTGGCATCCGTGCTGCTTGCGACCCGTCGCGCTCGCGAGGTGAGCGGCGTGCTCGGCGTGCTGCTCGTGGTGCTGCTCTCGCCGGTCATCGTCGTGCTCGTCACGCTGGACTGGGCGAACTCGGGGCTGCGAGTGCTCGAGTCGTTCGCCGCCGTCGTGGGCTGGACCCCGCTCGGCGCGGCCTTCGCGGCGCCCGGTGACGCCGCCGCCGGCGACTGGGGTCCCGCGATCCTGAAGTTCCTCATCGCGGCCGCGACGCTCGGCGCCATCTGGCTCGCGTGGCAGGCGCTCGTCGTGAAGATGCTGGTCACGCCCGGTCGCGAGGCATCCGCCCGCAGCTACCGCGGCCTCGGCTGGTTCGACCGGGTGCCCCACACGGCCACCGGCGCCGTCGCCGCGCGCAGCCTCACGTACTGGTTCCGCGACGCACGCTACTGGGTGTCGTTCATCATGGTGCCGATCGTGCCGCTCCTCGTGATCGTGCCGCTCGGCGTCGCCGGCATCCCGCTGCAGTACACGGCGCTCATCCCGGTGCCGCTCATGTGCCTGCTACTCGGCTGGTCGCTGCACAACGACACCGCCTTCGACAGCACGGCCGTGTGGCTGCACACGGTCTCGGGCGTGCGCGGCGCGGCCGACCGCGCCGGGCGGCTCGTGCCCGTGCTCATCGCCGGCGTGATCGTGATCGGGCTCGGCGGGGCGGTCACGGTGTTCGTGCTCGACGACTGGCGGCTGCTTCCGGCGCTCGTCGGCGTGAGCGCGGCCCTGCTCCTCGGCGGACTCGGCGTGAGCTCCATCATCTCGGCCCGGTTCCCGTATCCCGCGGTGAAGCCCGGCGACAGCCCGTTCCAGCAGCCCCAGTCGACCGGGGCCGTCACCGCGCTCGTGCAGTCGTTCACGATGCTCGGCTCGCTGCTCATCGCCGCGCCGGCGGTCGCGTTCGCCGCGCTCGGGCTGCTCGACGACCCCTCGTGGTACATGGCCTCGTTCGCGGCGGGCCTCGGCCTCGGCGTCGTCGTGCTCGCGGCCGGCATCGCCCTCGGCGGGCGCGTGTTCGACCGCCGCGGTCCCGAGATCCTCGCGGCCGCGCTGCGCGCGTAGCAGGCGGGCGGATGCCGCGAGCCGGTCATCCGCGACCGGCCGACCCCGTGGCATCCCCGCGTAGAATCGAGCGCATGATCGATCCCGTACGCGCGAGCATCGCCGACCCCGACGCACCCGGCGGAGGCACCGACGTGCTCGACCGGGAGCTCGAGAAGCTCCTCGAGGAGGAGTCGCTCGACCCGGGCGACCACGATCGCTTCGCGCACTACGTGAAGAAGGAGCAGATCCTCGAGTCGGCCGTCACGGGCAAGCCCGTCAAGGCGCTGTGCGGCAAGAAGTGGACGCCCGGACGCGACCCCGACAAGTTCCCGGTCTGCCCGACGTGCAAGGAGATCTACGAGCGCTTGCGCTCCGAATAGCGCGCAGCGGGCGCGGGCTGCCTAGCGGTAGGTCGTCGGGATCACCGGCTCGCCGCGCCCGAGGCGGAACGCCTCGATCGGCAGCTCCTGCATGACCTCGGCGCGGTGCGCCCGCGCCGCGCGCGTGCCCTCGGGCCCGAGGAAGGCGGGGTCCGCGACGCCGTCCTGCACCAGGTGCACCATGAGGGGGCGCAGTTCGCTGCCGGGCTCGAACTCGGCCTCGCCCTCGGGGCCGTCGCCGACGAACACGAGCTCCTCGCGCGCGGTGCGGGTCGAGTCGAGCCGTCGTGCGGCGTTCTTGCGTCCGCCGACGCTGATCTTGTGCGACGATGCCTTCGCCACGGCGACCCACTCGCCGGCGTCGTCGCGGCGCGCGACGAGCTTGTAGACCATGCCGGCGGCCGGGGAGCCCGAGCCGGTCACGACCGCGGTGCCGACGCCGTAGGAGTCGACGGGCGCGGCCGAGAGCCCGGCGATGGTGAACTCGTCGAGGTCGCTCGTCACGGTGATGCGCGTGTTCACGGCGCCGAGCGTGTCGAGCTGCTCGCGCACGGCGGTGACCACGGTCGGCAGGTCGCCCGAGTCGATGCGCACCGCGCCGAGCTCGGGGCCGGCCACCTGCACCGCGAGCTCGACGCCGCGGGTGATGTCGTACGTGTCGATGAGCAGCGTGGTCTTGGGTCCGAAGGCCTCGACCTGGGCGCGGAACGCGGCCTCCTCGCTGTCGTGCAGCAGCGTGAACGCGTGCGCGGCGGTGCCCATGGTCGGGATGCCCCAGGTGCGGCCCGCCTCGAGGTTCGACGTCGCGTCGAACCCCGAGATGTAGGCGGCCCTGGCCGCGGCGATCGCCGCCGACTCGCTCGTGCGACGCGATCCCATCTCGGCGATCGGACGCCCGAGCGCGACCGAGACCATGCGCGCGGCCGCGCTCGCGACCGACGAGTCGTAGTTGAGCGTGGAGAGCACCACCGTCTCGAGCATGACCGCCTCGGCGAAGCTCGCCTGGATCGTGAGGAGCGGGGAGCCGGGGAAGTACGCCTCGCCCTCGCGGTAGCCCCAGATGTCGCCGCGGAAGCGGTAGTCGGCGAGCCAGTCGAGCGTCTCGGGCCGCACGACCCGGTTCTCGCCGAGCCATTCGAGCTCGGCGTCCTCGAAGCGGAACCGGTCGATGAGCTCGAGCAGCCGTCCGGTGCCGGCGACGACGCCGTATCGTCGCCCGTCGGGCAGGCGCCGGGCGAACGCCTCGAACAGGCTCTCGCGGTGGGCGGTGCCGTCGCGCAGCGCGGCATCCACCATCGTGAGCTCGTATCGGTCGGTGAAGAGCGCAGCTGACCCGGTCACACGGTCAGCCTAGTGGTCAACCTCCGGTTGCCCGACGCGCGCGTGCGAGGCGTGTGCGCCGCCCGCGTCGCACGATTCGGACGGCTCACGGCGATCACGTTTCCGAGCGAGATGAGGCCGAGTCCGACGAGCTGCCACGCGCCGAGCGCCTGCCCGAGCAGCACGAACCCCGCGAGCGCCGCGGCGGCCGGCTGCACGCTCTGGAGCACGCTGAAGAGCTGCTGCGGCAGGCGCCGGAGCACGAGCAGGTCGATCGAGTAGGGGAGCGCCGATGACAGGATGCCGATCGCCAGGCCGATGAGGAGCACGTGCGCGAGCTCCTCGGGGGCGAGGCCCGCGAGCGCCATGACGAGCAGCGGCGAGGTGATGACGGCGGCGAGGAGGCTCGCGAGGGCGGTGCCCTGCACGCCGGGAAGGGACTGGCCCGCACGCTTGCTGAGCACGATGTAGGCCGCCCACGAGGCCGCCGCGACAAGGGCGAGCAGCACGCCGACGAGGTCGATGCCGGGCACGGTGCCGGTGAGCAGGACCACGCCGAGGCCCGCCATGACCCCGCATACGAGGTCGACGCGACGGCGCGAACCGACGAGTGCGAGGGCGAGGGGGCCGAGGAACTCGAGCGTGACCGCCAGTCCCAGGCCGATGCGCTCCACCGCGCCGTAGAGGGCCAGGTTCATGGTCACCAGCACGAGCCCGAGCAGCAGCGCCGGACGGACCGCCCGCCAGCTCAGGTCGCGCAGGCGGGGGCGCGCGACGGCGAGCAGCGCGACCGCGGCGACGGACTGCCGGAGCGCCACCACCCCGCTCGGTCCCACGAGCGGGAAGATGGTGGCGCCCAGTGCCGCGCCGAGCTGCACCGATGCGGCGCCGCCGACGACGGCCGCTGCGGCGATGGGCTCTCGTGACATGTCCTCGACGGTACGCCGGGATTCGTGCGAAGAAAAATGCAATCGGCGATGATTGATACGCTGAGCGCATGGACATCGAGGTTCGCCAACTCCGGGTCCTCGTCGCCGTCGACGAGGAGCGCTCGTTCACGGCGGCTGCCGATCGGCTCCGGATGTCGCAGGCCGCCGTCTCGCGGTCATTGGCGGCGCTCGAGCACGAGCTGGGTGCGCGGCTCATGCACCGCACCACCCGGCGCGTGGAGCCCACCGACGCCGGTGCGTCGTTCGCGGCCACGGCACGACGCGTGCTCGCCGAGCTCGATCGCGCCGTCGCCGAGGCGCGGGGCGAGCGCTCGGTGATCCGCGTCGGCTACCAGTGGGCCGCCCTCGGGGCGCACACGACGCCCGTGCTGCGCGCCTGGAACCGCTCGCACGCCGACGCCCCCATGCGGCTCGTGCGGCTCAACCGCCGCGACGGCGGACTCGACGACGGACTCGTCGACGTCGCCGTGCTCCGCCACGGCGTCGACCCCGAGCTGGACTCCGAGCTCGTGGGCACCGAGCGGCGCGTCGTCGCCCTGCCGTTCGATCACCCGCTCGCCGAGCGCGCGTCGGTCGGCCTCGCCGACCTCGTGCCGTTCCTCGTCGCGGGCGACCGGAACACCGGCACGACGTCGACCGAGCTCTGGACGTCGGTGGGACTCCCCGCCCCGTCGATGACGCAGACGGGCGACGTGGAGGAGTGGCTCGACCTCATCGCGGCGGGCGACGCGATCGGCGTGACCGCGGAGGGCACCGTGCACCACTACCCGCGCCCGGGCGTCGTGTTCGTGCCGATCGACGACGCGCCGCCGATCGAGGTGCACCTGGCGTGGCACCGGCGGCACCGGCATCCGTTCGCCTCGCGCGTGGCCCGCGCCATTCGAACCGCCTACGAGGAGGAGGCGCTCGCCACGCTCCGGGGGGCTCGGGAAACCGGCGGCAGCCCGGCCGACGCGACCTCGGCGCTCGCCTAAGCTTGGATGTCGTGACGGACGCACCGATCGGCATCTTCGACTCCGGTGTCGGCGGCCTCACGGTCGCCCGTGCTGTGAAGGACCAGCTGCCGAACGAGTCGATCCTCTACATCGGCGACCTCGAGCACTCGCCCTACGGCCCGAAGAAGATCGCCGATGTGCGCGGCTACGCGCTCGCGGTGCTCGACGACCTCGTGCTGCAGGGCGTGAAGATGCTCGTGATCGCCTGCAACACCGCGTCGTCGGCGATGCTCCGGGACGCGCGCGAGCGCTATGACGTGCCGGTGGTCGAGGTGATCCAGCCGGCCGTGCGCCGCGCCGTCGCCACCACGCGCAACGGCCGCGTCGGCGTGATCGGCACCGTGGGCACCGTGCAGTCGCGCGCCTACGACGACGCGTTCGCCGCCGCGCCGCACCTCGAGCTGTTCTCGCGGGCGTGTCCGCGCTTCGTGGAGTTCGTCGAGGCGGGCATCACCAGCGGGCCCGAACTGCTGTCGGTCGCCGAGGAGTACCTCGCGCCGCTGCGGGAGGCGGACGTCGACACGCTCGTGCTCGGCTGCACGCACTACCCGTTCCTCAAGGGCGCGATCTCGTACGTCATGGGGGAGCAGGTGGCGCTCGTGTCGAGCGACGTCGAGACCGCCAACGACGTGTACCGGGTGCTCGTCTCCAACGGCATGGAGCGCACGTCGCCGACGCAGCCCAGCTACCGCTACGAGGCCACGGGGGAGTCGACGAGCGCCTTCCTCGACCTCGCCCACCGCCTCATCGCCCCCGAGATCCCGAGCGTCGAGCTCGTGCAGACGGGCGTGATCACCCTTCCCCAGCAGCCGTCGAGCCGCTGAGCGACGCCGTTCCACCCCGCAGTCCGACTTCCATCTTCGACCCACACTTCGACCCCGCACTTCGACAGGAGAACGCATGACCGAGGCATCCGACCCGAGCACGACGAGCGGCACGGCGAACGTGGTGCGGGCCGACGGCCGCGCCCCCGACGAGCTGCGCCCCGTGACCATCGAGCGCGGCTGGAGCACCCACGCCGAGGGCAGCGCGCTCATCTCGTTCGGCGGCACGAAGGTGCTGTGCACGGCGTCGTTCACGAACGGCGTGCCGCGCTGGATGACCGGCAAGGGCCGCGGCTGGGTCACCGCCGAGTACGCGATGCTGCCCCGCTCGACGAACACCCGCAACGACCGCGAGTCCGTCAAGGGCCGCATCGGCGGCCGCACGCACGAGATCAGCCGCCTCATCGGACGCAGCCTGCGCGCCGTCGTCGACACCAAGGGCCTCGGCGAGAACACCATCCAGCTCGACTGCGACGTGCTGCAGGCCGACGGCGGCACGCGCACCGCCGCCATCACGGGCGCCTACATCGCGCTCGCCGACGCGATCGAATGGGCGCGCGAGCGGAAGTTCATCGGCCAGCGCGCGAAGCCGCTGATCGACACGGTGTCTGCCGTCTCCGTGGGCATCATCGACGGAACGCCGATGCTCGACCTCGCCTACGTCGAGGACGTGCGCGCCGAGACCGACATGAACGTCGTCGCCACCGGCCGGGGCCTCTTCGTCGAGGTGCAGGGCACCGCAGAGGGCGCGCCGTTCGACCGCCGCGAGCTCGACTCGCTGCTCGACCTCGCGCTGGCGGGCACCACGGAGCTCACCCGCCTGCAGCAGGCGGCGCTCGCGGCATCCGTCGAGCAGGCCGGCGCATGAGCCTCGAGTTCGTGCTCGCGAGCCACAACGCGAAGAAGGTGCGCGAGTTCCAGCGCATCATCGGCGAGCGGATGCCGCAGGCCGTCGTGCACGAGTACGACGGTCCCGAGCCCGTGGAGGACGGCGTCACCTTCGCCGAGAACGCCCTCATCAAGGCGCGCCGCGCCGCGGAGCACACCGGGCGCATCGCGCTCGCCGACGACTCGGGCATCGTGGTCGACGTGCTCGGCGCCGCGCCCGGCATCCTCTCCGCGCGCTGGGCGGGTCACACCGCCGGCGACGAGGCGAACGTGCGCCTGCTGCTCGACCAGGTCTCGGACATCTCCCGCCCGCACCGCGGCGCGGAGTTCCGCTGCACGATCGCGCTCGTGGTGCCGCCGACGCTGCTCGACGGCGGCCACGAGTACGTCGCCGAGGGCCATTGGCGCGGCACGCTCGCGTACGAGCCGCGCGGATCGAACGGCTTCGGCTACGACCCGATCTTCGAGCCCGAGGGCCTCGAGGTGACGGCGGCCGAGCTGCAGCCCGCGGAGAAGGACGCGCGGAGCCACCGCGCCCGCGCATTCGCCGAGCTACTGCCCGAACTCGAGCGGATCGCTGCGCTGCTGCCCGCCTGAGAACGCGTCTCATTCCCATCACGGGCCGGTCGCGGCGTCCGCGCCTACGCTGGAGGGGATGGCACACTCGCACACCCATGAGGTCCCCTCGCACCGCGGTCGCATCGTGGTGGCGATGGCGATCATCGGCGCGTTCCTGGTGGTGCAGGTCGTCGGCGGCATCCTGAGCGGCTCGCTGGCACTGCTCGCCGACGCGGGGCACATGGCGAGCGACCTCATCGGCCTCGTCGTCGCGCTCGTGGCGGCGATCGTCGCGGCGCGGCCCGCGACCGACCGGCAGACCTACGGGTACCGGCGGGCGGAGGTGCTCGGGGCGCTCGTGAACGGCGTCATCCTGCTCGTCGTGTCGGTGTCGGTGGCCGTCTCGGCGATCGGACGGTTGATGAGCGGCGCCGAGGGCGAGGCGCACGAGGTGCAGGGCGTGCCGATGCTCGTCATCGCGGTCATCGGCCTCCTCGCGAACGTCGCGGCCATGCTCGTGCTGCGCAGCGGCGCGAAGGAGTCGATCAACATGCGCGGCGCCTACCTCGAGGTGCTCGGCGACCTCATCGGGTCGGGGCTCGTGATCATCGCCGCCCTCGTGATCGTCACGACGGGCTTCGACGCGGCCGACCCCATCGCGTCGCTCCTCATCGCCGTGCTCATCGTGCCGCGGGCGCTCTCGCTCCTGCGCGACGTCATGCACGTGCTCTTCGAGTCGGCGCCCGCCGACACCGACGTGGCCGAGATCCGCGAGCACCTGCTCGGCACGGCGGGCGTCGTCGCCGTGCACGACGTGCACGTGTGGCAGATCACCTCGGGGTCGCCGGTGTTCAGCGCGCACGTCGAGGTCGAGCCCGAGGTCTTCGAGTCGGGGCGCGCGGGCGAGCTCCTCGACGAGCTGGGCGGATGCCTCGCCGAGCACTTCGACGTCGCGCACTCCACGTTCCAGCTCGAGCCGGCCGGCCGTGCCGAGCAGGAGCAGCCGCAGCATCCGTAGCGGATGCCGCGACGGTCGCGCTCCGACGCAGCCGCAGGCGCCCAGCTCAGACCGCGAGCAGCCTCGCGAAGTAGGCCCGGATGTCGCCGATCAGCTCCTCCGGCGCCTCCATGGCCGGGAAGTGGCCGCCGCGGCGGTGCTCGCGCCAGAATGCGAGGTGCCCGTCGGGGTTGAGGATGCGCTCCATGAGCGGCTCCTCGCCGAACGCGGCCATGCCCTGCGGACGGTCGTGCTGACGGCCCCACGCGGCCTGGGCGTGCGCGGCCTCGTAGAGCAGGTTCGCGGCGCCGTCGCCGCCGCGGCCGAACCAGGTCACGGTGACGAGGGTGAGCAGCGCGTCGAGGTCGACCGCGTCCTCGGGCAGGTCAGCCTGCGGGTCGGTCCACTCCTGGAACTTCTCGACGATCCACGTCGCCTGCGCGATGGGGGAGTCGGTGAGCCCGTAGGCGATGCTGAGCGGTCGCGTCGTCTGCAGCGCGAGATACCCGAAGTCCTCGGCGCGCGCGTCCTTCAGGCGCTGGTGGCGCTCGCGCTCGTCGTCGGTGAGGTGGTCGGTGGGCGGCGTGTACGCGGTGGCGATCGCACCGGGATCGGTCGCCGCGATCGAGCCCAGCACGCGGTCGCCCGCGTCGAGGCAGAGCTGCTCGCTGACGCCGGCGCCGACGTCCTCGCCGAACACCGCGTAGCGGTCGTAGCCGAGCGCCTGCATGAGCTCGTCGAAGGCCCTCGCCGTGCGCGCGATGTCCCAGCCGTGGCTCGTGAGCGGGGTCGAGAACCCGAACCCCGGCATCGACGGGGCGACGACGTGGAAGGCGGGCGTTGCGGCATCCTCTGCACCGCCCAGCCCCGGCTCGGCGAGCAGCGGCGCGATGCCCGCGAACTCGACGAAGCACGACGGATAGCCGTGCAGGAGCAGCAGCGGCACGGCCCCGTCGTCGCCGGAGCGCACGTGCAGCCCGTGGATCGGCTGGCCGTCGACCTCCGTGAGGAACTGGGGGAGCCGGTTGAGCCGCGCCTCCTCGGCCCGCCAGTCGTATCCCTCGAGCCAGTAGCGGGTAAGGCGCTGTGCGTACGGCACCGGCGTTCCGCGTGCCCAGTCCTCGGTGAGGGCGGCAGGCCAGCGCGTTCGCGCGAGCCGATCCCGCAGGTCGGCGAGCTCCTCGTCGGGGATCGCGATCGTGTACGGCCGGATGTCCATGGCGTGGGTCCTCTCGATGGTGCGATCGCGGGCGGCGTCGTGCCCCGTTCCCTGCGTCGACGCGTCGAGTGAAGCGGATGCCGCGGGCGCCGTCTTGAACCGGAGCGACACGTGTGCGCGGTGCGCCGCCGCGCCTACACCGGCTCGTCGCGACGCTGCGACTCCGCGGGCGTGTAGCCCGTGAGCCGCTTCACGTCGCGGGTGAGGTGCGACTGGTCGGCGTAGCCCAGCGCGTACGCGACATCCGCGATCGCCTCGCCGGTGCGGAGTCGGGCGGCCGCCTCCCTGGCGCGGACGATCTGCCGGACCTGGCCGAGGCTCCGCCCCGTGATGCGGGTGAAGTGGCGCTCGACCGTGCGCGCCGAGGCCGCCGGTTCGTCGCCGTGGAGGGCCGCCTCGATGAGCTCGTCGTGCGCGAGCAGCCCGGCGTCGTCGAAGGTCGCGAGCAGCCCATCGACGTCGTCGAAGTCGGGCACGGGCCAGGTGCGGCCCGCGAGCTCGAAGTGCTCGTCGTCGGGCATCGGCAGCGGCACCGTGCGATCGCACATCGAGTGCGGATCGACGTGCGTGAAGTACGTCCCCTGCATGAACCGGACGCCGACGTTGCGGTTGCCGGCCCGGTAGGGCACGACCGTCGGTCGCGACGACGGGCCGCTCAGCAGCACGCGCGACCCGTGGGGCATTCGCGTGAAGATCATGTCCCAGCAGGCGTCGGCCGCGGCGAGGTAGGTTCCGTCGGTCGTGTCGACGGTGTGCCAGAGCACGTCGACGAACCGGGACGATGAGGCTTTCTCCTCGTAGAGGAAGCTCATGCGGCCGAGTGTAGTCCCGGCCTCCGACAGCCTGCAGGGGCCATCCGTGCCGCTAGCGTCGGGGGATGGAATCCTTCACGATCGCCGTCCCCTCCGAGGTGCTCGACGACCTGCGGTCACGCCTCACGCGTACGCGCTACACCACGCCGAGCGCGCGGGGGTGGGAGGCCGGCACGGACCCGGCCTACCTCCGCTCGCTCGTCGAGTACTGGGCGGTCGAATTCGACTGGCGCGCCGCCGAGGCCAGGCTGAACGCCTATCCGCAGTTCCTCGATCGAGGACAGCACTTCGTGCACCTGCGCCGTGACGCGAGTCGGCCGCCGGTGCTGCTCGCACACGGGTGGCCGAGCAGCTTCCTCGAGATGCTGCCGCTCGCCGACCTGCTCGACGTCGACGTCGTGATCCCGTCGCTGCCGGGATTCCTGTTCTCCGAGCTCGTCGACGGCCCGCTCACCCGCGCCGCCATCGCCGAGACGTTCCACACGCTCATGACCGAGACCCTCGGCTACGAGCGGTACTTCCTCTTCGGCGGTGACATCGGCGGCGCGGCATCCGGATGGCTTGCGACGATGCACCCCGAGGAGGTCGCCGGGCTGCACGTGATCCACGGGCCGTTCCCGGCGAACTTCGACGCGAGCCCCATCACCCCGGAGGAGCAGGCGTTCCTCGATGGCGAGGAGGCGCGTGACGAGGTGGACTCGGGGTACAGCTGGATCATGGGCACGCGCCCCGACACCATCGCGGCCGCCCTCGCCGACTCGCCGGCGGGCCTCGCGGCGTGGATCATCGACAAGCTCGACGCCTGGATCGATCCGGCGGGCGACCTCGAGAGCCGCTTCGACAAGGACACCCTGTGCACCGTGCTCACCCTGTACTGGGTCACCGAGTCGATCGGGACGTCGTTCCGCCAGTACCTCGACTGGCCGAAGAACGGACCGCGCCCGACGATCACCGTGCCCGTCGCCGTCACTCGAAGCCACGAAGCCGGCATGGAACTGTTCCCCCGCTCGATCGCCGAGCGCGCGGCGACGGACATCCGCCAGTACTCGACGCCCGATCGCGGCGGTCATTTCCTCGCATTCGAGGAGCCGCGGCTGATCGCCGACGAGCTCGGCGCGTTCATGCGCGCGGTCGGCTAGCGGGAACCGCCGGACGCGGCGTCGTCGCGCCGGCAGGGGGCGGCCCGCGCTGCAGGGAACGCGCTCAGCGCTCCTCGGGACCGCGCTCGAAGACCTCGGGGTCGAGCACGAGGTGCTCCGCCTCCTCGTGGTCGGTCACGACGTCTTCGCCCGCCTCGGCCGCCCGCTTCGCCTTGTGCGACGACTGGAAGTAGTGCCACAGGGTCGGGATGAGCGTGAGCACCACCGCGCCGATGAGGATGACGTCGATGTACTCCTGGACGAACTCGGCCACGGGCGGGATGTAGCCGATGAGGTAGCCGAAGTACGTGAGCCCGACGCCCCAGATGATGGCGCCGATGAAGTTGTAGAGCGTGTACTTCTTGTAGTTCATGTGGCCGACGCCGGCGGCGACCGGCGCGAAGGTGCGCACGATCGGAACGAAGCGGGCCAGGATGATGGCGAGCGCGCCGAAGCGCTCGAAGAACGCGTTGGTGCGTTCGACGTTCTTCACGCTGAAGAGCCCGGACTCCTTGCGTTCGAAGACGCTGGGGCCGAACTTGTGCCCGATGAGGTAGCCCACCTCGCCGCCGAGGAACGCCGCCAGGCCGATCGCCAGGCACACCCACCAGATGTCGACGCCGAAGACGAGGGACGTGTGCGTGAGCAGCCCCGAGATGACGAGCAGCGTGTCGCCGGGGAGCAGGAAGCCGACGAGCAGGCCCGTCTCGGCGAACACGATGAGGCACACCACCACGAGCGCCCAGGGTCCTGCCGCGGCGATGATCGTCTCGGGGTCGAGCCACGGGATGAGGGCGGTATGGATCATGTGCTGGGCTCCAGTCGTCGGACACGGCGGATCGCCGGGTCAACAGGCGGCGTGGTGTCGTTGCAGTCTACCCAGCGGATGCCGCGGCCGACTGGGATCCCGCCGGGAAATCATCCGAGCGGATGAGCCGGCACGAGCTCAGGCGTCGAGCGCCTCGAAGATCGCGCTGTTCATGCGGAACGACGTGCGCACCTCGGCGATGAGCACGTCGACCTCGGCGGGCTGGAGCGCGAGCGCGTTCATCGCCTCGCGGTAGCCGCGCTTGTAGCGCACCACGCCGTCGTCGGCGACGTCGAACCGGTAGAACCCGAGCTGCTCGGGCGTTGCGCCGTAGTGCCGGGCGACGAGCGACGCGATCGCCTGGCCGCCCGACAGGTCGCCGAGGTACCGCGCGTAGTGGTGCGCGAGGTAGCGCACGTCGTCGTCGGCGACGTCGCGCAGGTGGGCCGCGTACTCGGCCGTCTCCGGCAGGGGCGGGTGCGCGTCACGCCAGTCGGATGCCCCGAGCGCGGCCAGGTCGGCGTCGATCGCCGCCATGCGCGCCAGCTCGGGATCGAACACGACGGGATCGCCCGGGCGGCTGCCGCGCTCCTCGAGGGCCTCGTACACCCACGCGAGCTGCGCGAGGTAGCGCGTGTAGTCGGCGAGCGAAAGCCGGCCGCCCATGAGCGCCGTGATGAAGCCGCGGGACTCGGCGGCACGGTGGTCGTCGGCGGAGGCCGCGCGCACGAGCCCGGCGATGTCGAGGGGCTCGGTCGGCGTTGTCACGGTCGGCGTTGTCACGGTCGGCGTTGTCACGGTCGGCGTTGTCACGGTCGGCGTTGTCACGGTCGAGGTGGGCTCGGTCGAGGTGGGCGCGGCGGGCGGGGGAGCGATCGTCATGTCGAGCCTTCGTTCTGGCCACTCGGGCGGAAGTGGCGGAAGTTAGGTAAGCATTACCTCACCCAGCGTAGGGCTCGGGCGCGAACGAGGGAAGGGTCGCCCCTGTCGGAGGTCGTCGGTAACGTCGCGCGCATGCGGCACGGCTTCATCTTCACCGGCACCGATCCCGAGCTCGCGGTCGAGCTCGCACCCCTCGCCGAGGCGTCAGGGTGGGACGCGTTCTTCGTCTGGGAGGGCATCTGGGCGACCGACCCCTGGGCGGTGCTCGCGGCGTGCGCGGTCGTGACCGAGCGCATCCGGCTCGGCACCATGCTCACGCCCGTGCCGCGCCGCCGCCCGTGGGAGCTCGCCGGCCAGACGATGACCGTCGACCGGCTCTCGAAGGGGCGCGTCATCCTCTCGGCCGGGCTCGGCGTGCCTGAAGACGTCGAGCAGCGGTTCTGGATCTTCGAGGACGACCCGGGCCGACGCGAGCGCGCCGAGCTGCTCGACGAGGGGCTCGAGCTCATGGAGCACCTCTGGCAGGGTGAGCCGTTCACGTACGAGGGCGACCACTTCCACGCGAAGCGCACCGAGACCATGCTGCCGCCGAAGATCGTGCAGGAGCCGCGCATCACCACGTGGGTGGTCGGCGTCTGGCCGCGCATGAAGTCCATGCGGCGCGTGGCGCGCTACGACGGCTGGATCCCGAACTACGCGCCGCCGGGCGCTGCCGGCATCGACCCCGACGAGCAGCAGCGCACGTACACGCCCGAGATCGCCGCCGAGGCCGTCGCGTGGATCCGCGCCGAGCGCGAGCGCGTCGGTCTCCCCGATCGGCCGTTCGACGTCGTGCAGGAGGGCACGACCGGCGGCGTCGACCCCGATGCGGATGCCGCGCGCGTCCGCCCCTGGGCCGAGGCGGGCGCCACGTGGTGGCTCGAGTCCGACTGGCAGGTGCCCGCCGAGCGCGTCGCCGAGTACGCACGCGAACGGCTGCGCGCGGGTCCGCCGCGGGTCGACTGACGCCCCTAGGCTGTGCGCATGACGCGCCTCCGCACCGAGCGCGGCCTCGACCGGCTGGTGAACTTCTCCGACGCGACCGTTGCGATCGCGATCACCGTGCTCCTGCTGCCGCTCGTCGACATCGCCCTCGAGATCGAGAAGCTCTCGCTCGGTGACCTGTTCGCGCGAAATCTCGGCACGATCATCGCGTTCGCCATCACGTTCGCCGTGATCGCACGACTCTGGTTCTCGCACCATCGCCTGTTCGAGGCGGCGATCGACTACGACAGCGGCATGATCTGGGTCAACTTCCTCTGGCTCGCGAGCATCGTCGTGATGCCGTTCACGGCGAACGTGCTGGCTCACTCCGATGCCGCCGACCCCGGCGTCAACGCCCTCTACATCGGCACGGTGCTCTCGTCGAGCGTGGCGTTGCTGTGGCTGGTCCTGCACCTGCGGCGGCATCCGGCTCTGACGTCGCCCGGAGCATCGCAGCTGCTGCACTTCCAGGACTCCGTGCTGACCGTCGTCGCGTTCGCGGTGGCGCTCGTGCTCAGCGTGGTGTTCCCCGAGGTGGGGATGTTCTGGCTCCTCCTGCTCATTCCGGCCAATGTGCTGGGTGGCGTGCTGCACCGCCGTGCAGCGCGCGAAGACGCGCCCGCTTCGCCCTAGCGCAGCCGGTACTCCACCTCGGGCCGGCCCGGCGCGCCGTAGCGGCTCGCCCGCTCGACGACCCCGCTGTCGGCGAGGTGCTCGAGGTACCGCCGCGCGGTGACCCGCGACAAGTCGAGCGCGCCGGCGAGCTCCGTCGCCGAGACCGCGCTCGCCGGTGCGGCTCTCACCGCCGCTCGCACGCGGTCGAGTGTCTCGCGCGTGAGCCCCTTGGGCAGGTCGCCGCCCGAGCTCGTGCGCAGCGCCGCGAACGACGCGTCGACCTCCTGCTGGTCGGTGACCACGGCCGTGCCGACGCGCGCGTGGTAGTCGCGATATGCCGTGAGCTTCTCGGCGAACGCGGCGAAGCCGAACGGCTTGATGAGGTACTGCACGATGCCGAGCGACACGGCCGAGCGCACCACGGCGGCGTCGCGCACGGCGGTCACCGCGATGACGTCGGTCTCGATGCCGGCGGCGCGCAGCGACCGGCAGAGCTCGATCCCCGTCGTGTCGGGGAGGTTCACGTCGAGGAGGATGAGGTCGAACGGCGCGGCGCGACCCTCGCGAGCGTCGCGCAGCATCCTGATCGCCTCGTGCCCCGTGTGCGCGACGCCCGCCGTGCGGAAGCCGTCGACCCGCTCGACGTACGCCGCGTGCGCCTCGGCGGTGATGGGGTCGTCCTCCACGACGAGGACGCGCAGCGATGGGCCGGCCCGGCCGGTCGGCTCAGCCATCGGTCGTCGCCTCCGCGGCGGCCGGCGGGGACGCGGATGCCGCGTCGGTTGCCGGCGCGCCCGCGATGGGCAGCGTCACCGCGAAGCGCGAGCCCGTCACGTGGATGCGCCCGCCGAGGCGCGTGACCGCCTGGCGCACGAGCGCGAGCCCGATGCCGTGTCCGGCGGCGCGCTTCGTGGTGACGCCGAGGTCGAACACCTGGTCGTCGTCGCGCGGTCCGGGCCCGCTGTCGGCGACCGCGATGCGCAGCTCGTCGCCCTCGGCCCGCACCGAGACCTCGACCCGGGGCGAGGGCGTGACGGATGCCGCGTCGAGCGCGTTGTCGATGAGGTTGCCGACGATCGCGATGAGGTCGCGCGCCGGCACCGAGGTGGCTTCGAGCCGGTCGGGGAGATCGAGCTCGAAGGCGATCCCGCGCTCGGACGCCTGCGCCGCCTTGCCGAGGAGCAGCGCGAGCAGCACGGGCTCCTCGACGGCCGAGAGCAGCCGGTCGGCGAGAGCTTGGCTGAGGGCGAGCTCGGATGTCGCGAGCTCCGCGGCATCCTGCGCCCGGTCGAGCTCGATGAGCGCGATGATGGTGTGCAGCCGGTTCGCGAACTCGTGCGCCTGCGAGCGCAGCGCGTCGGAGAGGGTCGTCATGGTGGCGAGTTCGCCGGTGAGCTCCTGCAGTTCGGTGTGGTCGCGGATCGTCGTGACCGATCCGATGCGTCCGGCGCCGGTGCGCTCGCGCCCGCGGTCCCGGTTCCGGTCGCGACCACGCTCACGGGAGACGATGACGTCGCGGTCGATCACGAGCACGTGCGTCGGCGTGATGGCGATCTCGTCGACCACCGCGTCGGTGCGACCGAGCACCTCGGCGACCGCCGGGGGCAGGTCGAACCGGTCGAGCGGCGTCGGCTCGTCGCGCCCGCGCTCGCGGCGGGGGAGGCCGAGCAGCTCCGCGGCGCGGTCGTTGTAGAGCACCACGGCGCCCGAGCGGTCCTGCAGCACGAGGCCCTCGCCGATGGAGTGCAGCACACCCTCGTAGTAGGCGAACATGCGGCTCATCTCCTCGGCGCCGCGACCCCACGTGACGCGCCGGAGGTAGCGGCTGAGGAGCCAGGCGCCGACGGCGCCGATCGCGATCATGGCGAGGGCGGCGAGGATGACGGTCGCGATGCGGCCGCCGAGGGCGACCTGGGTGTTCGACACCGTGACGCCCGCGGCGACGAGCGCGATCACGTCGCCGGCGTCGTCGTCGACGGGGACGACGGCCCGCACCGACGGACCGAGCGTGCCCGTGTACGTCTCGGTGAAGGCCTCGCCCGCGAGGGCGCGGTCGATGTTGCCGAGGAACTTCTGGCCGATCCGGGCGGGATCTCGATGCGTGTACCGGGTGCGGTCGGGCGCCATGATCGTCACGAAGTCGACTCCGGCCTCGGTCATGACGTCCTCGGCGTACGGCTGCAGTCGCGACGACGGGTCGCCCGTGCCGAGCGCGGTGCGCACGAACGGATCCGACGCGAGCGTCTCGGCGACGGCCATGCTCTTCGCGGCCGCGTCCCGTTCGACGTCGGCGCGGGCGTCCGCCCAGATCCACACGACGGCGATCGTCGCGAGCGCCACGATCATGACCAGTTGCAGGACGAAGAGCTTCGTGGCGATGCTCCAGCCCCGGATCCATCGCGTCATCGTGTCACCTCGCTCCGTCGCTGCATTCAGCCTAGGCAGCGTCGCGAGCGCGCGGTGCGAACACTATGAACACAACGCGAGCGCGGGGCATCCGCCGTCTCATGCTTGCCCGATACCGACCCCATCGTCGACCGGCCCGCACCGTCGACCGGCGATGAACCGACACGGAAGGCAGACGGCAATGGCGCTCCAGTCTCGAACCCCGGGCACGAAGTCCCGGCGCAGGATCGACTCCTCGCACTACCTCTACATCGCGGTGATCGGCGCGGTGCTCGCGGGCATCACGGTGGGCCTCGCCGCACCCGAGTTCGCGGTGGGCCTGAAGCCCATCGGCGACGCGTTCGTGCTGCTCATCAAGATGATGATCGCCCCGATCATCTTCTGCACGATCGTGCTCGGCGTCGGCTCGATCGCGAAGGCGGCCACCGTCGGCAAAGTCGGCGGCCTGGCGCTGCTGTACTTCGTCGTCATGTCGACGTTCGCACTCGGCATCGGCCTCGTGGTGGGCAACCTCATCCACCCGGGCGAGGGCCTCGACATCTCGGGCGCCACCTACGACGCCGGCACGACCGAGGCGAAGACGACGCAGGAGTTCGTGCTCGGCATCATCCCGACGTCGCTGCTCTCGGCGCTCGTGGACGGCAACATCCTGCAGGTGCTCTTCGTGGCGCTGCTCGTGGGCTTCGCGCTGCAGAAGATGGGTCCGAAGGGCACGCCGATCCTCGGCGCGATCCGCCAGATCCAGGGGCTCGTGTTCCGCATCCTCGCGATGATCATGTGGATCGCGCCCATCGGCGCGTTCGGCGCGATCGCCGCCGTGGTCGGCGCGACGGGCGTCGGCGCCATCTTCGCGCTCGGCACGCTCATGGTCGCGTTCTACATCACCTGCATCCTCTTCATCGTGGTGGTGCTCGGGTCGCTGCTCTGGGCCGTCACGCGGGTCAGCATCTTCAAGGTCATGAAGTACCTCGGCCGCGAGTACCTGCTCATCGTCTCGACGTCGTCGAGCGAGGTCGTGCTGCCGCGCCTCATCGCCAAGATGGAGCACGCGGGCGTGTCGAAGCCGGTGGCGGGCATCACCATCCCGACGGGCTACTCGTTCAACCTCGACGGCACCGCGATCTACCTGACCATGGCGTCGCTGTTCATCGCGAGCGCCATGGGCACGCCGCTCTCGCTCGGCGAGCAGGTCGGACTGCTCCTGTTCATGATGGTCGCCTCGAAGGGCGCGGCCGGCGTCACCGGCGCGGGCCTCGCGACCCTCGCGGGCGGACTGCAGGCGCATCGGCCCGACCTCGTCGACGGCGTCGGCGTCATCGTCGGCATCGACCGGTTCATGTCGGAGGCGCGGGCGCTCACCAACTTCACGGGCAACGCCGTTGCGACCCTGCTCGTCGGCACCTGGACGAAGCAGCTGGACCGCGAGCAGCTGCGGCACGTGCTGGCGGGCGAGCGCCCGTTCGACGAGGCCACGATGAGCGTCGACGACCACCTGTCGCCCGACGAGCGGGCGGAGGTCGAGCGCGAGGCGGGCCACGAGGTCGACCCGGCGCATGAGGGCCGCCCCTCCACCGCCGCGATCGCCGCGATCGTGGGCGACCTCGACGAGGAGAAGGCCGGGCAGGGCCGTGGGCGCTGAGTCGCCGACGTCGTCGACGTCGACGGGGACCGTCACGGCCTCGGGCGTCGAGGCGGGCACCGCATCGGCGGTGCCCGCCGGGCTCGCCCGCTCGTGGCTCCTCGTGCCGGGCTCGGCGTCCGACTTCGAGCGCCGCGTCGCGGCATCCGTCGCCGACGTCGTCGTGGTCGACCTCGAGGACGGCGTCGCGCCCGACGACAAGGGCCGCGCTCGGCGGGCGCTCGCCGCGGCCGCCGACGCCGGCCTGCGGCCGTGGGTGCGCATCGGCGACGCGGCCTCCGACGAGTGGCGCGCCGACGTCGCCCTGCTGCACGGGCGCGATCTCGTGGCGGGCGTCGTGCTCGCCAAGGTCGAGGCGCGCGAGCACGTGCGGCGCACGGTGGACGCCCTCGACGGCGGGCTGCCGATCGTCGCGCTGCTCGAGAGCGCACGCGGCGTCGAGGCCGCGCTCGAGCTCGCCGAGGCGCCCGGCGTCGTGCGGCTCGCGTTCGGCAGCGGCGACTTCCGGCGCGACACGGGCGCGGCCGACGATCCGCTCGCGCTGCTCTATGCGCGCTCGCGGCTCGTGTCGGCGAGTCGTGCCGCGGGCCTGCCGGGCCCCGTCGACGGACCGACGGTGCCGCGCGGTGCCGACCTGCTCACCACGGCGTCGCGGCACGCGGCATCCCTCGGCATGACCGGTCGGCTCTGCCTGCGCGAGGAGCAGATCGTCGCCGTCAACGCCGCGCTGAGCCCGACCGGTGAGGAACTCGCGTGGGCGGATGACGTGCTCGCCACGCTCGAGCGGTGCGGGATCCGCGACGGCAGCGACCTGCCGCGCATCGCGCGGGCGCGGGCCGTCCGCGACGCCGCCTCGACGTTCGGCATCGAGGCGGATGCCGCACCGCCCAGGTCGGACTACGCCGACTGAGCGGTGCGGCTCCGGCCACCGCGGGATGGCCCGCGTGCGGCGTTCAGCCCAGGAGCGACCCCCGCAGGGCACGTGCCTGCATCCGCCAGAACTCCCGCGAGATGCCGGCTGTCCGCAGGATCGCGTCGAACCCGTGGAACGCGCCGTCGTCGACGACGAGCTCGCACGGCACGCCCGCCTCGCCCAGTCGAGCGGCGTACCGCACGTCCTCGTCGTGGAAGAGGTCGTTGGACCCGACGCCGACCCAGGCGGGCGGCAGCCCCGAGAGGTCGTCCCGCCGCGCCGGAGCGGCGTACGGCGACACCTCGGCCGACCCCGGCTCGCCGCCCAGGTACGCGGTCCAGGCGAACCGGTTGCTCCTGGGCGTCCAGCCGCGCACGCCGGGCACCACGTGGTCGTCGCGCACCACGGTGCGATCGTCGAGCATCGGGTAGACGAGCAGCTGGAACGCGGGGCGCACCTCGCCGCGGTCGTGCGCGAGCAGGGCGAGCGCCGCGGCGAGGCCGCCGCCCGCGGACGCTCGGCCGATCGCGATCCGCGTGGGGTCGACGCCCAGGGCCTCCGCGTCGCCGGCGACCGCACGGAGGGCCGCATACGCGTCCTCGAGCCCGGCGGGCGACGGATGCTCCGGGGCGAGCCGGTACCGCACCGCGAACACGGGGATCCCGAGCTCCCTGGCGAAGCCGATGCTCGACTGCTCGTCCTGCTCGGGCGTGCCGAGGAGGAAGCCGCCGCCGTGGATCCAGAGGAGCGCCGGCGTGGTCCCGGTGCGCCCGACGGGGTCGTACCTCCTGATGCGCACGTCGGGGGCGCCCGGCGATCCGGGCACCGTGAGCTCGTCGATCCGCACATCGTCGGGAGCCGGACGCACCCGCGGCACCTGCCGCATGAGCGGCAGCAGCCGGGGCGTCACCGAGAGCTTCGGGATGAAGCGCGCGACCGCCAGGTCGCGGTGGAACGTGGGCACGGGCTGGACGCCGTCGTCTCGCCGGCTCGGCCTACGCCGCCGACCAGCCGCCGTCGGAGGCGAGCACGACGCCGTTCACGTTCACGCCGTCGTCGGAGAGCAGGAACGTGATGGAGGCCGCGAGCGCCTCGGCCTCGGCGGCGTCGGGCAGGATCGCCATGGCCTGGCGCACGCGCTCCGCACCGAGCGGCGACGCGAACGACGCCTCGATGTTCGTGATGGTCGGGCCCGGGGCCACGGCGTTCACGCGCAGGCCGCTCGGGCCGTACATGAACGCGGTCGACTTCGTGAGGCCGACCACGGCGTGCTTCGAGGCCGTGTAGGCCACGCCGGCCGCCGAGCCGCGCAGCGCCGCCTCGGAGGCGGTGTTCACGATCGAGCCGGTGCCCTTCGCGAGCATCGTCGGCACGACGGCGCGCATGAGCTTCATGGTGCCGTCGACGTTCACGCGCATCACGCGCTGCCACACGGCGTCGGTGAGCTCGCCGATGGGCGTCATGTCGTCCATGATCCCGGCGATGTTCGCGAGGCCGTCGATGCGCTCGCCGGCCGCCGCGACGATCTCGGCCACCTTCGCATCGTCGGTGATGTCGGCGACGAGCGTCACGACGTCGGCGCCCGCGTGGTCCGCGGAGAACTCGTCGAGTCGCTCCTGCGACACGTCGACGGCCACGACGCGGCCGCCCTCGCGGGCGATGCGCGACGCCGTGGCGCGGCCGATGCCCGAGCCCGCGCCGGTCACGATGACGGTCTTGCCCGCGAAGCGGCCCTGGTCGAGTCGCTCGACCCACTCGGGGCGGTCGACGGACATGCCCGCGGCATCCGCGTCGTCAGGGTCGGTCGCGTCGGCAGCCGCAGCGCTCGCGTCGGCGGAGGCGGCGGCGCCAACGGGCACCTCGCCCGCGGCCGCGCGCGCGACGAGGTCGTCGACCATCTGCTGGCTGAACTGCCCCTTGCTGAGCTTGACCAGGCGCTTCAGCGCGAGGCGGTACACCGGGCGCAGCACGCTCGGATCCTGGCCGGCCTGCGCGAGCATGTCGCGGATGATCGGACCGCCGACCGGGTGCTCGAGCCAGGTCTTGATGGAGTCGTCGCCGGTGAGGGGCTTGGGGGTGCTCATGGGGGTGCTTCCTTCTCTCTGGGCGTCCGGAACCATACCGGACATCCTTGTCCGGTAGTAACGTAACACCCGTGCCTGAGCGTGGGAAGGGAATCCAGGGAGAGCGCAAGCCCAATCGCGGGCCGAGCGCCGGACCCGGGAATCGGCGCGCGCTCATCGCCGCCGCGCGTGAGGTCTTCGCGACCGAAGGGCTGCAGGCGCCGTTCAGCGCGGTGGCGAAGAAGGCGGGAGTCGGCCAGGGCAGCCTCTACCGGCACTTCCCCGACCGGCTCTCGCTCGCGGTCGCCGTGTTCGACGAGAACCTCGATGAGCTCGACCTCGCGGTCGCGCCCGCCGATGCCACGCTCGACGACCTGCTCGACGCGATCATCGGCCAGGTCGTGGTGTCGACCGCGTTCATCGACCTCATCTGGCACAACCGCCACGACGAGCGCGTGATGCACCTGAGTGACAAGCTGGCGGGCATCGTCGAGCGGGTGCTGGTGCGCGAGCAGGCCGCCGGGCGACTCGGCGACCACGTCGAGTCCGCCGACGTGCTGCTCGCGATCACCATGCTCGCCGACGTGATCTCGCGGGCGGATGCCGCGGAGCGCCCCGACGTCGCCCGCCGGGCGTGGTCGCTCATGCACCACGCGTTCCTGCCACGCGACTGACACCCGAACGCGGCCCTGAGCCCGCCGCCGCGGCCGTGAGAACATGGCGCTGGGGATTGGGGGCTGGCGCATGGCCGACACGTATCCGAACATCGCCGACCACGGGCTCATCGGCGACCTGCAGACGGCCGCGCTCGTGGACTCGAACGGCACGATCGACTGGTTCTGCTGCCCGAGGTTCGACTCGCCGAGCGTGTTCGCGTCGCTGCTCGACGCCGAGCGCGGCGGGTTCTGCAGCGTGCGCCCCGCGACCGACGACTACGTCTCGCGCCAGCTCTACCTGCCGAACACGGCGATCCTCGTGACGCGGTTCATGACCGAGCAGGGCGTCGGCGAGCTCATCGACTTCATGCCCGTGGCCGACGGCACCGCCACCGACCGGCACCGCCTCGTGCGGATGCTGCGCGTGGTGCGCGGGACGTTGGACTTCGTCGCCGAGGTGCAGCCCCGCTTCGACTACGGCCGGCAGGCGCACGATTTCTCGGCCGTCGAGGGCGAGGGCGCCATCTTCCGGTCGCCCCACCAGGCGCTCACGATGCACCGCGTCGGCGATTTCGTGATGCACGGCAGTCAGCGGGCCGGACGCGCCGAGCTCGTCGGCCAGGGCGTGCGCATCACGGGCTCGCTCAACGCGGGCGAGATGACGGGCGTGATGCTCGAGTCCGGCGGCGTGCCGCCGAAGCGCATCACTCACGATGAGCTGACCGACCTGTTCCTGGAGACGCGCCGGTTCTGGCGCGAGTGGAACGAGCGTTCCACCTACCGCGGGCGCTGGCGCGAGATGGTCGCCCGCTCGGCGATGACGCTGAAGCTCATGACGTACGCGCCGACGGGGGCGCTTGTCGCGGCGCCGACGGCGGGTCTGCCGGAGCAGGTCGGCGGGGAGCGCAACTGGGACTATCGGTACACCTGGATCCGCGACGCCTCGTTCTCGGTGTACGCGCTGCTCGGCCTCGGCTACACCGAGGAGGCCGAGCAGTTCGTCGAGTGGCTCATGCAGCGCGTGCACGAGAGCGCCGGCGACACGTCGGGGCCGCTGAAGATCATGTACCGCGTCGACGGCTCGTCGGACCTCGTCGAGGAGACGCTCGACCACCTCTCGGGGTATCGCGGGTCCGCGCCGGTGCGCATCGGCAACGGCGCCGCCGACCAGCTGCAGCTCGACATCTACGGCGAGGCGATGGACTCGATCCACCTCGCCGACACGCACGGGCTGCAGCTCCCGCACGTCGGCTGGACCCAGCTCAGCCAGTTGCTCGACTGGGTCTGCGAGAACTGGGACACCGCCGAGGAGGGCATCTGGGAGACCCGTGGCGGGCCGAAGAAGTTCACGTACGGACGGTTCATGTGCTGGATCGCGCTCGACCGCGGCATCCGCCTCGCGCAGTCGCGGGGTCGGCCGGCGCCCATCCCGCGATGGCGCGAGCAGCGCGACGCGATCTACGCGTGGGTCATGGAGAACGGCTGGGACGGGGAGCGGAAGGCGTTCGTGCAGTACGAGGGCACCGAGGTGCTCGACGCGTCGCTCCTCATGATGCCGCTGATGGGCTTCATCGCGCCGCGCGACCCGATGTGGCTCTCGACGCTCGACGCCATGGAGGACGAGCTCGTCTCGGACAGCCTCGTCTACCGCTACAACCCGAGCGCGTCACCGGACGGCCTGCGCGGGTCCGAGGGCACGTTCACGCTGTGCTCGTTCTGGTACGTCGACGCGCTCGCGCGGTCGGGGTTCCTCGACGAGGCGCAGCTCGTGTTCGAGAAGATGCTCACCTACGCGAACCACCTCGGCCTCTACGCCGAGGAGATCGGGCTCACGGGGGAGCAGCTCGGCAACTTCCCGCAGGCGTTCAGCCACCTCTCGCTCATCAACGCCGCCATGAACCTCGACTACCAGCTCGACCACGGGTCGGGCTTCGTCGACCCCGTGCTCGCGAAGGGCCGCCGGGTGATCTGAACGGATGCCGCGCGGCGCCGCCGCGGCATCCGTGACACGCCGAGGCGCGCGGTTCGCTCGACCCGAGGCATCCTCGCAGTACGTTGAGGCCAAGCACCTCACTGTGAGCAAAGGAGCCATCGTGGCAGGTCCTCGTCCTGGGGGAGTCACCCTCGTCGCCGTTCTCGCCTGGATCTCTGGAGCACTCCAGATCCTCACCGGCGTCCTCATCCTCTTCGGTGGTCAGGGAGGCGGTACGACCGTCGCCTGGGTGGCGATCATCATCGGCATCATCACGATCATCGTGAGCCTCGGCCTGTTCCGGGGGAACAACGCCGCGAGGATCATCGTGGCGATCATCTTCGCGCTGAACCTGATCTCGGCGATCATCACGATGTTCGCGTATCCGGCGCAGCTCTGGTCGGCGCTGATCGCCGGTGCGCTGGCGCTCATCGGCCTGCTGCTGCTCTTCTCGGCGCGGGCGAACGAGTTCTTCCGCACCGCCTGACCACCGTCATCCGACCAGCGCCGAGCGCGCGTCCTGGCTCAGGACGCGCGCTCGACGCGTTCGGCGACGCGGCGCCGCACGATCGCGTCGGGCGCCGAGGTGAACCGGCCCGGACGGCCGTCGCCGGTGAGGTAGTGCACGCGGATGCCGCGGCCGAGGCGAGCGAGCCTGGTGACCTCGTACTCGGCGCCCGCGGCGTTGACGAGCGTGTCGCCCACGGCCAGTTGCCGTGTCGTCGTGAGCTCGATCGTGGTCATGTTGAGATGATCTCAGCAACCACCGACATCGCACCGGGCCGTGTTCCGGGCGTCGTTCATGGCGTCGCGTTGCGTCGTCTTACCCCGGGCGTCGTCCGCTGACGCCCTGCGACGGGCCCGGGCTCGCGCCCACGAGGAGCAGGCATACGGTCGGGCCATGACTGATGTGGTTTCGATCGTCGCGGTGTCGGGCAGCCTGCACGCACCCTCCAAGACCACCGTGCTCGCGACCGAGCTGCTCGCGTCGTTCACGGCCGCCATCGAGGGCGTGGTGCCGAACGGCGTCGCCGTCGAGCCGCACCTCATCGAGCTCGGTGAGATCGGGCGCGACTTCTCGGGCGCGCTGCGCCGCGACGAGTTGAGCCCCGCCGCCGAGGAGGCATTGCGTCGCATCGAGTCGGCCACGCTGCTCATCGTCGCGAGCCCCGTGTACCGGGCGAGCTTCACCGGGCTGTTCAAGCACGTGTTCGACTTCGTCGGCCAGTACTCGCTCATCGACAAGCCCGTGCTGCTGGCAGCGACGGGCGGCAGCGACCGGCACGCGCTCATCATCGAGCACCAGTTCCGCCCGCTCTTCTCGTTCTTCCAGGCGCTCACCCTGCCGATCGGCGTCTACGCGAGCGACGCCGACTTCGTCGACTACCGCATCGCGTCGGAGGCGCTGCACGAGCGCATCTCGCAGGCGGTGACCCGCGGCCTGCCGGTGGTGCGCGGCACCCTGCCCGACGCCGTGTCGGAGTACGTCTCGGTCTGGTGAACGCGAACGGCGGCCCCGGTCCGATCCGAGAGATCAGTCCGGGGCCGCCGTCGTGCCGGCTGTCTGCGAATCAGCCTTGGCCGTGCTTGCCGTAGGGGTTGAGCAGTGCCTCCTCGGTGCCGGGGACGATGCCCTCCTCCGTGGCGGTCGGGCGGCCCTCGTCGGGCGGGAACGACTCGGTCATCGACATCGGCATGGCGCCGTTGCGGTAGAGGTTGTTCGAGCCCGTCGACGGCTTCCACGTGTTGGCGTCCCAGTCGGGCACGTAGTTGCGGTACCCGCCCGTGTTCACCTCGATGCGCAGGCCGCTCGGGTCGCGGAAGTACAGGAACGACTGCTCGCCGATGCCGTGGATCGACGGGCCGTACTCGATGTGCACGCCGTTCTCCATGAGCACGTCGGCCGCGATGAGGAGCTCCTCGCGGGTGTCGACCCAGAAGGCGTAGTGGTTGATGCGGCCGGGGCGCGACGAGCTGTCGAGCACGACGCCGAGGTCGTGCGACTTCTCGTTGGTCGTGATGACCGCGAAGACCGTGATGGGCGCCTCGTCGAGCTCCGTGTAGGCCATGATGCGGAAGCCGAGCACGTCGTGGTGCCACTTGGCGAAGGCCTTCACGTCGGATGCCGCGATGGTGACGTGGTCGAGGAACCGCGGGGCTCCGGCGACGCTGGAGCGCTTCTCGGGGCGGTCGGGGAAGATCGAGGCGTGCTCGTCCTCGGCGTGGTACTGCTCGACGTCCCACGCGAGGCGGATGGTGTGGCCCCAGGGGCCGGTGAAGACGTACGAGCGGCCGCGACCGGGACCGGAGGCCGACCACTCGCCCGTCACGCCCGCCTCCTCGACGCGCCGCGCCGCCTCCTCGAGGGCCTCGGGGCTCGTGGTGCGCCAGCCGATCTCGACGAGGGCCGGCTCGGGCCCCTCCGAGATGACGACGCTGTGGTGCGTGTAGTCGCCCCACGAGCGCAGGTAGACCTTGCCGCCGTCGCGGCCGACCTCGCGCAGGCCGAGGCGCTCCTCGTAGAACGCGACCGACGCCTCGACGTCGGGTGCCGCGATCTCGACGTGCGAGAGATGTGACAGGAGGGTGATCATCGTCGATCCTTCTTCGTTCCGGGTGGCGGCGCCGAGCCGCAGGATGGTGCGTGCCGCTTCGGCACTGCATCCACTCTCGGTGAGCGGGGCGCATCAGGGAAGCTGAATCTGATGATGCCTCGGATCGATCTGCCTGATACACCCCGAGGCATACGATGTGCGCATGGCCGGTGGAGGCAGCGACGGCCGGTCCGTCGCCGAGAAGCTCTTCGCGATCGCCGACGCCTTCCAGGGCCGCGAGGACCTGTCGCTGAGCGAGATCGCCGCGCGCGCGAACCTCCCGCTGTCGACCGCCCACCGCCTCGTGGCCGAGTGGGTGGAGTGGGGCGGGCTCGTGCGCGGCGACGACGGGCGCTACCGGGTGGGCATGCGCGTCTGGCGACTCGGCGTGCGGCAGCCGACGGCCATGCGGCTCCGGCGCATCGCGATGCCGTACCTCGAGGACCTGCTCGAGGCGACCACCGAGCACGTGCACCTCGCAGTGCGCGACGGGCTCGGGGCGATCTACCTCGAGCGGCTGTCGGGGGCCGACGCGGTCTCGGTGATCTCCGACGTCGGCTCGCGCCTGCCGCTGCACGCCACGGGCGTGGGCCTCGTGCTCCTCGCGCACGCGCCCTCGGAGGTCTTCGACGAGGTGCTCGCCTCCCAGCCGCGCAGGTACCTGCCGAACACGCTCACCGAGGAGCGCGAGCTGCGGCGCCGCCTCGCCGAGATCCGCTCGTTCGGCATCTCCACGTCGGTGGAGGAGCTCACGCGCGGCGCGTTCTCGGTCGCGGCGCCCGTGCGCGACGCGACGGGGGAGGTCGTCGCCGCGGTGTCGGTCATCGCCCACGTCGAGCGTGTGGGGGAGCCGCAGTTCGCCCTCGGCGTGCGCATGGCCGCGCGCGGCATCTCGTCGGCGTTGGGGTACCGACCGGCCGGCGAATAGCGGGGCGGGTTGAGTCGCGCCTGCGATTTCTTCCACTGGGTGGAAGCACGGCCCCGGATGCCGCGGCGCCGCTGCATGCTCGTCACGTCCTTCCCGACGACGTGAGAGGCGTACCCACGTGCGACAGTCCACCTCCGTGGCCATCATCGGCGCCGGCCCCGCCGGCCTGATGCTCGGCCACCTCCTGGCGCAGGCCGACGTGCCGTTCGTCATCCTCGAGGCCCAGACCCGCGAGCACGTGCTCGGCCGCATCCGCGCCGGCGTGCTCGAGCAGGGCTCGGTCGACCTGCTCGCCGAGCACGGCCTCGACGCCGACCTGCGCGAGCGCGGCCTCACCCACCACGGCATCCACCTGCAGTACGAGGGCCAGCGCCACCACGTCGACTTCGTCGACCTCGTCGGCCGCACCGTCACGGTCTACGGCCAGCAGGCGCTCGTGAAGCACCTGCTCGCCGAGCACGAGCGCATCGGCTCGAACGTGGTGTTCGAGGCGCGCGACGTCGAGCCCGTCGGCGTCACCGGCGCGCGTCCCACCGTCATCTACACGAAGGACGGGGTCACCGAGGAGCTCGAGTGCGACTTCGTCGTGGGCGCCGACGGCTACCACGGCGTGTGCCGGCGCAGCATCCCCGACGGCGGCATCGAGGCCTTCGAGCGCAGCTATCCGTTCGGCTGGCTCGGGATCCTCGCCGACGTGCCGCCGTCGACCGACGACCTCATCTACGCGCTCCACCGCGACGGCTTCGGCATGCACTCGATGCGGTCGCTCGAGGTCTCGCGCCTCTACGTCCAGGTCGCGCCCGACGAGTCGATCGACGACTGGAGCGACGCGCGCATCTGGGACGCGCTGCAGACCCGCCTCGGCGTCGACGGGTGGGAGCTGCGCGAGGGTCCCATCACGGAGAAGTCGATCACGCCCATGCGCAGCTTCGTGGTGTCCACGATGCAGCACGGCCGCATGTTCCTCGCGGGCGACGCGGGGCACATCGTGCCGCCGACGGGCGCGAAGGGCCTGAACTCGGCGATCGCCGACGTCGCGCTCCTCGCCCGCGGGATCCTCGACCACCGCGCGGGCGACGACATCGGCCTCGCGCGCTACAGCGACCGCGCGCTCGCGCGGCAGTGGAAGGTGCAGCACTTCTCGCAGTGGATGACCGAGATGCTGCACGTGCACCACGAGGTGCCGGATGCCTCGGCGCGCGCGTTCCGCTACCGCAGCCAGGTCGGCCAGCTCGAGTACGTGACCGGCTCCCACGCCGCCCTCCAGAGCCTCGCCGAGCAGTACGCCGGCCTTCCCTTCACCACGGAGTGACCATGCAACGACCCGCATCCCAGCCCGAGCTGACGCAGGCGACGATCAGCGGCGAGATCGCCGATCGCCACGGCCGCGAACGCGATGCCGCGGCATCCGCCGGCGCACCGCTCGCCGCGCACCCGCGCCGCGACTTCGCGCCGTACCGGTCGACGCTGCTGCGGCATCCGACGCACGAGCTCGTGCGCGCCGACCCCGAGGAGATCGAGCTCGTCTCGCCGGCGTTCGGGCACACCGACGTGACGCCCGAGGAGGCCGACCTCACGATCCAGCACGTCGGCGAGCCGCTCGGCGAGCGCATCGTCATCACGGGACGCGTGCTCGACGGCGAGGGCCGGCCGGTGCGCAACCAGCTCGTCGAGATCTGGCAGGCGAACGCGTCGGGGCGCTACGTGCACAAGCGCGACCAGCACCCGGCCCCGCTCGACCCGAACTTCACGGGCGTCGGGCGCCTGATCACGGGCGACGACGGCTCGTACCGGCTCACCACCATCAAGCCCGGCGCGTACCCGTGGAAGAACCACCGGAACGCCTGGCGGCCCGCGCACATCCACTTCTCGTTCTTCGGCTCGGCGTTCACGCAGCGCCTCGTGACGCAGATGTACTTCCCGGGCGACCCGCTGTTCGCGCTCGACCCGATCTACCAGTCGATCGTCGACCCCGCGGCGCGCGAGCGGCTCGTCGCGTCATACGACCACGACGTGTCGGAGCCCGAGTGGTCGCTCGGCTACCGCTGGGACGTGGTGCTCACCGGACCGAAGTCGACGTGGATGGAACCGGAGGACGCCGACCATGCCTGACGAATCGTTGCCCCGGCAGGCGCCGGCCCGGCATGCGCTGGGCCAGACCCCGTCGCAGACGGTCGGCCCGTTCTTCGGCTACGCGCTGCCGTATCCGGGCGGGCCCGACGTGCGGGCGCCGTGGCTGCACGACGCGATCCGGCTGCACGGCACCGTGTCCGACGGCGCGGGCGACCCGATCCCCGACGCGATCGTCGAGATCTGGGGCGCGGATGCCGCGGGCCGGCCGTCGACCGAGCGCGGCTCGTTCGAGCGCGACCAGCACGGCTTCACCGGCTACGGCCGCGCGGCGGTCGACCGCGACGGCCACTACTCGTTCACGACCCTGAAGCCGGGCGCCGCCCGCGAGGGATCCGCACCGTACCTCGTCGTCGCGCTCTTCGCCCGCGGCGTGCTGCACCACCTCTTCACCCGTGCGTACTTCGACGACGAGCCCGAGGCGAACGCCGCCGACCCGCTGCTCTCGCGGGTCGACGCCGACCGCCGTGACACGCTCGTCGCCCGCTCCGACGCGCCCCGCTCGTACCGCTTCGACGTCCGCCTGCAGGGCGACGGCGAGACCGTGTTCCTCGACTACGGCACCGAGGTCTGACGAGGATGGGGTCATGACCGACTGGGGACTCATCGATCCGGGTGGCGCCGATGCGACCGGCACCGACGACGAGGCCGTGCTCGCGGCGCTCGTCGACGTCGAGCGGGCGCTGCTGCGGGCGTGGGGGAGCGTGCTCGACGAGTTCCTCGGCGCGCAGGCCGACGCGCTCGATCCCGTTGCCCTCGATCGCGACGCCCTGCGTGCTGGCGTCGCGCGCGACGGGGTGCCCGTCGTCGCGCTCGTGCCCGCGCTGCGCGCGCAGCTCGAGGCGGCGGGGCTTCCGGCCGAACGACTCCACCTCGGCGCCACGAGCCAGGACGTCGTCGACACGGCCCTCATGCTCGTGGCTCGCGACGCCCTCGCGGCCGCGCGCGGCTCGCTCGTCGAGGCGGGACGCGGGCTCGCGGTGCTCGCGCAGGGCGCCCGGCACCGCCCGCGCATCGCCCGCTCGCTCGCCCGCCACGCCGAGGCGTCGACCCTCGGCGTGCTCGCCGCGGGCTGGCTCGACGGCGTGAGCTTCGCCGTCGCCGCGATCGACGCGGCCGCGTTCCCGGTGCAGTTCGGTGGTGCGGTGGGCACGGGTGCGGCAGCGGATGCCGCGGCCGGGCGTCCCGGCGCCGCCGAGGAGGTGCGCGCCGAGCTCGCCGCCCAGCTCGGACTCGCCGACCCCGGTCGGTCGTGGCACGCCGAGCGAACGCCCGTGCTCGCCGCGGCATCCGCCACTACCACCGTCGTCGCGGCCCTCGGGCGCATCGCGGGCGACGCGACGTTCCTCTCGCGGGAGGAGATCGGCGAGGTCCGCCTCGCGAACGCAGGCGGCTCGTCGGCGATGCCGCACAAGCGCAATCCCGTCGACGCGGTCGCGATCACGGCCGCGGCCGTCGAGGCGCCCGGGCTGCTCTCGGTCATCTCGAGCGCGGCGATCGCGGGCGACGAGCGGTCCGCCGGCCGCTGGCACGCCGAGTGGTCGGCGCTCAGGCGCCTTGCGCGGCTCGCGCGCTCGTCGTCCGCCGCCGCGTCGCGCCTCGTCTCGGGCCTCGAGTTCGACGACGACCGCGCCGTCGCGCTGCTCGCGGACTCGGGCCCGGCCGGCGCGCGTCCCGACCGCGACGTGCTCGCCGCGGCATCCGACCGAGTGGTCGACCACGCCGTCGCCCGCTTCACCCACCTCGCCGAACCGGAGGTCCGCGCATGACCGTTCCCCGACTCCTCGGCTCGTTCGCCTCGGGCACGGGCCGCGCCGTCGCCCGCTTCACCCGCCTCACCGAATCGGAGGCCCGCGCATGACCGTTCCCCGACTCCTCGGCTCGTTCGCCCCGGGCACTGCGCCCGACGTGGCGAACCCGCTGCTCGTGCTGCTGCCGTCGCTCGGTACCGCGTCCACGCTGTGGGACGGCGTCGTCGCCGCCCTGCGCGCGGACCCGCGCACGGCGGGGCTGCGCATCCTGCGCATCGACCTGCCCGGGCACGGCGCGAGCCCGGCGGTGCCCGGTCCCGTCAGCATCCCCGACCTCGCCGAGGCCGTGCTCGCGGTCGTCGACGAGGCCGGGGGCGGCGGGTTCCACGTCGCGGGCGTCTCGCTCGGCGGCGTCATCGCGCTCGAGCTCGCGGTCGCGCACCCCGAGCGCGTGCAGAGCCTCGTCATGAGCTGCAGCGGCGCGCGCATCGGCACGGCCCAGGGCTGGACGGACCGCGCGGCGCAGGTGCGCGCGAGCGGCACGGCGTCGCTCGTGACGGCCAGCGCGGGCCGCTGGTTCGCGCCCGGGTTCCTCGACCGGGACGCGGGCGGGCCCGGCGCGCGCACGCTCACCGCGCTCGTCGATGTGGACGACGCCTCGTACGCCTGCTGCGCCGAGGCGCTCGCCGACTTCGATCGCACGGCGGACCTCGGGTCGCTGGCCGTGCCGACGCTCGCGATCAGCGGCGAGCACGACGCGGTCACCACGCCCGCGTCGATGCAGGACCTCGCCGACGACATCCCCGGTGCGCGGCACATCGCGCTCGACGGGGCGTCGCACCTCGCCGTGCTCGAGGAGCCCGCGACCGTGGCCGAGCTCATCGCGGAGCACGTCGGCGCCGCCGAGCGTGCCGCTGCGGCATCCGTCGTGCACGACCACGGCATGACCGTGCGCCGCGCCGTGCTCGGCGACGCGCACGTCGACCGGGCGATCGCGGGCACGACGCCCGAGACGGCGGCGTTCCAGGACTTCGTCACCCGCACGGCGTGGGGCGACATCTGGGCCCGGCCCGGCCTGACGCGCCGCGAGCGGTCGATCGCGACGCTCGCGAGCCTCACGACCGGCGGCCATGAGAACGAGATCGCGATGCACGTCCGGGCCGCGCTGCGGAACGGGCTCACGCGCGACGAGATCGCCGAGGTGCTGCTGCACACGGCGCTCTACGCGGGCCTGCCCGCCTCGAACAGCGCGCTCGCGATCATGCGGGACGTGTTCGCGGAGCAGGACGCCGCGGATTCGCCGGACACGAACGACTGACCCCCGCGACATCCCGATTTCCCCCGATTTCCCGATCCCCCTTCCCGATCTACGGAGCATCCATGGACAAGACCTACGCGTCGGCCGACGAGGCCGTCGCCGACATCCCGTCGGGCTCGTCGCTCGCCGTCGGCGGCTTCGGCCTGTCGGGCGTGCCGATCACGATCATCCGGGCGCTGCTCGCCCGCGGCGTCGGCGACCTCGAGGTCGTCTCGAACAACTGCGGCGTCGACGGCTGGGGCCTCGGCGAGCTGCTCTCGGCCGGACGCATCCGCAAGGTCATCGCGAGCTACATCGGCGAGAACAAGGAATTCGCCCGGCAGTACCTCTCGGGGGAGGTCGAGGTGGAGCTCACCCCGCAGGGAACGCTCGCCGAGCGGCTGCGCGCCGGCGGCGTCGGCATCCCGGCGTTCTACACCGCGACGGGTGCCGGCACGGCCGTCTCCGAGGGCGGGATGCCGCTGCGATACGCGCCCGACGGCTCGGTCGCGCTCACGAGCGACCCGAAGGAGCTGCGTCCGTTCGACGTGTTCGGGAAGTCGCGCGAGTACGTGCTCGAGCAGGCGATCCGCGCGGACTACGGCCTCGTGCGGGCCGCTGTTGGCGACCGGCACGGCAACCTGCGCTTCGAGAAGTCGACGCGCAACTTCAACCCGCTCGCCGGGATGGCGGGGCGCATCACGATCGCCGAGGTCGACGAGCTCGTCGAGCCCGGCGTGCTCGGTCCCGACGACATCCACCTGCCCGGGATCTACGTGGACCGCGTGATCGTGCTGACGCCCGAGGAGGCGACCGACCTGCCGATCGAGAAGGTCACCGTGCGGGCGCGGCCCGCGGCATCCGCTGCACCCGACGCCGCCCCCGACCAGCCCGTCGCCGACCAGCCCGTCGCCGACCAGGCCGAGGAGGCCCGCTGATGTCCCTCACCCGCGACGAGATGGCCGCCCGCGCGGCCCGCGAGCTCGAGGACGGCTCGTACGTGAACCTCGGCATCGGACTGCCGACGCTCATCCCGAACCACCTGCCCGAGGGGGTCGAGGTGGTGCTGCATTCGGAGAACGGCATCCTCGGCGTCGGCCCGTACCCGTGGGAGGGCGAGGAGGATCCCAAGCTCATCAACGCGGGCAAGGAGACCGTCACCGTGCTGCCCGGTGCGGCGTACTTCGACTCGGCGGCGAGCTTCGGCATGATCCGCGGCGGACGCATCACGACCGCGGTGCTCGGCGCCATGCAGGTCTCGTCGGGCGGCGACATCGCCAACTGGGCGGTGCCCGGCAAGATGGTCAAGGGCATGGGCGGCGCCATGGACCTGGTGAACGGCGCGGAGCACGTCATCGTCGTCATGGAGCACGTCGCCAAGGACGGCTCCGCGAAGATCGTCGAGCAGTGCACGCTGCCGCTCACGGGCAAAGCGTGCGTCGATCGCATCATCACGGACCTCGCCGTCTTCGACGTGACCTCCGAGGGGCTCGTGCTCGTCGAGCTCGCGCCGGGCGTCACGGTCGAGCAGGTGACGGATGCCACGGGCGCGCCGTTCACCGTCGCTGATGCGCTCGCCGTGGAGGACTGATGACCGAGCTCCGCGACGTCGTGATCTGCGCCCCGCTGCGCACCCCCGTCGGCCGCATGGGCGGCGCCCTCGCGACCGTGCCGGCGCTCGAACTCGCGACGACCGTGCTCGGCGCGCTGCTCGAGCGTACGGACGTCGACCCGGTGGCGATCGACGGGGTCGTCGGCGCTCAGGGATACCCGACGATGGAGGCGCCGGCGATCGGTCGGGTGGCTGCGCTCGATGCGGGATTCCCCGTCACGACGAACGGCTACCAGCTCGATCGGCGTTGCGGATCGGGTCTGCAGGCCGTGCTCAACGCCGCGATGGAGGTTCAGACCGGCGTCTCGGAGGCCGTCGTGGCGCTCGGCGTCGAGTCGATGTCGAACGCGCCGCTCTACACCGTCGAGGGTCGGCGCGGTGTGTCGGGCGCGGGGCTGCTGCTGCGCGACGCACTGTCGCGCGGACGGGAGACGGTCGGCGGCGTGCGCTTCCCGACGCCGGACGGCAACGTGGGCTCGGCCGAGCTGCTGCGCTCGGAGTACGGCATCTCGCGCGAGGTGCAGGACGCGTTCGCGCTGCAGTCGCACCGCCGGGCCGTCGCCGCGCAGGAGTCGGGCGCGTTCGACGCCGAGCTCGTGCCCGTGTCCGTCCAGGGCCGGCGTGGCACCGTCGTCGTCGACCGCGACGAGCATCCGCGCGGGGACTCGTCCTTCGAGGCGCTCGCGGCGCTGAACCCGATCCTCGGGCGTCGCGATCCCGACGCCACCGTGACCGCGGGGAACGCGAGCGGCCAGAACGACGCGGCCGCGGCGTGCATCGTCACGACGCCCGTGCGCGCGAGTGAACTCGGACTGCAGCCGATGCTGCGGCTCGTCTCGTGGGCGGTCGCGGGCAACGACCCGCTGCGCTTCGGCGTCGCCCCCGTGCCGGCGTCGAACCTCGCGCTCGCGCGGGCCGGCTTGGGATTCGACGACCTCGACGTCATCGAGCTCAACGAGGCGTTCGCCGTCCAGGTGCTCGCGTGCCTGGCCGACTGGGGCCTCGATGCGGATGATCCGCGGCTGAACCCTCGGGGAAGCGGCATCTCGATCGGCCACCCGATCGGCGCCACCGGCATCCGAATGCTCGCGACGCTCGCGCACGAGCTGCCCGCGCTCGACGGCGAGCTCGCGCTGGAGACGATGTGCATCGGCGGCGGTCAGGCGCTCGCCGCGGTGTTCGCACGGGTGTAGCTGAGGCTCAACCCGCGGAGAGGCGACCCAGTGCCTCACGCACCGTCGCGGCGTCGCCGCCTCTGGCGACCGCCCCGACCCCGGCCCGCCAGGCCGCGGCGAGCATCCCCCCGAGTTCGGCGGAGGGTGGCGCGCAGAGCTCGGCCAGCGCGCGAGCGATGGTGTCGGGCTCGTCGCCCATCGGGGGTTCCGCGAGCATCCATGCGAACCCGGCCCTGATCGCGAAGTCGAAGCCCACTGCGAGCGCGGCGCTGATGCGCACGCTCGCCGACCCCTCGGGAAGGGCCGCTGCGGCGCCCTCCATGCGGTCGAGCACTCGGCGCTCGACGTCGGTGCGCACGAACGCGTAGATCCCGAGCTTGCCCTCGAAATGGTGGTAGAGCGCGCCGGTCGTGACCTCCGCGGCGCGGGCGAGGTCGGCGACCGTCACGTCGTCGAACGGCCGCGAGCCGAATTCGCGGGCGGCGGCCAGCACGAGGCGTCCCTTCGGGGACGTCGAAACCGGAATCCACTCGCGCATGACTCCATAATGCCGTTATGCTGAGGGCAAGTCACGTTACGACACACGGAAAGGCTGCGCGATGAAGCTCGAGTTCCTCCTGGCCCCCACGTCCGACCTGGCCGCTTCCCTGGCCCTCTACCGCGATGCGTTCGGCGCCGAGGAGGTGTGGCGCGAGGGCGACACGACCGTCTCGCTCGGCATGCCCGGCACCGACGTGCAGCTCATGCTCGACGCGAACGATCCCGACGCCCCGGCCGGTCCGGTGTTCGTCGTCGACAGCGTCCAGCGGTTCCACGCCGACGCGCCTCCAGGTCTCGAAGTGCTGGCCGAGCCGGCTGAGATCCCGGGCGGCCGCCTGGCGACGTACCGCGATCCCAACGGGCTCGTGATCTACGTCATGGACCAGTCGACCGACGCATCCGTCGGCTGACGCGCGCTCGTCACTCCGCCCGGGCGGCGTGCGGCGTGACGTTGCCGGATACGAGTTCACGCGCGTCGGTCAGAACGGTGGCGCCTCCGACATGAACGTGGGCGCGTCCGTGGTGACGGTGTACCCGGTCGGCGTGGTGATCGAGACCTTCCCCGACGGCAATCGCCGATAGCCGACTCGGCTCAGGTTCTTGCGACGGTTTCCGTTCTCGCAGAGCGGGAACAGGTTGTCACGATTCGTGCGCCCCACGTCGCGGACCCACTCCTCGAGATGATCGACATCGGAATCGTGGGCCGGGCGCGAGCACGTCGGATCGATGCAGGTCTCGAATCGAAGCGCGACCCAGTCGCGCTGCGCCTTCGTCGGCCGGTACCGCGTGCGGTCGTAGTCGAGGATCTCAGCGGTGAACGGATCGGTCGCGACTCGTCGGAACGACGGGGCCTTCGCGAACAGGCGCGCCGCCGAGCGTCGATCGATGCTGCCGTATCCCGCGAGCTCGATCGGCTGGTCGCTCTCGCCCAGGAGGGAGAGCAGCGGGACGAGCAGCATCGGACGCACCATCGCCGCGGTCGGAGTGCCGTCGCCCGCGAGCCAACCCACGGCGAGATCGGCGCGGAGCTGATCACGTGAGCGCCAGCCGGGCTCGCCTCTCCGGGTCTTCTGCTGCTCGGCGCGTGCCGTGGCGTTCAATCGCTCGACGATGCGCACGGCATCGGGTGCCGCGACGAGGGCGTGGAGGTACGCCATCCCGTCGTCGGCTCGCTCGACCCAGATGCGCCGGTCGGAGAACGCCTTCGCGTGCCGGTCTTCGGGCGACTCGTGGAGCAGTCGCTCCTTCAGGCGTCGCGCCCGAGCTCGGAACGCCGAAAGCGTTGTCGAGGATGCTGATGCGGCCAGTTGTTCATCGAAGGCCTGCAGGGCTGGTTCGTCGTCGGTCCATCCCGTCACGAGATCGACCGCGGCGCGGACGTGCCCGACCGTTGTGACGCCGGCGACGAATGCATCGCGCAAGGTCGGCAGCCGGTCTTCGAGCACCTGGGCTTCGTGGGCGATCGAGCGCACCTGGTTGGCCGAGAGCTGCAGGCGCAGCCCCGCATCGTAGGCGGCGGTGTCTTCGGCCATCTCCAGCGCGTCTGCTCGTGCCATGCCCTCGGAGCGCAGGTAGACCTGCGGATTGGCGCGAGCGAGTCGCATCAGTTCGGCCAGGGCGGTCCAGAGCCGGGCATGAGCCCGATTCGCTTCGGATTGCGCGTGGGAGGCCTCGTCCAAGCGATCGACGATGAGATCGAGGCCGGCGGCCACTGCGGCGCCCGCGATCGAGGGAAAGCCTGCGGCCGACTCGGATTCGACGGTCGACCCGGATTCGCCGGTCACCACGGCGGCGCGATTTCGTGCAGGGGTGAATGCATGACTGTCTCCAGTTCGTTCACTCCGGCCCGAGTAGCTTGAGTATAGCAGATACATTCGAATGGTCGAGATGGCACATCGGCATTGAATCGAAGAGAGATACGAGTACTGGTCAATCGACGGCATCGTTCATCTGATGCGCCGAGCGATCAGTCCAGGGCATCGATCGGGCAACGTGCCAAGGCGATCGAGCGTCTCAGCCCTCAGCGTTGCGCGCTCAGCGTCGCGCGCCGCAGCTCACCCCACGTACCGCACGATGGTGCGCTCGAGCGTGGCCGTGACCGTCGCGAGCGACGCGAGGTCGACCCACTCGTCGGCCGCGTGCGCCCCGCCCCCGTCGACGCCGAACATCACCGTGTCGATGCCCGCCGCCGCGAGGAGGGCGCAGTCCGTCCAGAACGGTTCGCCGCGGCGTGCGGGCTCGCGGCCGGCCACGTCCGCGAAGCTCGCGGCGAGGGCGGCCGCCGCCTCGGATGCCGCGCCGGCCTCGAACGGACCGCGGTGCGTGGTGATCGCGAGGTCGGCGGCGAATGCGGCATCCGTACGCTCGAGCTCGTCGAGGATGCCCCGGAGCTCGCGCTCGAACGTCACGAGGTCCTCACCGGGAATCGTGCGCCGCTCGATCGTGACCACGCACGCGTCGGGGTAGCTCGACGGCTCGGCGCCGCCCACGATGGTGCCGGCGTGCACACTGCCGGTGCCGAGCAGCGGATGCCGCGGGCCGGCGGCCAGTCGGTCGGCCAGCTCGTCGATCGCGGTGAGCAGTCGCCCGGCCTTGGCGATCGCATCGACGCCGAGGTCGGGTCGTGACCCGTGCGCCGCACGCCCGTGGACGGTGACCGTCGCCCAGGCGAACCCGCGGTGCGAGATGACGAGGTCGAGCCCGGTCGGTTCGACCACGACGGCGCCGTCGGTGACGACGTGCGCGAGCACCTCCTCGGTGCCGAGGCTGGCGTGCTCCTCGTCCGCGACGAGGGCGAGCACGACGTCGCCGCGGTGCGAAGCGGCGTGCGCACGTGCGGCGGCGACCATCATCGCGGCGAGCCCCGACTTCATGTCGTACGCGCCGCGTCCGTGCAGGCTTCCGTCTCGCACCACGGGGTCGAGCCCGTCGCCGTCGTAGCTCGCGAGGGACACCGTGTCGAGGTGCCCGTTGAGCATGAGGCTGCGTCCGCCGCCCGTGCCCCGGGCGACCGCCACGATCGACGGCCGACCGTGCGTCGCCTCGAGCCGGCGGCACTCGAATCCGCGCGGGGTGAGCCACGCGACGACGGCATCGGCGATGCGCGCCTCACCGGCGCCCCCGGGCACGAGCGCCGGATTGACCGAGTCGATCGCGATGAGCTCGCGGAGCAGCTCGAGCTCCTCGGAGCCCGCCTCGGAGCCCCCGCTCGCTGCCTGGGCACCGCTCGGCGGCCCCCCGCTCATCGATGCTCCGGCAGCGGGTTCGCCTGCCGACCCTCGGTCGAGAGCAGCAGGACCGTGGCGTCCGCGCCCAGCGCCGAGCGGGCGCGATCGTCGGCGAGCAGACGACGCACACCCGCGAGTGTCGCCGCACCGCACGGACCCGAGTCGAGCCCGAGCGCCTCGAGGTCGTGGACCCCGCGGATCGCCTCCTCCTCGTCGACCGTGACGGCCGCGTCGAGGCCCGCCGCCAGCACCGGCCACGCGATCTCCGACGGCGTGCCGCAGTTGAGCCCCGACATGACCGTGTGACGCGTCGGCACGCTCACCGGCTCGCCGGCGTGCAGCGACGCGATGATCGGCTGGGCGGCGCTCGCCTCCACGCTCAGCACGATCGGCGCACCGGCACCGGCACCGGCACCGGCACCGGCACTGGCACCGGCACGGGCACCGCCCTCGGCAGCACCGGCACGGGCACCGCCCTCGGCACCACCCGCCCCGGCGCCCGCCGCCCCACCCGACCGGTGATGCCGCACCGCCGCCTGCGCGAGCGACCCGACCCCGACCGGCACCGCGACGAGATCAGCGCCCGCAACCCCGACCTGGCCGAGCTGCGCATCGGCCTCCTCGAACAGCGTCGAGTAGCCGTCGACGATCCACTGCGGCACCTCCTCGTAGCCCGGCCACGCCGTGTCCTGGATGAGCACGGCGTCGTCGCCGGCCGCCTCGGCGGCGCGCGTCGCGGCGGCGACCACGTCGTCGTACGGGATCGCGAGCTCGACGACCTCGGCGTCCTCGCCGGCGATCGCGTCCTTCGCCTCCGCCGTGAGCCCATCGGGGAACCAGATCTGCGCGGGGAGCCCCAGCAGTCGCGCCGTGTGCGCGACCGCACGCCCGTGGTTCCCGTCGGTCGCCGCGACGAGCCGCACCGGCGGCGCGTCGGCGAGAGCCGAGCGCAGCTCGTCGAGCGTGAGCGCCCGGTCGGGCGACCCGACCCGCGCCGAGAGCGCGCGGGCGATCGCGTAGGCGGCGCCGAGGATCTTGAAGGCGGGCAGGCCGAGGCGGGAGCTCTCGTCCTTCACGAACACGCGTCCGACGCCGAGCTCGGCTGCGACCTCGGGCACCTCGACCAGCGGCGTCGGGCGATAGCCGGGCAGGCTCCGATGGAATTCGACGACTCCGGTCGGCCGCTCGGCGCGCCATGCGCGAGCGGCGGGATTCCAGTACGTCGCGCTCATGCGTCGGCCTCCTCGGCGAGCCGCAGCAGCGTCGTGCCGAGCACGGCGATCCCGGCCGCGCAGTCCTCGGGCGTGGAGTACTCGCGCGGGTTGTGGCTGATGCCGTCGTACTGTCCGCGTACGAAGACCATGGCCGTGGGCGAGATGGCCGCGATCTCCTGGGCGTCGTGCCCGGCGCCCGACATGAGGCGCATGGTCGGCACGCCGAGGTCCGCCGCGGCACCGGCGATCGCATCCTGCACCGATCCGGCGAAGGGCACGGCGGTGGTCTTCGCCATGCGCTTCGCCTCCACGCGCAGACCGGGCTGCCGTTCGGCGAGCCCGTCGAGAAACCCGGCGAGGTCGGCCTCGGCCGTGGCCATGAGTGCATCGTCGGGGTTGCGGAGGTCGACGGTGAGCTCGGCGCGATCGGGCACGACGCTCGGCAGGCCGGGCGAGGTGCTGAGGTGTCCGACCGTGCCGCGCAGCCGGCCGTAGCGACCCGAATCGACCATCTCGCGCACGTGCACGACGACCTGCGCGGCCGCGAGTCCCGCGTCGACCCGCAGCTCGGTCGGGGTGGTGCCGGCGTGCGCCGCCCGGCCGTGGATCGTGACGCGCTGCCACGAGATCGCCTGCACGCCCGTGACGACGCCGACCGCGTACCCCTCCTGCGCGAGCACGGGACCCTGCTCGATGTGGCACTCCACGTAGGCGTGCGGCGGGTCGAGCCGCACGGGCCGGTCGCCGCGGAATCCGATGCGCACCAGTTCATCGCCGAAGCGCAGCCCCGCCGCGTCGACGAGGTCGTACGCGTACTCGAGCGTGAGCCGACCGGCGGCGACGGCCGAGCCCAGCATGTCCGTGCCGAACCGCACGCCCTCCTCCTCGGTGAACGCCGCGATCACGAGCGGCCGGCGGGTGGTGATGCCGGCCTCGTCGAGGCTGCGCACGACCTCGAGTGCACCGAGCACGCCGAGGCATCCGTCGAACGCACCCGCCGTCGCGACGCTGTCGATGTGGGACGCTGCCATCACTGGGGCGAGGCCGGGCTCGCGCCCCTCGCGGCGCCCGAAGATCGAGCCCATCTCGTCGACGGTCACCGCCAGTCCGGCCTCCTCCATCCAGCGGATGACCAGGCGCCGACCCTCGGCATCTTCGTCGGTCAGCGACCGGCGGTCGACGCCGACGAGGCCGGTCGCGGCATCCGTGTAGGCGCCGATGCGGGCGAGCTGCATGAGCGAGGCCCAGAGGCGGTCGGCGTCGACGGCGAGCGTGCCCGGCGGGCGAGTGGGGAGCAGGTCGGTCATGCCTCGACCATACGAAGGCGAGACTCATCGATCGATAGCATGAACGGCATCAGTATCGGTGAACCGGATCGAACGGTGCGGCATGTACGACCTCCATCGCCTCCGGCTCCTGCGGGAGCTCAAGCATCGCGGCACGCTCGCCGCGGTCGGCGAGGCCCTCGGGTACAGCCCGTCGGCGATCTCGCACCAGCTCTCGATCCTCGAGCGCGAGGTCGGGGTGCCGATCCTCGAGCCCGTGGGCCGGAGAGTGCGGTTGACGGATGCCGCGGAGCTCCTCGTGTCGCACACCGAGCGCGTGCTCGTCGAGCTCGAGCAGGCCGAGGCCGGCATCGCCGCGAGGCGCACGGATGTCGCGGGCCGCGTGCGCATCGCCGCGTTCCAGTCGGCCGCCCACACGCTGATCCCCGCGGCGCTCGACCGGCTCGCCGCCGACCACCCCAACGTCGAGGTCTCGTTCCTGCACGTCCACGCGGAGCACGGGCTCCCCGCGCTGCTCGCGCGCGACGTCGACCTCGTGCTGTACGAGCAGTACCCGGGCGCACCCGTGGCGCCGATCACGAACATCCGGACCGAGCACCTCCTCGACGACCCGATGCTCGTCGCGACGCCGCACGCGAGGGGCGCGGCAGCGGTGGCCGACCTGTCCGATGCGCGGTGGGCGATGGAACCGCCCGGCACCCGTTCGCGCGAGTGGGCGGTCGCGGCCTGCCGCTCGGCGGGGTTCGAGCCCGATGTCGCCTTCGAGTCGACGGACGTGCTCCTCCACGCCCGCCTCGTCGCGCACGGTCGCGCGGTCGCGTTCCTTCCCGCGCTCATCGCGGCCGAGGCATCCGAGTGCGCCCTCGAGCCCAGCGGAAGCGCGCGGACCATCCGGGTCGCGCTGCGCACCGGCAGCGAGGCCAACCCGGCCATCGCCGCCGCGCGGACGGCGCTGCGGAGGTCGGGCGTGGCTGCACGCCTGAGTTCAGCGGACGAGCTCAGCGAGCGCGCTCGGGTCCGCTGACGCTCCCGTCCACGCTGGTCACGGTCGTGAGCAGGAACACGGCGTCCTCGAGCGCGAGCACCGCGTGTCGATGATGGGTCAGCACCTCGATGCGGCCGTCGCGGATGTCGGTGACGTCCTGGCCGGTCACGCGCACGCTGCCCACGAGCACCTGCAGGCTCGCGGCGGCGGGGGAGTTGTGCTCGGCGAGCTCGACCCCGTCGCGCAGGGCGATGATCGTCTGGCGCATCGGGCCGTCGCGCAGGATGAGCTCGGCACTGCGGCCGTGCTCGTCCGCGAGCGCGGCATCGAGGTGGCGTTGGGCGAGAACGGTGAGATCGGCCACGGCAGTCCTCCGTCGGAAGCGGCTGCCTCCAGTATGCCAAGCGGGGGTCGGCAGGTGGAGTGTCGGCAGGTCAGTCGGCGATGATCGTCCCGCCGTCTGCTCCCATTCATGCAGAGTCCGGCGTCGGCAGGTCAGTCGGCGATGATCGTCCCGCCGTCGATGACGATGTTCTGACCGTTGACGAAGGCGCCGGCGGATGACGCGAGCCAGACGACCGCGCCGGCGACCTCCTCGACTCGGCCGAACCGACGCAGCGGCGTGCGCTCGCGCCGCACGGTCGCGAGCGACGGATCCTCGGTGATCGGGCGGGCGAAGTCCGTCTCGATGACGCCGGGGGAGATCGCGTTCGCACGCACGCCGTGCGGGCCCCACTGCACGGCGAGGTTCCTGGCGAGCTGCGCGTTCGCGGCCTTCGTCATGCCGTAGCCCGACAGCACCCGGTTGCCGCGGAGCCCGGCGATGCTCGACATCACGAGGAACGCACCGCCGCCGGACTCGGCGATGACCGGCACGGCGGCATTCGCGAGCGCGGCGACCGAGCGCACGTGCAGCGCGTACATCCGGTCGAGGGCGTCGAGGTCGGCCGGTCCCGGCTCGTCGAGCGCGGCGCCCGCGTTCGCGACCACGGTGTCGAGGCGGCCCCAGCGGTCGAGGGCCGCGGCGACGATCGCCTCCGCGGCGCCGTCAGCCGTGACATCCGTGCCGAGGCCGTGCACCTCGAACCCCTGGACGCGCATGGCGGCGGCCACGCCCTCGGGGTCGCTCGCAGGCAGCCCGACGAGCAGCACCCGGGCGCCGGCGGCGGCGAGCGCCTCCGCGGCGGCGCGGCCGATGCCGGAGGAGCCGCCGGTCACGATCGCGACCTGTCCGGCGCACGAGAACAGTCGCGCGGGCGCGAGGTCCGGGCGCTCGGCGTCGTCGGTGTCGGTCATCGGCGTCTCCTGCTCCTCGTCGAGTTCCTCACGTCAGCGCACGGACGGTCGCGGCCCTCGGTCATCGTGATCGGTGATGCACGGCATCACGGCGCCGGGGGCACGACACCATGGAACCGGACCGTTCGGAGCGGAAGGGGTCGCCGATGGAGGCGCATGCAGGACGCCGATACGTCGTCACGGGAGCGGCGTCGGGGATCGGGGCCGCGACCGTGACCGCGCTCACCGAGGCCGGGGCCCGGGTGGTCGCCGTCGACCTCGCGTGGGACGACCTCGCCGGCGGCGGCGACCGCGTGGAGCGGGTGGCGCTCGACGTCGCCGATCGGGAGCAGTGGGCCGAGCTCGCCGCGCGACTCGAGGATGCGAGCGCGGCAGACGCCGCCTCCGGCCCGGCCGGAACGGTCGGCGACGACGATGTCCGCCTCGACGGCCTCGTGAACGCCGCCGGCATCACGCGCCGCGCGCGCCTCGACGACGTGACGGCCGACGACTTCGAGCAGGCGTTCGCGGTGAACGCGATCGGTCCGGCGCTCGGCATGCAGGTGCTCGCACCGCTCATGCCGGCCGGCGGCTCCGTCGTGAACGTCGGGTCGGCCGCCGGCACGATGGCGCACTACGGCATCGCGTACGGCGCGAGCAAGTGGGCGCTCCGCGGCATCACGAAGACCGCGGCGATGGAGCTCGGGCCCCGCGGCATCCGCGTCAACCTCGTGAGCCCCGGGTTCATCGAGACGCCCATGACCGCGAGCGCACCCGACGACTTCCGCACCGTGAACCTCGAGGCCACGCCGCTCGGGCGGACGGGCGGCGCCGAGGAGGTCGCCGCCGTCATCGCGCACCTGCTGTCGCCGGATGCCTCCTACGTCACGGGCACCGAGATCGCCGTCGACGGCGGGCTCACGGGCCATGGCGGCGGGTTGCCGATCGCGCGGTCGATGGGGTCTGCGCATCCACGACGCTGATGGACTCCATCATCGATCGGCCCTTCACTGATACCCGGCCACGCGCTTGACTGGATGACACGCACGGCACCGACGCGTGCGTGAATGGAGATCCACCCGTGACATCGTCGTCCGACGGCCTGACCGCCCCCTTCGCCCTGGTCCGCTTCCGCGCGGGCGACGCCGAGCCCGCGCTCGGCCTCGTCGCGGGCGACCGGGTGCGCGCGATCGGCCCCGACGAGCTGGGTTCCCCCGACCTCAATGCCTTCCTCGCCGAGGCGCCCGCCTCGTGGGAGCGACTCCGTGCCGTCGCCGACCAGGCGGATGCCTCGTGGCCGTCGCTCGCCGACGTGACGCTCACCGCGCCGGTCACCCCGCGGCAGGTGCTGCAGACGGGGGCGAACTACCGCACCCACGTCATCGACCTCGTCGCCGCCGGCCGTGCGAAGAACGACCCGCGCCCCATCGAGGAGCTGCGCGCCTGGGCCGCCGACATGATGAACACCCGTGCTCGCGAGGGCATCCCGTACTTCTTCATCGGCCTCCCAGCTGCGGTCGTCGGCGACGACGTCGACCTCGTGCTGCCGTCGTACAGCGACCAGCACGACTGGGAGCTCGAGCTCGCCGTCGTCATCGGCCGGGAGGCGTACCGCGTCGACCGCGAGCACGCCATGGACCACGTCGCCGGCTACACGATCGTCAACGACGTCACGACGCGCGACCTCGTGTTCCGCGAGGACATGAAGGAGATCGGCACCGACTGGTACCGCGGCAAGAACGCGCCGGGCTTCCTGCCGACGGGCCCGTTCCTCGTGCCCGCGCCGTTCGTCGCGGAGCCCGGGAACCTGCATCTCCAGCTCACGCTCAACGGCGACACCATGCAGGACGCGACCACCTCCGACCTGCTCTTCGACCTCCCCGCGCTCATCGCGGGGGCCTCGCAGAACATGCCGTTGCTGCCCGGCGACCTGCTGCTCACCGGAAGCCCCGCCGGCAACGGCATCGTGCACGGCCGGATGCTGCGCGACGGCGACGTCATGGTCGGCGCGATCGAGGGGCTCGGCGCGCAGACGGTGCGCGCGGTGGCGGAGGCTGGATCGTGAACGCCCCCACCGAGGACCCGCGCGCGCTCGACCGCACCGACCCCGCCCGGCACATCGCGGAGGCGGCCGAGGCGTACCGCAACTGGGGTCGCTGGGGCGACGACGACGCGCTCGGCACGCTGAACTTCATCGGCGAGGCCGAGCGGGCGCACGCCGCCACGCTCGTGCACCGCGGAGCGAGCTTCTCGCTCGCCCAGCCCTTCGACATGAACGGTCCGCAGCAGGGCTGGCGCCGCCGCACCAACCCGGTGCACACCATGCTCGACACGGGCACGGATGCCGCGGCCGGAACCCAGGGCTTCCCGCACGGCCTCGGCGGAGCCGACGACGTCATCGCCATGCCATTGCAGTGCTCCACGCAGTGGGACGGGCTCGGGCACATCTTCGACCACGGCGTCGCGTGGAACGGCCGCCCGGCCGGCTCGGTCGTGACGAGCGACGGCGACCTCGTCACGGGCATCGAGCACGCGGCATCCGCCATCACCGGACGCGGCGTGCTGCTCGACGTGGGCCGGTACCTGCGGCCCGAGGCGAGTGAGGACGGCCCGGCGGGCGAGCTGCCCGACGGCTACGCCATCACGACCGCCGACCTCGAGGCGTGCATCGCGGCCCAGGGCGCGACGAGCGCCGTCGGTCGCGGCGACCTCGTGCTCGTGCGCACCGGCCGCTACGCCCGAGCGCTGCGCGAGGGCTGGAACGGCTACGCCGGCGGCCCCAGCGCGGGGCTGAGCTTCACGACGGCGGGCTGGCTGCACCGCACCGAGATCGCCGCGATCGCGACCGACACGTGGGGTTTCGAGGTGCGTCCCAACGAGTTCGACGACGCGTTCCAGCCGCTGCACCAGGTCGTGATCCCGAACCTCGGCCTCACGATCGGCGAGATGTGGGACCTCGAGGCGCTCGCCGCCGACTGCGCCGCCGACGGATGCTACGAGTTCCTGCTCGTGGCGCCGCCGCTGCCGATCACCGGGGCCGTCGGCTCGCCGGTCAACCCCATCGCCCTGAAGTAGTTCCCGAACCACTGGCACGAATCCAACGGAGGATCCCCTGATGTCCGCAGTCTCCCGCGTCGCGATCGTCGGTTCCGGCGTCGCCGGCACCGCCGCCGCCATCCTGCTCGCCGAGGGCGGCGTCGAGGTCGACGTCTTCGAGCGAAAGCCCGACCTGTCGGCCCTCGGCTCCGGCATCACGCTCCAGGGGAACGCGCTGCGCGTGTTCGACCGCCTCGGCGTGTGGGAGCAGGTGAAGGCGGCCGGCTACTCGTTCGACCAGACCGGGTTGCGCGCCCCGGGGCCCGACGCGCCGTTCATCGCGCAGATCCCCGATGCGCGCACGGGCGGTCCCGAGTACCCGGCGGTCGCGGGCATGTACCGCCCCGACCTCGCCCGGATCCTCGCCGATCGCGCGACCGCGCTCGGCGCCCGCATCCACTACGGCACCACCGTGACGACCTTCACGCAGGACGACGACGGCGTCGACGTGACGATCTCCGACGGCTCGACCGGCCGGTACGACCTGCTCATCGGCGCCGACGGCCTGAACTCCGACATCCGGAAGCAGCTCGGCATCGAGGTCGAGCCCGAGCGCACGGGCATGGGCATCTGGCGAGCCTTCGTGCCACGCCCGGAGGACGTCACGCAGACCGACCTCTACTACGGGGGTCCCGTGTACATCGCCGGATACACCCCTACGAGCGACGAGATGATGTACGCCTTCCTGGTCGAGCCCGCCCAGGACCGCCGCCTGAACTCGCCCGCGGAGGGCGTGCAGATCATGAAGGAGCTGTCGCAGGCGTACGGCGGTCCGTGGAACGAGATCCGCGAGTCGCTCGGCGACGCGTCGCGGGTGAACTACACGTGGTTCACGCAGCACGTCGTGCCCGACGCGTGGAATCGTGGCCGAGCCGTCATCATCGGCGAGGCGGCGCACAGCTGCCCGCCCACCATCGCCCAGGGGGCCGCGCAGGCCGCGGAGGACGCGCTCGTGCTCTCCGAGCTGCTGCTCGAGCGCGATGCCGTCGACCAGGCGCTGTGGGACGAGTTCCACGCACGGCGCCTGCCGCGCGCGACCGAGGTCGTCGAGGCATCCGTGCAGCTCGGCCAGTGGCAGATCGACCACGTGCAGGACGCCGACGTGCCCGGCCTGATGCGCCGCATCGCGATCCTCGTGAGCGAGCCCGCATGAGCGCCGCAGCGTCGTTCCAGCGCGAGACCCCCGTCGTCGACGTGCACGCGCACCTGCTCCTGCCCGCGCTGCAGCAGGCCGTCGCCGGTCGCGATCCCGATGGGTTCGCCGCTGCGCAGGCGCTCGAAGCGCGCCGCAACGGCCCCGAGAGCCTCGCCGCGTCGGGGCGCATGATCCAGGAGCGCATCCCGCTGCTCACCTCGCTCGACGCGCGGCTCGCCGAGATGGACCGGCAGGGCGTCGACGTGCAGGTCGTGTCGCCGTCGCCGAGCCACTACTACCCGTGGGCGGGCGAGGAGCTCGCCGCGTGGGCCGCGCGCGAGGCCAACCGCGCCATCGCCGAGCACGTCGCGGAAGCGCCCGAGCGTCTGCGCGGCCTGGGCCTCGTGCCGCTGCAGCATCCGCAGCTCGTCGTCGACGCGCTCGAAGACGCCGTCGTCGGTCACGGACTCGCGGGCGTCGAGCTCTCGTCGTTCGCCGGCGACGTGGAGCTCTCGGACGAGCGGCTGGAGCCGTTCTGGGCTCGCGCCGTCGAGCTCGACGCGGTCGTCTTCCTGCACCCGTTCGGCTGCAGCCTCGACGAGCGCCTCGACCGCTACTACCTCTCGAACACGGTCGGACAGCCCGTCGAGAACGCGGTCGCGCTCTCGCACCTCATCTTCTCGGGCGTGCTCGACCGGCATCCCGACCTCACGCTCGTGGCCGCGCACGGCGGCGGCTACCTGCCCACCTTCCTCGGTCGCAGCGACCATGCGTGGCACGTTCGCCCCGAGGCGCACGGATGCCGCGAGCTCCCGTCGTCGTACCTGCGACGCCTGCGCTTCGACTCGCTCGTGCACGCACCGGGCGCGCTGCGCGCCCTCGTGGACGCCGCCGGCGCCGACCGCGTGCTGCTCGGCACGGACTACCCGTTCGACATGGGCGTCGACGACCCCGTGGAGCGCGTGCGCGAGGCGGGGCTCGACGCGGACGCCGAGGCGGCGATCCTCGGGGCGAACGCCGCCGAGCTCGCGGCGCTGCGGGTGCCCGTCGGGAGCCGCGCATGAGGTTCGCGCGCTGGCGTGAGGCGGGCACCTCGGTTCGTGACGGCGTCGTCGCGTCCGTCGACGGGGTCGACCGGCTCGTCGCGTTCGACGACGGCACGACCGTGCGCGACCTCACGCGGGCCGGGCTGCCCGCCGCGCTCGAACGCGGGCGGGCCGCGATCGACGCGGCCGCGGCATCCGGAGTGCTCGACCGCGCGCCCTCGCCCGCCGACGTCGCGCTGCTGCCGCCCGTCGAGCCCGCGAGCGTGCGCGACTTCGTGGCGTTCGAGGAGCACGTCGAGGGTGTCGTGAAGTCGGTCGGCGGGGGAGCGGTGGTCGACGCCGAGTGGTACGACGCGCCCACGTTCTACTTCACGAACCCGCACACGCTCGTCGGCAGCGGCGCGACCGTGCGTCCGCCCGCGACCGAGCGGCTCGACTTCGAGCTCGAGGTCGCCGTGGTGATCGGCGCCGTCGACGGACGCGAGGGTCGCGACCTCTCGGCCGCGGAGGCGGGCGACCACGTGTTCGGCTACGCGATCTTCAACGACTGGTCGGCGCGCGACATCCAGGCGCGCGAGATGAAGGTGCGGCTGGGCCCGTGCAAGGGCAAGGACTTCGCATCCACCCTCGGACCCTGGATCGTGACCGCCGACGAGTTCGCCGGACGGCTCGACGACGAGGGGTTTCTGCCCATCGGCATGGAGGTGCTCGTGAACGGCGAGCGCATCGGCGTCGACCTGCTCTCGAACATGGGCTGGCCGTTCGCCGAGCTCGTCGCGTACGCGTCGCGCGACTCGGTCGTGGTGCCCGGCGACGTGCTCGGTTCGGGCACGGCCGGCAACGGCGGATGCCTCGGTGAGCTGTGGGGCCGACGGGGCGAGCTGTCGCCGCGACCGCTGCGCGAGGGCGACGAGGTCGTCATGCGCGTGGAGGGAATCGGCGAGATCCGGAACGTCGTCGGAGCGGCAGCGCCCGTTCCCGAGCTCTCGCGCGCGCGGGCCCGGCCACGGAACCGGCCGGCGGTCGTCTAGACGCGCTCAGGCGGCGGCGTCGTGCAGGCCGCTCGCCGCCTCGACCGCGAGCGTGCGCAGCCACTCGTGCTCGGGGTCGCGGCGGTGCACCGGATGCCACCACATCGCGTTGTGGATCGGCGTCGCGTCGAACGGCGGTTCGAGCACGCGCACCCCACCGAGGCTGCGGGCGTAGTCGGCGAGTCCGGCCTGCAGCAGCCCGAGCCGATCGGTGCCGGCGATGAAGAGCGGCATCGCCAGGAAGCTCTCGACGACGGTCTCGACGCGCGGCTCGATGCCGAGCTGTTGGATCTGCCGGGTCGCCGACGTGAACGCCGACCGCGAGAGGTAGGTGAAGACCCAGGGCAGCCGGCCGACGTCCTCGAGGGTGACCTGGTCGGCGACCGCCTCGTTCTCCTCGGCGGCGATCACGACCCAGGTGTCGGTCCAGAGGTCGGTGAACGGCAGGTCGGTGAGGAACCCGTGCGGCATGAGCAGCGCGTCGGCGCCGCGGAGGCGATTGACGGCCTCGTCGACGATCTGCGGGTTGTGCATCATGAAGCGGAACCGCACGCCGGGGGCGCGCTCCGCCGCCAGGGCGGCGATGCGTCGACCGGTCGTCGAGACGCTGTAGTCGGAGCCGTAGATCGCGAACTCGCGCGTCGACTGGCTCGGGTCCCACTCGGCCTGGCTGTCGAACACCCGCTGCGCGGCGTCGAGTGCCGCCGCCGTGTGCTCGGAGAGCCGGGACGCGAGCGGCGTGAGCTCGTAGGTGTTGCCGGTGCGCGCGAGGATCGGATCGTTGAAGTGGGTGCGCAGCCGTGCGAGCGACGCGCTGAGCGCGGGCTGGCTGAGGTGCAGCCGCTCGGCCGCACGCGTCACGCTGCGTTCGGTGAGGAGCGCGTCGAGCGACACGAGCAGGTTGAGGTCGAGCCGGGAGAGCGAGGACTTGTCGGACACGCCGTTGTGTTCCTTCGATGAGGGCTGGGATGCCAGTCTATCAGCGGGATCGATCCCGACCCTAGTGTCATCGCGGTGAGTGATGCGCGATCGAGACCTCAGGTACTCCGACGTACGCGACGAATGCGCTCCGACGCATCAACAGTCAAGCGGTGCTTGACCGTGCCGGGAGAGCGTCGCCCTGATCCGCTGAGCGGCCTCGAACGGAGGCTGCGCGTCGGGGAACGAGACCGCGTTCGCTGCGTCCATGTCCGCCGATTCGGCCACTTGGCCCCAGCTCTCCGCAAGTCGGGCCGACGTCTCACCCAGAAACTGGATGTCCTGCTCGATCTCCACGGGCCACGAGTGATCGAGGAAGACGTCTGCCGCAGCATCGAACGCGCTCGATGCCCGCGCGGCTACGGGAACCAGGCGCGCGAAGTCATTCGCGTCGACCGCGTCGAACAGCTCCTCGCGAGCGGCGTTCGTCGGGCATACGGCCTCGGCATACAACGAATTGGCCGTCGTCCACTGCTCGTCGCCCGCTGATGGAGCAGAGGATGTCGTCGAGAAGGAGACGTAGAACGAGGTCGGTGTGCAGGTGTAGGTCGCAGAGCCGATCGTGTGGATCCCATCGCCCAGTCGCGCACAGGTCTGCGCGGCACCCACGAGTGTCGATACGGCGAAGCTCGTCACCACAATCGTGATGACCACGCCGATCGAGGAGATCACGGTGCCCGCCAGGGCGAACCGATTCCTGAAACCAGCCCGCTTCGAACGGACCAAGGCGATGATGCTGATCGTCAGTCCTGCGAGGTTCAGGAATGCGAAGAACGAGAGGACGAACCCGATGATCCCGAGCACGCGGTACGGATCACGAGCGGGCTCGGAGGCAGCGGGAATCGACGGGGGTGCAGGGACCGTGGGGCTCGACCCGGTCGACTGCTGAGTCTGCGACATTCGCCAAACATATCCAGTCCCAGGTCGCCGTCTCGACACCGGTCGGTCGACGTCGCGGCGTCGGTACCGCACACTTGATGCATGTGGGGATTCCTCAAGGCGATCAAGCGCAAGGAGCACCGTGTCGCCCCGACGACCTGGGCCGCCGCGATCGCCGCCGTCGTCTACACGTTCGCACCGATCGACCTGATCCCTGAACTCGTGCTCGGCCCGTTGGGGCTGGCCGACGACATCGGGCTGTGGAGCGTCTTCGCCGTGCTCTTCCTCCGGGAGCAGCAGCGGTGGCGGGCCGGCCTCGCGTCGGAGTAGGCATCCGAGGCGCGGAGGTGGTGGCTATCCAGCGTCCTCCTGCGAGGATGCATCATCCAGGGCGGCTTGGATCTCCCGGATGATCGATCCGAGGACGCCCGAGGCGAGCAGCCCGGCGCCGAGCGGCCCAGCGGCGTCCTCACCGACGGGAGGCAGCTGTCGAAGGGCCGACCTCGTACGGTCGGTCATGTGCCGGAGCTGCCATGCGATCTCGTCCTGGAGTGCCTCGGGCCTGTCCGGAGCGGCCAGCCCGGCCGCGTTCGCGGCGTAGGCGGCTGCGCCGAGTGCGTGCGCGCCCATGTGCGCGACGCCGGCTGCCTGGGCAGCGGCCCGAGCGGCAGCCACCGCCGCCGGAGAGCTCACGGCGCGCGCCGCCCGACCGGCGACGAACCGGCGGCGAATCTCGCCGGCCGTGTCGAGCTCACCGCGAGCGAACCCCCGAGCTCGAGCGATCGCATCACGGGGTCGACCATCCTCCGGCGCCTCCGACTCGAACACGACCAGGACCCGCTCCGCGCAGTCGGCCGCCCACGCGGCGACCTCACGGCGATCCGATTCGCTCAGCGACTGCGAGGAGGGCATACCAGCAGCCTCGCACGCTCAGCGGGCGCGTGTGTGCAGTCGCATCCGCGCGGCGAAGTCGCCCAGCAGGAGGCGCGTGCGAGCGTCGAGACCCGGATCCGCCTCACGCGCGCGCCAGCCCCTCGGCCAGCGCGTCGCGGGCGAGGGCGAGGTGTCGGCGGGTCATGTCGCCCGCGTCGTCATCGAGCCACTCGTGGCCGCCCCACTCGCTCGCGAGCGTGCCGGCGAAGGCGCCGTCCGCCAGGAGCTCGCCGAGGTCGCGGATGGGCGCGGAGACCCGGCCGTCGGCGTCCTCGAGGTCCCAGAACTTGAGGTGGAATCCGGAGACGAGCGGCAGCACGTCGTGCAGCACCGCGGCGTCCGAACGGCCGAACCGCACGAGCATGTCCATGTACAGCGTGTGCGCCTGGGGCGGCACCTCGCCGGCGCGGAGCGCGGCGACCACGACCTCTGCGGTGGCCGGATCGCGCCACTCCGCGGCGATCCGCTCGAGCAGCGTCGGCGAGACGCCTGCGGCGGCGAGCGCCTCGACGTAGGTCACGGGGAGCGCGGGCATGAGCATGCTGAGGTCGATGAGCACGCGCACGTGCGGATCGTCGAGCACGGCGATCGCCTCGAACGCCGCGGCGGTGCCGGGATCCGAGGGCGTCTGCCGGCCCTGCGCCTCCTCGAAGAGCACGAGGTCGAGCTCGTGCAGCACCGGCAGGAGTCGCGCCAGCAACGCCGGGCCCGCCTGGCCGATCGGCAGCCGAACGCCGGTCGCACCGAGCCGGCTCGCGGCGCGCAGCTGCGGCACGAGGAACGCGAACCGCTCGTCGTCGTCGCGACGCCGACGCTCGGGCAGCGCCCAGTCGTCGATGCTCGCCCCGACGATGCTGACCCGGCCGCCCGCCTCCTCGAGGTCGCGCTGGAGCGCATCCACCTCGCCGTCGTCGGGATCGGGGAACGTGCGCCAGGCCTGGCCGGCCTCGAGCTCGATGACCGGCGCGACGCCGTCGCGCACGATGTCCACCGCGATGTCGGTGGCCGGACGCTCGGCGCGCACGACGTCGGGCGTCCAGTTGAATGCGCTCGCCGTCAGCGTCCAGGTGTCGGGCAGTCGGGGCATGGTGGTCTCCGGGGTGCCGGTCCGGCGGGTGGTCGACGCGCCGGCGCTCATGCGACGTCCCGTCCGGCGAAGGCGCCGGCCGCGGCATCCGCGGTCAGCGTGCGCTCGGTGCGGAACGGCAGCTCGAGCGGCCCGTCGGGGCCCGCCTGCAGGTACGGGACGGCGAGCCGGAACGACACCGCGACCTCGTGCGGCCCCTCGTCGAGCGGGCGGTCGCCCTCGACGACGAGGCGGTCCTGCACGTACCACCAGCCCGCGACGTCGGCCGTGTCGGTCACGAGCCGGTCGCCGATGCGGAGTCGGATGCCGCGGACAGGCATACCGTCGACGGCGACCTCGAGGTCGGACAGGCTCGCGAGCGGCAGCGAACGGATCCACGGCAGGCCCACGCGCAGCGCGAAGCCGTCGGGCGTGCGGGTGAGCGCGTCGTCGCGCAGCGCGGAGAGGCTCACGATCGCCTACTTCTGCGCCGCGGGCTCGCCGGCGGCCACCCACTCGTCGAACATGGTGCGCACCATCGGCTCGAGCGTCGTCGGCCACCAGTCGCCGCCCTCCACCGCCTCGCCGAGGTCGTCTGGGGTGGGGATCGTCACCCGGCCGGTCGCCGCCCACTCGGCGCTGCGCGGGAACAGGGCGCGGAAGGCCGGGTGGCCGATGGCCGCGACGTTGTGGCCGATGCCGATCGACACGGCACGGCCGGCGCCGTACTCGACGGTCCAGGCGACCGGATGCTCCTCGCCCATGCCGGGGAGTGCGCGCCACTGGGACGGCACCTGCGTGTAGCGCAGGGGGTTGTCCCAGCCGGTGAGGAGGACGGTCTTCCGGACGCCTTCGGGCCACTCGAGGCCGACGTAGAGGTCGTCGCCGTAGTGCGGGAACTCGGCCGGCCAGCCCGCCGTGATCGGATGCTCCTCGGCCGTGTGCAGCAGGAAGTCGTTGTTCGGGGCGCGGCGCGAGGTGGTCTCGCGCATGACGCCGCCGAGGAGGCGCTCGTACTCGGGGTCCCAGCCGACGCCGCCCGCGAGCGTCGGGTGGTAGGCGATGAAGCCCTTGCCGCTCGCCACGAAGTCGAAGAGCGCCCGCTCGGCCTCGGGGCCGAAGCGCTCCTCGGGCACGTCACGCCACGGGTCCTGCCGCCCGTAGTAGTTCACGATGACGAGGTCGTACGGCTCGAGCGTGGCGGCGGACGCGCCGCGGAACTCCTCGGTGACGCGCACGTCGAAGCGGCCGGTGCCCTCGAGCAGCTGCGTGAGGGCCGGCGTGGTCGCTCGCCAATCGTGGTGGACGTCCGTCATCCCGGTGATGATGAGCGTCCGGATCTTCGACTCGGGCATGGCACTCCTTCGTGTCTCGGCGAGCGTCGGCTCACTTGAGACGAAAAGGTACACCCTTATGTCTAAAAAAGGAAGAAGCCGGTCAGGATGCCGCCATCACCTCGGTGATCGTCGGCCGGCCGTCGGCGAACCAGCGCGGGAACGTCGCGTCGAACAGCTGCTCGCGCACCATCTCGGCTCCACCGCGCAAGGGCTCCTTCTCGTCGCCGAGCGATCGCACGATCTGGAGGTCGCGCGTCGCGAGGGGGAGCGAGAGCTCGTAGACGCGCTGGCGGACCTCGGCGAGGAACACCTCGCCGGCCGACGAGACGGCACCGCCGACCACGATCACGCCGGGGTTGAACATGTTGACGAGCGCCGCGATCGACTCGCCCACCAGTCGCGCTGAGCGCTGGATGAGCGAGATCGCCAGGGCGTCGCCGTCCATCGCCGACACGGCGATGGCCTCAGGCGTGATCGGCGCACCGCCGTCGACGAGGCGTGCGAGCGCGCCGCCGCCGCCCTCGGCGACCGCGAGCTCCGCATCGCGCACGAGCGCCCAGCCGCCAGCCTCGGCCTCGAGGCATCCGATCTTGCCGCAGCGGCACTGGGCGTCGGAGTCGCGCACCCGGACGTGCCCGATGTCGCCCGCCGCGCCGTTCGCTCCGCGGTGGATGCGCCCGCGCGAGAGCAGTCCCGCGCCGATGCCGCTGCCCACCTTGCAGAAGATGAGGTCGAGCGTGTCCTCGTCGCGTCGTGCGCGCTCGCTGAAGACGAGCAGGTTGACGTCGTTGTCGACCCAGGTCGGGGCGTCGAAGCGCTGCTCGAAGCGGCGGCGCACGTCGAAGCCGTTCCAGCCGGGCATGATCGGCGGTGCGACCGGGCGGCCGCTCTCGAAGTCGACTGGCCCGGGGATACCCACCGCGACGCCCCACACCGGCACGTCGGGGTGACGGGCGAGGATGCCGTCGAGCATCTCGAGCGCCTGCTCGATGGTCTCGGCGGGGCCCTTCGCGATGTCCCACTGCTCGTGGCTGTGGTCGATGATGTCGCCGTCGAGCGAGGCGATGCCTACGCGGATGTGGAGTGCGCCGAGCGCGCACACCACGATGCGGCCCTGCTCGGACCGGAAGCGCAGCGTACGGGGTGCGCGACCGCCCGACGAGGGTCCGAACTCGCCGTCGGCGAGGAAGCCCATGTCGATGGCCTGGTCGACGCGCTGCGTGACCACGCCGCGGCCGAGGCCGGTGACGCGCCCGATCTCGGGTCGGGTGGTGGCCTCGCCGGTGCGGACGAGGTTCACGATGCGCAGCAGGCTCGTGACCTCGTCGGTCTGGGCGCCGAAACGGAGAGTCGACTCACGGGTCATGCACAAGATTCTGACACAACTGATGTCACTCAGCGTCGATTTCGACTCGACTATGGACATTCGGACCGGGACCTTTTGTATAGTCGAGGCGGAAGTCGACGACGATGAGGGCGGGAGTGCGCGCATGACGTGGGGTGTCGGAGTGATCGGTGCCGGTCCGGGCGTGGCCGCGCTGCACCTGCCGACCCTCGAGCGCCTGCGCGGGCAGTTCAGTGTCGTGCACATCGCCGACAACGGCGGCGGACGTGCCGCCGAGCTCGCCGCCCGGGTCGGCGCGACCGCCTCGCAGGGCACGGCGGAGCTCCTCGCGGATCCGGCCGTCGACGTCGTCGCCATCTGCAGCCCGCCCGGCGAGCACGCCCGGCAGATCCGCGAGGCCATCGCGGCGGGCAAGCGCGCCATCCTCTGCGAGAAGCCGCTCGCGACCAGCGAGGCCGAGGCCGAAGAGGTCGTCGACGCCTGTCGTCGCGTCGGCGTCGTGCTGCTCGTCGCCACGAACCACCTGTACGACGAGGCATGGGACCGCGCGAAGCGCCACCTCGTCGCCCTGCAGTCGGAGGTCCGCTCGATCTCCGCCACCGTCGCGCTGCCGCCGAACGGCCGCTTCCACGAGCTCGTGACCGAGTTCGCGGCCGTGCCCGCGGCGCCCGGAGCCGGCGGCGGGCGCGGCGCGCCCGACCTCGCCGACCCGGAGGTCGCGGCATCCGTCGTGCGCCAGCTGGTCGTCGGGCTGGCCGTGCACGACCTGCCCGCGGTGCGCGACCTGGCGCCCGACTTCGAGGGCGTCGACTTCGCCGCGGCGCTCCCGCCGATCGGGTACACGGTCGGCTTCCGGTCGAGCGGCATCCCCGTGCTGCTCACGGCCGTCATGCTGCCCGATGGCCCCGACCCGGTGTGGCGGCTCTCGATCGCGACCGCGATCGACCGCGTCGACGTCGACTTCCCGCCCGCCTTCGTGCACGCGGGCAGCGCCGTGGTGCACGTGCGCGGCGGCGACGTGCGCGAGACCAGCTACCGGCGCGACGCCGAGGACGGGTACGTCCGCGAATGGCGCGCCCTGGCCGCCCTGCTCGACGGGACGGCGACGACGGAGTACCACGAGATCCTCGACGACGCGCGGTTCGCGATCGTCCTCGCCGACGCGGCGGCCGACGCCGTGCGCCGGGGGGCGGCGGCATGAGCGGCGCCGGTCCGGTTCCCGTCGTCACCGGACTCGAGGCCTACCGGGTTGCGGTCGCCGGGCTGCCGATGCGAGCGCGGCTCGCGACCGACGCCGATGCCGACGCCGTGGCCGGCGCGATCGTGGTCGTCGACGGCGCAGGCAGCTGGTGGGATGCCGCGGCGACGGCGGTCGACGCAGGAGCCCGTGCCGTGCTCGTGTCCGAGCCTCGCGTGGCGCCGGTCGAATCGGCGACGAAGCTGCTGGAACGGTCGACGGTGCCGATCGTGGTGCACCGCGCGCGTCTCCGCCAGGACCTCGTCGCGCAGGCGGCCGCCGCGCGCGACGGCGTCCCGCCCCGGATCGTGGTCGCCGAGGCCCGCGGGTCCAACGCCGCGCTGCACGCGATCGTGCGCGACGCGGTCGGCTGGATCCGAGCGCTCGGCGACGGACGCCTCGCGGTCGCGTCGGCGGCCGCCACCTCGCGCGGCGGCGCGGCGATGCTGCGGTCCAGCGACGACGGGCGGGTGGTCGGGTCGCTGATCCTCGCCGCGTCCGAGCCGCGGGGCGAGCTGCTGCGCGTCCGTGCCCTCGGCGAGACCGCGACGGAGGTCGAGATCGACGAGGGAATGGGGCGCTGGGAGGTCGCGACGAGCACCATCGCGGGCCGCACCATCGCGCCCACCCGGTTCGAGGAGGGGGAGCGGGCGGCGCTGCGTCGGGCCGTCGACGCGGTGGCGTCAAGAGTGACCCGCCTTCCCGACCTCGAGGACCTGCTGCACGACGCGGCGGCGGCGGAGACGATCGCACCGTTCGTCCCGGAATCGTCGCTCTTTGGTTGAAATCAGACGAAAGATCGTCTAGAATCGACGTGACGTCGGGATCCAGTCGGATCCGATCCTCACCGTGACGCTGCGGAGGAGGGCACAACCGGTCGCGTCGACGGCCCGATCGTTCGGGCGATCAACGAATGTCCCTTTCTCCGCTGAGGCTCCGCCTCCTCGTCGCGTCGCTGCTGACCGTGTCCATCCTCGGTGCGCTCGACCACACCATCGTCGCGACCTCGCTCGCGACCGTCGCCGGCGAGCTCGGTGCGCTCGAGCAGATGGGCTGGGTCGTCGTCGGCTACACGCTCGCGAGCACCGTGCTGCTGCCCGTGCTCGGCAAGGTCGGCGACCTCGTCGGCCCGCGCCTCGTGTTCCTGGCGTCGCTCGTCGTCTTCCTCGTCGCGTCGCTCGCCTGCGGCTTCGCGCAGGACATGACGCAGCTCGTCATCGCCCGCGTCGCGCAGGGCATGAGCTCCGCCGGCCTGCACCTCATGTCGCAGACGATCGTCGCGCACGTGACGACCCCCCGCGACCGCCCCAAGTACATGAGCATCATCGGCGCCGCGTTCCCGATCGCGATCCTCGTCGGCCCGGTGCTCGGCGGCGCCATCACCGACTTCTGGGGCTGGCCGTGGGTGTTCTGGATCAACCTGCCGTTCGGCCTCGCGGCGCTCGTGCTCGCGGCCTTCGCGATCCCGCACATCGAGCCCGGCGGGCGCCGCCGCTTCGACGTCGCCGGTTCCGTCGTCTTCACGCTCGCGTTCGTCGCGCTCGTACTCGCGGTCTCGTGGATCGGCGATCCCGCCGCCGTCACCGCCGCGCTCGTGGCCTTCGTGCTCGCCGCCATCGGATTCGCCGCGTTCTTCGCCATCGAGCTGCGCGTGCCCGAGCCGATCGTGCCGCTCAAATGGTTCGCCGATCGCACGGTCGCAGCCGGCGTCGCGCTCTCGGCGATCATCGGCATCGGCCTGTTCTCGGTCACGGCCTACCTGCCGACCTACTTCCAGATGGCCTACCGCACCACGGCCACGGTGTCGGGCCTCGTGCCGATCGCGACGGTGTTCGGCATGCTCGTGTCGAATCTCGCGACCGGCTGGCTCGTCAGCCGCACCGGCCACTACCGCGCCTACCCGATCGCCGGCACCGCACTCGGGGCCGCCGGCCTGCTCACGATGGCGCTGCTGCCGGTCGGCACGCCGCTCTGGGTGCCGATGGCGGTGATGGCGGTCGTCGGCATCGGCACCGGCGCCTTCATGAGCCTCGTGGTCGCCGTCGTGCAGGGCGCCGTCCCGCGCAGCGAGACCGGCACGATCACGGCCACCGTGAACCTCGTGCGCCAGTTCGGCTCGACCGTGGCGACGGCCGTCATCGGCGGCGTGATCGGCGTCGGCGTCGCCGCGGCCCTGCCCGCCGGCCTCGACGCCTCGACGCTCACCCCCCAGCTCGTGCAGCAGACGACGCCGACGGTGCAGGCCGAGGTCGCGCAGCTCTACGGCGGGCTGTTCGTGCCCGTCTTCCTGGCCCTCGCCGTCACCTACGCCCTCGGCATCGTGGCCGCCGTGCTGCTGCCCGCCGGGCAGTTGTCCGACGAGCTCGAGCCGGCCGCCGAGCCGACCGAGCCCACGACCGACCCCGCATCCGAACCGCTCACCGCCTGAGCCCGCACGACCTCGAAGAGGAGATCCACATGTCGCACCACCCCACGATCGCCGTCGTCGGCAGCGGGCCCATCGGCTCCGCCTACGCCCGGCTGCTGCTCGAGGGCCTGCCCGATGCCCGCGTCATCATGCTCGAGGCCGGGCCCCAGCTCACCGACATCCCCGGCGAGAGCGTTCGCAACATCGCCGACCCGACCGAGAAGGCGCGCGCCCGTGAGCGGTCGCAGGGCCCGCAGGCGGGGGAGTTCCGCGAGTCGCTCGGCATCCCCGGCGGCACGGTCGTCGAGGGCATGTTCACGGCACGACAGGGCACGCACCTGTTCGACTTCGGCGGCGACGGCTCGGCGCACGCGCCGACGTTCCCCGCCGCCGCCGCCGCGACGAACGTCGGCGGCCAGGGCGCGCACTGGACCTGCGCCATCCCGCGGCCGGCCTTCAGCGAGAAGGTCCCGTTCATCGCCGACGACGAGTGGGACGACCTCATCGCCACGGCCGAGGGGCTGCTGCACGCGCAGAGCGCCGCGTTCGCGGACTCGGCGGTCGGCGGCGGCATCCGCTCGCTGCTCGAGGAGGAGTTCGCGGGCGAGCTGCCCCAGGGCTACGGCCCCGGCACCTTGCCCGTCGCCGGCGACCCGCAGCCCGACGGCTCGATGCGCTGGGCCGGCGCCGACGTCGTGCTCGGGCCGCTGATCGAGGCGGGCGACCCGCTGTCCGAGCGGTTCGAACTGCGCGACCTCACGCTCGTGCGTCGCGTCGAGCACGACGGCGACCACGTGACCGGCGTCACGGTCGAGGACCTGCGCACGCAGGAGACCAACTTCGTGCCCGCCGACCTCGTCGTGGTCGCCGCCGACGCGTTCCGCTCGCCGCAGCTGCTGTGGGCCTCGGGCATCCGTCCGACCGCGCTCGGGCACTACCTGACCGAGCACCCCGTCGTCATCTCCACGGTGGCCCTCGATGCCGAGAAGATCGGCCGCTTCGCGACCGAGGACCAGCTCGACGAGGAGCTCGCACGCCGGGCGTCGAACCCGGCCGACCCCGTCGCGGCCGTGAACCGCATCCCGTTCTCGGAGCCGGGGCATCCGTTCTCGCTGCAGGTCATGTACTCCGAGAACACGCCCTTCCCGATGCCCGACGACGCGCCGCACGCGAAGAACCGCTGGGGCTACGTGAACATGGGCTACGGCATGCGCAAGTTCCCGCGCTACGAGGACGCCGTCACCTTCGACGACGCCGAGCTCGACTATCGCGGGTTCCCGAACATGACGATCACGTACGAGCTCACCCCCACCGAGCTCGAGGAGATCGAGGCCGCGACCGGGCGGCTGCGGCGCGCGGGCGGCGCGCTCGGCGTGTTCGTCGCCGAGCCGCGGCTCATGCCGAACGGCTCGAGCCTGCACTACCAGGGCACCATGCGCATGGGCGACGCCGACGACGGCACCTCGGTCGCCGACCCGTGGTCGCGCGTCTGGGGCTACGACAACCTCGTCGTCGGCGGCAACGCCCTCATCCCCACGGCCACCGCGATGAACCCGACGCTCATGAGCGTCGCGATCGCCGTGCGCGGTGCCCGCAAGGCGGTCGAGCAGCTTCGAGCGGATGCCGCGGCATCCGTCACGGCCTGACACCCATCACCCACCGAACCCAGAGAGAGCGAGCGAAGGTGCTTCTCGAGCGAGACCTCCTCCAGTCCACCGGCTTCCGCAACGTCCGCGAGGGCGGACGCGTGACCGGCTTCCAGTTCCGCGTGCGGATGCCCTCCTACCGGGGCATGGCCGCGTCCCTCATCGACGGCATCGCCGTGCGCGTCGGCGACCTCGTCGATGTGGGTCCCGACGTGCCCCTGTGGACGTTCGGCGGCCGCACGTACACGCTCCCCGAGCTCTGGGACGGTGACGGGGTGCGCTGGCCGCTCGAGGATGCGGCGATCGTCACGGTTCCGCTCGAGGGCGGGCTGCCGGACGGCATCCACGAGGTGTCGATCGAGCTGCGCCTCCGCATGTCGTACATCCCCGAGGAGCACCAGCCGAGCACCTACCGGGTCACGCGCCAGATCACGCTCTCGCCCGAGGCCGACGGCGGGCCGTTCCGATACGGCGTCTCGCTCTACAGCTACATGACCGACTACGGCACGGTGCTCGACCTCGAGACGGCGCTCGCCCACGTGGCCGACGTCGGCGCGACCGGCGTCGAGATCCTCGGCGAGGGTCACATCGCGGGCTACCCCGAGCCCACGGCCGAGTGGATCGACCGCTGGTTCGCGCTCCTCGACCGGTACGGGCTCGAGCCGACGAACTACGGCTCGTGGATCGACACGCGCCTCCACTCGAGCGGATCGAACGCGCGACGGCTCACCGTCGAGGAGGGCGCGGGCATGCTGCAGCGCGACCTGCGCCTCGCGAAGCGCCTCGGCTTCCGCTTCGTCCGGCCCAAGATCGGCGTCGTCTCGAGCGACCTCGTGCCCGACCCCATCTGGACCGAGTCCGTCGAGCGCTCGCTCGACCTCGCCGCCGAGCTCGACGTCGTCATCTGCCCCGAGATCCACTCGCCGACGCCGATCAAGCACCCGGTCGTCGACGACTACGTCGACCTCATCGAGCGCACCGGCACGAAGCACTTCGGCCTGCTGCTCGACACCGGCATCTTCCAGGACCGCCCGATCCCGCTGCGGCCCGGCGAGCTGCCGGGGCAGCGCCCGGCGTTCCTCGACGGCATCGGCGTGGACCCCGCCGACATCGCCGGCATCGCGAAGTACGTCGTGTTCATCCAGGCGAAGTTCCACGACATCGACAAGCACCTCGAGGACCAGCAGATCCCCTGGGAGCCCGTGCTCCGCGCGCTGAAGGACGCCGGCTACACCGGCTACCTCTCCAGCGAGTACGAGGGCGAGCGCACCCCGTGGCGCTCGATCGAGCAGGTCCGCCGCCAGCACTCCCTCATCCGCCGCGTCGTCGCCGGCCTCTGAGCCGCGGCATCCGCATCGAACGCACCACACAGACAGGACCCACCATGCCGAACGGACTCATCCAGGACGACAGCCTGCGAACGCACCCCGAGGGGCTCGCCCTCTCGCTCACCCTGCCCTGGTACCGCAGCCTCTGGCTCTCGTCGGTCTCCACGCTCCGCCTCACCGTCGACGGCGAGCCGGTGGATGCCGCGGACCTCGCGCTCGAGCTCGACGGCGTGCGCTACGCGCTCGACGAGCTGCCCGCGCAGCACGACGTGTTGTGGTACCTGCAGGCGCACCCGCTGCTCGTCGTGCAGCGGGCGAAGCCGATCGCGCTCGGCGAGGCGCACGACGTCGAGCTGTTCGGCGAGCTGCGCCTGCCGTACATGCAGATCGCGCCGGGCGCCGACGGCGGCCCCGGCATGTACGTGCCGAACGTGGTCCGCCAGGCGCTCACGCTCACCGCGACCGACCACGACGCGGCGCCGCCGGCGGAGCTGACCGAGGTCGCGGACGTGTCGTCGCCGGCGCCGGCCGCCGAGGAGGACCCCTTCAAGCTCGGCCTCACGCTCTACTCGGCGAGTGCCGAGTTCCGTGCGGGCTGGTACGACTTCGAAGGCCTGCTCGACCGCGTCGCCGAGCTCGGCATCGGGCCGGGAATCGAGATCGTCGCGTCGCAGGTGCTGCCGACCTACCCGGTCGTGTCCGACGAGTTCGTGCGCACCTGGCGGTCGGCGTTCGACCGGCACGGCTTCGACGCGAGCTCGTTCGGCGCGAACCTCGACATGGGCCGGCGCCGCGACCGCGACATGACGCCCGACGAGGAGTTCGCGTTCAGCGAGACGCTGTTCCGCGGCGCCGCGAAGCTCGGTTTCCCCCTCGTGCGCATCCAGAGCGCCAAGCCCGAGCTGCTGCGTCGCCTGCTGCCGATCGCCGAGGAGCTCGAGCTGAAGCTCGCCTACGAGATCCACGCGCCGATGGGTCCCAACGCCGAGCCGATCCTGAAGGTGCGCGACGTCTACGCCGAGCTCGACTCGCCGCTGCTCGGCTTCGTCGCCGACTTCTCCGCGACGATGCACAGCATGTCGCCGACGCTGCTCCGCGCCGTGCGCCGGGCCGGCCTCGACGACGACGCGGTGCAGGTGCTGCAGGACATCTGGGCGACCGACGCTCCGATGCGCCAGCGGCAGGAGGAGTTCATCGCCTACCTGCGCGGGCGCGACTTCGACCCGGGCCGCCTCGGCTCCTTCGCGCACCTCGCGTTCAACATGCACGGCCACGTCGACCCGCGCGAGTGGGCCGACATCATGCCGCAGATCCTGCACGTGCACGCGAAGTTCTACGACATCGACGAGCAGGGCGAGGAGCCCGCGATCGACTACCCGGCGCTCGTGCGCGTCTTCGTCGAGGGCGGCTACCGCGGGTACTGGTCGAGCGAATGGGAGGGCCACGCGTTCGCCGAGCTCGGCGAGGTCGACCCGCTGCTGCTGGTGCGCCGCCAGCACGACCTGATCCGCCGCAGCATGCGGGCCCTGCAGCCGGCGTGAGCCGCGCGCAGCTGCAGTGACGGTCGAACGGAGCACCCGATGAGCGACACCGAAGCGCTGGAAGCCGAAGCCGGCGTCCCCGACTTCCGTCGGCTGCCGGTGCCCGACGCCATCCGCTGGCTGGCCGAGCACGGCGAGCCGGCCGACCCGCGACCCGACATCGACACGGCGTCGCTCGTGCGGCGCTTCCCGCACCTCGCGGGTGTCGAGGCGGTCGACGAGGTCGTGCGCGGGCCGCACGGCCCGGTGCCGGTCCGGGTGTACCGGGATGCCGCGGCGACGCCGACCGGCTCGGCGCTCGTCTGGGTGCACGGCGGCGCCTTCATCGGCGGCCACCTCGACATGCCCGAGTCGAACTGGTTCTCTCGGGAGCTCGCGGCACGCGGCATCCCGGTCGTGTCGGTGGACTACGCGAAGTGCCTCGGCGACGTGCACCACCCCGTGCCGTCCGACGACGTGCTGGCCGGGTGGGAGTGGGCGCGGGCGGTCGCCGCCGACCGGCTCGGCGTGCGGTCCGAGGCGCTCGTGCTCGGCGGTGCGAGCGCCGGCGGCACGCTCACCTCGGGCGCGGTCACGCGACTCCGCGACGCGGGGGAGCCGGTGCCCGCCGGGCTGGTGCTCGTCTACCCGGTCGTGCACCCCAACGGGCCGGATGCCTCGCCCGACGTCGATCCCGCCTCGCCGCACGGCCAGCTCGCGCTGAACTTCGCCGGCTCCGCCGAGGCACTCGCCGACCCGCAGGCGTTCGCGGGCCTCGGCGACGGACAGGGGTTCCCGCGAACGCTCATCGTGGTGTGCGAGCTCGACGACCTCCGTCCGTCGGGCGAGGCCTTCGCCGCGACGCTCTCGGCCGCAGACGTCGACGCCGAGCTGCGGCTCGAGTCGGGTGCGCGGCACGGGCGCATCGACCAGCCCGGTGACGAGGACGCGCTGCGCACGATCGACGCCGTGGCCGAGTGGATCGGCCGCGGCATCCGTGGACCGGAAGCCGGCGCATGACGGAGTTCACGAACCCGGTGCTGGCGGGCGACCGCCCCGACCCCGCGATCATTCGCGTCGGCGACGAGTACTGGATGACCTACTCGTCGTTCGAGTCGGCACCCGGGCTGCTCCTGTATCGCTCGACCGACCTCGTGAACTGGACGTTCGAGACCGCCGCGCTGCCCGAGCCGCTCGGCAGCACGTTCGCCGTCGACATCGCCGAGCACGACGGGCGCTTCTTCATCTACATCCCGTTCATCCCGACGCCGTGGTCGTCGCTGGCGGATGCGTCGATCTTCGTGATCCACGCGCCGTCGATGGCCGGGCCGTGGTCTGAGCCGATCGACCTCGGGATCCGCGGCGCCATCGATCCCGGGCACGTCGTGGGCGAGGACGGCCGACGTTGGCTCTTCGTCAACGGCATCCGGCGCATCGGCCTCGCCGACGACGGCCTCTCGACGGTCGGCGAGCTCGAGCACGTGTACGACGGCTGGCGGTATCCCGACGACTGGGTGACCGAGGCGTACGCTCTCGAAGGGCCGAAGCTGCTCCGCCGCGGCGACTGGTTCCACCTCATCAGCGCCGTCGGCGGCACGGCCGGGCCGCCGACCGGGCACATGGTCATCGTGGCCCGCTCGCGCTCGGTGCACGGGCCGTGGGAGAACAGCCCGCACAATCCCGTCGTGCGCACGCAGCACGCCGACGAGCGCTGGTGGTCGCGCGGGCACGCCACGATGCTGCAGGGGCCGGCGGATGCCTGGTGGATGGTCTCGCACGGCTACGAGCACGGCTATCGCACGCTCGGCCGCCAGATCCTGCTCGAGCCGATCGCCTGGACCGACGACGGCTGGCCCGTGGCGGGTGCCCGGGACATCGGCGCTCCACAGGAGGCACCCGCCGGGGCGGCGCCGCAGCTCGCCCCCGCGGGCTTCGACGACGACTTCGCGACCCTCCGGCTCGGCCAGCGGTGGGCGTTCCACGCGCCGCGGCCGGGGGAGGCGGAGCGGGTGCGGTCGGACGACGGGCTGGTCGTGGCCGCGAAGGGGAGCGGGCCCGCCGACACCTCGCCGCTGTGCCTCGTCACGGGCGACCACTCGTACGAGGTGGAGGTCGAGGTGTCGCTCGAGCCGGGCTCGGGCTCGGGCTCGGGCCCGCTCGAGGGCGGCCTGCTGCTCTTCTTCAGCAATCGGCTCTTCTGCGGCATGGGGATCGACGGCGAGCGGATGCTGAGCTACTCGGGCGGCGCCCGCACGCATTGGCGGGAACCCGTCGAGCCGACGCACACCCTGCGCCTGCGCATCCGCAACGAGGAGCACATCGTGTCCGGGTGGTACCGGCTGCCCGGGCAGGACTGGGTGCGGCACGGCGTGCGCTACGAGACCGCCGGCTACCACGCGAACACGATGGGCGACCTGCAGAGCCTGCGACCGGCGCTCTACGCCGCGGGCGACGGCGCGGTGCGCTTCCGCGAGTTCACGTACCGGCGCCTCGGCGACTGACGGGCGCGTCCGACCGGCGAAGCCTCACACGGCCGACCTGAGCCGTACCAGCGCGGCGACCTCCGCCTCGTACATCGCCGACACGAGGTCGCCGATCGCGGGCGGTTGGTCGACGGCGTCGTCGCGCTCGCGTTGGAGCGCCCACCGCGCCGCGGCCACCTCGGAGGCGTCCTCGCCGCGGGCGACCAGTTCGTCGGTGCGGTCGATCAGCGTGCGCAGCTCGTCGCCGGGCGGGAGCGCGACGTCGACGATCGGGGCCCAGGCGTCGGCGGCCGCCCGCCATGCGTCGGCCCCGAGATCGCGTCCCAGCAGCTCCGTCGCCTCGTCGAGGAAGTCGGCGTAGAGGCCGCGCAGGTTCGCGCCGTGCCCGGCGCCCGCGTAGATCGAGGCGCGCAGGCTGCCGGTGCCGCGGCCGTCGGCGAACACCGTCGGCCAGCCCTTCCGGTTGCGCGTGTCGGTGGTCATCCGCGCCCACTTGCGCCAGGCCGGCAGCGAGAACGAGTCCGACGTCTCGCCGAGGTGTTCGACCTGGAGGCGCAGGCCCTCCTCGACCGCCGGAACCAGGTCGAGGTCGATCCGGTCGGGATCGATCGTGACGAGCCGGTGCCTGTACGAGCCCACACGGGCTCGCGCGGCGGCCAGCCGTTCGGCGGGAACCGTGATCCGCGCCGCCGAGCGGTCGTCGATCGCGTACTCGTCGCCGTCGCGCTCGTAGACGACCAGCGGGTCTCCGCCGTAGCCGCTGCGCCAGGCCGGCTCGAAGCGGTGCCCGAGCGTCTCGGTGTCGATCCAGGCGATCGCCGGCAGTCCCTCGGCGAGTTGCGCGTCGAGCGCCGCAGCGGCGCCCTTCGCGCCACCGGTCTCGTGCAGCTCGGCGTGCAGGCCGAGCCGCTCGGCCGTGCCGCGCACCCACCGGTCGGGGTACTGCCACAGCCGGCGGAAGCCGAGGGTCAGCACGCGTGCCCGGGACGGGAGCGTGTCGAACTCCCACAGGATGTAGCCGGCGCCGAGCCCGCCGCCCACGCCGAGCACCATGGCCTCGGTCAGCGGTCGACCCGTGTGCGGCGCGACGACGCCCAGGTTGGCCAGCACGTTGGCGAGCGCCGCGGTGTCGCCGTGGACGCCGCCGCGCAGCTCCCACGAAGACGATGATGACGATGACGATGACGATGAATCAGCGTCGACGACGTGGCGGCGTGCGACGGTGTAGCGCTCACCGGTCTTGCGCATCCGGTCGCGGACGAGCTGCTTGAGGTGCTTGCGAGCGGTCATGATCGTGTCCTCCACCGGCGTTCGGCCCGGACTCCACGCGACCGAGGCCCGCCGGATACGGGAGCGGTGCACTGCTCGCTCGTTCACCGGGGACACGCATCCCCTCTGCCCCCGCATCGTCGGCCGGCGTGGACGGCCGATCAGGGGGTCCGGCGCGGAGAACCCGCCGTGGCCACGACCCTACACCTCGCGGGGAAGTCCTGGTGGTCGGTGCCTCAGTCCGTGACCGTCCGACGCAGCAGGCGGATCCGAGCCGCGCCGACCGCGTGCGTCGGAAGGATGTGCAGCCGCTCATCGCCGTTGAGGACGCGGCCCGCGACGATCCGCCCGGCCTCGACGAGGAGCTCCTGCACGGAGTCGAGCTCGAGGTGTTCGTCCGCGCCGGAGAAGTCCACCGTGACGCCCTGTCCCACGAGGAGCACCGTATCCCGGTCCTCCGCGATGAGCAGGCAGAACGGTCGGGTGTCCGCCGGCGCCGGCACGAGCGCGTCGGGCGACGTCTCATCGGGCAGTGCGAGTTCGGGTGCCGGCGCCTCGACGCCAGCGTCGAGCAGCATCCGCTGGAGGAGCGTCAGCGTGCCGCGCGCCTCGAGCTCGAGGTCGCCGAGGCGGACGGTCACGATGTCCGACGTGGGCTCGAGGACGACCGCGGCGAGTGCGTCGTGGCTCGCGGCGGCCGTGATCTCCGCTTCGAGCGCGGTCAGGTGGGCCAGCGTCGTGGCGACCTGCCCCGAGGGGCTCGCGTCGTCGATCCCGAAGGCGCACCAACCGATCGCTCGGTAGGCGCCGATCGCGCGCACGAGCTCGCCCGCGCGCAGGCGGCACTCGGGCACGAAGAGCGGCTGCCCAGCCGCGGCGTACGTGCGCATCGCGGCATCCGCATCATCGACGTAGAGGTCGGGCCCGACGAGGTCGAGCGACGGAGCGCCTGCGCGCCAGACGTCGATCACGCGCGAGGCGGGACCGCCGCTCGGGAACTGACCGGGATCGTCCTGACCTGGCTGCGGACCGAGCCACGCGTTGGCGTACATCGGAACCGGCTTGATCGCGCGTCCGCGGCTGGCGAGGTCCTCGACGTAAGTGGAGAACGCCCACGCCATGAAGATCTCGTCGGCACGCACGTCGTCGCCGAACACGTCCGCCCATGAGCCCGCCGTCGCCGCTCCGCGGTCGCGCCAGAGGTCGCGTGTCGGGGAGGAGCCGCCTCGGGCGAGGTGCTCGAGCAGCGCGCCGGGGACGGGCGAGTCCCATGCCCGGTGGGCGAGCGGGCTCCGATCGCGACTGTCGGACAGCAGCCCCGACTCGTTCTCCACCTGGACCATCGCGACCGTGTCCTCGTGGTCCGCCTCGAGGAGGTGGGTCATGAGCGCTGCGAACGCTGTCGCGTCCGCGGTGCGCAGTTCGTCGCCGAAGACCGAGAGGACGGGCTTGGGGGTCGCACCCTGGTAACTGAACGCCTGGAGGCCGGCCGCGTGGGCGACGGCACGGGGGAAACGAGCCTCGTCGGCGCGCACCCACCGTGGAGCGTACGTCGATGCGGCGTTCTTGAAGGCGCCGAACCACAGCAGCACGAGGCGGAGGCCATTCGCACGGGCCTGTTCGAGCATCATGTCGACGAGGTCGAGGTCGAAGTCCCCCTCGTCAGGTTCGATGAGCGCCCAGCTCACCGGGGCGAGCACCGTGTTGCCGTGCATGCGGCGCACGTGCGCGAACGAGTCGGCGATCGACCGTTCCGACGACGACGAGGAGTTGTGCACCTGCCCGCCGAGGAGCAGCGCGGGGCGGCCCCCGTGGAGGAGTCGGAATCCCTCGTCGATCGTCCAAGCGCTTGCGGGTACTGATCCGGTCATTCGCGTCATCGTGCGCTCCCGTTCGTCGGGTCTGATCGCGGGTGGTCGTGGGTGACCGCGAGCTCGACCGCCTGGGTGCGCTCGAGGGTGCTGCCCACGTGCAGCCGGAACATCCCGGGCTCGACGACGAAGCGCGCGGTCGCGGCATCCGTCGCCCAGAAGCCGAGCTGGGCCGTGCCGAGCTCGAACCGCATGGTGACGGTCTCGCCCGGCTCGATCGTGCGCCGCTCGAACGCGACCAGCCGGCGCACGGGCGGCGCGACGCTCGCGACGACGTCCTCGACGTAGAGCTGCACGACCTCGTCGCCGCGCCGGGCCGACGTGTTCGTGACGTCGAGCTCGAGCGTGACGGTGCTGCCGCCGTCGAGCGCCTCGAGTCGCACGTCCGCGTCCGACACCCGCGGCACCCCGTGCGCGAACGTCGCGTAGCCCGACCCGTGCCCGAAGGCGAACTGCGGCCCGAGCTCGAGGTCGAGGTACTTCGACGTGTACTTCTCCTGCACGTTGTCGGGTCCGTGGAGCCCGACGTCGACGGTGGTCTCGGTGAGGCTGCCGCCGACCGTCGCCGGACGACCGGTGCGCTCGTGCGCGTAGTACACGGGCACCTGGCCCACGGACCGCGGGAACGACATCGGCAGGCGGCCCGCGGGCTCCTCGTCGCCGAGCAGCACGTCGACGATGGCGGCGGATGCCTCGGTGCCGCCGTGCCAGGCCTCGAGCACCGTGGGTGCGTGGTCGATCCAGTCGGCGACGACGAGCGGTCGCCCGTTCTCGAGCACGACGACGAACGGCGTGCCCGTGGCGGCGACGGCCCGGATGAGGTCCTCCTGCCGCCCGGGGAGCCGCAGGTCGCTGCGCGAGGCGGCCTCGCCCGAGAGCGAGCTCGGCTCGCCCACGGCGACGAGCACGAGGTCGCTCGCGCGCGCCGCGGCCACGACATCCGCGATGCCCGACGAGTCGTCGTCGAGGAACCCGACGCCCGGGAGGGCCCGTACCTCGGCGTGCGGCATCCGAGCTCGGAGCTCGTCGACGATGGAGCCGGCCGGGGCGGCGAACGACTGCGTCCACGCGCCGAGGTGATCGGTGGACTCCGCGTACGGACCCGTGACGAGCACCCGGCGCGGATCGCGCAGCGGCAGCGTCCCGTCGCGGCGCAGCAGCACCATGGTGCGGGCGGCCGCCCGACGCACCAGCCGTCGGGCCGCGTCGGTCGGCTCGAGCCGCTCCGCGTCCTCGGGCACGTACGGGTCGTCGAAGAGCCCGAGTGCCTCCTTCAGCGCGAGCACGCGGGCGACGGCGTCGTCGACGCGTGCCGGGTCGAGCAGCTCGGGCCCGATCGCCGCAGGCGGGAGATCGGATGGCGCGCCGCCCATCTCGACATCGAGCCCGGCCGCGTAGGCCTGACGGACCGCGTCGGCGAGGTCGGCCGCGATGCCGTGCGGCAGCAGGTTGCGCACGCCGTCGGCGTCGCCCACGACCACACCCTCGAAGGCCCACTCGCCCTTGAGCACGTCGGTGAGCAGTCGCCGGTTCGCGTGCATCGGGCGTCCGGCCACGGTGTTGAACGACGCCATGATCGACGCGACGCCCTCATCGACCGCCGCGCGGAACGGCTCGAGGTGCACGTTGCGCAGGCGGTGCTCCGAGGCATCCATCGCGTCGTAGTCGCGCCCGCCCTCGGGCTGGCCGTAGCCGACGAAGTGCTTGGCGGTGGCCGCGATGGCATCGGATGCCGCGAGCCCGTCGCCCCGGTACCCGCGCACCATCGCTCGGCCGAGCTCGGCGGTGAGGTGAACGTCCTCGCCGAATCCCTCGACGACCCGGCCCCACCGCGGATCGCGCGAGACGTCGAGCATCGGCGAGAACGTCCAGGTCACGCCCGCCGAGCGCGCCTCGGCGGCGGCGAGTCGCGCGAGGTCGGCGACGAGCTGCGGGTCGAAGCTCGCGGCCTGCGCCAGCGGGACGGGCCCGATCGTGCGGTGTCCGTGGATGACGTCGAGCCCCACGAGCACGGGGATCCCGAGCCGGGTCTCCTCGACGGCGACGCGCTGGAGCGCGTTGACCGCGGCGGCCGACCGCGGCCAGAACACCGAGCCGACGCCGTCGCGCACGAGCTGCGCGGCGTCGTCGAGCGACGGGCGGAACACGGTCTGCAGCTGCCCGAGCTTCTCGGCCCAGGTCATGCGGTCGAGCAGGTCGCGGATGCGCGGGCTGGGGGTCATGCTCGGCTCCAGTACTGGTCGGGTACGGGGGAGAACGGGGTCGCCGCCCGGGGCGCGAGGCTCCGGGCGGCGACCGATCGATCGGACGGGTGGATCAGCTGTCCCAGGCCGCGTCCATGTCCTGCAGCACCTGGTCGACCGTCTTCTGGCCGGTCAGCAGGCCCTGCACGCCGACGCCGAGGGCGTCGTAGACGGCCGGGTTCGGCCAGGTCGCGTTCGGCAGGCCCGTGTAGGCGCCCGACTCGAGCAGGTCGGCGACCGGCTGGTACACGGGGAGGAGGGTGTCGGCGCTCACGCCGGTGATCGGCACGGCACCCGAGAGGTCGGCGTACTGCTGCGCCTGCGCGGGCTCGGCGACCCAGTCGAGGAAGTCCTGCGCCGAGGCCTTGGCCGCGTCGTCGGCCTTGGCGTTGATCGCCCAGGCGTAGTTGGCAGACGCGAGCATGAACTCGCCCTGGTCGTCGGCCGGCGGGAATGCCTGGATGTCGGTCTCGAGGCCGGCACCCGCGTTGATCGAGGTCGCGGCCGAGCCGGGAACCGCGGCGCTCAGCGACGTGCCGCCGCCGATGCCGTTGGTGATCGAGTCGAACGTGCCGCCCGCGGCGCCGTCCTGGAAGCAGCCGCCCTCGTTCATCGCGACGATGTCCTCGAGGGTCTGCTTCCACCCGCTGTCGGCGAACGTGACGTCACCCGACGCGCGCTGCTCGTTCCAGTCGGGCGTCTCCTCGTAGACCCGGGTCGCCGAGATGATCTGGGCGAGCAGGCCGGTGTTGAACGAGACCGAGCCGGCGAGGGCCGTGAAGCTCTTGCCGCCGTCCTTGGCCGTGGTGCAGGCCTTCAGCAGGTCGTCGAACGTCGCCGGGAACTCGTCGACGCCGACCTCTTCGGCGGCGGCGGGGTTGTACACGAAGCCGACGGGCGAGAGCGCGGTCGGCTGGCCGTAGACCTTGCCGTCGACCTCGTACAGCGACTCGGTGCCCTCGGGGATGACACCGGCCGAGGTGTCGTCGAGCGGCTCGAGGAAGCCCGCCTCGGCGAGCGTGATCACCGAGATCGGCTGGCCGGTTCCGGGCGAGAGGATCGCGACGTCGGCCGCGTTGCCGGCCTGGAATTGCGTGGTGACCTGCGTGTTGTACGCGTCGGAGGGATAGGGGATCACCTCGATCGGGGTGCCGGTCTCGTCGGTGTAGGCCTTGGCCATCTGGGCGTAGAAGTCGTCGGCGTCGTTCGCCTGGGCGACCATGAGCGAGAACCCTGCGGCTGCGCCGTCGGAGCTTCCGCCGCTGTCGCCGCCGCCGGAACAGCCGGCGAGGACCATGGCTCCGGCGACGGGCACTACGAGGAGCGACCACCGGAGGGGCTTGGAAACGGGGTGCTGTGGCATTTCGGACCTTTCGTGACGTCGTTGTCGCCAGCCCTGGGCTGGCTCGGCCGCTGGCCGCAGATCCAGCCTGACACACATTCGCACGATTCTGACATTAGTATCGCTTATGCAGCGCAATAGTCCCGCTGATCCGGGGTTCGTCGTGCTCAGCGCGGGGTCGACGTGCGGCGCAGCAGCACCGGTCCGGCCAGCCCCGCATCGAGCGGTTCGGCGGATGCCTCGAACACCCTCGTCATGGGCTCGAACACCTCGCCCGTCGGCGCGCCGGCCTCGGCGATCAGGCGATTGCGCCACGGGGTCACGACCCCGACCTCGAGCACGTTCGGGCCCGTGGCGACGGCCGCCGTGACGTCGACGCGGAACGGCGCGGTCCACGCGACGCCGCAGTCCCGCCCGTTCACGACGACGTGCGCGAGGTCGCGCACGACGCCGAGGTCCAGCACGAGTCGCTCGCCGTCGGTCGGCCCGGTGTCGAGGTCGAACTCGAGCCGGTAGGTGCCGGTGCCCGAGAAGCCGCGCGCCGCGTCGTCGAGGTCGGTCCAGAGTCCCGGCCCGTCGGGCATCGCGAGAGGTGGGCGGCCGGGCAGCGACAGCGTCCAGGCTCCGTCCATCGGCACCGGCTCAGCTGTCTCGACGGATGCCGCCGCCTCGGGCTCGGCCGACGGCAGCACGAACGCGGATCCGAACGCCGGTAGCGACAGCCGCAGGGTCGTCCGGCCCTCGGCCGCCGGGTCGGGCTCCAGCGACACGGACCGCACCTCGACGGGATCCCACGCGACGAGGGGCGCCGCGGCATCCGACGGCCGGAGCCGCAGCTCGATCGGCTCGCCCGCCGGGTTCGCGATGAACGTCACGAGCCGGCCGTCGATCACCCGGGCGATCCGGCGGACCGGTGGGCCCTCGATCTCGAGGCCCGGCCGGAGGCCGAGCTCGGCGAGCGCCGCGCCGAGGTCCGACGTGGCGAGCACGCGGCCGCGCGTCCGGGGGACCGCCCAGATGCGTTCGCACGCCTCCGCGAACGCCGTCGGGTCGTCGCCGAGCGACGGCGAGCCGTCGGGCCGTTCGCCCACGACGGTCGCGCCGTCGTCGAGCAGCCGCTCGATCGCGTCGAGGGAGGCGAGCGTCATCCGTCGGCTGGACCCGCCGAGGTGCAGCACGCGGTAGGCGGCGCCGTCGCTGACGAGCCGGTCGCCGTCGACGCGCAGCACGCCGGCCAGGGCGTCGGGTCCGACGTAGTCGAAGTCGAAGCCCTCGGGCACGCTCGTGTCGAGCCGATGCTCGAACAGGCCCGTGACCGGGGCCTCCTCGCCGACGAAGACCGCGACGTCGACGGCCGGGGCGCCCGCGGCGAGCACGGCCGAGCACCGCGCGAGGTAGTCGATCCAGGGGCGGGCGTGCGCCGACCACGTCTCGTTGACGGTGAAGGCCTGGCCGAGGAACGGCGCGAGGGCGACGCCGGGCGGGGGCGCCGCGAGCGGCTGGTGCGGCGATGTGTGGATGCAGAACCGCGTGACGCCGAGCGCGAGCTGCAGGTCGGCGATGTGCTTCAGCGTCCGCGGGGTCCACGCCCACGGCCGGTCGAACGACGTGAACGCCTCGGCGCCGACGCGCGCCTTCCCATGCACGTGGGCGACGGAGGCCGCGCCCTTGAGGTCGGCGACGTACGTCGGCTGCGGCCCGTGGTCGGGATCGAACGTCCACATCGCGCCCATCGGCACATCGGCGTGCGAGCGCATCGCGAGGTCGTCGCCGAGCTGCGGCCGGCCGTCCTCGAGCGCCTCGGCGTAGTAGGTCATGCCGCGGCGATGCGCCTCGTCGGCCAGCGTGCCGTAGTACTCGTCGGCCAGGAGCTCCGCGATCGTGCGGCGCCAGTCGGAGAGGAAGCGGTCGGCGTCGTCGGGTCCACCGACCAGGACGCCCGCCAGCGCGGGCAGCCACGGCGACGCGTCGTAGCCGCGGCGCCGGCGGAAGTGATCGAGGATCGCGTCCGTCCAATTCTGCGGCCCCGCCTCGATGCTGTCGCTGAGCAGCGCCCCGAAGCGCGGTGCCGAGGATGCCGCGGGCGCGGCGGCATCCGCCTCGACGCCGAACCGGCGGAGGTGCACCGCGAGGTACGACCGCACCCGCCCGCCGTCGAGCTTGTCGACCTCGAGGCCGGTCGAGTCGGCCGGCGCGGGCCCGTTCGTCTGTCCCGTGAGGGATGCCCCGAGGCGCAGGACCGTCCAGTCGCCGGCGGGCGCATCCCAGCGCAGGACGCCGTCGCGGACGTGCCCGGTCAGGTCGACGACGGTCGAGGGGTCGACGGATGCCGCGTCCGCCGCCTGGTCGGTGGCGACGGCGTCATAGTCGGGCACGACGCCGAAGCCCGCCTTCACCTCGGCGTGATGCACGCGACCGCCCGCGCGGAGGGCGAACTCGGAGACCTCGAACGTGGACGCCTTGCGCAGCACGGGCGGCCGGCGCACGCCGGGCGCGACCGGCGGCAGCGCATCGGCGGCACTCCCACCCGAGAGCACGAGCCGGAACCGCTGCGCGGTCACGGGTGCGAAGGTGACGGTGCGTGCCGGGACGGTGGTTGGCGTGAGCTCGGCCACGTCGCGGTACGCCATGCCGTCGTCGCTCGCCTGCAGCACGGCCGCCGCCGGTGGCGCCGCGCCGAACCCGCGCGGACCCGGCAGTCCGACCACGACCGAGCGCACCGTGACGGGCTCGGCGAACTCCTGCTCCACCCAGGCCGTTGACCGGCCGTCAGGGTCGCGGGGGAGCGACAGCGTCGGTCCGAACGACGCGTCGGTGAGGCATCCGGTGGCTGCCTCATCGATCGGCGCCGACGCGTGCACGGCGGCAGGGGCGAGCACCCCGTGCGCCGGGTCGGCCGGGAAGGCCACGACGCGCCAGTCGACCGAGAACGCGGCACCGGGCTCGGCGGCGGCACCCCACCGCGGGCAGTCCTGGTAGAGGCCGGCGACCGCGGGCAGCGGCGGCAGCTCGACCTCGAGCGGCGCGCCACCGCGCACGACCTGCTCGGACCACACGACCTTCTTCATGGCGTCGGCCGGCGCGACCCACGGCCCGCCGGCCGCGCTCCAGCCCGACGACGTCGCGACCGCGAGCTCGAGTCCGAGCTCCCCGGCCGTGCGCGCGGCGGTGTCGACGGCCTCGTCCCACTCGGCAGTACCCGGTCGAACGGCCTCGGGCACCACGAGTGGCCCGCCCATGCCGCCGTCGAAGAGCTGCGCGCCGCGCACGCCGACGCGGTGCAGCCAGCGCAGGTCGCGCTCGATGCCGGCCGGATCGACGTTCCCGTCCATCCAGTGCCACCAGGCTCGTGGCCGCGCGTCATCCGGCGGATCGACGAACGCGTCCCAGAGCGGATCCGCAGGCGGGACGGGCATCGGTGCCGGGTACTCCATGGGGTGCCATCCTTCCAGCCGCACCGTGCGAACGGATCCGCCCCACACTTATACGCGATATCGGGATGACTAATGTGTGATTCAGACGCAAGTATGCGAAAGTGGCCATAGCGCCCGATCCGGCTGGGCGCGTGACGACGAGGTCAGAGAGCAGATGACAGTGACGATCGACGAGAGCAGCACTCGCACACTCACCGTGCCGCCCGAGGCGTGGAACACACCGGCTCCCCGTAAGCGCGGGAAGAAGCCGCTGATCAGCTTCGGCCACTGGTGGTGGGCCATGCCCGCCGTCCTCCTCGTGATCGCGGTGCACTACGTCGCGACGCTGACGGGCGGGTTCTTCGCCTTCACGAACTGGACGGGCCTCGGCGACTGGGACTTCGTCGGCCTCGAGAACTTCCAGCGGATCTTCCAGGATCCGCTCCTCCTCGGCGCGGTGTGGAACACGTTGTTCCTCGCCTTCGCGTCCGTGATCCTCACCAACGTCCTCGGCCTGCTCTTCGCGCTCGCGATCAACCGCATGCTGAAGTCGCGGTACATCCTGCGGACGCTGCTCTTCATGCCCGTCGTGCTCAGCCCGCTCGCGGTCGCCTACGTCTGGAAGTTCATCTTCCAGTTCGACGGACCGCTCAACGGGTTCCTCGGCCTGATCGGGCTCGAGAGCCTGCAGAAGGTCTGGCTGGCCGACCCGACGTGGTCGATCTGGGCCATCCTCATCACCGTCGTCTGGCAGCAGACCGGCTTCACGATGGTCATCTACCTCGCCGGCCTGGCCAGCGTGCCCATCGAGGTCGAGGAGGCCGCGGCACTCGACGGCGCGGGCATCTGGGGACGTTTCCGGTACGTCATCGTCCCGGCCATCCGCCCGTCGATCGCCATCGCGACCACGCTCGGCATCATCCAGGGCCTGCGCATCTTCGACCAGATCCTGGCCCTCACCGGCGGTGGTCCGGCGGGCGCGACCGAGACGCTCGCGACCCAGGTCTACAAGCAGGCGTTCTCGCTCGGGCAGTTCGGATTCGGCTCGGCCCTCGCGCTCGTGCTCACCGTCATCATCCTGGCGTTCGCCATCCTCCAGCAGTACATCACCCGCGACCGCGACGCGGTGGGAAGGGCCTGAGACATGTTCCGCTACACCAAGGCCACCGCGGTCCGCGAGGTGCTCGTCTGGATCGTCACGCTCATCGGGCTCCTGCCGTTCTACCTGCTCGTCGTCACGGCGCTGAAGCCCGACGAGGAGGTGCTCACGACGAGCGCCGTCGCGCCGCCGTCGTCCATCGATTTCGGCGCGTTCGTCGAGGTCCTCACGACGACGGGTCGCAATAGCATCCCGATGAGCATCCTGAACAGCGTCATCATCACGGCCGGAGCGATCCTCGGCCTCGTGCTCCTCGGCTCGGTCGCGGCCTACGTGATCGCGCGCCGGACGCGCACCTGGACCAACCTCACCTACTACCTGGTGCTGATCGCGATCATCCTGCCCGCGCAGCTGGGCACCGTGCCGCTGTACATCGGCGCGCGCTCGGTCGGGCTCACGGGCAACGCGGTCGGCATGATCCTGCTCTGGATCGGCATCCTGCTGCCGCTGTCGGTGTTCCTCTACGCGAGCTTCTTCCGCGGGCTGACGACCGAGTACGAGGAGGCCGCGGTCATCGACGGGGCCTCGCCGACGCAGGCCTTCTTCCGGGTCGTGCTCCCGCTCATGTCGCCGGCCACCGGAACGGTCGCGATCCTCGCCGGCCTGATCGTCTGGAACGACTTCTTCAACTCGCTGATCTTCCTCGGCGGGTCGGAGACGCAGACGCTGCCCGTCGCGATGTACACCTACGTCGGCGGCCTCGTCTCGGCGTGGAACAAGATCTTCGCCGTCGTGATCATCTCGATGGTGCCGATCCTCCTCTTCTACATGTTCGCCCAGAAGCGCTTCATCCAGGGCTTCGCCGGCGGGCTGAAGGGCTGAATCACAGTGAACGCCGACCACCGGGCGGCGTTCGAGACGTTCGTCGACCTCTTCTACACGCAGAAGCGCGTAGCGGATGCCTTCGCCTTCCTCGTCTCGGACGACTACCGCCAGCACAATCCGACGATCGCCGACGGGCCCGCCGCCGCGATCGAGATGCTGACCCCCAAGTTCGACGACTCGCCGGACGCCGCGTTCGAGGTCCAGCGGATCCTCGTCGACGGGGACCTCGCGATGGTGCACGTCAAGGCTTCCCGACCAGGCGCTCCGGACGCCGCGGTCGCGGACATCTACCGATTCGAGGACGGCCGGATCGTCGAGCACTGGGACGTGTTGCAGCAGGTCCCCGTGCATGCCGCCCACGACCACCCGATGTTCTGAACCCAGGAGACGCACGTGTACCGACTCGCACCCAACATCGAACTCCTCTTCACCGAGGCAGGCGACTACCACGACCGCGTGCGCGCGGCCGCCGCCGCCGGCTTCAACGCCGTCGAGATGTGGGGCCCCACGGGAGTGGACGCCCCCGCCAAGCCGAAGGACCTCCCGGCGCTCAAGGCCGCGCTCGTCGAGACCGGCACCCAGCTGACCGCACAGCTCTCGGAGCCGCGGACGCAGTTCATGATCCCGCCGAAGGACCACTCCGAGTTCTATCGCAAGCTCGACGAGGGCGTGGAGATCGCCCGGGATCTCGGCTGCCCGCGGATCGTCGTGGGCAGCGGAACGGGCTTCGGGGGCGCGAAGCGCCAGACCCAGCTCGACGAGCTCGTCGAGATCTACCGGAAGGCGATCGCGCAGATCGATGGCTCCGACATCACGCTGGTGCTGGAGCCCGTGAACATCCGGGTGGACCATCCCGGCTCGCTGCTCGACCGCACGAGCGAGGCCGTGTATGTGGCGCGCGGTGTCGACTCGCCGTACTTCGGTGTCCTGTACGACATCTACCACTCGGCCGTCGAGGGAGAGGACATGGCGGCCGAGCTCACGAACGCCGGCACGCTCGTCAAGTACGTCCAGCTCGCCGACGCTCCGGGCCGCGGAGAGCCCGGGTCCGGGTCGCTCGATTGGGTCGAGCGCCTCGGCATCCTGCGCGCTTCGGGGTACGACGGACCGATCGGACTCGAGTACTACCCGACGCAGGAGTCCGAAGCATCCGTCGCGCTCATCCGCGAACTGTCGGTCTCGGCATGAGCGGCACCGACCTCGAACGCGCGGCGCGCTACCCTGACGCGGTCGACGTCGCGATCGTCGGCAGCGGTCCGACCGGTGCCGCGTATGCGCGCATCCTCAGCGAGGAGGCGCCCGGCCTGACGATCGCGATGTTCGAGGCGGGACCGACCGTGTCGGACCCGCCCGGCGCGCACGTGAAGAACATCGAGGACCCCGACCGCCGTGCCGCGGCCCAGCGCGCGTCGGAGGGTCCGGGTGCGGGCGCCGACACCGTGAACTCCCCGGGCGCCGTGAAGAGCGGCGAGCGCCGCGCGCGTCCCGGCACCTTCCTCCTGGCCGACGGCTACGCGTTCCCCGGCGAGGACGGCCTGCCGGTCGCCGCGATGTCGACGAACGTCGGCGGCATGGCCGCGCATTGGACCGCGGCGTGCCCGCGGCCGGGCGGCAGCGAGCGCATCGCCTTCCTGCCCGACCTCGACGACCTCCTCAGCGAGGCCGACCGCCTCCTCGGCGTGACGACCGACGCGTTCGACGGGTCGCCGTTCGGCGCCGTCGTGCGCGAGCGGCTCGCCGCCGCCGTCGACGAGGGCCGCGTGCCCGCGACGCAGGTGCAGCGGATGCCGCTCGCCGTGCACCGCCGCGAGGACGGCCGCCTGGTGTGGTCGGGCTCCGACGTGGTGCTCGGCGACGCGACCCGCGCCAACGCGAACTTCCACCTCGTCGACGAGTCGCTCGTCACGCGCGTGCTCGTCGAGGACGGCCGGGCCGCCGGCGTCGAGGTGCGCGACGTCCGGACGGGGGAGACGCATCGGGTGCGCGCCCGCGCCGTCGTCGTGGCGGCCGACGCGCTCCGCACGCCGCAGCTGCTGTGGGCGTCGGGCATCCGCCCCGACGCCCTCGGCCGGTACCTCAACGACCAGGCACAAGTGGTGTTCGCGTCGCGCATCCGCGACGCCGAGCGACTCGTGCCCGAGTCGAACGGCGCGCACGGCGCCCGCGAGCAGGTCGCCGCCGAGGGGGCGCTCAGCGAGCAGAGCGGCGTCAGCTGGGTTCCGTTCACCGACGACGTGCCCTTCCACGGCCAGATCATGCAGCTGGACGCGTCGCCGGTGCCGCTCGCCGTCGACGATCCGGTCGTGCCGGGCTCCATCGTCGGGCTCGGCCTCTTCTGCGCGAAGGACCTGCAGCGCGACGACCGCATCGAGTTCGCCGACGACGCGACCGATGCGTACGGCCTGCCGGCGATGCGGATCCACTATCGCCTCACGGAGCGCGACCACGAGGTCATCGAGCGCGCGCGCGAGGAGATCGTGCGGCTCGGCGCCGCCGTCGGCGACCCGCTCGATCCGCGCCCGTTCACGATGCCGCTCGGTGCATCCCTGCACTACCAGGGCACGACGCGCATGGGCGCGGTCGACGACGGCGAGAGCGTGTGCGGTCCCGACAGCGAGGTCTGGACCGCGCCGGGCGTCTTCGTCGGCGGCAACGGCGTCATCCCGACCGCCACGGCCTGCAATCCCACGCTCACGAGCGTGGCGCTGGCCATCCGGGGCGCACGCAGGATCGCGAGCGATCTCGCCCCCGAATCCGCCTGAATCGAAGGCGAAATGTTGCTTATGTCTAAAACAGACATTAGAATGAGGAAATCATGACAAAGAAGTCCGGCGGGATGCATCCGCCACTGACGAGGAGGTCCCGGTGATCCCCGACCGCATCATCGAACAGGGCACGCTCACGACCGACGGCGCCCGCAGCGCCGTCGAGGTGCGCCTGCCGTGGTACCGGGCGCTGCCCGGATCGTGCATCGCCGGCGCGGGACTCCGCGTCGACGGCGTCGCCGCCCCGAAGGATTCGCTGCGCTGGACCATGAACGGCCGCACCTTCACCTTCGAGGAGCTCGTCGACGAGACCGAGGAGTGGTGGTTCCCCACCGACTCGGTCGTGCTGTCGGGCGACGTGCCCGTCGCCTCGGGGGAGGCCGACCACGAGGTCGACGTCGACCTCACGCTCTACATCCCCTACATCGTCATCGGCGAGAACGAGGTGCTCCACATCGAGGAGCACGACACGAAGACCATGAAGGCGGTGGCGGCATGAGCCGGCTCGGCACGCCCGTGCAGGGCGTCACCCTCTACAGCTTCACCCGCGCGTTCCACGGCCGTGAGTACGACCTCGAGGGCCTCGTGCGCAAGGTCGCGGCCGACGGCTACGGCCCCGGCCTCGAGATCATCGGCTTCTCGAGCTTCCGCGGCTTCCCCGAGATCGACGACCGCTTCGCGGGCTGGTTCCGCGACCTCGTCGACGAGGTCGGCCTCGTCACGACGTCGCTTGCGGTGAACGCCGACATCGGCATCCACCGCGACCGCCTGCTCACGCAGGACGAGCTCATCGAGTACATGCGCCGCCAGGTCGAGGCGGCCGCGAAGCTCGGCTTCCCGATCGCGCGCGTGCAGATCTCGCTGACGCCCGACTCGATGGAGCAGCTCGCGCCGATCGCAGAGCAGTACGGCGTCACGCTCGCGCTCGAGGTGCACGCCGACCAGTACGCGTCGCACCCGCGCATCCTCGCGCTGCGCGACCGCTACGAGCAGGTCGGCTCGCCGTTCCTCGGCTTCACGATGGACTGGGGTGCGACGGTCACCGGCTTCGCGCCGTCGCTGCTCGAGGCGTACCGCCGACGCGGCGCCTCCGACGAGCTGCTCGCCCAGGTCGTCGACCTCTGGAACACGTTCTACGAGCAGGGCCCACCCGCCGACCAGGCCGAGCACGGCCAGCGGTTCGGCGCGTTCATCGGGCTCGCCGCCCGCAACGGACGTCCCGACCTCGGCATCGACTTCGGCATCAACGGCACGGGCCTGTTCGGCCCGGCGCGGGTCGACGACTGGCTCGAGATCATGCCCTGGATCCGGCACGTGCACGGCAAGTTCTTCGGCATCGACGAGCGCGGCGAGGAGCCTTCGGTTCCCGTGCGCGACCTCGTGAAGCTCCTCGTCGACAACGGCTACTCGGGCGCCATCTCTAGCGAGTACGAGGGCTGGCATTGGAACTCCTGGCAGAGCCCGTTCGACATCATCGCGGCCGAGCAGGCCGTGCAGCGATCGGCGGCGAACGACGCCGGCTCGCGCATGATCACGGATGCCGCGGAGGCGCGGCGCATCCTCGACACCCATCTCAGGAAGGCGGTCCAGGCATGACCGACATCACCGACGGCATCGCCGGAACGGGCATCAAGCTGGGCACCACCCTGTACTCGATGACCAGCGAGTTCGCGGCGGGGCTCTACACCCCCGAGACGCTCATCAAGGCGGTGCACGACGAGGGCATCGGCCCGGGCGTCGAGTTCAACATCGCCCAGCTGCTGCGCACGTATCCCGACGTGGATGCCGACTTCGTCAGGCTCTGGTTCGACTCGCTCGAGAAGTACGGCCTCGAGGCGAGCGCCGTCGGCACCAACCTCGACATGGGCCGCCGCAAGGACCGCGACATGACGCCCGACGAGGAGCACGACTTCCTCGCGCGCCAGCTCGAGACCGCCCACACCCTGGGCTTCACGAAGGTCGTCATCCGTTCGGCCGGCAAGGAGCTGCTCCGCAGCCTCCTGCCCCTGGCCGAGCAGTACGACCAGAAGCTCGGCTACGAGATCCACGCGCCGTCCGGCCCGAACGATCCGAAGGTCGTCGCCATCCGCGAGCTGTACGAGGAGCTCGGCAGCGACCGGCTCGGCTTCACCGCCGACTTCTCGTCGACCATGCACAGCCTCTCGCCCATGCTGCTGCGAACGCTGGACCAGATGGGCATGGACGAGAAGCACTTCCCGGTCATGGAGGAGATCTGGCACGAGCCGACCCCCATGCACGTGCGCAACCAGAAGTTCGAGGACTACCTCACCGGCGAGGGTGTCGACCCGCTCACCTTCGGACCGTTCACTCGGCTCGCGTTCAACATGCACGGGCTCGTGCCTCCGGAGGAGTGGCTCGACATCATGCCGCAGATCTTCCACGTGCACGCGAAGTTCTACGACATCGACGCGAACGGCGACGAACCGGCGATGGACATCCCGCGCATCGTGAAGCAGTTCGTCGACGGCGGCTACACGGGCTACCTCTCCAGCGAGTGGGAGGGCCACGCATTCGCCGACCTCGGCGAAGCCGACCCCATCGACCTCGTGAAGAAGCAGCACGCGCTCATGCGGCGCGCCATCGAAGACACCGTCGCCGCGAAGGAGGCCGCCCATGTCTGACGCTTCGACAGGCTCAGCGACCGTGGCCGAGGCATCCGTCGCCGACCTGCAGGCCGAGATCGACCGGCTCCGCGACCAGGTCGAGGAGGCGACCCGGCTCGCCCGCCGTGCCGCCGACCGGGGCGACGTCGAGAACCTCTTCAACCGCTACATGTACCTGCACAACGCCTTCCAGGACGAGCAGATCATCCCGCTCTGGGTGAAGCGCGGCACGCCCGGCGTCCGTGCGCGGTACACGAACGCGGGCCAGTACACCGACTACGACAGCGTCATCCGCTACCACAAGGGGCGGCCGACGCCCGTCGGCAAGTTGATCCTGCACGCGACGACCACGCCGGTCATCGAGGTCGCCTCCGACGGTGAGACGGCGAAGGGCGTGTGGATCATGGCCGGCACGGAATCGGGGCTCACGGACCCCGAGGTCGCGACGGCCTTCCCCGACATGTACTCGCCCGGCGAAGTGCAAGGCAAGAAGGTCTGGGCGCACTGGGTGTGGTGCAAGTACGCGATCGACTTCCTCCGCCAGGACGGCGAGTGGAAGATCTGGAAGTTCCGCTGCTACGAGCTCGCGCGCGCCCCGTTCCACGAGGACTGGATCAGCTTCGGCGAGAAGAACCAGGCCGCCTTCGACCTCGACCTCATGTACTTCGGCGACGACGGCAAGCCCGTCTTCATGCCGCCGGCCGACGAGCCGGTGCCGACCGAGTACCACCCGTACAACCCCTCGACCCGTCAGACGCTCGACCCGACACCGCCCGTGCCGCACGAGACGTTCACCGACACGTTCAAGTAAGGCAGGCAACCATGGCCACGCACAATTCGCTCTTCTCCGAGCAGGACGTCCGCCGCACCGGGCAAGGCATCGCCGTCTCGGTGCAGCTGCCCTGGTACCGCAGCCTCTGGCTCTCGGCCGTCGACGACGTCGCCGTCACCGTCGACGGCGAGGCGATCCCGAAGGATCGGCTGCGCTTCGCGTTGGCGGGCCGCGAGTACCGCATCGAGGAGCTGCCCGAGCAGTGGGACACGCTCTGGTTCGTCGCCGACCGTCCCGACGTGCTGATCGACCTCGGCCGCGTCCCCGAGCGCGACGAGCAGCTCACCGTCGAGGTCGTGCTGACCATGCGCCTCCTCTACATGCAGATCATGCCGGGCGTGGACGGCGGCCCCGGTCGCTACGTCACCAATCGGGTGCCCGTCGAACGAGCGGTGGTGCTCGCATGAACGACGTGCTCCGCGTGGCCATGATCGGCCACGGCTTCATGGGTGCGGCGCATTCGCAGGGCTGGCGCACGGCGCCGCGCGTGTTCGGCCTCCCCGCCGAGCCCGAGATGGCGGTCATCGTCGGCCGCAACCCCGAGACCGTCGCCGAGTCGGCGCCGAAGTGGGGCTGGGCCGAGTGGGCCACCGACTGGCGCGAGGTCATCTCCCGAGACGACATCGACATCATCGACATCGTCACGCCGGGCGACTCGCATGCCGAGATCGCGATCGCCGCACTCGACGCGGGCAAGCACGTGCTGTGCGAGAAGCCCCTCGCGAACACGGTCGAAGAGGCCGAGGCGATGGCGGATGCCGCGGCTCGCGCGGCCGCCCGGGGCATCCGTGCCATGGTGGGCTTCACCTACCGGCGGGTGCCGGCCGTGACGTTCCTGCGCGACCTCATCGCGCAGGGCGCCGTCGGACGCATCGCGCAGGTTCGCGCGAGCTACCGCCAGGACTGGCTCGTCGACCCCGAGATGCCGCTCGCATGGCGCCTGCAGAAGGAGCACGCCGGGTCGGGCGCGCTGGGCGACATCGGCGCGCACGCGATCGACCTCGCGCAGTTCGTGACGGGGCTGAAGCTCGAGCGCGTGTCGGGTGTCGTCGACACGATCGTGAAGCAGCGACCGCTGCTCGGCAGCGGATCGGGCCTCTCGGGCACGGCGACCGCCGGGTACGGCGAGGTCACGGTCGACGACGTCGCGATCTTCACCGGGCGGTTCGACAACGGCGTGCTCGGCTCGTTCGAGGCCACCCGGTTCGCGACCGGGCGCAAGAACGCGCTCTCGATCGAGGTCTCGGGCGACACGGGCGCGCTCGCGTTCGACCTCGAGGACCTCAACACGCTCTCGTTCTACGACCGCACGAAGCCGAACCAGACGCAGGGCTTCACGCGCATCCTCGTCACGGAAGCCGAGCACCCGTACGTGGGCGCGTGGTGGCCCGCCGGGCACATGCTCGGCTACGAGCACGGGTTCTCGCACCAGGTGAAGGACCTCGTCGAGGCGATCGTGGAGGGCGTCGATCCGCATCCGACGTTCGCCGAGGGCCTGCAGGTGCAGCGCGTGCTCGCCGCGGTCGAGCAGAGCTCGGAGCACGAGTCCGCCTGGGTGCGCGTGGGCAGCGGAGCACTGACGCCCGCCGCGTAGCATCCGGCACGCGCCATGCGGCGCGAGGAAGGGCCCCGGTTCTGGGCGGACCGGGGCCCTTCGTCGTGCGTTCACCGGGTCGAGCGGATGCCGCGCGGGGTCCGCGGCCGCGGCATCCGCTCGGCTTGCTCGACACGGTGACGGGCTTTACCATCGAACTGCGCGATATGTGAATGTCATGTTCGATAATCGAACACAGATCGCCGCCACACGATGGAGTGAGGAGAGCCCGTGCAGTTCCACCACCACGGCTACGTGTCCGGAGATCCCCGGGTGAAGCCCGCCGCGGGCGTCGGCCTCGACCGGCCCGAGGAGCTTCCCGACGAGGTCGACGTGCTCATCGTCGGCGCCGGCCCTGCCGGGATGATCGCCGCGGCGCAGCTGTCGCAGTTCCCCGACGTGATGACGCGCATCGTCGACCGTCGCCCCGGCCGGCTCGAGATCGGGCAGGCCGACGGCATCCAGGCGCGCAGCGTCGAGACGTTCCAGGCGTTCGGGTTCGCGCAGGAGATCATCGCCGAGGCGTTCTGGCAGACCGAGATGGTGTTCTGGAAGCCCGACCCCGCCGACCCGTCGCGCATCGTGCGGGTCAAGCGCACCCCAGACGACCCCGCGGGGGTCAGCGAGTTCCCGCACCTCCTCGTCAACCAGGCGCGCGTGCTCGACTACTTCGGCGACGTCATGGCGAAGTCGCCCACGCGGGCGAAGCCCGACTACGGCTACGAGTTCGAGCGTCTCGAGGTCGCCGACGAGGCCGACGGCGCCGAGTATCCCGTCACGGTCCACCTCGTGCACACGGCGGGGGAGCACGCGGGCGAGCCCCGTGTCGTGCGCGCGAAGTACGTCGTCGGCGCCGACGGCGCGCGCAGCCGGGTGCGTTCGGCGATCGGATGCCACATGGCCGGCGACCAGGCCAACCACGCGTGGGGCGTCATGGACGTGCTCGCGGTCACCGACTTCCCCGACATCCGCCTGAAGGCGTCGATCCAGTCCGAGGCCGGCAGCATCCTGCTCATCCCGCGCGAGGGCGGCTACCTGTTCCGCATGTACGTCGACCTCGGCGAGGTCCCCCTCGACGACCACCACCACGTGCGCCAGACCACGATCGAGCAGGTCATCGCCCGCGCGAACGAGATCCTGCACCCCTACACGCTCGACGTGAAGGACGTCGCGTGGCACAGCGTCTACGAGGTGGGGCACCGCCTCACCGACCGGTTCGACGACGTCGAGACGGATGCCGCGGGTACCCGCACCCCGCGCGTGTTCATCGCCGGCGACGCCTGCCACACGCACAGCGCGAAGGCCGGCCAGGGCATGAACGTGTCGATGCAGGACGGCTGGAACGTCGGCTGGAAGCTCGGCCACGTGCTCGAGGGCCGCGCCCCCGAGGCGCTGCTCGCGACGTACTCCGCCGAGCGCCAGGTCGTGGCGCAGAGCCTCATCGACTTCGACAAGCAGTGGTCGTCGATGATGGCGAAGAAGCCCGAGGAGTTCTCGTCGCCCGACGAGCTCGAGGAGTTCTACGCGGCGACGTTCGAGTTCCCGGCCGGCTTCATGACGCAGTACGCGCCGTCGCTCATCGTGGGGGCGGGGGAGCACCAGGCGCTCGCCGACGGCTACCCGATCGGCAAGCGGTTCAAGTCTGCGATGGTCACGCGGGTGTGCGACGGCAACCCGGTGCACCTCGGCCACCACGCGACGGCCGACGGCCGGTGGCGCATCTACGTGTTCGCCGACGCGGCTCGCGCGGGCGAGGCATCCGCGGTCGCCCTCTTCGCCGAGTGGCTGGCGAACGCACCCGACTCGCCGCTCGCGGCGACGCCCGAGGGAGCCGACCGCGACGCGTGGTTCGACGTGAAGGTCGTCTACCAGCAGGCCTACACCGACGTCGACCTCGGCGCGGTGCCGAAGGCGTTCCTGCCGACGAGCGGGCCGTTCGAGCTCACCGACTACGAGAAGGTGTACGCCGCCGACCCGGCCGACGACGTGTTCGAGCAGCGCGGCATCGACCGCGGGGGAGCCGTCGTGGTGGTGCGCCCCGACCAGTACGTGGCGAACGTGCTGCCGCTCGCCGCGACCGACGAGCTGGCGGCGTTCTTCCGGCCGATCCTGTCGGCGAAGGAGGCGCAGCCGGCGACCGCGTGAGCGAGGGTTCGATCTTCAAGCGCCGAGGGCGCTGCGGATCGACCGCGACGCGCCCGCGAGCCGCTCGGCGATCTCGGGGTCGGTGCGGCCGCTCGACACGTAGACGACTGCGAGTGCGGCCGGCTGTCCGCTCGGTAGCGCCAGCGGCACGGCCGTCGACCGCAGGCCGGGGATGACCTCGTCGTGGCTGATCGCGTAGCCCTGCGTGCGGGCCTCCTCGAGCTCCGCCCGGTGCGCGGCATCCACCTCGCCCCACTCGCCCTGCGGCGTGAGCGTGCGGATCACCTTGCCCGGCGCGCCGACGCCGATCGAGTGCCGCGTGCCCGGACGCTGCGCGACCGACGCGATGGCGTGGCGCGGCTCGACGCTCGTGAGGGTCACGATCTCGTCGCCGTCGAGCACCGCGAGGAAGCACGTCATGCCGAGGTCGTTCGCCGCCGCGGTGAGCTCGGGCAGCGCCTCGGCCTGCAGGTCGTGCGCGACGCCCGCCGCGAGTGCTGCGAGTCGGGCCCCGAGCGTGATGCGTCCGCGCGCATCGCGCACGGTGAGGCGGTGCGCCTCGAGCGTGCGCAGCAGCCGGTACGCGACCGAGCGGTGCACGCCGAGCCGGTGCGCCAGCTCGTCGATCGAGAGCGGCTCGCGCGCGTCGGCGAGGATCTCGAGCACGCGGATGCCGCGCGACAGCGTCTGCGACTGGGTGCCGGGCGTGGTCTCGTCGGTGGCGGCGGGCATCGGGCTCCTGCTTCGGTAGTCGAACGGCGTGTTCGATTTTAGAACAGCGCTACCGGATCACGCCATCGTCGAGCAGCTCGCGCAGCCCGCGCGTGAACTCGGCGCGGCCGCCGTGCGCGGGGTGACGCACGCGGGGCACCGAGCGGCCCGCCCGCGCGAGGGCCTCCGCGGCGACGTTGCCGACCGCGACGACGGACTCGATCGGGAGGATCCGCTCGAGCTCCTGCCACGACCACGTCCAGGCGGCGGTCTCGGCAGCGGTCGGCTTCCGATTCGTGAGCGGCTCGCCGGGCCGGTGCGGATGCAGCGGGAAGGCGCTCCACATCACCGGCACGAAGTCGAGCTCGACGAGCGTCGTCCACATCACGGTCGCCGTCGGCTCGAGGGCGACCGCGGGAGACGGGTCGGGCAACTCGTAGCCGTTCGCGGTCCCGAGCAGGCCGAACTCCGGGATGCCACGGGCGAGGATCGCCGTGTTCGTGAACGGCACGCCCGTGATCCGCATCCCGCGGTATCCGGGCGCCTCGCCGACCAGGAGTGTCGTCGCGCCGTGGTCGGCGAGCTGCTCGAGGTACCGGGTGAGGTTGCGCCGCCGCGCCGCATTCGCCGGATCGGACCGGTCGAACATGTTGGCGCTGTTCGGCCCGGCCGCGGCGTCCGCGACACGCTCGACGAAGGCCTCGATCGCCGCGTCGGTCACGTGGGCGCTCCTCGCTCGCGTTCGGCGGATGCCGGATGCCCTGCGCGCATGCCCTCCACCGTAATCGGGAGCGGTGAACCGCCGGGCATCGCGTCTGTCAAGGGCTCGTGCCCGACCCCCGAACGGGGTTGGATCAACTGGGCGGCGTCGTCGCCCGAACGCGTCACCCCGAACCCGAAGTGGAGACCCACCGATGAACGAACGGACGGAGGGCCACCACACCGGCGCTCAGCTCACCGACCGAGCGGCCGGTGGACTGCTGCTCGCGTTCCTGACGACCGTGATCCTGGTGCTGGCGGTCGCGACGTCCATCCCCGCCGTGATGGACGACCTGAACACCGGCGAGGTGACGCAGCAGACGTCGGCGGGCGACGACTGACCGACGCTCGTCGCCGGCGACGCTCGTCGCCGTCCAGTGGTCGTCAGCTCGGCGTGTCCTGCTCGTCCTCTTGGCTGTCGTCGATGCTGCGCCGTCGCTGGGCCCGAGCATGCGACATCCGTGCGACGCCCACCAGCGCCGCGACCGTGCCCGCGGCGAACAGCGCGAAGTACCAGAGGGCGGGCTGGTCGAACACCGTCAGCACCACGCCCATGACCGCGGCGACCACGCCGCCGATCAGGAGGGGCAGGCCGCCGCGGGTCGAGTTCATGGAACCAGTATCGCCGGATGACGACCACGGTCGGTGGCGGGACTTCGTCTGCTCCGGTCGCTACCAGACGGCGAGGACTCCGTTTCCGAAGCCATCGCTCTCCCAGAGGCTGAACACCGAGGGAGCGGAGTATTCCGCCTGGGCACTGGCCCGCGAAGGAATAGCGCCACCTCGCCGGAGCGTTGGACTTCTTCACGAGATCGCGTGAACCGATTGGATGACGGATGGCCAGCGTTTCGGAACTGCTTGCGGCGAACCTTCACGACGTGTTCGGCAATCGAGACCCGATCACGAGGCGCCAAGCGATCGAGCGGGTGTATTCAGATGACGTCGTCTTCACCGATCCGGACGGCACCGTACGAGGGCGGTCAGCCGTCGAAGCCAAAGCAGCGGCACTCCTCGCCAGTGCTCCCAGCGACTCCGTGTTCGTCGAAGATGGAAACCGTTATGTCGGCACGGACATCGGCGTCCTCGCTTGGGCGTTCGGCCCAATGGGCGCGCCGGTCGTCCGGGGTATCGATGTCATTACTGTCGTTGACGGGCTCATCACCAGCGTTCGCACGTTGCTGTCGGATGTCGTGAAGTAAAGCTGCTGCGCCTCGACGATCGCGAATCTCGGACCAGTCGTCACGACTCACGACGAGAAGATTGACGGTGAATCTCACTTCATCGCGGTCGCTGGATGCTGATTTCTGCGTACCCGCAAGTACCCAGTGCGTCTCGCTCGGTAGCTGATACCTCCCGCCCGATCCAGTCCAGCCGCGTGCCCGGAACCCCGGCGACAGGCCGGCCTTCACAAGCGCCGCGTATGCCTGGTGGGCCGTTTCCATGTTCACGAGTCACCTCTGTCCGACGGTCGAGCTCGACTGCGGTGGAGATGTGCGGGAGGTGGCGCCTGTCGGACCGCCGGTAGCCGGTGTGCCTCTTCCGCCGCCACTGTCACCTGGTTGCGACGTTGAGTTCCACGGCCTCGGCCACGAGCGCCCTGACCGCGGGCTCGTCCACGCGGTCTCCATCGAAGTAGTCGATGGCTCGAACGACTTTGCTGTCCAGGCGGGTATTGAAGATCGCTGCGTTCCATGCGGGCACCCCTCGCAAACGTCAGCCTTACGGCGTTCTTGAGCACGTCGACGAAGCAGACATCACCGTCATGTGTCCAAAACGGAACTCCCTCCGGTTTGGAGGGCTTCTTGTACTTCACCACCTCGACCGCAGCCGGGTCTGCGGCCGTGATCGCAGCTCGAAGCGCGACGAGCACTTCCTGTTTCCAGCCGCCCTGCTGCGCGATGATGTCGTCGATCTGTTCGGAATCGGACTTGTCACTCATGCGCGAATACTTGCGAAGAGGGCTGTCGAAATCAACACCCGAAGTCGGTCGCAACGCGCGTAGCGGGATCCCTCAGCGGGCGCGCGCAAGCTGGTGTCACTGCATACGGGTCTCGTCGATTGACTGCTACGGCGTGATGATCGCGAAGTTGGGGTCGAACTCGTCGATTACCGTTCCGTACCGTTCGAGTGAGGTCGGATCGCCATCGATCTTGATGCGGCCGGCGGCGGCGAGCTGGGATGCGGCCGCGGGATGGAGGAGGACACCCACGAGGTCGGCCTTGGGTCCGGAGATGGTGGCTTCGGTCAACGGCGATGCGCCGGCGCGGGCGTTGAGCACGCCGTTGCGGATCCATGCCGTCCAGGTCTCACCGATGTCGGTGAACGCGAAGTCGATGCGCACGTCCGCGTCCGCCGCGGCATCACCGATGACATGTACCGCGGCGAAGTCGAAGAGGATGTCCAGTGGCATGGCGAGGATGGTGTCGGGGCTGGCGGTCGCGAACGCGGCGGGGATGACGCCTTCACGCAGCTCTTTGGCGGCAGCGAGATAGATTCCTCGCCATTGGGGCCCCTCGATCTGGTATCCGAGCTGTTCGTAGGCGTCCGCTTGCAGGTTCCGCGCGTCGGTGTCCGTGTCGTCAGCGAAGACGAGGTGATGGAGGACTTGAGCCGCCCAACGGTAGTCTCCGGTCTCGATCGCGCGCCGCCCTTCCGCGAGCAGCCGGTCACGACCAACGAGATCGACGTAGCGGCGGGCGGTGTCGACGGGAGTGTGCGGGTGCAGCGATACGGGGTCGCCGTCCCACATGCCCAACTCCTTGGTGAAGACGGCTCGGATGTCATGGTGCAGGGTGCCGTGATACCCGCGGTTGTGCCACTTGCGTCGAAGAGGCTCGGGCAGCTCCACGATCTCGGCGGCTTCCAGCGGGGTGTACCCCTTGTTCGCGAGGCGGAGCGCTTGGTCGTGGATGTACTTGTACGTGTCTCGCTGGGATTCGAGGAAGGCCACAACCTCCGTGTTGCCCCAGACCGGCCAGGTGTGAGGCCCGTAGTGCACCTCGACCTCGTCGCCCCAGCGCACGAGTGTCTCGTCGAGGTAGCGGGCGAAGTTGCGGGCATCGCGAGTACGTGCCCCTCGGAGAGTCTGGATGTTGTGCAGCGAGTGGTTGGCGTTTTCGGCGCAGGTGAGGGCCTTGAGTTCGGGGATCCAGATATGCATTTCCTCAGGCGCCTCGGTGTCAGGCGCGTAGAGGAACTCGAAGGTCAGACCCGCGATCGTTCGTGTCTGGCCTGTCGCGGTGATCGGGTCGGTGGGAGAGATGTATGAGATCAAGGAGTGGTCGGCGGAGGCGATGCCGATGCCGGCCGTGACCGTAAGGCGAGGTCCATGGCCTACGAGGCTGCCGAAGGCGTAGCCGGCTCGGCGTGACATCGCGTTCCCAGCGATGACGTTCTCCCCGATCGCGAACTTGTCGAACGAGGCGATCGTTCCGGGCGCGATGATCGAGATAGCACCGCTCGCGACGCTCTCGACATCGATCACACCCTTGACTCCGCCGTAGTGGTCGATGTGGGTGTGGGTGTAGATCACCGCGACGACCGGCTTGTCGTTCACGTGCTCCCGGAACAGATCAAGCGCTTGCCGAGCCGCGGACACGTTCGCGGAGCAGTCGATCACGACGATGCCGTCGTCGCCGTCGACGAAGGTCACATTGCCGATATCGGTGTTGCGTACCTGGTAGAGCCGGTCAACCACTCGATACAACCCGGCTTTCTTGATCACCTGCGACTGGCGCCACAAGCTGGGATTGACCGTGTCGGGGTTCTCGCCCTCGATGTAATCAAAGTCGCGCAGATTCAGCGAGATCTTCCCGTCAGCGGAGGGCACAACTCCCTCAGGGATAGGTGCGATCAGACCCCGATTCGCAAGATCAAAGTCCTCCCGGTCATCCAGTGCGTAGAGCGCACGGGCCTCCCGATTCACTCCCGCCGTGATCCGGGTCGCATCCTTCGGTTCGTACGTCATCAGAATCCCCCCGACTCTGCGGCAACCACCGTCGCCACTCACGCCTGACCATACGGGCGCCTCAACAGTCGATCAAGACATATCTCGAGCGACAGGACCGAACACCCGCCGAAGCGCCGTACGCCCTACGCGACTCCAACGCCCATTCCATCGCCGCGCCAACGGGTCGCCCGATAGTCGGCCGCCACCGGTTATCCAGAAGCGGATCCCTGTACGACTCCGACTCGAGCATGCAGAGTTTCGCCCGCGTACCGTTAAGGGGTGAGGTTCGTGGACGCCGTCATCGATAAGGCCCATCGTTACTCCCTCGGAGTCGAGGAGGAGTCTGCTACTGCCTATCTCTCGATCCCCGTTGGGAGCAGCCTGACTGACTACGAGGAGTACTACGCGTTGAGCGATCAGGAATACTCGGGTCTCCTTGCCGATTCGGGAGCGGCCAGGTTATTCGCGGAGCAGTGCCGGCACCGCGACCACGACGACCGGCTGATCCTGAAGCCGGGATGGAACCGCGGAACTCCGTGGTAGCCGAAAACAACTGCCGGGCCCGGCCGTAAGCCGGTCGATCGACGGTGCTCCACGAGATGGGCGCCGTTTCACCACGAACCCGCAAGTCTCACCCCTGGTGGTGATTCGCAATAGATCCGCCCGCGAAGATGCCCGATGAGGGCTCCTTGAATGCAACTGCTTCGCACAAAGAGCGGCGGGCGCTCGCCGTCGGAAGCCTGAGTGCGGAAGGAGGGACTTGAACCCGAATCTGTGGTGCGGCGACCTGCGGTCGGCGCACGAGAACCGCGGATTTCGCCTCGGATGAGGGGTTCCTGGATGCGCAGGAACCGCCTCGTTGACGAGCGGTTGTTGCCGTTTTGTTGCCACGAACTCGGCGTCGCCGCGTCGCTAGCGTATTTGCGCCATGCCCCGGATTCCGCGGGACGCACGCAATGCCCTAGATTCTCAATGAGACTGCCGGAACAGGCCGGAAGGGCGCAGCAGACAGGAGTGTGGGTGTCCGCAACGACGTCGAAACCTTCGCACCCCGTCAGCCTCCTAGCGGTGTTCGGATACACCGCACTTCTGGGGGTGTTGACCGCTGGCACGTTGGCCACGGTTCAGGTGCTAAGCCACACAATCGACCCCGTCCTCGCAGTCGCTTTTTCGGCATATGCGTTGTTGCTCGCCGTTCCGGTCGGCCTTGTTACAGCCTTCTTATCGCTCGGCGTCGCATTTGGCCTGAGGCGGATCTCGCTACGCGTGACCCGTTCGCGCACTGTTGCCAGTGTTGCTGGCGGCATCGGAGTGGTTGCGGTGGGTGGTGCGGTAACCAGCCTCCTCACCCACGAGCTGCTACGCGACCTTCAGCCGATCGGGTGGCTGGCACTCATGGGATCACTCCTCGGCGGGGCGGCTTTCGCGCTCTGGTCCCGCTTATGCTCCGACCGCGCGGCGTGAATGCATCGCCTGCGGGGTCATGCTGCTGACGGGCCTGCCGGCGTTAGATCGACCAGCTGGTCGTGCCAAGGTTGCGTGGTAAAGCGCGAGTGGGATCGCCGTCCTCTGTCCTGACGGTCGTCCTCTGAACTGACAGTAAGGCTCTAGTCACTGATCCTGCGCTCGATGCGAAGGGCACCGAGGCCACCGACAGCCGGACCCACAGCGTTCGTCCGGTACAACTCGACGGCTGCGAAGTCGTACCCAAGCTCGAGTTTGACCTGGGAAAGCGCCGCACGAGCAGACACGGTGGGCGGGTCGTCCGGACAGCTGCAAAGCACGATCACCTCGCGAAGGCCACCGCCGCCTTGCGCCAAGCCGTGCACCGAATACCAGTGCCGCTCCTCGAGCTGAGCGCGTGTCCAGTACTCGTCGAAGAACGTGCCAGGCGGCGGTTCGGCTCGCAACCTGTCGAGTATCTCTTCCAGACGGTCCTGGTCCAGCGGTGGTCGCCGGAACCACGACTGGTCATGAAGTGCTTCGCTCTTCGGCGAGCCGAGCCGAACGATGCCCGAGGCCCTATTGCGCTTGAACTGTTCGATGGAAGTTGTGTACGAGGATTCAACTGGACGGTCGTAGAGCACAGCCGGGCCGAGCTTGGGTTGATCCTCGAACTGCTCGATGCCCACGAAGCCGTCGAACCCCGGATTCGCGTCGCGTCCCGGCGTCCAAACGAAGCTCATTCCTTCGAAATTGCGGCGCAACGTCCAACGGAATACCTGGAGCTCACCGCTCACACTTGGTGAATCGGGGACGATCACGCTCGTCGGCACGCTGCTCTCCCTCCATTCAGACCGCGACACCGGCATTCAGACCGGGACACCGCCCAGCCGCAATCAACATCGTCGATCCTCGCTCAAACCTGAGCTCTTACGCCATCGTCGCGCCGCCTGAATCATTCTCTACGTCGCCACCTCCGCTCTCCGGCCGCCTGATCCACCACCCCGTTCCCTGTCCTGCCGCCCCTGCTTTACTTCCCAACCTCCCCCATGAAGAACGAAGGATGAGTGGGGGAGGTTGGGAAGCGCGCGCAGCGCGGCAAGGGCGGCAGGACAGGGAAAGAACGGGGTGATTCCTTCGCTTGCCTATTCGCGGCGGGTGAACAGTTGAGCGAACACCCACCGATGGCGCCTTTTCCGGTTCCGAGCCTTCGGCGTGGCCTAGCGACCGACCCCATCGGCATCCAGTTTGAGCTGACTGAGCCGCATGCTGTTCGGTATCCTCCATACGCCAGCCGTAGGGCTAGCTGAGGACTACCTCTCGGTCGCAAATTCCTTAGGGTGCGAGCACCGCGAGGTCACTGACGATCGAGACGACGCCGAGCACGACGACCAGGGGACCGAGGATCACGAACGAAATGGCGGCGAAACGAAGCCCCTCGCGGCGATAGCTGAAGCGGGCAATTCGTTCGCCCCAGATCGTCGCGCCGAGCCTCCTGAGGAACGCCGTCGTCGTGTCCAGATTCTGGAGAAAGTAGAGGCCAAGAGCGAAGAAACCCCCGCCGAATGCCACGAACATGACCTTCGGGATGAGCTGTTCCATCGGATTATCATTCCAGATCGGGCGGTCCCCGTCGGACGCGATGCTCGGCATGACCGGGTTCCTCAGCCGTCCCTCACCCCGTCGCACTATTCGGCCTCCTCGCACGTACTGCTTCCTTACTGTTCTTCCTGTTCTTCCTGTTTCTTTAAGGGGTACGGTCAGCGTCCCCCTGCAGGTACGCCTACCGTCCCCCTAAGCGGTACGGTGAGTGACCCCCTGAGGGGTACGGTTAGTGACCCCCTGCGGCGCCACGGACGGCAAGTTACTCACAGGCTGCGAATTCGGGACGGATGGAGCGTCGGCCGGCGTCGATAGCCTCACATCGTGGACACGGACAGCGAGAAGAACGACCGCGAAGATCGACTCGATTCAGGCGCCGCCCGTGGGTAGCATCCACGCGTATGCAACGTCGGCCGGGCGACGGTATCGCGTTGTCTATCGCAAGCCGGATCGGAAGCAGGGGCAGAAGCGCGGCTTCAGGACGAAGCGCGACGCCGAGCTCTATCTCGCCGAGATGGAAGTGTCCAAGGCGAGAGGCAACTTCATCGACGCGGCATCCGCTCGTGTGTCGATCGACGCGCTGGCCACACCGTGGCTGGACTCGCAGGGGCACATGAAGCACTCCGCGTATCGGACGGTTGAGTCGGCCTGGAGAGTTCACGTCCAGCCGAAATGGGGGAGTCGCAGCGTCGGTTCCATCCGGCACTCGGAAGTCCAGGCATGGGTCGCCGACCTCGGTCGAGCCAGAAAGGCGACCACGGTGATTCGCGCGTACGGTGTGCTCGCCGCCATACTCGACGTTGCGGTCAGGGACCGCAGAATCTCCGCCAACCCGGCACGGGGAGTGAACCTGCCGCGTAAGGTCCCCAAGCGCCGCCTGTACCTCAGTCACGCCCAAGTCGAGGCACTCGCCCAAGCGTCGGGAGAAAACGCCACGATCGTCCACCTGCTGGCTTACACGGGGCTGCGATGGGGCGAGCTCACGGCGCTGAAGGTGCGGGATGCCGACGTGCTGCGCCGGCGACTGTCCGTCGTTGAGAACGCCGTCGCGATCGGCGGCGTAGTGCACGTCGGGACTCCGAAATCGCACCAAGCCCGAAGTGTGCCCTTCCCGGAGTTCTTGGAGGTGCCGATCGCGCGACTCTGCGAGGGGAGGCTGCCCGACGATCTCCTGTTCGAAGCCGAGACGGGTGGGCACCTTCACCGACCCAACACGAGCGTCAACACCACGTCCTGGTTTCTCAGGGCACTGGCGGCCGCCGGCCTCGAGCGCATGACCATCCACGACCTTCGGCATACCGCAGCGAGCCTCGCCATCAGCTCGGGGGCGAACGTGAAGGCGGTCCAGCGCATGCTCGGCCATGCCTCCGCGGCGATGACGCTCGACGTCTACGCCGACCTCTTCGACGAGGATCTCGAGGCCGTGTCGACTGCCCTCAATAAGGCGCGGTCGGCTGCGATTGTTGCCATTCCGTTGCCACCGGCCGGTGTCGAGGTCAGCGGCATTGCCCATCTGCCCCTGAATATCAAGGAAGTAAGCGCATCCGTCTGAGTGCGGAAGGAGGGACTTGAACCCTCACGCCCGAAGGCACAGGAACCTAAATCCTGCGTGTCTGCCGATTTCACCACTCCCGCGAGTGCCCGTTCAGTCTAGGCGTCTCCCCGTCCGGCACTGGCGGGCGCGGCCCGCACCGTGGGACGATCGGCCACGAGCGGTCGGGCGCTGAACGCCCGCCCGAGCGACGGGGGCGACGATGGCGAACGCGGATGCTTCGAACGGCACGGCAGCAGCAGGGGCATCGGATGCCGCGGCCGCCACGAACCCGACCACCGATGCCTCAGCGGCGACCAACCCGACCACAGATGCCGCACCGCCCGCCGGCACCCCCGGCGCGACCGCACCGACCGACCGCATGTTCGCCAGCGGACAGGCCGGGATGGGCGCCCGCGGCGACGTGCTCGTGATCTTCGGGCTCACGGGAGACCTCGCGCGCGTCATGACGTTCCGCTCGCTCTACCGCCTCGAGCGCCGGAACATGCTCGACGTGCCGATCGTCGGCGTCGCCGTCGACGACTGGACCGTCGACCAGCTCATCGAATACGCCCGCACGTCGATCGTCGCGACGGGGGAGCAGCTCGACGAGGACGTCTTCAACCGCCTGGCCGCTCGCTTCAGCTACGTCTCGGGCGATTTCGCCGACGCCGCCACGTTCACCAAGGTCGCCGCCGCGATCGAGGGCAAGCAGCATCCGGTGTTCTACCTCGAGATACCGCCGAACCTGTTCGCCACCGTCGTCAAGGGCATCGCCGGCGCCGGGCTCGTGACGGGCGCCCGCGTGATCGTCGAGAAGCCGTTCGGACACGACCTCGCGTCGGCCCGCGCGCTCGCCGCCGACCTGCACCAGTACGTCGACGAGTCGCAGCTGTTCCGCGTCGACCACTACCTCGGCAAGATGGGCCTCGAGGAGATCCTCTACCTGCGGTTCGCGAACACCATGCTCGAGCCCGTGTGGAACCGGAACTACGTGAAGTTCGTGCAGATCACGATGGCCGAGGAGTTCGGACTCGAGAACCGCGGCCACTTCTACGATCCCGTGGGCGCCCTGCGCGACGTCGTCGTGAACCACCTCATGCTCGTCGTCGCCGCCATGGCCATGGAGGCGCCCGCAGGCGGCGATCCCACCACGCTGCAGGACATGCAGACCTCGCTGTTCCGCGCGATGGCGCCCGCCGACCCGCGCACCTACGTGCGCGGCCAGTTCGAGGGCTACCACGACCTCCCTGGCGTCGCGCCCGACTCCACGACCGAGACGTTCGCGGCGCTGCAGCTCGAGATCGAGAATTGGCGCTGGTCGGGCGTCCCGTTCCTCATCCGCACCGGCAAGCTGCTGCCGCTCACGCAGACCGAGGTGCGACTCGTCTTCAAGCCGTCGCCGAAGCTCGGATTCGGCATGCAGAACGCCTCGACCGCGCCCGACGAACTGGTGTTCCGGCTCGACCCGAACACCGGCGTGCGCATCGTGCTCAATGCGAAGCGAGCGGATGCCCCGCTCCCGAGCCCCGTCCAGCTCGACATGGAGTTCGCGTCCGAGGGCGGTGACGGGCCCACCCCCTACGAGGTGCTGCTGCATGCCGCCCTCATCGGGGCGACGCCGCGCTTCGCCCGGCAGGACACCGTCGAGGCGGCCTGGCGCGTGCTGCAGCCGCTGCTCGATTCGCCGCCGCCCGTGCACACCTACAAGCCGGGCACGTGGGGTCCGCCGGAGGCCGAGTCGGTCGCCGCCGACCTCGGCGGCTGGCGCGCGCCCTGGACGGGCGACTGATCTGGGCCGCCTTGCGCTGATCCTGCGGCATCCGCGTGCACGAATCGGATGCGGCGGTGCGCTTGACTGGACGGATGACCCACGGACTCACCGACCACTTCGCCCGCATCCTCGACGCCCCCGTCTACGGGCACCTCGCCACCGTCCGGAAGCACGGCGGTGTGCAGGTGAATCCGATGTGGTTCGAGTTCGACCGCGAAGCGGGGGTCATCCGCTTCACCCACACGACGAAGCGCGCGAAGTTCCGCAACCTGCAGCACCACCCGGGCATGACGCTCGAGGCGCTCGACCCCGAGAACCCGCACCGCTACGTCGAGGTGCGCGGCAGCCTCGCCGAGGTCGTGCCCGACCCCGAGGGCGCCTTCTACGTGCACCTCGCGAACCGCTACGGCGAGCCGGATGCCGCGGCGCCGGCCGACAAGGCCGACCGCGTGATCCTCGTGATGCAGGTCGAGAAGGTCAACGGGCGCTGAGGTCGTGGGCGTGTGCGTGCGCGGCGGGCCCCGAGGACGGCTCGGTCTCGAATGAGCAACGACTACCCATACGCGGCAGGGGCGTCGGCGGCATCCTCGTAGGGTCAGCCCGACCCTGGAAGGACACGCATGCTCGCCCTCTTCGCTGCCGTCTCGCTCGGCGTCGCGTTCGGTGGACTCGTCGGTGCGATCTTCACCGGCGACTGGATCTACACGATCGTGGCGAGCATCGCGTTCGCGATCGGGTCGATCGCGGGCGCGTTCGCGGCGTTCGGGTCCTTCACGGGCGGACTGCGCGCGTCGTCATCCGATGACGGTCTGACGCTGCCGGGGGAGATGGCGCTCGCCCGCGTGGAGGGCATCCGCCGCACGGGCCTCAGCGTGAACGACCAGCCGCAGGTCGAGTTGACGCTCACCGTCGCGCCGCGCTCACGAGCGGCCTACACGACGGTGCACCGCGAGATCGTCGACATCGTGGCGCTGCCGCAGGTGCAACCGGGGTCGATCATGGTCGTACGCCGGCCCGCCCCTGACAAGGCGAACGTGCTCCTCGACTTCAACCCGCTGCCCGACTGGGCCCGCGCCCGCGACGCCGAGCGCCTGCGCACCGGCAACGAGCGCACCGTGCCGCTCGCCGAGCAGACCACGGCGTGGGCGTCGGAGCCGCAGACGCTCTCGGGCGCACCGCGGACGCCCGGCAACCCGTGGAAGCGCCTGCTGTGGGTCGGGGTGTTCGGGGCATCCGCTGCGCTCGTGCTGCTGCCCGTCTACGACACGATCGGTCGCGTCGCTGTCGCGTGGGCGTCGGGCGACCCCGCCTCCGCTGGCGTGGTGCACGGCAACCGGCACGACGAGATCGTCGACGCGCTCGAGCAGGAGACGGGTGGCTCGCAGTTCATCCGCGTCGGGTTCTACGACGAGTACGCGGTCGCCGCCGCGCCCTCGGAGCCCGGCGCGCTCACGATCGACTCGTACACGTACCGCTACGACCGCACGACCCACGACGGACCCGAGCTGATCCAGCCGCAGGATCCGGCCGCCGCGCTGTTCGACACGAACGAGGTCGACTTCTCGCAGATCCCGGGCTTCATCGCCGCCGCGAAGGAGTCCTCGGGCATCGCCGATCCCGACTCGGTCATCGTGGTCGTGCAGCGCTCGTCGATCGCCGACGAGTCGGGCGCGCTGCCCGTGGAGGCGATCGTGCTCATCGACTCGGCCTACGAGGACGCGAGCGTCACGTTCGACCTGGCGACGGGGGAGCCCGCGACCTGATGCGTCCGTGCACGGATGCCGCGGCATCCGCCGCTCGTTGACGCGGCGCAACCCCTTCCGCACCCCGGGCGCGTGCGCAACTCCGGATCCCGCACGCGAAACGCCGCGCGCGACGTCACGACGCGCCGGCAGGCGCTCGTGCAATCCGGAGTTGTGCCTGGGACGCGTCGATGACGGATGCCTCGCGGTCAGACCATCGCGACCCTGGATGCCGTTGCATCTACCCCGCGTCGACCACCTGGGCGTCGGCCGCCGCGCGGCGCACCGCCTCGGTGCCCTGCACCGCGGCCGCGCGACTCGAATACGCCTCGCCGGTGGCGACGACCTCGCCGTTGCCGGCCTTGAGGCGGAACCGCCAGCCGTCCTTCGCCTCGTAGATCTCGAACTTCGCAGCCACCATCGGCTCCTTCCCTCGAGTATTGAGCGTGCTTCACATTCTGGCGGGGGAATGGACCGGAACGGAAGAGCCCGGTCAAGCCCGAGAACGGATGCCGCGATGATGCATGCCGCTCCCGCCCCCATGCCGCACGACCTCGCGCGCTGGATCAGAGCCCGGCAGCTCCGGATGCGACGAACAGGACGCCGACGACGATGCCGACGATCCCGAGGATCAGGCTTGCGGTGCGCCCGTGGTACTGGAAGAACGCGGTGTCGGCGGGCGGGATGAGCACGGTGATCAGGTCCACCATCGCCTGTCGGGCCACGGCGAAGAGCGCGCCCACCGCCACCATCACGACGCCGGCGATGATGAGTGCGATCGGGCTCTCAGGAGCAGCGTAGGCCACGCCACCGTATCGGTGCGGGGGAGGGCGCTGCCTTGCCCGCCTTCGCCGCAGCGATGGTCAGTCGACGTCAGGACCCGTGATGTCTACCTCGACGCGGTACTGCGTTCCGACGACGCCGCCCGTCTCGAGCTCGACGCCGGCCACCTTGTACGTGCGCGGCAGGTTGGTCGGCGACGGATTCTCGTCGACGGCCTGCTGGAACGCCGCCTGGAATCCCTCTCTGGACGTGATCGTGACGCGCATCTCTACTCCATCCCCCATGCCGGTCCTCGACGGGCCGATCCGAGCGCACGCTATCGGTGCGACGACCGAGCGCATCAGCCCCCAGACTTGGGGCTTCCCTCCGCCGCGCGGGGCCCTCCGGCGCGGTAGACGGTGACGGCATACGAAGGGACTTGCGGCAGCGCCCACGTTGAAGGAGCCGAGCGAGCTGGCTAGCCTGCATTCCGCCGCTGCAGAGTCAGAACAGCGCACTGAGAACTGGACTTGTTCAGAAGTGCGTCAGCTCGCCGTCTTCGAACCAGTAGAACTCCCAGTCTCCCGTTGGAACGAGCACGACCGGATCGCCGTCCAGGTCCACCTCGAGTGTCCCGTCTCCGCTGTTCGCACCGGTCCAGGCGATCTCGAGTCTCCAACTGCAGAAGCAGGCGATGCCGTCATCCGTACTCGGCGCTTGGATGTCCAGGACTTCCGGCTCGGCTCCTGCACCGACCATCATCCGGATCGTCTCGCCCTCTTCGTCCACGATCCGGGTCGATCGATCGGCGAAATTCAGCACCATCGTCCGATCCGGCGCCTCGCCTCCCATGGGCGGACACTCACCGACGATCACGGGTGAGTCCGGCTCCGGATACTCCTCAACATCGACGATCGAGATGGCATTGATGATGACGGGTTCTTCGTTGCCCACGATGCTGAGAGTCAGCAGGCGGGGATCGGTTTGCATGCCACCGTGTGCGGACACCCACGCCTCATCGATGTTTCCCTCGGCGTCCACAGGAACTTCTGTCACGAGCGACTCGTCGATCACGAATCGTTCGCAGGCGTCCGTGTACTCCGCCAGATTGGCGTTGAACGGCACTCCGAACTGTTGATCCCACCATCCGGGAATCGCGTTGAACGCCCACGCACCCGCAGCTGTGAGGAATCCGGCTGCAAGCACTCCGCCGCCGACCACGTACCACTTCTTGCGCACCCGCGCGGAAGGTTCGTTCTCCGCCATGGGATCTCCCCCAGTGCATCGTTCTGCACAAGGTACTGCGTCCGACCTCGTCTCGCGAGTGCTCGATTGTCTTGAACCCAGAGAAGGCGAGCCCCAAACAGGGACGGTCAAAGTCGAATTCATGTCTCGTCAGTTGGATGCGATGTGGTGTGCTGTGGATAAGTCCGGAGCGGGGCATCCGCTCTTCTCCAAGATGGGAGCCATGACCGACCCCGTGCGCACGATCGCCGAGCGCGTGCGAACCAGGGTCCTGCGTGAGGGCATCGACCTCGGCGCCGACGGCACGGCCGCACGCCGCTTCGCCGACGAGGAGGTGCGCCGCTACAGCGAGCGGGCACTCGCCGGCGCGCATGCGCAACTGTCCGACGAGTCGGGCACCGCGCGCGACGTCGTGGCCGCGATCACGGGCTACGGCCCGCTGCAGCCGTTCTTCGACGACCCGAACGTCGAGGAGATCTGGATCAACGCCCCGACCCGAGTGTTCGTCGCCCGCGACGGCGTCGCCGAGCTCACGCCGGTGGTGCTCTCCGACCGCGAGGTCCGCGAGCTCGTCGAGCGGATGCTGCAGCACTCCGGTCGAAGGGTCGACTTGTCGTCGCCCTTCGTCGACGCCTCCCTCCCCGACGGCTCGCGGCTCCACGTCGTGATCCCCGACGTCACGCGGGCGCACTGGGCGGTGAACATCCGCAAGTTCCAGCGCAGCATCCGCTCGCTGTCGCAGCTCGTCGAACTCGGCTCGCTCACGCGGCAGGCGGCGGAGTTCCTGCGCATGAGCGTGCTCGCGGGCGCGAACATCCTCGTCTCCGGCGCGACGCACACCGGCAAGACGACCATGCTCAACGCGCTGATGTCGGCGGCGCGCACCGGGGATCGCGTGGTGACGGTCGAGGAGACGTTCGAGCTCGACCTCGACGTGCGCGACCTCGTGTCGATGCAGTGTCGACAGCCGAGCTTGGAGGGCACGGGCGAGATCACGCTGCGACGGCTCATCAAGGAGGCCCTGCGCATGCGGCCCGACCGGCTCATCGTCGGCGAAGTGCGCGAGGCCGAGAGCCTCGACCTGCTCATCGCGCTGAACTCGGGCCTTCCCGGCATGTGCACGATCCATGCCAACACCGCGCGCGACGCGCTGACGAAGCTGTGCACGCTGCCACTGCTCGCGGGCCGCAACATCGACGCGTCGTTCGTCGTGCCGACCGTCGCGAGCTGCATCGACCTCGTCGTGCACCTCGGCATGGATCGCCATGGGAGCCGGCACGTGGCCGAGATCGCGGCGACCTCGGGAGCCGTGTTCGACGGCGTCGTCGAGATCGAGTCGATCTTCACGCGTCGTGGCGGAGAACTCGAACCCACCGGTGCACTGCCGCCGCGCATCGAGAAGTACGTCACGGTCGGGTTGAACCCCGCGATCGTGCTCGGGCGGGATGCCGCGTGAGCCTCATCCTCGGCGGCATCCTCGGGCTCGGGGTCCTCCTCGTCATCTCACCATGGCTTTGGCCTGCCCGGCCGGCGGAGACGTCGAAGCCACGGGCGTTCGAGTCCGCGCGCGACGCCCTCGCGCTCGCCGGCCTCGGCGGCGTCTCGCTGCCGGTGGTCGTCGTGGTCTGCCTGCTGCTCGCGCTCGTCGCGGGGGCACTCGCCCAGGCGGTGTTCCGCGTGCCGATCCTCACGATCGTGGCGGCGGTGCTGGGAGTCGCGCTCGTGCCGATGGTCGTGAACGCCCGTGCGGCTCGGCGGCGAGCTGCGAACCGTGCCGTCTGGCCCGACGTCGTCGACCACCTCGTCGCCTCGGTCCGGGCGGGGATGTCCCTGCCCGACAGCGTCGCCACGCTCGCCGAACTGGGACCCGCCGTCACGCGACCGGCGTTCGCCGAGTTCGAGGCGGACTTCCGGCGGAGTGGCAACTTCGGCCACTGCATCGATCGCCTGAAGGCGTCGCTCGCCGACCCGACGGCCGACCGGATCCTCGAGACGCTTCGGATGGCGCGGGAGGTCGGCGGGAGCGACGTCACGGCCGTGCTGCGCGGACTCGCCGGCTACCTGCGTGAGGACTCCGCCGTCCGGTCGGAGGTCGTCGCCCGACAGTCCTGGATCCGCAACGCTGCCCGTCTCGGCGTCGCCGCCCCGTGGCTGCTGCTGCTCGTCCTCGCCTCGCGGCAGGAGACGCTCGTGGCCTACGACTCGGCTGCCGGAAGCGTGTTGATCGTCGTCGGCGTCATCGTGACCTTCGTCGCCTACCGCACGATGATCGCGCTCGGTCGCCTCCCCGAGGAGCGTCGATGGTTGCGCTGAACGTGGTCGGCGCGCTCGCCGTCGTGCTCGGTGCAGTCCTGGGTCTCGGGCTTTGGCTGGTCACCTCGGCGGTGCCGCGGGTCGGGCGGCCTCGACTCGTCGAGCGCGTCGCGCCGTACGTCGCGGATCTCTCGCCCGCGGCGCGGGCGCTGCTCGATCGTCGTCCGGCGGACCCGAGTCCGGTGCTCGGGGTGTTCGTGGGTCCCGTCGCACGGCGGGCACGCACGATCCTGTCGACTTGGCTCGGCGGAGACGAGACCGTCGCGAAGCGCCTTCGCCAGGCGGGGTCCGCGGCATCCGTCGAGCGATTCCGCGGGGAGCAGCTCGCGTGGGCTGCCGCCGGCTTCGTGCTCGGCGCAGCAATCGCGGTGTTCGTTCCGACGTTCGGCGGACTTCCCGTGGTCGTCCGGCTCGCCACGCCCGTGGTAGCGGCTGCGCTCGGTGCAGCGCTGCGCGACTGGATCCTCCAGCGCGCCGCGCGGCGACGGCTCGCCCGCATCTCGGCGGAGCTGCCGACGGTGCTCGAGTTCTTGACGCTCAGCCTGACCGCGGGCGAGGGGATGCTCGACGCGATCCGCCGTGTCGCGAACGCCGGGTCGGGCGAGCTTCCGCAGGAGTTCGCGAGCGTGGTCAGCCGGGTCGGCACCGGTGTTCCGCTCGGCCGTGCGCTCGCCGACCTGCGCGACGGGCTCGATCATCCGGCGCTCTCACGGGCGATCGACCAGGTGCTGGGAGCCCTCGATCGGGGTGCTCCGCTGGCGGCAGTGCTCCGATCGCAGGCGGGGGATGCGCGTGAGGAAGCCAAGCGCACGATCATCGAGCTGGCCGGTCGCAAGGAGATCTCCATGCTGGTGCCGCTCGTCTTCCTGATTCTGCCCGTGACGGTCGCGTTCGCGCTGTTCCCGGGATACCTCGTGCTGCAGGCGGGCTTCTGATGCCGGCCGAGGCGGCGCTCCGACCGCGCACCGGGGGGTGCGCCGACGAAAGGACGGTCCATGCGAGAGCTCATCACGCGGTTGCGCGAGGAACGCGGCGACGTGCCCGGCTGGGTGCTGATCACCCTGATGACGGCGGGATTGGTGATCGTGATCTGGGGGCTCGCGGGCCCGGCACTGAGCGGCGTGTTCGACCAGGCGATCAGCCGCGTGCTCGGCTTCTGAGCCCGCCCAGCGAGCACAGCGCCCACCGCGTCATCCGCACGCTCGCTCGCGACGAACGCGGGTCGGCGGTCGCCGAGTTCACGCTCGTCGGCATCCTGCTCACGGTCCTCGCGCTCGCGGTCGTGCAGCTTGCGCTCGCGCTCCACGTGCAGAACACCCTGCTCGACGCCGCGGCTGAGGGGGCGAGGTACGCCGCGCTGGCCGGTTCCTCGACGGACGACGGGACGGCGCGCACTCGGGACCTCATCTCGGCTGCCATCTCGACCGACTACGCGCGTGACGTCACCGCGGGCACGACGTCGGTGGGCGGGGTGCCGGCAGTCGAGGTGACCGTTCGCGCGACGCTCCCCGTCGTCGGCCTCCTCGGACTGGAGCGCGGCTTGGAGGTATCGGGCCATGCGGCGCTCGAAACGCTCGACTGACGCGGGTTCGGGGGCATCCGCCCGTCGCGTGCGGGGCCGCCTCGCGGGGGAGCAGGGTTCGGCCTCGCTCGAGTTCCTCACGGTCGGCATGCTCCTGCTCGTGCCGCTCGTCTACCTCGTACTGGCGGTCGCGGCCGTACAGGCGGGTGCGCTCGGCGTCGAGGGTGCAGCCCGCCAAGCCGCTCGAGTTGCGGTGACGGTGACCGACCAAGGGGCGACGGATGCCGCGGTCGAACGTGCGGTCCGGGTGACGCTCGCGGACTACGGCATCGATGCCGACGCGACATCCGTCACAGTGCACTGCGACCGCGCCGACTGCGCCGAGCCAGGAGCGCGGGTGAGCGTGACCGTCGCTGCCCGGGTGGAGCTGCCGCTCGTCCCCGACGTGCTCTCGCTCACAGCGGTCGGCAGCGTGCCCGTCGAGGCGAGCGCCACGCAGACCGTGTCGCGCTTCGCGCGGGCATCGTGATCGACTCGATCCGAGTCAAGCTCGCGCGCGACGAGTATGGCTCCACGCTGCTGTTGACGATCGGCTTCTGCGTGCTCGGGCTCGCGATCATCCTCGTCGTCGCCTCGGCGACGACGCTCTACCTCGAGCGGAAGCGGCTCTTCACCGTCGCCGACGGTGCCGCGCTCGCGGCGGCCGAGGCGTGGGCGCTGGACTCGGTCCGCGTGGACGGCGACCGCCTCACCCTCGATCTGCGGGACGCCGAAGTGAGCCGTGCCGCCGGTGAGTACCTCGCCAGTGCGGCGACCGGGCTCGACGACGTGGTGCTCGTGAGCGCGACCTCGGCCGACGGCCGCAGCGCGACGGTGACGCTTCGCTCGGTCTGGCACGCACCGATCTCGACCGATCTGCTGCCCGTCGAGGTGCCGATCGAGGTGACCGTCACAGCGCGATCGGTCTTCCACTGACGCGGAGGTAGGTTCTCATCGTGACTCAACTCGTGTTCACTACCCGTGCCGCTGCCGCTGTCGCGTTTGTGCTCGTGCTCTCGGGTTGCTGGTCGAGCAACGACGAGGTGCGATACGACGGACCGCGTGAGGAGCTGGTCGACGCCTGCGGGCGCGCCGTGAGCGCAGGGCCGCATCCGAGCCTCGACGGACAGAGGATCGTCGAGAACGTCACGGTTTCGGACCCAGATTCCCGGTACCCGATCGTTGAGGGCGAGCTGGTCGGCGCGTACAGCGGCAGTAGCATTCGATACCGGTTCACGTGCGAGATTCCAGAGGGCGACGACTACCTCGCCGCGCAGATCACCGCGCTCACCCTCGTGGAGTGAGCGCCGTCAGTGCGGTGGTGTCGGCGAGCGTCGCCGCGCGGCGGCCTTCACCTCGAGCACCGTGCCGGTGATGATCATGGCGACCGCGCCCGCTCCGAAGAACACCGCGTCCATCTTGAGGTAGCCCATGCCATCGCCACCGTCTCGACGCTCGAGGTTGGGTATCAGGACCGCGGCCATGAAGACCGTGAGGTAGGCGAAGACGAAGCCCAGCACCACCCACCAGACGCCAGGGTGCCGACCATCGGGCTTGCTCATCTTGTCGTGTCCGCTCAGAACGTCGGCGCGAACCCCGGGCCGAAGCGCTCGAAGAGCTGGGTCTTGCGGCGGATCGCCTCCTCGTCGGTGGGCAGGTCCCAGATGAACACGTGGTCCGACGGCGAGTACTGCATCGTACGGGCGGTCGTCACGATCTCGACCACCTCTCGTCGCTCGCCGAACAGGTCTGCCTCCGTCTGCTGCGCGGACCGCACGATGGTGCCGAGCGAGAGGCCGTCGTCGGTCGAGAGCACGTGTCCGATGTGGTGCGAGCGGATGCCGCGGGCCTGCAGCTTGCGCAACGGACGCGCTTCGGTGCCGTGCACGTTGGGCCAGCACACCTTGCAGCTACGCACACCCGAAAGACCCCGGGCGGACTCCCGGGTGACGAGCGCCGGGAGCGGGAGCCGGTAGGTGCGGTCGTCGTGCAGGCGCCGGCGGTGGCCGGCGGTCCAGCGTGCCCGCAGATCGAGGTGCGGTTCGAGCGAGGCGCACTCGAGCCGGTGCAGCATCCGTTCGCTCGGCGATTCCATGTGCGTCACCGCGAACTCGGCGCCCTCTGCGAACGCCTGTCGCAGCTCGTCGTGCTCCTCGGCGATGATGCGCTCGACGAGCGCGTCGACCGGGTCGACGGCGGCGACGCCTCGGGCCGGCGTCAGCAGGTCGACGATGCCGGCGGCATCCTGCGGTACTGGCGCAGGCCGCGCACGGCCTGCGGGCTCGGATCGGGTCATCCGCGTCCTCCGTCTTCGGGCCCCGGGACCGGCCCTTGCTGCGAACCTAGCGGAGTGCGACGCCTCGGCACCGCCCATCGCCGAAGGACACGCGGCCCCCAACCGGGGCACAGGCCGACCGATCAGAGCGAATGCGGTTGACTGGAGGGCATGATCGCCGACCATCGACGCCTGACCGGCCGCCCGCACGAGAGGTTCGCGCGATGAGCGCCGACCGCCAGGGCGGCACTGCCGCCAAGCGCTCGCGCGTCTCGCTGTTCGCGATCATCGGGCTCGCCCTCGGCGTGCTCGCGTTGGCCCTCCCGGCGGTGCCGGCGCTCGTGACCGCGGCCGGCGGCATCATCCTCGGCGTGCTCGGCCGCCGGCAGTTCAGGCGCGACCCCTCGACCGGTCCGGGCTGGGTGTCGCTCGCCGCGATCATCGTGAGCGCGTTCGTGTTCGTGAGCCAGGCGGTCATCCTCTCGGTCGTGTACTTCTCGGCGTGACCCTTCGCGCCCCGCGCGCCGCCACGCCATGATGGAGGCCATGGCCACCGATGCGCTGACCGCCGCGGCCGACGAGCTCTACGCCCTCGTGCCCGAGGAGTTCACCGCCGCCCGCAACGCTCGCGCCAAAGACGTCAAGGTCGACGACCGGGCGCTCAGCCAGCGCATCGGCGAGTTCCGCAAGCCCTCGCCCGCCGCGTGGATCCTCAACCAGCTCGTTCGCGAGCAGCCCGACGCCGTCGACGAGCTGCTCGACCTCGGCGCCGACCTGCGCGACGCCCAGGCCGCCGGCGACGGCAGGACCCTCACCACGGTCGGCGCCGAGCGCCGCCAGCTCATCGCCGGCCTGCTGCGGCAGGCGACGCACATCGCGGATGCCGCGGACCGCTCGCCCTCCCGCGCCGTGCTCGACGAGGTCGAGCAGACCCTCATCGCCGCCACCGTCGACGAGGCCGCCGGCGAGGCGCTGCGCACCGGACGGCTCACCCGCGGACTGCAGGCCGTGGGCTTCGAGGCCGTCGAGCTCGACGGGGCCGTGGCCGGCGAGGCATCCGCTGCACGACCCCGCAAGCCGCGCGCGGCGAAGCCCTCGACCGCGAGCGGCGCCGCCAAGAAGGGTGGCAAGACCAAGAAGCGCGATGAGTCCGACGAGCAGGCCCAAGCGGATGCCGCCGCCGAACGGGAGGCGGCCGCCCGCGCCGCACGCGAGCAGGCCGACGCCGACGTGGAGGATGCGAAGGGTCGCCTCGACGCGGCCGAGAAGGCGCTCGCCGAGGCGGAGGACCTGCTGAAGGCCGCCGAGTGGAACGCCGACGAGCTGCGCGACGAACGGCACGAGCTGGAGACGCGGTTGAAGGCGCTGCGATCCGAGATCGTCGACGCCGAGCGCGACGAGCGCGACGCCGAGCGGGTTCGCAACAAGGCCGAGGTGGCCGTCGACCGGGCGAAGGACGACGTCGACGCCGCCGAGACGGCCCGCGACAAGCTCAGCTGAGCGACGGCGATTCCGCGGTCGCGTCCGCGGTGCGCTCCATCCAGACGAGGATCGCGCCGATCGCCGCGCCGACCGCGGCCGCACCCCCGTGGAGGTCGCCCACGCCCAGGAGCACCGCGGTGCCGACGAGGCTCACGACCGCGAGGATGCGCGCCGGACCTCGTCCGCGTACGACTGCTACGACCGCCACGGAGGCCGCGAGCCCGTAGACCACGACCGAGTTTCCGGCGCCGACGGGATCCACGAGGAGTCCCCAGAGCTCGGCGAGCAGTGCCGATCCCAGTCCGATGAGCACCCATCGTGCGGGTCCCCAGATCCACTCCGCGATGACGCCGATGAGCGCGAGGGAGAGGAGGTTGGTGATCGTGCCGGTGGCGCCGCTGTCCTGCACCACGATCGGGGTGACGAGCCGCCAGAGCTCGCCGTCGAAGATCCGCTCCCGGTCGCGCTCGAGCGCATCGAGCAGCGACGGCACGGCCGTGAACTGCAGCAGCGTCGGGACGCCCACGACGACGAGGGCGACGATCGTCGCCACCGGCACACATCGGCGGGCGCCGCGCGGTCCGCGGGTCGCGAGCAGGCCGAGCCCGGCGCCGAGCGCAGTGGCCAGCATGATGGTGCCGACAGCTGCGGCGACGGTGTCGATCACGTGTCCAGTATGTCGACGGAGCGAGCCGAGACTCAGTCACCGGGCCCGGGCGCGCCGGGCGGCTCTGGCGGTCGCGAGCCGTCCGAGCCGACAGCCCGTCGCGAGCGCCGCGCACTCGGCACGTACCGAGGCACGTAACGCCACAGGATGCCTGCGCCGACGAACCCGAGCACCCCCATCGTCGCGCTCGCGGCCATGATCGACACCGCCGACGTGACCGCCGCGAGGATGAGCGGCGCGACGGCCTGGCCGGCATCGGCGATGGTGCGGAACGCGGCGAGGAACGGCGCCGGGTGGTCCTTCGGAGCGAGGTCGGCGCCGAGCGTGAGGATCACCCCGCTCGACAGGCCGTTCGCGACGCCGAACAGCAGCGCCACGAGCGTGAACCACGCCTCGGCGCCCGGCACGTCGTGCGTGAACGCGAGGATGAGGTGCCCGGTGCCGAGCCCGACGAGTCCGGGGATCGCGCTCCAGAGCCGGCCGAACCGGTCCATGACCTGGCCGCTCACGTAGAACAGTGCGAAGTCGATCGTCGCCGAGACGCCGATCACGAGCGCGGCGGCCTCGGGCGGCATCCCGATCGACACGGCCCACAGCGGCAGGATCACCGTGCGGCTCGCCCGCACCGCCGCGAGCAGGCCGACGCCGCTGCCGATGCGCAGTAGCACAGCGCGGTAGGTCGCGATCGCGCGGAACACGCCGTGCGACGCGGCATCCGCTTCGGCCTCGCCCGCCGTGCGCGCCTCAGCCGAGCCGGCGCCGGCCGACGAAGGGTCGACGGATGCCTCGCGCGCCAGCCGAGCGGCTCCGAACACCCGTTCGGGGTCGGGCAGCACGATGAGGACCACGACGACCGCGAAGCAGGCCGCGACGAGCACCCAGAACACGACCTCGGAGGAGCCGGTCCACGCGATGAGCGCGGCGGCCACGAACGGGCCGATCGCCCAGCCCGCGCGGAACACGCCCGCGAGCGTCGAGAGCGCCCGCGCCCGCACCGCCTCGGGCACGTAGCTCGTGAGGAATGCATGCCGCGCCAGGCCGAACACCGCGGTCGCGAGGCCGAGCAGGAAGATGCCGATGCCGAGCGCGAACTCGGTGGGGGAGGCGAGTGCGATGAGCACGCCGATCACGGCGAGCAGCGACGCGCCGATCATGGCGTTGCGCTCGCCGATGCGGGCGACGAGCCAGCCCGCGGGCAGGTCGCCTGCGAGCTCGCCGACCATGAGCATGGCCGCGATGAGGCCCGCGAGCGCGAGCGAAGCGCCGCGGTCGGTCGCGACGACCGGGATGACGGGGATGATCGCGCCCTCGCCGATCGAGAAGAGCAGCGTCGGCAGATAGGCCGGGAGGATGATCGAGCGCCAGGAGAACGGAGGCGTCGCGACGGTCATCGCCTTCGACGCTACACCCGGGGGGCGCGGCATCCGTGCGCGCTGAAGCTCACCTCACGGCGTCGTGCCGACCGCGCCCGTCGCGACGTTCCACGAGAACGTCATCGGATCGGCGAGCGCCCCGTCGGGCCGCTGCTTCCGGTACGCGAACTTCACCGAGCGGAACTCCATGCCCACCGTCTGCTCGACCTCGCCGTCGGCCGAGCCCGTCGTCTGCACCGACGTGATGAGGAGGTCCTCCATCGTCACGACGAGCCACGCGTCGCGTCCGCCGTGCCCGCCGCCGCGGGTCACGTGCAGCTCGGCCCTGCGGAGGTGCCGACCCGACGCGACGAACCCGAGCAGCCGCGTGGATGCCGCGTCGAAGACGTGCTCCCACACGAGCGCCGAGGGATCGGGCCGACCGGCGCCACCGCCACCGCCGCCGCCCGGCCCACCGCCTGGACCGCCCGGACCGACCGGCGCCGTCACGCCCCAGTTCCACGACAACAGCTCGATCCAGTCCTCGTGGCCGACCGCGGGCGACTCGCCCACCGCGTCGTCGAAGAACGTGAGGTACGCGTGACCCGCCATCGGTCGCCCCCTTCGGCGCGGCTCCGACCCCCCGGATGCCGCCGTCGATCCGCAGTGTACGCCGGGCGCGACTAGGCTGGACAGGCCATGTTGGATCTTGATCTCTCGCAGGACATCGCCTCGCTGCGCTCCACCTTCCGCGACATCCGTGCTGTCGTCGACGTCGACGCCCTCGAAGCCGAGATCGCCCGTCTCTCCGAGCAGGCCGGCGCGCCCGACCTGTGGGACGACACCGACAACGCCCAGAAGGTCACCAGTGCGCTGAGCCACCGCCAGTCGGAGCTCGCGCGCGTGAAGAACATCGACTCCCGCCTCGACGACCTCGAGGTGCTCGTCGAGCTCGCGAACGAGGCCGACGACGAGGAGTCCGCCGCCGAGGCGCGCGCCGAGCTCGCCGCGCTGCAGAAGACCGTCGGCGACCTCGAGGTGCAGACGCTCCTCGACGGTGAGTGGGACGGCCGCCCCGCCGTCGTCACGATCCGCGCCGGCGCGGGCGGCGTCGACGCCGCCGACTTCGCCGAGATGCTCATGCGCATGTACCTGCGCTGGGCCGAGAAGCACGGCTACAACGCCACCGTCATGGACACGAGCTACGCCGAGGAGGCGGGCATCAAGTCCGCAACCTTCGAGATCGACGCGCCCTACGCGTTCGGCACGCTGAGCGTCGAGGCCGGCACGCACCGCCTCGTGCGCATGAGCCCGTTCGGCGCCGCCGGCAAGCGGCAGACGTCGTTCGCCGCCGTCGAGGTCATCCCGCTCATGGAGGAGACCGAGGAGATCGACATCCCCGAGGGCGACATCCGCGTCGACGTGTTCCGCTCGTCGGGCCCCGGCGGCCAGTCGGTCAACACGACCGACTCCGCCGTGCGCATCACCCACCTCCCCACCGGCGTCGTCGTCTCGATGCAGAACGAGAAGTCGCAGATCCAGAACCGCGCCGCCGCCATGCGCGTGCTGCAGTCGCGCCTGCTCCTCATGCAGAAGGAGCAGGAGGCCGCCCAGAAGAAGGAGCTCGCGGGCAACATCACCGCGAGCTGGGGCGACCAGATGCGCTCCTACGTGCTCGCGCCGTACCAGATGGTGAAGGACCTCCGCACCGAGCACGAGGTGAACAACCCCAACGCGGTGTTCGACGGCGACCTCGACGGGTTCATCGCCGCCGGCATCAAGTGGCGCAAACAGAAGGTCGAGTAGCCGCGACGACTCGGTGACGGATGCCGCGCGCTCGCGGCATCCGCTGGGCTCGCCGTTCGCTGCGCCGGCCCGCCTCGACCTAGGAACGCACCGCGAACTTCGCCCGGGCCCGCGTGCGCGCCGCCTGCACGAACGCCCGGATGAGCGCGATGCCCTCGGGGTCGAGCCGCTCCTCGGGATGCCACTGCACGCCGAGGCAGAACGCTCCGTCGGTGGTCTCGATCGCCTCGACGACGCCGTCGGGCGCGCTCGCCGAGACCACGAGTCCCTCGCCGAGTCGGTCGACGCCCTGGTGATGGTGGGACGAGATGTCGAACTCGGCCTCGTGCGTGATGCTGCGCAGCAGGGTGTCGGGCAGGATCGACACGGGATGCGACGTGTGCTCGCCGTAGATGTCACGATGCGGCGTGAGGTCGATGCGATCGCCGAGGTGCTGCTCGAGCGTGCCGCCGAGCGCGACGTTGAGCACCTGCATGCCGCGGCACGCGCCGAGGATCGGGATGTCGCGCTCGCGGGCGAGCTGGGTGAGGGCGATCTCGAGCTCGTCGCGCACCCGCAGGGGCTTGTCGTTCGTCGGATGCGCGACGCTGCCGTAGAGCTCGGCGTCGAGGTCGCGTCCGCCCGGCAGGAACAGCCCGTCGACGAGGTCGATGAGGCGCTCGGGATCGTCGACGTGCACGTCGAGGCTCGGGAAGATGATCGGCGCACCGCCCGCCTCCTGCACCGCCGAGACGTAGGTGTGCGAGATCGCGTCGGTGGGGATGTCGACCCACGAGCCATAGCTCGCAGACTTGCGATCGGCGACGATGCCGATGAGTGGAACCGTCATGCGTTCCTCCATTGGGTGAGCTCCAGCATCCGGATCCCACGCTACTCCCGGCCCAACCTGAGAAACGGGCGAGTCGCAGGTGCGTTCCGCGCCGGGGCTGCTTAGGCTCGATCCGACATGATCCGATTCGATGCCGTCACCAAGACCTACCCGGGTCAGTCGAGGCCCGCCCTGGACGACATCGGGGTGGAGATCCTCCGTGGTGAGTTCGTGTTCCTGGTCGGGGCCTCGGGCTCCGGCAAGTCGAGCTTCCTGCGCCTCATCCTCAAGGAGGAGAAGCCCAGCACGGGCAAGATCCACGTGCTCGGACAGGACCTCGGCTCGATCTCGAGCCGCAAGGTGCCGTACTTCCGCCGCGACCTCGGCGTCGTCTTCCAGGACTTCCGGCTGCTGCCGAACAAGAACGTCTACGAGAACGTCGCGTTCACCCTGCGGGTGATCGGCAAGTCGCGCGGCTTCATCCAGTCGGCCGTGCCCGAGACGCTCAAGCTCGTCGGCCTCGACGGCAAGGGCAAGCGGATGCCGCACGAGCTCTCGGGCGGCGAGCAGCAGCGTGTCGCGATCGCCCGTGCCATCGTGAACAAGCCCCAGATCCTCCTGGCCGACGAGCCGACGGGCAACCTCGACCCGGTGACGAGCGCGGGCATCATGACGCTCCTCGAGCGCATCAACTCCAGCGGCACCACCGTGGTCATGGCCACGCACGAGGCCGGCATCGTCGACCAGATGCAGCGCCGCGTGATCGAGCTGTCGGCGGGCGAGATCGTGCGCGACGAGCGCGGGGCCGGCTACGGCGCGGCCCTCGGCGACGTCGACTCGGCGCTCACGGTCGAGGTGTCCGACGAGATGGTCGCCGCCGCCTCCGCGCCCGCCGCGGCCGTGCCCGACGAGGAGGCCGTCGCGGCCGTGCTCGCGGGCGGTGCCGCGGCGAAGGGCCGGAAGACCCGCGCCACTCGATCGAAGGCCGCGAAGCCGGCCGAGCCGGTGCCGGCGGCCGCAGCTGCCGCCGCCTCCGCCGAAGCGGCCGCCGCCCAGGTGGCGACCGACACCGACGGCGAGTCCGTGAGCCCCTCCGAGGCGGCGACCGTTGCCGCCGCGACTCCCGCGAAGAAGCCCGTGAGGAAGGCCGCTCCGAAGGTCGACCGCAAGGCCATGGAGGAGAAGCAGCCGCTCTACGTCGAGCCCGAGGAGCGCGACGAGGTGACGGACGCCGCCGCCGCGATCACCGCGGCCGCGACCGCATCGGTCCCCGTCACGCCCGCCGGCGAGGCGGCAGAGCCCACGGCCGAGCCCGGCACCGCCGCACCGGCCGCGAAGGCCGGCGGCGTGGCATCCGAGCACCTGACCCTCGCCGAGCGCCTGGGGTTGCGCGCCCCCGGCGGACCGCGCGAGGGTGACGACCAGCAGGAAGTGGGACCGACGAAATGAGGTTCGGGCTCGTGCTCGCCGAGGCTGCGAACGGCCTGCGGCGCAACGCGACGATGGTCGTGTCGGTCGTGCTCGTCACGTTCATCTCCCTCACGTTCGTGGGCACCGCGGCGCTCATGCAGCTGCAGATCGCCCAGATGAAGAACTACTGGTACGACCGCGCGCAGGTCGCGGTGTACCTCTGCACGTCGGTGTCGACGGCCGCCGGATGCACCGACGGCGAGGCGACCGAGGAGCAGAAGGCCGCCGTCGAGGCGCAGCTCGACTCCGACACGCTCAAGCCGTTCATCGACGAGTTCTACTTCGAGGACCACCAGCAGGCGTACGACAACTTCCAGCAGCAGTTCGAGGGCACGCCCGCGGCGGACTACGTGACGCCCGAGGTGCTCAACGAGACGTTCTGGGTGAACCTCGTCGACCCGTCGCAGGCCGCCGTCATCGCCGAGAGCCTCGCCGGCCTCGCGGGCGTCGAGCAGGTCGTCGACCAGCGCCGCTACCTCGACCAGATCTTTGACGTGCTCAATGCCGCGAGCTACACGGCCATCGCGATCGCGGCGATCATGCTCGTCGCGGCGGCACTCCTCATCGCGACGACCATCCGCCTCTCGGCGTTCTCGCGCCGCCGCGAGCTCGGCATCATGCGGCTCGTCGGCGCCTCGAACCGGTTCATCCAGACGCCGTTCGTGCTCGAGGGCATCTTCGCCGGGCTGCTCGGCTCCCTGCTCGCGGGCGGGGCGGTGATCGCGATCGTGCAGTTCTTCGTGCAGGGCTACCTCGCGCAGAGCCTCTCGTTCACGTTCGTCGACCTCACCGACGCGCTCATCGTGGTGCCGATCCTCGTCGCCGTGGGCGTGCTGCTCGCGGCCGTGTCGGCGGGCATCGCGATCACGCGGTACCTCAAGGTCTGAGTTCATCGCGCGCCGCCGCCCCTGCGGCGCGCAGGCGGGCGGCGGCCGTCCGGCGGCGGCGGCCGCGGCATCCGCTAGAGTGAGAGGCTGCCTCGGATGCCCCGGGGCGCTCGCACTCGAACGAAGGAGCACGTCGTGCCCAAGGAACGCGGTCAGAAGGTCGTCGCGACCAACCGCCGGGCGCGCCACGACTACCTCATCGAGGACACGTACGAGGCGGGCATCGTGCTCACCGGCACCGAGGTGAAGTCGCTGCGCGAGGGGCGCGCGTCGCTCGTCGACGGCTACGCCTTCATCGACAACGGCGAGATGTGGCTCGACGCCGTGCACATCCCCGAGTACACCGAGGGCACGTGGAACAACCACGCCCCGCGGCGCAAGCGCAAGCTCCTGCTGCACAAGCAGGAGATCATCAAGATCAGCCATCGCACGAAGGACGGCGGGTACACGCTGATCCCGCTGTCGATCTACTTCAGCGACGGCCGCGCGAAGGTCGAGCTCGCGGTGGCGAAGGGCAAGCGCGAGTACGACAAGCGCCAGGCGCTGCGCGAGCGGCAGGACAAGCGCGAGGCCGACCGCGCCATCGCGAGCCGGCGGAACCTCGGGGAGTAGGCCAGTCGCGCATCGACGCCGCGGGTCGCGGGCGCGGCTCGCCGCCGGTCCGCTTCCCGGATGCCTCCCAGCCGACGTGTCGGCACCGCGGGGTAGGCTCACTGCGATGGAGACCTCGACCCGCATCCCGGTTCCCGGCACCTACAACTTCCGCGACGTCGGCGGACTGCCGGCGAAGACCGGCACGGTGCGCGACGGGGTGCTCTACCGGTCCGACGGGTTGCACCGCCTCGGCGTCGAGGGGCGCGCCGCGTTGCGCGACCTCGGCATCGGCATCGTCATCGACCTGCGCGACGAGAACGAGGCCGCGGTCATGCCCGACGACCTCGACGGGCTCGACGTGGAGGTGCTGCGCCTGCCCGTCTTCGAGGGCTCAGGCGCCTCGCAGGGCAAGGGCGGTATCTCGCTCGACGCGCTCTACGACCGCATCGTGACCCAGCACGCGCCCATCGTCGTGAGCGCGCTGCGCGAGATCTCGAGCGCGGGGGAGCGGTCGGTCGTCGTGCACTGCACCGCCGGCAAGGACCGCACCGGCATCGTCGTCGCACTCACCCTCCTCGCGGTCGGCGTCGACCGCGACGCCGTCATCGAGGACTACGCGCGCACCGAGGGCAACCTCGCCGGCGAGTGGCTCGAGGACATGGTGACCATGATCGGCCGCTACGGCGTGCCCGACACTCCCGAGCTGCGCGTGCTCATGGGCGGCAGTCCGCGCGAGGCCCTCGAGGGTGTGATCGAGACCGTCGAGCGCGCGCACGGCTCGACGCGCGAGTACCTGCTCGCGTCGGGGCTCACGCTGCACGAGCTGGCGGCGCTCGAGGCGCTGCTCATCGATCAGGGCTGAGTTCCGAGACGCGGGCCGCGCCCATCGGTCCGGGTTTCGTGGGCTGGGTTTCGAGACGCGTCGGGCTTCGCCCGGCGCTCCTCAACCACCGGACGCGAGCGTCGGCTCCGCCGGGCGCTCCTCAACCAGCGGGGGTCGTCAGGCCGGGTCGGCGGTGAAGCGGGCGTCGACGGCGGCCTCGATCACGAGCTCCTGCGGCGCGAACTCGGTGGGCGATGCGCCGCCGACATCGGCGACGGCCCGCATCATCATGGCCTTCGGCATGGGCGGACCGGGGTGCACGGCGAGCAGGCCCTGGTCGGCCAGCTCGACGGGCGTGGGCGCGCCGAGCCCGAGCGCCGACGCGTAGACCTGCGCCTTGGTGACGGCGTCGGCCACGGCCGCGCGCTGCGCGGTCTCCTGCACTCGGCGACGCGTCGCCTCGGTGAGGCGCCAGTCGATGCCGCCGATCGTGATCTCGTCGGATCCGGCCGCCTCGCCGACCCACTCGCCGATGCGGGAGAGGTCCGTGAACACGACCTCGACGTCGGCGCTGGCCTGGTGCACGACCGGAAGCTGCCGGCCCTCGTTGTTCCACGGGCGGTACGACCACACGCGCAGCTGCCCGGCCGACCAGGTCTCGAGCGCGCCGGATGCCTCGAGCTCGCGCACCTCGGCGAGCAGGCGTTCGTGGGCCGCGCTCGTTCGGCCGTAGACGTGCTCGCGTGCGGCGCCCGAGCCGCCGACCGACAGGGTGACGGCCCCGAGCTCGGGAGCGATGCGCTCCTCGGCCCGTCCGGTGACGGCGATCGTGGTCGGCATGTGGTCCCCTCTCGACGGCGAGCGGCGGGCGATGTGATGCGTCCGCGGCCGCACGCGGGCGCGGCCGACCTCAGCATACGTGCCGGGGCGGACCGCGCCGCCGAGCCTCAGGCGGGCTGGCGCGCCGGGAGCACGCCCGCCGCGTCGAAGAGCCGGTCGAACACCGCCATCCGGTCGAACTGCAGTGCGTACGCGCGGGCGCGCTCGGCCCGGGCGGCGCGCTCCTCGGCCGGCAGCGCGAGCGCCTGGTCGATCGCCGCAGCGATCGCGTCGGGATCGTCGACCGGCACGATGAACGCGTGGTCGCCGACGGCCTCGCCGATGCCGCCCGTCTCGGTCGTGATCACTGCGCCGCCGCCCGCGAGCATCTGCTCGGCGAGGGCGATGCCGAAGGTCTCGACGAACTCGGGGCGCGGCTTGCTCGGCAGCACGTAGGCGGCGCAGCCGGCCATGAGGTACGGCTTCTCGGCGTCGTCGACGTCGTCGAGGAAGAGGATGCGGTCGGCGAGCGGCGAGGCCGCGGCGAGCCGCTGGAACCACGCGGCATCCGGCCCCCGACCAGCGATCACGAGCTTCAGCCGGGCGTTCGCGGGCGTGCGTTCGAAGCCCGCGATGAGGTCGTCGACGCCCTTCGCCCTCGTGAGGCGCGAGAGGAAGAACACGTAGCCGCCGCGCTCGAGGCCGCGTGCCGCGAGTACGCCGTCGACGAGATCGGGATCGAGGTCGAGGTACTGCGACGTGTCGATCGCCGGGTACGAGATGCGGATGCGCTCGCGGCACTGTTCGGCGAACCGCGTGCCGTGGAAGGCGTCGATCTCGGATGCCGCGGCGACGATGAGGTCGCGGGTGTACTCCGAGACGGCGACGCAGTGGTCCTGCGCGAGGTAGCTCGAGAGGATGTGGGCCGCGGCCCCGAACCGGCCCTCCTCGACGCACGAGCGGACGACGTTCGTGACATCCGACCCGACCGCCTCGGCGATCGTCGTGACGTTCACGGGCAGGCCCGTGCTCCACGCGGCGCGCACCGCGTCGGTCACGGCGATCGTGTGCGGGCTGAGGTAGAGCGAAAGGCACACGGTGGGCACGCCGTCGGTGAAGAGCTCGACGAGTCGGCCGGTGATGCCGGCCAGCCAGCGGCCGTCGGGCACCTTGTAGTCGCCGACGGGCTCGGGGCGCTCGACGATGATGCCCGCGCTGTAGGGCAGCATGCGGTCGAGCGGCTTCAACGGGAGGCCGGTGGCCTCGAGGCGGTCGATCGGCCAGGTCACGATGCGCACCTCGTCGAAGCCGCGTTCGAGGGCGGCTTCCGCGAGATTGCGTCCCTCGACGGAGTGGCCGCAGATGACGGGATCGGCGCGGTTGACGATCACGAGGCGGATGCGGGGCTTGGTGGTCATGGCTCGTCCTTCCGGATGGGTGGGCGATGGGCTGGTCGGGCGGTGGTCCGGGTCGTGCGGTGGGCCGGGTCGTGCGGGCCTCGCGGCATCCGTGCTCAGGGATCGGACGCCGAGGGCGGCCGGCCGTCGCGGCCCCACGCGCTCGGCTCGGGGCCCAGCTCGATGCGCAATCGGCCGCCGCGGTGCACGTCGTCGCCGCGCAGCCACGTGCGGTCGAGCGGCACGCCGTTGAACGTGGCGGACTGCACGTACTGGGGCGGGCCGTCGCGCTCGGGCTCGACGAATCCGGTGGTCTCGATGCGCAGCTCGCCGTCGCCGAGGCGCAACTCCGACTCGGCGAACGACGGCGCGTTGACGAGGAACAGGTTCTGGCCGGCGACGGGGAACAGCCCGAGCGACGCCCACACGTACCAGGAGCTGAGACCGCCCGAGTCGTCGTTGCCGGGCAGGCCGCCACGGCCGGTGCCGAACTGCTGGTGGACCCCGGCGTGCACGACCTCGGCGGTCCGGTCGGGGCGTCCGGCGTACTGGTACGCCCACGGAGCCTCCATGTCGGGCTCGTTGTTGAGCCCCTCGAATCGGCCGAGCGCGTACCCGTTGGCGAGCTCCTCGAGTCCCGGGCGGATGCCCGGCTGGCGCACGGGCTTGGCTCCGTAGCCGAAGAACGCGTCGAGGAGGCGCACGAAGGCGTCGTCGCCGCCCGCGAGGCCGATGCGGTTGCGCATGTCGTGCAGCAGCCGGAACGAGTAGTTGTGCCGGCTGCCCTCGTAGAACGTCGAGTCCTGGAGCAGGCCGGTGGCGTCGTCGAACGCGTTCACCCAGCGCGCGGCGAGGGTGCGGAACTGCTCGACGAGGGCGCGGTCGCCCACACGTTCGGCGACGCCGGCGGTGCACCAGTACCCGTAGGCCAGGTCGAGCGTGTGGCTGATCGGATGCGCCACGCCGCGCAGCAGGAAGTCCTCGCCGTACGTGCGGCGCAGGTCGGTGTGCATGTGCACGAGTGCCCACTCCCAATCGATGCCCGGCAGGCCGAGGGCGCACAGGTCGGCGAGGAAGGTCTGCGCGAGCGCACTGCCCTGTCGCGAGAAGCGGTCGCTGCCCCGCGCCATGCGGTAGCCGATGGGGAAGTTGCCCTCCTCCTCGCAGATCGTGAGGAGCGCCGTTCCGAGCTCGACCGCCCGATCGGGCATGAGCGCGGTGATGAGCGGCAACTGGGTGCGGTAGATGTCCCACATCGTGGAGAGGTCGTAGACGAACGGGCCGTCCGACGGCCAGAACGGGCTCTCCTCAGGAGCGAGGCACGGCTTGATGAGCGAGTGGTAGAGCGCCGTCGAGAACACCGTCTCGCGCTCGGCCGACGGCGTGTCCACGGTGATCGCCTTGAGCTGGCGGCGCCACGCCTTCCTCGTGCGGTCGCGGCGCTGGGGGAACCGCGCCGGCCCGACGCCGCAGTCGCGCCGGAGGTTCTCGCGGGCCTGCTCAACGCCGCGCAGCGAGAACCCGATGCGCACCTCGACCGTCTGGCCCGCGTCGCTCGGTCCCGCCCACATGAGCCCGAACGGGCGCAGCGTGGTCGGACGGATGTGGTCGAACGCGAGTCGGGTGCCACCCGGCATGAGCCGGCGGTCGTACCAGAGCATCTGCCGCCACGACCGCGCGTCGCACTCGACGTAGACCGCGAGCGGCGCGCCCTCCACGACGATCTCGCCCTGCGCGATCCCCGGGCCGATCGACTCGAGGTGCGCGCGCAGTGGGATCGTCTCGCCGTGCGGGATCGCGAGACCGCCGAGCGAGAAGTCGATCACCACGCGGGCGTTGCGGTTGCGCGGGAAGGTGTAACGGTGCACCGCGCTCTTCGGCCCGACGGTGAGCTCGGCACGGATGCCGCTCTCGAGCGTCGCGGCGTAGTACCCCGGCTCCGCCTCCTCGTCGACCAGGCGCCAGGTGCGACCGAGCACGTCGAGCGGCTCGAGCATGGGCGTCACCCGGAAGTAGTTGTAGTACTTGCGGATCGCCCCCGTCCCCGACTGCTGGAAGTGCGTGAAGCCGGATGCCACGGCGTCGTCGTGGATCGTCGTGGGCACGCCCTCCGTGCTGAGGTCGTAGCGTCCGTAGCCGGTGGGGTAGGCGCCCGAGTACGCGCACGCCGAGACCATCCCGAGCGGAGAGGTCGCACCCGGATGCGTGTTGCCCACCTGCGGCTTCGGCCACCACCACGTGGCCGCGATGCCCGTGGGCGGCGGCAGGTCGGTGACCTCCGTGCCGATGAACGGATCGACGCGGCCGATCACGCGGCTCCCGAACTTCCCATGCCGGGACGCTACGGGCATCACGTGGGCCGTGGGTTACGGTCGGATGAACGATTGCCGAGCGCCGACCCGCGGCGTGGAATGACAGTGACGCCCGGTCCGTTGTATCCTGTAAGGCCGCGGACACCGAGTGCTGAACTCGGAGGATGCGGGACTTGGAAACTCCACAGCGTGCGACAACGGCCCTCCGAACCGGTTCCGACCGGCGCGGTGCCACATGGGGATGATCGGTTTCGACATCGCCTGTGCGCCCACGAGAAGCGGGCCGAGGATGCAGGGTTATCTCGTGAACGCTCCCTGCGAAACAATAACTGCCAATAAGAAGCAGTCTGACTTCGCCCTCGCTGCCTAAGCGAGGCCGATAGTCCGTCAGTCCGGGTTCGTTCCCGCCCCGGTCACTGGCGTCATCTAGGGAACTCGCTGCGCGTCGTCGCCTGAGCGACGTGCGGGACTTTCTTCAGGCTGGGCCCGTCGACTCAGATGCCTGTGGCAAGAGTCGGGGCCGAGCAGAACGCCTCACAGGATGCGCCCGGAGAAGGCGTGGAAACTCAGCGATGGACGGGGGTTCAATTCCCCCCATCTCCACCACCACTGCTGTTGTCGCACGATGTGGACCGAACGGCCGCCCGAGAGGGCGGCCGTTCGTCGTCTCGGCGTTCGTCGTCTGGGCGTTCGTCGTCTGGGCGTTCGTCGTCTGGGAGCCCGACGACGGACGGGGGAGGTAGCCTGCCGGTGGCGCGACCGCCGCACCGCCGAAGGAGCCCTGGACGATGACGTACACCGCCGACCCCGCCCGCTACGACCGCATGCCCTACCGGCGCGTCGGGGCATCCGGACTCAAGCTGCCGGTGCTCTCGCTCGGGCTGTGGCAGAACTTCGGCGATGACCGGCCCCTCGACGCGCAACGCGAGATCGTGCGCCGGGCCTTCGACCTCGGGATCACGCACTTCGACCTCGCGAACAACTACGGCCCGCCGTACGGCTCGGCCGAGGCGAACTTCGGCCGCGTGCTCGCGACCGACCTCGCGCCGTATCGCGACGAGCTCGTCGTCTCGACCAAGGCCGGCTGGGACATGTGGCCGGGGCCCTACGGCGTGGGCGGCAGCCGCAAGTACGTCACCGCATCGCTGGATGCCTCGCTGCGACGCCTCGGGCTCGACTACGTCGACCTCTTCTACCACCACCGACCCGACCCCGAGACGCCCATGGAGGAGACCGCGGGCGCCCTGGCGTCGATCGTCGAGCACGGCAAGGCGCTCTACGTGGGCGTCTCGTCGTACTCGGCGGCCGACACGCGTCGCATGCACGAGCTCCTCGCGGAGCGCGGCGTGCCCCTGGCGATCCACCAGCCCTCGTACTCGATGCTCAACCGCTGGATCGAGACCGATGGTCTCGTGGATGCCGCGGGCGACCACGGCTTCGGCATCATCGGCTTCACTGCGCTCGCCCAGGGCCTGCTCTCCGGCAAGTACCACGAGGGGGTGCCAGAGGGCTCGCGTGCGTCGACCGACGGATCGCTCGATTCGGAGGTCATCACCGAGGAGCTCGTGGAACGCCTCAGGGGGCTCACGGCCATCGCGGAGCGCCGCGGCCAGTCCCTGCCGCAGCTCGCGCTCGCCTGGGCGCTCCGCGACGAGCGGGTCACGAGCCTGGTGCTCGGCGTGAGTCGCGTCGCGCAGCTCGAGCAGAACGTGGCGGCGCTCGACCGCCTCGACTTCGCCGCCGCGGAGCTCGCCGAGATCGACGCGTTCGCGCGCACGACCGAGGGCGTCGACCTGTGGGCCGAGCCTCGCGAGGGCGGCCCGCTGCCGGTGCTCCGCCCCTGATCGAGGGTCATTTCGGCTCCGATTGCCCCGTGAACGAGGCACGATCGGGAGTGCCGATCCATGCGCGCCGATGGACATATGGCGACCGCTGTGCATAAGCTGTAAACGCAGCGACGGAGTCGCGTTTCGCACGATGGAGTACGGAGGAGACCCATGTTCGCCAATCTCAACGGGTGGCACGCCCTGATCGTCGTGGTCGTGATCCTGCTGCTGTTCGGAGCCCCCAAGATCCCTGCGCTGGCGCGCAGCCTGGGCCAGTCCATGCGCATCCTCAAGACCGAGATACGCGACGAGGGCGAGAAGCCGGCGAGCCCGCAGGCGACCGTCGCCCAGCCCGTGGTCAAGGACGCCGACGCGGCCGCCTGAGCCGTCCCCCACCGTCATCCCGGAGGTCCGTTTCGGCCTCCGGGACTGCGGCGTGCCCGGCGTCAGCGAGGCGTGTCCTCACTTATGACGACAACGATTCAAAAGTCAAAACCGGAGACTCGTCTTTTGCTTGACCGCCTCCGAACAAATGCCGTAGTGTCCGAAAAAGCGTGATCCGCTCGGTTCACGTGAGGCGCTCGGCCGGTGCGAACTGGACGGCGTCGAAGGCAATCGGGGCTCGATCACTCGGGCCGCGGCTGCACCCCCCAACACATCAGTGCAAAGGAGCATCATGAGCGATCTGATCGATCGATCCGACGATCCGCAGCTGGGGCGCAGCCTCGGCCTGTCCCGGCGCCAGCTGCTCGCGGCGACGACGGGCATGGCCGCGGCGGCTGCCCTCGGTGCGGCGGCGATCGGCGGGAGCCCCGCCCAGGCCCTCGCCCAGGCGGCCGGTGCCGCCAAGGCCGCCCCCGGCAGCAACGGCGTCCTCATCCCGCCCGGGAAGCGGGGCATCATCCTGTACACCGTTCGCGACGCGATCAGCCGCGACCCGAACACGACCGACCTGGCGTCGGGCTTCAAGGAGGTGTTCCAGGAGCTGTCGCGCATCGGGTACAAGCAGATCGAGTTCGCCGGCTACGGCCAGCACGCGAACGCCGAGGGCGGCAACGTCAACAACGTCGCCGGTGCCCAGCTGATGCGCAAGTGGCTCGACGACAACGGACTCGAGGCCGAGGGCAACCACGGCTCGATCCCCGGGTCGATCACCGACGCCACGCTGGCGCAGTTCGACGCCGCCTGCGAGATCGCGAACATCCTCGGCTTCGGGCACATCGGCACGGGCAGCGACCCGACCGGCAGCGCCTACCTCGCCGACTGGCAGGCCGCGGCCGACCGCTGGAACATCCTCGGCGCTCGTGCGGCGACCCACGGGCTGAAGCTGTACACGCACAACCACGACGTGGCGTACAGCTTCCTGCTCGACAGCGGCCCGAACGACGCGGCCGGCCGTCCGACCCGTTCGAGCGGCGTCCGCCGTCTCGAGTGGTTCCTGGCGAACACCGACCCGAACTACGTGTACCTGGAGATGGACATCTACTGGGCGCACGTCGCGCAGTTCAAGCACAAGGTGTTCACCGCGCCCGACGGCACGGCCGTGACGAACATCTTCGACCCGGCCGGGCTGGTCGCCGCCCAGACCCAGCGGTTCCCGCTCTTCCACGCCAAGGACGGCAAGAGCAACCCGGCCACCGCGAACGGCTACGACATGGTTCCGTTCGGCCAGGGAGACATCGACTACACGACGTTCTTCCAGCGTATGGGCGCCAAGGGCTACCACAACCCGATGTGGGAGCAGGACACGGCACCCGGCGGCGCCGCCAACCCCGGCCAGTCCCTGCAGTTCGCGCAGGTGGCCTACGACGGGATGGCGCGCCTCCGCGGCTGACCGAGTCGATGACCACGCGACGCGTCGCGTGGAACCCCGGGGCCGGACCGTAACCCCGGCCCCGGGGCATCCGCACCACCACCACACCCCTCTACCAAGGAGACATCCATGTCCACACCCCGGTTCCGCCTGGGCGCGCTCGCGCTCAGCGGACTTCTGGCGGTGACGGCGCTCGCGATGAGCCCCGCCACCGCCTTCGCCCATGACGGCGACGATCACGGCGACGAGATCGCCGCCACCACCTGGGCCAACTACGAGAAGGTCACCCTGACGAAGGACGTCGGTGAGCCCATCGACCTGGCCGTGCTGCCCGACTCGCGCGTGCTGCACACGACGCGCGGCGGCCAGGTGCGCCTGACCGACCCGTCCCAAGGCACGACCACGGTGGTCAACACCGTCGACGTCTACGCCAACTCGGAGGACGGCCTCCAGACGATCACCCTCGACCCCGACTTCGAGGAGAACGGCTGGGTCTACCTCTACTACGCGCCGCGCACCATGACGGCGCCGTATCCCGCCACGACGCCCACCGGCTCGGCGCCGAACTCGCTGCCCGCGGGCGCCGACGCGAGCTACTGGAACCAGTGGAAGGGCTACAACCAGCTCAGCCGCTTCAAGTGGAACGCCGCGACGAGCTCGCTCGACCTCGCGACCGAGCAGGTCATCATCAAGGTCGAGGTGAACCGCGGACAGTGCTGCCACGTCGCCGGTGACGTCGCCTTCGACAAGGACGGCAACGTGCTGCTCTCCACGGGTGACAACACACCCGCGAGCGCGCCCGGTGCCAACGGCTACGCGCCGATGAACGACCGGGCCGGCTTCAACCCCGGCTTCGACGCACGTCGCGGGGCCGGCAACACGAACGACCTGCGCGGCAAGATCCTCCGGGTCGACGTGCAGGACGACGGCTCGTACACGATCCCGGCCGGCAACCTGTTCGCGCCCGGCACCGCAGGCACACGCCCCGAGATCTTCGTGATGGGCGTGCGCAACCCGTTCCGGATCGACTACGACCCGGTGACGAACGCGGTCACGTGGGGCGACTACGGCCCCGACGCGGGCACGGCGAACGTGGACCGCGGCCCGATGGGCTACGTCGAATGGCAGTCGACCACCGTTCCCGTGAACGGCGGCTGGCCCCTCTGCCATGGTCCCAACGCGAACTACAGCAACTGGGACTACGAGACCCTCACGGTGCGCAACTGGTACGACTGCACGGCGCCGGTGAACCCGTCGCCCTACAACACGGGCTTGCAGCAGCTGCCTCCGGCGACCGCTCCGCAGCTCTGGTACGGCGACCAGCCGACGCACCAGCCGTGGCCCGAGTTCGGCAGCGGCGGCCAGGCGCCCATGGGCGGCCCGACCTACCGCTACGACGAGGAGAACGAGTCGGCGACGAAGTTCCCCGAGTACTGGGACGGCAAGGCATTCATGGCGGAGTTCTCGCGTGACCGCGTCTTCGCGTTCTCGCAGGACGACCCCGACGGCGAGGTGACGAGGATCCAGGACTTCCTGCCCAACTCGGCGCTCACCGCGGCCGGCATGCCGGTCTGGGACAACGTCATCGACTTCGAGTTCGGTCCCGACGGCTCGCTCTACGTGCTCGACTACGGCGACGGCTTCTTCCGGCCGAACCCCGACGCGGGTCTCTACCGGGTCGACTACACCGTGGGCACGAAGGGTCCGCGCGCCGACCTCACGGCCTCGGTCACGTCGGGCCACGGCCCGCTCGCGGTCGACTTCTCGGCCGCCGGCAGCACGCACCCCGACGACCTCGCGCTCAGCTTCGCCTGGGACCTCGAGGGCACCGGGACGTTCACCGACGGCCCCGCCCAGATCAGCCACACGTACACCACGGACGGGCAGTACACGGCCCGCGTGCGCGTGACCGACAGCGGCGGCCGGGTCAGCCTGACCTCCGTCGTCATCACGGTGGGCAACACCGCCCCGATCGTCGAGATCATCACCCCCGAGAACGGCTCGTTCACCGACTGGGGCGACAAGGTCGCCTTCGAGGTGAAGGTCACCGACCCCGAGGAGACGATCGACTGCAGCCGAGTGCTGTGGAGCTACGGCCTGGGCCACGACAACACGCACGCGCACCCGCTCTTCACGGGCAGCGGATGCACCGCCACCATCGAGACGCAGTCCGAGGCAGGGCACGGTGAGACCGAGAACATCTACGGTGTGATCGGCGCCTCGTACACCGACGCCGGCACCGCGACCGCGCCGGCACTCCTGGGCGATGCGGTGACGCTGCTCAACCCGCGTGAACTGCAGGCGGAGCACGCCGACGCGCGCAGCGGCATCGAGGTCGTCGACGACACGACCGCGCACGGCGTTCGCAAGGTGGTGTCGTTCGACGCGGGCGACTGGATCGCCTACGACCCGGTGAACCTCATCGGGATCACGGGCGTCGAGGCTCGCGCCATCGGCACCGGCACCCTCTCGCTCCGCTGGGGCGCGGCCGACGCCGACGCCTTCCTGACCATCGACGTCGCGAACACCAGCGGCGCGTGGAAGGAGATCTCCTCGCCGCTGCTCGAGGTGCCCGAGGGCACCGACCGGCTCTACGTGACGAGCACGGGTGGTGTCGAACTCGACCAGCTGGCGTTCACCACGTCGACGAGCGACATCCGTTCGCTGCTCGCCGAACTCAAGGCCGACGGGCGCATCACCAACGGCGCGAAGCAGTCGTTCGGTGACACGCTGGCCGAGATCGACGCGGCACTGGCCGCCGGGAACACCACCCTGGCGATCAGCAAGCTCGAGTTCATCGTCAAGCAGGTCCCCAACCGGATCCGCACCGACGCCGACGCGGCCGCCCTGGTGATCCGCGCCGCCCAGGCGGTGATCGCCGACCTCAAGCAGCTGACGGCATAAGCCCCGCCCGACGGACGGGCCCCGGTTCCTCGGAACCGGGGCCCGTTCTCGTGCGCCCGGATCCGGGGCCCTTTGCCGGGCGCCCGGAACCGGGGCCCGTTCGTGTGCGCCCCGGATGCTGCGTTGCGGTGTCTGCGGGCCGAGCATCGGGCTGAGTCGGGATGCCGAGCGGTGTACCCCGATCCGGTCGGCGGCGTCGCGCATCGCCGGCGTGGTGCCCGGCGGCGCCGGGTCGGAGCCGTCGGACCGGCGAGCGCACGTCGGGCCGGTCGATTCGACGCGTCGATGCGGCATCCGCTCGCCCTCGTGTACCCCGCCACCCCCGTGCTGGGGGAGGAACGTCGGCCCGGTGTGGCCTAGGCTGACGGGGCTGCTCCTTTCTTGGTAGAGGGGTGCTGCACTGTCCCGGGTCGCACGTTACGGGTGCGACCCGGGACGCATTCGTCTCCGGGGGAGTCCCGCGGTGGGCGGCTCCCGACGGAGGTCCGCAGATGCATCGATCAGGGATGCATCCCGCGCACACGACGATGCTCCCCGGCGAGTCGCCGGGGAGCATCGGGTCGTTCTGAGCGGTGCGCGTCAGCTCGTGCTGCGACCGCCGGGGCGCGAGGCGAAGCGCTGCTGCAGGAGCACCGCGACCACGATGATGACGCCCTTCACGACGGCCTGGACCGACGTGGAGAGGTTGTTCTGCGTGAACACGTTCGTCAGCGTCGAGAAGATCAGGACGCCGAGCACGGTACCGACGATGGTGCCGCGACCGCCCACGAGGAGCGTGCCGCCGACGACCACCGCGGCGATCGCGTCGAGCTCGTACAGGAGGCCGTGCGTCGACGTGCCGGCCGTGGTGCGGCCGAGCATCATGACCGCGGCGATGCCCGCGGTGAGGCCCACGAGCACGTAGAGAGCGACGAGGTGGCGCTTGACGCGGATGCCGGCGAGGCGCGTGGCCTCGAAGTTGCCGCCGATCGCGACCGTGCGGCGACCGAAGGTCGTGCGGTTGAGCAGGAACCAGCCGACGACGGCGACGATCACGAAGATCCAGATGAGCCACGAGATGCCGAGGAAGGAGCCGCGGAAGAAGTCGAGGAACCCGTTGACGGTGACGATCTGGGTCGTCTTGTTCGACAGGAGTTCGGCGAGTCCGCGGGCGCCGACGAGCATTGCGAGTGTCGCCATGAACGGCACCACCTTGCCGTAGGCGATCACGATGCCGTTGATGAGGCCGGCTCCGGCGCCGACCGCGAGGGCGACGGCGACCATGAGCAGCCAGCTCGTCTGGTCGGCGGCCGCCTGCACCCACGACAACGACGCGACGACGGTCGCGAGGCCCATGACCGATCCGACGGAGAGGTCGATGCCGCCCGCCGTGATCACGAACGTCATGCCGATGCTGATGACGCCGATGATCGAGGCGAAGCGGATGATCGTCAGGAAGTTCTCGAAGTTCCAGAAGCGGTCGCCCGCGGTGATCGCGCCGACGGCGACGAGCAGCAGCAGTGCGATGACGAGGCCGAGGTTGCGGCCCACCGCGCCGCCCAGGAGGCGTCGCGCGAGGCTCTCGTCGGATTTCGGGGCTTCGGTCGTCGCTTCCGCGGCGGCGGGGGCGGTGGTCTGGTCGCTCACGCGGCGACTCCTTCCATGATGAGATCGAGCACGCCGTGCTCGTCGATGTCGGTGGCGGGGGTGGTGTGCAGGACGCGTCCGTCGGCGATGACGAGGACGCGGTCGGAGAGGCCGAGCACCTCCTCGATCTCGCTCGAGACGACGACGATGGCGTTGCCGGCGTCGGCGAGGCGACGGATGAGGGCGTAGATCTCGGCGCGGGCGCCGACGTCGACGCCGCGGGTGGGCTCGTCGAGCAGCAGCACGCGGGTGCCGTGCACGAGCCAGCGGCCGAGGAGGATCTTCTGCTGGTTGCCGCCCGACAGCGTGCCGGTGATGCGGTCGGGATCAGCGGGTCGCAGCTCCAGCGCCTCGATCTGCTCGCGGGTCACCGAGCGCTCGCGGCGCTCGTCGAGGAACGACGCGCGTGCGAAGCGGGCGAAGGTGGCCAGCGTCACGTTCTTGAAGATGGGCTCCTCGAGGATGAGGCCCTGGCTCTTGCGCTCCTCGGGGGAGAGTCCGACGCCGGCCTCGACCGCCGCGTTCACGGATCCGGCCTTGAGTCGCCTGCCCGCGACCGAGACCGAGCCCGACGTGGCCTTGCGGGCGCCGTAGATGGTCTCGAGGATCTCGGAGCGACCGGATCCCACGAGCCCCGCGAGGCCGACGACCTCGCCGGCGCGAACGTCGAACGAGACCTCCGAGAACTCGCCCTTGAGGCCGAGGTCGTCGACCCCGAGCACGACGGGTGCATCGGCGGGGAGCGGCCGGCGTGCCGGGAACACGTTCTCGACCGAACGGCCCGTCATCAGGCGGATGAGCTCGGGAGTCGGGGTCTCGGAGACCTTGAGGCCCGTCGCCATGCTCTTTCCGTCCTTGATGACGGTGATCCGGTCGCCGATCTGGCGGATCTCCTCGAGCCGGTGCGAGATGTAGATGATCGCGATGCCCTGGGCCGTCAGCTCGCGGACGACGCGGAAGAGGTTCTTGACCTCCTCGGAGTCGAGCACGGCGCTCGGCTCGTCCATGATGATCAGCTTGGCGTCGTGCGAGAGGGCGCGCGCCATGCTGACGATCTGCTTGTTGGCGGCCGAGAGCGTGCCGACCTCGCGGTGGGGGGAGAGGTTGCCGTGGCCGAGTCGCGCGAGCAGCGCGCGCGTGTGCTTCGCGGCCTGGCCGCGGTGCAGCACCCCGCCCGTGGCGAGCTCGTGGCCGAGGTAGATGTTCTCGGCGATGCTCAGTCCGTCGACGACGTCGAGCTCCTGGTACATCGTCGCGATGCCCAGGTCGATGGCCGCGACCGGGTTGTCGATCTGCACGGACTCGCCCTGCCACAGGATCTCGCCGCCGTCGGGCTGGTGCGCGCCGGCGAGCACCTTGATGAGGGTCGACTTGCCCGCACCGTTCTGGCCGAGCACGCAGTGCACCTCGCCTGCGACCACCTCGAGGTCCACGCCGGAGAGCGCTCGGACGCCGGAGAACTCCTTCGTGATCCCGCGCATCTCGAGTAATGACGCAGTGTTATCACCTTTGATCATGCGATGAACATAACAGATGACGGGCTGCGACGACTACCCATGCCAGGACGAGCGTCATCCCCAAACGTATACGCGTGCATGCGCGCGCGCGTGGAGAAGTACCGGGATCACGGGTCGGTCACGACTTACGACGAGTCACGATAAAAAGGTGACAACCGAGCGTGCACTTATGCTACGGTGACGATTGTCAGCGTGGACAGCAGCTGCCGATCCCCTCCCCGGGTACGCGCGCTCCGCGTCTCCGCCGGCATGTCTGCGAATCACTGAAACGGAGGAAGCACATGCGCACAGCGCACTCCCGTCGGCACCTTGTGGCCGCGGCAGGCGTCATGCTGGCGGTCACGGGCCTCGTGACCGGCTGCACCGCCTCGACCGACGACACCAACGCCGGTCCGACCAACAACGCCAACAACTCGGAGTCCGGCGACACGGTCCGCATCGGGTTCTCGGGCCCGGCCGCCGACCACGGCTGGCTCGGCGCGATCAACTCGGCGGCCATCGCCGAGGCGGAGAAGTACGACGACGTCGAGCTCGTCGTGGCCGAGGGCACGAACGACGCGAACCTGCAGATCAGCCAGGTCGAGACCTTCATCAACGACGGCGTCGACGCCATCGTGCTGCTGCCGACCGACGGCGCGGCGCTCACCGAGGTCGCGATCAAGGCCATGGAGGCCGGCATCCCGGTGATCAACGTCGACCGCGAGTTCTCGAGCCCGTTCGCCGCCCGCGTCACCGTCCTGGGCGACAACTACGGCATGGGCGTCAGCGCCGGCACCTACATCTGCGAGAAGCTCGGCGACAACCCCGACGCGGTCGTCGCGGAGATCGCCGGCATCGACTCGCTGCCCCTCACGCAGGACCGCTCGCGCGGCTTCGCCGACGCGCTCGACGACTGCGGCCTCGAGGTCAGCAACCGCGTCGCCGCGGACTTCACGGTGCAGGGCGGCGAGGCTGCCGCCTCGCAGCTGCTGGCCGCCGCGCCGAAGATCGACGCCATCTGGAACCACGACGACGACCAGGGTGTCGGCGTCCTCGCCGCGATCGACGCAGCGGGCCGTGACGAGTTCTTCATGGTCGGCGGCGCCGGCTCGAAGAACGCGATGGACCAGATCAAGTCCGGCGACTCGGTGCTCGAGGCGACGGTCATCTACCCGTCGACGCAGGGCGCCGACGGCATCGCGCTCGCGCGACTCGTGGCGCAGGGCAAGTCGCTGGGCGACCTCGTGGAGCAGGACGTGCCGACGCGCATCGTGCTCTACGCACCCGTCGTGACGGCCGAGAACGTGGACGAGTACCTCCCGACCGCGTTCGCATCCTGATCAGCGGCCGGTGAGCGGGCGACGCCCGCCTGGACAGGGTCCGCCCGCTCACCGGGGCAGCCGCACGACGAATCGGACGCCCGCGTCGCGCTCGCGACGCGGGCGTCCCACGACCCACCCCTCGACAGGGACGAGAGAGAGAACGATGAGCACGTTGCGGGTAGCCATGATCGGCTACGGATTCATGGGTGCCGCCCATTCGCAGGGATGGAGGGTCGCTCCGCGCTTCTTCGACTTGCCCGCCACGCCCGAGATGACGCTCCTCGTGGGGCGCAACGGCGGCTCCGTGGCATCCGCCGCAGCGAAGTGGGGCTGGTCCGAGACCGCGAACGACTGGCGCGAGGTGCTCGACCGCGACGACATCGACGTGGTCGACATCGTCACGCCCGGCGACTCGCACGCCGAGATCGCGATCGCCGCGCTCGCGGCCGGCAAGCACGTGCTGTGCGAGAAGCCGCTCGCGAACACCGTCGAGGAGGCCGAGGCGATGGCCGAGGCCGCAGCGGAGGCCGCGTCCCGCGGCGTGTACGCCATGGTCGGCTTCACCTACCGCCGCGTTCCCGCGGTCGCCCTCGCACGCCAGATCGTGACCGGCGGCGGTATCGGCGACATCCGCCAGGTGAAGGCCGAATACCTGCAGGACTGGCTCGTCGACGAGACGGCCCCGCTCGCGTGGCGCCTGCAGAAGGAGCACGCCGGTTCGGGCGCGCTCGGGGACATCGGCGCGCACGCCATCGACCTGTCCCAGTTCATCACCGGTCAGCGCCTCGTCGACGTGGCCGGCACCATCGAGACCGTCGTGAAGGAGCGTCCGCTGCTCGAGTCGGGCTCGGGCCTCTCGGGCACCGCCGGCGCGGGCGTCGGCACCGTGACCGTCGACGACGTCGCCCTCTTCACCGGCCGCTTCGACGGGGGAGCGCTCGGCTCCTACGTCGCCTCGCGCATGAGCACCGGCCGCAAGAACGCCCTGCGCATCGAGGTCTCGGGTTCGAACGGCGCGATCGCCTTCGACCTCGAGGACATGAACGCGCTGCACGTCTACGACGGCGCCGCGCCGACCGACCGCCAGGGCTTCACGAAGATCCTCGTGACCGAGCCCGAGCACCCCTACGTGGGCGCATGGTGGCCCGCCGGGCACATGCTCGGCTACGAGCACGGATTCAGCCACCAGGCGAAGGACTTCGTCGAGGCGATCGCCGCCGGCGTGCAGCCCGAGCCCTCGTTCGCCGACGGACTGCACGTGCAGCGCGTGCTCGGCGCCGTCGAGCGCAGCTCGAGCGAGCGCGGCGTCTGGACGAACGTCGGCTGACCACATATCGTCACATCGCATCGAGGAGGATTCCGTGACCAGACCCATCACCTTGTTCACCGGCCAGTGGGCCGACCTACCGCTCGAGGAGGTCGCGCGCCTCGCCTCGGAGTGGGGCTACGACGGACTCGAGATCGCCTGCTGGGGCGACCACCTCGACCCGTGGCGCTGGGACGACGACGCGTACATCGAGGACCGGCTGGCGCTGCTCGACCGGTACGGCCTGAAGGTGTGGGCGATCTCGAACCACCTCAAGGGCCAGGCCGTCTGCGACGACCCGATCGACTCACGGCACCGCGACATCCTGTCGGCGCGCGTGTGGGGCGATGGCGAACCCGAGGGCGTGCGCCAGCGCGCCGCGGAGGAGATGCAGCACACCGCCCGACTCGCGGCGAAGCTCGGCGTGAAGACCGTCGTGGGCTTCACCGGTTCGGCGATCTGGAAGTACGTGGCCATGTTCCCGCCGGTGTCGCAGGAGCTCATCGACGCGGGCTACCAGGACTTCGCCGACCGCTGGAACCCCATCCTCGACGTCTTCGACGAGGTCGGCGTGCGGTTCGCGCACGAGGTGCACCCGTCAGAGATCGCGTACGACTACTGGACGACCGTGCGCACGCTCGAGGCGATCGGGCACCGCGAGGCGTTCGGCCTCAACTGGGACCCGTCGCACATGGTGTGGCAGGACCTCGACCCGGTGGGCTTCCTCTGGGACTTCCAGGACCGAATCTACCACGTGGACTGCAAGGACACGCGCAAGCGCATGGTGAACGGCCGCAACGGTCGCCTCGGTTCGCACCTCGCGTGGGCCGACGCCCGCCGCGGGTGGGACTTCATCTCGACCGGCCACGGCGACGTGCCGTGGGAGGACGCGTTCCGCATGCTCAACACGATCGGCTACCAGGGCCCCATCTCGGTCGAGTGGGAGGATGCCGGCATGGACCGCCTGGTCGGCGCGCCCGAGGCGCTCGAGTTCGTGCGCCGACTCGCGTTCGACGCGCCCGACGCCGCGTTCGACGCCGCGTTCAGCACGAAGTAACCGCCGACTCGGCGCCGACGGGCGCCGCCAACCGAAGAGGCCCCGGTCGCATCGACCGGGGCCTCTTCGCTTGCGCAGCGGATGCCGCGGAGGCGTCGCTACCGTGCGGGGATGGGTGCGCCCACGACCATCGCCTCGACGCTCTCAGGGGAGAGGGCGTGGTGGATCGCGAGCATGCAGGCGCCGAGCACCGCGGCATCCGACCCGGCCTTCGACTGTGTGATCTGCAGGTGCTCGGTCGCGAGCGGCATGGAGCGCGTGTAGACGATCTCGCGAACCCCGGCGATGAGGTGCTCGCCCGCCTGCGCGAGGTTGCCGCCGATGACGATGACCGAGGGGTTGATGAGGCTCACGCACGTGGTGAGCACCTCGCCGATGTCGCGGCCGGCCTGGCGCACCGACTGGATGGCGTCGATGTTGCCGCGCTTGACGAGGTCGACGACGTCCTGGCTGGACTCGGCCACGAGGCCGGTCTCGCGGAGCTCGCGGGCGATGGCGGGGCCCGAGGCGAGGGCCTCGAGGCATCCGCGGTTGCCGCAGGTGCAGGGCACGTCGGCGCCGCGCGCGACGTAGACGTGGCCGATGTCGCCGGCGGTGCCCTGGGCGCCGCGCTGGAGGATGCCGCCCGAGATGACGCCGGAGCCGATGCCGGTGGCGACCTTCACGAAGATGAGGTGGTCGACCTCGGCCCACGACAGCTCGCGCTCGCCGAGCGCCATGATGTTCACGTCGTTGTCGACGAGCACGGGCGCGTCGAAGACGTCGCTGAACCAGCCGGGCACGTCGAAGCGGTCCCAGCCGGGCATGATGGGCGGGTTGATGGGTCGGCCGGTGCTGTGCTCGACCGGACCGGGCAGCCCGATGCCGATCGCGAGGAGGTCGCGCTCGTCGCGGCCGACGCGGGCGAGGAGTTCCTTCGCCGCAGTGGAGACCCAGCTCAGGACGGCCTCTGGGCCGTCGGAGACCGGGATGCGATCGTCGCTCTCGCCGAGGATGCGGCCGGTGAGGTCGCTCACGGCGAGGCGCACGTGCGAGGCGCCGACGTCGACGCCGAGCACGACACGGCCGCTGGCCGTGATCGCGAACTGGCTCGAGGGGCGACCGCCCGTGGAGACGGCGTCGCCGACCGGGCCGACCAGCCCGAGGTTCATGAGCGCGTCGATGCGGAGCGCGACCGTCGACCGGGCGAGTCCGGTCATGGCCGAGAGCTCGGTTCGGGTGCGCGGTCGGCCGTCTCGCAGGATCTGGAAGAGGTCGCTCGCGACCGAGGATCCGAGGGCGGTGACGTGTGCGTCGTCGACCGGGGGACTTACGTCGTTCATAGTCATATACTCTCACGTTCGAGGGTCGAAGATCGAGCACCAGACTCGGATGTCTCGGCGATTTCCGCCGAGGTTCCGCGAGTCCGGTGAGCTGGTCGAGGAATGACCGGCGCTCGAGGGTCAGTGGCCGACAGGTTCTCGGAAGGCGGTTGCCGGATCGGACATCGTGAGCGCGCTCCCACGGCGGAACTCGGCCGCCTGCAGCACGCTCCACGGGCTGAGGAGGAACGGCGCGGTCTCCGCGAGCTCGAGGAAGGCCGTCGGCGCCACCCAGGCCCACTCGAGGACCTCGTCGGGATCGGGAGCGAGCATCGTCGGCAGCTCCGCGACGAAGACCGGGCACACCTCGTGCTCGACCGTGCCGTCGGGGGCCACCGCGCGATAGCGGAACTCGGGCAGCACGAGCCGGAGGTCGCGCGGCTCGACACCGAGCTCCCGGCGCACGCGACGCACCACGGCGTCCTCGAGGTCTTCGCCCGGAGTCGGATGTCCGCAGCACGCGTTCGTCCAGACGCCGGGCCAGGTCCGCTTGGCGAGGGAGCGACGGGTCAGGAGCATCCGGCCGTCGGCGTCGAAGCCGTAGCACGAGAACGCGAGGTGCAGCGGGGTGTCGGGGCCGTGCACGAGGCGCTTGTCGGCCGTGCCGACGGGCGATCCCGCGTCGTCGAGCAGCACGACGAGCTCGACGTCCGCACTGGCCCTCCCGCTCACCGTGGGACCGCCGCCCCGGTCACGCGCGCCGCCTGCAGCACGAGGTCGCGCACGCCGGCGGCCGGCACGAGGTCGGGCGCGGCATCCCAGAACGGCAGCGACGCGTCGGAGCTGAGGAGCAGCGGCGTGTCGTCGGCCGAGTCGGGCAGCCGGCCGTGGGTGCCGCGCACGCACGACGGATCCAGCGGGATCACGTTCATCGCGTACCGCAGCCCGAGCTTCTTGCGCACGAGGTTCATGCCGGCGCGCACCTTCACGAGCGGGTCGGAGGGGTCGAGGAAGAGCTCGGCCGGGTCGTACCCCGGCTTGCGGTGGATCTCGACGCAGCGCGCGAAGTCGGGCGCCCGGTCGTCGTCGAGCCAGTAGTAGTAGGTGAACCAGGCCCCGGGCTCCGCGACCGCGACGAGCTCGCCCGACCGTTCGTGGTCGAGGCCGTAGCGGGCCTGCTGCTCGCGGTCGAGCACCTCGTCGACGCCGGGCAGCTGCTCGAGCAGGTCGCGCACGCGTGGCACGTCGGCCGGGTCCGCCACGTAGACGTGGGCGACCTGGTGGTCGGCGACGGCGAACGCCCGGGAGGTGAGCGGGTCGAGGAGTTCGCGCCCCTGCTGCTCGTGCACCTCGAGGAGGCCCTCGGCGCGGAGCATCCGATTGACGTCGACGGGTCGATCGGCTCGGGCGATGCCGTACTCGGCGACCGCGATGACGGATGCCCCGAGCGTCAGCGCGTCGTCGAGGAGCGGCGCGAGTGCGGCATCCAGCTCGGCGGCGGCGCGGTCGGCTTCGGGGGAGTCGGGCCCGAAGCGCTGCAGGTCGTAGTCGAGGTGCGGCAGGTACGCCATGACGAGGTCGGAGCCCTGCTCGCGCAGGAGGATGCGCGTGGCCTCGACGATCCACCGGCTGGAGCGGATCGACGCCGTCGGGCCCCAGTAGTGGAACAGGGGGAACGTGCCGAGCTCCTCGGTGAGCCGGTCGTGCAGCGCGGGCGGCCGCGTGTAGGCGTCGGGCGACTTGCGTCCGTCGGCGTGGTAGATCGGGCGCGGCGTCACCGTGATGTCGGTGCTCGCGCCCATCGCGTACCACCAGCCGACGTTCGCGGCCGTGAAGCCGGGCTCGGCGCGGCGCGCGGACTCCCAGACCTTCTCGCCGCCGACGAGCGCGTTGTGCTGCCGCCAGAGGTTCACCTCGCCGATGTCGCGCAGGTACCAGCCGTTGCCGACGATGCCGTGCTGCGCCGGCGCGAGCCCGGTGAGCATCGTGGACTGCACGCTGCACGTGACGGCGGGCAGCACGGTGCCGAGGCGGGCCTGCACGCCGCCGGCCGCCATCGCCCGGAGGCGCGGCATGTGCGCGAGGGCGCGCTCGGTGAGGCCGACGACGTCGAGCAGGAGCACCCGGGTCACGAGGCCACCTCCTCGAGGGCCGCTGGGGTGCGAGCGGATGCCACGGCGGCCGCCTCGTCGGCGGTGAGCAGTTCCTCGACCGCCCAGCGCAGCTCGGCGGCGATGCCGTCGACGAGGTCGTCGACGCCGCCGGGCAGCACCGACCACGTGTACGTCTCGATGTCGAGGTGCGCCTCGTCGCCGTGCGCCGTCGCCCGCACCGCCGCCACGGCATCGCGCAGCACGTCGGTGCTCGCCAGCAGCGGAAGCGTCGGGGCGAGGTGCAGGGGCACGTGGAAGTGCACCCGCCAGGGGCCGTCGCCGGGGAGGTCCTCGAGCGCGTCGGGCAGGTCGTCGACGGGCGTCACGGCGCCGTCGGGGCCGAGCTCGCGGGTCTGGTGCAGGTAGCGCTGCTCGACGAACGCGGCGACCGCCTCCCGGCTCGCCGGGTCGGCGGGATCCTCGACGTGGAGCGCCGCCGAGGCCTGCACCTTCACGATGCGGATGCCGGCCGACTCCACGAGCCGCACGGTCGCGGCCGGGTCGGCGAACGAGACCGCGAGGTGGCAGGTGTCGAGGCAGATGCCGACGTGCTCGGGATCGATGCCGTGGGCGCGGCGGTCGGCCGCGGCATCCGCCTCGGCGTCGGATGCGGGCGCGCGCAGGCGCGGGGCGAGCCAGCGGACGACGTCGGCCACGGTGTCGAGCACGCAGCCCGGCTCGGGCTCGATCGCGAGGCGGATCGTGCGGCCCGTGCGATCGCGCAGGTCGCGGAGCCCGTTCGAGACCCGGCGCAGCGCTGCGGTCGCGCGCGCGTCGTCGTCGGCGGTCCAGGGCGTGCGCCAGCCGAGCGGCAGCGTCGAGATGCTGCCCGACCCGCCGGGCGGCAGCAGCTCGGCGAGTACGGCCGCGCAGTCCAGCGTGTAGTCGGCGCGGCGCCGGTCGGTCCAGTCGGGCCGGTAGACGTCGAGCTTCACGACCTCGGCGTGGAACGCCGCGTAGGGGAAGGCGTTGATCGTGCGCACCTCGAGGCCGTTGGCCTCGAGCCCGGCGCGCAGCCGGTCGCGGCCCTCGGGGTCGGCGACGAGCCGACGGGCGAGGTCGGCCGGCAGCCACAGGCCGACGCCGAGCCGCTCGAGCCCGGCGGCGCGACGGGCGGGTCCTGCGTACGCGTCGAGCTGGGCGAGGACGCCCTCGAGGTCCTCGGCGGGGTGCACGTTGGTGCAGTACGAGAGCTCCATCAGGCGCGCACCCCCCGCAGCACCGAGTTGCCCTCGAACGTGGCACCCGCTGCGGCGAATGCGACGTCCGCGGCATCCGCCTCGAAGCCCGGCACCGGGTCGAGGTTGAGCCAGCCGCTCTGCCCGTAGAAGGCGACGGGGTTCTGCCAGAGCACCACGTCGACGTCGTCGAGGGTGAACCCGGCCTGGAGCATCGCCTCCGCGGTGGCGCGCGTCTTCAGCGGGTCGGAGTGGCCCCAGTCCGCGGCGCTGTTCGCCAGCATCCGCTCGGTGCCGTACTCCTGGAGGATCGCGACGAACCGGCGCTCGTCCATCTTCGTGTCGGGGTAGATGGAGAAGCCCATCCAGCAGCCGCTCTCGGCGACGGCGCGCACGGTCATCTCGTTGAGGTGGTCGACGACGACGCGCTCGGGCGCGAGGCCCGACTCGCGGACGACATCGAGCGTGCGGATCGTGCCCGCGGCCTTGTCCCGATGCGGGGTGTGCACGAGCGCCGGGAGTCCGAAGCGGTCGGCGAGCTCGAGCTGCGCGGCGAACGCCTCGTCCTCGGCGGCCGTCATCGAGTCGTAGCCGGTCTCGCCGACCGCGACGACGCCGTCCTTCCCGAGGTAGCGGGGGAGCAGGTCGAGCACCTCGCGGCAGCGCGGGTCGTTCGCCTCCTTGGGATTCAGGCCGATCGTGGCGTGATGGCGGATGCCGTACTGCGCCGCCCGGAACCGCTCCCAGCCGATGAGCGCGTCGAAGTAGTCCGCGAAGCTGCCGACGTTGGTGCGCGGCTGCCCGAGCCAGAACGAGGGCTCGACGACCGCGCGCACGCCGGCGTCGTACATCGCCGTGTAGTCGTTCGTGGTGCGCGACGTCATGTGGATGTGCGGGTCGAAGATGCGCACGGGTCAGTCCTCCTGCTCGGGGTCGTGGGCGGTCGTCGTGTGGTCGAGGGCGGGGGTGCGGTCGGCGGTGGTCTGGACGCTGCCGCCTGCGAGGCGCGACATGTCGTCGCTGATGTCGCGGGATGCCGCGCGGCGCTCGGCCACGAGGCCGGCGGCCATGCGCGTCAGCTCGTCGTCGCGGCGCCGGTCGACGTCGGCGATCGCCTCGAGCGGGATGCCCATGAACAGCACCTTCAGCACACCGTGCCGCCAGGCGTGCTGGTCGAGGTGCCGCGCGCCGAACGGCCCGAGTGCGGCGGCGACGAGGCGCGGGTCGTTCGTGCGCAATGCGTCGGCGACGAGGTCGAGGCCCGCGTTCACGATCGGCTCGGCATCGGGGTCAGCGGCGCTCAGCCCGCGGACCACCCCGCGCCGCTCGGCGTCGTCGCCGTAGCGGTAGAGGTCGCCGAGCTCGCGCGCCGCATCCTCGGGCGGGAGGGCCGCGAGCAGCGCGGCGACGAGTTCCTCGCGGGCCCGGTCGTCGAGGGTGCCGTGCACCAGCCCGAGCGGATCGCCGTCGGGGTCGACGGGTTCTCGGCCCACCGCCCGTCCGGCTGCGGGGAAGAGCTCGGCGATGCGTGCGGGCTCGGCGGTCACGGCCGCGACGCCCTCGGTGATCCATCCGTCGTTCATCGTGCCTCCCAGGCGTCGTGGAGTGCGGTCATGCAGCGCGCCGCGACGGCGGGCGCGTCGTGGGCGTGCCGGGGGAGCTCGATCGCGGCGATCCCGTCGTAGTCGAGCTCATCGAGGGTGCGCAGCGCGGCGGCGAGGTCGAGCTCGCCCCGTCCGAGCTCGAGATGCTCGTGCGCGCCGGGGAGCATGTCGTCCACCTGCACGTTGCGCAGGAGCGGTCCGGCCGCGCGGAGGGCGCCCACCACGCCGTCGGGCTCGACGACCACGCAGTGCCCCAGGTCGACCGTGAGCCCGAGCGCCGGCGGATCGCCGAGGTCGCGACGCACGCTGAGCGCGTCGGCGACGGTCTCGACCAGCATGCCCGGCTCGGGTTCGAGTGCGAGGTCGACGCGGGATGCCGCGGCGTGGGCCACGAGGCCGTCGAGCCGCTCGCGCAGCCGATCGCCGCCTTGCTCGGGCGACACCTCGTCGGGCAGCACGCCCGACCACAGCGACACGCACTCCGCGTCGAGCACGGCGGCGAGGTCGACGGCGCGCCGGAGGAACACCTCGCGCAGGCTCGCGTCGTCGTCGAGCAGGTTGGGCCGGTGCTTCCGGAACGGATCGAGCGTGTAGCGCGCGCCCGTCTCGACGACGACGCGCCAGCCCAGGTCGTCGAGGCGGCGCCGCAGGCGGGCCGCGACGCGGTCGGCGTCGGCCGAGAACGGGTCGAGGTGCGGGTGCCCCAGCGTGAGCGCGAGCGCGCGGTAGCCGAGCCGGTCGAGCACGAGCACCGCATCGTCGAGTGCGTGGTCGGCGAACCCGTTCGTGCCGTAGCCGATCGTGAAGACGGCGCCCGGCAGGCCGGGCCCGTCGCGCGTCGCGACGCGTTCCTCGAGGGCTCCGAGTGGACCGGCGACGGCGCCGAAGGGCTCGGTCGGGTTCACGTCACGTCTCCCGCGCGTCGGCGCGCCATGAGGAGGCGGCGCGTGCCGTCGAGGGCGGCGATGCCGAGCGCGACGACGAGGGATCCGCTGCGGGCGACGAGGGCCGCCTGGAGCGGCACGACCGAGCCGATGCCGCTGCGCGTGGCGTCGCGCACGCGGACGGGCGACGGGTCGTCGGCGGCCGCGAGCTGGCTCGGGAGCGCGGACGCGAGGTACCCTGCAGCGCCTGCAGCGCCGGCCGCGCGTGCGAGCGGCGTCTGCACCGCGGGCGCGATGGCGTCGATCGAGGCCGCCGCGGCGCCGGTGGCGGCCAGGGCCGTGCCGATCTCGGCGGCCGATCCGCCGTGCACCTCGCCGCGGGAGAGCGCCGTGACACCGGCCGTGTGCGTGCCGATCGTGAGCGCGGCGGGGATCGCGCGCGACGAGCCGCGCGCGCCCATCATCACGTCGAGGGCGCGGCACGCCGCCATCACCAGCGGGCCGGCGGCCGTGGGCTTCGCCACCACGTCGTAGGCGACCACGGCCGCGACGAGCGGCACGGCCACGGCCAGCGAGCGACGTCCGCCGCCCGCGGCCGCGAGCGCGAGGCCGGCCACGCCGCAGGCCGCCGCGATCGCGAGCGCCTGCTTCGGGCGCACGCGGCCCGAGGGGATGGGCCGTTCGGGCCGCTCGACGGCGTCGACGTCGCGGTCGGCCCAGTCGTTCAGCGCCATGCCGCCGCTGTAGATCGCCGCCGAGGCGAGCGGCAGCAGCCAGCCGCGTCGTCCGAATCGGCCGGATGCCGCGTGCGCGCCGACCACGGAGTCCCCGAGCACGGTGAGCGCCGCGGGCGCCCGAACGAGCTCGAGCACGTCACGGACGGTCGTCACCGTGCGCCGCCGATCCCCGCGGGGACCGCGGAGACCGAGGGCGCCGCGACGGCGAGGCCGGTCTCGGCCGCCCACGAGCGCAGCGCGGTCGCCTGGTCGGCGAACGCGTGCACGTCGCTGCCCCACGGGTCCTTGAAGAAGAAGCCGAGGGCCGGGAGTGCACCGTGCTGCCCGGCCGCATCGGCGAGGGAGAGGAGGCGCGCGAGGTCGATGACGAGGGGCGCGGCGAGCATGGAGTCGTAGGCGCTCCACGTGGTCTGCAGCGTGATGCGCGTCGAGAGGAAGCCCTCGACGTGCACGTGGTCCCACGCCGTCTTCACGTCGCCGAGGTCGGGCACGTTGTCGATGTGCAGCGGTGCGACGACGTGGTCGCCCACGAGGCTGATCAGGCCGCGGTTCTTCGAGACGAGCTTGCTGCGCACGGCCTCGGGGTCGGCCAGCGTCGCTCCGTCCCCGCCGCCGAGCAGGTTCGTGCCCGCCCACGAGTGCACGTGCATGCCGCGCTCGGTGAACATGGGCGCGAGCACGGTGCGCAGGAGGGTCTCGCCGGTCTTGCCGTCCTGGCCGGCGTACGGGATGCCGCGGCGCTCGGCGATGGTGCGCAGGGCGGGGAGCCAGAGGCCCGTCGACGGCGTGAAGCAGGCGTAGGCGCTGCCCGACTCCACGGCGGCGAGCGCGGCGACCGAGCTCGGCGGGAGGATCTGCTGCTCGGGATCCGCGAGCGCGGCCACGAGCAGCTCGGGGTCGTGGAACTCGGGCCGGTCCTCGGGCAGCGCCTCCGTGGACGACACGTCGACGACGACGACGTGCGCGAGGCGGTGGCGGGCGCGGAACGCGGTGATGTCGTCGCTCATGCGACGGACCGCGTCGGCCTGCGACCCGGTGTCGGTGGCGGGGTCGTAGCCCGGGCGGATCTCGGCGTCGATCGCGCCGAGCGCCCGGTGCACCTCCGCGACCACGCCGGCCGGGAGCATGCCCACGTCGGCGAGCGCCTCGGCGCGGCGCGCGATCGGCATCGTGCTCACGTCGTGGCCGCCGATCACGATCTCGTCGAACGCGGGCAGCGGCACGCCCGCGAACCCGGGCCCAGCCGTGGCGCAGCCGGTGGGCGGCGCGATGCGCGCGGCGAGCGCCTGCACGCCCACAGCGGCGGTGGTGGCGACGGAGCCGCGGGCGCCGATGAGCCAGAGGCCGACCCGGCCTCGGGTCCACGCGGCATCCGTCGCGGTGTCGTGCAGTTCGTCGGGGGTGATGGTCACGGTGTCTCCTCCTACGTGGATCGGGGTCAGCGCTCGCGGGTGCGAAGCGTGCGGGCGAGGTCGGCGAGGTGCGCGGCGAGCGCGGGCGGCAGGTCGTCGGCCGCGACGCGCACGCCGTGGTCGAGGTGCCGGTCGATGAGGTCGTGCACGGCGGCACGTGCACCAGTTGCGGTGACGACGGCGCGGACGCGAGCGGCATCCCGCTCGTTCGCGTCGGCCCGGCCGAGCACCTCGTCGATGAGGTCGCGGTCGCCCTCGGCCGCGCGGGCGTGCGCGAGCCGGATGTGCTCGGTGCGCTTGCCGTCGCGCAGGTCGGACATGGCGGACTTGCCCGTGATGGCCGGCGATCCGAAGAGGCCGAGGTCGTCGTCGCTGAGCTGGTAGGCGATGCCGAACGCCGATCCGACGCGCTCGAGCGCGCCGAGGGTCGCCGCGTCGTCGGCGCCGGCGGCGATCGCGCCGAGGGTGAGGGGGAGGGTCACGCTGTAGGAGGCGGTCTTGAGGAGCGCCACCTGGAGCGGCTGCGACCGGGCGGGCGCGACGAGCTCGGAGCGCACGTCGAGGAGCTCGCCGGCGATGGTGCGCTCGACCGCCTCGAGGGCGGTCTCGGCCAGCCGTGCACGGGTGGCGACGGGCGTCGGAGCGGTCAGGAGTGCGAGGACCGCGGCGTTGAGCGCGAGGTCGCCCGCGAGAATCCCGGATGCCGCGCCCTGGCGTGCGGCGGCCGACGCGTCGAGTCCGGCCGAATGGGCGTCGCGCTCGCCGAGGCCGATGACGTTCGGCCGGCCGTGCCGCACGCGGTCGCCGTCGATGACGTCGTCGTGCATGCACAGCCCGAGGTGCAGGAGCTGCTGCGCACCGGCCACGCGTCGGAGCAGCACCTCGTCGTCGCCGCCCAGGCCGAAGAAGGCGGTCGCGACCAGCCGGGGTCGCACGAACTTGCCGCCGTCGGCGGCACGAGCGGCGTCGACGAGCTCGGACATCTCGGGGCCGGCCGCGGCCGACCGGCGGCCCACCTCGCCCCAGAGCTCGGCCGTGAACAGGGGCGCCTGGCCCATGAACCGCTCCACGTGCGCGGCGAGCGCCGCGCCGACCGCAGCCGTGACGGCGGGGGCGGTTGCCGGTGCACGGGACATGCGATCCTCCGTCGACGGTGACAGGGCGCGAGGGCGCGACGGAGCATCCCGTCGCGGCTTCGCGTCAGAGCGACCGACAGGGGCTTCGCGGAAACCGTTCTGTCGATATGTGTACTGATCCGCAGACTATGGCGTCGAAAGTGCACTGTCAATCATCGAACATATGTTGACCAACACTCATAAGCTGGGTCGCAGAAATGGAAAACCCCCCTCATCGGGGGGTTCGTTCCTGGGGGCGTGCTCGGGTCAGCGCAGGTGCGGCACGACCTCGGCGGCGATGAGCTCCAGATGGTCGAGATCGCGGAGATCGACGAGCTGGAGGTAGACCCGGTCGGCACCGAGCTCGCGCAGACGCAGGACCTTCTCGACCGCGACCTCGGGCGTGCCGGCGATGTTCACCTCCGCGAACGTGTCGGGGTCGGCGCCGATCGCCGCGAGCCGGCGCAGGTACTCCGCGTCGTCGGTCGCGACCACGGTGGGCAGGGCGACCGACCGGCGGAGCGTGGCTGGGTCGCGACCCGCGTCCTCGCAGGCGCGTCCGACGCCGTCGAAGACCGCCGCGATCGTGTCCTCCGAGCGGAACCCGAGGTTGAACTCGGTCGCGAACCGCGCCGCCAGCTCGGGAGTGCGTCGCGGCCCGGCGCCGCCGACGATGATCGGCACCTGCTGCTGCACCGGCTTCGGCAGTCCGGGCGCCCGGTCGAGCGTGTAGTGGCGGCCGTGGAAGTCGAAGCCCTCGCCGACCGGTGTCGACCAGAGCCCCGTGATCACCTCGAGCTGCTCCTCGAACAGGTCGAACCGCTTGGCCGGGAACGGGATGCCGTACGCCTCGTGCTCCTCGGCGAACCAGCCGGTGCCGAGGCCGAGCTCCACGCGTCCGCCCGACATGGCGTCGACCTGCGCGACCTGGATCGCGAGGAGCGACGGGTGACGGAACGTCGCGGACGACACGAGGGTGCCGAGTCGGATGCCGCGGGTCTCACGTGCCAGGCCGGCAAGGGTGGTCCAGGCATCCGTCGGCCCCGGCAGCGGGTCGGTGTCGCCCATCGCCAGGAAGTGGTCGGAACGGAACCAGCCGTCGAAGCCGAGCCGCTCGGTCGCCTGCGCCTGCGCGAGCTGGTCGTCGTAGCTCGCGCCCTGCTGCGGCTCGGTGAAGATGCAGAGCTCCAGCGGCGCCGTCACTTCGCGAGCTCCGCGAGCACGACCTCGTGCAGCAGCCCGTTGGTGGCGAGGGCGCTGCCGTGGCCGGGACCCCGCTCGCCCGTGATGGACGTGAAGCGCCCGCCGGCCTCCTCGACGATGGGGATCAGCGCGGCGAGGTCGTAGACCTTCACGTCGAACTCGCCCGTGATGTCGATGAGGCCCTCGGCGAGGAGCATGTACGACCAGACGTCGCCGTAGGCACGATCGCGCCAGACTCGCTCCGACAGGGCGAGCAGTCGCTCGAGGTACCCCGCGCCGCGCCACTGGGCGAGGCTCTGGAAGCTGAGGGACGCGTCGGCGAGTTCGGCCACCTGCGACACTCCGATGCGCCGCGGCTTCCCGCCCGGGGCATCCGTCGTGAAGGCGCCGCCGCCCTCGACCGCCCACCAGCGCCGGCCCATGGCGGGGGAGGACACCATGCCGACGAGGGGCACCCCGTCGACCGCGAGCGCGATGAGCGTGCCCCACACGGGCACGCCGCGCAGGAAGTTCGCCGTGCCGTCGATCGGGTCGATGATCCACTGGCGCGTCGAGTCGCCCTCGGTGCCGAACTCCTCGCCGAGGATGCCGTCATCGGGCCTCGCCTCGGCGAGCCGGTCGCGGATCGCGCGCTCGACCGCGAGGTCGGCCTCGGTCACCGGCGTGCGGTCGGGCTTCGTACGCACCTCGAGGTCGACGGCGCGGAACCGGCCGACCGAGACGGCGTCGGCGAGGTCGGCGAGTTCGAGAGCGAGCGCGAGGTCATCGGCGTAGGCGGTCACCGATTCAGGCTATCGGGCGGCCCCGTGACCAGGGCAGCGGAGGCGACGCGCCGCGTCATCGGTTCGATTGGCGCAACCGGCGGTTCTCCTGATAACGTTGACCCTCGGTTCGGTGTTGTCGCAGACACGCCGGCCGCGTCATGAGAATGACATGCACCTCTAGCTCAATCGGCAGAGCAACTGACTCTTAATCAGTGGGTTCAGGGTTCAAGTCCCTGGGGGTGCACCACAGGAAAGCCCGGTCAGGCCCCAAGTATTGACCGGGCTTTCCTTGTTTCCCTTCCACTCCGTGCAATCTATGTGCAATCCGAGCGCCGGATGTTGGTTCTACGAACGTGGTGTGCGAACGCCTCGATCCACGCTTCGTGGCGTCGTTCGACGGCTACGGGAGCAGCAATATCGCCCAGTTGGCGACTGCGGCGACCAGCGTTAGGACAATCAGGGCGTACGTGGACGTTCGCCGAGCAGTTCGATAGCGCACGAGCATCGCTATGAGCGCGATGGCGGTGAACGTGAGGGCGCTCGCGGTCACCCAGAGCTCTGGCATGTCACGCGGATAGACAGAGTTCGCGGTCGTCGGTTCAGGTCGGAATGAGTTCGCCAGTCCGATCCTGAAGAGCACCCAGATCGCCCACAAACTCGGAAGCACCGCACCGATGACGAAGAGGCAGCCGGGAGTTCCCGAGATGTGTCGGTCCCTGTAGTCATCCTTCGGCGTACTCATTCGGCGCAGCCCCTGGTCATCAAGTCAAGGGACGATCCGGGCTGGACAGCGCGGTTGAGGTGGAGCACAACAACATCCGAGCGATGCACCATCCAATACCCCTGCACGAACTTCATCGCGAGGCCGAATCGACGCACGCTTGTAGCTCACCTCCATGGATCCGCTTTCGAGTGATCAAACGTCTTCGCTGCGGTTCATGCGTCAGAACCGGAAGAGTCGCCGTTCTCAAGCGAGGAGCGAAGACGTGCCCGAGCTCGTGAGTATCGCTTGCGGGCTGCGGCCGGACTGATGCCGAGAGCGAAGGCGGCCTCGACGAGGGTGAGGGACTCCCATACGACAAGTTGCACGAGTTCCCGATCTGTTGATGAAAGCCGACGCAACGCGTCGAGCGCGTCGACGTCCTCGATGGCTTCGGACGTGCGCTGGTCCACCAGAAGATGTCCCGCGAGCTGTTCAAGTAGGGCGCGACGTCGTGCGTTCCCCCGACGCTGGTTTGCGGCGACGAGACGAGCGATGCCATAGATCCATGCTCGCCGGTCTTCATGACGAATCGGGAGATCATCGATTCGTCGCCAAGCAGCAAGCAGAGTTTCGGCCAAACAGTCGGCAGAATCTTCGGAGTCTTGGACGCGACGGACGAAGTATCGAAGCAGCTCAGGGGTCATCTCCCGCAGAAGTGCCGCGAAGTCAGTCTGAGTGTTCGCCGTTGAGTTGGCCTCAGTCGCGTTCTGTTGGGCCGTCACTGCGTAGCCTCAAGCAGGTCAGCACAATTGCCGAACCGGTAGGCCTGCTCCACTGCATCCCGATCACCCTGAGCGGCACCGTCGGCGAACGCGAGCAACTGCTCCACGAGGCCCCCGCCATCGTTAGCGACGATCGAGGGGTAGTTCTTTGGATCGTGGAGCCACGCTGTCGCATGTTCGCGACGGCCATCGTCACCGAGGTCGTCAGCGATTAGCCACTCGTTCGTCCAGGCGCAGGTCGCCCAGAACTCGAACGTGGTGGTGGCCAATCCGGATTGTGCCTGTCCACCCTCCGCCGCAAACCGGTCGAAGATCGACTGCACTTTGGTCAGTGCCAACGTACGGTCAACGCTCGGCGGGAGTTGCAGGCCCCGGGGGTACGCAGCAGCGACCGCCTCGGGAAGGTCGGAAGCTGACAGGTCGAGCCATTCCGTCGCGTCCTCCTCAGTGCTTGTCGCGGGGTCACCGAAGCGACCGGTCTGCGCCGCAAAGGTCGCCAAGGCAACTGCCGGTGCAGCGATGCCGACCCCCACCGCGAGGACGGCTGAGGCGAGGGCAACAATGGCCTTCGTCCGCGATGTCAGGCTCCTGCGCGAACCCTCAAGATCCAGGCTTGCGCGAACGGACGGGTCCTCAAGCAGGCGCGTGAGGGACTCCGCAGCCTCGTCAGCGAGCGCGCTGAGCTTGACGTGGCCGGCCGCCGCCAGCCGACGACTGAGCCAGTCGGAATCCTCGTCATGTTGATGGTTCATACCCTGTACCTGTCCAGCACCCCACTAAGTGTGACCTCAAATCACAACGTTTCTGCACGCCGCCACAACCTTCGATGAGCAGCGAGGACGTTGTCACAACGCCATGGCTTCGGCGTAGTCGCGAACCCTGGCAGGGATTACGTCGCCCGCTGCCTTGAATTTATGGGCCGCAAGGCCCAATCCCGAACTTCGGGTCGTCACCGAAAGCTGTGAGGCTTCAGACGCGATGGCGTATCCAGCCCGACACGAAGAAACGGCAACCCCGCATCAGGCTCCCTTGTCATCCTGTGCTACCGCGCGCGAACTCCATGGAGGCGTCCATTGTGCCTATGACGGAGCTCATCGAACGGGAACCGTGAACGCATCGTCTATTGCCGGTGAGCTGTGAGTATCCGTTGATACGCCGAGGCCTTCGTATCCCGTGATGCGCGTCTCGGTGCCAGCTAAGTCGGGCGCGCGGCCATGCTGAAGTCGGCAACCAGCCGCATGTCTCCGTCAAGGTCGTACGATTCGTGCATGGTCGAGCGCGCGGAGATGCTGGCTGCACAGGTGTTCACGGCGCGACGGATGGCCGACTCCGGCCGTGTAGCTGATCTCCGCGTTGCCGTCATCCTGTTCGACAGCGTGATGGAGACGTTGATGGTTCGGAGAATCGACGATCTGTTTGCGCTGTATCGAATCGGCCAACCGCGCCCGTGGGAGGAGGTTCAGCCGGTCGAGATGGACCTCCGGGACGCCAGCCAAAAGCAGCGGGTCGAGGAAGCCTCGGGAACACGCTTGGTTCCTTGGCGGATATCGAAGACGCAAAGGCTTCGAATTGATCGAGAGTTCGGGGCAAAGCTTCAGTTACTCGCCTGGCACGGCGACCTTCGACCAGAGTTGGTACCGGTCGCCACTCGCCTCCACGAGTATCGGAACGAGGTGTACCACCGCGACCAATTGCGGCGGGGCTCTCTGCTTGTCACCGCCAATCTTGCGGCATCGGTAGTGGCCGAGATGTTGCGCGCGCTTCGGCCAGGCGTCGTGGGTTCTTATGGGAGCGACACCCGCGAGACATTGCGACGAATCTATGAATGGATGGGGCGGCCAGATGACGCCCCCGCTGATCCACTCGCGATGTTCACGGGTCTCGATCTTCAAGAGAAGATGGCGGACGCGCTGCTGGATGGTCTCGACGACAGGCTCGAGGCGACGGCATCCGCGCTGTCTGACTACGCAAGGGGTCGACTGGAAGCCTGGCGAGGAAACCTGCGCTTCATTGGCGACTTCGTGTTCTCGGGGTCGGAGTTCGATGAGTTCGACGCTGTTCGGGTGGTTCACTGTGATCGACCACCCGAGCTGACATTGGCGTCCCTTCGGGGCATGCCGTGCTCGATTACCAAGGCCCGGATTAGAGCCTGGGACGAGTATCCGACTCGCATTGGTTTGGCTGCCGATCGCTACGATGCGGCACGGCTCCTCGCTGAGTTCGAAGCGGATTTCGAGCCCTCGGAGCTGAAAGTCTCGGAGGTTGCATCGGACGTGGACGGGGAGATTCAGCGGCAGATTGACTGGATGAGGGGGAAGTGAGCGACTCTGAAACCCGTACGCGATGTCAGCCGCTATACGCGAAGCGGGCTGGACTGGGCGGGGGAGGGGATGGTGGGGTGGGTGGCGCTGTGCGCCCCTGTCGCAGGCGATCGAGGCGTCAGTCGAGTTCGGTCTGCCCAACGGGCGAACGAGGGCGACAAGCGCGCTGAGCGAGTCGAGTGGGGCGAGCGCCCGGGATGGCTGAGCCTCCCCGGGCGCTCGCGATGGGGCGTCAGCTCGCGGCGCGACGCCGGTACTCGTCGAGGTACACGGACGCCAGCTCGCGCGGCTTCGGCAGGTAGTACACCGATGCCACGATGACCTGCGCGTTCGGGTCGAGGAGCTGTCGAATCTGGTCGAGTTCCTGCGCCGCAGCGAGCGCGATGGGGTGCTCGGACACATAGTCGTTCACGATCGCGAGCCACCCTGCCCGAAGCGCTCGGGCGAAGATCGCCTGAACGTGGAGGGCGTCGCTGCGGAGCTTCGCCTCCTCGTACGCGGTGAGCGCGTCGCGAGGGTCGTCGAGCGCATCCGCGAGTTCGGTCGACTCGCGACGCGCGCGGATGGTGGCGACGTCGGTCGTCGGCTCCCATCCGAGAAGCTTCCGCTCCAGTTCGGTGCGGCGGGCGAGCACGGCGTCCGATTCGCGCGCCTGCCACGATTCGACAGCGGCAAGCCGGGCGACATACTCAGTCGCGATCCTGTCGTTCTTGCCCTCATCTGAGAGAGTGCGGTCGTTGCGGATGCCGTCGAGGATGGGCCCGAAGCCGTCGATCAGGACCCGCGCCTGGTGGCGAGCCTGCTCGATCTGTTCGTTGAGATTCTGCATTGTCTTCTTTCTTTGGGATCTGGCAGCTCGATCGAGCCGCGTTGCGAATCGGCCGGCGCGGGGGCGCGGGCCGACATCTGGAGGGAGGACCTACGCCGCGGATGCCTTGCGGAGGTTCGACCTGACGACGCGCACTGGGTCGCGAGCGGTGTCGAGCTTTCCCTCTGTGTGCTGGTCGACGATGCGCACGCCCTTCCACGGGTCCCCATTCCCCAGCCGGTAGGCCTCGCTCAGCAGCTCATCGGGGCTCAGGGGCAGCCGTCGCCGTTCGTGAATTCGGGCGATCCTCAGCCGGGCGTTGTACTCGTGCCGGTGAGCGTCCGGGCGTCGATCGTTCAGCCACACCCAGTACCGGCTGTCGATTTCTGAGCGGGGATCGTCGGGGTCGACTGAGGGCAGTTCGTCGGTTGAGCTCTGCCCAGGGATGGTGAGATCGTCGGGCGGTCCACTGGGCTTGCCGAAGCTTCCATCCCGAGAGCCGATCTGCCGTCCGATCGGCTCGATGCCGCGAGGGCGTAGGGGGTTCTCTTCACTTCCGTTCTGTTCGTGACGGGGCAGCCCGTCAGGTACCCCGTCACATGCCCCGGCAGTAGCCCCGTCACTTGCCCCGTCGGTCCGCGCGGGCGTGGATGTGACGGGCAGCCCCGTCAGTTTGGCGAGCACTCGCCACCGAACCGCGCGACCCGCCTTACCGTCGCGAGCGATGACGTTGGATGCTTCCAGCCCGTTGAGCGCTCGCTGCACGTCGCCGCGCACCATGCCCGCGATATCGTCGGCGAGTCGCTGGGCTGACGGGAACGCACGGCCGTCACGGTCCGCGTAGCCCACCAGAGCAATGAGCACGAGCCGTTGGCGGTCGACGCTCACCTGACGTTTGGTGTCGCCTTCAGGCTTTCGGAGTGGGGTGGCAAGCGCCCATCTCGTCAGCTCGTCGACCGACAGGCCGGGGGTGGAACGATTGGTCGTCACGGTCGACCGGCTCGGTCAGTGGCCCACGACGGCCCGGAACGGAGTACCGGCCTCGTCGAGGCTTGAGCGCTTGACGCGGATCAGGCGTGGCCCGATACGCTCGGCCTCCAGTTCGCCGCGGGCGATCATGCGCCGGATCGTCTGACGGCTCACGGCACGGATGGCTGCCGCTTCCGGAATGGTGAGCCATTCGTGATGTCGGGCGGAGGGCGAGAGGCGAAGAGGGTCGTACATGCGGTCGCGGGAAGGCTTTGCGGGCATTGCGGGTCTTTCTGCTCGTTAGTGGAACGGCGACAACGCTAAGGCCGGTCTGCGACGCCGCGGGTCGAAAACCTCGCCGAAGAACGGCTGTCGAAAGCTCCTTTCGGCTGGGCGGTTGTGGGAAGTCTCCAAAATCCGCTCCGCGAGACTGCGAGACGCTGCGCCGGGCTGGGCAGCGATTGGACAGAACTGAGAATCTGTGCGGATTTCGTGTCGTGGGAACCGAGGATTTTCGTTGCCGCAGATAGAAACGGCCCCCACTCCGTGTTGGGAGCGGGGGCCGGGACTAGAAGCAGCAGGTCAGTCCGCCCCGCCAATCCGAGCGAGGCGGCTCGGGCGCGCGGTCGGCAAGATCATGCGATCGGCCAGCTCAGCGTCACGGCCCGTCGTCGCCTGATATGCCATCGCGGCAACGGTGGTCGAGTGCCCCAGGAAGGCCATCGTTTCGCGAATTGACGCACCCTGCTGCTGGTGCATGGTTCCGGCGAACCCGCGGAGGTCATGACCTCGCACAAGTCCGCGGACTCCAGCGGTGTCGCGCGCCGCGTCCCAGGCCTTGTTGAATCGGGAGTTGTCCAGGAATTCGGCGGTTCCGGGGGGCGGGAAGACGAGCGAGTCGGGGAAGCGGTCGACATAGTTCTCCAGGTGCTCTCGGACCTGAGGAGTGAGGCCGGACGGGAGGAATGCGACGCGTACCCCCTCCTTGCTCTTCGGCTTACCGACCACCCAGCCGTAACCGGTGATCCGCTGTGCCTGACGCTCGACGTTGACACGCACGCGATCGCCCTCGATCGCGATATCGCGGCGACGAAGAGCGCGCCACTCCGACAGTCGCAGGCCGCCGTACGCGGCGATCAAGACGGCCAGCCGATAGAAGGGGTCGATCACGTCCACGATCACGGTCAGCTCGTCGAGGGTGGGCTGACGATGCTCCTGTCCGGTCTGGGTTCGCGTGAGCTGGGCGGCGACGGGGTTTCGCTCGATGATCTGGTCTTCGACAGCGGTGTTCAGAATCGCCCTCAGAAGCCGCGCCTCGTTCCCCGCCTGTGTGGCCCCATGGTCGAGTCGTTCCGCGTGCCAGCGGCGGACCTCAGCGGACGTGACCTTGGTGATCATCGTGTCGGCGAACGGAGCCAATCCGACGCGAAGGTACCGCTCGTACTCGGCGCGAGTCTTCGGAGCCAGTGGCCTACCCTTCTTCGATACTCGCTGACTGATCCAAGTGGTTGCATAGGTGCCGAACCGCTCCGCGGCAGCGCGGTTCGGGTTCCTCCACTTGCCCCGCTCAATGTCAACCCGGACGCCAGTCAGCCACGCGCGCGCGTCAGTCTTCGTGGTGAACGTCATGGGCGCGGGAAAGCGTGTTGCCGTGCCCGTTCCGTGCTCGTCATGGACGTAGGAGGCCTGCCAGCGGCCGGAAGGAAGCTTCCTCACCGACCCCCAGTCGGAGCGGGTCTTCGGGTAGTTGTGGGTTCCGGCGCGGGGCTCTTTGGGCATGGGTTCTCTCGTCCGTCATAGGCGTGGGCGTCGCGCGTGCAATCCGCGTGCAATCCATTGTGCCATCTCATGGTCGCCATGAAGACTTCTGAACCCCGGCAAACCCGCGGGATTCCGCGGTAGTTCACTCCGAGGCCCGGAACCGCGCCGCAGCAGAATCGCGCCATTCACTGACTCTTAATCAGTGGGTTCAGGGTTCAAGTCCCTGGGGGTGCACAGAGAAGAAGCCCGGAACGATTCGTTCCGGGCTTCTCGCGTCTCCGAGGTGCGCCGCCGGCATCGGGTGGTGCACGTCATGATGGTCGGATCGTCTCATCGAGGTCGCTCGACGAGGCCGACGCGCCAGCCGGCTGGCCCGTCGTTCGAGCGGCTGCCCGCGCACGTCGGGTCCGCCGCCACTCGGCGACGGCGGTGATCATGCCGGCGACCGCGGTGAGGAGTCCGCCCACGGCGCCCGCCATGGCGATGTAGTCGTTCAGTTCGATCGACGACGGAGCGGGAGTCGGTTGTGGTGTCAGCGTCGGCTCGGGAATGGGCGGCTCGGGCCAAGCGTCGTCCGCCGCGGCGACGAGCGTCGCTGCTGCCCGGAGCTCTGAGGAGGTGCCCGGTGCCGAGCCACCGGGTTCGGCGGCCGAACGGATGTCGTCGAGCGTCTCGTCGGCCTGTTCGAGCAGCCGTATGGCCCCCGTCGCGCCCTCCTCGATGGCCTCGTCCAGCGACGTGGTGACCGTCTCCGCCACCACGGAGAGCGCGTCGATGATCTGCTCGGAGAAGGCGGGCTCCTTGGCGAGCGTGTCAGCCATTGCGGTCAGCTCGGACTCCGCGTCGGCCAGCGTCACCACTGCGGGTGCGAAGTCGGGAGCGCCGTTCGCACCCTGGTTCTCGGCGAGCGGCAGGTCGAGCGGAGCGTCGCCGGGCTCCTCATCGAAGTACTGGGTCTCCTCGGGTTGCGCTGGCGCCGCCGGCGCCGCGCCGCCATCGGAGGACTCGCCGTCGCCTCGGGCCGAGTTCAGCAGTACGACGCCGGAGATGAGGAAGACCAGGCCCCCGACGACGATCAGCGCGACGGCCCGGCCTCGGCGACGTCGATGCCCTCCGGCCGGGGTGCTGTCGACCTCGGTCGGCTCCCGCTCAGGCTGCGGCGCCGACGCCATGATTCATTGTCGACCCGTCGGCGAACGCGTCACAACGGTGCCGTCCCTGAACACCAGGTCCCGCTGACGCCGGGCTCGTGCGAACGCGACTGCGCTACGCGCGCTCGATGTCGTTTCCCAGTGCCTTCAGCACCCGGGGCACGGAACCGCCGAGGTTCCAGTCGGCGGCGAGGCGCTCGATCTCCGCGACGCCGTCGGGGTCGAGCGGCGCGAGCCGGGCGTCGAACGGCTCGAACACGAGGTCGCGCACGACCTCGACGACCGTCGGCGCCACGTCGAGGTAGTCGGCCGCGCCCGAGATGCGGGCCCGCATCGTGGCCGAGAGCGGAGCGGTCGGATCGGCGGCCGCCGCGATGAGCGAGTCGAGGTCGCCGAACTGCTGCAGCAGGCTCGCTGCGGTCTTCTCGCCGATGCCCGAGACGCCGGGGAGTCCGTCGGAGGCGTCGCCGCGGAGCACGGCGAAGTCGGCGTACTGCGCGGGCAGCACGCCGTACTTGCCGACGACCGTGACATCCGTCACGACCTCGAGCTTGCTCATGCCACGCGCCGTGTAGACCACCCGCACGTCGCGGGCGTCGTCGACGAGCTGGAACAGGTCGCGGTCGCCCGTGACGACGTCGACGGGCAACTCAGCCGTGGTGGCAAGGGTGCCGATCACGTCGTCGGCCTCGTGGTGCTCGGCGCCCACGACGGGGATGCCGAGTACGGCGAGGAGTCGGCGGATCATCGGGATCTGCGCCTCGAGCGGGTCGGGTGTCTCCTCGACGTCGGGTCCGCCGGGCACCACCTCGGCGACGCGGTGGGCCTTGTAGCTCGGGATGAGCTCGACGCGCCAGTGCGGGCGCCAGTCGTCGTCCCAGCAGGCCACGAGGTGCGTCGGCTCGAAGTCGGTGACCAGCCGCGCGATGATGTCGAGCAGACCCCGCACCGCGTTGACCGAGGTGCCGTCAGCGCGCTTCAGCGAATCGGGCACGCCGTAGAACGCGCGGAAGTAGAGGGACGCGGTGTCGAGGAGCATCAGTCGGTCGGCCACACGGTGATCCTCCCACGGACCACTGCGATCGGGTCGGGTCAGCCGAACGGCGGGGCGGCGAGCCAGGCGTCGAGCCCGACCAGTCGCATCCCCTCGTAGGCGAACCCTGCGACGCAGTACAGGCCGAGCACCGCACCCAGCGCCGTCTCGCGGAGCGAGCCGGTGTCGCCGAGCACCGGGAGCGCGACGTAGCCGTTGGGCAGCCAGATCCGGTTGAGCACCGGCACCGGTCGCAGATGCTCGGGCGGTCGCGGCACCCACGGCCAGAACAGGCCCGGCAGTCCACCGGTCGTGAGGAAGTCGCCCGCGAGGTGCGCGACGAAGCCGACCGTGACCGCGAACGGGAACCACGCCACGTGCTCGGGCGCGACGACCGCGACGAACAGGCCGAGCAGCGCGCCGAGTCCCCACGCGGCCGCCCACGTACGGACGTAGTCGCGTGCCTTCAGGCCGAAGCACGTGAGCATGGCGGTGCCGACGCCGGCGCCCACCGCGACGGTTCCCACCTCCTCGGTCGCGACGACGAGCAGGGTGAGCGCCCACGCGGCGGCCGCGACGATCGCCACCGCGATGGCGGAGTGCGCGCCCTGGCGATGCCCGCCCGAGAGCAACCCGACGGTGCCCGTGACCACGCGACCGAGCACGGGCACGGAATGCGCGATGGTTGCGCTGTGGTGGTCGGCGTCGGGCAGCAGCGCGGCGCCCGCGCACACGGCGGCGCCGGCGAGCACGCCGACCGGGTCGAGCGGGTACGACCCGAGGGTGACGATCGGCATGGCGCCGGTGATCGCGATCCACGCCGCCGCGCCGCTCGTCGCGTGCGTGATGCCCATCATGCGGCGGTGCTCCTCCGGTCATTCGAACGGCCGACCGGAGGCCGGGCCGTCGACCAGTGTGCCCGCGACGTGCGACATCGGTGGCGCGGCACGCGGGCGGCGTCGGCGCCCGGCCCGCACGTCGCACGCTGATCGCCCCGGGAACGCGACTCCTGCCTGCATCGAGAAGTCGCGGATGCCGGGTAGCCCCCTGCACCTGCGACGTTTCGATGGATCGAGGCGAGCGAAGGCCGCGACCGACGTCAGTCGTCGAAGCCGCGCGCCGTGAGCGCCTCGCCGAGGTGCTCCGCCGTGCGCAGCGCCCGCACGATCACGGGCACGGCCAGGGCGAGGATCGACCCCTCCGCCCCGCGCGCCTTCCGCGCCTCCATGACCTCGCGCACGAGGTCGGCGAGCAGCGGCACGCAGCGGATCGTCAGCGCGAGCGCGAGTCCGACCCGGTCGGGGTCGATCCACCGCCGGAACGGGCGCAGCAGCGCCTGCATGGCGTCGAGCGTCGCGCTCACGGGCGTCGTGAGCGTGTACAGCGCCGCGAGCGCGACGGCGATCACGAGCCGGACCGCCATGATCGCGGCCGCCTCCCACCCGCCGAACAGCACCTGCACGGGCACCGCGAACGCGAGCACCCAGAGGATGGGCACCACCTGGCGCCAGGCGAGCGCGAACGGCACGCGCGCGAGCGCGAACAGCAGCACCACCGCGACGGATGCCGCGCCGAGCCACACGAGCGACGGTGCGAGCGTCACGGCGGTCACGAGCACCGCGAGCAGCCCGAGCTTCGCGAGCGCGGGCGTGCGATGCACGAGCGAGGTGCCGGGATGGAAGACGCCGATCATGCCCGCCCGCTCATCCGATCAGCGCCCGATAGGCGTCGAGCGCGGCGGACGGCACGTCGTCGGCGACGACCCGCCCCTGCTCCATCACGATGACCCGGTCGAACGACTCCAGCAGCTCGAGCTGGTGGCTGACCACCACGAGCTGCTGGTCGAGCGACTCGAAGTGCTCCGCCACCCGGCGCGCGTTCCGGGCGTCGAGCAGCGTGGTGGGCTCGTCCGCGATGACGATCGCCGGCTCCGCGACGAGCACCGACGTGATCGCGAGCAGCTGCTTCTGCCCGCCCGACAGCCGATGCGCGGGCCGGTCGGCGAGGTCCGCGATGCCGGCGCGCTCGAGCGCGGCGTCGACGCGCGCCGCGGCATCCGCCTTCTCGAGCTTGTGTCGACGCAGGGTGAACGCGACGTCCTCGCGCACCGTCGGCATGACGATCTGGTTGTCGGCATTCGTGAAGACGAACCCGACGCGGCGCCGCACCTCGCGGCCGTGCCGGGCGACGTCGAGGCCGTCGACCAGCACCCGCCCGACGGTCGGCTCCACGAGCCCGTTGATCATGCGCGCCAGCGTGGACTTGCCCGAGCCGTTCGCCCCGACGATGCCCACGCGCCGCTCCTGCAGCACGAGCGACACGTCGTCGACGACGCGCTCCGCCCCGAAGTCGTGGCTCACGCCGTCGAACACGATCTCGCTCATGCCACCCGCTCCACGATCATCGCGACGCCCTGCCCCCCGCCGATCGAGCACGCGGCGAGGCCAGGCCGCGCGTCGTCGGTCGCCGCCATCCGAGCCGCGAGGCGCACGAGCAGCACGGCACCGGATGCCCCCCACGGATGCCCGAGCGCGATGGCCCCGCCGTCCGCGCTCACGAGCTCCTCGTCGAGCCCGAGCTCGTCGGTCACGGCGAGCACCTGCGCGGCGAACGCCTCCGTGATCTCGGCGAACCCGAGGTCGCCGGGCGTCAGTCCCGCTCGGGCCAGGGCGGCGCGCGCGGCGGGTGCGGCACCGAGTCCGGGCAGGGCGGGGTCGCCCGCCGCCACTGCCGCCGCGCGCACGCGCAGGGCCGGCAGGCCGAGCTCGCGCGCGACCGCCTCGGTCGTCACGGCCATGGCCGCGGCACCGTCGGAGAACCCGCATGAGTTGCCCGCCGTGACGGTGCCGAGGCCGGATGCCGCGGCATCGGCGCGCGCCGTTGCGTCGAGGAAGGCCGGGGCGAACCGCGCCAGCCGCGCCTCGTCCATGCCCGCTCGAGGCCGGTCATCGCGAACGACGCCGTCGACCGCCACGATCTCGCCGTCGAACACCCCGAGTTCCCGAGCGGATGCCGCGAGCGCGTGCGACCGCGCCGCCCACGCGTCCTGGCGAGCCCGCGTGATGCCGCGCACGGCGGCGAGCCGATCGGCCGCGGGTCCCATGTCCGGATCGGCGACGCCGACCGGTGCGAACGGCGCCCGGGTGTACCGCTCGCCCGAGTCGGGCCACGAGCGGTGCGGCGCGGTCGACGCCGACTCGGCGCCGCCGGCGAACACCAGACGTGCGTCCCCGGCTCGTACCCGTGACGCGGCCTGCAGCACGGCGTCGAGGCCCGAGCCGCACTGGCGGTCGACGATGACGCCCGGCACGTCGTGACCGAGCCCGGCCCGCAGCGCCGCGACGCGGGCCACGTCGCCGCCCGGTCCCATGCAGTTGCCGAGCACGACGTCGTCGATCGGCAGCCCCGCCGGCGCAACCACGCGTGCGACCTCGGCGAGCACGGGAGCCGCGAGCGCATCGACGGTGTGCTCGGCGAATCCGCGGCCGGCCGTGCCGATCGCGGTGCGCCGGGCGGCGACGATCACGGGCGCGCCGGTCACGAGGCACTCCGTTCGAACGCGAGCGGATGCCCCGCACCGAGCTCGCCCGCCGCGAGCGCCTCGCGCACGGCCCCGCGGGCCACCTTGCCCGAGTCCGTGCGCGGCAGCGCGCGGGCGAACCAGCGCCGGGGGAGTTCGGCCGCGGACAGCTGGTCCCGTGCGATGGCCGCCACCTCGTCGAGGCGGGCACCGTCGGCGAGCTCGACGACCGCGACCACGCGCTGGCCGAGCAGGTCGTGCGGCTCGCCGACGATCGCGGCGGCCATCACGCCGGGCAGCGCGCACAGCTTCGCCTCGACGTGCTCGGCGAGCACGGTGGCGCCCGCGGTGGTGATGGCTGCGTCGCCGCGGCCGAGCACGCGGATCGCGCCCGACGGGGTGCGCTCGGCGAGGTCGCCGACCGTGGCGAAGCCCGCGTCGTCGCGGCGCAGCATCCCGCCGCCGACGGTGCCGAGCGCGAGGTACGGCGATCGTGCCCACAGCTCGTCGCCCGCGGGCCCGGGTCGCAGGGAGACCTCGACGCCGGGAAACGGCTCGAGGCCGTCCGAAGCTCCTGCGAGCACGAACGAGAGCTCGGCCGCGCCGTAGTACTCGGTGAGTCGGATGCCGCGCGCCGCCGCCTGCGACCGCAGCACGTCGCTCGTCGCCGCGCCGGCCACCACGACGGCGGGCGGGCACGCGTCCCCGTCGAGGACCCGCGCGAGGCGCGTGGGCGTCGCGTGCATGACGGTCGCCGTGCGGAGGTCGTCGCCCGCGGTCGCGCCGAGCCACAGGGCGTGCAGTACGGCGTAGAGATGCATCGAGACGTGCAGCGGCCCGGTCACCGCGATCCGGTCGCCGGAGTCGAGGCCGGCGACGTCGGCGAGTGGCCGAGCTGAAGCGAGCCATGACTCGCTCGTGCGGGCGACCACGCACGGAGCGGCCCCCGAAGAGCCGGAGGTCAGCAGGGCGAGCTCGGTGCCCGCGGGGAGCCGAGGACGGAGCGCATCCGCCTCGTGCTGCGCGCCCCCGACGAGCACCGGACGACCACGGGCGAGCGCGGCCAGCACGGTCGTCACGAGCGCGACGGGATCGGCGCCTGCGGGGCATCCGACCGCGCCGTCGCCGTCGGGCAGGTCGACCCGCCCGATCGCTCGAGCGAGCTCGCGGTACCGCACGGCGCCGCCCCCGAAGTCGAGGGCGACGTCGTGCGGGGAACCGCCGAGCCAGTCGCTCATGCTGCGGGAGTCACCGCCGCGTCGCGCTTCCAGGGCCAGCTCCGCGGGGCGATGAGCCCGGGCCATGCCCGGTGCACGCCCTTCGCGACGAACACGGTCACGACGACCTTCGCGAGGTCGCCCGGCAGGAAGATCGCCGACCCGGCGATCGCGACGCCGAGCGGCGTGCCGGTGATGGCGGCGAACACGGGCACGCCCACGAGGTAGACGGCGACGATGCCGCCGAGCGCCGTCCAGAGGAGCGCCGGGAGGATGCGGTAGGTCGGCAGCAGGCGCGCGGTGGCCCAGCCGATGAGCGCGACGCCCAGCAGCCAGCCGAGGAGGTAGCCCACCGAGGGGCCGACGAACACGCTGATGCCGCCGCGGCCGCCCGAGAGCAGCGGGAGGCCCGCGGCGACCAGCGCGAGGAAGAGGAGGACCGCGAGGAAGCCCTTGCGCGCGCCGAGGATCGCGCCGGCGAGCATCACGCCGAGCGTCTGGAACGTGATCGGCACGGCGGTGCCGCCGAGGTACAGCGCGCCGGGGAGGCCGAGCGCGGCGATGAGCGCGGCGAACACGGCGACCTGCGCGAGGTCGGTGGCGGTGCTCCTCCTCCGCCTCGGGCCGTACGGGGAGGCCTCGGGCGGAGCGGCGGCGGATGCGTCGGGCGAGGTGTGCTGCGGGGCGCTCATCTGTGGTCCCTCTCGTCGTGGATGCGGGCGTCGTGGCCCGGTCTCACGCTACGAAAGGCGGGGGAGCGGCTTCTCGACCCGGCCGTACAAGAATCGGGGGTCGAATTTGGAACGCGATCAGGCGGCGCGGGCCTCGAGCTCGGCCGCGGTGCCGATCGAGGGCAGCGACGCGGCATCCGCCTCGGACTCGGGCACGACCACCGGGTCGGCCCACACGACGAGCGGTGCGGGCTCCCAGCTCAGGGCGAGCGGGGCGTCCTCGGCCGACACAACGACGGCGACCGCCTCGCGTTCGTCGAGCACCGTGCGCGTCAGTTCGGCCGCGATCTGGTGCGTGAGCATCGCGTGGAAGATGCGGTCGGTGTCGTCGTCGGTGCGACGCACGAGGGCCCATGAGCCGCCGGGGCCGATGAACTCCGAGAGCTTCGCATTGAGGAGCTCGAAGAGGTGCTCGCCGCGGAGGTCGGCCGCTGTGGGACGCGGCGCGGGAGCGGCGGCGTGGGCGGCGGCTTCGGCTGCGAGCCTCGCACGGCGGCGCCAGCGGCGGAACATCGGAGGCCCCTCTCGGTGGTACGGACCGCACGTTCAGGGTCGTCGTACGGCAGTGCTCTTTCAGTCTGTGCCCTCGGTTCGCGGATCACCGGTGACACGCCGCGTTCGCCGGCATGGGCGTTCGGGCCGAAACGGAGGAAGGCCTCCGGAGAAGATGCTACTCGGTCAGCTCGGCGCGCTTCGTCTCGTCGGCGACGGTGCCGATGGCGATCGCCATGCTCGCAGCCCACGACACCCACATGAGCAGGAGGCGCCAGTCCCTGGGTCCTGCAACGGTCGCGCGGACGACCCCGATTCCGCTGAAGATCGCACTCAACACGGCTCCGCTGAAGAGGTACTTGCGCATGCCGCCACGCTACCGGTTGGTGACGAAGGGCTGTGAGTCATCCGTGAATCTGACCGATCGTGCAGGATCTGACCGATCGGTCAACTAGCGTCGACGGCATGCCCACCGACACCCAACCGACGACACGCGTGCGCGCGGCGGACGAGCTCAAGCAGGTCGCCCTCGAGCAGTTCGCCACCGTCGGGTTCGCCGGAACCTCGCTGCAGCACATCGCCGACCACGCCGGCTACTCCAAGTCGAGCGTGCTCTACCACTACGCCTCGAAGGAGGCGCTGCTCGAGGCGGCGATCGAGCCCGCCATCAGCGAGTTCGAGACGGTGCTCGACGAGTTCCTGTCGAGCACCGATCGCGCACGTCGCGCCCGGCTCGTCGACCGGGTCGTCGACATGCTGCTCGAGCACCGCGAGGCGGTGCACGTCTTCCTCATCCAGGGGCCGAGCCTGTCGGAGCTCCCGATCATCGCGCGCGCCAACGCCTCGGTTCGTCGGCTCGCGGTCGCCATCGGCGAGGAGCGCGAGAGCGTGACCGACCAGGTGCGCTTCGGCATCGCGCTCGGCGGCGCCGCATTCCTCCTCACCGCGGGCCGCACCTTCGCCGACGAGGACACGCTGCCCGCCGACGATGAGCTGCGCGACGCGCTGCACGCCGTGCTCGGCGAGCTGCTCGCGCCGTCCCACCGCCCGCGCCCGACCGCCAACGACTGAGAGACTCCCGTGGCCCTCCTCCTCCACCGCATCGGACGATTCGCCTTCCGGCGCGCCTGGCTCGTGCTCGCCGGGTGGGTGGTCGCCCTCGCCGCCCTGCTCGGCGCCGGCATCGGCCTCGGCGGCCAGCTCCAGGAGTCGTACGCGATCCCCGGCACCGAGTCCCAGCAGGCGATCGACCAGCTCGCCGCCGTGTTCCCGCAGACGGCGGGCGCCTCGGCGAAGGCCGTCGTCGAGGTGCCCGACGGGGCATCCGTCGAGGACCCCTCGTACACCGCCGCCATCGAGGACATGGAGACGGCGCTCGAGGACGTCGACGGCGTCGCGAGCGTGCTCGGCCCGTTCGACGAGTACGCCGGCGACCAGGTCTCCGACGACGCGCGGACGGCCTACATCCAGGTGCAGTTCGACGGGCCGTCGACCGAGGTGACGCAGGAGTCCCTCGACGCCGTCCTCGCCACCGGCGACATCGGCCGCGACGCCGGGATGCAGGTCGCCTTCGGCGGCGAGGTCTTCCAGGACCAGACGTTCGGCCTCACGATCACCGAGGCCATCGGCGTGCTCTTCGCGGGCGTCGTGCTCATCATCACGTTCGGCTCGCTGCTCGCGGCCGGCATGCCGCTGCTCACCGCCCTCGTGGGCGTCGGCGCCGCGTTCGGCGGCATCTCGGTCGTGGCGGCGTTCGCGCCCGTGTCGAGCACCGCGCCGATGCTCGCGGTCATGATCGGCCTCGCGGTCGGGATCGACTACGCGCTGTTCATCCTGTCCCGGCATCGAACGCAGCTCGCCCGCGGCATGGATCCGCAGGAGAGCGCGGCCGAGGCGGTCGCGACCGCCGGCGGCGCCGTCGTCTTCGCGGGCATGACGGTCATCATCGCGCTGCTGGGCCTGCTCGTGGTGGGCATCCCGTTCCTCAGCGTCATGGGCGTCGCGGCGGCGTTCGCCGTGCTCATCGCCGTCATCGGCGCGACGACCCTCCTGCCCGCACTGCTCGGGCTCGCGGGCAAGCGCCTGATCCCGAAGCCGGGCAGCCGCGCGTACCGCCGCGCCGTCGCCGGCGACGAGGGCGGGAAGAAGACCATGGGTCGCCGTTGGGTCGACACCGTGCTGAAGGCGCCGATCGTCTTCGTGCTGCTCGTCGTGGGCCTGCTCGGCGCGGCCGCGATCCCCGCCGCGAGCCTCGACCTCAACCTGCCCTCGGGGGCCGGCGAGGAGGGCTCGAGCCAGCGCGAGGCGTACGACATGATCGCCGACGGCTTCGGCCCCGGCTACAACGGACCGCTCGTGGTGACCGTCGACATCACGCAGACGACCGACATCATGGAGGACCTCGACGCGATCGGCGCGCGCCTCGCCGACGTCGACGGCGTCGCCTATGTCGGCCAGGGCATGCCCAACGCCACCGTCGACACGGCGATCATCCAGGTGATCCCCGAGAGCGCCCCCAACGACCCCGAGACGAAGCAGATCGTGCAGGAGATCCGCGCGCTCGACCCCGAGATCCAGGAGGACTTCGGCACGCCGATCGCCGTGACCGGCTACACCGCCGTCTCGATCGACATCTCGCAGCGCCTGACCGACGCGCTCGTGCCGTTCGCGCTCATCGTCGTCGGGCTGTCGATCATCCTGCTGCTCATCGTGTTCCGCTCGGTGTTCGTGCCGATCAAGGCGGCGCTCGGGTTCCTGCTCTCGGCGTTCGGTGCGATCGGCGTCTCGGTGGCCGTGTTCCAGTGGGGCTGGTTCGCCGACCTCATGCACATCGAGCCGGGGCCGATCCTGAGCTTCCTGCCGATCCTGCTCATGGCCGTGCTGTTCGGCCTGGCGATGGACTACGAGGTGTTCCTCGTGTCGGGCATGCGCGAGGAGTTCGTGAAGACCAAGGAGCCGCGCAGCTCCATCGTGCACGGGTTCCAGCACGCCGCCCGCGTGGTCACCGCCGCCGCGCTCATCATGTTCTTCGTCTTCTTCGCGTTCGTGCCCGAGGGCACGGGAGCGATCAAGGGCATCGCGCTCGCGCTCGCGATCGGCGTGGCGTTCGACGCCTTCCTCGTGCGAATGACGCTCGTGCCCGCCGCCATGGCGCTCGCCGGGCGCGGCGCGTGGTGGCTGCCGAAGTGGCTCGCGCGCATCCTGCCCGACGTGGACATCGAGGGCGAGGGCCTGCGCCACCACCTCGCCGAGAGCGAGTGGGCCGAGGCGGAGGACGCCGACGTGCTCGCGGACGACCTGCTCGTCGGCGACCCGGCCGACCCGATCGGGCCGCTCTCCGTGGCCGTTCGCCGCGGTGGCGCCCTGGTGGTGCGGGGCCGCGCGAACGAGCGCCGGCTCGTCGCCGCCACCCTGGCCGGCCGGGTCACGCCCGCCGGCGGCCGCCTCGCGGTGCTCGGTGCGCCGCTGCCCACCGACGCCGGCGCGGTCATGCGACGCGTCGCCGTGGCCGACTCGGCGACGGATGCCGCGCCCGGCGTGACCGCGGGCGACGTCATCGCCGCCCGGGTCGACGCGACTCGTGCGTGGTACCGCCTCGACTCCAGCCGGGCCGCCGTCTCCGCCGCCCTCCGCCGCGTCGCCGAGGCGCGCACCGCTACGGCCGATCCGCTCGCGTGGCGCACCCGTTCGCTCGACCCCGACGTCCCGTTCGCGTCGCTCGACCCGCTCGACCGCACGCTCGTCGCGGTGGCCGCGGCGCTCGCCGAGCAGCCCGGAGCCGTCGTCGTCGACCTCGACGACGCGTCTGGCCCCGCCGACCGGCTCTGGCCCGCGCTCGCGCGCCTCGTGCCCGACGGCGTGGTACTCATCGCCACCGTGCCGAGCGGCGCCGACTCCATCCCCGCCGTCGACGCGTTCGCAGCTCGCGGCATCCGCTCGCTCGACCTCGACACCGGCCCCGCCGGCATTCCCGATCTCGTCGCCCGCCCCCAGGAGGCACTCCGATGACCCGCCCCGACGCATCCGCCGCGCTCGCCGGCCCGACCCCCGGGCGCCGTCGCGGCCGTCGCGCCGCACTCATCGCCGCCGTCGTGGCCGTGCCGCTCGCGGTCGCGGGCCTCGTCGCCGGCGCGATCGGCGGCGCCGACGATCGCCTCGACGCGATCCCGGCCATCGTCGTGAACAACGACGAGTTCGTCACCATCACGACGCCCGACGGCGAGGAGCAGCCCGTACTCGCGGGTCGCCAGCTCGTCACCGAGCTCACCGGCGACGGGAACACCGGGTTCGATTGGACGATCTCGAACGACGAGGAGGCCGCGAAGGCCCTCGCCGACGGCGACGCGTACGCGGTGCTCACGATCCCCTCGGACTTCTCGGCCTCGGTGACCTCGCTGCAGGGCGACGCACCCACGACGGCGCAGCTCGACATCCGCACCGACGACGCCCACGGCTACCTCGCCGGCGTCATCGGCTCGACCGTCGGCGACGCGATCGCCACGACGTTCGGCACGGCGCTCACGACGCAGTACCTCGAGGGGCTCTACGGCAACCTCATCACGGTGGGCGGCTCGCTCGGCGACGCCGCCGACGGCGCGCAGCAGCTCGCCTCGGGCGCGGACTCGCTCTCGTCGGGACTCGGCCAGCTCGCCTCGGGCGTCGGCGCTTCAGCGTCGGGCGCCTCGGACCTCGCGGGCGGGCTCGACCAGCTCGCCGGCGGCGTGGGATCCGCCGCCTCGGGCGCGTCGCAGGCCGCGACGGGCGCGTACGCCTACGCCGACGGCGTCGACCAGTACACGGCGGGCGTCGACGGGATCGCGGGCGGGCTCGGTGATCTCGCCAACCAGACTTCGCAGCTCGGAGCGCTCGGCACGGGCATCGTCGACTACACCGGAGGCGTGACGCAGCTCTCCGGCGGGTACGACCAACTCGAGGTCGGCCTGCTGCAGCTCATCGACTCGAACGTCGCCGCCACGGCTGCGGCCATCGGGCAGCCCGACGCCACGTGCGCGACCGATCCACTGCCCGTTCCGCTCGAGGGACTCTGCGACCTCCGCGGTGGCGTCGTCGACACGGGCGACGGGCTCACCACACTGTCCGACAGCGGAGCGCCCCTCGCGGCGGGCGGCGCCGGCCTCGGCGCCCTCCAGGGCGGCATCGCCCAGCTCGCGGGCGGCGCGTCGCAGCTCTCGGGCGGCTCCGCCCAGCTGCGCACCGGCGCCGACGGCCTCGCGTCGGGCGTCGACGGACTCGCTGGCGGGCTCGGCCAGCTCGAGTCCGGTGCGTCGGGCGCGGCATCCGGCACGACCCAGCTCGCCGACGGCCTCACCCAGCTGCAGTCGGGTGCGCAGGCGTCGGCGAACGGCGCCTCCCAGCTCGCCGGCGGCACCGGCGAACTCGCCGACGGGCTCGCCAAGGGCGCGGAGGGCACGTCGTCGCTCGACGACATGGACGCCGCCGCGACCGCCGACGTCGTCGCGAAGCCGGTCACGTCCGAGTCGACGCGCGACAACGAGATCACGTCGATCGGGCAGGTCGTCGCGATGCTGCTCGGACCCATCGGCCTCTGGCTCGGCGCGATGGCGCTGTTCCTGATCTGGCGGCCGTTCTCGCGCGAGGCGCTCGCCAGTACCGCGCCGACCGCGCGGATCGTCGCGCGCACGCTGTTCCGGGCCTCGCTGATCGGCATCGTGCAGGCCGTGGCGGTGGTGCTGCTCATGCACGCGGCGCTCGGCGTCGAATGGTCGCTGCTGCCGCAGACGTTCGCATTCTCAGTGCTGCTCGCGCTGTCGTTCATGGCCGTGCACGCGTTCCTGCACTCGTGGCTGGGGCGCGCGGGCACGATCGTGTCGCTCGTGCTCGTGGTGCTGCAGCTCGCGGCATCCGGCGGCCTCTACCCGCTCGAGGTCGTGAGCGGCCCGTACCAGGCGATCAGTCCCTTCCTCCCGCTCACGTGGGCCGTGCAGGGCATGCAGCTCATCGTGTCGGGCGCCGGCGGATCGGGCGTCTGGGCCGCGGTCGGCGCGACGGCGCTGTTCGGCGTGCTCGGCGCGCTCGGCACCGCGTTCGTCATCGCGCGGCGCCGAGCCGTGCGCTCGCCGGGCAGGCTCGCGGTCGCGACCGCCTGATCGGATGCCGCGCCGGCGCGGTCGCGTGCGCGATCCACGCCGGCGCGGCATCCGCCCGACGCCCCCGCTCCGCGGCCCCGCTCGACGCGCCTCAGCGGCGGTGGTTCGGCAGCAGCGCCTCGAGCGCGCGCCGCGACCGGGTCATCGCCCGGTGCCGGAGCGACTGGTGCGTGTGCCGACGGGCGAACTCGAGCGTCTCGCGGAGCAGGTCGAGCCGCTCCTGCTCGGTCTTCGCGCGGCGGGTGTTCACCTCGGCGATGATCGCGCCGTCCCAGCCGCGCGCGGTGAGCGCCTCGATCACCTCGGCGACGGGCTGGCGGCCGCGGCCGGGCAGGAGGTGCTCGTCGAACACCTGGCCGTCGCCGATCGCGCCCGATCCGTCGCACAGGTGCACGTGCCGCAGCCGCGAGCCGAGGTCGTTCGCGAACTGCAGGCTGTCGACGCCCGAGAGCGCGGCGTGCGAGAAGTCGAGCGTCACGGCGTCGCAGTCCATGACGCGCGGGTCCCAGCCGGGGGAGTAGGCCTTGAGGTTCCGGCCCGCCGCGCGCCACGGGAACATGTTCTCGACCGCGATCTCGACGCCGTGCCGCGTCGACGTCTCTCTCACGATGTCGAGGAAGCCGGCGGCGTATCCCGCCTGCCAGCGGAACGGCGGGTGCACGACGACCGTGCCGGCGCCGAGGGCGGTCGCGAGCTCCGCGGTGCGGGTGAGCTTCACGCCGGGATCGCGGCCCCAGACGAAGTGGGTGAGGAGCAGCACGGGCGCGTGCACCGACAGGATCGGCAGCGCGTAGCGCCGTGAGAGCTCGAGCAGCGGCTCGGCCTGCTGCGTCGCCTCCTCCTGCGTGACCATGACCTCCACGCCGTCGAAGCCGGCCAGCTTCGCCAGGCGGAAGGCGTGCTCGGACTCCAGCGGATAGACGCACGAGGTGCTCATGCCGACGCGGATCATCAGGGCACGCAGTCTAGTCCCGCGACCCGCAGGCGGGGAGGGCGGGGAGGGCGGCTGTTAGCCTGAACGAAGCGCCGAGGAGGGACATCCGCCGACATGCACGCCCCTGAACCGACACGCGACGACCTCTACGTCGACCACGTCTACGACATGATCGTCGTCTCCAACCGGCTCCCAGTGGACTACGAGCTGGGGCCCGACGGGCAGATCCGCTGGAAGAGCTCGCCCGGCGGGCTCGTCACCGCCCTCGAGCCGGTCATGCGGGCCGCTGACGGCGCGTGGATCGGGTGGACGGGCGTCGCCGACCGCGAGCTCGACCCGTTCGAGCACGACGGCATCTCGATCATCCCCGTGGCGCTGTCGTCGCAGGACCTCGAGGAGTACTACGAGGGCTTCTCCAACGACACGATCTGGCCGCTCTACCACGACGTCATCGCGCCGCCGTCGTTCCACCGCGAGTGGTGGGATGCGTACGTGCGGGTCAACCGACGCTTCGCTGAGGCCGCAGCGCGCGCGGCATCCGACGGCGCCGTCGTCTGGGTGCAGGACTACCAGCTGCAGCTCGTGCCGCGGATGCTGCGCGAGAGCCGCCCCGACCTCGTGATCGGGTTCTTCAACCACATCCCCTTCCCCGCCTACGGCATCTACTCGCAGCTGCCATGGCGCCGCCAGGTCATCGACGGACTCCTCGGCGCCGACGTGATCGGCTTCCAGCGGGCGGCCGACGCGGGCAACTTCTCGCGGGCGGTGCGTCGGCTCTTCGGCTACTCCACTCGCGGCACCGTCATCGACGTGCCCGAGCCCGACGGCGGGAGCCGCCGGGTGGTCGCCCGGCACTTCCCGATCTCGATCGACGCCGCCGGGTTCGAGGAGATCGCCCGCCGACCCGAGGTGCAGGCGCGCTCGCGCGAGATCCGCGAGAGCCTCGGCAACCCCGAGACGATCATGCTCGGCGTCGACCGGCTCGACTACACCAAGGGCATCCGGCACCGCATCAAGGCGTTCGGCGAGCTGCTGCACGACGGCCGGCTGAAGGTCGAGGACGCCACGCTCGTGCAGGTCGCGAGCCCGTCGCGCGAGCGCGTCGAGACGTACCGGCAGCTCCGCGACGAGATCGAGCTCGCCGTCGGACGCCTCAACGGCGACTACTCGACGCTCGGCCACCAGGCGATCGCGTACCTCCACCACGGCTATCCGCGCGAGGAGATGGTCGCCCTCTACCTCGCCGCCGACGTCATGCTCGTGACGGCCCTGCGCGACGGCATGAACCTCGTCGCCAAGGAGTACGTGGCGTGCCGGTTCGACGACGACGGGGTGCTGCTCCTCAGCGAGTTCACCGGGGCATCCGACGAGCTGCGGCAGGCCGTGCTCGTGAATCCGCACGACATCGAGGGCCTGAAGGACGCCATGGTCGAGGCGGTCCGGATGCCGCGGCGCGAGCGCGCCCGTCGCATGCGGGCCCTCCGCAGGCGGGTGCGCGAGAACGACGTCGCGAACTGGTCACGGTCATTCCTCGAGACGCTCACCGGCGCCGGGATCATCGCCCGTGGCGTGCCCGACCCGCTCATGGCCGCGGTCACCCGGCTCGCGGGCACCGAGCGCCTCCTCGTCGCGCTCGACTTCGACGGCACGCTCGCCCCCATCGTCGAGCGCCCCGAGGACGCGCGCGCAACCGAGCGCGCCCGCGCGGCGATCGAGCGCCTGGCCGGCGCCGACGACACTCGCGTGGCGATCGTGTCGGGTCGCGCGCTCGACAGCCTCGGGGAGGTGGCGAGCCCGCCCACGGGCACGCTCCTCAGCGGCTCGCACGGGGTGGAGCTGAAGCTCGACACGGGTCCGATCCAGATCGACCTGCGCGACACCGAGCTCGAGAAGCTCGACCGGCTGACCGAGATCGTCGAGGGCGTCGCCGACACCAGCCCCGGCGCCTTCATCGAGCGCAAGCCGGCCGGGCTCGCGCTGCACACGCGGCGCCTGAAGGGACCCGAGGGCAGCGCGCTGCAGCAGGACGCCCGCGAGCAGGTCGCCGCGGAGCTCCTCGGCATCACGGTTCGCACCGGCAAGGCCGTGCTGGAGTTCGCCGTGCGGGCGAGCGACAAGGGCGAGTCGCTCAGCCGGCTGCGGCAGCACGTCGGCGCGACGGCCGTCATCTACGTGGGCGACGACGTCACCGACGAGGACGCGTTCGCGACGCTCGACGGCGACGACGTCGGCGTCAAGGTCGGCCAGGGCAAGTCGATCGCGACCTACCGCGTGCGCAGCCCCGAAGACGTCGCCGAGCTGCTCGAACAGCTCGCCGATGCGCGGGACGCGGCGCGCCAGGGCGACTCGCGCTGGCCATAGACTCGAATGCATGCCCGAGTTCGATCCCAAACCGCGTAGCCGCACCGTCACCGACGGCATCGAAGCCATGACCAGCCGCGGGATGCTCCGCGCCGTCGGCATGGGCGATGCGGACTGGGACAAGCCGCAGATCGGCATCGCGAGCTCCTGGAACGAGATCACGCCGTGCAACCTGTCGCTCGCCCGCCTCGCGCAGGCGGCGAAGGAGGGCGTGCACGGCGGCGGCGGCTACCCGCTGCAGTTCGGCACGGTCTCCGTGTCCGACGGCATCTCGATGGGCCACGAGGGCATGCACTTCTCGCTCGTCTCCCGCGAGGTCATCGCCGACTCGGTCGAGGTCGTCATGCAGGCCGAGCGCCTCGACGGCTCCGTGCTGCTCGCCGGCTGCGACAAGTCGATCCCCGGCATGCTCATGGCCGCCGCCCGACTCGACCTCGCCTCCGTGTTCCTCTACGCCGGCTCGATCGCCCCCGGCTGGGTGCGCCTCTCCGACGGCACCGAGAAGGACATCACCATCATCGACTCGTTCGAGGCGGTCGGCGCGGTGCGCGCCGGCACCATGAGCGAGGCCGACGCGAAGCGCATCGAGTGCGCGTTCGCGCCCGGCGAGGGCGCCTGCGGCGGCATGTACACCGCCAACACCATGGCGTCGGTCGCGGAGGCGCTCGGCCTCTCGCTTCCGGGCTCGGCGTCACCGGCATCCGCAGACCGACGTCGCGACTACTACGCGCACCGCTCGGGCGAGGCCGTCGTGAACCTGCTGAACAAGGGCATCACCGCGCGCCAGATCCTCACCAAGGAGGCGTTCGAGAACGCCATCGCGGTCGGCATGGCGCTCGGCGGCTCCACCAACATCGTGCTGCACCTGCTCGCCATCGCCCGCGAGGCCGACGTCGAGCTCACCCTCGACGACTTCAACCGCATCGGCTCGAAGGTGCCGCACATCGGCGACCTCAAGCCGTTCGGCAAGTACGTGATGAACGACGTCGACCGCCGCGGCGGGCTCCCCGTGCTCATGAAGGCCCTGCTCGACGCCGGGCTCATGCACGGCGACGCGCTCACCGTCACGGGCAAGACCCTCGCCGAGAACCTCGCCGAGATGGACATCCCGCCGCTCGACGGCGAGGTGCTGCGCACGCTCGACAACCCCATCCACGAGACCGGCGGGCTCACGATCCTGCACGGCTCGCTGGCACCCGAGGGCGCCGTCGTGAAGACCGCCGGCTTCGACGCCGCCACGTTCGAGGGCCCCGCACGCGTGTTCGAGCGCGAGCGCGCCGCCATGGACGCGCTCACCGCGGGCGAGATCAAGCACGGCGATGTCGTCGTCATCCGCTACGAGGGCCCCAAGGGCGGTCCGGGCATGCGCGAGATGCTCGCGATCACCGCCGCCATCAAGGGCGCTGGGCTGGGAAAAGATGTACTACTCTTGACGGACGGTCGATTCTCCGGCGGCACAACCGGCCTGTGCATCGGCCACATAGCACCCGAAGCGGTGGACGCAGGTCCCATCGCCTTCGTGCGCGATGGTGATCTGATACGGGTCGATATCGCAGCTCGTTCCATCGACCTACTGGTCGACGATGCCGAGCTGGCTGCCCGCCGTGAAGGCTGGGCTCCGCTTCCTCCGCGCTATACCCGTGGCGTCCTCGCGAAGTACTCCAAGCTCGTGCGCTCCGCCGCCGAAGGCGCCACGACGGGCTGAGTGCTGCGCCTCACCGCATTTCCACCGTCCACCAGAACAGGAACCGAATGACCACGGAATCAACGCCCGTGCCTTCGCCCGCCCCCGTGCCGTCCGGCGCCCCGGTGGAGATCACCGGTGCCGAGGCGGTCGTCCGCTCGCTCGAGCTGCTCGGCATCACCGACGTCTTCGGGCTGCCCGGCGGTGCCATCCTCCCCGTCTACGACCCGCTGCTCGACAGCCGCAAGCTGCGCCACATCCTCGTCCGGCACGAGCAGGGCGCCGGCCACGCGGCCGAGGGCTACGCCTCGTCGTCGGGCAAGATCGGCGTCGCCATCGCGACGTCGGGCCCCGGCGCGACGAACCTCGTCACCGCCATCGCCGACGCGCACATGGACTCCGTGCCGCTGCTCGCGATCACCGGCCAGGTGTTCTCGAACCTCATGGGCACGGATGCCTTCCAGGAGGCCGACATCGTGGGCATCACGATGCCCGTCACCAAGCACTCCTTCCTCGTGAAGCGTGCGGAGGACATCCCCGCGACCATCGCGGCGGCGTACCACATCGCCTCCACCGGACGCCCCGGCCCCGTGCTCGTCGACATCACGAAGGACGCCCAGCAGCAGCTGGCGCCCTTCCGCTGGCCGCCGAAGGTCGAGCTGCCCGGCTACCGCCCGATCACGAAGGCGCACGGCAAGCAGGTCGCCGCCGCGGCGCAGCTGCTCGCCGAGTCGAAGCGCCCGGTGCTCTACGTGGGCGGCGGCGTCATCCGCTCGGAGGCGTCGGCCGAGCTGCTCGAACTCGCCGAGACCACGAAGGCGCCCGTCGTGACCACCCTCATGGCGCGCGGGGCGTTCCCCGACTCGCACGAGCAGCACCTGGGCATGCCCGGCATGCACGGCACCGTCCCCGCGGTGCTCGCGCTCCAGGAGGCCGACCTGCTCGTCGCGCTCGGTGCTCGCTTCGACGACCGCGTGACCGGCAAGGCCGCGCTCTTCGCGCCGAACGCCAAGATCGTGCACGTCGACATCGACCCCGCCGAGATCTCGAAGATCCGCACGGCCGACGTGCCGATCGTGGGCGACCTCAAGGACGTCCTCGTCGACCTCTCGGCCGCGTACCGCGAGGCGACGGCCACGACCACGCCCGACCTCGACGAGTGGTGGGCCACGCTCGACGGGCTCCGCTCGGAGTTCCCGCTCGGCTTCGTGCCGACGTCCGACGGCCTGCTCTCGCCGCAGTTCGTGATCTCGCGCATCGGCGAGCTGACCGGCCCCGAGGGCGTCTACGCCGCTGGCGTCGGCCAGCACCAGATGTGGGCGGCGCAGTTCATCAAGTACGAGCGCCCCAACTCGTGGCTGAACTCGGGCGGCGCGGGCACCATGGGCTACGCGGTCCCCGCGGCCATGGGCGCCAAGGTCGCCCAGCCCGACCGCGTCGTGTGGGCGATCGACGGCGACGGCTGCTTCCAGATGACGAACCAGGAGCTCGCGACCTGCACGCTGAACGACATCCCGATCAAGGTTGCGGTCATCAACAACTCCTCGCTCGGCATGGTGCGCCAGTGGCAGACGCTGTTCTACGACGGCCGCTACTCGAACACCGACCTGAACACGGGCCACGACACCGTGCGCGTGCCCGACTTCGTGACCCTCGCCGAGGCCTACGGCGCGCTCGGCATCCGGGTCACGAAGGAGGAGGAGGTCGACGCGGCGATCAAGCTGGCGCTCGAGACGAACGACCGTCCCGTCGTCATCGACTTCGTCGTTTCGGCCGACGCCATGGTGTGGCCGATGGTGCCGCAGGGCGTGTCGAACAGCTACGTGCAGTACGCCCGCGACCACTCGCCGGCGTTCAGCGAGGAGGAGGACTGATCATGTCGACCCACGTGCTCTCCCTCCTCGTCGAGGACAAGCCCGGCTTGCTGACCCGCGTCGCGGGACTGTTCGCGCGACGCGGCTTCAACATCGAGTCCCTCGCCGTGGGCCACTCCGAGATCGACGGGCTCTCCCGCATCACGGTCGTGGTCGACGTCGAGGAGCTGCCCCTCGAGCAGGTGACCAAGCAGCTGAACAAGCTCATCAACGTCATCAAGATCGTGGAGCTCGACCCGGCGCAGTCGGTGCAGCGAGAGCACCTGCTCGTCAAGGTGCGCGTCGACAACGCAACCCGCTCGCAGGTGCTCGAGGCCGTGAACCTCTTCCGCGCGCGCGTGGTCGACGTCTCGACCGACGCGCTCGTGATCGAGGTCACCGGCGACTCCGGCAAGACCACCGCGTTCCTCAAGGTGCTCGAGCCCTACGGCATCAAGGAGATCGCCCAGTCGGGCCTCCTCGCGATCGGACGCGGAGGCAAGTCCATCACCGAGCGCGTCTTCAAGAACTAGCAGAACCGGTCGCTGAGCTCGTCGACCCTTCGACGGGCACAGGGACCGAAAGCGACCAGGGGCCCTTCGACAAGCTCAGGGACCGGAACAAGGAGAAATGAACAGCATGGCTGAGATCTACTACGACAAGGACGCCGACCTCTCGCTGATCCAGGCGAAGAAGGTCGCCGTCATCGGCTACGGCTCGCAGGGCCACGCGCACGCGCAGAACCTCCGCGACTCCGGCGTCGAGGTCGTCATCGGCCTCAAGGACGACTCGAAGTCGAAGCCCAAGGCCGAGGAGGCGGGCTTCGAGGTGAAGAACGTGGCGGATGCCGCGGCCTGGGCCGACGTCGTGGTCATCCTCGCGCCCGACCAGTTCCAGCGGCACATCTACGCCGAGTCGGTCAAGGACAACCTCGCCGAGGGCAAGACGCTCGTCTTCGGCCACGGCTTCAACATCCGGTTCGGCTACATCGAGGCGCCCGAGGGCGTCGACGTGATCCTCGTCGCGCCGAAGGCGCCGGGCCACACCGTCCGTCGCGAGTTCGTCGCCGGCCGCGGCATCCCCGACATCATCGCGGTCGAGCAGGACGCCTCGGGCACCGCGTGGGACCTCGCGAAGTCGTACGCCAAGGCGATCGGCGGCACCCGCGCGGGCGTCATCAAGACGACCTTCACCGAGGAGACCGAGACCGACCTCTTCGGCGAGCAGTCCGTGCTCTGCGGCGGTGTCTCGCAGCTCGTGCAGTACGGCTTCGAGACCCTCACCGAGGCGGGCTACCAGCCGCAGATCGCCTACTTCGAGGTGCTCCACGAGCTGAAGCTCATCGTCGACCTCATGTGGGAGGGCGGCATCGCCAAGCAGCGCTGGTCGGTCTCCGACACCGCCGAGTACGGCGACTACGTGTCGGGCCCCCGCGTCATCGACCCGAGCGTCAAGGAGAACATGAAGGCGGTGCTGGCCGACATCCAGGACGGCACCTTCGCCAAGCGCTTCATCGCCGACCAGGATGCCGGTGCTCCCGAATTCCTCGAGCTCCGCGCCAAGGGCGAGCAGCACCCCATCGAGGTCACCGGTCGCGAGCTCCGCAAGCTCTTCTCGTGGACGCAGGTCGACGACGACGACTACGTGGACGGCGAGGTCGCTCGCTGACGCCTCCGGTGGTCGAGTAGCGCCCGCCGCAGGCGGACGCGTATCGAGACCGTTCGACACGACACCCGCACGGCGGGGTCGGCTTCGGCCGGCCCCGCCGTCGGTGTTGAGGGCCCCTCATCTCATGCGCGAATGAGCAGAGGGAACCCCTTGTCACGGGGGTATGCGGCGTGATCGCATGTGGTCCCATGACCCGAACTGCACACACCCACCCCGAACCCTCTCCACGCTGGTGCTCCTGCGCCGCACCCGACGACGAGGTCGAGACGACGACGTCCGGCCTCACCCGTCGCAACGTGCTGGTCGGCGCATCCGCTGCCGGCGTCCTGGCGGCGGCCGGCTGGCCGACCGCCGCCAACGCCGCGCCCGGTCCCGATTCGCTGACCATCACGATCATGGGCACGTCCGACCTGCACGCCAACGCCGTGAACTGGGACTACTACAAGGACGCCACGTACAGCGACAGCGCCGGCAACGCCATCGGCCTCGCTCGCGTGTCGAGCGTCGTGAACCAGATCCGCGCCACGCGGGGGCGCGACCGCACGATGCTCTTCGACGCCGGCGACACCATCCAGGGGTCGCCGCTGGGGTTCTACTACGCCCTCGTCGACCCCGTGAACACGTCGGGTGCCGTCCACCCGATCGCGGCGCAGATGAACGCGATCGGCTACGACGCCGTCGCGCTCGGCAACCACGAGTTCAACTACGGGCTCGACTTCCTCGACTACTGGATCTCGCAGATGGACGCCGACGTCCTCGCCGCCAACGCCGTCCGCGCCGGCACGAAGGTGCCCGCGTACACGCCGTACACGATCAAGACGATGAAGGTGCCGGGGCGGCCGCCGCTCCGGGTGGGCGTGCTCGGCCTCACCAACCCCGGCGTCGTGATCTGGGACAAGGCCAACGTGAGCGGCAAGCTCGAGGTGCAGGACCTCGTCGAGGCCGCGGCGCGCTGGGTGCCCGTGATGCGCCGCGCCGGTGCCCACGTCGTGGTCGTGAGCGCCCACTCGGGCGACAGCGGCCGCTCGTCGTACACCGGCGACCTTCCCGTCGAGAACGCGGCCGCGCTGGTCGCCGAGCAGGTGCCCGGCATCGACGCGATCCTGTTCGGCCACGCGCACGTCGACGTGCCGCAGCGCATCGTGAAGAACCTCGCGACCGGCCGCGAGGTGGTGCTCAGCGAACCGAAGAACTGGGGCCAGCGGCTGAGCGTCTTCGACCTCACGGTCGAGTACGCGAAGGGCAAGTGGGCCGTCACGTCGGGATCGTCGACGACCGTCAACACGAACACCGTCGTCGACGACCCGGCGCTCGTCGCCGTGGTGCGGGCCCAGCACGACGCCGTGGTGCGCTACGTCAACACCCCGGTCGCCGTCTCGACCGAGGCGATGTCCGCGGCTGAGGCGTGCTGGAAGGACACGGCGATCCTCGACTACGTGAACGCCGTGCAGACGGCGACCGTCGCGGCCGCAGTTGCGGGCACTCCCGAGGCGGCGCTGCCGATCGTGTCGATCGCGGCACCGTTCAACCGGGCGGCGACCTTCCCGGCCGGGCAGGTGACGATCAAGGACGTCGCGGGACTGTACATCTACGACAACACCCTGCTCGCGTCTATCTTGACGGGCGCCCAGATCAAGGACTACCTCGAGTACTCGGCGAAGTACTTCGCGGTGGTCGCGCCCGACGCACCGGTCGCGCCGGCGACGTGGACGAACGCGGGCAGCACCCCCGACTACAACTACGACCAGTTCTCGGGTGTGGAGTACGGCGTCGACATCTCCCAGCCGGTCGGCTCGCGCATCGTGGGGCTGTCGTTCGACGGCGCTCCGGTGGCCGCCGACCAGCGGTTCCTCGTCGCGGTCAACAACTACCGGCAGTCGGGCGGTGGCGGGTTCCCGCACATCCAGGGCGCGCCGGTGGTCTACAACGCCCAGGTCGCGATCCGCGAAGCCATCGTCTCGTACGCCTCGGCGGCGGGGACGATCGATCCGGCAGACTTCCACGTCGAGAACTGGCGGCTCGTCCGGAACGGGACGCCCGTGTTCTGATCCGTCGTGCCGCGGCACCACGGCGGGGTCGGCTCCGGCCGGCCCCGCCGTCCGCATTCCCGGGCGACCGGGTGCATACGTCGCGCATACCGGTCGCGAGACGGCTGCATACCGCGGCATCCGATGGTGGATGCATGAACACCACCACCGCACTCACCCGCCTCACCGCCGCCGCGGCCGCCGCCGCGCTCGCGGTGACCGTCATCGGATCCGCCGGCGCCGCGAGCGCCGCCGAGGCCGACGCCAACGCCGCCCGGATCGTCCGTCCCGTGACCTCGCCCGCCATGCATCGGGAGCTCGTGCGCGAGTCCGCGCTCCGCTACGTGAGCGAGCTCGAGGTCCGCCACGACATGGCCGTGGGGACCCTCCCCGAGACCGACGCGGCCGCACCGGTCCACGACGACCTGAGCCCGCTCGGCGGTCGATGACCGATTCCCGGTCGCGAGCTCGCGACCTCCACGCACCCCGGCGGGGTCGGCTCGGGCCGGCCCCGCTCCTTCCTGCCAGAGCGGTAGGTCGTGCCTGGGCGATCAGTCGAAGTCGCAGGTGCTCTGCGGATCGCCGAGGTCGGCGAGGTACGTGTTCCACTCGTCCTCGGTGAGGTCTCGGCCCGCGAGCTGGCAGGCGTACTCGAACTGGTGCTCGGGGTCGAGATCCCAGAGCATGACGCCGTCGGGCATCGAGACGGCCATCTCCCGACCGTCGGGGCGGAGCACGCCGACGCCGAGCGTCTGGCCGTCGGTGCGGAGCGGATCGCCGATCCGCGTGCCCGTGGGTGCGTCGTAGAGCAGCGCCGTGCCGTCGGCGGCCATGACGAGCAAGGTCCGTGCGTCGCGGCTCAGCGACGGCGCGTGGAGTCCGCCTGCCGCCCCGGCGATGGTGCCCACACGCGCGATCGGCTCGGTCGTGTAGCGGCCGATGCGGTTGTCCTCGAGGCCGATCATGTCGCCGTCCGCGAGCAGCACGTGCTCGGAGCTCGACATGGGCTCGTCGTACAGCACGCGATGCTCCGCCGCATCCACGATCGAGAGATGACGTTGGAGCTGTTCGCTCGTGAGCCCCTCGGTCTCGGATCTCGCGAACTCGTTCGCCGCGTACGTGATGGCGATGCGATCCCCGTCGGGTGAGATCGAGAGTCCCTGAGCCCACCCGTCCACCGGCCATGAGTCGTCGGCCGCCTCGGCCGTCTGGGGATCGAAGGCCTGGATCCGTCCGTCGGTCCGAATCGCGTAGAGCAGCTCGGCGTCGCCGGTCGGGAAGAACCGCGCGACGGTCCAGAGCGACTCGCCGATCGGTTGCCAGTTCGCCGTGTCGAGGAAGCGGAACTGGCCGGTCTCGGCGCTCCGTGCGATGAGACGCCCATCCGCCCAGGCCACGTCGCCGACACGTTCGCCGAATCGATACGCGATCTCGCCGGTCGCCGTGTCCCGCACGACAACGCCATCGAAGGTGCTCGGCGTGTCAGTGATGATCGCCTGGGGTGCGGTCACCACCGAGCGGCCGTCCGTGGAGTACGGCCCCGCCACCATGTGCTCCGGCGCGAGCATGCGGTGTCCGAGACCCTCGCCGTCGAGCCGCCAGCGCGACAGGAGCGGGTGGCTCCCGCTGATCGCCACGAGCGTCGCGTCGTCCACGACGTCCATCGGGCCGACCTCGCCGTACAGCGGCCCGAGCTCCTCGTCGGGCAGTGGCGTTCCATCGACGAGCGAGTACGCGCTGATCCTCCCGAACAGGCTGCCGCAGTACGCCCGTTGCACCGCCTCCGCCACGGCCAGCCAATTGCAGGGTGCCAGGTACGGGCGGGCGATGTCGGTCGACCAGCGAACGGTCCCGTCATCGGCGTCGAACGCGACCAGTCGCGTGTCGCCGGATGCCACGACCAGTCCTGAGGGAGTCACGGTCATGGCGACGTGCGCCGAGTCCTGCGGCACGTTCAGGGTGCCGACGATGCTCGCCGACGTCGCGTCGATCACGTCCATGCGGTCGTCGAGTCGTCCGACGAGGAGGCGATCGTGGTCCTCGAAGGCGAGCGCCGCGGCGTACGAGTCGCGGTCGAGGGCGACCGTCGTCTCGCCCGCGACCTTGGACAGGCTCCCATCCGCGGTGGCCAGGAGCGTGACGGCGCCGTGGCGCGAGTCGGCGATGGCGACGATGGAGCCGTCGTCGTTCACCGCGAGTGCTCCGGTGCCGATGGGAATGAGTTCGGGTCCGAAGAGGCGCTGTCCGGTCTCGACGTCGAAGACCACCACCTGCGACTGCGTCGAGGTCCCGTACCAGGTGGGGCCGGTCAGCTGCGTGCGCACGGGCCAGAGGACGGCGGCCACTCCGCCGTCACCGCTCACCTCGACGAGCGGGGCGGGCCTGGGCGCTCCGGGCGCGAACCCGAGATCCAGCTCACGGACCACGTCCCCGGTGGCAGCGTCGCGCACGGCGGCGTCGCCGTCGGTGCTCACCACGACGACCTGCCCCCTGCCAGGGACCACGCTCCCGTACGTGTTCCCGCCGTCGGCCACGATCGTGTTCCCGAGGAACCCGCCGGCGCCCTGCAGCACGCCCATGAGTCCCGACCGCGTGCGCGGGTCGTCGGGCCAGCGCCGATACGCCTCAGCGGCGAGCAGCGCCGACACGTCGCGCTCCGACGAGCGCAGCGCGAGGGCCGTGCCGACCAGTGCTTCGATCGCGGCGCTGTCGCGTTGCGCGTTCGCCTCTTGGGACGAGACCACGGCGACCGAACCGGCGCCGACGAGCAGGACGATGAGGCCGCCCGCCACCCCGAGCAGGACGCGCAGTCGCCGGTTCTGGCTGCGGTCCCGGCGAGCTCGCTCCGCGAGCTGCTCCTGCTCGGCGGTCGCCCGGGCTGCGGATGCGTCGAGGAACGCGGACTCGACGTCGGTCAGGTCGTTCGGCGAGGCGTCACGCCACTCGAGGGCGGCCTGCAGGCGAACGCCTCGATACAGGTCGTCGTCGGGGCGCTCGGCGGCGTTCCACGCCTCCGCGGCGGCCGAGACGGCCGTGAGCATGCGCGCGCTCTCGGCGTCCTCCTCGAGCCAGGACTGGAGCCGCGGCCACGCCGTCGCGAGGGACTCGTGGGCGACCTCGACCGAATCGGCCTCGGTGCTCACGAGCCGCGAGCCGGCGAGCATGGTCAGGACCTCGTCGCGCGCGGCATCCGTTCGCAGCGGCTTCGACGAGACCCGGCGACGCACCGGGCTGCCGTCGGGCGCGAGCGCCATGAGCCGCAGCAGGAGGGAACGGCACACCTTCCGCTGATCGGGGCTCATCGACTGGTAGAGACGATCGGCGGACTGGGCGATCGCGCCGGAGATGCCGCCGGACGCCTCGTACCCGGCGACGGTCATCGTCGCGCCCTCACGTCGCAGCCAGGTCTCCACGAGCGCGTGGGAGAGGTGGGGGAGCGCACCGGTCTCGCCCGCGGCATCCCGCAGGATGACCTCGACGAGGCCCGGCTCGAGTCGCAGGCCGGCGCGGCGGGCCGGCAGCTCGACGGCCTGGCGCAGCGCGTCGGTGGCCATCGGTCCCACGAGGTGGACGCCCTCGGCAACGAGCGGAGCGAGGTACGGGTTCGCGGCGCATTCGTCGAGGAAGTCCGAGCGCACGACCAGGATGACCGTCGTCTCGATCACGACGGCATCGAAGATGGCGTGCGCGGCGGCGTCGAGGTCGGCCTCGCCGGCGTGGAACACCTCTTCGAACTGGTCGATGACGACGACGTCCGCTCGCCTTGCGCCCATGGCGGCGTCGCGGATCCGAACGTCGAGGTGGTGCTCTGGCGTGAGGATCACGACGCGATCGCCGCGCCGCCGCAGGGCGGGGACGACGCCGGCACGCACCAGCGAGGACTTGCCGCTGCCCGAGGCTCCCGAGACGGCGAGGAAGCCCGATCGGGCCAGCCGGCCGAGCGCGGCGGCGATATCGACGTCGCGGCCGAAGAAGAGGTCTTCATCGTCGACGCCGAACGGTTGCAGGCCGCGATAGGGGCAATCGACGCTCGCCGTCGAGGGCGCCGCATCGAGGTCGAGCGCGTCGTCGTGCCGCAGGATGCCGAGCTCGAGCTCGGTCAGCTCGGCGCCCGGCTCCGCTCCGAGCTCGTCGGCGAGGCGTTCTCGCGCGGCACGGATGGCCGCGAGCGCGTCGGCCTGGCGACCGCTCCGATAGAGAGCCGTGGCGAGCAGCACCCAGCGGCGCTCCCGCAGCGGCGCCTCACGCACGAGCTGCTCACCGTCGCCGATGGAGGCCGCGTGCTCGCCCATGCGGAGGCGGCCGTCCAGCCGCACCTCCTCGAGCTCCATCCGCACCTCGTCGAGCCGCTCCGTCTCGGCGACGGCGGGCGGCCACGACGCGAGGTCGGAGTACGGCGAGCCGTGCCAGAGGGCGAGGGCCCGGTCGGCGGCGTCCACCGCTCGGGCCGGGTCGTCGTCGAGGTGCTCGCGCGCGGATGCCGCGAGGCGCTCGAACCGCTCCACGTCGACGCTCTCGGGGTCGATCCGCAGCACGTACGCGCCGGGGGCGGTCTCGATCGAGTGGTGCCCGATCGCGGTGCGGACGCGACCGACTGACGCCTGCAGCTGCTTCGGCCAGGTGCCCGGAAGGTCGTCGCCCCAGAGCGCCTCGGCGAGCTCGTCCGTCGTGACCTGCCGTCCGGCGCGGAGCACCAGTGCCGACAGCACAGTCCGTTCGCGCGGACTGAGCGAGACCCCCTCGACGGTGAGCGGGCCGAAGACTCCCAGGCCCATGCTCCGCATTGTTCGCCGTTCGACCGCCACCGTCAACGACGTCCACATACCGCGCATACCGGTTGCATACCGATCCGGGGCCCGGCGCATACCCGCTCGGCGGATCGTGGGAGGCATGAACACCGCAACCGCCTCGCTCCGACTCGTCGTCGCGGCATCCGTGGTCGCACTCGCAACGTGCCTCGTCGGCTGTGCGACACCGGCGTCGACCGCCGGATCGCGCGCCCACCTGCTCCCACCGCACGTCGATGCCGCGATGCACGACGTGCTCGTGCACCAGGCCGCCGACCGCTACGTGATCGAGCTGCTGGTGCGTGCACGCCTCGCCGACGAGGCCGTGGCGTCCCGGGGTCTGGTGATCACCCGCGTGCACGGGCGCTGAGGGCGACCGCCGACGTCGGCGCGCCTCAGGCCCGCTCGCCTGAGTCCGGCGCGTTGCCCCAGAACGGCCCGACGAGCCCGACGCTCGCGAAGTAGTCGTGCGCCTCCGTCGGCTCGCGCCGCCGGTAGGGCGTGTCGAGCCGGCCGGCGTACCACTGCGACGCGAGCCGCCAGAGCGTCGCGAGGTCGAACACCGCACCTCGTTCGTTGCCCGTCTCGGCGAGCCAGCGGTCGAGGCACGCCTCGTCGCAGAAGATCCGCTGGTGCTCGCAGGCGTGGATCACGTCGTCCCAGACGTGTGCCATCGGCGTGAGGAAGTGGGCGATCTGCGTCCCCTCCGGCGGACCCTCGCGCGTCACAGTCCAGGAGTGCGCGGTGCCGCACGCGGGGCACGTCGTCGCGACGAGTGCCGACGGCTCGTCGGGCACGAGGTTCGGGATCGCGAACCCGTCCCAGGCGCATCCGCCCCACCACAGCGTGTGCTCGCCCATCACCGAGAACGCGAAGTTGCGCGTCGCGAACGGGTGCGCGAGCACGATCGCGTGCTCGCCGTCGAACACCAGGTGGCGGGATGCCGCGAGCTCCTCCATCGCCTCGGCGAGCTCGGGTGCGGAGAGCCCCGTCTCCTCCACGAGCTCCGATTCCGACGGGAGCCGGCCCGTGCCGGCGAGGCCCGAGTAGATCGCGAGGCGCACGGTCTCGTTGCGGTCGGTCATGACATGAGTGTCCTCCTGAACCATTGCGCGGGCCAGCGCGGGGCGGCGTGGACCGTCGCAGGCCGCGCAGGCCGTCGCTCGATAGGGTGACGAGGTGCCACGAATCCTTCCCGTCGAGATCGCCGTCCAGGATGCCGCCGGGGTCCGCATCGCGCTTCACGAGAGGGCCACGCGTGTCGAGCTGTGCCAGGCGCTCGGCCTCGGCGGGCTGACGCCGTCGCCCGGATTCGTCGAGGCGGCCGTGGAGGCTGCGCTCGCGGCATCCGTGCCCGGATTCGTGCACGTGCTCGTGCGCCCGCGGGGCGGCGGGTTCGTGTACGACGCCGACGAGGTCGACGCGACCGTGCGCGACATCCGGTTCGCCCGATCGCTCGGCGCCGACGGGGTCGTCGTCGGCGCGCTCACGGATGCCGGCGAGCTCGACCTCGACGCCCTGCGTCGGTTCATCGACGCAGCAGACGGCCTCGACGTCACGGTGCATCGAGCCGTGGATGCCGCGGCCGACCCGCTCGCGGCGGTGTCGTCGCTCCCCGGGCTGCGCGTCCGCCGCGTGCTCACCTCAGGCGGCGCGGCCGACTGCCGTGCCGGGCGCGAGACGCTCGCGCGGATGGCGACCGAGCTCGGGGGAGCCGTCGAGCTCATGGCGGGTGGCGGCGTCGGCGTCGACGACATCGCGGCGCTCGCCGAGGCCGGGGTCGATGCCGTGCACCTGTCGGCCCGCAGCCGGGTGCAGCGTGGCGGCCCGAGCGGCCCGGGCGGCGGCGAGGTCGGCTTCGACACGACGGATGCCTCGGTCGTCCGCGCAGCGATCGAGGCGGCCGCTGCGGCTGCGCGATGACGTCGACCGACCAGGCAGTACCCGTCGCCGAGGTGCGAGGCGCACCGTCGGAGCCGCCCGAGCACCGCATCCTGCGGGCCGCGGCGCAGCTCGCCGGCACGGCGATCCTGGCGGGGTCGATCGCGACGGTGGTCGGGTTCGTGGTCGCATTCGCGTTTCCCGTGCTGTTCCTCCTCTTCCTGGTCCCGTGGCCGCTTGTGCCGCTGGCGGCAGCTTCGGGCGGGATCGCCGGGGGAGCGGGCCTCGCCGTCGTACGGGCACTGAGCTGGAGCGCCACGGTCGAGCGCGTCGTCGTTCCGGTAATGGCCGCGGCCGGTTCGATCCCGGTGCTGCTCGCCGTCTCCGCGGTCAGTCGGGCGAGCCCGTCCTGGCTCTGGGTCGCGTGGATCGTGGTTGCCGTCGCCGCGGCCATGTACGGGCATCGGCGGACACGGCGGCATCCGCTCGACGAATGGCGACCGGTGCTCGTTCGCCTGCTGGTCGGCATCGGACTGGCGTTCGCCATCGCCGGGGTCTTCATGCTCCCGTCCGCGCCGTGGTTCGGCGGCGCGCTGCCGACCTTCCTCGCAGTCGGCGGCGTGCTCCTGCTGTGCGGGATCCTCATCTCCCTCGGGCCCTTCCCCAGTCGCACGTCGGCGGGCCTGGCGTGGGCCGGGTTCTCGCTGCTCATCGCGTCGATCACGGCGGTGATCGTCGGGATGACCCTCCAGTCGACGTTCGGGGCACGTGACGGTGCGCCCACGCCTCCTCCGACGGTCGAGGCGGGCGATCCGGCCGATTTCGATCCGACGACCGACCTCCCGCGGGATCCCGCCCACGCGGCGGTGCCGCCGCCCACGCTCGAGGAGGGACGCGCCCAGTTCGCCGCGCTTGCGGCCGCCACCATCGACGCCGCCGGACCCGACGCGCGCTGGCGCGACCAGCCGGGCGCGGTGGTGCGCGAGGTCGACTGCGGCGACGGCACCACGATGCTGCGCATCGACGCGGAGTTCGCGATGGGGGAGATCACCGACACCACGACCGACGAGCAGGATCGCGCCGTCACCGAGGCCAACCTCGCGGCGGCGGACCGCATCGTGCTCGCCTGGTCGGCGGCCGGCCTCGGCACGCCCGAGGTGCTGCACGGCGAGCCGATCCTCGGCGGCGCCGCGACGTCGTCGGTCGACTTCGCGAAGGTCGACTTCGCGTTCGGGGTGGCGCAGCCGCACATCGAGGGGCGGTGCCTGCCCGTCGGTCAGCCGGCGAGCTGACGCACGGGATCAGACTCACCGAATCCGCAGGTCGACCGATACGGGCCGATCGCCGAGAGGTAGGTCTTCCACTCGTCGCGGGTGAGATCGCGACCGGCCATCTTGCACGCGGCGTCGGCGTGCGACGAGGGGCGCAGGTCCCACAGCGCGATGCCCGTCGGCACGTTCACGGCGAGCTCGGACCCGTCTGCTCGGATCACCCCGGAGACCGCGCCCTGACCGGGGTAGGTCCACGCGCCCGCGACGCGGATGGGGTCGCCGAGCCGGCGCCCGCCGAGGAGGTCGTACACCGAAACGGTGTCGTCCAGGGCGTACACGGCGAGGGTGCGGCCGTCGCGGCTCACGTTGATGCTGTCGATCTGGTCGGAGGTGCCCGGAAGGGCCCCGGTCCGCTCGAAGGTCTCCGCATCGAAGCGGAGGATCGACTTGCCCCGGAAGACGCTGACGACCTCGTCCCGCCCGGTCAGTGCCGTGACGCCGATCCGCACGAGGCCGGTCTGGATCCGCTCGCCGGTCGTCGCGTCGAACAGGATGGAATCCGGCTTGAACTCCATGTTCCAGCTCGTGACGAGCACCCGGCGGCCGTCGGTACTCGTCGAGATGTAGGCGGGATAGCCCCCGTCGGTCTGCAGCGTGGGTTCGATCCGACGACCCGTCGTCGGGTCGACGGTCCAGATCTCGCCACCCGCGCGGCCGACGTACATGCGGTCGCCTTCCACGTTCGTCCAGATGCCCTCGATCTCGTCGGGGAGCGGATCCCCTGGGAAGCGCTCGGCCGTTCGCGTGTCGAAGAAGCCCGTGCGCGTCGGTCCCTCACCGCCGAAGTCGCCCACGAGCGTTGACGCTCCCGCCCACTGGACCCCGTACGACGGGTTGGGCAAGGGCGTCAACTCCTCTGTTCGCGAGTCCAGCAGCGCGAACTCCCGGTAGTCCTGCCAGCTCTCCGCGTCGGCCACGGGCTTCGCGACCACGAGACTCGAGCCGCGCGCGGAGTAGTCGTCGCGGATCATCCAACCGGGTGCGATGACTCGGGTGACGGCACCGGATCCATCCAGCTTCCACCGCGTGATCGCCGTTCCGCGACCGACGACGACGAGTTCCCGTCGATCTTCGAGGATGGACATGCTCCCGACGAAGCCGAGCTGCGGATCGAAGGATCGCTCGGTCGGAGCGCCCGAATCGAGGCTGCGCTCCTCGACGTGTCCGAACAAGTCGCCGCAGTAGACGGTGCCCAGTTCCTCGGACGCGGTCACCCACGGGCAGGGCTCATTCGAGAGGGCCGCGAACGGCTGCGACCATCGGACGTTTCCAGTCGTGACATCGACCGAGGAGATGCGTCGGTCGCCGGTCGTGATGACGTTCCTGTCGGACGCCACGGCCATGGAGACGTTCGTCGAATCCGCAGCGACGGGCACCGACGCGACCACGGTCGCAGAGCTCGGATCGACGATGAGCAGCGACCCCTCGACGGTGCCGTACACCAGTCGTCCCTCAGGCGTGAAGCGCACAGCCCCGGCCCGATCCGTGTTCCATTGCGCCTCGTGGACGGACGTGCCGGACACCTGCCTCACCTGGCCCGTGCCGACATCGATGAGGCGGAGCATGCCGACCTCGTCGATCGCGGCGATGAGGCTGCCGTCGTGATTCATCGTGATGGAGCTCAGCGGGAAGTCGAGCTGGAGCGCACGAAGGATCGGTGCACCGGTCTGGACATTCGCAACGGAGAGCCGGATCCCCACCACGTCGTCGTCATCGTCGAAGATGAGTTCGGCGAACGCGACCCGTTCCCCGTTCGCACTGACCGCGGGACCGTACCGGCTGTCGGTGTCGGGCCCGTCCTTCGGGAGATCGATGGGGTAGAGGAGTGCGCCGGAGTCGATGTCGTAGACCGCGACCGAGTCGCCGTCCACCGCCACCGCGCGTCGCGTCCCGGGGATCAGCGCGCCCGCCGCGCTGTCGACATCCTCGAGGTACGTCGTCGCGAGCAGGCCGTGCGACTGGGTCATGACGCCCATGAGCGCGGATCGCGTGCGCGGGTCGTCGGGCCACCGCTGGTACGCCTCCGCAGCGAGCAGTGCCGCGACATCCCGCTCATCGGTGCGAAGCGACAGCGATGCGTTGGTGAGCGCTTCGATCTGCGCGGTCTGCCGCTGCCGCTCGGTCTCGTTCGATCCCGCCGCGACGAAGCCCCCGGCCGTGACGGCCACGGCGAACAGGGCGACGGATGCCCCGAGCGCCACGCGCAGCTGCCGGTTCTGCCGGCGGTCCTGACGTGCCCGCTGCTCGACCTCCTCGAGTGCGGCGCGCTCGTGCCCTGCGGATGCCGCGAGGAAGGCCGCTTCGGTCTCGGTCAGCTCGGGGTCGGCGGTGTCGCGCCACGTCAGGACGGCGTGGAGGCGCGCCCCCCGATAGAGGTCCTCGTCGGGTCGCCCGTCCGCCTCCCACGACTCGGCAGCCGCCGCGAGGGCGCGCATGATGCGCAGGCCCTCGGCATCGTCCTCGAGCCAGCCGCGCAGTCGCGGCCAGGCCGTGGCGAGCGACTCGTGCGCGACGACGAGGGAGTCCTCCTCGGTGCTGACGAGGCGCGCACCGGCCAGGCTCGTGAGGACCCGGTCGTGGGCCACGTCCTTGCGCATCGGCCGGATCGGGATCCTCCGACGCATCGGCGCACCGTCGGCGCCGATCTCGACGAGCCGCAGGAACGTCGACCGGCAGGTGGCGCGCGCCTCGGGGTCGAGCGAGAGGTAGAGCCGGTCGGCCGACTTGGCGATCGCGCCCGAGATGCCGCCGGAGTCCTCGTAGCCTGCGACGGTGAGCGTGGATCCCTCGCGCCGCGCCCAGGTCTCGACGAGGGCGTGGGACGCATGCGGCAGCACGCCGGGCGCTCCGGCGGCGTCGCGGAGGATCAGCTCCACCAGCCCGGGCTCGAGCCGAAGCCCCGCGAGGGCTGCGGGCCCCTCGATCGCGCTGCGGAGCCCCTCCGGCGTCAACGGCCCGACGAGGTATACGCTCTCCGCGAAGAGCGCGCCGATGCCGGGCGCGGCGGCGCAGGTGCTGAGGAAGTCGGCCCGGACGGCGACGATGACGCGTCGACCAGCAGCGACGGCAGCGGCGATCGACGATCCCACCGCCTCGATGTGCGACTCCGGCAGTCCCGAGTGGAACAGCTCCTCGAACTGGTCGATGACGACGACCGAGCCGCTGCCGTCCGCGAGCGCGTCCTGCAGCCTGCTCGACGGTGCCGAACCGGTGCCGATGACCACGACCTGCTCACCACGCGCCCGGAGCGCCGGGACGATCCCGGCGAGCAGCAATGAGGACTTCCCGCTGCCCGAGGCGCCGGAGATGGCGAGGAACGGCGAACTCGAGAGTCGCGCGAGCGCGGCGCTCACGTCGCCGTCCCGCCCGAAGAACTCGCCGGCGTCCTCCGTGCCGAAGGGCTGGAGGCCGCGGTACGGGCAGTCGCCATCGCCGACCGGAGCGGCGACCGGGGCCTCGAGCGCCGCGTCCTGGTTGAGGATCGCGGTCTCGAGCGCCGTGAGCTCGGGCCCGGGGGAGATGCCGAGCTCATCGGCCAGCCGTTCCCGGGCAGCACGGAGGGCCGCGAGCGCGTCGGCCTGGCGACCCGAGCGGTACAGCGCGGTCGCGAGGATCGCCCAGCGGCGCTCGCGGAGCGGGTCGTTGCGCACGAGTCGCTCGGCGTCGGGCACGACGGCCCGATGCTCGCCACTCTCGAGGCGGGCCATCAGCAGGTCCTCCTCGGCGGTGGCCCTGATCTCGTCGAGTCGCGCGGCCTCGATGACGGCGGGCGGCCATTCGCCGAGGTCGGAGTACGGCCTGCCGCCCCAGAGCGCGAGCGCGCGTTCGCTCAGGTCGACCGCGCGCTGCGGATCGCCGTTCGTGCGGTGCGTCGCCGCCGCATCCAGGAGCCCTTCGAACCGCACGGCGTCGATCGCGTCACCGTCGACGCGCAGCTGGTAGCCGATGCGGGTGGTGCCGATCGCCGTCGATCCGAGCGTCCGGCGCACGTGCACGACGAACGCCTGCACCTGCTTGCGCCATGTTGCCGGCACGTCGTCGCCCCACACCCCATCCGCAAGTTCGGACGGCGAGACGACACTTCCGGATCGAAGGACGAGGACGGCGAGGAGGGACCGCTCCTTGGGGCTGAGCCTGCCGCTGTCGATCGTGAGGTCACCGAGTACTCGGATCTCCACACCTGCATTGTCGACTCGCCTCAGAGGGGTGTCAACGAATGCGGGTCGGCGGCCATACCCGTTCCATACCGTCGGCGCGACGGGGCCATACCGGCGCGCGCGAACGTGCGGTCATGGACACCACGAAGAAGACCCGCACCACCGCCCTCACCATCGCGCTCGCCGCGATGCTCGCCGCCGGACTCGGGGCCTGCGCCAAGGCCGACGTCGACACGTTCGCCGAACGACGGGCGAGCGATCTCAGCCACGAGGTGCAGCGCGCCGAGAACCGCGTCGACGCCTTCGCCGCGAGGTCGCAGTACCGCGACCAGGCCGACCGCCGCACCGGCATCGAGACGCCGAGCGACTCCGAGTCGCACTACCAGGATCAGGTCGAGCGACGCATGCGCGTCCTCCGGTGACCCGCCCGATCGCGTCGTCGTCGGGTCCGGTGCGCGGCTCGCTAGTCTGGTCGCATGAGCCCGGATCCCGACGACGACGCGCTGCGCTGGGAGGGCGACGACGACCCCACGCTCGCTCCCGGATGGAAGGTCGTCGGCAACCCGTCGGGGTCGAAGCCGGCGGATGCCGCGGCATCCGGTCAGGCCGTCGAGTCGAACGGCACCACCGCGGTCGACCACGCCGACGCCGAACGCGCCGAGACGGCCGAAGAGGCCGACGACGCGGATGCCGCGGCGCAGCCGGGCTCCGCCGAACTCGTGCTGCTCGGCGTGCTCGGCGGCGTGTACCTCCTCTACTCCGTCGGCTGGCTCATCTGGGCGATCTCGTCGGCCCCCGACCTCGGCGACCCGGTCGCGCAGTTCATGTACGGGCTCGGACGCTGGCTCGCCGTGCTCGCCCCCGCGCTGTGGTTCGGAACGACGCTGTGGCTCGCGTCCGAGCGTCGGCGCGCCCGGCTGCTCTGGCTCATCGTCGGCGCGATCGTCCTCGTCCCCGTCCCGTTCCTGCTGCGAGGTTGAGATGACCGAGGCATCCGTTCCCGCCGACGCCGACGCCGGCACCGCGGCATCCGCCGACGACGCGGTCGCCCCGCGATCGGCGACGCCGCTCTGGCTCGCCGTCACGATCGCCGTGCTGTTCGGGGTGCTCTACGCGTACGACGTGTGGGAGGCCGTCGGCAACCTCGTCGGCCTGAACCTGCAGGCCGCATCGCTGGGCATCGCGATCTCGGGTGTCGGCCTGACGCTGCTGATCGTCGCGCTCGTGCTGCCGTTCCTCGTGTTCGGCATCGCCTTCTGGCTCGGCCACCGACGCGGTCCGCTGCCGCAGGTCGTGCTGTTCCTCGCGGGCTACGCGGCGGTGCAGGCCATCTCGTTCGGGCTCACCGCGCTGTTCTTCCAGCTCGGCGGCCTCGACCTCGGCTGACGGCGGAGACCGGTCGGCCGGTCGGCCCCTGTGACGACCACGTCGTCACAGAACGGATGCCGCATGCGCCCTCCAGTAGAGTGAGCGGGTAGCGCCCCCACGGCGTGTGGCGCATCCCCACCCGCACATCAGAGCGCCCCGCGCGCGCTTCGCCCCGAAGGAATCGTTCGTGTCAAAGCCGGTCGTGCTGATCGCCGAAGAACTCTCGCCCGCCACCGTCGACGCCCTCGGGCCCGACTTCGAGATCCGCAACGTCGACGGCACCGACCGTCCGGCGCTGCTCGAGGCGATCGCCGACGCGAACGCGATCCTGGTCCGGTCGGCGACCAAGGTCGACGCCGAGGCGATCGCGGCCGCGCCGAAGCTCCAGGTCATCGCCCGTGCGGGCGTCGGCCTCGACAACGTCGACATCAAGTCCGCCACGACCGCGGGCGTCATGGTCGTGAACGCGCCGACCTCGAACATCATCTCGGCCGCCGAGCTCACCGTCGGCCACATCCTGAGCCTCGCCCGCCACATCCCGGCGGCGCACTCCGCGCTCGCGCAAGGGGAGTGGAAGCGGTCGCACTACACGGGCGTCGAGCTCTACGAGAAGACCATCGGCATCATCGGCCTCGGCCGCATCGGTGCGCTCATCGCGGCCCGCCTGCAGGCGTTCGGCACCGAGGTCATCGCCTACGACCCCTACATCACGGCGGCTCGCGCGCAGCAGCTCGGCGTGCAGACCGTGAGCCTCGACGAGCTCCTCGAGCGCAGCGACTTCATCACCATCCACATGCCGAAGACCCCTGAGACCACGGGCATGATCGGCACCGAGCAGCTCGCCAAGATGAAGCCGACGGCCTACGTCGTCAACGTCGCCCGCGGCGGCCTCATCGACGAGGACGCGCTCTACGAGGCGCTCGCCGCACGGCAGATCGCGGGCGCCGGCCTCGACGTGTTCGTCTCCGAGCCGCCGCGCGAGTCGCCGCTGCTCGCGCTGCCCAACGTGATCGTCACGCCGCACCTCGGCGCGTCGACCGACGAGGCCCAGGAGAAGGCCGGCGTCTCGGTCGCGAAGTCGGTGCGCCTCGCGCTCGCCGGCGAGCTCGTGCCCGACGCGGTGAACGTCGCCGGCGGCGTCATCGACCCGTACGTGCGCCCGGGCATCCCGCTCGTCGAGAAGCTCGGCCAGCTCTTCGCCGGCCTCGCCGACACCGCGATCACGAGCCTCGACGTCGAGGTGCACGGCGAGCTCGTCGACTACGACGTGAGCGTCTTCAAGCTCGCCGCCCTGAAGGGCGTCTTCACGAACGTCGTGAGCGAGACGGTCTCCTACGTGAACGCCCCGCTCCTCGCCGAGCAGCGCGGCATCGACGTGCGCCTCATCGTCGACGCCGACTCGCCCGAGTACCGCAACGTCATCACGCTGACCGGCGCGCTCGCCGACGGCCGCCAGATCTCGGTCTCGGGCACGCTGACCGGCACCAAGCAGATCGAGAAGCTCGTGGGCGTCAACGGCTACGAGATCGAGGTGCCGATCGCGACCACGCATATCGTGATGCAGTACACCGACCGCCCCGGCATCGTGGCGATCTACGGCCGCGAGTTCGGCGAGGCCGGCATCAACATCGCGGGCATGCAGATCGCGCGTCGCGAGGCGGGCGGCCAGGCGCTGAGCGTCCTCACGGTCGACTCGCCCGTGCCGACCGAGGTGCTCGACCGCGTGCGCGCGGCGATCGACGCCGACGTGCTCGTCGAGATCGACATCACCGAGGAGTAGCGCGCGGCGCGAAGGCGCCGCGACGAGGAGCCGCGACGGCTCAGCCCGTCGGCGGCTCCGCCGCGAGCCGCTCGAGCATCGCGACGAGCGCGTCCATCTCGCTCGCGCGCGGCGCGTCGACGCCCGTCTCGGCGTCATCGCCGTGCAGCGCGGAGTCGTAGTAGAGGCCGTCGCCGATCAGGGTGATCGCGAGCGCCACCGTCGGGTCGGCCACGTGGGCCCGCACGGCGGCCATCCATCGCTCGCGCACCGAGCGGATCATGCGCACGGCCGACGGATGCCCCGCCTGCGCCAGTCGCGCCGCCGCCACGCCCGCGCGCTCGAGCGCCGTGCCGTGCGACACCGACGAGCGCACGAAGTACGCGACCGCGCCCTCGGGTGCCTCGGCCATGACCTCGAGGTCGGCGTCGACGAGCGCCGAGAACCGGCCGAGCACGCCCTCGACGAGCGCCTCGCGGTTGGGGAAGTGGTAGAGCAGACCGCCCTTCGAGACACCGGCGGCACGGGCCGCGGCGTCGAGGGTCGCGGCGCGCTCGCCGTCCTCCACGAGGAGTCGCTCGAACGCGTCGAGCACGGCGTCGCGTGCGGCTGGTGGGCGGCTCATGTGCTCGATGCTAGCGAGACGTGAGCGAGCGGCATCCGTGCATGGTCTGATACTATACCGGCTGGACGGTATAGTAATGGAACCCGAGATGACGAACACCACGGAACGCACGACCACGCCCATCGACCACGCGACGGATGCCGTCGCGCGCATCGATCCCGGCCGGTCGACGCGCGCGCCGCGCCGTGCGTGGTTCGCGCTCGCGGTGCTGATGCTGCCGGTGCTGCTCGTCTCGATCGACAACACCGTGCTGAGCTTCGCGCTGCCGGCCATCTCGGCCGACCTCGCACCGACGGCCGCGCAGCAGCTCTGGATCATCGATGCGTACCCGCTCGTGCTCGCGGGCCTGCTCGTGGCGATGGGCAGCGCGGGCGACCGCTACGGACGTCGCCGGATGCTGCTCATCGGCTCGACCGGGTTCGCGATCGTCTCGATCGGCGCCGCGTTCGCGCCCACGGCCGAGACCCTGATCGCCGCCCGCGCGGCGCTCGGATTCTTCGGCGCCATGCTCATGCCCTCGACGCTCTCGCTCCTGCGCGCGGTGTTCACCGAGCGCGAGCAGCGCCGGCTCGCCATCGCGATCTGGGCGTCGGGCTTCGCCGCCGGCAGCGCCATGGGCCCGCTCGTCGGCGGCGTGCTCCTCGAGCACTTCCACTGGGGTTCGGTGTTCCTCCTCGCCGTGCCCGTGCTCGTGCCGCTGCTCGTCTTCGTGCCGATGCTCATCCCCGAGAGCCGCGACCCCGCGCCGGGCCGCATCGACCTGGTGAGCACCCTGCTCTCGCTCGCGGCGATGGGACCCATCGTCTACGGCATCAAGTCGCTCGCGACCGAGGGCGTCGAGGGGTTCGGCGTGCAGGCGATCGTGCTCGGCGTGTTCTGTGCGATCTGGTTCGTGCGGCGCCAGCTGCGCAGCGAGACGCCCATGCTCGACGTGCGCCTGTTCCGCCAGGGCTCGTTCGGCGGCGCGGTCGTCGTGAACCTGTTCAGCGTCATCGCGCTGGTCGGATTCCTCTACTTCGTGTCGCAGCACCTGCAGCTCATCGCCGGCCTCAGCCCGGTCTCCGCCGGGCTCGCGCTGCTGCCGGGCCTCGTCGCCATGATCGCCGCCGGCCTCCTGGTCGTGCCGGTCGCCCGACGGGTGCGTCCGCGCGTGCTCGTCCCGGTCGCGCTCGGCCTGTCGGCGAGCGGCTACCTTGTGATCGCGCTCTTCGCCGGATCCGGGTCGATCGGACCGATCGTGCTCGCGTTCGTGCTGCTCGGCGTGGGCATCGGCGCGGCCGAGACGGTCTCGAACGAGCTCATCCTCTCGAGCGCGCCGCCCGCGAAGGCGGGCGCAGCGTCCGCCGTCTCCGAGACGGCCTACGAGCTCGGCGCGGTGCTCGGCACGGCGATCCTCGGCAGCATCCTCGCGGTACAGTTCCGCTCGGGCCTCGTGCTTCCGTCGGTGCTCACCGACCAGCAGGCGGATGCCGCGCGCGAGACGCTCGCGGGTGCGATGACGGTGGCCGACACGCTGCCTGGCGCGATCGGGGAGCAGCTCGCGGCATCCGCTGCGCACGCCTTCGACGCGGGCGTCGTGGTGACCTCGCTCATCGGCGTGGCGCTCATGGCGGCCGCGGCGGTCGTGGCCGCCATCGCGCTGCGGAACCCGAAGGCTCCGCGCGCCGAGTGAGTGCGCGGCCGACCCGGCCCCTGAACGACGAACGGCCGCCGCCCCTCCCGGGCGGCGGCCGTTTCGTGATGCGAGCGCTAGAGCACCGTGGGGTCTTCGGGCGCCGAGTGCTCGTTGCGGGTCACCCGGCTACCGGTCGCGGGGTCCACGCTGGTCTGCGAGGTGGACACCGAACGGCGACGGCGCGCGAGGAGGACGATGCCGAGGATGATCACGATCGCGCCGGCGACCATGAGGATGTAGCCGACGAGCTGCAGGTTGATCCAGTCGACGGTGAGGTTGAGCGCGAACGCGAGGATCGCGCCGATGACGAAGAGCACGATGCCGAGACCGAGACTCATGTGGGGGTTCCTCTTTCTCTCCGGCGGCTTCGGGTGCCGCGCTTCGATGAGGTGGATACCTCGTCCTGAGGCCCACTGTAACCATCGGCCACTCGGACGGACACTACGCTGGGAGGGCTGGCGCACGAAGGAGAATCCATGGTAGGTACGGTCAGGCTCGCAGTCATTCCGGGCGATGGAATCGGCCCCGAGGTCGTCGCCGAGGCGCTCAGGGCGCTCGATGCGGCGGTCGCCGGCGCCGACGTCGCGTTCGAGCAGACGCCGTTCTCGCTGGGCGCTGCGCGCTACCTCGAGACGGGCGACGTCCTGACCGACGACGACCTCGCCGCCATCAAGGAGCACGACGCGATCCTGCTCGGAGCGGTCGGGGGCGTGCCGGGCGATCCTCGCCTCGCGGGCGCCAACATCGAGCGCGGGCTGCTGCTGAAGCTCCGCTTCGAGCTCGACCACTACGTGAACCTCCGCCCGTCGGTGCTGCACCCGGGCGTCGCGAGCCCGCTCGCCGATCCGGGCGAGGTCGACTTCGTCGTCGTGCGCGAGGGCACCGAGGGCCCCTACGTGGGCAACGGCGGCGCGATCCGCGTCGGCACGCCCGCCGAGGTCGCGAACGAGGTGTCGGTCAACACCGCCTACGGGGTCGAGCGCGTCGTGCGCTACGCGTTCGCCGCGGCATCCGCCCGCCAGCGCAAGAAGCTCACGCTCGTGCACAAGACCAACGTGCTGGTCTTCGCCGGGTCGCTCTGGAAGCGCACGGTCGACGCGGTCGCGGCCGAGTACCCCGAGGTGACCGTCGACTACCTGCACGTCGACGCCGCGACGATCTTCCTCGTCACGGATCCTGCTAGATTCGACGTCATCGTCACGGACAACCTCTTCGGCGACATCCTCACCGATCTGGCCGGCGCGATCAGCGGCGGCATCGGCCTGGCGGCCTCGGGCAACATCAACCCCGACGGCCGGTTCCCGAGCATGTTCGAGCCGGTACACGGCTCCGCACCCGACATCGCCGGGAAGGGCATCGCCGACCCCACCGCCGCGATCCTCTCCGTCGCCCTGCTCCTCGACCACCTCGGTCACGGCGAGCAGGCGGCGAAGGTGCAGCGGGCGGTCGCCGCAGACATCGCCGAACGCGGCGACGCACGTCGTTCGACCTCCGAGGTCGGCGACGCGATCGTCGCCCGCATCGGCGCACACGAGTAACCAGCGCATCCGAAGGACGAAGCACATGACCATCAACCTCCCGCTCCAGGCACCCTCCGCGGCAGGGCTCACCTGGGCCGTCACCCGCAACGACGAGGCGAAGACCGACGCCGAGCGCGGCGCGATCCTCGCCGACCCGGGATTCGGCAACCACTTCACCGACCACATGGTCGACCTCTGCTGGTCGGAGAAGGGCGGCTGGCACCGCCCGCGCGTCTCGCCGTACGGGCCGATCCAGCTCGAGCCGTCGGCCGCGGTGCTGCACTACGCGCAGGAGATCTTCGAGGGCCTCAAGGCCTACCGCCACGCCGACGGGTCGATCTGGTCGTTCCGCCCCTACGAGAACGCGGCGCGCCTGCAGCGCTCGGCTGCCCGCCTCGCGCTGCCCGAGCTGCCGAGCGAGTACTTCATCGACTCGCTGAAGCAGCTCATCGCGGTCGACGGCGCCTGGGTGCCCACCGCCCCCGAGACGAGCCTCTACCTGCGCCCGTTCATGTTCGCCAAGGAGGCGTTCCTCGGCGTCCGGCCCGCGAAGAAGGTGGCCTACTACCTGATCGCGAGCCCGGCGGGTGCGTACTTCCACGGCGGCGTGCAGCCCGTGTCGATCTGGCTCTCCACGCGATACGCGCGTGCGGGCAAGGGCGGCACCGGCGCGGCGAAGACCGGCGGCAACTACGCGTCGAGCCTGCTGCCGCAGGCAGAAGCGGCCCAGCACGGATGCCAGCAGGTGCTGTTCCTCGACGAGGGGAAGTACCTCGAGGAGCTCGGCGGCATGAACGTGGTGCTCGTCTACCGCGACGGCACCGTCGTGACGCCCGAGTCGGACTCGATCCTCGAGGGCATCACTCGCGACTCGGTGCTGCAGCTGGCGAAGGACCGCGGCCACGTGGTCGAGAGCCGCAAGGTGACCATCGACGAATGGCGCGAGGGCGCGGCATCCGGCGACATCGTGGGCGCGTTCGCGTGCGGCACGGCCGCCGTGGTGACGCCCATCGGCCGCCTGCTCGCCGAGGACTTCGAGATCGTGCACTCGGGCCCGCAGGCGACCGAGCTCGCCCTGTCGCTGCGCGAGGAGCTCACCGGCATCCAGTACGGCCGCGTCGAGGACCGCCACGGCTGGATGACGCGGCTCGACGCCTGATGGCGGGGGCCGTGATGCCCGGCGCGGTCGCTCCCGCGGGCTCCGGCGCGGCCATCCGGCCGTTCCGGCGCGAGGACACCGAGGCCGTCGTGGCGCTGTGGCGCCGCGCCGGCCTCGTGGTCCCGTGGAACGACCCGTACCGCGACATCGAGCGCAAGCTCACGGTGCAGCCCGAGCTGTTCCTCGTGGCCGAGGACGGGGCATCCGCGCCGGTCGTCGGCGCCGCGATGGTCGGGTACGACGGGCACCGCGGCTGGGTGAACTACCTCGCGGTCGACGAGTCGCGTCGCGGAGAGGGCATCGGCGCGACGATCATGGCCGAGGCGGAGCGCCTGCTCGTCGAGCGCGGCTGCCCGAAGCTCAACCTGCAGGTGCGGTCGACGAACCAGGGCGTGATCGACTGGTACCGCTCGCTCGGGTACGAGCCCGACCATGCAGTGGGCCTCGGCAAGCGGCTCATCCCCGACGTTCCCGAGGCCGGTGCGCCCGCGCAATAGGCTGGCTCCATGAAGATCGCGCGCTTCTCCCACGGCGACACCATCGCCTTCGGCATCGTCGACGAGGAGGAGGACGAGCTCGTCGTGTTGAAGGCCGATCCGATGTTCGCGGGCTACGAGCCGACCGGCGCACGCGTGCCGCTCGCCGAGGCGCGCCTGCTCGCGCCCGTCATCCCGCGGTCGAAGGTCGTCGCCGTCGGCAAGAACTACCGCGAGCATGCCGAGGAGATGGGCGGGGAGGCGCCGGCGGAGCCGCTGCTGTTCCTGAAGCCGAACACCTCGGTCATCGGCCCGGGCGACGCGATCGTGCTGCCCCGTCAGAGCGAGCAGGTCGAGCACGAGGGCGAGGTCGCGGTCGTCATCGGCCGCATCGCGAAGAACGTGGCCGAGGCGGATGCCGCGAGCGTGATCTTCGGGTACACGATCGCGAACGACGTGACCGCCCGCGACCTGCAGCGCCGCGACGGCCAGTGGACCCGTGCGAAGGGGTTCGACACGTTCTGCCCGCTCGGACCGGTCATCGACACCGAGCTCGACCTCGAGGGCGGCACGATCGAGACCGTCGTCGATGGCGAGCGACGCCAGCACGGCCGCCTCGCCGACATGGTGCACTCGATCCCCGCGATCGTCGCCTACGCGTCGAGCGTGTTCACGCTGCTGCCCGGCGACGTGATCCTCACGGGAACGCCCGCGGGTGTGGGCCCGCTCGTGGACGGCGACACCGTCGAGGTCACGGTCTCGGGCCTGGGCACGCTGTCGAACCCGGTGCGCGCGGCGGGCTGATCCGTCTGGCGCTGCGGCCCGTGGCCTGCCTCAGCGGCCGAGCGTGCGCGCGGCGAGGTCGACGTCCTCGTCGTCGTTCCACAGGTGGAACGCCACGCGCGCGCGGCCGGCGCGGCCCGAGGCGGTGATGCCGGCCGCGGTGAGCGCCCGCAGCGAGGTGCCCTCGGCGTCGGGCCAGGCCACGATCGCGCTGTCCGAGGGGTCGAGGCCGATGCGCTCGCGGAACGCGTTCGCGAGGCCCACGGCGTGGTCGCGCACCTCGGTCGGGTCGAGCGACGCGGCGAGGCCGAGCGCGGCCTCCGCGCCCATCCACGCGTGCCACGCGGGGGAGACGTCGAAGCGGCTCGCGTCCTCGGCGAGGTGCAGGTCGGGTCCGTAGCACGAGGCCCACGGGTCGGTCCCCGACCACCAACCGGCGGCGAGCGGCACGAACTCGTCGAGGGCGCGGTCCGAGAAGGCGGCGAAGGCCGCGCCGCGCGGCGCGCAGAGCCACTTGTAGGAGTGGCACACGAGCAGGTCGGCCTCGACGTCGGTCGTCGGCATCCAACCGGTCGCCTGGGTCGTGTCGACGAGCACGCGCGCGCCGACGGCACGGGCGGCCTCGGCGACGGATGCCGCGTCGGTCACCCGGCCCGTCGCGGACTGGACGAGCGAGTACGCCACGAGCCACGTGCTCGGCCCGATCTCGTCGGCGAGCGCGTCGAGGGGCACGTGTCGCACGCGCAGGTCGCCGCGCACGAGGAACGGCGCGACGAGCGACGAGAAGTCGCCCTCGATGCAGACGATCTCGGCACCGGCGGGGGCGGATGCCGCGGCGAGCGCCACGAAGGGGGAGACCTGCGACCCCGTGGCGATCCGGCTCGCGTCGACGCCGAGCAGCGTCGCGGCGTGCACGCGCGACCGGTCGACGGCGGACGTGTACTCCATGGAGTCGGCGGTGCCCGCGGCCCAGCGCTCGAGGTCGCGTCGCACGGCGTCGACCGTGACATCGGCGGGCAGGCCGAGCGTGCACGCCGCGAGGTAGCCGCGTCCGGCGGTGAATCGATCGCGGAGCGCGGCGGGTCGGTTGCGCACGGTGGAGGTCATGCCCCCAGTCTCCGCTCGTGGCATCCATTCGACAACAGCAGGTATGTGATCACACCCATGCCGTCACGTTATGCTTCGAGACATGTCGGACGCCTCCATCGACGGCCTCGCCGCCGCCCTCGACCTCCAGACCGTGCGGGTCGTGCGCCAGGTCGCCGAGCACGGCTCGCTGACCGCCGCCGCCGAGGCGCTCGGCTACAGCCAGCCCGCGGTGAGCCAGCAGCTGCGCCGGTTCGAGGAGCGCACGGGCATCGCACTCGTCGAGCGGGTCGGTCGCGGCATCCGCCTCACGCAGTCGGGACGCGTGCTCGCGCGACACGCCAACGCCGTGGCGACCGCGCTCGAGGCCGCTGCCGGCGAGCTCGCCGAGATCCGCGGCCTGCGCGCCGGACGCGTGCGGCTCGTCGCGTTCCCGTCGGCGTCGGCATCGGTCGTGCCGCGATTCATCGCGGCGCTCGGGGCGGCGCATCCGGGCGTCTCCGTGACGTACGTCGAGGCCGAGCCGCCCGAGGCGGTGGCCGCCGTCCGCGCCGACCGCGCCGATCTCGCGATCACGTTCAGCTACCCCGGCGACCGCGACGACCCGCACCGCGCGAGCGCCCGAGGCCTCGACGTGCGAGCGTTCGGCGAGGAGCCCATCCGGCTCGTGCTGCCGTCGGGGCATCCGGCCGCGGCATCCGACGTGGTCGACCTGGCTGCGCTGCGCGACGACCCCTGGATCGCCGGCTGCCCACGCTGCCGTGGGCACCTGCTCGAGCTGGCGGATGCCGCGGGGTTCGCGCCGCGCATCGCGTTCGAGACCGACAACTTCGTCGCCGTCGAGGGGATGGTCGCGCAGGGGCTCGGGGTGGCGCTGCTGCCGGCGCTCGCGCTCGCGGCCTCGCCGCGGCATCCCGACGTCGTGACCCGGCCGACGGCCCGTGCCGACGTGCGGTCCTTGCACCTCGTCACCGCGCGGGGCGCCGAGCGTGTGCCGGCCGTCGCGGCCGCGATCGCGGCACTCGAGTCGCTCGCCGCCTGACACGGCGGCTCGACGCGGCGGCCAGCCGGAAAGACCGGGGAGGACGCGGCGGCGTCGCGCCGATCGCTAGCATGGACGGGTATGTCCGAGACAGCCCACCCCACCACGTCCGCCACCGGTTCCGAAATCCGCGTGCGCTTCTGCCCCTCTCCGACGGGCACGCCCCACGTCGGCCTCGTGCGCACCGCCCTCTTCAACTGGGCGTACGCCCGGCACACCGGCGGCACCTTCGTGTTCCGCATCGAGGACACGGATGCCGCGCGCGACAGCGAGGAGAGCTATGAGCAGCTCCTCGACGCGCTCACCTGGCTCGGGCTCGACTGGGACGAGGGCATCGGCATCGGCGGGCCGCACGCGCCCTACCGCCAGTCGCAGCGCAGCGAGATCTACGCCGATGTCGTCGAGCGGCTGAAGGCGTCGGGCCACGTCTACGAGAGCTACTCGACTGCCGACGAGATCGACGCCCGGAACGAGGCCGCCGGCCGGCCGAAGCAGCTCGGCTACGACAATTTCGACCGCGACCTGACCGACGAGCAGCGCGCCGCGTTCCGCGCCGAGGGTCGCGAGCCGGCGCTGCGCCTGCGCGTGCCCGACGTCGACCTCGGGTTCGACGACCTCGTGCGCGGCCGCATCGACTTCGCCGCCGGATCGACGACCGACTTCGTGGTCGTGCGCCCCAACGGCGCCCCGCTGTACACGCTCGTGAACCCGGTCGACGACGCGCTCATGGGCATCACGCACGTGCTGCGGGGTGAAGACCTGCTGAGCTCGACCCCGCGCCAGATCGCGTTGTACCACGCGCTCATCGACATCGGCGTCACGACCTTCGTGCCGCGCTTCGGCCACCTGCCCTACGTGATGGGCGAGGGCAACAAGAAGCTCTCGAAGCGCGACCCCGAGTCGAACCTGTTCCACCACCGCGACCGCGGCTTCATCCCCGAGGGCCTGGTCAACTACCTCGCGCTCCTCGGCTGGGGCTTCTCTGCCGACCGCGACGTCTTCAGCCGCGACGAGCTCGTGGCCGCGTTCGACGTCGTGAACGTCAACCCGAACCCGGCGCGCTTCGACCTGAAGAAGGCCGAGGCCATCAACGGCGACCACATCCGGCTGCTCGAGTCGGGGGAGTTCGCTGCCCGCACGGTGCCGTACCTGCAGTCGGCCGGCGTCGTCGAGACGCCGATCTCGGCTGCGCAGGAGGCCGTGCTCGTCGAGGCGGCGCCGCTCGTGCAGGAGCGCATCGGCCTGCTCGGCGAGGCGTCCGGCATGCTGGGCTTCCTGTTCACGGATGCCGCGGGCCTCTCGTACGACGACGACGCCCTCGCCGGCCTCCCCGCCGACGCCCCGGCCGTGCTCGCCGCCGCCCGCGACGCCCTCGACCGCCTCCCCGCCGACGCGTGGACGCACGACCAGATCGAGGAGGCGCTCCGCGGCGCCCTCGTCGACGGCCTCGGCCTCAAGCCGCGCGTCGCCTTCGGCCCCGTTCGCACGGCGATCTCGGGTCGCCGAGTGTCGCCGCCGCTGTTCGAGTCGATGCAGATCCTCGGCAAGATCGACTCGATCGACCGCATCGACCGGCTCGCGGCGCGGCTCGGCTGACGCGCGGCAGGGCCGCCGCGGGGCGAGGCTCGCTCAGTTTGGTCGGTGCCCGGTGCGTAGGCTAGAGTTGCGTGTCGGCCCGAGCTTCGGTTGAGGGCCATTGGGGTATGGTGTAATTGGCAACACGGCTGATTCTGGTTCAGTTGTTCTTGGTTCGAGTCCAGGTACCCCAGCAGTGAGGAAGCCCCCGGTCAAGCGGGGGTTTTCGTGTTTCTGCGGTCGAACGAACCGCTTGTCCGATTCCCGCCGCCCTCGCCGGTCTCCACGCACCGCCTCCCTGCTTCGAGTCCGGAAATCCGGGGATCTTGGCGCGTTCGAGCTCGTGGTCCCGAGAGGACCTGATTCAGGGCGGATCGTTCTGTGTTCGAGTCCGCCGTAGCGACCGTTCTGTTCCAGGCCTCGTCAGCCGACGTTCTCCTCGAGGGCGACCGTGCAGCGCCAGTAGAACGGGGCCCCTCCGACGGGCTGACCCTGTGCGTCCCACGTGAAGACCTCGATTTGGGCGTCACGGTCCGCGTTCACGAGCGAGGCGCGAACGGTCGCGTGAATCGCACTTTGGGCACGGGGCGTCGCAACGACGTTGATCGGTGCGCTGGCGACCAAGAAGTTCTCGCCAGCCTGCGGAGGAGCAAACAGGCAGGTCACATCCTTGAGGCGGATCGTGGCCTTGCCATTGGCGTCGGTCACACCGCCGCCCGAGACGTCCAGCATTCTGCTTCGGACGCAGCGCTTGCCAAGAAGCAGGTTCTGGATGGTTGTCGTGCTGTCCGTGATCGAGGAGATGGCGATTGGCCACTGGATGAGGATCTCGCCGCGATCGACGATCGCCCCTTCTGGGATGGCTCCGAGAGCGGCTTTGAGCTGCTCGCGCGCATCGACTTCCTTATCTGGCATCGCTCGGCCCTCCTTCTCTTCCTCGGAGGCGAGCTTCTGCATATGGCCAGCCGCTGGATCGCCTCCGCAGCGATCGCGCGCCTCCGCCTTCGTTTTCGTCTTCCGCCCCGCGATCAAGGGAACGTCAGCGATGAAGTCCCGATACGTGCCGGGGAGCGCAGATGGCCGTGAGTAAACTCCGACCCGCAGGGCGCCGCAAGTCCCCGTAAATGAGGACTGCTCACAGTCGTGGCTGAGGGGCGGTACCGTCGCCAGGCCCGCCTCGTGGTCAGTGCACCCAACCATGCCGAGTGCCCCCCACCGTGGTTGACGCTCGCAGTCCGCCTCCAGTCCGGGCGCTCTCAGTCCGAGATGACGGCGTCCTCGCATCTCGGCGTAGGCTCCGGTGCATGGCGAGGCAGATCATCGCGACAGGCAATGCGCCGAGTTCTCCACTGTTCAGTCAGGGTGTTCGAATCGGATCGACGATCTTCGTGTCGGGGATGGCGGGCGTCGATCCGGCAACCGGCGAGCCGGCGGGGGCATCGATCGGGGATCAGACTCGGCAGGCCCTGCGCAACTGCGAGTCCGTGCTCGAGGCAGCGGGGTGTTCGCTGGACGATGTGGGGTTCGTCACCGTGTTGCTCGCGCGCCCGGCCGACTTCGCCGGCATGAATGCAGCGTATGCGTCGGTCTTCAGTGACCGCCCTCCCGCCCGCGCCGTGACGAGGCTGGGCCCGGAGCTCCCCGGCATCCTGGTCTCGATCGCGATGACGGCGCACATCGCAGAGTGAGTCGACGCGACCGGACGACAGCTCACGCTGCACGCTCGCAGCCATCATGACCGAGGAGCAACCGGATACGCCGTCGTGCCCTGCATGATCACGTCCAGGCAGTCGCGGAACAGGTCATCGGGCGTGAGGCCGTCATGGAAGTACTCGGCGATGCCGGCCACGACCGTGGGGTAGGCGTTCGTGAAGGACTCGAGGTCGAAGTCCTCCGCGGTGTCCGCGGCGGGGCGGCCGATCTGCTCCTCGAGCACATGGCCCACCGTGAAGTGCTCCACGGTCAGGACGATCAGGCGAGCCTGCCGCAGGGGGACCCCACGAGCGACCAGGGTGCTGATCGCGAGTTCGGAGATGGCAGCCATCCGCAGGGAGAGCTGCGACGTCGAGATGATCCGCGCGCCATCGGGATGCGCCAGGAGCGCTCGGCGCAACCGCTCGGCGAGGGCGACCAGCCACTCCTGCCAGGTCTCTTCGGGCTTGGGCGGCACCATCTCCGGGAACTCCTGTTCGAGGATCGCGTCGGCGATCGCCGTGAGCAGGGCCGCCTTGTTGGGCAGGTACCAGTAGAGCGTGGGCTGCTGCACGCCGAGTCTGGCCGCCAGCTTCCGCAGGGTCACGCCGTCGAGGCCGTCGGTGTCGAGCAGCGCGATGGCTTCGGTCACGATCTGGTGCTTGTCCAGCGCCATGGCCCCACCTCCGCGGCCAATCTATCAGCGATAGACGCCGCTCTCTATCGGTGATAGATTTCGTCTCGATCACTGAGACAGCACGAAGGGACGGCACCATGACGACGAAGGCTCGCGCACTCGACCGACTCCACGACGCAACTCACCTGGTCCCCGGAGTCCCCGCTCACACGAGTCGGCCGGCCGGACACCAGGGCGCCACGCAGCACGGTCGCAGGACCCACGTGCCCGTCGACGGCCGGCGTTCACCGCGCGGCACGATCAACGTTGCAGCGCGGCAGCCGCGCGTACTGGTCGCGTGGCAGCGACGGGTCGCCGCGTTCTTCGGTCAGAAGGCGTGATTCAGAGGAGCCCTCCACCTGCGTCCCCGCCGGGACCGCCGGGGCGGTGCTTCGCGGCATCCGCGTCCTGCACTTCACGTTGACCGTCCCGGTCGAGTCCGCCGATCGGCGCACGACCCTTCCCGAACCGGTTCCAGAGCCCGACTCCGACCGCGGCCAGCACGATCACCCCGCCGACCACGATCCAGCTCACCGGGTCCATGACGTCCTCCGATCGACTCGCCGCAACGCAGCGGCTCCTGCGCCGGATGCTACGCCCCGCCATGCACGGTCGACATGACCACACCGGACGAGCGGCGCCGAGGCATCCACCCCAAACCGAGGGACGCTGATGCGGCGACACGTACCGGCCCGCCCGGTGCGCGACGACGCGGCGGGTACCCGAAGGCACCCGCCGCGTCGCGCGAGCGTCAGCTCTCGAACTTGTTCTTGAACGCGTCGGAGCTCTTGCCCGCGCCGTGCGACTTGCCCGGCACGCGCACGCCGTTGACCGTCGACGTGTCGAACGCGAACGTGGCCACCGCGGCCGCCACGGCGTCGGCGTTGAGATCGAGGGCGCCGACATTGACGTTGCCCTCGAGGTCGTAGTCCGCACCCAGCTGGTCGTACAGGGCCACGTTCTGGCCGGCCCCGGTCAGGTTGTCGCACGGAGCGTGGTAGCACGGGTCGTACGCCGCGCCGGGCACGCCACCGTAGAGCGCGGCCTCGGCCGCCGTCTTCACGCCCTCGGCACCGGTGAACAGGCCACCGGCGGGGATCCCCACCGCGATGAAGGGGCCGTAATCACTGCGCCCCGAGAACTCGGTGTCCTGGTACGGCGATCCGCGGCCCGCGTAGAACGCCTCGAACACGTCCTCGATCTGCGCTGAACCCGGCGGGATGAACCCGGCCGGCGCGGTGCCGCTCGAGTTGTCGCCGTCGTAGATCCCGAGCATGTAGTTCGGTGAGGCGATCATGTCGAAGTTGAGGTAGAGCGCGATCTGGGCGATCTGGGCGTCCGTGAGCTCGCCGACGTAGTGCTCGGAGCCGAGCAGGCCCTCCTCCTCGGCGCCCCACCAGGCGAACCGGACGTTGTTGTTCGGCTTCACCTTCTTCATCTGGATCGCCGTCTCGAGCAGAGCGGCGCTGCCCGAGCCGTTGTCGTTGATCCCGGCGCCGTCCTGCACGCTGTCGAGGTGCGCGCCCGCCATGATGGTGTTGGCGCGGTTGCCCGTCGCAGTCTCGGCGATGACGTTGTAGGCGGTGCGTGTGTCGGCGTCGAAGTCGACCGTCACGGTGACGTTCGCGCCGGGCGTGGAGGCGAGGTTCTCACCGGCTGCCGACGTGACGAACACCGCGGGGATCATGAGCCCGGTGGCGTCGCCGATCATGTTGATGAGCCCGGTACGTCCGGGCTGACCCTCGTTCATGATGACGACACCCGCCGCACCGGCGGCCTGTGCGTTGAGCGCCTTGACGGCGAAGCCGCACGTACCTCGCTGCATCAGCGCGATCCCGCCTGCGGGGAATCCGGCGAAGTCGCCCGACTCGCAGCCGCTCGTGTTGCTGTTCGGGGGAAGTGCTGCGGCGGGGACGACCAGTCCGACCGGCGTGAGCGTGCCCGTCGCGGTCCCCTCGGGCGTGCCGGAGTCGAAGGTGTTCCGCAGGAAGTCGGTGCCCTCGACGAACGTCCTCGGCTGCGGGCTGTTGCGGATGAGCCGGTTGTTCTCATCGAAGTACGGGAACGAGAACGACTGCACCTCGGGTGCGTACCCAGCGGCCTCGAGCTGCTCGACGACGTAGTCGACCGACGCGGGATGGCCGGGGCGACCGACGGCGCGGTCGCCGAAGGTGTCGGCGATGCCCTGCAGGGCCTCGAGGTGGTCGAGCACCCCCTCGGCGGTCACGGCGTTCGTGAGTTTCTTGACGGAGTTGTTGTTCGGTGCTGCATACGCCGGGGTCGCCGCCACTGCGACCGCCGCGAGTGCGGCGATGGTGGCGACGCTCCAGATGCGTCTGTTCCGGTTCGGCATCTCGCCCTCTCCGCCGGCGCGCCATCGAGCCGGCTGTCCGTGCTTGGCATGCTGGCACAGGAGGAGGAACGGAGTCGACCCCCCGTTTCCGCTTCGGGCGAGGTCCGCACGCGCGACGTCGCCGAGCGGAGGGCGGCGTGCACCGGGGCATCCGACCAAAGCGAAGGACCCCGACCCGGAGAAATTGATCGGGGCCCCTCGTTCCCTTTGGGTGTCGGGCTCAAGGGCGCACATCGAGATTGAGGATGCCTCGACAAACGCAGTCCTCCAATCGTAGGGGGGCGCCCGCGCGGACTCTGCCCCCAGAACTGGGCGATCGCGGGGGTCGACGTGCACGACCGTCGCACGATATGGGGGACCGGGATCGGCTCGCTCTGGCGGCCCCGGGGCGGCGCGCGTACCCTCCGACACAGGGGGACGCCGGATCCGCACAGGTCGAGTGCGGACGGCCCTCGTGCCGCAGGGAGATGTGGACATGTGCCGCTGGCTCGCATACTCGGGTGAACCGCTCCGACCGTCGACGCTGATCCTCGACGCGCAGCATTCACTCGTGAAGCAATCGCTCAACTCGCCGCTCGGCGCCGAGACCGTGAACGGCGACGGGTTCGGCTTCGGCTGGTATCCGACGGACGGCGGCAAGCCCGCGGTGTTCCACAGCACGGAGCCGGCGTGGAACGACGAGAACCTGCGCGAGCTGACCGAGGCGATCACGACCCCGCTGTTCTTCAGCCATGTGCGCGCCGCGGGCGGTCCGCCCATCCAACAGACGAACTGCCATCCGTTCCGCTACGAGAACTGGATGTTCATGCACAACGGGTTCCTCGGCGAGTTCGCGAAGATGAAGCGGGATCTCGCGTTCGCCGTCGACCCGTCGCTCTACACGCACATCAAGGGCACGACGGACTCCGAGATCGTGTTCCACCTCGCGCTCACGTACGGGCTCATGGACGACCCCGTCGCGGGCATGCGACAGGCAGTGCAGCAGGTCGAGTCCGTCGGGCACGAGCACGGCGTCCGGTTCCCGATGCAGGGCACCATCGCCGTCTCCGACGGCTCGACGATCTGGGCCTTCCGCTACTCGACGCAGGGGCGCTCCCGCACGCTCTTCCACTCCGTCGAGATCGACACGCTCCGCGAGATGTATCCCGACGTCGAGCGGCTGCAGCTGTTCGGCAGTCGCGCTCGGGTGGTGGTGTCCGAGCCGCTCAACGACCTCCCCGGCGCATTCGTGGAGGTCCCCGAGTCCACGGTCGCGATCCTCCACGAGAGCGGCTACGTCTACGAGCCCTTCCTCGCCGACGCCGCCTGACCGGCGGGTCCACCGGATGCCGCGGAGCCCGACCAACTCGCTCAGCGACAGGTCGCGGCGAGTTCGATGAGTGCCGTCGACGGGCGGCCGTAGAGGCTCTCGCCGTTGCCCGGTCCGTCGTAGCCCATGGAGATCGCCCACGCGGTCGCCCACGCCTCGCTCTCCTCGCGCGTGCTCGGCACGAACAGCGCCCGGCACTTGCTCGACATGGCGTGGCCGATCTCGTGCACCACGACGGCGCGCGGGATTGCCGACGACGCCCAGTCGTTCGCGATCGAGTCCGAGAGCGAGATGGTCGCCTGCGGCGCCGTGTCCTCGGGCACCGTCGCCCATCCGCCGTACGAGTCGCCCCCGCCGTACCCGTTCACCACGGGCGCCCAGTCGAACTCCAGCACGACCCCGGCGGCGATCGACCGCGCGAAGGCCTCCACGTCCTGCCGCTGACCCTCGAGCCCGCCGGCCCGCTGCTGCTGCTCGGCAGCGTTCGAGGCGGCGAGGACGGACGCGGCCGCAACGTACGACTCGACCTCCGTCGCGCTCCGCTCGTCCCACCGGCCCACGCGCGCCTCCATCGCGTCGGCGGCCGCGCGGAACGCGAGGAGGTCGGCGTTGCGTGCCGACGGGTTCGCGGCCTCGAGCGACGCGCGCGAGCCGGCGATCGCGGCGACGAGCTCGTCGCCGGCGGCCTCGACCCGATCCTTGGCCGCCTCGGCGTCGTCGGAGTAGGCCTCGAGGGCCTCGGTTCGGTCGTCGAGCTCTCGCGCGGCCGTGCCCAGGGCTGCGCCGGCTTCGTCGAGTGCGGGCGGCCATCCCGAGTCGACGGATGCCGCGGGCGCGCCCGGTTCGTCGGATGCCTCGGGCTCGTCCAGTCCGTCGAGCTCGTCGGCCGCGCGCTCGAGCGGGTCCGCGACCGCGGCATCGACGGCCGGCGAGAGGTCGAGGGCGGTGTACCGCGCGGCGAGCTCGAGGGCGTCGTCCGCCTCGCGCCCGGCGGCGGCGGCCTGGTCGACGGCGTCGTCGTAGGCCGTGCGGGCGTTTTCGTAGTCCGCGGATGCCGCGGCGTACCGCTCCCGCGCGTCCGCCGTCCACCATCCGACGCCGGCCAGCACGCCCGCCCCGGCGACGACGATCGCCGCTCCCGCGGCGACGCGGCGGAGCATCCGGCCGCGACGCATGTGCAGTGCTGTCTCGCCCGCGTCGGCGGAGGATCCGCGGTCGTCCGTGTCCACGGGGCCATTCAACGCGGCGGGCCGCGACGGCACAACGCCGGCGACACGGGCGCGGACGTCGCGTCGGGTGCTGGACAGCGAGCCGATGCTGAGGTTCGATGGTGAGGGAACGCCGCTGTCGACCGCCCGAACCGGTCGACGGGCCGCGTTCCTCGACCCCGGGGGGTGAGTGCATGGTCGTTCGGAACAAGGTCCGGAACAAGCGGGCCCGCGATTTCGCGGAGACGCGAACGCCGGCCGGCGTCCTCGGCGGGTTCCTCGGGCTCATCGCCGCGAGCGCGGCGGCGGCCACGCTCGTCGTCGTCGGGGTGACGCCGGCGATCGCGACCGTGGGCATCGCGGCATCCGGCACCATCGGCATGTTCGAGAACCTCCCGGGCTACCTGCAGATCGGGGAGCTCTCGCAGAAGAGCAACATCTACGCCACCCGCTCCGACGGCTCGACCGTGCTGCTCGCGTCGTTCTACGACCAGAACCGCATCGAGGTCGGCTGGGACCAGATCAGCCAGTACGTGAAGGACGCCGCCATCGCGGGCGAGGACCCGCGGTTCTACGAGCACGGCGGCGTCGACCTGCAGGGCACCATTCGCGCTGCCGTGACGACGGCGACGGGGCGCGAGACGCAGGGCGGCTCGTCGATCGCGCAGCAGTACGTGAAGAACGTGCGCGTGCAGGAGTGCGAGCGCATGGCCGCCGACGAGGAGGAGCGCCTCGGCTGCTACGACAAGGTGACCGAGACCTCGATCGACCGCAAGCTCAAGGAGATGCGCCTCGCGATCGGCGTCGAGAAGCGCTACACGAAGAACGAGATCCTGCTCGGCTACCTCAACATCGCGGGCTTCGGCGGCACCGTCTACGGCATCGAGGCCGCCGCGAACTACTACTTCAGCACCTCCGCCGCCAACCTCACGCTGGCGCAGGCGGCGTCGCTCATGGCGATCGTCAACAACCCGGTGAAGTTCCAGCTCGACAAGCCCGACAGTGAGACGAACGGCGTCGCCAACGGGTACGCCGACAACACCACCCGGCGCAACTACATCCTCACGAGCATGCTCGAGGAGCGGAAGATCACGCAGGCCGAGTTCGACGAGGCCATCGCGACGCCGGTGACCCCGGCGATCACCGAGCCGAGCACCGGCTGCCAGACCGCGGGCGGCAGCGCCTACTTCTGCGACTACGTGAAGAACATCCTGCAGAACGACCCCGTCTTCGGCGAGGACGACGAGGCCCGCCTGATGAACTTCCGTCGCGGCGGGTACGACGTCTACACGACGCTCGACCTCGACCTGCAGAACGCGGCCGAGACGGCGATCGCGCAGAACGTGCCGCAGACCTACCCCGGATGGGACGTCGGCGCCGTGATCTCGAGCGTCCAGGTCGGCACGGGGCGCGTGCTCGCCATGGCCCAGAACCGCACGTACAGCCAGGACCCGGCCGTGCTCGCGTCGGGCCCGCAGTACACGAGCATCAACTACAACACCGACTTCGACTACGGCGGATCGCGGGGCTTCCAGCCCGGATCGTCGTACAAGGTGTTCACCCTCGGCGAGTGGCTCAAGGAGGGCCATGGGCTCTCCGAGCGCGTCGACTCGGCGCCGAAGTCCAACTGGGGCGTCTTCCAGGACAGCTGCGAGGGCCCGCACTACGCCGGCAACTGGAACCCCCGCAACGACGCGGGCGAGTCGGGCGGCAACTACAGCGCCCTGGAGTCGACCATCGGCTCGATCAACACCGGCTTCATCGGCATGGCGAAGCGGCTCGACCTCTGCGGCATCCGCAAGACCGCAGAGGCCTTCGGCGTGCACCGCGCCGACGGCGACCCCCTGGTACAGGGCCCGTCGTCGGTCATCGGCACGAACGAGGTGGCCCCGCTGAGCATGGCCGTCGCGTTCGCGGGCATCGCCAACAACGGCGTCGCGTGCACGCCGATCGCGATCGACCGCATCACCGACCGCGACGGCAAGGAGGTGCCCGTCCCGCAGTCGACGTGCTCCGCCGCCGTCTCGCCCGAGGTCGCCGCGGCGATGCACACCGCGATGATCGGGGTGATGACGCGAGGCACGGCCGTCGCGTCGAACGCGGCCACGAACCCCCGGGTGCCGCTCATCGGCAAGACCGGAACCACCGACGGCGCGAAGGACACCTGGATGGTCGGGGCGAGCTCGAAGGTCGCCACGGCGGCCGCCGTCGTGAGCGTCAACGGCGAGGCGAACCAGCGCGCGATCTCGTTCGACAGCGGTTCGGCGGCCACCGCGCGCCACCGGATGTGGCCGATCGTCATGTCGGTCGCGGACGCGAAGTACGGCGGCGATCCGTTCAGCGAGGGCGGGCTGGGGCCGGTGGCGCCGCGCGCCGGCGACCAGTCCGAACCGGCGGATGTCCCGGCCGACGACGGCGGCCAGCCCGACGACGGCGGCGGCCAGCCCGACGGCGGCGGCAACGACGGCCCGGGCAACAACGGGAACGGCAACGGGAACGGCAACGGGAACGGGAACGGCAACGGGAACGGCGGCGACGGCGGCTAGTCCTCGAGGCGACGACGCGCGCTGCAGTCCGCTTGTACGCTGGTCGCGGCCTGCCCGCGCGCCGATCAGGAGGACCCATGCCCATCGCCGCCGAGACCGTCCGCGCCGTCGAGGAGCTGTTCGACCGGCGCATACAGGATGAGCGTGCGCCCGGGTCGGCCTGGGCGGTCTTCGATCACACGGGGGTCATCGCGGCAGGCGGGCGGGGCGCGGCACGGTTGACCGAGGCACGAGCAGGCGACGCGCAGCGCGCCGACGCGGCATCCGATGCCGGTGCCCTCGGGTCGGACGCCGACGTGCTCTTCCGCGTCGCCTCGTGCACGAAGAGCTTCACGGCCGCCGCGCTGCTCCTGCTCCGCGACCGCGGCGCCCTCGACCTCGACGCGCCCGTGCGGGCGTTCGTGCCGAAGTTCGCGCCCGAGGTGCCGGGCGGGGTCGACGCGCCCGTCAGCGTGCGGATGCTCATGACGATGTCGGGCGGGCTCCCCACCGACGACCCGTGGGCCGACCGCGAGGAGTCGATGACGCGCGATGCCTTCCGTCGGGTGCTCGCCGGCGGCATCCGCTGCGTCACCGTGCCCGGCACGGCCTACGAGTACTCCAACCTCGGGTACGCCGTGCTCGGGCAGGTCGTCGAGGCCGTGAGCGGCGACGGCTACGCGGACTTCGTCGAGCGGGAGTTCATCGCGCCGCTGGGCCTCGACGCGCGGTTCGCGGCGCCGACGGGCGACTCGCCCGCGGTCGCGATCGGCTACCGGCGCGGACCCGATGGCTGGATCGAGCTGCCGTTCACCGGCCCCGGCGTCTTCTCGGCGATCGGCGGCGTGTTCGCGTCGGCGCGGAGCCTCGCCGCCTGGGCCGGGTGGCTCGCGTCCGGATGGCGCGGCGACGAGGCGGGGCCGCTGTCGGCGGCGAGTCGTCGTGAGCTGCAGCAGCTGCACCGCGTGGCGCCGCCGCGGACGCCCGCACCCGACGATCCGATGCCGATGCCGGCGCCGCTCGTGCACGGCTACGGCTACGGGCTCGTGGTCGAGCACGATGCCCGGTTCGGGCCGGTGGTCTCGCACTCGGGCGGGTACCCGGGGTTCAGCGCGCACATGCGGTGGCACGCGGCATCCGGGCTCGGCGTCGTGGCCCTCGAGAACGCGACGTACGCGAAGGTCTCGCGCGGCGCCGAAGCGGCGCTCGAGCGCCTGCTGCTGGACGCCGATGCGGTCGAGTCGCTCCGCCCGCCGATCGTGCCGTGGCCCGAGACGTTGCGCGTCGCCGACGGGCTCGGCCGCCTGGCCGTCGAGTGGTCGGATGCCGCGGCCGACGAGCTGCTCGCGACGAACGTCGCGCTCGACCTGCCGTACGCGGAGCGGCGAGCCGCGATCGAGTCGGCGTGGGCCGCGGTCGGCGGACGCGCGGGGGAGCGAGCCACGGCTGAGGACGTCACGTGCGACTCGCCCGACCACCTGGTCTGGTTCCTCCGCGGCGCTGCCGGCCGCCTGCGGCTCGAGACGCGGCTGACGCCGCTGGTCGGCGGGCGGGCGCAGACGTTCATCGTCGGGGTCGAGGGCGCCGACCCGCAGGGGTGAGGCGGGGCGTCGCGCGTCAGAGGTCGATCGTGTCGCCCGGCTCGAGCGGCAGGTACTCGCCGCCGCCCTGTTCGGCGGCCCAGCCCAGCCGCGCGTTCGAGATGGCCTTGCCCGCGGTCGACAGCAGCATCTCGTGCGTCGGGAACGCGCGCTTCGGCGCGAGCTGCACGACGTAGTCCATCGCCTCGCCGATCTTCATCCACGGCGCGCCGGCGGGGGCGGCGAGCACCTGCACGTCGACCCCCTCGGGCACTGCGAAGGAATCGCCCGGGTAGTAGAGCGCGTCGTTCACGAGCACGCCGAGGTTGTCGATGATCGGGATCGAGCGGTGGATCTCCGCGTGCTTCCCGCCGAAGAAGCGCAGCAGGAACGGGCCGACCTCCCGCTCGTCTCCGGCCTGCACGGTCTCGACCGGGAAGTCGGAGGCCGCGGCGGCAACCCCGGCCGGCCCGAAGATGCGGACGTCGGGATTCGCGTCGCGGATGCGCTTCAGCTGCTCGGGCGTCCAGTGGTCGTCGTGCTGGTGCGTGATCACGACCGCCACGGCGCCGGCCGACTCGGTGATCGGCGTCGTGAACTTCCCGGGGTCGACGTAGAGCTTGTCGCCGGAGTCCTCGAGGACCAGGGCGGCATGCTCGAGCTTGGTGAGTCGCATGCGTCGAGCCAACACCGCACGCCGGTCGGCGCGCAAGCCCGCCGCCTGCCAGAATCGCTCCATGACTGCAGCCCCTCGGCGCCTGCTCGTCGCGGTGAATCCCGCCGCGTCGTTCGGCCGCAACCGCACGGTCGGCCCGGCCGTCGTCGAGCGGCTGGTGCACGCCGGCTACGACGTGTCGATGCTGCGCGAGGCGAACTTCGAGCTGCTGCGCCGTGAGACGGAGGCCGCCTTCGCCAATGGCACCGACGGGCTCGTCGTGGTCGGGGGCGACGGCATGGCGTCGCTCGGCGTCAACCTCGTCGCGCAGACCCGTGTTCCGCTCGGGATCGTCGCGGCCGGCACGGGCAACGACCTCGCGCGCGGGCTCGGCCTGCCCTACGACGATCCGGCCGCGGCCACCGACGCGCTCGTCGCCGCGCTCGAGCGGCCGACGCGCGCGATCGACGCCGGCGTGATCCGGCACGGCGAGCTGCGCACCTGGTTCGCGGGCGTCGTCTCGACCGGGTTCGACGCGGTCGTCAACGAGCGGGCCAATCGGATGACCCGGCCGCGCGGTCCGAGCCGGTACACGCTGGCGCTGGTCGGCGAGCTCGCCACCTTCCGCCCCCGCACGTACGCGATCACGATCGACGGCGTGCGCCGCGAGCAGAAGGCGATGCTCGTCTCGGTCGCGAACAACTCCTCGCTCGGCGGCGGCATGCGCATCGTGCCGCACGCCGACCTCGCCGACGGGCTGCTCGACGTGTTCATCGTGCACCCGCTGTCGCGGGCGGGGCTCCTGGCGGTGTTCCCGAAGGTGTTCCGCGGCGAGCACGTCGACCATCCGGCGGTCGAGTTCGTGCGGGGGAGCCGCATCACGATCGCTGCCGACGACATCGTCGCGTACGCCGACGGGGAGCGGATCGGACCCCTCCCGATCGACGTCGAGGTGGTGCCCGGAGCGCTGTCGGTGTTCGCCTGAACGGGCGGCGCGGCCTCGATTTGGAGGGAAGCCCGCGCCTGTGTCATACTCTTCAAGTTGTCGATTCGGCCCCATCGTTTAGCGGCCTAGGACGCCGCCCTCTCACGGCGGTAGCGCGGGTTCAAATCCCGCTGGGGTCACAACAGCGAAAACCCCCGGTCATCCGGGGGTTTTCTGCATTTCCGGGGAGGCCAGCACGCGGCATCCGCTGCGCTTGCGCTCGTGCCTCGTGCGCCGGCCCGGAGTGTGCACGAGGCAACGGGCTGCGCCGGGGCATCCGCTAGACTCGCCTGAGCGAAGGGGAGTATCCCGCGGGGCCCATGGCCCCGGCCAACGATCGTCAGTACGAGCGCCGAAGACGCCGCTCCGGTCGTGGCGGCGCGCCGATGGCGCAGCCGGGAGAGACTTTCGGGTCCGTCTGTACCCTCCAACCCCCGGAAGGCCTCCTGTGCTCGAACTCCCCATCTGGTTCGAAGTGGGATCCCTCGTGGTCCTCACCCTGATCCTCATCGCCGACCTGCTCCTCGTCGTGAAGCGACCGCACATCCCGTCGTTCCGGGAGTCGACGCTGTGGGTGCTGTTCTACGTCGGGCTCGCGCTCATCTTCGCGCTGCTGATGCTGCTCCTCGGCGACGCCGAGCACGCCGGGCAGTTCGTGGTCGGCTGGCTGACCGAGTACAGCCTCTCGATCGACAACCTCTTCGTGTTCGTGGTGATCATGGCGCGATTCGCCGTGCCGAAGAAGATGCAGCAGGAGGTGCTCATGGTGGGCATCATCCTCGCGCTGATCTTCCGCGGCGCGTTCATCCTGCTCGGCGCGCAGCTCATCGAGAACTTCAGCTGGATCTTCTACATCTTCGGCGCCTGGCTGGTCTGGACCGCGATCCAGCAGGCGTTCCTGCACCGTGAGGAGAACGCGGAGGAGAACGACAGCGCGATCGTGCGGATGCTGCGCAAGCGCGTGCGCATCTCCGACGACTACGACGGCATCAAGTTGCGCACGACGGTCGACGGCACGCGGATGTTCACGCCGATCCTCATCGTGTTCATCGCGATCGGCACGACCGACCTGCTCTTCGCGCTCGACTCGATCCCGGCGATCTTCGGCATCACGCAGTCGGCGTTCATCGTCTTCACGGCGAACGTGTTCGCGCTCATGGGCCTGCGCCAGCTCTACTTCCTGCTCGGCGGCCTGCTCGAGCGCCTCGAGTACCTCAAGTACGGCATCGCGTTCATCCTCGCGTTCATCGGCGTGAAGCTCGTGTTCCACGCACTGCACGTGAACGAGCTGCCGTTCATCAACGGCGGTGAGCACGTCGACTGGGCGCCCGAGATCTCCACGTGGGCGTCGCTGGGCGTCATCGTCGCGGCGATGGCCGTCGCGACCGTCGCGAGCCTCGTCAAGGCGCGTCTGGACTCGAGGCGCCGCGGCGCCAAGCTCCTCGACGAGGTGCCCCACTTCACGGAGGACTCGCCCCGGGAGCGCTGACCGCCGGCTCCCGCCGTCGTCGCGCCGTGCACGACGGTCCGCGACGGCGGCCCGGAGTTGCTAGCGTTGGGAGGCGGCGCCTGGGTGGGGCGCCCGGGCCGGGGGTCCGGATCGAGCTGCGACGAGGAGAACCGTGTCCGCTGACGGCGAGGACATCGTCCCGCTCCCACACGGATCCGCCGTGATCGCGCACAGTGCGCAGACCGACGTGGGCCGCGTCCGCACCATGAACGAGGATGCGTACCTCGCCGAGGCGCCCCTCTACCTCGTCGCCGACGGCATGGGCGGCCACGCGCGCGGCGACGCGGCGAGCCGCGCCGTCGTCGAGACGTTCCGCCGCCACATCGAGGCCGGCAAGCCGACGTCGCCCGAGCAGGTGCTCGACGCGATCCACACCTCGAACGACGCGGTGCGCGCGCTGAGCGCCGAGGGCGAGGAGGGCACCGCGGTCGCGGGCACCACGCTCACGGGCGTCGCGCTCGTCGACGCGGGCGACGGCAGCGGCTTCCACTGGATGGTCTTCAACATCGGCGACTCGCGGGTGTACTCGTGGGACGGCCGGACGCTCGAGCAGCTCAGCGTCGACCACTCGGCCGTGCAGGAGCTCGTCGACGCCGGCCTCATCAGCGCCGACGAGGCCGAACGCCACCCCGACCGCAACGTGATCACGCGGGCCATCGGGGCCGACGACGTCGTCGATCCCGACGTCTGGCTCATCCCCGCGACCGGGCGCCAGGTCTTCCTCGTGTGCTCCGACGGCCTCTCGAAGGAGGTCGACGACGACCGCCTGGCGCACATCCTCGCGGGCGACACCGGCCACGCCGCCGGCCTCGCGGGCGAGCTCGTCGACGCCGCCCTCGAGCACGGCGGCCGCGACAACATCACCGTCATCGTCGTGGAGTCCGAGCTCGGCTCGACCGGCGACGACGACGAGACCACGCGCGACCGTCCCGACGGGCTGACGCGATCGATCGAGGACACCACGCCGCGCACCGACGGGGGTGACCGTGGCGACGTACCGGCCTGATCCCGCGAACGAGTGGATCGCCGCCGTCCGCGGCGGCGTCGTGCTGTTGGCCCCGTCCGCGTCTGCCACCGAGGTGGCGGCCCTCTGGCCGCGGCTCGCCGACGCCGATCCCACCCCCGCGGTGCTCGACGCGCTCACGTCGCGCGGACTCGCCGCGACGCCGCCGTTCGCCCTCGTCGTGCGCGATGCGGCCGCGGGCTCGGCGCGAGTCGTGGCTCGTGGCCCTGTCGCCGTGCACGTCGGCGCCGAGGTCGTCTCGGGCTCGGGCATCTCCACCTGGGCCGAACGCGTCGTCGCGGTCGGCGATGCCGAGGTGCGCGTCGAGGCGGTCACGGCCGGCATGGCAGCGGATGCCGCGACGTCGCTGCCCGTCGTCGAGGCGATCGTGCCCGCGGTGTCGGTGCGCTCGGCGGGCGTCGAGTCGATCGCGCCGGTCGTGTCGGGCGACGAGGTCGACGAGCAGACCCGCGTGGTGGCGCGCGTGGTCGCGGAATCCGCGACGCCGGTCGCAGCATCCGACCCGATGCCCGCTGCCACCCCGCCGGCCGCACCGTCCGCGCCGACGATCACGGTGCCGCCCGCGGTGGTCGCCGCCGTGACGCCGGCCGAGCAGACCATCGTCCCCGCCGAGGACACGATCGCCGCGCCCGTGTCGCCGCCGTCGCCCGATCCGCTGTCCGAGCTCGACGGCGACCACGACGGGCTCACCGTCGCGAGCGTCGACCTCCGACGCCTCCGCGCCGAGCGCGCCACCCGCCAGGGACCCGCGACGCCCGCCCGCGGCGTCCCGGCGCCCGAGCCCTCACCCTCGTCGAGCCTCCGCATGCCCGACGGCAGCATCGAGGCCATCGGCACCGAGGTCCTGCTCGGCCGCTCGCCGAGCGTCAGCCAGGTGTCCGGCGTCCGGCTTCCCCGGCTCGTCACCATCGGCGCGGGCGATCCCGACATCTCGCGCAACCACCTGCGCGTCGCGGTCGAGGGCGACACGGTCGTGGTCACCGACCTGCACTCCCGCAACGGCACGCACGTCGTCGCCCCCGGCAAGCCGCCCGTGAAGCTGCGCGCGGGCGAGCCCACGCCCGTGCTCACGGGCACGGTCGTCGACCTCGGCGGCGGCTGGACGATCCAGGTGGTCGGAGCCTGATGCGTCGCGCCCCCTCCACGCCGCCCGACCTGCCCGGGTACCGATCGCTGCAGCTGCTCGGCTCCGGGGGGTTCGCCGACGTCTTCCTCTACGAGCAGCGGCTCCCGCGCCGCAAGGTCGCCGTCAAGGTGCTGCTCACCGAGGAGCTCGGCCGCGACACCCGCGCGCAGTTCGTCGCCGAGGCGAACCTCATGGCGCAGCTGTCGGCGCACCCGTTCATCGTCACGATCTTCCACGCCGACGTGGCCGCCGACGGCCGCCCGTACTTCGTCATGGAGTACTGCTCGGGTCCGAGCCTCGCCGAGCGCTACAAGCGCGAGCGGTTCACGGTCGAGGACGCGCTGCGCACCGGCATCCGCCTCGCCGGCGCCGTCGCGACGGCGCACGCCGCCGGCATCCTGCACCGTGACATCAAGCCCGCGAACGTGCTCACGAACGACTACGGCTGGCCGGCGCTCACCGACTTCGGCATCTCGTCGAACCTCGAGGGCGAGCTTCCGGTGCACACCGTCACGTCGCCCGAGGACGCCTCGGCGACCGGGTCGGGCCAGTCCGCCGTCGGGATGAGCGTGCCCTGGTCGCCGCCCGAGATGTTCGAGGACGATCCCCGTCCCGACCAGCGCAGCGACGTGTTCTCGCTCGCCGCGACCGTCCACACGCTGCTCGCCGGCCGCACGCCCTTCGAGATCCCCGGCCGGCCCAACGGCTCGCTCGACCTGATCGGCCGCATCGAGCGCGGCGCGATCACCCCGATCGACCGGACGGACGTGCCGCGCAGCCTCACGGCGGTGCTCGCGAAGGGCATGGCGACCCGCCGCGACGACCGATACCCGAGCGCGATCGAATTCGCCCGGGCCCTGCAGCGGGTCGAGCTCGAGCTCGGCTACGCCCCGACGGGCATCGAGGTCCCCAACCTCGCGTCCGCCCGCGCCGAGGCGCCCGACGGCCCGGCCGGCGACGACGCGGATGCCACGCGCGCCCGCGCCGTGCGGTCGGTCGACGCGCAGCCGCGCCCCGCGGCATCCGCCGGCGACGACGCCACCCGGGCGCGCACCCCGCGCTCGGTGGAGGCGCAGCCCACGCCCGACGACGGCACCGTGCTGCGCGGCGCGGCCGCGCGCACGTCCGCGTTCGAGCCGGCGCCCGTCGACGCGACCGTGGTCCGCCCGGTGCGGAGCGCGTCGGGGCCGGTCGACGCCACGCAGGTGCGCCCGCGCGGCGGCGTCCCCGCGGCATCCGACGCCGGCACCGGCACGCGCACGGCCGCACCGAAGCGCTCGCGCGCAGGCACGATCGTCGGGGTCGCCGCGGGCGTGGTCGTCGTGGCCGCCATCGGCATCGCCCTGGCCCTCTCGGGCACGCTGCAACAGGGGTCGGCCGATCCCACCGCCGCGCCGGGCGACCAGGACGCGATCGTCGCCGCGACGGTTCCCGCGCCCGTCGTGGAGGCGGGCGAGCGGTCGGCCGACGGCGTGAGCGTGAGCTTCCCGGTGTCGCATCCGAGCGCCGAGGACGGCGACCGCTATCGCTGGCACCGTGCCGACGGCTCGGGGTCGACCGAAGTGGCCGAAGGACCGGCGATCGTCGTCGCGGGCGTGAGCTCGGGGGAGCGGGTGTGCATCGAGGTGCAGGTGCAGCGCGGCAGCAAGACGTCGGAGCCGGTGACGGGATGCACGCCGTGAGGCCGCTGAAGGTCGAGTTCTGCGGCGAGTGGTACACCGTCGAGGAGGGCGCGCCGTTCACGATCGGACGCGAGTCCGACCTCACGATCGACGACAACCCCTACCTGCACCGCACGTTCCTCACGCTGTCGTCGGAGTTCGGGCTGTGGTGGCTCTCGAACGTCGGCCAGCTGCTGTCGGCCACGGTGTCGGATGCCACGGGGAGCGTGCAGGCGTGGGTGGCGCCGGGCGCCAAGCTCCCGCTCGTCTTCCAGACCGTGCACGTCATGTTCAGCGCCGGATCGACGACCTACGACTTCACCGTGCACGCCGAGGAGGACTTCTACAACACGTCCCTCACCGCCGAGCCGGCCGACGGCGGCACGACGATCCTCCCCGTGACGCTCACGACGGGCCAGCGGCAGCTCGTGGTCGCGCTCGCCGAGCACGTGCTCTCGCAGCCCGTGGCCGGCCGGGCGACCGTGCCGACGTCGGCCGAGGCGGCGGCGCGTCTCGGATGGAGCATGACGACGTTCAACCGCAAGCTCGACAACGTCTGCGAGAAGCTCGACAAGATCGGCGTCGACGGCCTCCGCGGCGGTCGTGGCAGGCTCGCGACGAATCGCAGGGCCCGCCTCGTCGAGTACGCCGTGGCCACGCGGCTGGTCAGCGCCGACGACCTCCCGCTGCTCGATCGCGGGGCGGACGGCGAGGCCGAGCCGGCCCGCGCCTAGGCCGTCCGACATGGGGAGGCGTCCCCATTTCAGGGGTGCGCGCGACCGTGTTACGTTGAGGGCCGTTCGCGTCCGCGCGCCCGTCCGTCCGAGGCATCCGACCGAGGCATCCGACCGTCGGGAAGACGAAATCCAGGGGAGTTGAGAGTGGGGAGTTTCGCGTCCTGGGTGCGTGCGCGCAAGCCCATCGCCTCGGTCGTGGCGCTCGCAGTCGTCATCGGCGTCCCGGTGACGATCGCCGCGTTCCACCAGGGCTTCCCGGTGACCGATCCCGACCTCACCGCACGCGACGTGTGGGTCACGAACGGGCAGGAACTCCTCGCCGGTCGACTCAACCGCCAGATCGAGGAGCTCGACGCGGCCGTCGCGACGGCGTCCAACGACGTCGACGTCTTCCAGGACGGCGACGACGTCTTCCTCCTCGACCGGAGCGCGGGCTCACTCGAGCGCATCGACCCCTCGTTCACGACGCTCACGCAGCGCATCGACGTGCCGCTCGGGTCGCGCATCGCCTACGGCGGCGACACGCTCGCGATCCTGTCGCCCAAGGGCGAGCTCTGGACCACGCCCGCGGGCGGCGACCTCTCGTTCGACGCGAACGGCACCGACCCGGTCGCCGAGCTCGGCGCCGACGCGCGGGTCGCCGTCTCCGACCGCGGGACCGTGTTCGCGACCTCGGCCGACGACGACGAGCTGCTCCGCATCGAGGCGGGCGGCGGCGAGCCCGCCGTGTCGTCGCTGCCGAAGCTCGGCGCGCACCAGCTCGCCGCGGTCGGCGAGCGGGCCGTCGTGTTCGACGAGGACCGGAACGTCGTCGTGGTCGACGGGCGCGACGTGCCGCTGCCCGAGCCCGGCCTGCGGCTGCAGCAGACCAGTGCCGAGCACGAGGTCGCCTACGTCGCCGGCGCGGCCGAGCTCATCGCGGTCCCGCTCGGGGGTGGCGATGCCCGGGTCATCGAGTCGGATGCCGCGGCGGCGCCGGCCCGCACCGCCGACGAGGTCGCCGCACCCGTCTGGGTGAACGGCTGCGCGCACGCCGCTTGGGCGACCTCCTCCACCTACCTCGCCGCGTGCGACGGCCGCGAGCCGGCCTCGCAGTCGATCGAGCAGCCCACCGCGGGCTCCCGGCTCGAGTTCCGCGTGAACCGCGACGTCGTGGTGCTCAACGACCTCACGACCGGCAATGCGTGGCTGGTGGACTCCGACCTCCGCCTCGTCGACAACTGGGAGGAGGTCACCCCGCCCGAGGAGACCGACGAGCTCGAGGGCGACGAGAAGAGCGCGCAGCAGACCTTCGAGGACACGCTCGCCGAGCGCACCGACGTCAACCGGCCGCCGGTCGCGCGCGACGACGAGGCCGGCGTGCGGCCGGGCCGAACGACGGTGCTCGAGGTGCTCGAGAACGACACCGACCCCGACGGCGACGTGCTGACCGTGTCCTCGATGTCGGAGGTCGCGGAGTCGCAGGGCCGCCTCGAGCTCATCGACGGCGGACGCGCGCTGCAGTTCACGCCCGCCGAGGGCGCAGCGGGAACGGTGTCGTTCCGCTACTCGGTCGACGACGGACGACTGGGCGTGTCCGAGGCATCCGTGAACGTGCGGATCGTGCCCGAGCCCGAGAACGCGGCGCCCACGTCGATGCGGTCGGGCGCCGTGAGCGTCGAGCAGGGCCAGCAGATCTCCTACAACGTGCTCGCCGACTGGAACGACCCCGACGGCGACGACGTCTTCCTCGTGAACGCCTCGCCGACGAGCGGCGACTCGGTGCGGTTCAGCCCCGACGGCTTCGTGACGTTCGACCACAAGTCGGGCGAGCTCGGCCTCAAGGACGTCGCCTTCACCGTCTCCGACGGGCAGCTCACCGCGACGGGCACGCTCACCGTCGACGTGAAGCCCGCGGGCACGCTCAACCCGGTCGGCACGCCCGACTTCGCGCAGGTGTTCGCCGGCGAGACTGCGCTCATCGAGCCGCTCGAGAACGACCTCACCCCGTCGGGCGCGCCGCTCGCGCTGCTCGGCGTCGACCAGGTGCCCACCGGGGCATCGGTCACCCCGAACCCCGAGCGCGGCACCGTCGCGTTCTCGTCGAGCCAGCCGGGCGAGTACATCTTCCTCTACAACGTGGGGGCGGATGCCGCGGTGAGCGTCGGCCTCATCCGCGTGCAGGTCGTGGAGCCGCCGGCCGAGGCGCCGCCGCCCATCGCGGTCAAGGACACCGCGTACCTGCGGCCGGGGGAGCCCACGACCGTGCCGGTGCTCGTCAACGACGTCTCGCCGTCGGGCCGCGTGCTCGCCGTGCAGTCCGCCGACGACTCCGCGACCGACGACCTCGTCTCGGTCGAGATCCTCACGAACACCGTGGCGCGCGTCACGGCGTCGGAGGCCCTCGACCGGCAGCTGCAGTTCAGCTACACGATCTCCGACGGCGTCGACACGGCGACCGCGACGGTGACGGTCGTCGCCGTGCCGCCGCTCGTGAAGCACCAGCCGCCCGTCGCCGTCGACGACGCCGTGAACGTGCGCGCCGGCGACATCGCGACCGTGCCGGTGCTGGCGAACGACTACCACCCCGACTCGACGGCGATCCACGTGCTGCCCGAGCTCGCCGACATCGGCTCGCTGCAGGGGCTCGCGTTCGTCGACGACGACGACGTGCGGTTCCAGGCGCCCGACGAGCCGGGCACTTACTCGGCCGTCTACACGATCGGCGACGACTTCGAGCAGACCGCGCGTGCGACCCTCACCTTCACGGTCGTCGCGAAGGACGCCGGCGAGAACCGTCCGCCACTGCCGACGCCGCTCACCTCGCGCACGTTCGCGGGCTCGGCCGTCTCGATCGACATCCCGCTCGACGGACTCGACCCCGACGGCGACTCGGTGGTGCTCACGGGCATCTCCTCCGCGCCGAACCTCGGCCGCGTCGCCGAGCGAACGAGCACCTCGATCACCTACGAGGCCTTCGCCGGGTCGACCGGCACCGACACGTTCACCTACGAGCTGCGCGACACGTTCGGGGCCACCGCGAAGGGCACCATCCGCATCGGAGTGATCCCGCGGCCCGCCGTCGCCCTGCCGCCGAAGGCCGTCGACGACGCGATCGAGATGAAGCCCGGCCGCACGGCCTCCGTCGAGGTGCTGCTGAACGACTCCGATCCGAGCGGCTACAGCCTGAAGGCCGTCGACCTGCCCGAGGTCGACGAGGGCATCGAGGCCGAGATCCGCGACAAGCGCCGCGTCGTGGTCACGGCACCCGACCAGGAGGGCGCGTTCACGATCCGCTACGAGATCTCGAACGGCCACGGCGGCGCCGACACCGCGTTCCTCCAGGTCGCGGTGAAGGACGACGCCGAGATCCTCCCGCCGACCGCCGAGGACCAGATCATCGAGCCCGAGGACGTCGTCGAGGTCGACTCCGTCACGGTCGAGCCGCTCGACGACGCCACGAACCCGGGCGGCCTCGTGGAGGATCTCGTGGTCACGCTCGAGGGTCCGAACGCGGGTCGCGCCGAGATGCGGCCCGACGGCGCCATCGTCGTGCAGCCCGGCCGGGAGCGGTACGCGGTCGCGTACCGGCTCACGAACGAGCTCGACGACCTCTCGGCGATGGCGTTCGTGATCGTGCCGGCCGCGGCTTCCGCCGAGGACATCGAGGAGGACGAGCCGACGATCCCGGCGCCCCACCTCGCGAAGCTCGACCCGATCATCGTGCCGATGAACGGCAGCATCACCTGGGACGTCGCCGACCTCGTCGTCGTCCCCTCCGGCAAGCCCGCCCTCGTGCTGTCGGCCTCCGCCGCGAACGCCCGGTCGGAGGCGTACGTCGACGGCACCACGCTGCGCTACGAGCCCGCGCAGAACTACCGCGGCGAGGCATCCGTCACGTTCGAGGTGACCGACGGGCGGGACGCCGACGACCCCGAGGGTCGGAAGGCGCTGCTCACGGTGCCCGTCACGGTCGGCGACCCGAACTTCGAGGACACGCCGCCGGTGTTCACGCCGCGGCAGGAGACCGTCGAGGCGGGCGAGCAGCCGCTCGACATCGACCTGCGCTCGTCGAGCGACCACCCGAATCCCGACGTGATCGGACGGCTCGGCTACGGCAACCTGCAGGGCACGACCGCCGACATCCAGGCCTCGATCGACGGCGGCACGCTGCGCGTCTCGTCACCGCTCGGCGTGCAGCCCGGCACGTCGACGCGACTCACCTTCGACGTGACGTTCAAGGAGTTCACGGTGCCCGGGTACGTGGACGTGAAGGTGGTCTCGTCGACCCGGGCGAAGCCGCAGGCCGTCGACGACGGACCCGTGTACCTCACGCGCAGCGACACCCAGACGATCGACGTGCTCGCGAACGACTTCAACCCGTTCCCCGAGTCGCCGCTGCGGATCGTCGACGCGCAGGTCGACCAGCTCGACGTCGGCTCGTCGGCGTCGGCGAGCTTCACCGCAAGCGACGTCACGGTGCGCACCGGCGCCGCGTTCACGGGCACGCTCAGCGTGATCTACCGCATCCAGGACGCGACGAAGGACCCCGCGCGCGAGACGCAGGGGCGCATCACCGTGATCGTGCGCGACCGGCCCGACCAGCCCAACGCACCCACCGTGACGGCGGGCGACGGCTGGGCCGACGTGCGCTGGCAGGCGCCCGCGCCGAACAACTCGCCCATCACCGGCTACGAGGTGGACTACAACGGCCAGAAGGCGACCTACGGGGCAGGCGCCGCGGGAATCACCCAGCGCATCGGCGGTCTGACGAACGGCACGGCCTACACCTTCACCGTTCGCGCGATCAACGACATCGGCGCGTCGACCTGGTCGGCCGGCACGACGGCGACGCCGTACGGCACGCCCACCGCGCCGCGCAACGTGCGCCTCCAGTCATCGGGCGACGCTCCCGCGGACCTCACGGCGAGCTGGACCGCGCCCTCGTCGACCGGCGGCGGCGCCATCACGTACGAGTGGCGGATCCAGGGTGCGCAGGGCTGGACGCAGACGACGGGCACGTCGGCGCGCGTGAACAACGTCGGCGCCGGCACGTACACGCTCGACGTCCGCGCCGCCAACAACGGCAGCCGGCAGACCGGCCCCGCCGCGTCCGACTCGGTCGGCGTGAGCAACCCGCCGCCGCCGCCGCCGCGTGCCTACATCTGCAAGGGCGGCGCCCAGGGCGGCGGCAACGCGGTGCAGGTGCGCTACGAGAACTTCTCCGGCGGCGGCCACCGCATGTACACGTCGATCGACGGCGACTCCAGCGCCTTCTACAAGGAGACGTTCTCCATCGGCGGCGACGGCAAGCAGACCCTCCAGAACTGGCTCGGCGTGCGCTTCGACGGGGGCATCTGGGTCGTCATCGAGGGCCCCACGAGCATCAGCAAGACGAACACGATCTCGGGCGCGCAGTGGAACGCGCTGTCGCCCGGCCAATGCAGCGGTTGACGCGAGGAGCATGACATGGCAGTGACATCCGAACAGGCGCTCTGGTTCCAGGACGCCTTCTCGAAGCTGGTCGACAACGTCGACCAGGCGATCCTCGGCAAGCGCGAGGTGATCGAACTCGTGCTCATCGCGCTCCTGTCCGACGGGCACGTGCTGCTCGAGGACTTCCCGGGTACCGGCAAGACCGTCCTCGCGAAGTCGCTCGCCAACACGCTCGACGGCTCGAACTCGCGCATCCAGTTCACGCCCGACCTGCTCCCGTCGGATGTCACGGGCGTGACGATCTACGACCAGGGCAAGGGTCGCTTCGAGTTCCACCGCGGCCCGATCTTCGCGTCGATCGTGCTCGCAGACGAGATCAACCGCGCCAGCCCGAAGACGCAGTCGGCGCTGCTCGAGGTGATGGAGGAGGGCCGGGTCACCGTCGACGGCGTGAGCTACGACGTGGGCTCGCCGTTCATGGTCATCGCGACGCAGAACCCCGTCGAGCAGGCCGGCACCTACTCGCTGCCCGAGGCGCAGCTCGACCGCTTCCTCATCAAGACGTCGCTCGGCTACCCCGACCACGACACGGCGGTCACGCTGCTGCTCGACTCGGCGAACCGCGCCCGCGCGGCGAAGGTGTCGCCCATCATCGCGGCCAGCTCGGTCACGACGATGGCGCAGCTCGCGTCGGAGGTCTTCGTCGACGCGGCCGTGCTCGGCTACCTCAACCACATCGTGTCCGCGACGCGCGAGCACCAGGACTCGGCGCTCGGCGTCAGCATGCGCGGCGCGCTCGCGCTCGCCCGCACCGCGAAGACCTGGGCGATCGCGCACGGACGCACGTACGTGACGCCCGACGACGTGCGCGAGCTCGCCGTGCCCGTGCTCGCGCACCGCATCATCGTCGACCCCGAGTCGGAGTTCGCCGGCGTGACCGCCGAGGACATCGTGGGACGCGTGCTCGTCGAGGTCGCTCCGCCCGCCTACCGGGCGGCATGAGCGGCGCGACGGGAGCCGAGGCGCCCGCCCCGCCGGGGGCGCCCTCGCAGGCGAGGATCGCGGCGCGCGCAGTCGCGCGCTCGGCCGCGGCATCCGCCCGCTCGCTCGCCGCACACGCGGCGACGGCCGGCCGCGCCCTCGCCCGGCTCGCGGCGCCGGTGACCGGCGTCGTGTCGACCACCGGATGGCTCGTGCTCGCCGCCGCGTCGGTGTCGCTCGTCGTCGCCTGGGCGTTCGGCTGGATCGAGTTCACGTTCCTCGGGTTCACGCTGCTCGCCGCGGTGCTCGTGTCGATCGGGTTCGTGTTCGGCCGCATGCACTACCGCGTGGGCATCGAGCTGCAGCCGGCCCGCGTGGTCGCGGGGGAGCGGGCGCTCGGCCGCCTGCTCGTGACGAACGCGGGCACGTCGGCCTCGACCCCGTCGCGGATCGAGCTGCCCGTCGGCGCCGGGCTCGCCGAGTTCGTCGTGCCCGCGCTGCCGCCCGACGGCGAGCACGAGGAGCTCTTCGCCGTGCCGACGCACCGGCGCGCCGTGATCGTCGCCGGACCGGCCGTCTCGGTGCGCGGCGACCAGCTCGGACTGCTCCGCCGCACGGTGCGCTGGACGGATCCCGTCGAGCTCTTCGTGCATCCGGTCACCGCTCGCCTTCGACCGTCGGCGGCGGGCCTCGTGCGCGACCTCGAGGGCGAGGTCACGAAGACGATCACGAACAACGACATCTCGTTCCACGCCCTGCGCGCCTACGAGCCGGGCGATGCGCTGCGCAACGTGCACTGGCGCACGTCGGCGCGCACCGGGCAGCTCATGGTGCGCCAGTACGAGGAGACCCGTCGCTCGCAGCTCATCCTCGTGCAGCCGACCGACCGCGACCACTACGCGTCCGACGACGAGTTCGAGCTCGCCGTGTCGGTGGTCGCGTCCCTCGGCGTCCAGGTCATCCGCGACGCCACCCGCCTCGCCGTCCTCACGGAATCGCTCGCCCTGCGCACCGCGACGCCCACCGCGCTGCTCGACGACACGTCGCGCATCGAGCCGTCGCGACGCGCGTTCCCGAGCGTCCGCGACTTCGTGCGCGAGGCGACGAAGCGGCTCCCGCCGCCGAGCGTCGTGATCACGGTCGCCGGCTCCCTCCTCCCGGTCGCCGACCTGCGCACGGTCGAGACCGTGTTCGGCCCCGACACCGAGGTCATCGCGTTCCGGGCCGAGCTCGGCGCGGCATCCCGCATCACGCGCATCGCCGGCACCACCGTCGTCACCGTCGGCGACCTCTCGGAGCTCGCGCGGCTCGTGCGGAGGGCGCGACCGTGACTCGCCTGCCCCGCACCGCCGTGACCGACCTCCTCGTGCTCAGCCTGCTCTCGCTGCTCGGGATCGCGGGCTACGAGACCGCGTTCGGCGGCCTGAACTTCCTGGTGGCCGCGGTCGCGGGCCTCGTCGTGGGCACGCTGGCAGCGGTCGCCGGCGCCGTGTGGCGCCTCGGGGTCGTGACGACCGTGCTGCTCGCGATGGCGGGCTACCTGCTCGTCGGCACGGCGGTCACGATGCCGGATGCCGCGCTGTTCGCCGTGCTGCCGTCGCTCGAGGGCCTCACGGGGCTGGTCATCGGCCCGGTCTACGGCTGGGCCGACATCGTCACCATCGGCACGCCCGTGGAGGCGCCGTACTACGTCGCCGTGGTGCCGTACTTCGCCGCGTGGCTCGTCGCCCTCGTCGGCACGCTCCTCGCGACGCGCTGGCTGCCGCGACGCCGTACCGCGCTGCGCGCCAGCGTGCTCCTGATCGGCCCCGTCGTGCTCTACCTGTCGGGCATCCTGCTCGGCACCGACGAGGCGTACCTGGCGGCGGTTCGCGGCGTCGCGTTCGCGGTCGTGGCGCTCGTGTGGCTCGCCTGGCGCCGCAGCGCGACGGTCGAGGCGAACGGCGACGGCGCCGCGCGCCTGCGCCGGCAGAAGGTCGTCGGCACGTCGGCGGTCGTCGCCGGCGCCATCGCGATCGGCGCCGTCGCCGGCATCGCCCTCGCGCCCGTGTCGCCCGACCGGTTCGTGCTGCGCGACGAGGTCGTGCCGCCGTTCGACCCGCTCGAGTTCCCGAGCCCCCTCGCGGGGTTCCGTCACTACACGAAGGACCTCGCCGAAGCGCCGCTCTTCGAGGTGACGGGGCTCGAGCCGGGCGACGTCATCCGCCTCGCGACCATGGACGCGTACACCGGCCGGCTCTGGAACGTCGCGGGGCCCGACGACGTGGGACCCGACGGCGGCGGCTATGCGATCGTCGGCGAGACGCTGCCCGACCCGCTCCTCGCGACCCTCGGCAGCGAGCGTCGGGTGCAGGTGCGGGTCGAGGGCTACGACGACGTGTGGCTGCCCACGGTCGGCTACGGCGAGACGCTCGCGCTCCAGGACCGCGCGTCGACCAAGCGTGCCGGCGACCTTCGGTACAACCCCGCGGCCGGCACGGCCGTGCTCACGAGCGGCCTCACCGAGGGTGCCGCGTACGAGCTCGACGGCCGCGTGCAGGTGGAGCCCGAGACCGACGAGCTGCTCGACGTGCCCGTCGCCGAGCTCGCGATGCCCGCCGTGCAGAACGTGCCCGACGTGGTCGCGGCCAAGGCCGACGAGTACGTGGGCGAGGCGGCCACGCCCATCGAACAGCTGCGCGCGATCGAGACCGGCCTGAAGACGAACGGGTTCCTGAGCCACGGCCTCGCCTCCGACACCGTGCCCTCCCGTGCCGGCCACGGCGCCGACCGCATCATCGAGCTGTTCACCCGCACGCAGATGGTCGGCGACGAGGAGCAGTACGCGTCGGCGATGGCGCTCATGGCGCGCCACCTCGGCTACCCGGCACGCGTCGTCATGGGCTTCGCGCCAGAGGTGCGCGAGGGCGAGGCGGTCGAGGTGCTCGGCGGCGACGTCACCGCGTGGGTCGAGGTGCCGTTCGAGGGCGTGGGCTGGGTCTCGTTCCGCCCGACGCCCGACCAGGTCGACGTGCCGCAGGAGCAGACGCCGAAGCCGAAGTCCGAGCCCCAGCCGCAGGTGCGCCAGCCGCCGCGCTCCGAGGACGAGGAGGAGCAGCTCCTCACGACGGTCGAGATCGACGACTCCGACGACGACCGCGACCGCCCGTTCGTGCTGCCCGGCTGGGTGTGGGTCACGATCGCGTCCGTCGGCATCCCCGCCGCGATCGTGCTGCTGCCGCTGCTCGCCCTCGGCCTCGTCAAGCGCCAACGACGCCGTCGCCGTCGGAGCGGCGCCAACGACCGGCGCGCGGCCGGCGCGTGGGAGGAGCTGGTGGACCGGTACGCCGAGCTCGGCTTCGAGCCGCCCGTGCAGGGCACCCGGCTGCAGGCCGCACGCGTCCTCGAGCGGCAGGTCGACGAGCAGGGCCTGGCCGGCGCGCTGGCGCCCGCTCCGGTTCCGGCGCCCCGTCGAGCGGATGCCTCGGCGCCCACGTTCGCGGCCGAACCCGTGCGGCTCGCCACCCTCGCGGCCACCATCGACCGCGACGTCTTCGGCGGCCGCGACGTGACCGACGCGGTGGTCGACGACCGCTGGACCGCCGCGGATGCCTCGACCGACGCGGTCGCGCGCGCCGCGGGCCGCCTGCGCCGCCTCGTCAGCCGCTACCGGCTGCACCGCCGGCGTTAGAGTGATGCCGTGGATTCGCCGGACTTCATCGTCCCGCCGCCGGGGCTGATCCCGTCGGCGCCGCCGCCGAGCGAGGAGCCCGACCGCACCGTGCGCAACGCACCGCCGCGCTCGCTGCCCGCCTTCCCCGCACCGCCCGGCTTCCGGCCGTCGGCGGTGCCCGGGCCGCCGCCCGCGCAGGGCGGCGAGGCGCTCGAGGAGCGCGTCGAGGCGCCGACGCCCACCCCGCAGCCCGGCGCCTGGCGACTGCGCGCGCCCGGCGGACTCGAGGTGCTGCTGCTGCGCCCGGTGGTGCTGGGGCGCGATCCGTCGGCCGAGGCCACGCGCCCGGATGCGGCGCCGATCCCGCTCGCCGACCCGGCGCGCTCGGTCTCCAAGACGCATGCCCTCGTGGAGGTGGTCGACGGCCGCGTGACGGTGACCGACCTCCACTCGACGAACGGGACGCGCGTGCTGGCGCCCGACGGCGAGGCCCGCGAGCTCGATCCCGGCGTGGCATCCGAGGTGGCAGGCGGGTCGACCCTGCTGCTCGGGGAGGTCGCCGTGCGCGTGGATCGGGCCCCGCTCCACACGGTGTAGCCTGTCATGGTGCGTGCTCCGCGACTTCTCCTTCGGTGCCGCGGCGGGGCCTCGTTCTAGGCCGATCCCGTCGCGGAGTTCGTCGTCGGCTGACCGCAGATCCTGAGGAAGCGAACGCATGGAAGCAGCACCCGCGAACGGCGTGACCACGCCGGAAGCACGACCGCGCACCCTGGCCGAGAAGGTCTGGGACGCCCATCTCGTGAAGAAGGGCGAGGACGGGACGCCCGACCTCATCTACATCGACCTCCACCTCGTGCACGAGGTCACGAGCCCGCAGGCCTTCGACGGCCTCCGCGTGGCCGGACGCCCGGTGCGGCGTCCCGACCTGACGATCGCGACCGAGGACCACAACACCCCGACGCTCGACATCGACAAGCCCATCGCCGACCCGACGAGCCGCACGCAGATCGAGACCCTCCGCCGCAACGCCGCGGAGTTCGGCATCCGCCTGCACTCGCTCGGCGACAAGGAGCAGGGCATCGTGCACGTCGTCGGCCCGCAGCTCGGGCTCACGCAGCCGGGCATCACCGTGGTCTGCGGCGACTCGCACACGTCGACCCACGGCGCGTTCGGCGCCATGGCGTTCGGCATCGGCACGAGCGAGGTCGAGCACGTGCTCGCCACCCAGACGCTGCCGCTGAAGCCGTTCAAGACCATGGCGATCAACGTCGAGGGCGCGCTGCGGCCCGGCGTCACGGCGAAGGACATCATCCTCGCGGTGATCGCGAAGATCGGCACGGGCGGCGGGCAGGGCTACGTGCTCGAGTACCGCGGCAGTGCCATCCGCGCGCTGTCCATGGACGGGCGCATGACCATCTGCAACATGTCGATCGAGGCCGGCGCCCGCGCCGGCATGGTCGCGCCCGACGAGACGACGTTCGCCTACCTCGATGGCCGGGCGCACGCGCCGCAGGGCGCCGACTGGGACGACGCCGTCGCGTACTGGCGCACGCTCGCCACCGACGAGGGCGCCGAGTTCGATGCCGAGGTCTTCATCGACGCCGACGCGCTCGAGCCGTTCGTGACCTGGGGCACGAACCCGGGCCAGGGCGTCTCGCTGAGCGAGGCCGTCCCCGACCCGGCGACGATCGACGACCAGCACGAGCGCGCCGCCGCGGAGCGGGCGCTCGAGTACATGGACCTCGCGCCCGGCACGCCGCTGAAGGACATCCACGTCGACGCCGTGTTCATGGGCTCGTGCACGAACAGCCGCATCGAGGACCTCCGGGCGTTCGCGTCGATCGTCAAGGGCGAGAAGAAGGCCGACGGCGTGCGCGTCATGGTCGTCCCCGGGTCGGCCCGCGTGCGGCTCGAGGCCGAGGCCGAGGGCCTCGACAAGGTGTTCGAGGAGTTCGGCGCCGAGTGGCGGTTCGCGGGCTGCTCGATGTGCCTCGGCATGAACCCCGACCAGCTCGCGCCGGGGGAGCGCTGCGCCTCCACCTCGAACCGCAACTTCGAGGGCCGCCAGGGCAAGGGCGGCCGCACGCACCTCGTGTCGCCGCTCGTCGCGGCGGCCACGGCCATCCGCGGCACGCTCTCGAGCCCGTGGGACCTGCAGAATCCGGTCCCCGAGCCCGTCGACGGGACGTTCGCTTCGACGAGCTCAGCGAACAAGACGAGCTCGGCGAACGAGGGGAACTGACCATGGAGAAGCTCAGCACCGTGACCGGCGTCGCCGTCCCGCTCCGCCGCTCGAACGTCGACACCGACCAGATCATCCCGGCCGTGTTCCTCAAGCGCGTGACGAAGACCGGGTTCGACGATGCGCTGTTCTTCGCATGGCGCCAGGACCCCGAGTTCATCCTCAACGACCCGGCCTACACGGGCGCCCGCGTCCTCATCGCCGGCCCCGACTTCGGCACCGGATCCAGCCGCGAGCACGCCGTCTGGGCGCTGCGCGACTACGGGTTCGACGTGGTGATCAGCTCGCGCTTCGGCGACATCTTCCGCGGCAACTCGGGCAAGCAGGGCCTGCTCGCCGCCCAGGTCGCGTACGAGGACGTCGAGCGCCTCTGGGAGGTCGTCGAGGCCGAGCCGGGAATACCCGTCACCGTCGATCTGGTTGAGCGTACGGTGAGCGCGGGTGCGCTCACCGTGCCGTTCGACATCGACGACTACACTCGGTGGAGGCTTCTCGAAGGGCTCGACGACATCGGGCTCACCCTGCGGGACGAGGAGTCGATCGCCGAGTTCGAGTCACATCGCGAGGCTTGGCGGCCGAAGACCCTCCCCATCCGGGAGCCGGCAGAATCAGGGAGTCTGTGAACACACTCGGGCAGGACGCCAAGAACCACGCGACGGCAGTCGGATTGAACGTCGACCGCATCACCATCAACGGCGGCAAGCCGCTGCGCGGTCGCATCGAGCTCAAGGGCGCGAAGAACCTCGTCACGAAGGCGATGGTCGCGGCCATCCTCGGCGACACCCCCAGCGTGCTGAAGGACGTGCCGAACATCAGCGACGTCCGCATCGTGCGCGGCCTCCTCGAGGTGCACGGCGTCAGCGTCACGCACGGCGTCGACGAGGGCGAGCTCATCCTCGACCCGTCGGCCGTCGAGTCGGCGCACATGGCCGACATCGACGCGCACGCCGGCTCGAGCCGCATCCCGATCCTGTTCTGCGGGCCGCTCCTGCACCGTCTCGGCGAGGCGTTCATCCCCGACCTCGGCGGATGCCGCATCGGCGACCGTCCGATCGACTTCCACCTCGAGGTGCTCCGCAACTTCGGCGCCATCGTCGAGAAGCTCCCGAGCGGCATCCGCATGTCGGCCCCCGGCGGCCTGCACGGCGCGAAGGTCTCGCTGCCCTACCCGAGCGTCGGCGCGACCGAGCAGGTGCTGCTCACCGCCGTGCTCGCCGACGGCATCACCGAGCTCTCGGGCGCGGCGATCGAGCCCGAGATCATGGATCTCATCAACATCCTCCAGAAGATGGGCGCCATCATCACGGTCGACACCGACCGCGTGATCCGCATCGAGGGCGTCGAGAAGCTGCAGGGCTACACGCACCGCGCGCTCTTCGACCGCAACGAGGCCGCCAGCTGGGCGGCCGCGGCCCTCGCGACCGACGGCGACATCTTCGTCGGCGGCGCCCGCCAGGCCGAGATGCTCACCTTCCTCAACGTGTACCGCAAGGTCGGCGGCGCGTTCGAGATCCAGGAGGACGGCATCCGCTTCTACCACCCCGGTGGCGAGCTCAAGCCGGTCATCATCGAGACCGACGTGCACCCCGGGTTCATGACCGACTGGCAGCAGCCGCTCGTCGTGGCGCTGTCGAAGGCCAAGGGCGTCTCGATCGTGCACGAGACCGTGTACGAGCAGCGCTTCGGCTTCGTCGACGCGCTCGTCGAGATGGGCGCGTCGATCGACGTGCACAAGGAGTGCCTCGGCGGCCGCCCGTGCCGCTTCGGACAGCGCAACTTCCAGCACTCCGCGGTCATCTCGGGTCCGGCCAAGCTGCACGGCGCCGACATCGAGGTGCCCGACCTCCGCGGCGGCTTCAGCCACCTCATCGCGGCACTGACCGCCGAGGGTCGCTCGACCGTGTCGAACGTCGGGATCATCGCGCGCGGCTACGAGAACTTCATCACCAAGCTGGAGCTGCTCGGGGCGGACTTCACGCTCGAAGGATAATGGGTCCGTGCCACAACAAGACCCGACCGCTGCGCGTGCGGCGAAGCCGGGGGCCGAGAAGCGCCGTCCGTCGTTCTTCTGGGTCCTCGCCGTCCTGATCCTGCCGCTCTGGAACCTGGCGGTGAAGTACCGCTTCCACCACCCCGAGCGGATGCCGCGGACCGGCGCCTTCGTGATGTCGCCGAACCACTACAGCGAGGTCGACCCCGTCGTCATGGGCGTCGCCGCGTGGAAGCTCGGCCGTGCGCCGCGGTTCCTCGCCAAGGCGTCGCTCTTCAAGAACCCGGTGGTCGGGTGGTTCCTGCGCAGCTCGGGGCAGATCCCGGTCGAGCGCAGCGGCAGCCAGAGCCACGCGGCCATCCGCGCTGCTGAAGACCTGGTCTCCAAGGGCCGCATGGTCATCGTCTACCCCGAGGGTTCGCTCACGCGCGACCCCGACATGTGGCCGATGCGGGGCAAGACCGGCGCCGTGCGCATCGCGCTCGAACGCGGCATCCCGCTGGTGCCCGCCGCCCACTGGGGCACGCAGCAGATCCTCCCGCGCTACGGCAAGAAGCTGAGCCTCTTCCCGCGCAAGACGGTCGACGTCATCATCGGGGAGCCGATCGACCTCTCGGCGTACGAGGGCAAGCTCGACCAGGCGAGCCTGACGGCGGCGACCGCCGTGCTCATGGACGCGATCGCCGCGCTCCTCGCCGAGCTGCGCGGCGAGCCGGCGCCGGCCGAGCGCTGGGACCCGGTCAAGCACGGCCAGAAGGAGACGGGTCGCCTCGACCGGAAGGACGGGTCGCGGTGAACCGTCGGTCGGGGCGCCGCGCGCCCGGCAAGCGCGTCGCGGTGCTCGGCGCCGGCAGCTGGGGCACCACCTTCGCGAAGATCCTCGCCGACGGCGGCGCCGACGTCATGATCTGGGCGCGCCGGCCCGAGCTGGCCCGCGAGATCCAGGAGGCGCGGCGCAACAGCGACTACCTCCCGGGCATCAACCTGCCGATCGGCCTCCGCGCCACCAGCCGCATCGACCTCGCCCTCGCGGGCGCCGAGCAGGTGTACGTCTGCGTGCCGAGCCAGACGCTGCGGCAGAACCTCATCGCGGCCGAGCCGCACCTGCACGCCGAGGCGACCGTGGTGTCGCTCATGAAGGGCGTCGAGAAGTCGACCGGGCACCGGATGAGCGAGGTCATCGCCGAGGTGCTGCCCATCGCCGAGTCGAACATCGCGGTGATCTCGGGCCCCAACCTCGCCCTCGAGATCGCGAAGGAGCAGCCGACGGCGGCCGTCGTCTCCTCGACGAGCCTCGAGACGGCGCAATCCGTGGCCTCCATCTCGCGCAACAAGTACTTCCACTCGTTCGTGAACACCGACGTCATCGGCACGGAGTTCGGCGGCGTGCTGAAGAACCTCATCGCGGTCGCGATCGGCATCGTCGACGGCGCGGGGTATGGCGAGAACACGAAGGCCTCGATCATCACGCGTGGCCTCGTCGAGATGACCGACTTCGCGGTCGCCTACGGCGCGCACCCCGACACGCTCTCGGGCCTCGCCGGCCTCGGCGACCTCATCGCGACGTGCCAGTCGCCGCTGTCGCGCAACAACACGGCCGGGCGCCTGCTCGGCCAGGGCTACAAGCTGCCCGACGTGGTGAACCGCATGCAGCAGACCACCGAGGGCCTCGCCTCGGTGGGCCCGATCCTCGAGCTCGCGCGGGCGAAGGGCGTGGAGATGCCCATCGTCGAGCAGGTCCGGCAGGTGCTCGCGGGCACCCTCGCCCCGAAGGACATGGCACCGCACCTCACGACCGACGACGAGCCGCAGGGCGAAAGGACATTGGATGGACAAGCTCAGGGTGGTTCTGCTGTTCGGCGGGCGTTCAAGCGAGCATTCGATCAGTTGCGCAACGGCGGGCGGGATCCTGGGGGCGATCGACCGTGACCGCTACGAGGTGATCCCGGTCGGGATCACCCGCGACGGCGCCTTCGTGCTCGAGGCCGACGATCCGGCCCGGTACGCCCTCGACCCGGCGCACCTGCCCGAGGTCGTCGACAACGGCACCCGCGTGCGCTGGCCCGAGAGCTCGGCGTCGCGTGACGTGCGGGTGACTGATGCGTCGGGCGAGCGCTCGCTCGGCGACGTCGACGTCGTCCTCCCGATCCTGCACGGCCGCTTCGGCGAGGACGGCACCGTGCAGGGCCTGCTCGAGCTCGTCGGACTGCCGTACGTGGGCAACGGCGTGCTGGCGTCGGCGATCGGCATGGACAAGCACGTCACGAAGACCGTGCTCGAGGGCGCCGGCATCGCCGTGGCTCCATGGGTGACGCTCACGCGGGCCGCCCTCGCGGAGGACCCCGAGCTGTGGACGCGCCGGGTGCACGGCCTCGGCCTCCCCGTGTTCGTGAAGCCCGCCCGCGCCGGTTCGTCCGTGGGCGTGAGCAAGGTCTCCGACTGGTCGGAGCTCGACGCGGCGCTCGACGTGGCGTTTGCCGAGGACCGCACGGTGCTCGTCGAGTCCGCCGTCGTCGGCCGCGAGATCGAGTGCGGCGTGCTCGAGGGACGTGACGGCCATGGGCCGCGCGTGAGCGTCGCGGGCGAGGTCGTCGTGACCGGTCGCGACTTCTACGACTTCGAGGCGAAGTACCTCGACGCGCCCGGTGTCGACCTCATCTGCCCGGCCGACCTCGGCGACGGCGAGCTGTTCGAGCTCCGCCGCATCGCCCGGCGGGCGTTCGAGGCGATCGGCGGCGAGGGGCTCGCCCGCGTCGACGTGTTCCTCACCGACGAGGGCTTCGTCGTGAACGAGGTCAACACGATGCCGGGGTTCACACCCATCTCGATGTTCCCGACGTGCTGGCTGAACTCGGGGCTCACGTACCCCGAGCTGATCTCCGAGCTCATCGAGGTCGGGCACGCGCGCGGCAGCCGCTGAGCCTCGGCGGCCCGTCGCGGCATCCGTGCCGGTTCGTGGGCCGTTGGACCCATGACGCCGCGAGTTCGGCGTGCCACGATGGTGACATGGCTGATGAACGCGAACCGGTGAAGGTCCTCAGCGACGACGAGTGCTGGGCGCTGCTCGTGGAGAAGGACTTCGGACGACTGGCCGTCTCGATCGGCGACCAGCCCGAGATCTTCCCGATCAACTACACGACCGTCGAGGGCGGTGTCCTGCTGCGCACCGCGGAGGGCACCAAGTTGTTCGGGGTGACGGTGAACAACCGGGTCGCCTTCGAGATCGACGACTACGGCGCGACCGACGGCTGGAGCGTCGTCATCAAGGGCCGCGCCAGGGCTCTCGAGACCGCGGCCGACATCGCCGAGGCGGAGGAGGCGTCGCTCGTGCCGTGGATCCCGACGGTGAAGCGCAACTTCATCCGCATCGACGCCGACCAGATCAGCGGCCGCCGAGTGACCTTCGGGCCCGAGCCGGAGGCGGACCTCGACGCGAGCTGAGCGCGGCCGCGTCGCGGAAGAGTTCGGCCGCTCAGCCGAGGATCGCGTCGTCGACGTTCGTGCAGCCGCCCTCGGCGGGGATCGCCGAGACGGCCGACGACAGGTCGGCGATCGCGGTCGTGCCCGACACCACGTCGTTGTCGATGAGCACCTCGACCGCGGGCGTGCGACCGAAGGTCGTGAACAGGTAGCGCGGGGCATCCGACTCGTCGATGACCCAGTCGACGCCGTCGACGCTCACGCAGCGGTCGGTCGTCGGACCGAGCGGCTCGACGCCGCAGCGCAGCAGCACCGACGCAGGATTGCCCCAGGCGCCCGTGCCCTGCGCGTTCGTCTCGCGCTCGGCCTGGCCGGCGACGACGTCGGGCAGGCGCACGATGACGGCGGCGCAGTCGGCGTCGGTCGCCTGCGGCGCGGCGTCGAACACGACGGGCTGGCTGCAGCCGGCGAGCGCGATCGTGCCGGCGACCGCGAAGCCGATGGCGAGCGCGACGCGTCGCAGCCCGCGTCGGGGCAGGGGAGCGGTGGGGTGGGGCATCGCCGTTCAGGCTACCGTGAGTGGCATGGAAGCAGCTGCGCGCCCGGATTCGCCCACGATCGGCGAACTCGGCGAGTCGCGTACGCTCGCACGCATCCTGCCGCGGCTCTCGCCGGGCGACGCGTCGCTGCTCGGCGCCGGCGATGACGCCGCGGTCGTCGCGGCCGCCGACGGACGCTACGTCGTGACGACCGACCTGCTCGTGCACGGGCCCGACTTCCGCCTCGCGTGGTCGACGCCGTTCGAGCTCGGCTGGAAGGCAGCCGCCACCAACCTCACCGACGTCGCCGCGATGGGCGCCCGGCCCACCGCGCTCGTCGTCGCCATCGCCGCGCCGCCGACCACGCCCGCGGCCGTGCTCGAGGGCATCGCGGACGGCCTGCGCGAGGGACTCGCGGCGCTCGCGCCGGGTGCCGGCGTCGTGGGCGGCGACCTCTCGGCGTCGACCGTGCTCACGATCGCGGTGACGGCGTTCGGCGACCTCGAGGGCCGCGCGCCGGTGCTCCGCTCGGGCGCGCGCGTCGGCGACGTCCTGGCCCACGCGGGCGCCCGGGGCGACGCCGCACGCGGGCTCGCGCTGCTCTTCGCCGAGGGCACGGATGCCACGGGCGAGCCCGACCCCGACCGGGCCGCCGACGTGCGCGCGCGGCATCCCGAGCTCGTGGCGGCGCAACTCGCGCCGAATCCGCCCGTCGCCGCGGGCGTGGCCGCCTCGCTCGCCGGTGCGACGTCGATGCTCGACGTCTCCGACGGACTCGCCCGCGACGCCCGCCGCATCGCCGAGGCGAGCGGCGTCGGACTCGACTTCGACGGCGAGGCGCTCGGCACCGACCTGCGCGTCGCGTTCGCCGGCGCCGAGGACCACGGCCTGCTCGCGACCTTCCCGGCGGACGTCGACGTGCCCGCACCGTTCGAGGTGGTCGGCCGCGTGGTGCCCGCTCCCGGCGAGGTGCTCATCGACGGGCGCGGGATCGACGCCGAGGGCTGGGACCCCTACTCGGGCTGGGACGGCCGCTCGGGCTGAGCCGCCGCCCACCACAGCGTGGTCTCGCCGTAGTCGCGGCGGCGCTCGGGCACGATGCCCTCGGGCCAGCTCGGCTCGGGCGAGCGCGAGCTCCGCTCGACGACGATGATGGCGTCGGCCGCCAGCAGGGGCGCGAGCAGCTCGAGGTCGTGCGCGACCGCGGCCTCGCCGAGGTCGTACGGCGGGTCGATGAACACGAGGTCGAACGGGCCCGTCGCCGACTCGAGGTACGACGCGACGCTGCGCATCGCGACCCGGATGCGCGGCCGATGGCCCCGCGCCGCGCGGGTCACCGCGTCGGCGTTGCGACGGCAGATGTCGGCGGCGGGCTTCGCCTTCTCGACGAGCACGACCTCGGCCGCGCCCCGGGAAGCCGCCTCCAGCCCGAGCGCGCCCGACCCGGCGTAGAGGTCGAGCACCGCGCCGCCGTCGACGGCGTCGCGGGCCTCGAGCGCGGAGAAGATCGCCTCGCGCACGCGGTCGCTGGTGGGACGCGTGCCCGAGCGCGGCACGGCGAGGGAGAGCGAGCCGGCGAATCCGGCGATGATGCGGGTCATGCTCCCGGCAGCATATCCGCGAGGTTGCATGCTGTCATGCCTGCGCGAGCACGTGCCCGGCGCTGCCATGATGGAGGGGTGGATGACTCGACAGACCAGGCGCCCGCCGAACCGTCCCGCCACCGGGGGGACGAACAGCAGTTGATCGACCGACTCTGGGACTTCGGCGACCCCGCCGCGAGCGAGGAGCGGTTCCGCGAGGCGGCCGACGACGACTCGCATCCGGCGCACGTGCGCGCGGTGATGACGACCCAGCTCGCCCGTGCCGTCGGCATCCAGGGCCGCGCCGACGAGGCGCTCGCGCTGCTCGACGAGGTCGGGTCCCGCGGCATCCCGTCCGACGACCCCGAGCGCGACGCCGCCGAGGTGCGCGCTCGGGTGTCGATCGAGCGCGGGCGCATCCTCGCCGCCTCCGACCGCCGCGCCGAGGCCGTGCCCGAGCTCACGCGCGGCGTTCGCGAGGCCGCGCTCGCCGGATCGAACTTCCTCGTCCTCGACGCGCTGCACATGCTCGCGCTCAACGACGAGGGGCACGAGGAGGAGTGGGCCGCCGAGGGACTCGACGTGCTCGCCGGATCGCGCGACCCGCGCGTGCTGCGCTGGGGTGTCGCCCTGCACAACAACCTCGGCTGGACCATGCACGACTCGGGCCGCGCCGAGGCGGCGCTCGCCGAGTTCCAGCTGGCCGTCGACGCAGCCGATCGGTACGGCACCACCCAGCAGCAGCACGTCGCGCGCTGGTCGGTGGCCCGTTGCCTGCGCACGCTCGGCCGGAACGACGAGGCGCTCGAGCTCCAGCGCGAGCTCGCCCGCGCGCGCCCAGACGATCCCTACGTGCAGTCCGAGCTCGCGGAACTCACGACGGACGAGTCGGGCGGGGAGCCTACGATCGAGGCATGACGGCCGAAGGAGCGGATGCCGCGGGCGCCGGTCGGTTCACCCTCGACACCCGGCTCTCGGGCGCGCTCGGCGGCCGCACCGCGCAGGCGATCGAGCGTGCGTTCGGCTACCGCACGGTGGGCGAGCTGCTCGCGCACTACCCGCGCCGATACGCGCTCCGCGGTGAGTTGACGGCCCTTGCGAGCCTCCCGCTCGACGAGAACGTGACGATCGTCGCCGAGGTGCTCGAGGTGCGCGTACGCGACATGCGCCAGCGTCGGGGGTCGATCGTCGAGGCGAAGATCTCCGACGGCACCGGCATCCTGACGCTCACGTTCTTCAACCAGCGGTGGCGCGAGAACGACCTGCGACCCGGCCGCCGCGGCATCTTCGCGGGCAAGGTCGGCGACTACAAGGGCAACCGGCAGCTCGCGCATCCCGACTACGAGCTCTTCGACGACGCCGAGATCGTCGCCACGGATGCCGCGAAGCGCTGGGTCGAGGCGCCCATCCCGATCTACCCGGCCACCGGCACCCTCGCCAGCTGGCAGCTCGCGAAGTCGATCGCACTGCTGCTCGACGGACTCGGCCCCGTCGACGACCCGCTGCCCGAGCAGGTCCGCCGAGCACGCTCGCTGCTCGACCACCGGCGGGCGCTCGAGCAGGTCCACCGGCCCGAGACCGAGGCCGACTGGAAGTCGGCACGCCGCACGCTGCGCTTCACCGAGGCGTTCGTGCTGCAGACCGCGCTGCTGCTGCGGCGGGCCGAGCTGCGCGAGCACTCCACGACCGCGCGGCCGCCGGCGCCCGAGGGACTGCTGGCTCGCTTCGACGCATCGCTGCCGTTCACGCTCACCGACGACCAGCAGGAGGTCGGCGGAGAGATCGCCGACGACCTCGGACAACCCGTGCCGATGAACCGGCTGGTGCAGGGCGAGGTGGGCTCGGGAAAGACGCTCGTCGCGCTGCGCGCCATGCTCGCGGTCGCCGACTCGGGCGGGCAGTCGGCGCTCCTCGCGCCCACCGAGGTGCTCGCGGCGCAGCACGTGCGGTCGATCGCGCGGATGCTCGGCCCCGACCTCGCTGCGACGCTCATGCCCACGCTGCTCACGGGCCAGCTGCCGACCGCCGAGCGCAAGAAGGCGCTGCTGCGGGCGGCCGCAGGCCAGTCCCGCATCGTGGTCGGCACGCACGCGCTCATCGGCGACGCGGTGTCATTCGCCGACCTCGGGCTCGTGGTCGTCGACGAGCAGCATCGGTTCGGCGTCGACCAGCGCGAGGCGCTGCGCCTCAAGGGCCAGCACCCGCCGCATGTGCTCGTGCTCACGGCGACGCCCATCCCGCGCACGGTCGCCATGACGGTGTTCGGCGACCTCGACGTGTCCACGATCCGGGAGCTCCCCGCGGGCCGGGCCGGCATCGAGTCGTTCGTGGTGCCGCTCGCCGACCGTCCGGGCTGGCGGCCGCGGGTCTGGGAGCGGCTCGCCGAGGAGGTCGAGCTCGGCCGCCAGGGCTTCGTGGTCTGCCCGGCGATCGAGGCGAAGGTCGCGGAGGATGACGGGGAGCCGCTCGAGGAGGGGGCCGAGGGCGGGGCGCCCGCGGCATCCGTGACCTCGGTGCTCGCCGAGCTCGCCGCGCACCCGCGCTTCGCCGACAAGCGCGTCGCCCCCCTGCACGGGCGCATGAGCGCCGACGAGAAGGATGCCGCGATGCGGGCGTTCGCGGCGGGCGAGCTCGACGTGCTCGTCGCCACCACCGTCATCGAGGTGGGCGTCGACGTGCCGAACGCGAGCGCCATGGTCGTCGTCGACGCCGACCGCTTCGGCGTCTCGCAGCTGCACCAGCTCCGCGGCCGGGTCGGCCGCGGGAGCGTGCCGGGCCTCTGCCTCCTCGTCACGAACGCGGAGGCGGGCTCGCTCGCCCGCCAGCGCGTCGAGGCCGTCGCGGCGACGCTCGACGGGTTCGAGCTGGCCCGCGTCGACCTCGAGCTGCGGCAGGAGGGCGACGTGCTCGGGGCGAGCCAGTCGGGCGGGCGCTCGTCGCTGAAGCTCCTGCGCGTCGTGCGCGACGGCGACGTCATCTCCGACGCCCGCGACCTCGCCGCCGAGGTGCTCGCCGACGACCCGGGGCTCGGCCGACACGCCGCCCTCGCCGCCGAGGTGCGCCGCCGGCTGGACGCCGAGACCAGCGGATTCCTGAGCAAGGGCTGAGACTCTCCGACAGCGCTTCCGGTGCCGCGAGCGGGCACTACGCTGGTGCGTATGCAGCGGATCGCCGTCGTCCCAGGCTCGTTCGACCCCGTCACGCTCGGCCATCTCGACGTCATCGGTCGGGCCGCGGGGCTGTACGACGAGCTGCACGTCGTGGTGGTGCACAACCCCGACAAGACGGCCCTGCTGCCCATCGCGCAGCGCGTGGCGCTCATCGAGAAGTCGATCGTCGACGCCGGCATCGAGGGTCGCATCGTGGTCGCCTCCTGGAGCATGGGGCTCCTCGTCGACTACTGCACCGACGTGGGCGCGACGGTGCTCGTGAAGGGCATCCGCTCGCAGGTCGACGTCGCGTACGAGACGCCCATGGCGATCGTGAACCGGCATCTCGCGGGCGTCGAGACCGTCTTCCTCCTGCCCGACCCGGCGAACGCGCACGTGTCGAGCTCGCTCGTGCGTCAGGTGGCCGCGCTCGGCGGCGACGTGTCGCCATACGTGCCCCTCGTCGTGGCCGACTACCTGCAGGGAGCGGTGACGGCATGAGCGAGGCGGCGGTCACCGTGGGCGGCCAGGCCGACGCCGGCCGCACCGAGCTCGCGCTCGGGATCGACGAGGTCGGCTCGCTCGCGGCGAGCATCGTGCAGAACGTCGAGACCGTCATCGCCGGCAAGCGCGAGGCCATCACGGCCGCACTGACCGTGCTGCTCGCCGAGGGCCACCTGCTCATCGAGGACGTGCCCGGCGTCGGCAAGACGATGCTCGCGAAGGCGCTGGCCCGATCGGTCGACGCGAGCGTGAGCCGCATCCAGTTCACCCCCGACCTCCTGCCGAGCGACGTGACGGGCGTGAGTGTCTTCGACCAGTCGACCCGGCAGTTCGAGTTCAAGCGCGGCCCGGTGTTCGCGAACCTCGTCATCGGCGACGAGATCAACCGCGCCAGCCCGAAGACCCAGTCCGCCCTGCTCGAGTGCATGGAGGAGCGCCAGGTCACGGCCGACGGCACGACCTACGTGCTCGATCAGCCGTTCACCGTGGTGGCGACCCAGAACCCGGTCGAGATGGAGGGCACGTACCCGCTGCCCGAGGCACAGCGCGACCGCTTCATGGCCCGGGTCTCGATGGGCTACCCGTCGCCGGCCGACGAGATCGCGATGCTGTCCACGCGCGAGACGTCGAGCCCGCTCGACCGGCTCGAGCCGGTCGTGTCGCTCGCCGAGCTCCGCGACATGATCCAGGGCGTGCAGCACGTGTTCACGTCGCAGCCGGTGAAGGAGTACGCGGTGCAGCTCGCCCGCGCCACCCGTGAGGACCGCCAGCTCCGCCTCGGCGCGAGCCCGCGGGCCACGCTGCAGCTCATCCGCGCGGCCAAGGCGCACGCCGCCATGCACGGCCGCGACTTCGTGCTCCCCGACGACGTCGACGCCCTCGCGGTGCCCGTGCTCGCGCACCGACTCGTGCCGACGAGTCGTGCCATCGGCGCCCACGACCGCGACAGCGGGCCGCTCATCGACGCCATCGTGCGGCGCATCGTGGGGGAGACGCCGGTCCCAGTCGGCAGCGCACGAAGGAGTTAGCCGTGTCCCGCCCCCGCTCCGTCCGCGTCTCGGCCTGGCCGCGACTCACCAGGCGCGGGGGCGCGCTCGTGGCGGTGGGCGTGCTGCTGCTCGCCGTGTCGCTCTGGTTCGACCTGCGCGACGTCATGCTGCTCGCGTTCGTCGGCATCGCGATGCCCCTCGCGGCGGCCGTCTTCGTGCTCGTCCGCACGCCGCGGCTCGCCGTGACGCGCACGTTCGCCCCGCCGGTCGTGCCGGCCGGCGGGTGGACCCGGGTCTCGCTCGTGGTGAAGAACCGCGGCCGGCGCACGTTCGACGGCGCGCACTGGCGCGACACGACGCCCGACGGCATCCAAGCGCCGCCCGAGGCGATCCTGCCGGGCATCGGTCCGTACGAGAGCGTGCTCCCGTCGGGCGACGACACCGTGCGTCTCGAGTACCGGGTGCGGATGCCGCGGCGCGGCGTCCCGACGGTCGGCCCGCTCCGCGTGGCGGTCTTCGACCCGTTCGGCCTCGCGCGCATCGACCGCGACGTGGGCACCGGGCACGAGATCGTGGTGACGCCGCGTGTCACGGTGCTCGACGCCGCGCTCGGCAGCGCCGCGTCGATCGACGGCGTGGTGCACGGGCTGCAGCGGCGCACGCATCCGAACTCCGACGAGCTCATCGCCCGCGAGTACCGCTACGGCGACCCGCTCCGCCGCGTGCACTGGGCGGCGACCGCCCGGCGCGGCGAGCTCATGGTGCGCGAGGAGGAGCAGCGCGGCGACCCCGAGGCGCGCCTGCTGCTCGATACGACGCTCTCGGGCCGTCCGCGCGTCGCGTCGCTCCGCCGCGAGCACGACGACGCCCCGCACTTCGGGTACGAGCTCGGCATCGAGCTCGCCGCGTCCATCGGGGTGCACCTGCTCGAGCGCGGCTTCCGCGTGCGCTGCACGCAGATCGCCGATCCCGAGCGCGGCGTCACCACCGGGGCCGCCTACGACGGCGGCTACCGCATGCCCGGCGGCGACCGGATGCTGCTCGAGGACCTCGCCCGGCTCGAGGAGCCGAGAATCTCCGCCCACGCCGGCAACGAGCCCGGGGGCTCCGAGGGCCGGCCGCGCGCCCGCGAGGCGCGGGCGCCGGGCTTCGCGGTGCTCATCGACCCCGACGAGCAGGACGCGCGCAACCTCGTCGCCCTGCGCCCGACGCTCGAGCCGGCGATCGCCTTCGCCGTGGAGGGCGTCTCGCGGCGGGTCCTCGACGAGCTCGAGGACGCCGACTGGCGCATCATCCGGCTGCGTCGACCCGCCGACATCGGCGAGGCCTGGGCCGGCATCACGGCGGCCGCGCGCCGCAGCGGCGCGATCGACGCGAGCAGCGACGACGAGCCCGGGGAGGTGGGCGATGGACGCTGACTCCGCACCGCTCACCCGCGCCCAGCGCCTCGCGCTCACGACCGCGTCGTTCCTGCTGCTCGCGGTGGCGGCGATGGCGCTCGGCCCGCTCCTCTCGGGAAGCGGCTGGTGGTGGCTCTGCGCCTTCATCGCGGCGGGCACGCTGTTCTCGGGCTTCGGGCTCCGCGCCGCTCGGACGCCGCCGTCGCTCGTCCCCGTCCTGGAGCTCGGCGTGCTCCTGCTGCTGCTCACGCTGCTGTTCGGCGGCGGCACGAGCATCGCGCTGATCATCCCGACGCAGGGCACCTTCGAGACGTTCGGCGAGCTCTTCGTGGGCGCGCAGCGCACGATCGAGCAGCAGTCGGTGCCGGCGCTCACCGTGCCGCCGCTGTCGTTCGCGCTGGCGCTCGGCATCGGGCTGCTCGCCGTCGTCACCGACATCCTCGTGCAGACGGTGCGCATGCCCGCGCTCGCCGCCGCGCCCGCGCTCGTGCCGATCCTCATCCCGGGCTTCATCATCGAGGCGGGCGCCGAGCTGCCGACCCTCGTGCTGACCGCCGCGGCGTACCTGCTGCTGCTCCGCGTCGACGTGCGCGTGCGACGCCGCGCGCAGCTCCTCGCCGGTGAGGACCCGGCGGGCCAGAGCACCGGGCAGGCCGCGACCGTCATCGCCCCCAAGCGCGTGCCCATCGTGTCGACGCTCGGCGCGTCGCTCGGGCTCGCGGCGGTCGGCCTGCTCGCGGCATCCGTGCTGGCGGCGTCGACGCCGAGCATCTCGACGAGCCTGCTGCTCGGCTCGCCGTCGCAGGGCACCCTCTTCGCCCGCGGCGTGAGCCCGTTCATCGACCTCGGCCGGGACCTGCGCCGGCCCGAGGCCCGGGCCGCGTTCCACTACCTGGCGCGCGACGGCGACCGCCCGTACTTCACCCTCCTGACGCTCGACCGCTTCGAGGGCGAGGTCTGGAGCGCCACCGAGCGCGCCGTCGACGGCGACAACACCGTCGACGCCATGCCGCGGCCCGACGGCCTGTCGCGGCGCGTGCAGACGGCGGAGCATCCGATCGACGTCGTGATCGACGACGTGAGCACGACCTGGCTGCCCGTGCCGTACCCGACGGCCGCCATCGAGGGCCTCCGCGGCTCGTGGTTCTGGGACGACGGCTCGCTCACGGTGCGCAGCGTCGACTCGAACACCGACGGGCAGCGATACCGCGTGACGCGGCTCGACGTCGAGCCGACGCCGGCGCAGCTGCGCGCGGCGAGCAACGTGCCCGAGCAGTTCGCCCCGTTCCTCGAGCTGCCCGACGAGATGCCGCAGATCATCACGGACACCGCGGCGGTAGTCACGTCCGGCACCGCCACGAAGTACGACGCGGCGGTCGCCATCCAGGCGTACCTGCGCGGCCCCGACTTCGACTACTCCACCGAGGCGCCAGTCGAGGAGGGCTACGACGGCGGCGGGTTCGACGTCATCGCCCGGTTCCTGGAGACGAAGGCGGGCTACTGCGTGCACTTCGCCTCGACCATGGCCGTGCTCGCCCGCGAGGTCGGCATCCCGGCGCGCATCTCGATCGGCTACACGCAGGGCTCGCCCACCGAGGAGCGCGTCGACGGCGTGCAGCGGGTCGAGGTCGACTCGCACGACCTGCACGCGTGGCCCGAGCTGTACTTCGAGGGCGTCGGCTGGGTGCCGTTCGAGCCGACCCCGGGCCGCGGTCTCGTGCCCGACTACTCGCGACCCAACGCGGGCGAGGAGCAGGGACCGAACATCCCCAACGCGGCGACGTCGACGCCGGGCGCGAGCGGACGTCCCGAGCTCGACCCCGACCGGGGGCTCGCAGGCCCCGACGGCGGCGTGCTGGGCTCGGCTGGCGACCTGTGGCTGCGCGGCGGTGCGCTGCTGCTCGTCGTGCTCGTGCTGCTCGTGACTCCCGCGGCGTTCCGCGGGAGCCAGCGCCTCAGCCGGATCGGCCGCATCCGGCGGGGCGAGCGGCCGGCGGATGCCGCGTGGGACGAGCTGGTCGCCACGGCACGCGACCTCGGCACCGGGCTCGGCGACGTCGAGACCGCGCGCGCCTTCGCAGCGCGCATGGCCGCACGCCCGGCGTTCGCCGAGGACGTCGTCGCCCGCAGCGCGCTGCTGCGCCTCCGCGACGGCGTGGAGCGCGAACGGTACGGTCCCGTGGGTCGTGCGGCGGGTCCCGGGATCGCCGAGGACCTCGTCACGGCGAGGACGGCGCTGCTCGCCGACGCCACGGCGGGGGAGCGCGCGAGGGCCGTCTTCGTGCCGCGCTCGCTCTTCGAGCGGGCCCGCCGCCTGCTCGGCGATCGGGTCGCTCCCGGGGCGTAGAATCGTCGATCGTGGCCACCCAGCATTCGCCGTTCAGCCTGAACGCGCGCGACCTCGTGAACCGTCCCGGCGAGATGCGCGAGCAGCGCCTCGCGATCCCCGTCGCCCAGCAGATGGGCGAGGGCCTCGTCTCGGTTCGGGAGGGTTCCGAGCTCGATCTCGACGCCCGTCTCGAGTCCGTGCACGAGGGGATCCTCGTCACGGCCGAGGTCGACGCGGTCGCCGAAGGGGAGTGCGGTCGCTGCCTCATCGACATCGCCCTGCCCGTCGAAGTCGAGTTCCAGGAGCTTTTCGCGTATCATTCTGGGGAAGCTTTCGAGTATGAGGTTCAAGACGACCACGTGGATCTTGAATCGCTCATCCGAGATGCGGTGGTGCTGGCACTGCCGTTCCAGCCGGTGTGCCGGCCGGACTGCCCGGGTCTCGACCCCGTGACCGGGCTCCGACTGGCCGATCATCCGGAACTCGTCACCCCTGAGCAGCGCGACCCGAGGTGGGACGCGCTCGCGGGGTTCAAGGCTTCCGAAGACCAAGGCACGGGTGCTGCACCCGAGGCCGACCAGCAGAGAGATTGAGAGAGAGTCATGGCTGTTCCCAAGCGGAAGAAGTCACGAGCCAACACCCACGCGCGCCGTTCGCAGTGGAAGGCCGAGGTCCCCACGCTCGTCAAGACCGTCGAGAACGGCAAGGTCACCTACAGCCTTCCGCACCGCGCGAAGGTCGTCGAGGACTCGGCGGGCACTCCGCTCTTCCTCGAGTACAAGGGCCGCAAGGTCGCCGACGTCTAGTCGGCCGCAGGCACGCCACCGACCGGTCGTGACGCGAACGGAGCAGGCAGGGAATCCAGATCCCACGCTCGACGAGCTGCAGCGCACGCTGCAGGTCGAGGTGGATCCGGCCCTCCTCCAGCTCGCGCTCACGCACCGGTCGTTCGCGTACGAGAACGGCGGCATCCCCACCAACGAGCGCCTCGAGTTCCTCGGCGACTCCATCCTGGGGCAGGCCGTCACGGTCAAGCTGTTCCGCGACCACCCCGAGCTCGACGAGGGCGAGCTGGCCAAGCGTCGCGCGAGCCTCGTCTCGAGTGCCGCGCTCGCCGAGGTCGGCCGGTCCATCGGCGTCGGCTCGTACGTCCGGCTCGGCAGAGGTGAGACCATGACCGGCGGAGCCGACAAGCCGTCGATCCTCGCCGACACCGTCGAGGCGATCATCGGCGCGGTCTACCTCGACGCCGGCGGCGACGCCGCAACGGCGCTGGTGCTGCGCCTCGTCACGCCGCTCCTCGCCGACCCCGACCGGTTCGGCGCGGCCATGGACCCGAAGACGAGCCTCCAGGAGATCGCCGCGCGCCGCAGCGCGCCGCCGCCCGTCTACACGGTCACCGAGTCCGGACCCGACCACAACAAGCACTTCGTCGCCACCGTGTCGGTCGGCGAGCTCGTGCAGGCGAGCGGCGAGGGCTCGAGCAAGAAGCAGGCCGAGATGGCCGCCGCGCTCGAGGCCTGGACCGACCTGAACAGCCGCTGACGTGCCCGAGCTTCCCGAGGTCGAGGTCGTCCGCGCCGGACTCGCACCCGCGGTCACCGGCGCGCGCATCGCCGCCGTCGACGTACTCGACACGCGTTCGCTGACCCGGCACGACGCTGCATCCGGCGACTTCGAGGCGATCCTCACGGGCGCCCGCATCGAGGCCGCCGTGCGACGCGGCAAGTTCCTCTGGCTGCCGATCTCGCCCGACCGTGCGATCGTCGGGCATCTCGGCATGAGCGGCCAGCTGCTGCTGCGCACGCCCGACCACCCGGGCGACGACCGGCATGCCCGCATCCGGCTGCACCTCGAGCATCCCGAGCACGGCGAGCTGCGCGTCGACTTCGTCGACCAGCGCACGTTCGGCTCGCTCGCGGTCGACCGCCTCGTGCCCACGGCCGACGGCGAGATCGCCGGGTTCTCGGCGGGCGTGACCGGACCGTGGGCGCGCAGCATCCCCGCCCAGGTCGCGCACATCGCCCGCGACCCGCTCGACCCCGCCTTCGACGACCGCGCCTTCCTCGACGCGTTCGGGCGCCGTTCGTCGGGCGTGAAGCGCGTGCTGCTCGACCAGAACCTCGTGAGCGGCGTCGGCAACATCTACGCCGACGAGTCGCTGTGGGCGGTGCGGCTGCACGGCGAGCAGCCCGCCTCGTCCATCCCGCGTCGCCGGGCCCGCGAGCTGCTCTCGGCGGTACGCGAGGTGCTCGGCAAGGCGCTCGCCGAGGGCGGCACGAGCTTCGACGAGCAGTACGTCAACGTCAACGGGGCATCCGGCTACTTCGCCCACTCGCTCAACGCCTACGGGCGCGCCGGCCTGCCCTGCCCGCGCTGCGGCACGCCCATGGTGCGCGAGGCCTTCATGAACCGGTCGTCGCACTTCTGCCCGAGGTGCCAGCGGCTCCGGATGCCGCGGCCGGCCGCTGCCACGTCGACTCCAACGCGAACGGGCGGAATCCCAGCGCCACGTTGATCGCGAGCATGTGCTCGTTCTCGTCGGCGTTCCACGTGTAGATGCGCTCGCGCGTCGGGTCGGCGTCGTCGAGGGCGACGAGGTTCGCGAGCTTCATCCGCAAGCCCAGGCGATGGCCCCGGTGCGGAGCGAGCACGATCGTGTCCCACTGCTCGACCGCCGCGGAGTCGGGCAGCAGCGACAGCTCGGTGAATCCGGCGACCTCGCCGTCGGGGGCCACTGCGACGACGTTGAGGTGCGTGCGACCGACGTCGCGCGCACGGCGCTCGCCGTCGCGGATGCGCGCGGCGTCCCACTGCTCGAGCCCCCACTCGATGGCCCCCGCCGGCGGATCGGTCGACATGCGCTCGTGGGCGGCCGCGAGCGAGTCGAGGAGCTCGTCGGGGGCCTCGTCCTGCCAGGCCACGAGGCGGTAGCCGTCGGATGCCTGCTCGAGCGATGCGCCGAGCAGCCGTCGGAACTCGTCGCCCCGCCCTGCGACGTCCATGGCGCTCACCCGGTACAGCTGGCCGAGCGCATAGCCGCGCGCGAGCGCGAATCGGACCGCCGGCGCATCGGCTGCGATGTCGGCGTCGCCCTGCGGCGCGTGGAGGCGGGGGCCGGCCGCGTCGGCCGCGTCGATCAGGTGGTCGGCCGAGAGCACGGTGGTGGGGCGCCCCGCCGTGCGCGACGCCTCCTCGGCGGCGGCGAGCAAGGCCGAGCCGATGCCCGCGCGTCGCCGGTCGGGCTCGACGCCCAGGATCTCGATGTACGCCGTCGCGGCGTCGTCATCGAGTTCCCACTGCACCTCGACGAGGCCGACCAGCCGATCGGCGTCGAACGCGCCGATCGCGGTGTAGCGCGTGAAGTCGGCCCGGCGCAGGTCCTTCAGCACCTCCTGGGGCCGGCGAGTCAGGTCGGAGGTGCCCAGTGCCTCGATGTCGAGGCGCCGCAGGAGCGCGGCGTAGGCGCCCAGCTCGGCGTCATCGGCCGCGCCGGCGTGGTGGGGGAGTCGGATCGGACGGATCTCGACGCTCATGATCGCTCCTCACCTGGGCGCAGGCAGCCGCCCAGACTAGCGCGGGCGCAGCGTCGGCGGCAAGGGTCGATCGGGCGGTGACGGCGCGCGCGGCGGGGCGCGAGGGCCCGTCTCGGGTACGCTTCTGCGAGGCATCCGCACCATCGAGCCGAACCCGGGGGAGCATGTACCTCAAGAGCCTGACGCTGAAGGGCTTCAAGTCCTTCGCGCAGCCGACGACGTTCGCGTTCGAACCGGGCGTCACCTGCATCGTCGGCCCCAACGGCTCGGGCAAGTCCAACGTCGTCGACGCGCTCGCGTGGGTGATGGGCGAGCAGGGCGCGAAGACCCTGCGCGGCGGCAAGATGGAGGACGTCATCTTCGCCGGCACCGCGACGCGCGGGCCGCTCGGCCGCGCCGAGGTCAGCCTCACGATCGACAACGCCGACGGCGCGCTGCCCATCGAGTACACCGAGGTCACGATCTCGCGCACGCTGTTCCGCAACGGCCAGAGCGATTACGCGATCAACGGCGAGACGTGCCGCCTCCTCGACGTGCAGGAGCTGCTCAGCGACTCCGGCCTCGGCCGCGAGATGCACGTCATCGTGGGGCAGGGACAGCTCGACGCGGTGCTGCACGCGAGCGCCGAGGACCGGCGCGGCTTCATCGAGGAGGCCGCCGGCATCCTGAAGCACCGGCGGCGCAAGGAGAAGACGCTCCGCAAGCTCGACGCGATGCAGGCGAACCTCACGCGGCTGAGCGACCTCGCCGGCGAGATCCGCCGCCAGCTGAAGCCGCTCGGACGCCAGGCCGAGGTGGCCCGCGAGGCGGCCACCATCGCCGCCGTCGTGCGCGACGCGCGCGCCCGCCTGCTCGCCGACGAGGTCGTCGGCCTCCGCCGTGCGCTCGAGGAGCACGGCCGCAGCGAGCACGAGCGCCACAGCGAGCGGCTCGTGCTGCAGGAGGAGCTCGAGCAGCACCAGGCGAAGGTCGAGCGGCTCGAGGCGACCTACCTCGGGGACGACGTCGACGCGGCCCGCTCCACCACGCACGCGCTCGAGTCGGCGCAGGAGCGACTGCGTGCGCTCGACGCGCTCGGCAGGCAGCGCATCGCCCTGCTCGGCGCGCAGGTCGAGCCGGCGGATGCCGCGCCGAGCGTCACCCGCGCAATGATCGACGAGGCGACCGACGGCCTCGACGGCTTCACCGCCGCCGTGGGCGACGCGGCCTCCGCGCTCGAGTCCGCGGTGGTCGCGACCCGAACCGCGCGCGACGAGCTCGACGTCGTCGACCAGGGCATCGCCCGCCAGAGCGCGCAGGTGACGGCCTACGACCTCGAGCTCTCGGGCCTCGCCGGGCAGGCCGACACCGCCGCATCGAAGCTCGCCGCGGTGCGCGGCGAGGTGCTCCGGCACGCCAACGCACTCGAGGCGGCCGCCGCGCGCCGGGAGGCCGCGGGCGTCGCGCTCGCGCGCGTCGAGGCGGAGGCGGAGGCGGGCGGCGACGCCGAGACCGACCTCGACGAGGCCTACGAGCTCGCGCAGGCCGCCGTGTTCGAGGCCGAGGCCGAGATCGAGCGCATCCGCGAGGAGCTGCACGCCCGCGAACGGGAGCAGGGAGCGCTCGCCGCACGCACGGCCGCGCTCTCGCTCGCGCTCGACCAGAAGGACGGCTCGGCGGCGCTCGTCGCCGCGAACGTGGACGGCGTCCGTGGGCTCCTCGCGGAGTCGCTGCACGTCGAGCCCGGGTTCGAGGCGGCGATCGCCGCCGCGCTCGGCTCGCTCACCGACGCCGTGCTCGTCGACGACCGCGACGCCGCCTGGCGCGCGCTCGAGCACGCCGAGCGCGGCGAGCTCGGCCGCGTCGCGCTCGCGCTCGCCGACCCGGGCGTCGCGCCACGCACGGCCACCGCGGTCGACGGGCTCACCGCGGCATCCGACGTCGTCACCGCCCCCGCGGGCGTGACCGCGCTGCTCGCCGAGGTGCTCATCGCCGACGACCTCGCCGCCGCGCGCGCCGCGGAGCCCGCGCTCGCGCGACTCGACGGGCCCGCCACCGTGATCACCAAGGACGGCACCGTCGTCGGCCGCTATGTCGTGCGCGGCGGCACCGGCCGCGAGCAGAGCCGCATCGAGCTCATCGCCGAACGCGACCGCGCGGGCGCCCGCCTCGAGGAGGTCCGCTCGGAGCTCGAGCGCAGCCGGTTCGAGCTCGCCGAGCAGCGCGAGCTCGTCGAGCGCTCGAAGGAGCAGGCGAAGGCCGCGCTCGCCGCGCTGCGCGAGTATGACGCGCAGCTCGCCCAGCGCACCGAGCTGCTGAACCGCGCTCGCGTGCAGGTCGAGGCCGCCGACGCCGAGGCCGCGCGCCTCGAGCAGGCGGCCGCGAACGCGCAGGAGCGCGTCGCCGAGGCCGAGCGCGCCGCGGAGGCTGCGAAGGCGGCGCTCGAGGCGGCCCGCGCGGTACCGCGTCCGGTGCTCGATGCGACCGCTCGGGACGGCGCGGTGTCGGCGCTCGACCGTGCGCGCGAGCTCGAGGTCGAGGCGCGCCTCCGGGTCGAGACCGCCAAGGAGCGCGTGCGCGCCGAGGAGGCCCGGGTGCGGGCCATGGAGCGCCAGTTCGAGGCCGAGCAGCAGGCCGCAGCGGATGCCGCGCGGCGGGCGGTGCTCCGCCGTGCGCAGCTCGCGGCTGCCTCGCGGGTCGCCGAGTCCCTGCCCGCGGTGCTCGCGTCGGTCGACGCCTCGGTCGCCGAGGCGCGCGTGGCGCTCGGACGGGCGGAGGCGCAGCGGGCGAGCCGCAACGAGGAGCTGCAGCGCGTGCGCCGGCAGGAGGCCGCCGTGCGCGAGCGGCTGCACGCCGTGACCGAGGACGTGCACGGCCTGGAGCTGCGCATCTACGAGAAGAAGCTGCACGCCGCCGGGCTCGTCGAACGCGCCGAGTCGGAGCTCGGGCTGACCGAGGACGTGCTCGTGGCCGAGTACGGCCCCGAGGCCGAGGTGCCGGCCGAGTCCGTGGACGCCGAGCCCCGCCCGTTCGTGCGCGAGGAGCAGCAGCGCCGCCTCGCCGTCGCCGAGCGCAAGCTCGCCCAGCTCGGGCGCGTGAACCCGCTCGCGCTCGAGGAGTTCGCGGCGCTCGAGCAGCGGCACCAGTTCCTCACCGAGCAGCTCACCGACCTCGCGAACACCCGCAAGGACCTCCTCACGATCATCGAGGAGATCGACGGCAAGATGGAGTCGATCTTCCGGGGAGCGTTCGAGGACACGCGCGCGGCGTTCGCCGAGGTGTTCCCGGTGCTCTTCCCCGGCGGCGAGGGCCGGATCGCGCTGACCGACCCCGACGACATGCTGACGACCGGCATCGAGGTGTCGGTGAAGCCCGCCGGCAAGAAGATCGAGCGCCTCTCCCTGCTCTCGGGCGGCGAGCGCTCGCTGGCCGCGGTCGCGCTGCTCATCGCGATCTTCAAGGCCCGCCCGAGCCCGTTCTACATCATGGACGAGGTCGAGGCCGCGCTCGACGACGCGAACCTCGGGCGCCTGCTCACGACCCTCGAGGACCTGCGCGAGTCGAGCCAGCTCATCGTGATCACGCACCAGAAGCGCACGATGGAGATCGCCGACGCGCTCTACGGCGTCTCGATGCGCCAGGACGGCGTCTCGGCCGTCGTGGGACAGCGCGTGCGCGAGGAGCGCGAGGCGAAGGCGAGCTGAGGCGGGCGCGCGGCATCCGCTCGGCGGGCCTCAGGTGAGCCGGCGATCGCGCGAGTCGACCGTGCGGAACCACCGGTAGCCGTAGGCCGCCACCTCGACGTCGGCCCGGCCGCGATCATCGATGGGCACGACCGTGTCGGCCAGCAGGTCGGAGAGCCGTGCCCCCTCGGTCACGTCGCCGAGCGGGAGGCGCACGGTGACCGGCGTCGATGCGAAGTTGTGCACCGCGATGAAGCTGCCGACATCGGCCGACAGGCGATGCACGAGCACGGCCGGTTCGCCGGCGTCGAGCAGCTCGAGCCGTCCCCAGCCGATCTCGGGCGAGCTGCGGAAGCGGTGCGCGAACAGGCGGATCTTGGCGAGCAGCGACTCGGGGTCGTGCATCTGCGACTCGACGTTCACGTGCTCGGGCGCGTAGCCGTCGGTGGGCGGCTTCGCCACGAGTTTGCGCGCGGGCGCGCGCGAGAACCCGCCGTTCGCCTCGGTCGACCACTGCATGGGCGACCGCACGGTCATGCGCCCGCCGAGGTCGGGGTTCTCGCCCATGCCGATCTCCTCGCCGTAGAACAGCACGGGCGTGCCCGGCAGGGAGAAGAGGAGGCTGTAGGCGAGCTCGATCCGCCGCGGATCGCCGCCCACCATCGGGGGAAGCCGACGCGTGATGCCGCGCCCGTAGATGCGCTGGGACTCCTCGGGCGCGAAGGCGTCGAAGACCTCCTCGCGCTCCTCGTCGCTCAGCTTGTCGAGCGTCAGCTCGTCGTGGTTGCGCACGAAGTTCGCCCACTGGGCCTCGATGCGCAGCTCGGGACGCTCGGCGAGCATCTCCGCGAGCGGCGTCGCGTCCTCGCGGACGAACGACAGGTACATGCGCTGCATGACGGGGAAGTCGAACTGCATCGTGAGCTCGGCCGGCGCATCGACGTGGCCGAAGAAGTCGAGCTGCCCGGCGTAGTCGAGGTTCACCTCGCCGAGCAGGATCGCGTCGCTCGAGCGCCGCTGCAGGAACCGGCGGATGTCCCGGAGGAAGTCGTGGGGATCGCCGACGTCGACGCCGGACGGCGGCTCGATGAGGAAGGGCACGGCGTCGACGCGGAACCCCGAGACCCCGAGCTCGAGCCAGAAGCCCATGGTCTTCGCGATCTCGTCGCGCACGGCCGGGTTCGCGATGTTCAGGTCGGGCTGGTGCCGGTAGAAGCTGTGCAGGTAGTACTGCTCGGTGCGCTCGTCGTACTCCCAGACGCTCGACTCCTCGCCGGGGAAGACGACCTGCTGCTGCTTCGCGGGCGGCTCGTCGCGCCAGACGTAGAAGTCGCGGAACCGCGAGTCGCGACTGCGGCGGGCGTCCTGGAACCACGGATGCCGGTCGGACGTGTGGTTCATGACGAAGTCGATGATGACCCGCATGCCCCGGTCCTTCGCGGTGCGCATGAACTCCACGAAGTCGCCGAGGGATCCGTACCGCGGGTCGACGGCCTGGAAGTCGGTGATGTCGTAGCCGTCGTCGCGTCGGGGCGACGGCTGGAACGGCATGAGCCAGAGGCAGCTGACGCCGAGCTCCGCGAGGTGGTCGAGCCGGTGCGAGAGGCCCTCGAAGTCGCCGATGCCGTCGTCGTTCCAGTCGAGGTACTTCTCGACGTCGAGGCAGTAGACCACCGCCGTCTTCCACCAGAGGTCGCTGCGATCGGTGATCTTCATCGTCCGGCCACCTTCAGCTCGGGCACGACCTGTTCGCCGAACACGTCGATGAACTCGTCCTGCTCGGTGCCGACGTGGTGCAGGAACACCCGGTCGGCGCCGACGTCGGCGAGCTCGGCCAGCTTCGCCAGGTGGCGGGCGGGGTCGCTCGAGACCTGCACCGTGCGGGCGACGTCGTCGGGCGTGGCATCCGCCGTGGCCGCGTCGAACGCCTCGGGGCGGTCGATCTCCCAGATCGTCGGGCCCGGGAGCACGCCCGTGCGCCACTGGTCGTGCGCGATCGCGAGCGCCTCCTCGTCGGTGCGCGCCCAGCTGAGGTGCACCTGCACGGCGACGGGGCCGTGCCCGCCGGCATCGCGGTAGGCACGGATGACCTCGCGCAGCGCGTCGCGGGGCTGGTCGACCGTGATGAGCCCGTCGGCCCACGCGGCCCCCGAACGCGCCGTCTCCGCGCTCACGGCCGCGACGTGCAGCGGCGGCGGTACCTGCGGCAGGCTCCAGACGCGGGCGCGGTCGAGGCGCACGTGGCCGTCGGCCGTCACCTCCTCGCCGCGGAGCAGCCGTCGGATCGCGTCGACCGACTCGCGGAGGCGCTCGTCGCGCTCGACCTTCGGCGGGAACGGGTCGCCCGTGACGTGCTCGTTGAGCGCCTCGCCGCTGCCCAGCGCCGTCCAGAACCGGCCCGGGTACATCGACTCGAGCGTCGCGATCGCCTGGGCGGTGATCGCCGGGTGGTAGCGCTGGCCGGGAGCCGTGACGACGCCGAGGGGGATGAGCGTCGCCTGCAGCACCGAGCCGAGCCAGCTCCAGGCGTAGCCGGACTCGCCCTGCCGCACGCTCCAGGGCTCGAGGTGGTCCGAGCACATCGCGGCGTCGAAGCCGGCCTCCTCGGCGCGCAGCACGGCGTGCAGGAGGCGCGCCGGGGCGATCTGCTCATGCGAGGCGTGGAATCCCACGATCGTCATCCGCCCTCCTTCCGTCACCCTCGACGCTTCCGTGCCCGTGCCGGGGCGGCAAGGCCTTGCAAATAGACTCGATCGCATGGCAGAACGCGCATCGTGGTCGCTCGGGGCGGCCCTCCGGGGGGTCTTCGGCGCGAAGACCATCGACGAGGACACATGGGACGACCTCGAGTCGGCGTTGATCCGCGCGGACTTCGGGCCGGCCGTCACCGAGGAGATCGTCGACGCGATCAAGGCCCAGGTCGAGCGGTACCGCACGACCGACCCGCGCGACGTGCAGCGGATGCTGCGGGAGCTCATCGAGGAGCGGCTCTCGAAGTACGACCCCACGCTGAAGCTCACCGAGCGACCGGCCGTGGTGCTCGTCGTCGGCGTGAACGGCGTCGGCAAGACCACCACGATCGGCAAGTTCGCCCGGTTCCTGCGCAGCTACGACCGCAGCGTCGTCGTCGGCGCGGCGGACACGTTCCGTGCGGCCGCGGTCGACCAGCTCGCGACATGGGCCTCCCGCGCCGGCGTCGACGTCGTGCGTCCCGAGCGCGAGGGCCAGGACCCGGCATCCGTCGCGTTCCGGACCGTCGAGAAGGCGAAGCAGGAGGGCATCGAGATCGTCATCATCGACACGGCCGGCCGCCTGCACACCAAGGGCGGGCTCATGGACGAGCTGTCGAAGATCCGGCGCGTCGTGGAGAAGCAGGCGCCGATCAGCGAGGTGCTGCTCGTGCTCGACGCGACGACCGGGCAGAACGGCCTCGCGCAGGCCGAGGCGTTCATCGAGCACGGCGGCGTGACGGGCCTCGTGCTCACGAAGCTCGACGGCAGCGCGAAGGGCGGCTTCGTGCTGGCCGTTCAGGAGAAGACGGGCCTGCCGATCAAGCTCATCGGCCAGGGCGAGGGCATCGGCGACCTCACGGGCTTCACGCCGCACGTGTTCGCCCAGAAGCTCGTCGGCTAGGGCAGGGGAGGACATCATGGCGACCGAGCACGACTACTTCGGGGTCGTCGGCGACTACTGGTCGGAGATGATCGAGTACGCCGACCAGCGGGTCGAGGTGGTGCTCGAGGCCGAGGACGAGATGGTGGCGAGCGCAGCCCTGGATGCCGCGGCGGTGCTCGTCGGCGAGCTGGAGCTCGTCGACGACGAGCTGCGGTCGGCGTTCGTCAGCCAGCTCGACTCCGGGAGCACGCCCGTGATGCGGTTCCTCGACGTGCTGCTGGACCCCGAGCTCGAGCAGGCCGAGGAGATCGAGGCGGCGATCGGCCGCGATTCGGGCGACCGGCAGGTGGATGCGCTGCGATCGCTGTCCCTGCTGCGCGTCGACCTGCGGCCCGAGGCCGACGGCCCGGGCGAGCCGTTCGCCGAGTTCGAGTACGCGCTCGCCCCAGACGACAGCGACGAGCGGCTCATCGCCGCGATCGACATCGGTCGCGAGGTCGTCGACGTGCGCTTCGAGGGCTGACCGCCGGCACGTGCTGCTGGGAGGCATCCGCTCTCGCTTACAATCGAAGGCACCATGGCTACCTTCGGAAACCTGTCTGACCGCCTCGCCGAGACCTTCAAGAACCTCCGCACCAAGGGCAAGCTGTCGGCGGCCGACGTCGACGGCACCGTGCGCGAGATCCGTCGCGCCCTGCTCGACGCCGACGTCTCGCTCGACGTGGTCAAGCAGTTCACGGCGCACGTGCGCGAGCGTGCGCTCGGCGACGAGGTCAACAAGGCGCTGAACCCCGCGCAGCAGGTCGTGCAGATCGTCAACGACGAGCTCATCGCCATCCTCGGCGGCCAGCAGCGCCGGCTGCAGTTCGCGAAGAACCCGCCGACGGTCATCATGCTCGCGGGCCTCCAGGGCGCCGGCAAGACCACGCTCGCGGGCAAGCTCGCGAAATGGCTCGTGAAGGACGGCCACACCCCCTTGCTCGTCGCGGCCGACCTCCAGCGTCCGAACGCCGTGAACCAGCTCCAGGTCGTGGGCGGGCAGGCCGGCGTGCCGGTCTTCGCACCCGAGCCCGGCAACGGCGTCGGCGACCCCGTCAAGGTCGCGAAGGACGCCGTGGCGCAGGCCGTGCGATCGCAGCACGACGTGGTCGTCATCGACACCGCCGGCCGTCTCGGCGTCGACGCCGAGATGATGAAGCAGGCCGCGAACATCCGCAAGGCGACGAACCCCGACGAGGTGCTGTTCGTCATCGACGCGATGATCGGCCAGGACGCCGTCACGACGGCGAAGGCCTTCCAGGAGGGCGTGGACTTCACGGGCGTCGTGCTCTCGAAGCTCGACGGCGACGCACGCGGCGGCGCCGCGCTCAGCGTGGCATCCGTCACCGGCCGCCCGATCATCTTCGCGTCCACGGGCGAGGGCCTCGACGACTTCGAGCCGTTCCACCCCGACCGCATGGCGAGCCGCATCCTCGACCTCGGCGACATCCTCACGCTCATCGAGCAGGCCCAGCAGGCCTTCGACGAGGAGGAGGCCATCAAGGTCGCCGAGAAGCTCGCGACCGAGCAGTTCACGCTCGAGGACTTCCTCAAGCAGATGCAGCAGCTCCGCGGCGCCGGCTCGATCAAGAAGATGCTCGGCATGCTGCCGGGCGCGGGCGGCATGAAGCAGCAGCTCGAGAACTTCGACGAGCGCGAGATCGTGCGCACCGAGGCGATCATCCAGTCGATGACCGTCGCCGAGCGACGCAACCCCAAGCTCCTCAACGGCTCCCGTCGCCTGCGTATCGCGAGGGGCTCGGGCATGACCGTCACCGACGTGAACCAGCTCGTGCAGCGGTTCGAGCAGGCCGCGAAGATGATGAAGACCGTCGCACGCGGCGGCGTGCCGCAGGTCCCCGGCATGGGCCCGATCCCGGGCGTCGGCACCTACGGCGGCGGCAAGCGGCAGGCCGCGAAGGGCAAGAAGAAGTCGTCGGGCTCGCGGTCGGGCAACCCCGCGAAGCGCGCCGCCGAGAACGCCGCGATCGCGTCGGGCGTCGCGCCGGCCGGTCCGACGTCGGCTCCCACGGGGTCGGGCTTCGGACTCGGCACGGGCGGCGCAGCGCCGAAGGCGGCTCCGAGCGAGGACGAGCTCGCCGCCCTGCAGAAGTTCCTCGGCCGCTGACGGTCCACGGCCGGTCGCGGCTCGCCTGACCGTCGCCGGTCGGCCGAGCGGATGCCGCGCGGCCGACGTCAGCCGGCCGGGAGCCGTGCCTCGATCTCGAGGAGCCGGTCGATCTCGAGCGCCTGCGCGGTCGCGATCGCGCGCGCCCAGCGGGTGACGGCGGAGTCGCCGCGCTCGGCGAGCCGGGCCTCCGCCATCTCGATCGCGCCGCGGTGGTGCGGCACCATCGCCTCGATGAACAGGCGGTCGAAGGCCGCGCCGTGCAGCTCCCCGGCCCGGTCGAGGGTCGAGCGGCTGATCGCGCCGGCCATGTCCTCCGCGTGATCGTGCTCCTCGGCCGCGGCGTCGCGCGTGCTGCGACGCTCGAGCCAGGTGCGCATCTGCTCGGCCTCGTCGGCCTGGACGAGGGCGATCCGTTCGGCCAGGTCGGCGAGCTCGGCGTCGGCCACCCGTCCGGGCGCGAGCTCGGCGAGCTCGACGGCCTGCTCGTGGTGCACGATCATCGCGGCGACGAAGGCGACGTCGGCCGCGGTCGCGTCCTGGTCGACGGTCGCGCCGGTGGCCGCGCCGTCCGACTCGGCGCCCGCCGGTGGCGCCGGCGTGACGAACGCGGGGGTCGGCGCGGCGGTCCCGGTGTCGGCCGTGCATCCGACGACGCCCCCGAGCGCGACGAGCGCCAGGGCGACGGCGGGGATCGCGAGCGGGCGGGTGCCTCGTGCGGTCATCGGAGCATCCGTCGGCGACGCCGCACGGCGAGCGCCGCGTGGTACGCCAGCGCGACGGCGAACGGGATGAGCACGAGCAGCCACCAGGCCCCGCCGTCGGGCGTCTCCGACGTGGCATCCGCCGCCGGCGCCGCCGTGTCCTCGGCCACGACGACGCTCGCGAGGGCGACCTTCGGCGCCGAGGCGTCGCCCCGCACCACGAGGTCGTACGAGCCGGGGACGAGGGGACCGGGGAGGGTCACCTCGGTCGGTGCGAGCGCGCCGTCCTCGGCGGCGGTCACCGTCGCGAGCACGGCCTGCGTCGGCATCCACCACACGTCGGCCGTCTCGCCGGGGGTGAGCGATCCCGCCGGTAGCGACACCGTGACGGTCGCCGTCTCCGCGGGCGCCAGCTCGGCCGGCTCCACCGCGAGCGTCTCGAGCGGCGCCCGCTCCTCGGCGGCGGTCGGCACCACGGGCGCCTCGCGCCAGACCCAGGCGAACGCGGGCTGCGTCTGCGGGTTCAGGCTCGCGTCGTCGTATCGCGCGGCGTCGGCGAAGAGCGGATCCGTGAGGCGCAGCACGTCGAGGCCCTCGTACATGTCGCTGGCGTAGAGGTAGCCCCGATAGGGGTAGACCGCCCAGACTCCGGCCGTGTAGTCCATCGAGTACCCGTAGGAGGGCCGGTCGAACCAGGCGAGCTCGACGGGCGCTGCGGGGTCGGTGAGGTCGACGACTGAGACGCCGCCTTCGAGCCATGCCTGCGCGATGATGAACCGCCCGGGCACCGGCACCAGTCCGCCCGAGTGGGCGACGCACTTCTCGAGGTCGGACTGCTCGCGCGCCAGCTTGTAGGTGCCCGCCTTGACGAGGCCCTCGGGCTGGATGGCCCACACCGCGTCAGCGCCGCGGTCCGCGCCGTAGGCCGGCGAGCACGTGTTGATGAAGCCGTCGCCGAGCTCGTCCTGGAACACGATGCGCGTCGCGTCGTTGTCGAAGATGCCGGAGTGCCAGAACGTGACCGCCGGGTCGCGGACGCGCTGGAGGACCACCGGGTTCAGCGGGTCCGCGATCGAGAGGAGCAGCCCGTCGCCGCGGCACGCCGCCACCGCGAGCGCCTTCGCCGGGTACGCCGTGATGTCGTGGCATCCGGTGGTCGACCGGGTCTCGGCGCCGCCCGCCACCCGGTCCTCGGGACCGAACGCCGTCTCGTCGTCGAAGAGGTCGAGCTCGCTCACGATCGTTGCGTTCTCGGGCGCCGCGAGGGGCACCTCGATGATCTGCAGGGGATTGCGTCCCGTGCAGTGCAGCGAGGCGCCGCGGCTGTAGGCGTTCATGTAGACGAACACGCGGTCGGTACTCGCCGGATCGGGCACGACCGTGTGCGTGTGGCCGCCGCAGCGGGTGCGCACGGCCGCGGCGTAGCGGGGTGCCGCAGGGTCGCTGATGTCGAAGACGCGCAGCCCCTCCCAGTTCTCCTCGGTCTCGGGCACCCGCCCCGCCGCGCAGGAGTCGTCGGACATGGTCTCGTCGATCGCGATGAGGACCAGGTTGCCGACCGTGCTGACGTCGCCCTGCCCGCCCGGGCACGACACGGCGCTCACGAGCGTGGGCGCGGCCGGATCGGCGATGTCCCAGATCGAGAAGCCGGCGTAGTTGCCCTGCACGAGGTAGTCGCCCGAGAAGGCGAGGTCGGAGTTGATGAAGTCGGCGTCGTCGCCCTGCCGGAACGGGTTGTCGCGGTGGGCGACCCACTCGATCCCGCCGCCCATCGACGGCTCGCGGCCCGGCGGTGCGACCGGGGGTTCGGACTGCGCCGTCGCCGGCCCGCCCACGGCGGTCGCGGCGAGCACGATCGCGACGAGGCCGATCGCGGCGCCGCGCGCCCGCGACCACGCGCGACCGGCCGCCATGTCAATCCAGGCGGTCGTCGTCGCGACGCACCGGCGCGTCGCCCACGAAGGCGATGAGCGCCGCGTCGCGGAGGAGCTCGATGGGTCGCGGACCGGTGTCGGCGTGGCGCAGCATCTCCTCGCCGGCGAGGGGCTCCGACGACGCCGCGATCACGACGTTGCCGAGGCTCATGCCCTCCACCACCGCCGGAGCGGCGAGCGCGAGCACGTCCTCGTACCGCGCAGCGAGCGTCGCGATCACCTCCCGGCTCATGCCGAGTCCCGCGGTCGCGAGGGTGTTCACCACGACGAGCCCGTCGGGGGCGAGGAGCTGGTCGAGCTGGCCGAAGAACTCCGCGGTCGACATGTGCCGGGGCGACACCGCGCCCGAGAACACGTCGACGACCGCGACGTCCCAGCCGCCGCCCGCGCGCGCGGCCCGCTCCACTGCGACGCGGCCGTCGTCGAACTCGACCGAGAGCTCCACGTCGTCGTCGAGCGGCAGCACGTCGAGCACGAACTCGAACAGCTCGCGATGCAGCTCGACCACGTGCTGCACCGATCCCGGTCGCGTCGCCGCGACGTAGCGGGGGATCGTGAGGGCGCCCGCCCCGAGGTGCAGGACGCGCAGGGGGACGCCGGGCTCGCGGCATCCGTCGATGACCGACGCGACGAGCCGGGTGTACTCGAGCTGGAGGTCGAGCGGGTCGTCGGGGTTCACGTGCGACTGGGTCGTGCCCTCGATCACGAGCGAGTAGCCGCCGTGCGTGCCGCGCTCGGGCAGGAGCCTCGCGCTGACGTGCTCGCCGTCGAGTTCGAGTCGGGGATCGCCCATGCTGACCACACTAGGTCGGGGCCGGACGGCAGGCCAGACGCCGTGACGACATCGGAACCTTCGGGGTCGAGTTCGCCTGCCGGACCTGTGACCCGCCTATGATGTGCGCCAGAGGCCGTGGTATCCGAAGGCGGGCCCTAACGCCCCCGGACCACGTCGGATGGGGGCATGGTGCAGGCGGCGCAGTCACAGTCCCAGCAGGTTGCCGCGGCATGGGACGAACGGGTGCTCGGGACCCACTCGACCCCGCATTTCATGCAGTCGAGCACGTGGGAGGCCGTGCGCTCGCGCGGCCCGTGGCACGTGCACCGGCGCGGCCTCGGCACCCAGCGGGACTACCCGGTGCTCGTGTTCGAGCGCCTCGTCCCGGGGTACGGCCTGTTCCAGCACCTGCCCCGCGTGAGCGGCCTGGAGCCCGCCGACGTCGGCCCGCTCACCGAGCGGGTCCGCGCGGAGCGAGGCACGGCCTTCGCCACGAAGATCGAGGTGCACCAGCCTCGCGACGAGGCGCTCGGCGAGGCGTTCCTCGCGCACGGGTGGCTGCCGGCCAAGGCGTCGCAGTACCGGCACACGGTCGTCGTCGACACCTCCGCGAGCGAGGAGGAGATCCTCGCGAACATGAAGAAGCGCGCCCGCGCCGAGATCCGGGTCGCCGAGCGGCACGGGGTCGACGTGCGCCGGGCCGGGCTCGACGCCGCGAACCGCGCCCGAATGATCGACCTCGTGCGCGAGACCGAGGAGCGCTCGGGCGCGTATTTCCGCGGCGACGACTACCTCGAGGCGGTGTGGGAGACGTTCGCGGCCGACGATCGCGGGCGACTCTACTTCGCCCGGTACGGCGACCAGGTCGTCGCCGGAGCGTTCATCGCCCGGTACGGGCCGAACGCCTGGTACAAGGACGGCGGTTCGACCCGCGACCACCCGCACCTCATGGCGTCGCGACTCCTGCAGTGGCGCATCATCCGCGACCTCGCCTCCGACGGCGTCGAGCGGTACGACCTCGGGCACGTCCCGCCGCCGGGGGAGCCCGATGCCCCCGGGCACGGCATCCTCATCTTCAAGAGCGCCTTCACGCGCGAGGTGCTCGAGTACATGCCGGCGTTCCAGCTCTCGCACGAGGAGCGGGGCGAGGCGTGGCGGCAGGGCGAGGGGGAGTTCATCGCCGCCTACCGCGAGCGCACCGGCGACTACTGGTACTGAGCCGCGAGGGTCCTGAGCCGCGAGGTCCTGAGCCGCGCGCGGTCCCGCGTCGCGTTGCGAATGCTTACAGGGCGGTAAGTCGCCGTTCCGGGCGACGCGATACAGTGAACGCGGCGGCCGGCCCGATGCCGCGAACGACCGGCGGATGCCGCGACACGACGACTGGAGCACCACCATGACCACCGGCTCGGCCGACTACCGCGACGCGGGTCTCGCCTTCCCCGACGACTTCCTCTTCGGATCGGCCACGGCGTCGTACCAGATCGAGGGCGCGGCCGACGAGGACGGCCGCGGGCCGTCGATCTGGGACACGTTCAGCCACACGCCGGGCAAGGTCTGGAACGGCGACACGGGCGACGTGGCCGACGACCACTACCACCGCCTGGAGCAGGACCTCGACCTCATGGCGGAGCTCGGGCTCGAGGCGTACCGCTTCTCGATCGCGTGGCCGCGGATCAAGCCGACCGGCCGCGGGCCGGCGAACGAGGCCGGACTGGCGTTCTACGAGCGCCTCGTCGACGGGCTCATCGCCCGCGGCATCCGCCCGATCGCGACGCTCTACCACTGGGACCTGCCGCAGGCCCTCGAGGACGAGGGCGGCTGGGCGAACCGCGCGACGGCCGAGGCCTTCGCGGACTACGCGCGGATCGTGGGGAAGCGACTCGGCGACCGGATCGCCGTGTGGACCACCCTCAACGAGCCGTGGTGCAGCGCCTACCTCGGCTACGGCTCGGGCGCCCACGCGCCCGGCCTCATGGACGGCGCCAAGGCGCTCGCCGCGGTGCACCACCTGAACCTCGCGCACGGCCTCGCGATCTCGGCGCTGCGCGAGGTCGTGACCAACGACCCCGGCTACTCGATCACGCTCAACCTGCACGTGATCCGCCCGCACGGGCCGACCGGCGCCGAGGCCGCACGCCGCATCGACGGGCTCGCGAACCGGGTGTTCCTCGGACCGCTCCTCGACGGGGAGTACCCCGCCGACGTCATCGCCGACACGGCCGAGGTCACCGACTGGTCGTTCGTGAAGCCGGGCGACCTCGAGCTCATCCGGCAGCCGATCTCGCTGCTCGGCGTGAACTACTACTCGACGGTCACCGTCGAGATGTGGGACGGCGTCTCGCCGCGGATCAAGGCCGACGGCCACAAGGACATGGGCGGCACGCCCTGGCCGGGCTCCGAGCACGTCGAGTTCCTCGTGCAGCCGGGCCCGTACACCGCGATGGGCTGGAACATCGACCCGTCGGGCCTCGAGGACCTGCTCGTCGCGCTGCACGAGGCGTACCCGTCGCTGCCGCTCATGGTCACCGAGAACGGCGCCGCGTTCGACGACGTCGTGACCGACGAGGCCGACGGTCCGGCCGTGCACGACGTCGAGCGCGTCGACTACCTGCGCCGGCACTTCACGGCGGCGCACCGCGCCATGGGGCGCGGCGTCGACCTGCGCGGCTACCAGGTGTGGTCGCTCATGGACAACTTCGAGTGGGGCTACGGCTACTCCAAGCGCTTCGGCATCGTGCGCGTCGACTACGACACGCTCGAGCGGCTGCCGAAGGACAGCGCGAAGTGGTACGCCGAGCTGATCCGCACGCGGGCGATCCCGGCGTAGCCGAGGGATGCCGCGGCGCGGCGCCTCGGCCGGGTCACGCCGGCCGGCTCACGCCTGCGGGTTCACGCCGGCGCGCAGCTCGCGCGCCAGGTGCGCGACGACGGCCGTGAGGTCGCCGCCCGCCGCCTCGGCGACGCGCAGCTGCCGCTGGTAGCTCGCGCCGCCGTCGAGCATCGCGCGCACCTGCTGCAGCTCGACCTCGCAGCCGAGGTGCTCGGCGACGGGCACGAGCGTCGTGAGGAGCTCGCGCAGGTCGTCGCCGACGAGGCGCTCGCTCCCCGCGACATCCGTGATGATCTCGGCGTCCATGCCGTAGCGCGCGGCGCGCCACTTGTTCTCGCGCACGTACCAGGGCTGGAGCACGGTCAGCGTCTCGCCGTCGTCGAGGCGCCGGCTCATCCACTCGACGAGGCACTGCACGAGCGCGCCGATGGCGGCGATCTCGGCCGCCGACGAGACGCCGTCGCAGACGCGCACCTCCACGGTGCCCCAGCGCGGCGACGGGCGGATGTCCCAGCGCACCTCGGTGTGGTCCTCGATGACGCCCGTGCGCACGAGGTCGTCGACGTAGCGCTCGTAGGCGGCCCAGTCGGCGAGCGGATAGGGGAGTCCGGCCGTGGGCAGCTGCTGGAACATGAGCGCGCGGTTCGACGCGTACCCGGTCTCGACGCCCGCCCAGAACGGGCTCGACGCGCTCAGCGCCTGCAGGTGCGGCATGTAGGCGAGCAGTCCGTCGAGGATGGGGAGCGCCTTGTCGCGCTCCTCGATGCCGACGTGGACGTGGATGCCCCAGATCATCATGTTGCGCCCCCACCAGCGGGTTCGCTCGATGAGCTTGTGGTACCGCGGCTTGTCGGTGAGGCGCTGGTCGTACCACTGGCTGTAGGGATGCGAGCCGCTGCAGATGAGCTCGTACTCGCCGAGCTCGTCGATCACCGCGCGCACCTCCGCGAGCTGGCCCTCGAGGTCCGCGACGGCGCCCGCGACCCGCTGGTGCACGCCGCTCACGAGCTCCACCGTGTTCGTCAGCAGCTCCGAGGTGATCGACGGATGCGTCCCGCCCTCGCTGCGCTCGTCGAGGAGCTCGAGCACGCGATCGGCGATGGACGCGAGCTCGCCCGTGGCGCGGTCGACGATCGCGACCTCCCACTCGAGGCCGACCGTGGAGCGCGGGGAACGTGCGAACTCGATCGGCATGCGCGGCCTCCCTCGGGGCGGGCGGGAATCGTGCCGCAATCATCGCATGTGACCACGTTTCGGGGGCCACCCCTTGCGTGGAACGGTCGCGTAGGATGTGCCGCATGATGCAGCGAGACGGCGAGGCCCGATGAGCGGCCAGCCCATGCGGGTGCTCGAGGTCCTGAGCCTGCGCGAACAGGTCGAGCGCACGCTCTCCTCGCGCATCGTCGCGGGCGAGTTCGCCCCGGGCACGGTGCTGACGGTGCCGACCCTGGCCGGGGAGTTCGGCGTGAGCGCCACGCCCGTCCGCGAGGCGATGCTCAACCTGGCTCGTCGCGGCTTCCTGAGTCCCCTGCGCAATCGCGGGTTCGAGGTGACCGAGGTGTCGCCAGACGAGCTGCGCGAGCTCGGCGAGGTCCGGCTGATGCTTGAAGGCCCGCCGATGCGCGAGCTCGCGGGCACGCTGTCCGACGACGTCGTCGAGCGGCTCCTCGGCCTGGCCGAGGAGATCGTCCGAGCCGGTCGCGAGGGGCGCTTCGAGGACTACCTCGAGGCCGACACGACGTTCCACCTGACCCTGCTCGAGCTCACGGGCAATCGGCAGCTCGTGCGCCTGGTCCGCGAGCTCCGGCAACAGACGCGGCTGGTCGGCCTCGTGAACCTCGCCGACTCCGACGAGCTCGAGGGCTCGTCGCTCGAGCACGCCGAGCTCGTCCGCCTCCTCGTGGCGGGCGACGGGGCCGGTGCCGAAGCGCTCATGCGCCGGCACATCGGCCATGTCGCCGGCCTCTGGAGCGGGCGCGACGAGGAGTAGCGCAGCGGCGATCGCGCGCACCTCGGCGAGGTGGACGCGGCGGAGGTTCCGTGTCCGCGCGTCGCGTGCGCGTCGTCCGATCGCTGGTGGTAATATGTCACGCACCACAAGGAGGAGCACAGCATGCGGGTCGTCGTGATCGGGGCCGGCGCCATCGGCGCGTCGTGCGCCCTCGCGTTGGCCGAGGCCGGCGCCGAGGTCGTCGTCGTCGACCGCTCGGGCGTCGCCGCCGAGACCTCGAGCCGCTGCGAGGGCAACATCCTCGTCTCCGACAAGGCGCCAGGGGCCGAGGCCGAGCTCGCCATCGTCGCCCGACGCGCCTGGCGCGACCTCGCCGCCGTGCTCGACGACGACCGTGCGCCCGGCCAGCCCGCGACCGAGTTCGAGGAGAAGGGCGGCGTGGTCGTCGCGTTCCCGGCCGGCGTCGATGCGCTCGAGGCGTTCGCCGCGTCGCAGCGGGCGATCGGCATCCGGGCCGATGCGGTGTCGACGGAGGAGCTCCGGCGCCTCGAGCCCCACCTCAGCCCCGAGGTCGCCTGCGGCATCCGCTACCCCGAGGACGCGCAGGTGCAGCCGAGCCTCGCGACGCAGGCGATGCTCGCCAGGGCGCGCCGCCTCGGGGCCGAGCTGCGGATCACCGAGGTCACGGCGTCCGTGCGCGCGGGCGACCGGATCGCCGGCGTGCTCACGCCCGAGGGGCCGATCGCGGCGGACGCGGTCGTGAACTGCGCGGGTCCCTGGGCGGGCGAGGTCGCGACGCTGCTCGGAGCGCGACTCGACATCCGGCCCCGGCGCGGCGCGATCCTGGTCACCACGCCGATGCCGCAGCGCGTGTTCCACAAGGTCTACGACGCCGACTACGTCGGCGCGGTCGGCTCGAGCGATGCCGCCCTGCAGACGTCGACCGTGGTCGAGTCGACGCCGGCGGGCACCGTGCTCATCGGCTCGAGCCGCGAACGCGTGGGGTTCTCCACGGCCGGCACCCTCGCACCCATCGCCGAGATCGCCGCGAAGGCGACGCGACTCTTCCCCTTCCTCGCCGAGACCATGCTGCTGCGCAGCTACGTCGGCTTCCGCCCGTACACGCCCGACCACCTGCCCGCGATCGGCGCCGACGGCCGGATCGCCGGGCTGTTCCACGCCGCAGGGCACGAGGGAGCCGGCATCGGCCTCGCCCCGACGACCGGGCAGCTCATCGCGCACGCCGTGCTCGGCACGCCGGCACCACTCGACCCCGCGCCGTTCCTGCCCACCCGCGCGAGCCTCGAGGAGGCGGCGTGAGCATCCGCATCGCCGTCGACGGCGCCGAGGTCGCGGGACGCGAGGGCCAGACCATCGCCGGCGTGCTCATCGCCGCGGGGCGGCGCACCTGGCGCACGGCCGACGGCGCCGAGCGCGGCGTGTTCTGCGGCATCGGCGTCTGCCAGGACTGCATCCTGACCGTCAACGGCGTCGAGGGCGTGCGGGCCTGCCAGCGTGCGGCCTGCGACGGCGACGTCGTCGAACGGGAGTCCCGATGAGCCGGCGCGTCGTCATCCTGGGCGCCGGACCCGCAGGCCTCGCCGCGGCGCAGGCCGCGCTCGCCCGTGGCGCGGAGGTCACCGTGCTCGACGAGGGCGAGCGCGCGGGCGGCCAGTTCTGGCGACACCACGATGGGCTCACCGATCCGCGCATGCAGCACCAGTGGCCGCGGTTCGAACGCCTGCGCGGCGCGCTCGAAGGCGCCCGGGTGCACGAATCGGCGAGCGTCTGGCGCGTCGCGGCCGACGGCGGCCTCCGCGTGCACGCGCTCATCGGCCCGGCCGACTCCGCCGGCCGCACCGCCCTCACCGTCGACGCCGACGCCCTCGTCATCGCGACCGGCGCGCACGATCGCGCCCTCCCCGTGCCCGGCTGGACCCTGCCGGGCGTCGTGACCGCCGGGGCCGCGCAGGCGCTCGCGAAGCGCGACGGCGTCACTCCCGGGCGACGCACCGTGGTCGCCGGCGCCGGACCGTTCCTGCTGCCGGTCGCCGCGAGCATCGGCCTCGCCGGCGGCACGGTCGCCGAGGTCGTCGAGGCCGTCGGGAGCGCCGCCATCATGCGCGGCTGGGGCCGGGCCCCGTGGCAGCTCGCCGGCTCGGCCGGCAAGGCCGGCGAGCTCGCGGAGTACGTCGGCGACCTGCTCCGGCATCGGACCCCCTACCGATTCGGCAGCGCCGTCACCCGCATCCACGGCCAGCACGCCGTCGAGGCCGTGACCGTGCAGCGCATCGACGCCGACTGGCGCCCGATCCCGGGGACCGAGCGCACCGTCGACTGCGACTCGGTCGCCCTCGGCCACGGGTTCACCCCCCGCCTCGAGGCGGCGATCCAGGCCGGATGCGCGATCTCGCCCGAGCGGTTCGTCGCGGTCGACGACCGCCAGGCCACGACCGTTCCCGGCGTCTTCGCGGCGGGGGAGGTCACGGGCATCGCCGGCGCCGACGCAGCGCTCGCCGAGGGCGCGGTGGCCGGCTTCGTCGCCGCGGGCGGCGAGCTCGGCGACACCCGCCTGCGCCGCATCCTCGACGCCCGGCGGCGCATGCACGCCTTCGCCGAGCGCCTCGCCACGCACGCCATCCGGCCGGGCTGGACGGCCTGGCTCGACGACGACACGATCGTCTGCCGCTGCGAGTCCGTCACGCGCGCCCGCATCGCCGAGTACGCGGACGCATCGAGCCGCGGCATGCGCCTCGCCACCCGCGCCGGCCTCGGCGCGTGCCAGGGGCGGACGTGCGGACGCAGCGTCGAAGCGCTCGTCGCAGCATCCGTCGACTACGACCACCGGCCGGTGCTCTCCTCGATCCGCATCGGGGAGCTCGCCGGCCTCCACGACCACCGAACACCGCACCAGGAGCAGGAATGACCGAGCAGACCATGGACCTCGGCGGCGTCGTCGTCGCCACGACCCTCGCCTTCAAGGAGGACGCATCGGCCCCCGCGGGCCTCGCCGTCGACTACGACCGGTTCGGCGAGCACGTCGACTTCCTCATGTCGAACGGATGCCGCGGCGTCGGCCCGAACGGCTCGCTCGGCGAGTACTCGTCGCTCACCGACGAGGAGCGCCGCACGGTCATCCAGGTCGCGGTCGAGGCCGTCGACGGGCGCGGCATCGTCGTCGCGGGCGTGCACGGCGTCGGCAGCCACCAGGCTCGCACGTGGGCGGAAGCCGCACAGGAGGACGGCGCCGACGGCGTGCTGCTCCTGCCGCCGACGCTGTACCGTGCCAACGAGGGCGAGGTCATCGCGCACTTCGAGGAGGTCGCCAAGGTGGGGCTGCCGATCATGGCGTACAACAACCCGTTCGACACGAAGGTCGACCTCGTGCCGTCGCTCGTCGCGAAGCTCGCCCAGATCCCCGAGGTCGTGGCGATCAAGGAGTTCTCGGGCGACGTGCGCCGGGTGTACGAGATCAAGGAGCTCTGCGACATCGACATCATCGCCGGTGCCGACGACGTGCTCTTCGAGCTCATGGTGAACGGCGCCGTCGGCTGGTTCGCCGGCTACCCGAACGCCTTCCCGAAGGAGGCCGTTGAGCTCTACGACCTGTGCGCTGCGGGTGAGTGGCACGAGGCGAAGGCGCTCTACGAGCAGCTCGTCGCCGTGTTCCGCTGGGACTCGCGCACCGAGTTCGTGCAGGCCATCAAGCTGTCGATGGACATCTGCGGCAACTCGTACGGCGGCCCGACCCGCCCGCCGCGCGGCCCCCTCTCGCCGGAGCAGCACGCCCAGGTCACGGCCGACACCGAGCGCGCGCTCGCGGCGCTCGCGGCGCGGTCGGCGGCGGTCGCCTGATGCGTGCGCGGCGGGTGATCTCCGCGGTCGACTCGCACACCGAGGGGATGCCCACCCGCGTCGTCACGGGCGGCGTCGGCCGGATCCCCGGCGCGACGATGAACGAACGACGGCTCTGGGCGATCGAGCACCTCGACGGGCTGCGCGGACTGCTCATGAACGAGCCCCGCGGCCACGCCGCGATGTCGGGCGCGCTGCTGCAGCCGCCGGTGCGCGACGACGCCGACTGGGGCGTCGTGTTCGTCGAAGCGAGCGGGTTCCTCCCGATGTGCGGCCACGGCACGATCGGCGTGGCCACGGTGCTCGTCGAGACCGGCATGGTCGAGGTGACCGAGCCGGTCACCGAGATCCGCCTCGACGTGCCCGCCGGACTCGTCGTCGCGCGCGTCGAGGTCGAGGACGGCCGGGCGAAGCGGGTCACGATCGAGAACGTGCCGAGCTTCGTCGAGCGGCTCGACGAGACGATCGAGGTGCCGGGGTACGGCGAGGTGCCGTACTCGGTCGCGTTCGGCGGCAACTTCTACGCGCTCGTCGACCTCGACGACGTCGGCCTGCCGTTCGATCGCGCGCGCCAGGACGACATCCTGCGCGCCGGGCTCGCCATCATGGACGCGATCAACGAGCAGAAGCCGCCGCGGCATCCCGAGCTCTCCGGCGCCGACCACGTGCATCACGTCGAGTTCATCGCGCCCGGCTCCGACGCGGTGCGATCGCGCCACGCGATGGCGATCCATCCCGGATGGTTCGACCGCTCGCCGTGCGGCACCGGCACGAGCGCCCGCATGGCCGAGCTCCACGCACGCGGTGAGCTCGCGCTCGAGACCGACTTCGTCAACGAGTCGTTCATCGGCAGCGAGTTCACCGGCCGGCTGCTGCGCGAGACCGAGGTCGGCGGCGTCCCCGCGGTCGTGCCGACCATCTCCGGCCGGGCCTGGGTCACCGGCATCGGCCAGTACTTCCTCGACGAGGACGACCCGTTCCCCGAGGGCTTCGTCTTCTGACCTTCGCCCCGACCCGACGACCAGGAGCATCCATGGACACCGACCGGATCGCGGCAGCCGCCTCGCGCGCCGCGCGACCCTTCGCCGAGACCGAACCCCGCGCCCGGGCGGCGGCGCTCGTCGCCGTCGCCGACGCGCTCGACGCCGCCGCCCCGGAGCTCATCGCCATCGCGATGCGCGAGACCGGGCTCGCCGAGGCCCGACTGACGGGTGAGGTGCGACGCACCAGCAACCAGCTCCGCCTCTTCGCCGAGGTCATCGTCGACGGCGCGTACCTCGACGCCCGCATCGACGACGCCGACCCCGGCTATGTCATTGGACCGCGGCCCGACGTGCGCCGCGTGCTCGAGCCCGTCGGACCCGTGCTGAACTTCGCGGCCTCGAACTTCCCGTTCGCGTTCTCCGTTGCGGGCGGCGACTCAGCGGCCGCGCTCGCCGCGGGCTGCCCGCTCGTCGTGAAGGCGCACTCGGGTCACCCCGAGCTCTCCCGCCGGACGGCGGAGGTCGTCACGGCCGCCCTCGAGGCGGCGGGGATGCCCGAGGGCGTCTTCCAGCTCGTCGAGGGCCAGGACAACGGCGTCGCGCTCCTGCGCGACGACCGCATCCGGGCGGGCGCCTTCACCGGCTCCACGCACGTGGGCCGACTGCTCGCCGACATCGCGGCGTCGCGCCCGCGTCCCATCCCGTTCTACGGTGAGCTCGGCAGCGTGAACCCCGTCTACGCGACCGCCGGTGCGGTGGCGACCGAGCCCGAGCTGCTGCAGGGCTTCCTCGGCTCGGTGGCGGGCTCCGCCGGGCAGCTGTGCACGAAGCCGGGCTTCCTCTTCGTCCCGGCGGATGCCGAGCTCGAGCCGGTCGCGGATGCCGCGTCGGGCGTGCCCGAGCATCGCCTGCTCAACCCCGGGATCGGCCGCGCCTTCGAGGACCGCCGGGCTGCCGTGCTCGGCGCCGCGGGCGTGACGGTCCTGGCTGCAGGCGCCGTCCGGGTCGACGACGCGGAGCAGCGCTTCGCGACGCCGACCGTCGTCGAGGTCGACGTGGACACGCTGCGCGAGCACCGCGACGAGCTGCTCGAGGAGTCGTTCGGGCCCCTGTCGATCCTCGTGCGCTACGGCGACGCCGACGCGCTGCCCGCCCTGCACCGGGAGCTGTTCCCGGGCAACCTCACCTCGACCGTCCACGCGACCGACGACGAGCTGTCCGACGGGCGGCTCGTCGACCTCGTCGACGCCCTGGCCGAGACGAGCGGGCGCGTGCTGTTCGGCGGCTGGCCGACCGGCGTCTCGGTCACGGGCGCCATGCAGCACGGCGGCCCGTTCCCGGCGACCACGACGGATGCCACGAGCGTCGGCACCGCCGCCATCACCCGGTTCCTGCGGGGCGTCGCCTACCAGGGCGCGCCGCAGGCCCTCCTCCCTCCGCCCCTGCGCGACGACAACCCGTGGGGCGTACCGCAGCGTCGGAGCGCCGCAGGCCGGTCGGCCGGGTGGGGGAGCCTCGACGGCGAGTACTGACGAGCGGGGTGCCGCTCGCCCGGCTCAGCGGAGGCTGAAGCCGTCGGAGAGCGGATCGCCCTCCTCGAGCTCGAACTCGCTGCGGCCGACGCGGTACGCCTGGCCCGTCACCTCGGGGATCACGCCGTCGGCGGTGCGTTCGGCGATCCGTGCGAGGAAGCGGGTCCCGATGATCGAGTCGTGCGTGAGCACCTCGCCCTCGCGCAGCGCGCCGGTGTTCGCGAGCAGCGCGACGCGCGCCGCGGTGCCTGATCCGCACGGGCTGCGGTCGACCTCGCCGTCGGCGAAGACGGTCACGTTGCGCTGCCACGGGCCGCGCTCGGTGCGGCCGAGGTCGTCGACCCAGATCGTGCCGTAGACGCCCGACAGGCGCGCATCGTCGAGCTGGGTCGCCGGATGGTCGTTCAGCGCCCACTTGATCTCGCGACCCATCCGGATGAGCTCGCTCGTGTGCTCGGGCGCCACCGTCAGGCCGACCGCCGCGGCGGGCAGGGTCGCGTACACGGCGCCGCCGAAGACGAGGTCGACCTCGACCTGGCCGGCGGTCGTGGCCAGTCGGATGCCGCGCTCCAGCACCCGGGACTCGACGTTGCGGAACACGACCCCGGTGGTCCGCCCGCCCTCGCGCTGCACCCGTGCCTGCACCCGACCGCTCGGGACGTCGATCGTGACGACGGCCTCGCCGTCGTCGGGAGCCGCGACGCGGCCGGTGCGCACCGCCCACGCGCCCAGCGCGATGGTGCCGTGCCCGCACGCTGTCGAGAAGCCGTCCTTGTGCCAGAACAGGACGCCGAAGTCGGCGCCGTCGTCGTCGGGCGGGGTCAGGAACCCGCCGTACATGTCGTCGTGTCCACGTGGCTCGAGGCAGAGGAACCGTCGAACCGCGTCGGGATCGCCCGTCATCGCGTGGACGCGGCGCTCGGCGACGGTGGTGCCATCCGTTGCGACGCCGTCGACGATGCGGAACGGCTCGCCCGCCGTGTGCCAGTCCTCGGTCGTCCAGCGCATCAGTCCGCCGCCGTTCCGTGGTCGAGCACCGCCGTCGCGACGGCGAGATCCTCCCAGCCCATGCCGCTGGTCTTGAGGACGCGCGGACGGCCGACGTCGACCGGCGCGCGTCGGGTGACGACCTCGGCGAGGGACACGAGGCTTCCGGGGTCGAACGCACCCTCCTCGATCGCGAGCACGACGTCGCCGGCCTCGCGGAGCGCGACCTCCGGTGTCTCGACGACCACCTGGCTGCGGGCGATGAGGGCCGCGTCGAGCTCACGGGCATCGGGCTCGTGCGATCCCACGGCCACGACGACGGCGTGGTCGGCGACGAGGTCCGCCTCGAAGAGGGGCGAGCGCGCCGTGGTCGCGCAGACGACGAGGTCGGCGTCGCGCACGTCGTCGACCGATCCGACCGCGGCATCCAGCCCGGGCGCCTCGATCGCACGGACGGCGTCGTCGGCACGGGCCCGATCGCGGCCGACGAATCGCACGCGCTCGATCGGGCGGATCGCCCGCATCGCCTCGACGTGGCGGATGCCCTGCGGCCCGGTGCCGAAGACGACGAGCGAGCGGGCGTCGGCCGGCGCGAGGAGGTCGACGCCGGCGGCCGAGACCGCCGGGGTCCGGATGCTCGTCAGCTCGGTGCCGTCGAGGATGGCCATCGGCGTGAGCGTCTCCCCGTCGAGCAGGAGGTAGACGCCCTGGATGCGCTCGAGGCCGCGGGCGGGGTTGCCGGGCGCGACCGTCGCGAGCTTCTGGCCGACGTACCGGCCGAGTTCCGAGGGCATCAGCAGGAGCTGGCCGTGCTCGACGTCGACGATGGTGCGGATGGGGTCGCGTGCGGGGTCGAACCCCGACTCGAGCACCGCCTGGACGGCTCGGATGGCCACGCTCATCGGCACACGGCTGCGGAGCTCCATCGCGTCGATCACGACGAGTCGATCGAGGAGGCCGGTCATGGCAACAGGTATACACCAGTCGGAGGAGGTGCTGCGTAACATGGCACCTGTTACGGTCGGACGGTGAGCAACGGCTACCTGATCGGTCGCGACATCCTCGCCCGCGATGCGTGGACCACGGTCCCGCTCGACTGGGACGACCCCGACGGCGAGACGATCCGCGTCTTCCATCGCGAGCTCGTCGACGCCCGACGTGCGAGAGAGGAACTGCCCCTGCTGGTGTATCTGCAGGGCGGCCCCGGCGGGAAGTCCCCGCGACCGCTCGGGCGCGAGGGGTTCCTCGAGGCGGCGCTCAAGCGCTTCCGCGTCGTGCTGCCCGATCAGCGCGGCACCGGACGGTCGACCCCGGTCGACGGCGACGACTTCGCGGAGCTGTCGGCCGCCGAGTCGGCCCGGCGGCTCGCGCTCCACCGCGCCGACGCGATCATCCGCGACCTCGAGGCGGTCCGCCACCGCCACTACGACGGCACGCAGTGGTGGACGCTCGGCCAGAGCTACGGCGGCTTCCTCACCCTGCACTACCTGTCGGTCGCGCCCGAGGCGGTCGTCGCCTCGGCGGTGACCGGCGGCCTGCCTGGGATCGAGCCGTCGGCCGATGCGGTGTACGCGCGCACCTTCCCGCGCGTGCGCGGGAAGAACGCCGAGTTCCGGGCGCGGTTCCCGCACCTCGCCGACCGCGTCGCGCGCATCGCCGACGTGCTCGACGCGACCGACGTGCGCCTGCCCGACGGCGACCGCCTGACGGTACGCCGCTTCCAGGCGCTGGGCTTCGACTTCGGCATGTCGGTCGGCTACGACCGCGTGCACTGGGTCCTCGACGAGGCGTTCGCGGATGCCGCGGAGGACCGCCTGACCCAGACGTTCCTCGCCGACCTCCAGGAGCAGACCGGCTTCCGGCGCAACCCGCTGTTCATCGCGCTGCAGGAGGCGATCTACGGGCCGGGTCCGACCGCCTGGGCCGCCGAGCGCGCACGGGCGGCGCATCCCGACTTCGCGCCCGAGGCGCGACCGCTGCAGTTCACGGGCGAGATGGTGTTCCCATGGATGTTCGAGGAGATCCGGGCGCTGCGCGGCTTCCGCGCCGGCGTCGAGTTGCTCGCGGCGGCGCACACGCCCATCGAGTTGTACGACCTGCCGCGGCTCGCCGCGAACGAGGTCCCGATCGAGGCGGCCGTCTACTTCGACGACATGTACGTCGACGCGGGCCTCTCGCTCGAGACGGCCGGGCGCGTCGGAGCGCTGCACGCGTGGGTCACCAACGAGCACGAGCACGACGGCCTGCACCGGGGCGACGTCGGCGAACGGCTGTTCGACGCGCTCGAGGTCCGCCTCGGCGTGCATACCACCACGAAGGGCTCGCCACGAGCGAGCCGGGAGGAGACCGCATGACCACCGACCGCGCCGTCGTCGACACCGGGGCCCGTTCTATGCCCCGTCCGGCCGAGCCCGACCCGCGGATGCCGCGCCTCGCGGACGCGCCGGGGTTCAGCGCCTGGATGCTCGACGGGTGGGGCGAGGCCGACCGCACGCCCGTCGTGCCGAGCGGGTCGCCGACGGCCACTGCCATCCACCGGGATCGCCTCTCGTCGGCGCTGCCCGGGAGGACGCTCGCGATCGCGGCCGGCCGTGCGCCCATGCGCGCCAACGACACGGCCTTCGAGTTCCGCGCCGACAGCGACTTCCTCTGGCTCGTCGGCGTCGGCATCGAGGACGCGATCGTGGTGCTGGAGCCCGTGGCCGGCGGGCACGACGCCGTCCTGTACCTGCCGGCGCCCTTCCGGCCGGGTGACGTCTCGTTCTTCGCGGACCCGCTGCGCGGCGAGCTCTGGGTGGGGGCAATGCCCGGTCTCGGCGAGTACGCCGACGCGCTGGGCGTCCGGACCCGCCGCATCGAGGAGCTCGACCTGCCGGGCGACGCGCTGCTCGCCGGCGCCGTGCCCGCGAGCGGCCCGCTGTCGGCGCTCGGCGGCCACCCCCGCTCCGGCGAGCTCGCGCAGGTGCTCGCAGAGCTCCGCATGGTCAAGGACGACTGGGAGATCGCCGAGCTGCGCGCCGCCGTCGACGCGACGGTCGACGGCTTCGCGGCGACCGCGCTCGAGATCCCGCGTGCGGTCGGCCGCGGCGGCGAGCGCTGGCTGCAGGGCACGTTCGACCGGCACGCCCGCACGTTCGGCGCCGGTCCCGGTTACGCCACCATCGTCGGCTCGGGTGCGCACGCGCCGATCCTGCACTGGGTGCGCGCCGAGGGCGCGGTCGACCCCGAGGCGCTGCTGCTCCTCGACATGGGCGTCGAGCGACGCTCGGGGTACACCGCCGACGTCACGCGAACGGTGCCCGCCTCGGGCACCTTCAGCCCGGTGCAGCGCCAGGTGCACGACCTCGTCGAGGCCTCCCACCGCGCCGGCCTCGCCGCCGTGGGTCCGGGTCGGGACTGGGTCGACTTCCACACCGCGTCGATGGAGGTGATCGCGCAGGGGCTCTCGGACTGGGGCATCCTGCCGGTCTCGGTCGACGAGGCGCTCTCGCCCGAAGGGCAGCACCACCGCCGCTTCATCGTCTGCGGCGTCGGACATCACCTCGGGATCGACGTGCACGACTGCGCCTCGTCGAGCCACGCGGCGTACCAGGGTGCGAGGATGGCGGCGGGCATGGTGCTGACCGTCGAACCGGGCCTGTACTTCCATGCGTTCGACGAGACCCTGCCGCCCGAGCTCCGCGGGATCGGCGCCCGCATCGAGGACGACGTCCTCGTCACCGACCGGGGCTCCGAGGTGCTGTCGTCGAGACTCCCGATCGACGCCGCCGGCATCGAGGCGTGGATGGCCACCCTGCGCTGACGCGCGGGTTCGCGGCATCCGCCGCGATCTGGCAGAATGGTTGGTTGGACCGCCGCCCGACCCTCTATCCGGCCGTGGTCCGACCATTTTCGAGCTTCCGCCGGGTGTGCACCCCACGCTCCAGGCGATCGGTTCAACCTCTTTCGACATTTTTCAGGAGAATTGTGGCTGTCAAGATCCGCCTCAAGCGCCTCGGCAAGATCCGGGCGCCGTACTACCGCATCGTCGTCGCCGACTCGCGCACCAAGCGCGATGGTCGTGTGATCGAGGAGATCGGCAAGTACCACCCCACCCAGAACCCCTCGTTCATCGAGGTCGACTCGGACCGCGCGCAGTACTGGCTCTCCGTCGGCGCCCAGCCGACCGAGCAGGTCGCCGCCATCCTCAAGCTCACGGGCGACTGGGGCAAGTTCAAGGGCGACAAGGACGCGAAGTCCACCGTCCAGGTCGCCGAGGCCAAGGCCGCGTTCGTGGCCGACGAGTCGAAGAAGCCGGTCCTCAAGCCCAAGGCCGAGAAGCCCGCGAAGGCCGAGGAGGCCCCCGCCGAGGCCGCCGACGCCGATGAGACCGCGACGGACGAGGCGTAGGCCTTGCTCCAGTCCGCGCTCGAACACCTCGTCAAGGGGATCGTCGATCACCCTGACGACGTGAAGGTCGTCACCGCGTCGAGCGCACGCGGCGAGGTCCTCGAGGTTCACGTGAACCCCGAGGACCTCGGTCGCGTGATCGGCCGTGCCGGCCGCACCGCGAAGGCGCTCCGCACCCTCGTGACCGCGCTCGCCGACGGTCGTCGCGTGCGGGTCGACGTCGTCGACACCGACGACTGACGTGGCGCGCGCACCCCGGACGCAGCTCAGGGTCGGCCGCCTGACCAAGGCGCACGGCCTCAAGGGCGCCATCAAGCTCGAGCTCTACACCGACGACCCCGAGCGCCGCTTCGTGCCGGGCGCCGAGTTCTCGCTGCAGGTGCCCGAGTCCTCGCCGTGGCATGGCAAGCACCTCACGCTCCGCGAGCTGCGCTGGTACAACGGCCACCCGGTCGGGTTCTTCGAGGGCGTCGACGATCGCACCGCGGCCGAAGGCCTCGTGAAGGCCATCCTCTGGGTCGAGCACGTCGACGACGAGACGCCCGAGGACGACGCCTGGTACGACCACCAGCTCGTGGGCCTCGCCGTCATGCGCGACGGCGTGAAGGTCGGCGAGGTCGTCCACGTCGACCACCTCCCCGCGCAGGACCTGCTCATCGTGAAGGCCCAGGGCCGCGAGGTCATGGTGCCGTTCGTGTCGGCCATCGTGCCCGAGGTCGACATCGCCGCCGGCACGCTCACCGTGACGCCGCCCGCCGGGCTGTTCGAGGAACTCCCCGAGGAGCCCGAGACGCCCGAGACGCCCGAGGCGCCCGCCGCCGAGGCCGGCAGCACCGAGGGAGACGCCGAAGCTCCCACCGACGGCGACGCCGCGGCATCCGACCGCACCGACGACGCCGCCGAGTAGGGTCGGCCCCATGCGGATCGACATCGTCACGATCTTCCCGTCGTTCTTCGACGTGCTCGACCTGTCGCTGCTCGGCAAGGCGCGGCAGTCGGGGCTGATCGACGTCCGCACGCACGACCTCCGCGAGCACACGCACGACCGGCACCGCACCGTCGACGACACGCCGTACGGCGGCGGCGCGGGCATGGTCATGAAGCCCGAGCCCTGGGGCGAGGCGCTCGACGCGATCGTGGGCGACGGGGCATCCGACGCCCTGCTCGTCGTGCCGTCGCCCGCCGGCGAGCCGTTCACGCAGGCGCTCGCGCGCGAGCTCGCGGCCGAGGAGCACCTGGTGTTCGCCTGCGGACGCTACGAGGGCATCGACCAGCGCGTCGTCGACCACTACGCCGGCCGGATGCGCGTGCGCCTCATCAGCCTCGGCGACTACGTGCTGAACGGCGGCGAGGTCGCCGTCATGGCCATGATCGAGGCCGCCGGACGGCTCGTGCCCGGCGTCGTCGGGAACCCCGAGAGCCTCGTCGAGGAGTCGCACGCGGACGGCTTGCTCGAGTACCCGAGCTACACCAAGCCGGCCTCGTGGCGGGGACTCGACGTGCCGCCCGTGCTGCTCTCGGGCAACCATGGCGCGATCGCCGCGTGGCGGCACGAGCAGCAGGTCGAGCGCACCCGGCGCGTGCGGCCCGAACTGCTCGACGACTGACGCTTCGCAGGCGCAACCGGATGCCGCGTCCCGCGCCCCTGCGCGGAAGCGCACGCCCGCCGCGCACCTCCCCGCCGCGGGCGTGAGGCAGTCTTCACGTCCCGGAAACACATGGGCCCCGTCTGCGAAACACGCCGTGCATAGCGTCGAAACCGGCGGCGAGACCGGATTCCGCCGGGAAGCGCGGGGCGGAACATGGTCGGGACGAGCGGTGCGGTCGTGCCGGCGGACATACCCGGCATCCACCCCCTCCGGCTCGTCGCGGTCACGCACGGCGCCCCCTCGGCGGAGAACCGCGAGGCCGTGATCCGGCTCGTCGACGCCGTCGCCTCAGAGCGGCCCGAGCTCGACGTGTCGATCAGCTTCGTGGATGCCGCGAACCGCGACGTCGCGGCATCCCTCGCCGCAGCGGCCGAGCCTGACGCGGTCATCGTGCCGCTCGTGCTCTCGGCCGGCTTCCACGTGCGCACCGGACTCTCGCTCGGACTCGACCGCCTCGGCGGCGGCGCCCAGCTCGCCGACGAGCTCGGACCCGACGACCGCATCGTCGCCGTGCTCGCGCGGCGCCTCCGGGACCTGGGCCTCGACGAGGAGGACACCGTCGTGCTCGCCGCCGCCGGATCCAACGACCCGCGTGCGGTGCGCGAGTGCTTCGAGACCGCGCGACGGCTCGGCCAGCGCCTCGGACGACCCGTGACCGTCGGGTTCATCGCGGCGGCGATCCCTCGACTGCCCGACGCGATCGAGATGATCCGCGAGGTGCACCCGGGCACGCGCGTCGTCATCGGCGCGTACCTGCTCGCGCCGGGCACCTTCTACGACGCGGCCGCGGGCGCCGGGGGAGACCTCATCGCCGAACCGCTGCTGCTGCCCGACCACCCGGCGCCGCACGAGCTCGTCGAGCTCGTGCTCGAGCGTTACGCGGCGGTCGACGCGAACGACTGGGAGCCCGCCTGACACGCTGCGCGTGAGCGCGCGGTCGGCACGGCTTGCGACGGCTCGAGGCCGGCGAGCGCCGGTCGCCGGCGGCCGTCATGCCCGGGCCGGGCGGCACGCGCACGCCTCACGCCTCACGCCTCACGCCGTGAGGCTCGGCGTCCCGTCCGCCGCGGCCACGCGTGCGAGCACCTCCGCGATGCGGCCCTTGCAGCCGCCGCAGCCCGTGCCCGCACGGGTGTCGCGGCCGACGCACTCCACGGTCGTGCTGCCGCATGCGGCCGCCTCCTCGATGCGACCCACGGTCACGCCGTTGCACCAGCACACGGTCGTCGTGGGCGCGAACGCGTCGGCGTCCTCGCTCGGGTCGTAGTCGGGACCGTCGAAGCGCAGGAGCATCGAGCGGTCGGCCGGCAGCTCGCCTCGGCGCTCGAACAGCAGCGTGAGCTCGGCGGCGGTCCGCGGCATCCCGACGCTCACGAAGCCCGTCAGGGCGCCGTCCTCGGTGACCATCTTCACGTAGCGCAGGTGCTCGGGGTCGGCCCACTGCGAGACGCGGCGGCGCGGGTGGAGGGCGTCGTCGTCCCAGGGGTCGGCCGAGATGTCGCCGACCGCGACGACGTCGATGTGCTCGGCCTTGAGCATGACGATGGGGTCGCGCTCGGCGGGCACGGCATCGCCGCCGCCCGCGCCGCCCGCGCCGTCGCCGGCGCGCTGCCCCGCTTCGGTCGCGAACGCCTCGGCGAGCCACGCGGCCTGGCGCCATCCGGGGCCGATGAGCCCCGACGGCGCTCCAGGGAGCACGCGCTGCCCGACGAGCTCCTCGGTGCGCTCGACGACCTGCGCGCAGTCGCCGATCGCGTAGACGTCGGGATCGCTCCACGACTGCAGCCGCGGATTCACGACGATGCCGACGGCCGTGCGCAGGCCCGCGAGCGTGGCGAGCTCGTTGCGGGGGCTGACGCCGCACGAGAGCACGAGCAGGTCGCCGCGCAGCTGCTTGCCGTCGGCGGTCACGAGCATGTCGAACCGGCGACGGCCGTCGTCGTCGGTGCGGAACGCGACCGCCTCGGCGCGGCTGTGCGCGATCACGGTGATGCCGGTGCGTCGGAGTGCCGCCCGCAGCACCTGGCCGCCGCCCCGGTCGAGGTTGCGCGGCATGGGGTGCGGGCCGTGGTGCACGACGCACACCTGCGCGCCGGCGTGGGCTGCGGCGAGGGCGAGCTCGAGTCCGAGCACACCGGCGCCGAGCACGATGATGCGGCGACGCTCGCGCACGGCTTCGAGGACGCGCTCGGCGTCGGCGAGGTCGCGCAGCGCCGTGACGCCCACGGGCAGGTCGTCGTCGCGGGCCACGAGCTGCCGCGCGTACTTCTCGAGCGAGGCGAGGTCTCGGCGGTGGCGCTCGACGCCGTCGAGCGTCGGCACGTTCGCCCGCGATCCGGTGGCGAGCACGAGGCGGTCGTACGCGAGGTCCTCGCCCGTGCTCAGGCGCACGGTGTGCGCGACCCGGTCGATCGAGGTCGCCGCGACGCCGAGCAGCACGCGCGCTCCGGCCTCCTCCGCGGCCTCCCGATCGCCGACGAGCATCGCGTCGAGGTCGGTGTTGCCCACGGCGAGCTCGGCGACGAGCACGCGGTTGTACGCCTCGACGTCCTCCCCGGCGACGACGGTGAGCTCCATCGCGCCGGCGCGCACCGAGGGCAGCAGCTCCTCCACGAACCGGGCGCCGACCGGCCCGTATCCGACGAGGACGATCCTGAGAGCGCTCATGCGGGGACCCCGGCTTCCGTGAGGCGTGCGTCGCCGACGTCGTCCGCGAGGCGGATGACGCGCACGACGTTGGTCTTGAACTCGGGCATCGACGAGATGGGGTCGACCGCGTCCGACGTGAGCAGGTTCGCGGCCTGCTCGTCGCCGTAGTGGAACGGCAGGAACACCGCGTCGGGCCGGATGTCGGTCGTGAGCCGCGCCCGGACGCGCACGGCGCCGCGGTGGTTCGTCACCTCGAGGTCGTCGCCGTCGGCGATGCCGAGCCGGTCGGCGGTGGCCGGATGCACCGAGGCGAGCGCCTCGGGCTGGGCGTCGAGCAGCTCCGGCACCCGCCGGGTCTGCGCGCCGCTCTGGTAGTGCTCGAGCAGCCGCCCGGTGACGAGTGTCAGCTCGCCGTCGCCCGGCCGCGGACGCGCCGATTCGCGCACCGCGACGGCCACCAGGCGGGCGAGCCCGTCGGGGTGCGCGAACCGGTCCGCGAAGAGGCGCGGGGTCCCGACGCTGCCGCGCGGGTACGGCCAGAAGACCGCCGCGCCGTGGTCGAGCATCGCGTAGTCGATGCCGGAGTAGTCGGCGATGCCGCCCTCCGAGGCGAGCCGCAGTTCTTCGAAGACCCGCTCGGGGTCGGTGTCGAAGGCGGCGGTGCACTCGAGGCGTCGCGCGAGCTCCGCGAAGATCCACAGCTCGTCGCGCACGCCGGCCGGCGGCGTGATCGCACGCCGGCGACGGATGACGCGTCCTTCGAGGTTCGTCATCGTGCCCTCGTCTTCCGCCCACTGCGTGATCGGCAGCACGACGTCGGCCATCGCCGCCGTCTCGGAGAGGAAGAAGTCGCATACGACGAGCAGGTCGAGGCGCTCGAGGCCCGCGCGCACGGCCTCGACGTTCGGCGACGAGACCACGAGGTTGGAGCCGTGCACCATGAGCGCGCGCACTCCGCCCGGCCGGCCGAGCGACTGCAGCAGCTCGACGGCCGGCACGCCCGGTCCGGGGATCACGTCGGGATCGACGCCCCACACACGAGCGACGTGCGCGCGAGCGTCGGGGTCGACGATCTTGCGGTACCCGGGGAGCTGGTCGCACTTCTGCCCGTGCTCGCGGCCGCCCTGGCCGTTGCCCTGGCCGGTCAGCGTGCCGTATCCGCTGCCGAGGCGGCCGGGCAGGCCGAGCAGCAGCGCGAGGTTGATCGCCGCGGTCGCGGTGTCGGTGCCGTCGACGTGCTGCTCGACGCCGCGGCCCGTGAGGATGTAGGTGCCCGCGCCCGACGCCAGCCGTCGCGCGAGTCGCCGGAGCGTGAGCGCGGCCACGCCCGTGACCGACTGGACACGCTCGGGCCACCACGACGCGACGCTGCGGCGGAGCCGGTCGAACCCGACCGTGCGCGTGGCGACGTACGCCTCGTCGACGAGGCGCTCGGCGATCACGACGTGGATGAGGCCGAGCAGCAGCGCCAGGTCGGTGCCCGGCGCGGGCTGCACGTGCAGGCCCTTCCCGTCGTCCGTGAGCCGCGCGGTCGCGGTGCGGCGCGGGTCCACGACGACGAGGCCGCCCGCCGCCTGCGCGCCCGCGAGGTGCCCGATGAAGGGCGGCATCGTCTCGGCGACGTTCGTGCCGAGCAGGAGGATCGTGGACGCGCCGTCGAGGTCCTCGAGCGGGAACGGCAGCCCTCGGTCGATGCCGAACGCGCGATTCCCGGCCGCCGCGGCCGACGACATGCAGTACCGGCCGTTGTAGTCGATGCGGCTCGTGCCGAGCGCGAGGCGGGCGAACTTGCCGAGCAGGTACGCCTTCTCGTTCGTGAGCCCGCCGCCGCCGAACACGCCGACCGCGTCCGCCCCGTGCGCCGAGCGGATGCCGCGGAGCCGCGCCGCGACGAGGTCGAGCGCCTCGTCCCAGCTCGCCTCGTGCAACGCGCCGTCGGCGCCCCGCACGAGCGGGGCGCCGAGGCGCGAGGGTGCGCGGAGCAGTTCCGCCGAGGTCCAGCCCTTCTTGCACAGCCCGCCGCGGTTCGTCGGGAAGTCGCGGCCGGCGATCGTCACGGGCGGGGCGGCCGGCGGCATGGCCGGCGTGGCCGCCGCGGTCCCTTCGACGGGCTCAGGGACCCCTTCGACGGGCTCAGGGACCGCCGCGATGGGCTCCGGGACCGGCGTGAGGGTCATCGCGCACTGCAGGGCGCAGTACGGGCAGTGCGAGTCGGCGGGACGGGTCATGCGGCCTCGATTCAGATCTTGTGCGCGCCCATGCGGCCCGACCGCACGTAGACGACGTAGGTGAGCACGAGGAGCACGGCGTAGCCGACCACGAACCCGAGGAAGGCACCGGCGTAGCCGCCCGTCGCCTGGAACGACAGGTTGAGCGCTTGCGGGATGAGGAAGCCGCCGTACGCGCCGATCGCGGAGATGAGTCCGAGCGCGGCCGCGGCCTTGCGCTGGGTGGACACGTCGCCGGTGCCGCCGCCGCGGACCGCGAAGACCACCGGCACCATGCGGTAGGTCGAGCCGTTGCCGATGCCCGCCGCGGCGAACAGCAGCAGGAAGCATCCGAGGAACAGCCAGAAGTTGCCGAGCGGCAGCGTGAGCAGCACGCCGACGGTGACGGTGCCCATCGCCGCGAAGGCGAGCATCGTGATGCGGGCGCCGCCGAAGCGGTCGGAGAGCCGGCCGCCGTAGGGGCGGGCGAGCGAGCCCACGAGCGCACCGAGGAACGCGAGCGAGACCGACGCGCCGCCGACGGCGATCGTCGAGAAGTCGGGGAACTGGTCGGCGATGAGCTTCGGGAACACGCTCGCGAAGCCGATGAACGACCCGAACGTGCCGATGTACAGCAGCGAGAGCAGCCAGAGGTGCGGTTCCTTGAGCGCCGCGGCGGAGCCTGCGAGGTCGGCCTTCGCGTTCGACAGGTTGTCCATGAAGCGGAAGGCGCCGAACATCGCGACGAGGATGAACGGGATCCAGATCCAGCCGGCGACCGGCAGGTTGAGCGTGGCGCCCGCGCCGATCGTGATCACGATGGGCACGACGAACTGCGCGACGGATGCCCCGAGGTTGCCGCCTGCGGCGTTGAGGCCGAGCGCCCAGCCCTTCTCCTTCTGCGGGTAGAAGTACGTGATGTTCGACATGGAGCTGGCGAAGTTGCCGCCGCCGAAGCCGGCGAGGGCCGCCGCGGCGAGGAGCACGCCGAACGGGGTCTCCGGGTTCGACACGCAGACGGCCAGCGCGACGGTCGGCAGGAGCAGGAGTCCCGCCGAGATGATCGTCCAGTTGCGGCCGCCGAACCTCGGCACGAGGAACGAGTAGGGGATGCGCAGGGTGGCGCCCACGAGGCTCGGGATCGAGATGAGCCAGAAGACCTCGCCCGTGCCGAGGTCGAAGCCGGCCGCGGGGAGGGTCACCGCGACGATGCTCCAGAGCTGCCAGACGACGAAGCCGAGGAACTCGGCGAAGATCGACCAGTTCAGGTTCCGGCGCGCGATCGCGCGGCCCTGGGACGACCACTGGGCGGTGTCCTCGGGGTTCCAGTGGTCGATCCAGCGGCCCGGCCGGGTGGCGAGGGCGGGCGCGGTGGACTCAGGCGCCTGGGGCGGTGCGCCGTGCGGGGGAGCGGCGCTCAGGGTCTCGGTCATCGGTGCCTCCGGGGGTGTCGGTCACGTGGTGGAGCTCGTGCAGCCGACGCTATGGGCGGCGTGTTTCCTCGGATCGGTCCGGTGGTAAACCCTGCGTCTCCACCTGCTCACCCGGGACGAGCGTCCGTGTGAGGTCGTGCTCAGACATCGATCCGGTATCCGCGCTTGACGACGGTGGCGATGAGTCCCGGGACGCCGAGCGTCTGGCGCAGGCGGCTCAGGGCCACCTCCAGCGCGTGCTCGTCGCTCGTGCCCGGCAGCCCGGAGGCGAGCCGCTCGCGGCCCACGACGGAGCCGCGCGCCTGCACGAGCGTGCGGAGGATCATGAGCGCGACGGGGGCGAGCGGGACCCGTCGTTCGTCGACGTCGACGACCGAGCCGCGCAGGGCGAGCGGGCCGTGCCGGGTGTCGAGCCGGATGACCCGCGAGGACTCCAGGTGCTCGCAGACGAGCCGGATGAGCGCCCCCATGCGGAACCGCTCGGGCTGGATCGGCACGATCCCGGCCGCGACGAGCGGCTGCGCGGTGACGGGTCCGACGGCCGCGGCCACGACGGGGCCGCACATCGCATCGACGAGGTCCTCGTAGCGCCCGCGCGCCTCCGCCGCGCCGAACAGCGCGTGCACGGCCGGCGCGCTCGTGAACGTGATGCAGTCGAGGCCACCCGTGCAGGCGGCCTCGATGAGCCGGTCGACGCGATCGTCCCCGTCGTCGGGCTGCACCCACCGGTACGGCTCGACGGTGAGCACGCGGTCGTGCGCGTCGCGCAGCCGGTCGAGCTGCGACGGGTTGAGGAACCCGTGCAGCTGCACCGCGACCGTGAGTCCGGCCGGGTAGTTCGCGAGCACCTCGTCGATGAGCGACTCGGTGGTCTCCTCCGCGCTCATGCCCACGTCGTTGAGCCCGGCGGCGCGCACGCCGCCCCGAGCCTTCGGCCCGCGCACGAGGATGGCCGTGTCGGCGAGCGCGTCGACGAGGTCCTCGCCGAGCCCCGCGGCATCCGCGACCTCGAACCAGCGGCGCACGCCGTAGGCGGTCGTCGCGAGCAGCACGTCGGGCCGGGCCGCGATGATCGCGCGCGTGTCGGCGATGACGGGGTCGTCGGAGACCGCGTTCGTCATGCGGAGCGTCGGCGCGTGCACGACCTGGGCGCCGCGCCGGGCGAGCGCGTCGATGAGGTCGGCCGAGCGCCGGTCGCTCGTGACCCCGATGCGGAACCCCGCGAGCTGGTCGGGCCGGAAGCCCGGCGGGCACTCGATGACGTCGGTCACGTGGCCACCGCCGCGTAGCCCGCTGCGCGCTCCATGAGCTCGGATGCCGCGGCGTCGCCGTCGTGGGCCAGCCGCACGACCTCGCCGACCACGACGACCGCGGGCGACGACACGCGTGCGCGCCCGGCGGCCCAGACGATGTCGGAGAGATCGCCGACGGTCGTGCGCTGGTCGGCGGAGAAGCCGCGCTCGATGATCGCGACGGGCATCCCGGCCGGCATGCCGGCGCGCGCGAGGCCGGCGGTGAGCGACGGCAGCGAGTTGACGCCCATCAGCACGACGATCGTGCCGCCGAGGCCCGCGAGGTGCTCGAGCTCCGCCTCGGTGAGCGGGGCGTGGCCCGACACGACCGTGAAGAGGTGGCTCACGCCGCGATGCGTCAGCGGGATGCCGGCGGCGCCCGGCACGGCGATCGCGCTGGTCACGCCGGGGATCACCTCGACCGGCACCCCGGCGCGGTGGCACGCGAGCACCTCCTCGCCGCCTCGCCCCAGCACGTACGGGTCGCCGCCCTTGAGTCGCACGGCATGCCGCCCCGCGAGGGCGTGCGCGACGAGGAGCGCCTCGATCTCGTGCTGGGGGATGGCGTGATGTCCGGGTCGCTTGCCGACGTCGACGAGCTCGGCGTTCGGTGCCAGCTCGCGCAGGCCCTCGTGCGGCGCGAGCCGGTCGTAGAGGACGACATCGGCGGCCGCGAGCGCGCGCACCGCGGCGAGCGTGAGGAGGTCCTCGCGGCCGGGACCGCCGCCGACGAGGGTCACCCGGCCGGTCATGCGTCGGCTCCCCGCACGGGGATCGTGGTGCCGGCGACGAGCACGGCCTCACCGCGCTCCCGCTCCTCCGCGGTCGCCGGGCGGAACTGCCCGCGCTCGGGGACCCGTGCGACCGACGGATCGGGCGTGCCGGGCGCGTTCACGAACGAGCGGAACCGCCGGAGTCGCTCCGGGTCCGCGAGGGTCGCCGCCCACTCGTCCTCGTAGGTGTCGACGTGCTTGGCCATCGCGGCCTCGAGCTCGTCGGCCAGGCCGAGCGAGTCGTCGACGACGACCTCGCGCACGTGGTCGACGCCGCCTTCGAGGTCCTCCATCCAGCGCGCGGTGCGTTGCAGCCGGTCGGCGGTGCGGATGTAGTACATCATGTAGCGATCGATGTAGCGGATGAGCGTCTCGTCGTCGAGGTCGCTCGCGAGCAGCTGCGCGTGCGCCGGCTGGAAGCCGCCGTTGCCGCCGACGTAGAGGTTCCAGCCCTGGTCGGTGGCGATGACGCCGACGTCCTTGCCGCGGGCCTCCGCGCACTCTCGCGCACAGCCCGAGACGCCGAACTTCAGCTTGTGCGGCGAGCGGAGCCCGCGGTACCGCAGCTCGAGCCGGATCGCCATGGCGACCGAGTCCTGCACGCCGTAGCGGCACCACGTCGAGCCGACGCAGCTCTTCACGTTGCGCAGCGACTTTCCATAGGCCTGGCCGGACTCGAAGCCGGCGTCGACGAGGATCCTCCAGATGTCGGGCAGCTGGTCGAGCCGGGCGCCGAACAGGTCGATGCGCTGGCCGCCCGTGATCTTCGTGTAGAGCCCGAACTCCATCGCGACCTGCGCGATGACCGCGAGCTTCTCCGGCGTGACCTCGCCGGCCGGGATCCGCGGGACGACCGAGTACGTGCCGTCCTTCTGCATGTTGGCCATCGCGCGGTCGTTGGTGTCCTGCAGGCCGCCTCGGCCGCCGTCGAGGATGTACGAGCCGTGCTGCGACGCGAGGATGGAGCCGACCACCGGCTTGCAGACGTCGCAGCCTCGTCCGGTGCCGAGCCGCCCGATGATGTCGTCGAACGAGGTGAGCTCCAGCACGCGCACGCTCTCGAAGAGCTCCTGCCGCGACAGCTCGAAGTGCTCGCAGAGCGCGCGCGAGATGGCCTGGCCCGACTTCGTCAGCTCGGACTCGAGCAGCTTCTTCACGAGCGGCACGCATGATCCGCACTGGGTGCCCGCCCGCGTGCACGTCTTCAGCGCGCCGAGCTCGGTGCAGCCCTCCTCGTGGCCGACGCCGTTCACCGCGTCGCGGATCGTGCCGGCGGTGACGTTGTTGCACGCGCAGACGAGCGCGGCCGCCGGCAGCTCGTCGCCCGCGGGCGCCTCCATGCCCGAGGCGGACAGGTAGGCGGCGGGCTCAGCCGACAGCTCCGTGCCGAGCAGGGGGCGCAGCGAGGCGTACGGCGACGCGTCGCCCACGAAGATGCCGCCGAGGAGCGTCTTCGCGTCGTCGGTCATCACGAGCTTCTGGTAGAGGCCGCGCGCCGGGTCGGCGTAGACGATCTCGAGCGCCTGCTCGGTGCGGGCGAGCGCGTCGCCGAAGCTCGCGACGTCGACGCCCGAGAGCTTGAGCTTCGTCGCGTCGTCGACGCTCGTGAACTCCGCGGAGCCGCCGAGCAGGCGGTCGGCCACGACCTCGGCCATCGCGTTCGCGGGGGCGACGAGGCCGGTGCAGCGGCCCTCGAAGCTCGCGACCTCGCCGATGGCCCAGATGCCGGCGGCGGATGCCGCGCAGGAGGTGTCGATGGCGACGCCGCCGCGCGGTCCGAGCTCGAGGCCGAGGTCGCGGGCGAGTTCGTCGCGCGGGCTGATGCCGATCGCGAAGACGATGAGGTCGCACGAGATGGTGCGTCCGTTCGTGAGTTCGACGCCCACGACCGCGTCGTCCTCGACGAGGACCGCGGACGGACGGGCGCCGAGGTGCAGGCCGATGCCCTGGCCGGCGATGATGCGCCCGAGCGCGCGACCGGCACCCTCATCGAGCTGCGCCGACATGAGCCAGCCGCCCGAGTGCACCACGGCGGCGTGCGCGCCGAGCTTCGCGAGCCCGCCCGCCGCCTCGAGGCCGAGGAGCCCGCCGCCGGCGACGACGACCTGCGCGGGGCGCCCGTGGCGCTCGGCGAGCTCGCGCGTCTCGCCGACCAACGCGTCGACGTCGTCGATCGTGCGGTAGACGCGCGCGTGGTCGCGCCCGGGGAGGTCGGGCACCGGCGCGCTCGAGCCCGTCGCGAGCACGAGCTCGTCCCACGGCAGCACCAGTCCGCCCGACGTGGTCGCGGTGCGCGCAGCCGCGTCGACGGCGACGACGCGCTCGCCGGTGACGAGCCGGGTGTGGCCCTCGTCCCACATGGCGGTGGGTTCGAGGGTGAGGTCGGTCGCGGCATCCGCCAGCCTCGTGCTCAGCGCCACCCGGTCGTAGGGGCGGTGCAGCTCCTCGCCGACGACGGTGACGCGCAGCGTGCGCTCCTCGTCGCGGGCGTGCAGGCTGTCGGCGAGCCGGTGGGCGGCGGGTCCGCCGCCGACGATCACGACGTCGCGGATCCCGGTGGGGGTGGGAGTGGTCTCGGTCATGGGGGCCTCCATGGCTGGGAATGGAGGCGACGTTACGACCGGGCCGTTTCCGCCCTGTTACGGCGACGTAACCGCGTCGGCACGCATCCGCACATCGGGCGTGCGCGGATGTGAGGGGAGTTTCACCTCGGGGTAACACCCGGATGCCGCGGGGGAAACACCTGGACCCTAGCGTCGTCGGCAGGACGAGGGGAGACCGCCATGGCGCCGACGATCGAGATGACGACCACCTGGGAGCGCACCTGCGAACTCGAGGACCTCGAGCCGGGCTGGGGCGAGGTCGCGCTGCTCGGCGCCCGCCAGGTCGCGCTCGTGCGCGTCGGCGGCGACGAGGTCTACGCCGTCGACCACCACGACCCGCACACGGGTGCGCCCGTGATGGCGCGCGGGATCGTGGGCTCGCGCGGCGACCGGCCGACGATCGCGTCGCCGCTGCACAAGCAGGTCTACGATCTCGGCACGGGCGCGTGCTTCACCGACGCGTCGCTGGCGCTCCGCACGTATCGCACGCGCGTGGTGGGCGGCATGATCGAGGTCGAGCTGGACGACTGACGCGGGCCGCACCGCTCGGCTCAGCCGCGCTGCGTGAGCACGATCGGGTCGCCGTCGGTGACCGCGATCGTGTGCTCGGAGTGCGCGCCGCGCGAGCCGTCGGCACTGCGCAGGGTCCACCCGTCGGGGTCGGTGAAGATGCGGTCGGTGGTCTCGAGGAACCACGGCTCGATCGCCACGACGAGACCGGGCTTCAGCGGCAGTCCGCGTCCGGGACGACCGTTGTTCGGCACGTGCGGGTCGCCGTGCATCGTGCGGCCGACGCCATGGCCGCCGAAGTCGGTGTTGATCGAGTAGCCCTCGGCCTTCGCGACGTCCGCGATCGCCCGGGAGATGTCGCCGATGCGGTTGCCCGGACGGGCGGCGGCGATGCCCGCGTCGAGTGCGCGACGCGTCGTGTCGATGAGACGCAGGTCTTCGTCGCGGGGCGTGCCGACCACGATCGAGAGGGCCGAGTCGGCCACCCAGCCGTTCACCGAGGCCGCGAAGTCGAGGCTCAGCAGGTCGCCGTCGCGCAGCTTGTAGTCGTGGGGGAGTCCGTGCAGCACGGCGTCGTTGACCGACGTGCAGAGGACCTTGCCGAAGGGACTCGCGCCGAACGAGGGGTGGTAGTCGATGTAGCAGCTCTCGGCGCCTCCCTTGCGGATCATCTCGTGCGCGAGGGCGTCGAGCTCCAGCAGGTTCACGCCGACGGCCGCAGCCTGCGCCGTCGCCTCCAGCACACTCGCCACGAAGCGGCCAGCCGGACGCATCTCCTCGATCTCGGCCGGGGTCCTCAGTTCGATCACGCTCATCCCTTTCCGCCCTCCATTCTGGCGGGTCCGCCCTGAGTGAACACCCGGTCGACGCGCAGGCAGCGGCGTTACGCTGAGCGCATGCTCATCAGGCGGGCGTTCCTCAGGTGGCTGGTCGCAGCCGTCGTCGTGCTGCCGGTGTGGCTCGGCGTGGGCTGGTTGATCTACGGCGGCGGCGGCTGGGGCACCCTCGGCCTCATCATCACCGTGCCCGTCGCCTTCATCTCGCTGGGCATCATCGCGCTGATCGTGTGGGCGCGTCCGACCGTGCGCGCCGAGCGCGCCGTGTCGTGGACCGACGTCGGCGTCGTCGGCGCCTGGCACCTCTCCATCATCGGCGTGGGTTTCTACGGCGAGACGGCGACGATCTTCAGCGTGCTCGCGATCCTCCTGGCCATCGCCGCGTTCTGGAGCAGCATCTGGCAGCTCGTCTCCGACGGCGCCCGGCGCGTGCAGGCCAGCATGGCCGAGTTCGAGCGGCTCGCCGCGCAGCAGTCCGGTGCATCCACGGATGCCGCGGGCGGCACGTCGACGCGACGTCCGCCGCATGGTGACGGCGACGACGTCATCATCATCCACGAGGTCCGCGACTGATCGCAGGCGGCCGGCAGCGGCATCCGTCGGCCCGCTTTGGCGTGCAGCGCTGCGACATGGCACAATAGAGGATTGTGCCGCCGCAGGACTCTGCCTCCGGGGAGCACGCACAGCGCGAGTGATCGCGCGGGCGGCACCAGACACTTCCAATCCATGATCCGCGTTCGACCGGTGGCGGGCGCAGAGAGCGAACCATCATGCACATCCTCGACCATGTCGACGCCGCGAGCCTGAGGTCGGACATCCCCGACTTCCGCCCCGGCGACACTGTCAAGGTGCACGTCAACATCATCGAAGGCACGCGCGCCCGCATCCAGGTCTTCCAGGGCGTCGTCATCGGCCGCCAGGGCGAGGGCGTGCGCGAGACCTTCACGGTCCGCAAGGTCAGCTTCCAGGTCGGCGTCGAGCGCAAGTTCCCGGTGCACTCCCCGATCATCGACCACATCGAGATCGTCACCCGCGGTGACGTCCGCCGCGCGAAGCTCTACTACCTGCGCAAGCTCCGCGGCAAGAAGGCGAAGATCAAGGAGAAGCGCGACAGCTGATCCGTCGCACCCGCCCGCGCGTCGCGGGTGACCGCGTCATTCCACCGAGCTCCCCACCCCTAGACTGGGTGGGGAGCTCGGGCGGTTAAATGACAGAAGAAATCAGCACCACGCGGACAGACCGCGCGGGCTCGGCATCGGCACGCAGGAAGAAGAGCACGCTGCTCTTCCTGCGAGACCTGCTCGTCATCTTCCTGGTGGCGGTGCTGGTCTCCTTCCTCATCAAGACGTTCCTCATCAGGTCGTTCTTCATCCCGTCGCAGTCGATGGAGCAGACGCTCGTCATGGACGACCGGATCATCGTGAACCAGCTGGTGCCTGAGGTGACGCCCATCGAGCACGGCGACGTGGTCGTGTTCAAGGACCCCGGCGGCTGGCTGCCGGCGCGCGTCGAGACCGATCAGCCGCCGCTCATCGCCGCGGTCGACTGGTTCCTCGCGTTCGTGGGCCTGTCGGCGCCCGACTCGAACGACCACCTCGTGAAGCGGGTCATCGGCCTGCCGGGCGACCACGTGACGTGCTGCAACGCGCTCGGGCAGATGAGCGTCAACGGCGTGCCCCTCGACGAGCCCTACGTGGCGCTGCCTCCGGGGGAGACGAAGGTCTCGCGCGACGACTTCGACGTCACGGTGCCCGACGACTCGCTGTGGGTCATGGGCGACAACCGCTACAACTCCAAGGACTCCCGCTACAACACCGAGACGCCGCTCAAGGGGTTCGTGCCGATCGACAACGTCGTCGGGCGCGCGTTCGTGGTGAGCTGGCCGATCGACCACTGGGCCTGGCTCGGCAACTATCCCGAGGTGTTCGCCGGCGTCGACGAGGGATCCGGCTGACATGAGCCCGTCGGCGATCCCGAACCTCAAGGTCGAGCGCGAGCTCTTCGACACGGGCGCCGGCATGGTGCTCGCGTGCGACGAGGTCGGGCGCGGCGCGATCGCCGGACCGGTCACGGTGGGCCTCGTGCTCATCGATCCGACCGTGCGCCGCATGCCCGCGGGGCTCCGCGACTCGAAGCTGCTCGTCGAGCCCAAGCGCGAGGCGATGGCGCCGCGCGCGAAGGCGTGGGTCCGCGGCTGGGCGGTGGGCGAGGCATCCGCCGCAGAGATCGACGAGCTCGGCATCATGGCGTGCCTCGGGCTCGCCGGAGCCCGGGCGTTCGCGGCGCTCACCGCGGCCGAGGAGGTCGCGTTCGGCACCCCGCTCGTGCTCGACGGCAACTACGACTGGCTCAGCACGTCGGTCGAGCACCGGGTGCAGGTGTCGACCCGCATCAAGGCCGACCGCGACTGCGCGTCGGTGGCCGCGGCATCCGTCATCGCCAAGGTGCACCGCGACCGCGGCATGCGCCGAGCACACGACGACCTGCCGCTCTACGCCTGGAACGAGAACAAGGGGTACTCGAGCCGGGGCCACTTCGCCGCGCTCGAGGAGCACGGCCCGAGCGACCTGCACCGCCACACCTGGCTGCACGAGCGCCCCGCGGAGGCGGAGCCGGCGCTGTTCGAGCTCGGCGTAGGATGATCCACGATGGATGAGGACGAGTTCGAAGACTACGACCGCGAGGTCGAGCTGGCCCTGTACCGGGAGTACCGCGACATCGTGTCGCAGTTCCAGTACGTGGTCGAGACGGAGCGGCGGTTCTACCTCGCGAACGAGGTGGAGCTCGTGCGCCGCGACACCGAGCACGACTTCTACTTCGAGCTCAACATGAAGGACGTCTGGGTCTGGGACGTGTACCGCGCCGACCGGTTCGTGAAGTCGGTGCGCGTGCTCACGTTCAAGGACGTGAACGTCGAGGAGCTCGCGACGCGCGAGTTCGAGCTGCCCAAGGAGCTCGCGCTCGACGAGTGATCGTCGGGCGCTCTGTGCCTCGTCCGGGTCGTCCGACGCTGTCCTCCCGTGTCCTCCCTCGTGTCCCCCGAAAGGTGGACTCGCGGCGGAAGATAACGAAAAGGTAACATCGCCGCATCGCGACGTTCCGGGTGGACCGGGGCACATGCTCTAACTGGGTGCGTCGCGGGTTCGAATCCCGCCGTCGCGTCTGAATCTGATCCCTTCGTCGCCGTTTCAACGGCGCCGCTCGGGACCTTCGCCCCTACGGCGGTGCACGTGGACGTGCACGGTGGTGCGTATGAGCGAGGCCGAACGCACCGTCGTGCGGATGAGCGGGGTGGTCCGGACGCATGCGGGGGACGTGCGCGGCAGCACCACCGAGACCGGATACGCGTTCCGCGGGATCCCATACGCAGCGCCGCCCACGGGGGCGAACCGGTTGCGGCCGCCGCAGCCGGTCCAGCGGTGGGACGGCGTGCGCGACGCCACGCGGCTCGGGCCTGAACCGCCCCAGGTCGCACCTCCCTCGACCGGCGGCACCGCGTCGGGCCCCGCCGAGGACTGGGAGGACGTCGACGAGGCGTTCGCGAAGGTCGAGCGGGCGAACGGCACCGACGACTGCCTGAACCTCAATCTCTGGACTCCGGATCCTGGCGCAGCCGACCTTCCCGTGATGGTCTGGATCCAGGGCGGCATGTTCGAGCTCAGCTCGACGGCCGCCTACGACGGCCGCCGATTCGCCCGCGACGGGGTCGTGTGCGTGGTGATCAACTGGCGACCCGGCGCGGAGGGGTTCCTCTACCTCGACGACGGCATCGCCGACGTCGGCCTGCTGGACCAGGTCGCGGCGCTCGAGTGGGTGCGCGAGAACATCTCGGCGTTCGGCGGGGATCCCGGCAACGTGACGGTGTTCGGCGAGTCGGCCGGCGCCATGAGCATCGGGACGCTGCTCGCCATGCCCCGCGCCGAGGGACTGTTCCGTCGCGCGATCCTCCAGAGCGGCGCGGCCCACCACGTCATCCCGGCCGACGACGCCCTGCGGATCGGACGGGACCTCGCCCGGCGCCTCGGCGTTCCGCCGACGCGTGCGGACATCGCGGCGGCCGGCGTCGACCGGCTGCTCGCGGCGCAGGCCGCCCTCAAGGCGGACCTGCTCGCGCACCCCGACCCGGACCGGTGGGGTCGGCGGTCGTGGCCGGCTCGATGCCGTGGCAGCCGGTGGTCGATGGGGACGTCGTGCCCGCTGCGCCGATCGAGCGGATTGCCGGCGGCTCGGCGACCGGGGTCGACGTCGTCGTCGGGACGAACACCGAGGACTGGCGCCTGTGGCTCCTGGTCAGCGGGATGCTGGCGCGGGTCACCGACGAGATGCTCACCGGCGAAGTCGCCGTCCACGGCCCCCGATCGATCACCGCGTACGGACTCCCGGTCGACGCGGCACTCGCCGCCTACCGGGACCGGTACCCCGACACCGCTCCGGGGGAGGTGCTCGCGGCAGTGCAGACCGACTGGTGGATGCGCATCCCCGCGCTGCGCCTGGCGGAGGCGCACGCAGCGGCCGGCGGGAGGACCTGGATGTACGAGTTCGCGTGGCCGGCGCCGGGGCTGGGCGCCGTGCACGCCATCGACATCCCGTTCGTGTTCGACACCCTGGCGCCCGACGCGCCCCTGTTCGGACCGATGCTCGGTGCCGACCCGCCGCAGGTGCTCGCCGACGCGATGCATACGGCATGGATCGCGTTCGCGGCGACGGGCGACCCGGGCTGGCCCGCCTACGACCTCGAGCGCCGGGCGACGATGCGATTCGACACGACCAGCCGGGTCGTCGAGGACCCGAGGGCCTGGGAGCGGAGCCTCTGGGGCAGCCGGCGCTGATCCCGACTCGATTCGCGCATCCGAGGAGGGATGGCACATGGTTCGAACGGAACCGGGGACGAGCCACGATGCCCGTCACACCGGGGGAGCACCCGGGTACGTCGTCCGGCGCATCCCGCCGGAGCGCCAGCCGGTGCTCGACCGGCTCGCGGGCGCGAGCCGCCGGTTCCAGGTGCACGCGCTGACCGAGTTCGACGTGACCGAGGCGCGAGCTCGACTCGTCGACTCCGAGGTGCGGGTGACGTGGACCGGGTTCGTGGTGGCGTCCCTGGCCCGGGCCGTCGCGATGCACCCCGAGGTCAATGCTCGCAAGGCGGGGAGTCGCATCCTCGCGTTCGACCGCGTCGACATCGGCGCCACGGTCGAACGGGAACAGGCGGGGACGGCGGTCCTCGACGTCGCCGTCGTCCGCGATGCCGACCGTCGGTCGTGCGCCACGATCTCCGAGCTGCTGTCGACGGCCAAGCACGGGCCGGGCGAGCCGCATCGGCAGCGAGGCCTCGCGCTCGGACTGGTTCGGCTTCCCGGGCCGCTCCGCCGCACGGCGCTGCGGATGGCCGCCACCAGCCCGCGCGTCTCGGCGACGTTCGGACCGGCGATCGGCGTCACCTCGCTCGGCATGCTGTCCGACGCGTGGGCGTGGGCCGTTCCGCTCGCGCCGCTCACGGTGATCGCCACGGTGGGTCGGGTGACGCAACGACCGGCGGTCCGCGACGATCGCATCGTCGCGCGATGGATGCTGCCGCTCACGCTGTCGTTCGACCACGCCGTGATCGACGGCGCCCCCGCCGCCCGATTCACCGAGACGTTGCGGGTCCTGATCGAGTCGGGCGCCGCGCTTCGGGACGACGCCGCTCCGCCGGGAGACGTCGTGCTCCACGACGAGACCGCAGCCGGGCGCTGAACGGCGCACGTCGCCGATCGATGCCCCTCGACTCGTCCTCGACACCCACGCCACCGAGTCTCGTCGACCCCGATCTGCATCGCCGCGATCCGCGGGTCGCCGCGCGCCACGACGCTGGTCGCGGAGGTGGTGCGGATGGCCCACAACGCGGAACTCGGTCGGCGCGGCGAACAGCTCGCGGTCGACCACCTGCTCGGTCGCGGCATGACGGTGGTCGAGCGCAACTGGCGCTGCCGGCTCGGCGAGATCGACATCGTCGCGCGCGACGGCCGCGACACGGTGTTCGTCGAGGTGAAGACCCGCACGACCCACGACTTCGGGCATCCGTTCGAGGCCATCACGCCGCTGAAGCTCGCGCGCCTTCGCCGTCTCGCGGTGGCCTGGTGCGAGGCGACGGATGCCCCGGTGGCCCGCATCCGCATCGACGCGGTCGCCGTGCTCGCGCCGACCGAGGCGCCCGCGATGATCGAGCACCTCGAGGGCATCGGCTGATGCCCGTCGCGCGCACCCGCTCGGTCGCCCTCCTCGGCCTCGCGGGCTCCATCGTCGAGGTCGAGGCCGACCTCTCGTCGCAGCTGCCCGGCATCTCGATCATCGGTCTGCCCGACGCGGCCCTCGCCGAGGCGCGCGAGCGCGTCCGGTCCGCCGCGACCAACGCGGGCTGTCCGCTGCCGCAGCGCAAGCTCACCGTGAACCTCTCGCCGGCCGCCCTCCCGAAGCACGGGTCGGGGTTCGACCTGGCGATCGCCATCGCGTGCCTGGCCGCAGCAGGCGAGATCTCGGTCGAGTCCGTCGACCGCGTCGTGCACCTCGGCGAGCTCGGCCTCGACGGGCGTCTGCGCCCGATCGACGGGATCCTGCCCGCCGTGCTCGCGGCCTCACGCGCCGGCCACGACACCGTGATGGTGCCGACCGCGAACGCCCCAGAGGCCGCGCTCGTGCCGGGCGTCGAGGTGATCGGCGTGGGGTCCCTGCTCGAGGCCGCCATCCGGCACGGCGGCGAGTACGAGGAGCGACCGGTCGAGCCGGTGCCGGCGTCCATGCGCGCCGACGACGGCGAGTCGGCGCCCGGCGACCTCGCCGACGTCGCGGGCAACGACGATGCGGTCGACGCCCTGCTCACCGCGGCGGCCGGCGGTCACCACGTCTACTTCCTCGGCCCGCCGGGAGCCGGCAAGACCATGCTCGCCTCTCGGCTGCCGGGCATCCTGCCCGATCTCGCGCCCGACGCCGCGCTCGAGGTCTCCTCGATCCGCTCGCTCGCGGGCCGCTCCGTCGGCGACGCGCTCTCGGTGCGGCCGCCGTTCGAGGCGCCGCACCACACCGCGACCGCCGCCGCGATCGTCGGCGGCGGCAGCCGCCTGATCCGTCCGGGCGCCGCGTCGCGCGCCTCGCACGGCGTGCTCTTCCTCGATGAGGCGCCCGAGTTCCCCTCGGCGGTGCTCGACGTGCTGCGCCAGCCGCTCGAGTCGGGAACGATCAGCATCCACCGGGCGAACTCGGTGGCGTCGTTCCCCGCGCGGTTCCAGCTCGTGGTGGCCGCGAACCCGTGTCCGTGCGGCAACCACGGCCTGACGAGCCTGGACTGCACGTGCACGCCGATCATGCGGCGTCGCTACCTCGGTCGCATCTCCGGACCGCTGCTCGATCGCATCGACCTGCAGATCTGGGTGCCCCGCATCACCGCGGCCGGACTGCGTCTCGCCGCCGAGCGACCCGGGCTGTCGAGCGCAGAGGCGCGTGCCCGGGTCGTCGCGGCGCGCGACATCGCCCGCGACCGGCTCACGGGAACCCCGTGGCGCACCAACGCCGAGATGCCGGGCCCGTGGATGCGCGGCCCCGGGCGGCTCCATCCAGGCGGTCGCGCGAGCGCTGCGGCCGACCGGGCGCTCGAGCTCGGCGGCATCACCATGCGCGGCTACGACCGCGTGCTGAAGACCGCGTGGACCCTCGCCGACCTCGAAGGCGCGGCCGTGCCGACCCGGGAACACGTCGGTCACGCCCTGTTCATGAGGAAGGGATTCGACCTGTGAAGCTGTTGACCGAGGCCGCGGGGGAGTCCGCGGCCGACTTCGCGACCGTGCGCCGCGGCGCCGAGCCGTCGCTCGACGCGTTCGCACGCGCGGTGCTCGGTCTCGTCGCCGAACCGGGCGACGGCGTGCTCGGACGGGCGATCGTCGCGGTCGGCGCGCCCGCGGTGGCCGAGCACCTGCTCGCCCGTGCGCCGGCCGACGCACTGGTCGACGCGGTGGTCGAGGCCGGCGGCGACCTCGACGAGCGCGAGGCGAACTCGGCACGCGACCGATGGCTTCCACGGCTCGACCATCGGGGCTTCGTCACGTCGCTGGCGCAGGCCGCACGGGTGGGCGCACGACTCCTGGTGCCGGGCGACCCATGCTGGCCGACCGGCGCCGACGAGCTCGGCGCGCACGCGCCGCTCGCCCTGTGGGTCCGAGGTCGCGTCGAGGCGCTCGGCGGCGGGCAGCCGACGATCGCGCTCGTCGGTGCGCGCGCGGCCACCGGCTACGGCGAGCACGTCACGATGGAGGCCTCCGCGGGCCTCGTCGACCGCGGCTTCGCGATCGTCTCCGGCGGCGCCTACGGCATCGACGGAATGGCGCACCGGTCAGCGCTCGCGAGCGACGGTACGACCGTGGCGTTCCTCGCCGGCGGAGTCGACCGCTACTACCCGCTCGGACACGAGTCGCTCCTCGCGCGTATCGCCGAGACCGGCGCCGTCGTCGCCGAGCTGCCGTGCGGCGCGGCGCCCACGAAATGGAGGTTCCTCCAGCGGAATCGCTTGATCGCCGCCGCCAGTGAGGCGACCGTGGTGCTCGAGGCGGGCATCCGCTCGGGCTCGCTCAACACGGCGGGCCATGCGGCTGCGCTCGGGCGGCCCATCGGTGCCGTGCCCGGTCCGGTCACGAGTCCCGCCTCGGCCGGATGCCACCGCCTGCTGCGCGAGTTCGACGCGGTGTGCGTCGTCGATGCCGACCAGATGGCGGAGCTCGTGTCGGGTGGTGGGCGACGGCTCTGGCGGGGGCCCGCCGGCGCCATCGTGGTCGATGGGGCGGCTGGAGGCGAAGGCGAGGGCGCCGAGTCGTCCTCGCCTGACGAACGCGCCGATCCAAGGCTGGTGCGCGTGCTCGACGCCCTGAGCACCCGCACGCCGCGTCCGCTCGACGACGTCGCGCGTCGCGCCGGACTCACGGTGACCGAGGTCATGTCGGTGCTCGGCGGACTCGAGGCTGAGGGCATCGCCATGCGGGACGCCCGCGGCTGGCGTCGGCGGCGTGCCGGGTGATCGCCGGGCCGGCGTGAGAGGCACGCCATAGGCTGACCGCGAGGAGGTCGGCATGGCGGAGCAGCTCGGCAGGTATCCGGCGGCGAAACGGGTCATCGCGCATGTGAGCGACACCCACCTGCTCGACGGCGGTGCGCCGCTCGGCGGCCGCGCCGACACGGTCGGCGCACTGCGACAGGTCGTCGCGCAGCTCGAGCGGCTGGGCGACCGCCTCGACGCGATCGTGGTCACGGGCGACGTCACCGACCTCGGGGAGCCCGACGCGTACCGGCGCGTGCGCGAGCTCGTCGATCCGCTCGCCGAGTCGTCGGGCGCCCGCGTCGTGTGGGTCATGGGCAACCACGACGTGCGCGGCCCGTTCCGCGAGGGCCTGCTCGACGAGCCGGCCTCCGACGAGCCCGCGAACCAGGTCGTCGACCTCGACGGCCTGCGCGTGATCGCCCTCGACACGAGCGTGCCCGGCTGGCACCACGGCCGGCTCGACGACGCCTCGCTCGCGTGGCTCGACCGCGTCCTCGCCGAACCCGCACCCGAAGGCACCATCCTCGCGATGCACCACGCCCCGCTGGCCACGCCGCTCGCCCTCATGGACGTGCTCGAGCTCCAAGGACAGGACGCGCTCGCCGAGGTGGTCCGCGGTCGCGACATCCGGCTCATCCTCGGCGGCCACCTGCACTATCCGACGAACGGCGAGTTCGCCGGCATCCCCGTCTCCGTCGCGGGCGCCACGGCGTACACCATGGACCTCTCCGCGCCGCCGCGCGAGCTCGTCGGCGTCGATGGCGGACGGTCGTTCGACCTCGTGCACGTCTTCGACGCTTCATATGTGTCCATCGTGGTGCCGCTCGGCCCGTTCCCCGTCGTGACGAGCTTCGGCGAGGAGTTCCTCGCAGAGGTCGAGGGCCTCCCGCCCGAGGGGCGGCTCGATCGCTTCTCGCGCAAGCTCGAGGGGTCATGACCCTCGACGCCGTTCTCGACGACTACCTCGCGCACGTCCGCACCGAGCGCGGCTATTCGGAGCACACCGTCGCGGCGTATCGCGCCGACCTCGTCGATCTCATCGGGTTCGCCGAGCAGCGCGGCGTCGACGACCCCGGCGGGATCGACCTCGGGCTGCTCCGCGACTGGCTTTGGGCGGCCACCGAGCGCGGCCTCGCACGTGCGACCATCGCGCGGCGCGCGGCATCCGCTCGGGGCTTCACCGCCTGGCTCCACCGGCGCGGCCTGATCGCGACCGATCCCGGTGCACGGCTCAAGGCGCCGCGGGCACAGCGCACGCTGCCGCGCGTGGTCACCGAGCACGCGCTCGCCGACGCGCTCGCGGCCCTCGGCGACCGGGCGGCCGACGGCGATCCGGTCGCGGTGCGCGATGCCGCGATCGCGGAACTGCTGTACGCCTCCGCGTTGCGCGTGTCGGAGCTCGTGGGGCTCGACCTCGCCGATGTCGACCGGCGGCGACGCACGGTGCGCGTCACGGGCAAGGGGGCGAAGGAGCGCGTCGTCCCGTACGGAGCACCCGCCGCGCGGGCGCTCGACCGGTACCTGGAGGCCGCCCGTCCGGCCCTGGTCGTCGGCGCTGCGGGAGCGCCGACGACGTCGGCCGTGTTCCTCGGCGTGCGCGGCGGTCGGCTCGGCGTGCGCAGCGTGCATCGACAGATTGCGACGCTGCTCGAGGCGATCCCGGGCTCGGGCCCGGGCGGTCCGCACGCCCTCCGGCACAGCGCCGCGACGCACCTGCTCGACGGCGGCGCCGACCTCCGTGCGGTGCAGGAGTTCCTCGGCCACGCCAGCCTCGGCACGACGCAGATCTACACGCACGTCTCCGCGGAACGGCTCAAGCAGAGCTACCGGACGGCGCACCCGCGGGCCTGAGGCGCGAGCCGGCGGCCAGCGGCCCTCCACCGTCAGAACGGCAGCAGCACCGCGCGCGGAATGCCGCCGAGGAAGAGGAACGGCGACACGTACTCGCCGTCGATGCGCACGCCGAAGTGCACGCAGCCGGAGCAGTGGCCGCCCGACGAGACGACGCCGATCGGGTCGCCGGCCGCGACCGCCTGGCCCTCGGCCACGAGCGCGTCGACGGGCTCGATCGCGCTCACGATGCCGCCGCCGTGGTCGATCGCGACGACGCCGCGCCCGGCCACCGCGCCGGCGAAGCTGACCGTGCCCGGCTCGGGCGCCACGATCGTCGCGCCGGGCACGACCGCGATGTCGATGCCGCGGTGTCCCGACGCGTACGGCGAGGCCGGCGCCCGGAACGGAGAGACCACGCGGATCGGCGGCGGCACGGGCCAGCGCCACTGCACCGGCGCCGCCACCGCGGCCGGCGTCGAGGCGATGGCCGGTGCGAGGCCGAGCGCACCAGCGGTGCCGGGGCTGATCGCCACGAGTGCGGCGCCGACGAGCAGGGTCAGCACGGCGGCGACGAGTGCGCCGATCCGTCGTCGACGACGACCGCTCGACGCGGGCGCGGAACGGGCGGAGGAGGGCTCGGTGACGGTCATGCATCGAGGCTGGCCGTGCCCCCGGCATCCGTGCGCGCAGGCGGCAAGGACGGGAACGGCCGACACCCGCGCCCGGGCTGGGGAGGACGGGTGCCGTGATAGAGTATCCGATGCACCTCGGCCCGCCGGGGTGACTACGCGTGCCATTCGGCCACCGACTCCACTCAGTCCCGCGAAGCGCTGGTTCTCCAGCCTGAGCAGGCGGAGCCGTGCCGGGCACCAGGGCTCCGCGCCGCCGGCGCGAGCGACAACTGAGAACAAAGGAGTACGGCTCATGGCCGTCGTCACCATCCGCCAGCTGCTCGACAGCGGCGTGCACTTCGGGCACCAGACCCGCCGTTGGAACCCGAAGATGAAGCGCTTCATCTTCACCGAGCGTTCCGGCATCTACATCATCGACCTGCAGCAGTCGCTCGCCTACATCGACAAGGCGTACGACTTCGTCAAGGAGACGGTCGCCCACGGCGGCACCATCCTCTTCGTCGGCACGAAGAAGCAGGCTCAGGAGTCGATCGCCGAGCAGGCGACCCGCGTCGGCCAGCCCTACGTCAACCAGCGTTGGCTCGGCGGCCTCCTCACCAACTTCTCCACGGTCTCCAAGCGCCTCGCGCGCATGAAGGAGCTCGAGGAGCTCGACTTCGAGGGCACCACCAGCGGCTTCACCAAGAAGGAGCTGCTGATCAAGAAGCGCGAGCTCGACAAGCTGCACAAGTCGCTCGGCGGCATCCGCAACCTGTCGAAGACGCCGTCGGCGCTCTGGGTGGTCGACACCAAGAAGGAGCACCTCGCGATCGACGAGGCCAAGAAGCTCGGCATCCCCGTCATCGGCATCCTCGACACCAACTGCGACCCCGACGAGGTGCAGTACCCGATCCCGGGCAACGACGACGCGATCCGCTCGGTGAGCCTGCTCACCCGCATCATCGCCGACGCCGCCGCCGAGGGCCTCATCGAGCGTCACCAGAAGCCCGAGGCCGAGGGCAACGTCTCGGCCGTCGAGCCGCTCGCCGAGTGGGAGCAGGAGCTCCTCCAGGCCGGCAGCGCGACCACGCCCGAGCAGGCGTCGGCCGAGACCGCGGACGTCGCGGAGACCGTCGCCGAGGCCAAGGCCGAGGCGGCCGAGGTCGTCGACGAGGCCGCCACGGAGATCGCCGCGACCGAGTCGGAGGCGGACGCCGAGGGCGCCGCGGCAGCCGAGTCCAAGTAATCCACTCCACCTACGACCACAAGTCCAGGAGACAACTATGGCCAACTTCACCCTCGAAGACGTCAAGACCCTGCGTGAGCGCCTCGGCACCGGCATGGTCGACACGAAGAACGCACTCGTGGAGGCCGACGGCGACCTCGAGAAGGCCGTCGAGATCCTCCGCCTGAAGGGCGCGAAGGGCAACGCGAAGCGTGCCGACCGCTCCACCGCCGAGGGCCTCGTGGCCGCCGTCGACAACGGCGACGGCACCGCCACCCTGCTCGAGCTCGCGTGCGAGACCGACTTCGTCGCCAAGGGCGACAAGTTCGTCGGCCTCGCCGACCGCGTGCTCGCGGCCGCCGCTGCGGCTCGCGCCGAGACCGTCGAGGCCGCCCTGGCCGCGCCGGCCGAGGGCAAGACCGTCGCCGACGTCATCAGCGAGGAGGCGGCGATCCTCGGCGAGAAGGTCGAGCTCCGTCGCATCCGCCTCGTGAAGGGCGAGCAGTTCTCGATCTACCTGCACAAGACGTCGAAGGACCTGCCCCCGCAGGTCGGCGTCGTGCTCGGCTACGCCGGCGACGACGCGGAGACCGCGCGTTCGGTGGCGCAGCACATCTCGTTCGCGAACCCCGAGTACCTCACGCGTGAGGACGTCCCGGCGGACGCGGTCGAGAAGGAGCGTGCCATCGTCGAGCAGATCACGCGCGACGAGGGCAAGCCCGAGGCCGCCCTGCCGAAGATCATCGAGGGTCGCCTCGGTGCCTACTTCAAGCAGGTCGCCCTCCTCGAGCAGCCCTACGCCAAGGACGACAAGGTCTCCGTCGGCAAGGTGCTCTCGGACGCGGGCCTCACGGTGAGCGACTTCGCTCGCTTCAAGGTCGGCGCGTAAGTCGAGGTGAGGGAGTCCGGATCGCACAGGCGATCCGGGCTCCCTTTTCCATGCGCGGATGCCGCCGCCACGCGAAGTGGGGCAGGGGCACGCCGCGCGACATCGGGCACCGGCACTGCGTCGGGGCCGGTGAACCACTAGTTTTGACACGGGGACGAAGGGACGGTCGGGGATGACGGAACGCAAGCGCAGGGTGATGCTGAAGCTCTCCGGAGAGGCGTTCGGCGGGGGAGCGCTCGGGGTCAACCCCGACGTCGTCAGCGCGCTCGCACGCGAGATCGCGGATGCCGCGCGCACCGTCGAGGTCGCGATCGTGGTCGGCGGCGGCAACTTCTTCCGCGGCGCCGAGCTCTCGCAGCGCGGCATGGACCGCGGCCGCGCGGACTACATGGGCATGCTCGGCACGGTCATGAACTCCCTCGCGCTCCAGGACTTCCTCGAGCAGGCGGGCGCCGAGACCCGCGTGCAGTCGGCGATCTCGATGACGCAGGTCGCGGAGCCCTACATCCCGCGCCGTGCTGAGCGCCACCTCGAGAAGGGCCGGGTCGTCATCTTCGGCGCCGGCGCGGGCCTGCCGTACTTCTCGACCGACACGGTCGCCGCGCAGCGCGCGCTCGAGATCGGCGCCGACGTCGTGCTCGTCGCGAAGAACGGCGTCGACGGGGTCTACTCCGACGACCCGCGCACCAACCCCGACGCGCACAAGATCGACACCATCAGCTACCAGGAGGCGCTGCAGCGCGGCCTGAAGGTCGTCGACTCGACCGCGTTCAGCCTGTGCATGGACAACGGCATGCCCATGCAGGTGTTCGGGATGGAGCCGAGCGGCAACGTCACCAAGGCCATCCTCGGTGCAGAACTCGGCACGATCGTGAGCAACGGCGTGCCGGTGTCCACTCGATAGACTGTCCCGAGCAGCGAAACAGAAGGAGCCCCCGTGATCGCGGATGTACTGTCCGATGCCACCGCACGCATGCAGAAGGCCGTCGAGGTCGCGAAGGAGGACTTCGCGACGGTGCGAACCGGCCGAGCGAACCCGCAGCTGTTCCAGAAGATCATGGTGAGCTACTACGGCACTCCGACGCCGCTCGCGCAGCTCGCCTCGCTCCAGAACCCCGAGGCCCGCACGCTCGTCGTGACGCCCTACGACAAGAGCGCGCTGAAGGACATCGAGCAGGCGATCCGCGACGTGCCCAACCTCGGCGCGAACCCGAACAACGACGGCAACATCATCCGTGTCACCCTGCCCGAGCTCACCGAGGAGCGGCGCAAGGAGTACGTGAAGATCGTGCGGTCGAAGGCGGAGGACGCCCGCGTGTCGGTGCGCAACATCCGTCGGAAGGCCAAGGACGACCTCGAGTCGCTCAAGGGCGAGGTCGGCGACGACGAGGTGACCCGCGGCGAGAAGGAGCTCGAGCACGTGACCAAGGCGAACGTCGACGCGATCGACGAGGCGCTGAAGCGCAAGGAAGCCGAACTCCTCGAGGTCTGAGGGAGCACGATGTCGGGCGTCCCAGGGGATGACAGGTCGGACGCCGGGGGGCATGAGCGGACCTCGCGCGAGGAGATCCGCGCGCAGGTGCAGTCCCGCAAGGCCGACCTCGAGCGGCAGTTCGAGGCGTCCAAGGCGCAGTTCGACCAGGCGCAGGAGAAGATCAAGGCCCGCACGGGCCGCAACCTGATCCTGGCGATCCTCATCGGACTGGCGTTCGGCGGTGCGCTGCTGCTGAGCCTCCTGGTGATCAAGGAGCTGTTCATGCTCTTCGCCGTGGTGCTCGCGGGCTTCGCGGCGTGGGAGCTCAGCCAGGCGCTGCGCAAGGGCGACTTCGACGTGCCGCGCATCCCGACGGTGGCTTCGGCCGTCATCGCGATTCCGATCGCGTACTACGGCGGCGCGAGCGGGCAGCTGCTCGCCGTGCTCGGCGGCATCGTGCTGGTCACCGTGTGGCGGCTCGTCGAGCAGGCCGTCCCGTCGCGCCGCCGCAGCGGCGCGAGCCTCGTGCGCGACCTGTCTGCCGGCGTCTTCGTGCAGGGCTACGTGACGCTCCTCGCCACGTTCACGGTCGTGCTGACGGCCGCGGAGGGCGGGCAGTGGTGGACGCTCGCGTTCATCGTGATCGCCGTGGCGGCCGACGTGGGCGCCTATGCGTTCGGGCTCATGTTCGGCAAGCACAAGATGGCGCCCGTCATCAGCCCGAAGAAGACCTGGGAGGGCTTCGCCGGCGGAGCCGGCGCCAGCCTCGTGGCCGGCGTGCTGCTCTCGCTCTTCATGCTCGGGAACACGTGGTGGTTCGGGCTGATCTTCGGCGCCGCGATCTTCCTCACCGCGACGCTGGGCGACCTCGCCGAGTCGCTCGTGAAACGCGACATCGGCATCAAGGACATGAGCTCCTGGCTGCCGGGACACGGCGGCTTCCTCGATCGGCTCGACTCGATCCTGCCGTCGGCGGCCGTTGCATTCGTGGCCTTCCGCATCTTCGGTTGAGCGTCCGCGATAATGGTGCGGTGGACTCCACCTTCCCTCGCGCCAGAAAGCCTCAGCTGGGCTACAACACCGCCCAGGTCGAGGAGTTCCTGCAAGTGGCCCGACGCGCCTACGACGGCAAGGCCCGTGGCGACGACCCGCCGCTGTCGTCCGAGCGCATCCGCCTGACCGCCTTCGCGATGCAGAAGGGCGGCTACTCGACCGCGCACGTCGACGCCGCGCTCGAGCGCCTCGAGGACGCGTTCGCCGCCGAGGAGCGCCAGGTGGCCGCGCGCCTCCACGGCAGCGAGGCGTGGCTCACGGAGGCCCGAAGCACGGCGCAGGTGGTCTCCAACCGCCTCGCACGGCCCGAGGGCCAGCGCTTCGACCGGGTCAGCCCGCTGGCGCTCGGCTACCGGGTGCGCGACGTGGATCGCTTCGCCGACAAGCTCACGCGGTACTTCCGCGACGGATGGCCGATCTCCATCGACGACGTGCGCACGGTGGTCTTCACGACCCAGCGCGGCGGGTACCGCGAATCGCAGGTCGACCTGGTGCTCGACGCCGTCGTCGACGTCATGCTCGCCGTCCGCTGACCTCCGGTTCGACTCGGCGGCGATCGCTCCGATACACTCGACGAATCGTGGGCAGGCATACCGGGAACGAAGCTTCGACGACACCCGTGCGTCAACCGTCCACCGGTCGTTCTCCGGCCCCCGTCGATGCCCCCGCCGCGTCGCGCACGTCCTCGAGCGCAGCGTCGCGCACCGCGACGCGCAGCCCCGTCAAGCAGGGTGCGACCGTGATCTTCGCGTTCGTGGCATCCGTGAGCTTCCTGCTCGTGAACGTGGTCGATCCGTTCTCGGGCGCCACGGCGTCGCCCGACTTCGCCGAGCGCGGCGAGCGGTTCGGCGGTGCCGACGTGCAGGCGTTCGACGTCAACGGCGAGTACACGATCGACGTCTCGCGAGAGGGCTACGTCGTCGAGAAGAAGCCCGAGGTGAAGCTCGCGCCCGCCGCGACCTCCGCCTCGAGCGGCTGGGCTCCGCCCGCCATCACGCCCGACCCCGGCTCGGCGCAGGAGTACGCCGCCGGCGCCGTCGCCGCACGCGGCTGGCCGTCGACCGAGTTCGACTGCCTCGTCGTGCTGTGGAGCAAGGAGTCGGGCTGGCGCGTGAACGCCTACAACGCGTCGAGCGGCGCCTACGGCATCCCGCAGGCACTGCCCGGGTCGAAGATGGCCACGGCCGGCGCCGACTGGGAGACGAACGCGGGCACGCAGATCGAGTGGGGCCTCGGCTACATCCAGGGCCGCTACGCGACGCCGTGCGGCGCGTGGGCGCACTCGCAGGACGTCGGCTGGTACTGATCCGCCTGCGACCCGATCGGTGCCGGCTGACGCCATGCTGCTGAGACGCCGCGGCGGTCCGCCGGGCGGGTCCTTCGCGAGCGAGCGGATGCCGCGCCCCCGCCTAGACTGGAACCCATGGCACGCTCGAACCGATCTCGCGGTCGAGCGGCCCGTGCTCGCGAGGAGCACCCCGAGCTCGACGTCGATCGGCTCACCGCCGGCTGGCGACGCACCGAGGTGCGCGGCGGTCGCGAATGGAACGTGCAGCCGGTCTCGGAGGCGCAGGCCGTGAAGGCCTACCTCTGCCCGGGCTGCGGACTCGAGGTCGCGCCCGGCATGGCGCACCTCGTCACCTGGCGCGCCGACGGCGTGCTCGGCGACGCCGCCGACCTCGCGGCGCGGCGTCATTGGCACACGCACTGCTGGAGGATCGGCGCCCGGTGAGTTCCCCTGACACGACCCCCGTCGAGATCCGAGCCGGCGTCGAGCTGCCGGCGGTCCGCGAGGAGATCGAGCTCCGCACCTCCGACGGGCTGCGGCTCGTGGGCGAGCTCGCCACTCCGGTCGACCGACCGCCCGTCGCGACGCTCGTCACGCTGCATCCGCTGCCCACCGCCGGCGGCTTCATGGACTCGCACATCCTGCGCAAGGCCGCCGCGCGGCTGCCCGCGCTGGCCGACCTCGCGGTGCTGCGGTTCAACACGCGCGGCACCTCGTCGCCGCGCGGCACGAGCGAGGGCGCCTTCGGCGAGGGCGTCGCCGAGCGCGCCGACGTGGCCGCGGCCATGGACTTCGTCGCGGCGCGAGGATTGCCGAACCCGTGGCTCGTCGGCTGGTCGTTCGGGACCGAGCTCGCGCTGAAGTACGGCCTGGAGCACGGCATCTCGGGCGCGATCCTGCTGTCGCCGCCGCTGCACCGCACGACCGACGAGGAGCTGCGACGGTGGAACGGCTCGGCCGCACCGATCGTCGCGGTCATCCCCGAGCACGACGACTACCTGAAGCCCGACCAGGCCGCCGAGCGCTTCGCGGTGCTGCCCAGGCTCCGCCGGGTCGACGTGGCGGGCGGCCGGCACCTCTGGGTGGGGGAGTCGCAGACGCGCCGCGTGCTCGACGAGATCGTCGCGGCTGTCAACCCGTCGGCGCTCCCGCTGCCGACGACGTGGCCGCCCGCAGCGGCGCGCTGAGGGCAGCTGGCGCCGAGGCGCGCGCTCAGAGCTCGTTCTGGCGCGGGATCACGACCTGCTTGATGATGAGCAGGATCGACGCCGCGACCGGAATGGCGATGAGCGCGCCGAGGATGCCGAGCAGCGCGCCGCCCGCCAGCGCCGCGATGACGACGAGCGCGCCGGGCACCTTCACCGCGCGGTTCATGATGCGCGGGCTCAGGATGTACGCCTCGACCTGCATGTAGATCAGGTAGTAGATCGCGGCCACGAGGGCCGTGACGGGCGAGCCGAGCCCCGGGATGAGGCACACCAGCACGATGATCACCGATCCCGTCACCGTGCCCACCAGCGGCACCAGCGAGAACAGGAACGCCAGGAACGCCAGCACGGCCGGGAACGGCGCCTGGATGATCGAGAGGAAGATGAAGCTCAGCACGCCGTTGCACGCCGCGAGCGACACCTGCCCGGCCACGTAGCGGCCCACCGACTGCGTGATCTGCTCGGTCAGGTCGGCGAACCGCTCGCGGCGCGAGGCCGGCACGAGCTGGTACGTCGCGCGCTTCATGGTGTTGAGCGACGCGGCGAAGTACAGCGTGAGGATGAACACGATCACGATGGCGAACAGGCCGGCGCCGATCGCGACGGCCACCTGCAGCACGCCGCCCGCCAGTTCGCTCAGCTTCTCGGGGTTCGTGACGAACTCGTTCACCGCCGTCGTGACCTGCCGGCTGATCTCGTCGACCTGGACCTGCGGGAACTGCTCCTGCAGGCTCTCGATCCAGTCCTGCGAGTTCACGCGGGCCACGATGAACGGGATCTCGTCGACGAGCTGGCTCACCTGGTCGACCACGATGGGCACGACCGCGAGCACGAGCGCCGCGACGACGAGGCCGACGGCGGTCATCACGATGAGGATGGCGGACCAACGCGGAAGCCCCCGGCGCTCGAGCCAGCTGATCGCCGGATCGAGGCCGAGGGCCAGGAAGAGTGCCGCGCCGATGTACGCGATGATCGTCGAGAGACTCGCGATCGACATGAGGATGAGCAGGCCGACCCCGACCCCGAGCGTTCCGATCAAGCCGATGCGGAACGCGTTCTGGATCTTCATGGGGCCGGCCGCCCGTCGGCTCAGCGGTTGTCCGCAGCCACCTGCTCCGCCTGGGTGAGCACGCCGCGGAGGCTCTCGAAGTAGCCGGCCACGGCGTCGCGCTCGATCTTGATCTGGGAGAGGCGGTCCTCGGCGTCGGCCACGAGCGCCCGGGTGCGCTCCTCGGCGTCGGCGATGAGCTTGCGAGCTTGGTCGTGCGCGGCGGCCACGCGATCGCGGGCCTCCTCGTCGGCCTTGTCGCGGACCACGGCGATCTCGCTGCGGACCTTCGCCTCGAGGCGCTCGGCCTCGGCGCGGCTCGCGGCCGTGCGCGCGCTCGTCTCGGCGAGCTCGGCGTTCGCGTCGTCGAGGAACTTCTGCGTCTGCGCGGTCGCCTCCTGCTGGGCGGTGAGCAGCTCCTGCTCGGCCTCGTCGCGCTTGGTGGCGAGCTCGGCCTCGAGGTCGAGGCGGGCCTTCTCGACCTCGCGACGCAGGCGGTTGACCTCGTGCGTGGTCTTCTTGCGCATCGCGGTGAGCTGGTTGTCGAGGTCGATGCGCGCCTGCTCGGACTCCGCCTCGAAGTCGGCGCGGGCCTGCTCCTGCTCGAGGGCGAGGTCGGCGCGCATCTGGTCGAGGTCGGCGGCGTGCTTCGCGCGGATGCGCTCGAGTTCGTGCTTGAGCTTCAGGCGCGCGGCCTCGGCCTCGCGCTCGCGGTCGACCTTGGCCTGCTCCTGCTGCTGCACGAGCTGGGCGCGGCCGCCTTCGAGCTCCTTGTCGAGGTCGGCGCGTGCCTGCTCGAGCTCGTGCACGAGTGCGGCGCGACGCTCGGAGATCTCGGCCTCGATGTCGGCGCGGCCCTCCGCGGTCTCGCGCTCGAGGTCGAGACGCGACTGCTCGGTCTCGCGGGCGAGGTCGATGCGGGCCTGCTCGGTCTCCTTCGCGAGCTCGGCACGGGCCCGGTCGAGCTCGATGGCGACCTCGGCGCGGGTCTGCTCGGTCTCCTGTGCGAGGCCGGCGGCGGTCGCGCGCGCCTCGTTCGCCTCGGTGTTCGCGGCGACGAGGATCTCGGATGCCTTGCGCTCGGCCGACGAGACGGCGGCGGAGGCCTCGCGCTTCGCGCTGGAACGCACCTCGGCGGCCTCGGTGGCGACGGCGCCCCGGATCGAGGCGGCGTCGCGCGCGGCCTCCTGGCGGAGCTGCTCGCTCGACTCGTGCGCGCGGGAGACCATGTCGTCGACCTCGGCGCGGGCGTTCTCGAGCAGGCGGTTCGCCTGCGCCCGCGCCTCGGTGAGGGTGCGCTCGGCGAGCTCCTGCGCGTCGGAGCGCATGAGGTGCGCCTCGTCTTCGGCGGCGCGACGCAGCTTCTCGGCGTCGATGTCGGCCTGCGCGATGAGGCGGGTGGACTGCTCCTCGGCGACGCGGAGGGTGTTCTCGAGCTTGGTGCCGAGCCCCGAGAAGGTGGGGCTGCCGACCTCCTCGAGCTCCGCCGTCAGCTCTTCGATGCGGGCGAGGAGTCGCTTGTTCTCCTTGCCCTGCTCGGCGAGCTGGTTGTTCGTGTTGATGACGTCGCGTCGGAGCCCATTGATGCTCTTGTCGACCTCGTCCTTGTCGTATCCGCGGAACACCTGCGTGAACTCGGTCTCTTCGACGGCCATTCTTCCTCCGGGCTCTGTCCCGCGTTCGTGGGGGCGCTGCGGGATGTGTCGATTGTAGAGGCACGCGGCATCCGCCGTGCGCGCCGTTCACAGGCCGCGAGCGCCCGGAACGCGGCCCCCCGGGGGCCGACGCGATGCTCAGGGTGCGGTTAGGAACCTCCCAGACACCGCCGGTAGTGTGGGGTGTCTTTGTTCGAAGCCGCCACGGGCGGCACCGGAGGTAATGTTCGTGCGATTCGCCCTGGCAATCGTGGCATTCGTCGCCGCGGCCGTGATGATCGGGTTCGGCATCGCCCAGCGCACCGTCTTCCTCGAGCCCGACCGCGTCTCGCTGTCGGCCGAGATCGAGGGCGACGCCGCGTACACGGTGATCGAGCCCGAGGCCCTCGGCGCCCACCCCGGCAAGCAGACGATCACCGTCTCGGGAACCGACGCGGTCTTCGTCTCGTACGGGCGCAGCTCCGACGTCTCGGCCTGGATCGGCGACGCGCCCTATGTCGCCGTCGGGTACGACAGCGAGGCCGACGAGTTCACGAGCGAGGTCGTCGAGCCCGAGTCCACGGATGCCGCGACCGACGGCACCGCGACCGCCACGCCGCCCGCGACCGACGCGGCCGCGCCCGTCGAGGCCGATCCCGCCGACTCGCCGGTCGGCTCCGACCTCTGGCTCGACGAGTTCACGGGCGAGAACGAGGTCACGACGACGATCGACGTCCCCGACGACATCTCGGTGCTCCTCGCCAGCGACGGCACGTCACCCGCGCCGGCCGACCTCGCGATCGCCTGGCCGCTCGACAACGCCACGCCGTGGGCGGGCCCGCTCATCCTCGGCGGCGCCCTCGTGTTCGGCCTCGGCATCGCGCTGCTCGTGTCGGGCTTCGTGCACCACCGCCGGTCGCGCGGCCCTCGTCGCAACCGCGGCAAGCTTCCCAGCGCCCCCAAGCCCTCGCGTCGCAACCAGGTCACGAGCGGCGGTCGCCGCTCGATCAGCCGCGCGAAGCGCGTGGCGATCGTCCCGCTCGTCGCCATCCCGGCGCTCGCGCTGAGCGCCTGCTCGGCCGACTACTGGCCCACCTTCGACGCGGCTCCGGCGACGACCGCCCCGGCGACCGAGACGCCCGCGCCCACCGGTGACGCAGCGGCGCCCGAGGAGTCCGAGGAGATGGAGCCGGCCGTCACCGTGCCGCAGATGGAGCGCATCATGCGCTCGATCGCGGTCTCCACGAAGGAGGCCGACGAGGCGCGCGACGGGGGAGCGCTGGAGGCGCGGTTCACCGGCCCGGCCCTCGAGGCCCGCCAGGCGAACTACACGATCCGCAACTCGCTGCCCGACCAGCCCGGACCTACGCCGATCCCCGCCGCGCCGCTCACGCTGACGCTGCCGCAGCAGGTCTCGGGCTGGCCCGCGTCGGGTCGCACCGTGCTGACCATCGCGACGAACGGCGACGACCCCACGGTCGCTCCCACCGCGCTCGTGCTGCAGCAGGACGCGCCCCGGAGCAACTACAAGATCGCCTACGCGATGTCGCTGGCCCCCGACGCCGACGTGCCCGAGGTGGCGCCCGCGTCGATCGGCGCGCCGCTCATCTCGCCCGAGTTCAAGGGCCTGGTGCTCCCTCCCGGGCAGGTCGCCGCGGCCTACGGCGACGTACTGCTGAAGGGCGACGAGTCCCAGTACGCCGCGCTCTTCGACCCCGAGGGCGACGTGCTGCGCGAGCAGCTCGGCGTCACGGGCCAGCAGGCGATCAACGACGCGCTGCCGCCCACGGCCGACATCGCGTTCTCGAACGTCGTGGGCGACAGCCCTGTCGTCGCGCTCGCGACGAACGACTCCGGCGCCCTCGTGACCGCATCGATCGAGCAGACCGAGAAGGTCACCCCGAACGACGGCGGCACGATCGGGTTCGAGGCCGGCGCGCCCGGCGCGGCGCTGTCGGGCTTCACCGAGAAGAGCGCCAGGGGCGTGCAGCGCGTCATCGGCGTGCAGTTGCTGTTCTACGTGCCGAGCGTCGGCTCGGACGAGCAGATCCGGCTCCTCGGGTGGTCCGAGAGCCTGATCGGAGCATCGGAGGTACCGTGACCGACCCCACCCCGACCGGCGGCCTCCGCGGAGCCGTCGACCTCTCCGCACTCGTGCAGCGCCAGCAGCAGCCCGCGGCGACGACGGGTGGGCCCGTCGCGGGCGACCCGGTGGTGTTCGCGACGGATGACGCGAGCTTCGGCTCCACGCTCGAGCTGTCGCGCACCGTGCCGGTCGTCGTCGTGCTCTGGGCCACGTGGAGCGAGCAGTCGACCGAGCTCGTCGGCACGCTCGAGCGGCTCGTCCGCGCACGCGACGGCCGTCTCGTGCTCGCCGCCGCCGAGGCGGACCGCAGCCCGCAGCTCGTGCAGGCGTTCCAGGCGCAGGCCATCCCCACCGTGGTGGCGGTCGTCGCCGGCCAGCCGGTGCCGCTCTTCGCCGGGCTGCAGCCCGACGACGTCATCGACCAGGTCTTCGACCAGCTGCTCGAGCTCGCCGCCCAGCACGGCGTCACCGGCCGCATCGACCCCGAGGGCGGGGCGGAGGGCGACGAGCCCGCCGAGCCCGTGGAGGAGCCCCTCCCGCCGCTGCACCAGGAGGCGTACGACGCGATCGAGCGCGGCGACTACGAGGCCGCCGCGAACGCGTACCGCACGGCGATGGCGCAGGATCCGCGCGACGAGCTCGCGGTCGCGGGCCTCGCGCAGGCGAACCTGCTGTGGCGCCTGCAGGGCAAGACGCTCGACGCCATCCGGAACGCCGCGGCATCCGCCCCCGACGACCTCGACGCGCAGCTCGACGTCGCCGACCTCGACCTGTCGGGCGGGCACGTCGACGACGCGTTCGACCGGCTGCTGTCGCTCTTCCCGAAGCTCGACGCCGACGGCAAGAAGCGCGTGCGCGAGCGCCTCGTGGAGCTCTTCGAGGTCGTCGGCACCGAGGACCCGCGAGTCACCGCGGCACGGCGCCGCCTCGCGAACCTGCTCTTCTAGGCCCGTCTCACTCGTCGAGCGTGAACCACACGGCCGCGAGCGGCGGCAGGGTGAACACACCCGACGCCGGCCGGCCGGCCCACGGGTCGTCGGTCGCCTCGACGCCGCCGAGGTTGCCGACGCCCGAGCCGCCGAACTCCGCGGCATCCGAGTTCAGCAGCTCGCGCCACCGACCCGCTTTGGGGAGCCCGAGCCGGAAGCCCTCGTGCGGCCGGCCCGCGAAGTTCACGGCGCACAGCAGCGGCCGCCGGTCGCGGTCGTAGCGCAGGAACGCGATGACGTTCTCGGATGCCGCGCCGCCCTCGACCCACTCGAAGCCCGAGGAGTCGTCGTCGAGCTGCCAGAGCGCCGGCTGCTCGCGGTAGGTGCGGTTGAGCGCGCCGACGAATTCGGCGAGCTGCTTGTGCGTCGGCTGGTCGAGGATCCACCAGTCGAGCCCGCGCTCCTCGCTCCACTCCGAGAGCTGCCCGAACTCCTGCCCCATGAACAGCAGCTGCTTGCCGGGATGCGCCCACATGTACGAGAGGTACGCGCGCATGTTCGCGAGCTGCTGCCAGTGGTCGCCGGGCATCTTGCGCAGCAGCGAGCCCTTGCCGTGCACGACCTCGTCGTGGCTGATCGGCAGGATGAAGTGCTCGCTGAACGCGTAGAGGAACGAGAACGTGAGGTCGTGGTGGTGGTACGACCGGTACATCGGGTCCTTCTCGACGTACTGGAGCGTGTCGTGCATCCACCCCATGTTCCACTTGTAGCCGAACCCCAGGCCGCCCGAGCTGGTTGGGGCCGTGACGCCCGGCCAGCTCGTCGACTCCTCGGCGATCATGACGATGCCGGGATTGCGCTTGTAGGCCGTCGCGGTCGCCTCCTGCAGGAATCCGATCGCCTCGAGGTGCTCGCGGCCGCCGTAGATGTTCGGGGCCCACTCGCCGTCCTCGCGGGAGTAGTCGAGGTAGAGCATCGAGGCGACCGCGTCGACGCGCAGGCCGTCCACGTGCATCTCCTCGAGCCAGAACAGCGCATTGGCCACGAGGAAGTTCCGCACGCGCGGATTGCCGTAGTCGAAGACGTACGTGCCCCAGTCCTTCTGCTCGCCGCGCCGCGGGTCGGCGTACTCGTAGAGCGCCTCGCCGTCGAAGCGCGCGAGCGCCCAGTCGTCCTTCGGGAAGTGCCCGGGCACCCAGTCCATGATCACGCCGATGCCGGCCTGGTGCAGCCGGTCGATGAGGTACTTCAGGTCGTCGGGGGAGCCGAAGCGACTCGTCACCGCGTAGTAGCCGGTGACCTGGTAGCCCCATGAGCCGCCGAACGGATGCTCCGCCAGCGGCATGAACTCCACGTGCGTGTAGCCCAACCACTGCAGGTACTCGATCAGCTCGTCGGCCACGTCGCGGTACCCGCGCCCGGGCCGCCAGGACCCGAGGTGCAGCTCGTAGATGCTCATCGGCTCGCTGTGCGCGTTCACCCGCGCGCGTCGCGCCATCCAGTCGCCGTCGGCCCACTCGTGCGTGCTCGTGCTGACGACCGACGCCGTCGCGGGCGCGATCTCGGCCTGGCGCGCCATCGGGTCGGCCTTCATGATCCACTCGCCCCAGGTGGTCAGGATCTCGAACTTGTAGACCGTGCCCGGCTCGAGGTCGGGCACGAAGAGCTCCCAGATGCCCGCGGAGCCCATGCTGCGCATGGCGTGGCCGGCGCCGTCCCAGCGGTTGAACTCGCCGACGACGCGCACCGCGCGTGCACGCGGCGCCCAGACGCTGAAGGCGGTGCCGCGAACGCCCGAGCCGACGCCCCAGTGCTCTCGGTGGTGCGCGCCGAGCACGTGCCAGAGCTCCTCGTGGCGGCCCTCGCCGATGAGGTGCAGGTCGAGCTCGCCGATGGTCGGGGCGAACCGGTACGGGTCGTCGCTCGTCCACTCGTCGTCGCCGTAGGCGGCCCGGATCCGGTAGTCGACGGGCCCGAACTCGCCGGCGCCGGCCCAGATGCCATGGCCGACGTGCTCCAGCTCGAGCACCTCGCCGCCGTCGAGGACCGCCTGCACGCGGTCGGCGAGGGGCCGGCGCGTGCGGATCACGGTGTGCGTGCTGGGGGATCCCGCGACGTCGAACCCGTGCTGGCCGAGGATGGCGTGCGGATCGAAGGAGCGGCCCTCGGCGACCGCCGCGAGCTCGGCGTCGGCGACGGCGGGGCCGGTGCGCGGCATCCGCTCGCTCATCGCGACCCCCGCACGACGTGCAGCACGTGGGCCGGTCTCGTGAAGGCATCGAGCCGGACGTAGTTCGCATCGCCCCAGTCCCATCGGTGCCCGGTGACGAGGTCCTCGACCTCGAAGCGGGTTCCGGGCTCGAGTCCGATGGCGGCGAGGTCGAGGTGCACGGTGGTCTCCCTCACGGAGTGCGGGTCGACGTTGGCGACCACGATGATCGTGTCGGCGACGCCGTCGGGGGTGAAGCGTCCGTCGAGGTGCTTCGAGTACACGAGCACCGAGTCGTCCTCGCTGCCGTGGAACCGGATGTTGCGCAGCTGCCCGAGCGCGGGGTGGTCGGCGCGGATGCGGTTGAGGATGCCGAGGTACAGCGCGAGCGAGCGGCCCTCCTTCTCGGCGGCGGCGAAGTCGCGCGGCTTGTACTCGTACTTCTCGTTGTCGATCGCCTCCTCGGCGCCCGGCCGGGCGACCGACTCGAACAGCTCGAAGCCGGCGTAGACGCCCCAGAGCGGCGCAGCGGTCGCGGCGATCGTGGCACGAACGGTGAACGCCGCGGGGCCGCCGAACTGCAGGTACTCGGTGAGGATGTCGGGCGTGTTCACGAACAGGTTCGGCCGCATGAAGTCCGCCGTGTCCTGCGACACCGACGTGAGGAACTCCTCGAGCTCCTCCTTCGTGTTGCGCCAGGTGAAGTACGAGTACGACTGCTGGAAGCCCACCATCGCGAGCGCCTGCATCATCGCGGGGCGCGTGAACGCCTCCGCGAGGAACACCACGTCGGGGTCGTCGGCGTTCACCGTGCCGATGAGGCGCTCCCAGAAGGCGAGCGGCTTCGTGTGCGGGTTGTCGACGCGGAAGATGCGCACGCCCTGCTTGATCCAGTGCCGGACGATGCGGAGCACCTCCTCGAAGATGCCCTCGGGGTCGTCGTCGAAGTTGACCGGGTAGATGTCCTGGTACTTCTTCGGCGGGTTCTCGGCGTACCGGATCGTGCCGTCGGGCAGCTGGGTGAACCAGTCGGGATGCTCCGCCACCCACGGGTGATCGGGCGAGGCCTGCAGCGCGAGGTCGAGCGCCACCTCGATGCCGAGCGCCGCTGCGCGGCGCACGAACGCCCTGAGGTCGGCGAGCGAGCCGAGGTCGGGATGGATCGCGTCGTGGCCGCCCTCCGCGCCGCCGATCGCCCACGGCGATCCCGGATCCTGCGGGCCGGGGTCGAGCGTGTTGTTGCGGCCCTTGCGGTTCGTGACGCCGATGGGGTGGATCGGCGGCAGGTAGACGACGTCGAAGCCCATCGCGGCGACCCCGTCGAGGCGCTTCGCCGCGGAGCGGAACGTGCCGCTCTTCCAGCGGCCGTCGCGCAGGCGCTTGGCGCCCTCGGACCGGGGGAAGAACTCGTACCAGGCGCCGACGCCGGCGCGCCGGCGCTCGACGAGGATCTCGTGCTCGGGCGTGTCGCTCGTGAGCTTCGCGAGCGGCCAGCCCGCGAACAGGTCGAGCACTGGGGAGTCGATGAGGGCGCGGCGCTCGGCCGCCGTCGCCGTGTCGTCGCGCAGCGCGTTCGCCAGCGCCGTGAGCCGGCGCCGGGCCGCGACGGGCCGCGCCTTCTCGTCGGCGGCGCGGTCGAGCAGGCGCGCGCCGATCTCGTACATGAGCTCCGCGTCGACGCCCGCGTCCACCTTCAGGGCGGCGTCGTGCCGCCACGTGGCGATCTCGTCGTCGAAGCCCGTGACGTGCCAGTGCCAGACGCCGCGCTCGTCGAGGAGCACCTGCGCCTCCCACCGGTCGGTGCCGGCGGTCAGCGGCGACATCCGCTCGTGGCGCACCGCGCCTGACGGGCTCGTGATCACGAGCATCGCGCCGACCTGGTCGTGGCCCTCGCGGAAGACCGTGGCCCGGAAGGGCACGACCTCGCCCTCGTACGCCTTCGGTCTCCACCGGCCGTCGGGGACGGCTGGGGTGACCCCGGTCACCGGGATGCGGCCGGCCTGCACTGCGTGGGTCGTCACGCATCCGACCGTAGCGCGGAATGGGCGTCCGCGTCGCGGGGTTGCCCGTTCACACATTCGACACGCGTGCGACTTAGGGTGGAGCGCGTGAAGCCCATCCGCAAGTTCACCGTCCGGGCCGTGGTGCCCGGCTCGCTCTCCGCGCTCGAGGAGCTCGCCGGCAACCTCCGCTGGTCCTGGCACGAGCCGACGAAGCGCCTCTTCGAGCACATCGATCCCGAGCTCTGGCGCACGTCGCGGCGCGATCCGGTCGCGTTCCTCGGCGAGGTCGACCCGGCGCGCCTCGACCAGCTCGCAGCCGACGGCGGGTACGTGGAGTGGGCCGAGCGCGAGCGGGCGGGCCTTCGCGAGTACCTCTCCGAGCCGCGCTGGTTCCAATCCCTCGGCACGGATGCCCCGCGGCTCGTCGCCTACTTCTCGCCCGAGTTCGGCATCACCGCGGCGCTGCCGCAGTACTCGGGCGGACTCGGCATCCTCGCGGGCGACCACCTGAAGGCGGCATCCGACCTCGGCGTGCCGCTGCTCGGCGTCGGCCTGTTCTACAAGGCCGGATACTTCTCGCAGTCGATCTCGCCCGACGGCTGGCAGCAGGAGCGCTACCCGGTGCTCGACCCCGACGGACTGCCGCTCTCGGTGCTGCGCCGTCCCGACGGGTCGCCCGTGCAGGTGACCCTCGCGCTGCCCGACGACGCGGCGCTGCACGCCCGCGTGTGGAAGGCGGCGGTCGGCCGGATCACCCTCCTCCTGCTCGACACCGACATCCCGGCCAACGACGACGAGCTGCGCTCGGTCACCGACCGGCTCTACGGCGGCGGCGGCGAGCACCGGCTGCTCCAGGAGCTGCTGCTCGGCGTGGGCGGCGCACGCGCGGTGCGCGCCTACACGGAGCTGAGCGGCGGACCGGCGCCCGACGTCTTCCACATGAACGAGGGCCACGCGGGCTTCCTCGGACTCGAGCGCATCGCGACCCACATCGCCGAGGGACGCTCGTTCGCCGAGGCGCTGCAGCTCGTGCGCGCCGGCACGGTGTTCACGACCCACACGCCCGTCCCCGCGGGCATCGACCGGTTCGAGCGCGGCCTCGTCGAGCGCTACCTCACGAGCTCGCTGCTGCCCGGCGTCGAACCCGCCGACGCGCTCGCGCTCGGCGTCGAGCCCGGCGCCGACCCGGCGACGAGCCCGTTCAACATGGCGGTCATGGGCCTGCGGCTCGCGCAGCGCGCGAACGGCGTCTCGAAGCTGCACGGCCAGGTCAGCCGCCGGATGTTCGGCGACCTCTGGCCCGGGTTCGACGTCGCCGACGTGCCGATCACGTCGATCACGAACGGAGTGCATGCGCCGACCTGGACCGACCCGGCCCTCGTCGGCCTCGCCGAGTCCCGGCTCGGCACGGGCGACACCGAGCACGCCGACTGGTCCAGCGGTGCGCTCACCGACGGCGAGCTCTGGGCGGTCAAGCGGGGCATGCGCCTGCAGCTCGTCGAGGACGCGCGGCGGCGGCTGCGCGCGGCGTGGACGGAGCAGCATCCGGGCAGCCAGGCGCCCTCATGGGTCTCGCGGGTGCTCGACCCCGACACGCTGACGGTCGGCTTCGCCCGGCGCGTGCCGACGTACAAGCGCCTCACCCTCATGCTCAGCGACCCCGAGCGCCTGAAGGCGATCCTCACGAACCCCGAGCGGCCCGTGCAGTTCGTCATCGCCGGCAAGTCGCACCCCGCCGACGACGAGGGCAAGCGCCTCATCCAGCAGCTCGTGCAGTTCGCCCAACAGCCCGAGCTCCGCGAGCGCATCGTGTTCCTCCCCGACTACGACATGGGCATGGCCGAGCTGCTCTACCCCGGCTGCGACGTGTGGCTCAACAACCCGCTGCGCCCGCTCGAGGCGTGCGGCACGTCGGGCATGAAGGCCGCCATGAACGGCGCCCTGAACCTGTCGATCCTCGACGGCTGGTGGGCCGAGTACGCGGGCGACGACTACGGCTGGGTGATCCCGTCCGCGGATGCCGCGGGCGACGCCGGCGAGCGCGACGCCCTCGAGGCGGCGGCGCTCTACGAGCTGCTCGAGCACCGCGTCGCGACCCGGTACTACGAGCGCGACGGCGACGGCGTGCCCGTGGAGTGGGTGCGCCGCGTGCGGCAGACGCTGACGACGCTCGCGCCCGAGCTCGGCGCCGACCGCATGGTGCGCCAGTACGTCGAGGAGCTCTACCGCCCGGCGGCCGAGCAGGCGGCCCGCGTGGAGGCCGACGGCGACCGCGGCGCCCGCGAGCTCGCGGCGTTCGGCGCCCGCGTGCGCGCCTCCTGGCCGAAGGTGCAGGTCGTGCACGTCGAGTCGGGAGGCGTCGAGTCGCCGCACGTCGGCGACGAGCTCAACCTGCGCGCCTACGTGGAGCTCGACGGCCTCGCCCCCGACGACGTCGCGGTCGAGGTCGTCTACGGCCGCAGCCGCACCGACGAGTCGATCGAGGGCGCGCGACGCACCACGCTCGAACCCGACCGGTCGGCGGATGCCGCGAGCTCCTCGGGTCCGCGCCTGTACACGGGCACCGTGGTGCTCGATCGCGCCGGCGCCTTCGGGTACACCGTGCGCGTCGTGCCGCGGCATCCGCTGCTCACGTCGCCCGCGGAGCTGGGGCTGGTCGCGGTCGCGGGGTAGTTCGGTCCCTGAGCCCGTCGAAGGGACCTGACGTCGCCCGTTCCCTGAGCTCGTCGAAGGGAACCCGCCCGTGGGGTCTCGCTTCGACGGGCTCAGCGAGCGGGAGCGGGCTCGCTTCGACGGGCTCGGTGAGCGGCGCGGGCTCGCTTCGACGGGCTCGGCGCGCGGCGCTGGCTCGTTTCGACGGGCTCGGCGAGCGGCGCGCCTCAGCGCCCGCGCGCGATCGGCGCGTAGCGGCCGGCGGTGACGGCGAGCAGGTCGTCGGGCGCGAGCTCGAGGTCGAGCCCGCGACGGCCGCCCGAGACGAGGATCGTCTCGCAGAGGATCGCGGACTCGTCGAGCACGGTCGGCAGCGCGGTCTTCTGCCCGATCGGGCTGATGCCGCCCACGACGTAGCCGGTCCTGCGCTCGGCGACGGCGGGATCGGCCATCTCGGCGCGCTTGCCGCCGAGCGCTTGGGCGAGGGCCTTGAGGTCGAGCTGCTGCGCCACCGGCACGATGCCGACCGCGAGCGCGCCGTCGACGTTCGCGAGCAGGGTCTTGAACACGCGGTCGGGGTCGATGCTCAGCTTCTCGGCCGCCTCGAGTCCGTAGGCGGCGGTGCGGGGGTCGTGCTCGTAGGCGTGCGCGGTGAAGGCGACGCCGGCACGGGTGAGCGCGACGGTCGCGGGCGTGCCCGCCGAGGCATCCGCGCGCTTGGCCATCAAACGCCGCCGTCGGACTCGGGAGCCGCGACCGCGCGCGGCGTCGGCCGCTCGCCGTCGGCGCGGAACAGGTGCATCGACAGCGGCGGGATCGCGAGCGTGTCGCCAGGAGCGTGCACGGTCGGGTCGTCGATCGGCTCCTCGCCGGACGAGTCCCAGAGGCGGGAGTAGCCCGTCACGCCCTCGTGGTCGGGCAGCACGACCTCGGTCGCCTCCTCGTGCGCGTGCACGACGAGCAGGATGCGGTTGAACGCCTCGAACTCGGGCGTCGACGCGGCGAGGAACTGGAGCGTGCGCTGCTCGGGGGAGTTCCAGTCGTCGATGGTCATCGTGGTGCCCTCGGCGTTGAACCAGTCCATCTGCGAGGCGCTCGGGATCGTCTCGCCGAACCGGCCGAACCGCACCGGACGCAGCGCGGGGTTCTCGGCGCGCAGGCGCAGGAGCCGCCGCACCGTCGCGAGCAGCCCGGCGTCGCGCTCGTCGTCGCGCCACGCGAGCCAGGTGAGCTCGGAGTCGTGGCAGTAGGCGTTGTTGTTGCCGCGCTGGCTGCGGCCGTACTCGTCGCCCGCCGTGATCATGGGCACGCCGGCCGAGAGCAGCAGGGTGCCGAGCAGGTTCCGGATGCTGCGGCGCCGCGCCGCGCGGATCTCGGGGTCGTCGGTGTCGCCCTCGACGCCGTGGTTGTAGGAGTTGTTGTGGTCGGCGCCGTCGCGGTTCTGCTCCCCGTTGCCGAGGTTGTGCTTCAGGTCGTAGGCCGTGAGGTCGGCGAGCGTGAAGCCGTCGTGCGCGGTGACGAAGTTCAGGCTCGCGAGCGGGCCGCGCTCCTGGGAGAACGTGTTCGCCGAGCCGGCGAGGCGGGTCGCGAAGCGGCCGATGCCGCTGCCGGCCGAGCCCGTCTCGCGCTCGCGGCGCAGGTCGCCGAGCCAGAAGTCGCGCATGCGGTCGCGGTAGCGGTCGTTCCACTCGCTGAACCCCGCGGGGAAGTTGCCCGTCTGCCAGCCGCCGGGGCCGACGTCCCACGGCTCGGCGATGAGCTTCGAGGCGCCGATGACGGGATCCTCGAGCATGCCGCGCAGCAGCGGGTGCTCGGGCGTGTAGGCGCCGTGGTCGTCGCGCCCGAGAGTGGCGGCGAGGTCGAGCCGGAAGCCGTCGACCTGGAGCTCCTCGGCGAAGTAGCGCATCGAGTCGAGCACGAGCCGCTGCGGGGCCGCGTGCCCGAAGTCGAGCGTGTTGCCGCATCCGGTCGTGTCGACGTAGCGGCCGTGCGCGTCGTGGCGGTAGTACGACGCGTTGTCGATGCCGCGGAACGAGTACGTCGGGCCGCGACGGCCCTCCTCGGCGGTGTGGTTGTAGACGACGTCGAGCACGACCTCGAGCCCCGCCTCGTGCAGCCGGCGCACCATGCCCGCGAACTCACGTCGCACGGCGTGTGCGCCGGCGGCCTGTGCTGCGGCGGTCGCGTAGGGCGCGTGCGCCGCGAAGAAGCCGAGCGTGTTGTAGCCCCAGTAGTTCGGCCGGCCCTGTCGCACGAGCCGCTCCTCGGAGACGAACGCCTGCGCGGGCAGCAGCTCGACGGTCGTGACGCCGAGGCCCGTGAGGTACTCGAGCGAGGCGTCGTGCGCGAGTCCCGCGTAGGTGCCGCGCAGCGGCTCGGGGATCGCCGGGTTGAGCTTCGAGAAGCCGCGCACGTGCGTCTCGTAGACGACCGTGTGGTCGAGCGGGACGCGCGGCTTGGCCGTGCCGGTCCAGTCGAAGCCGTCGTCGACGAGCGAGTTCATCGCCACGCCGCGCCACGATCCGTCGGCCGCTGCGGTGAGGCCGCGGGCGTACGGGTCGAGCAGCGTGTGCACCGGGTTGAACGCGTGCTCGACGCCCGCGGGCCCGTCGACGCGCAGTCCGTAGCGGGCGCCCGGCACCAGTTTCGCCGAGCGGCCCTCCCAGACGCCGTGCGCGTCGCGGGCGAGCGGCGTGCGCTCGACCGCCCAGTCGAGGTCCCCGTCGGCGAACACGACGAGGTCGATCGACGTCGCGTGCTCCGACCAGACCCGGATGCCACCGCCGTCGGCGCCCGTGCGGACGCCGAGGTCGTGCAGGGGGCCGGACGCGGACATGCGATCTACAGTAGTTCGTAGTGCAAGCGCTCCCACGCGCGGACGCGACGTGCCGCGCACGGGCCCGAACGGGGGAGGAGGTCCGCCAATGGTCTACCTCGACCACGCCGCGACGACCCCCATGCGGCCCGAGGCGGTCGAGGCGCTCACGTCGGCGCTCGCCGTGGTGGGCAACCCCTCGTCGATCCACAGCGCGGGCCAGCGGGCCAAGCGGCTGCTCGAGGAGTCGCGTGAGCGCATCGCCGCGACGCTCGGCGCCGACGCCATCGAGGTGGTCTTCACGGGCAACGGCACCGAGGCCGTGAACCTCGCGATCAAGGGGCTGTGGTGGAGCCGGCAGGCGTCGGCGCCGGCCGGTCGCCCGCGGTCGCGCATCCTCGTCCCGGCGGGGGAGCACCACGCGACGCTCGACACGATCGAGTGGCTCGCGACGCACGAGGGCGCGGTCATCGACGAGGTGCCGCTCGACGACCTCGGGCGGCTGCGCCTCGACCTGCTCGAGGCCGAGCTCGCCCGCGACGCGGCATCCGTGGCGCTCGTGACCATGCTGTGGGCCAACAACGAGGTGGGCACGATCCAGCCCGTCGAGGACGTCGCTCGGCTCGCCGCGCGTGCCGGCGTGCCGCTGCACGTCGACGCGATCGCCGCGTACGGGCAGCTGCCGATCGACTTGCGCGGGCTGCGACGGGCGACGGATGCCCCGCGCGGCGCCGGTCTCGTCGCCCTCAGCGTCTCGGCGCACAAGATCGGCGGTCCGGCCGGCATCGGCGCGCTCGTCCTCGACCGGTCGGCCATCGTCGAGCCGCTCATCCACGGAGGGGGACAGCAGCGGCGCCTGCGCTCCGGGACGCAGGACGTGGCGGCGGCGGCCGGCTTCGCCGCGGCGGCGACGTCGATGCACGATCGGCTCGATGCCGACGCTCGGCGGATGTCGGCCCTGCGCGACCGCCTCACCGCCGGCGCGCTCGCCGCGGTGCCCGAGGCGAGGCTCTCGGGCGACCCCGATCCCGCCGGGCGCCTTCCCGGCAACGTGCACCTCTCGTTCCCCGGCTGCGAGGGCGACTCGCTGCTGTTCCTGCTGGATGCCGCGGGCGTGGCCGTCTCGACCGGGTCGGCGTGCCAGGCGGGCGTGCCCGAGCCCTCGCACGTGCTGATGGCCATGGGCCGCACCGAGTCCGACGCGCGCGGTGCCCTGCGGATCACCCTCGGGCACGACTCCACCGAGGCCGACGTCGACGCGTTCCTCGCGGCGCTGCCCGCCGCGTACGCGCAGGCGGCGAAGGCCGGGCTCGCGGGCCGGCTGACGTCGTTCGGCCGCTGACCGGGACGGCCGGGGCATCCGTCGCTCACCGCTGACGCGCCGCGGCATCCGCTCGCTCCACCGCTTTTCTCAGGAGATCTGCGGCCGCGGCGTCGCCGCGAGCGGCGTGTCGTCCTGAGAAGCGCCGGTTCGGGCGGGGCCCGTCCTGAGAAAAGGCACGGACCGGTCGACGGAGCCTGTCCTGAGAAGAGGCACGGATCGGTCGAGGGGCCCGTCCTGAGAAGAGACGCGGACCGGTCGATGGGGCTGTCCTGAGAACGGCACGGACCGGTCGACGGGGCATCCGTTCAGGCGGCCCTGCCTACACTTGACGGGTGAAGGTTCTCGCAGCGATGAGCGGCGGCGTCGACAGCGCCGTAGCCGCGGCGCGCGCGGTGGAGGCCGGCCATGACGTGGTCGGCGTGCACCTCGCGCTCAGTCGTATGCCGGGAACGCTGCGCACCGGCAGCCGCGGCTGCTGCACGATCGAGGACTCGATGGACGCGCAGCGCGCCGCCAACGTCCTCGGCATCCCGTACTACGTCTGGGACTTCTCGGAGCGGTTCAAGGCCGACGTGGTCGACGACTTCATCGCCGAGTACTCGGCGGGCCGCACCCCCAACCCGTGCATGCGCTGCAACGAGCGCATCAAGTTCGCCGCCCTGCTCGAGAAGGCGCTGGCGCTCGGCTTCGACGCCGTCTGCACGGGCCACTACGCCACGATCGTCGCGGATGCCGCGGGCAACCGCGAGCTCCACCGCGCGAGCGCCTGGGCGAAGGACCAGTCCTACGTGCTCGGCGTGCTCACGACGGAGCAGCTCGCGCACGCGTACTTCCCGCTCGGCGACACGCCCTCGAAGCAGCTCGTGCGCGAGGAGGCCGCCCGCCGCGGCCTGAGCGTCGCGCAGAAGCCCGACTCGCACGACATCTGCTTCATCCCCGACGGCGACACGCGCGGATGGCTCGCCGAGCACGTCGGCGAGGCGCCCGGTGAGATCGTCGACCGGACGGGCGCCGTCGTCGGCGCGCACGAGGGCGCGCACGCCTACACGGTCGGCCAACGCCGCGGGCTCCGGCTCGGCACGCCCGCACCCGACGGGAAGCCCCGGTTCGTGCTCGAGGTACGACCCAAGGAGAACACGGTCGTCGTCGGCCCGAAGGCGGCGCTCGCGACGGCGCTCATCGCCGGGTCGCGCTTCACGTGGGCCGGGATGCCGCCGGCCGAGCCCGCAACGCCGTTCGCGTGCGAGGTGCAGATCCGCGCGCACGCCGATCCCGTGCCCGCCACGGCGGTCGTCGCCGACGGCGAGCTCGTGATCACGCCCGGGCATCCGCTCGACGGCGTCGCGCCGGGCCAGACCGCGGTCCTCTACGTCGGCACGCGCGTGCTCGGGCAGTGCACCATCGACCGCACGGTGAGCGCCGTCCCCGTCGAGGCCTGAGCGCCGACATCGAATCGCACGGCGATGCGCGGCGCGTTCGCGCGCGTATGGCGTGTCGGTCCGGGGCATGTCAAGGCCTGTCCGTTGCGGATTCGCGCCGCGTAGATTCTCGCCTGCGCCGACCCCGATGGCGCGACCCGACGACGAGAGGATGCACCGTGAGCACCCCCCGAGAACCCGCAGACCGACCCTCAGAGCGGCCGATCGCCGCGACCGGCGACACGATCGCCGTACCCACAGCAGAGCGAGCGGATGCCGCGTACACCGGCGTCGACCGTGACGGCGACGGCGTCGACGATCGGCGTGAGGCCGTCGTCGACCGTGACGGCGACGGCGTGGCCGACCGCCGTGCGACGGTCGTGGACCGTGACGGCGACGGCGTCGGCGATCGCCGTGAGGCGCTGGTCGACCGTGACGGCGACGGCGTCGACGACCGCCGTGAGGCCGTGGTGGACCGCGACACCGACGGCGACGGCGTGGCCGATCGGCCCCACGCCGAGCTCGCGGCCGAACGGAAGCAGGTCGCCGCCCGCGAGCGCGAGGCGTTCGGCGGCGTGAAGGTCGGCGCTGCGTTCTTCGGCTGGCTCGCCGCCTTCGGCTTGGCGACGCTGCTCACCGCGCTCCTCGCCGCGACCGGCGCTGCGCTCGGCCTCGGCGTCGAGGACGTCGACGCGGCCGCCGGCCAGGTCGGACTCGACGCCGGCACCATCGGCTGGATCGGCGCGATCGCGCTCCTGCTGATCCTGTTCCTCGCCTACTACTGCGGCGGCTACGTCGCCGGTCGCATGGCGCGCTTCAACGGCGTCGTGCAGGGCCTCGCGGTCTGGGTGTGGGCGCTCGTCATCGCGATCGTCATGGCGCTGCTCGGTGTCGTGATCGGCAGCCGCTTCGACGTCTTCGCCGACCTCAACTTCTTCCCGCGCCTCCCGGTGAGCGAGGGCGACCTCACGATGGCCGGCATCGTCACGGCGATCGTGGTCGCCATCGCGAGCCTCGGCGGCGCGATCCTCGGCGGCAAGGCCGGCACGCACTACCACCGCAAGGTCGACCGCGCCGGCTTCGGCGCCTGATCGGCGGGCGGATGCCGCGTGCCCGAGCACGCGGCATCCGCCGTGCCCGACGCGCCCGACGCTCGCTCGCGTCGCGGTCGGGAAGCGCTTCGCGTAGATTCGCGCTGGCGCTTCCCCCGGCGCCGAGCGAGTGACGAGGAGATCCCGTGAACTACCCGCTGTACCCCTCCGACCCGAACCGCGACCCCGCCGAGCTGTTCCGGAACCTCGATCCCGCGCCCGCGACCCGCCCCGTCGCGACGCTCGAACCCGGGCCTGCGGCGTGGGACGACATGGTCGACCCGTTGACGCTCACCACCGACGAGGTCATCGAACGCCAGCGCGAGCGGTTCGGCGGCGTGAAGGTCGGCTCGGCCTTCTTCGGGTGGCTCATCGCCTCGGCGACCTTCGCCATCCTCACGGGACTCCTGACCGTCGCCGGCGTGGTGCTGGGCCTCGACGTGCGCAACCCGATGCTCTTCGCGCGAGAGCTCCCGCTCGACCTGCAGACGCTCGGCTGGATCGGCGCCGGCACGCTCCTCGTGCTGCTGTTCGCCTCGTACTACTGCGGCGGCTACGTCGCCGGCCGCATGGCCCGCTTCAGCGGCGTCGCGCAGGGCGTGGCCGTGTGGGTGTGGACGATCGCGATCGGGATCCTGGCGGGGGTCATCGGCTTCGTCCTCGGCCGGTTCGACCAGTCGACCGGCGTCGGCGTGCTCCGGCGCATCCCCCTCCCCGAGGACCTGCTGACGATCGCGGGCATCGCCGCCTCGGTCGTGCTCGCGGTGGTGACCCTCGGCGGCGCGATCCTCGGCGGCGTCGTCGGGGTCCGCTACCACCGGCGCGTCGACCATCTCGTCGACGACGAGTGACGGGGGGACGTTCGCCGTCGCGTCCGCCCGGCGCTTCCGATGCCGTCGGAGGGGCCTCCTAGGATGGCACCTGTGAGCGACATCCCAGCCGACTTCGAGACCGCCCGCGCCGAATCGGAGCAGCTCGCCGACCTCATCGACCGAGCGCGACTGGCCTACTACGGCGACGGCGACACGCCGTACTCCGACGCCGAGTACGACCTCGCGTTCCACCGACTCGAGGCGATCGAGCGCGCGTTCCCCGAGCTCGCCGGCCAAGACAGCCCGACGCAGCAGGTGGGCGCGGTCGTCGCGACCGCCGGCTTCCCCGAGCACGAGCACGCCGAGCGCATGCTCAGCCTCGACAACGTGTTCTCCGTCGACGAGTTCCGAGAGTGGGCCGTGAAGGTCGAGCGCGATGCCGGGCGGGCGGTGCACTGGCTCTGCGAGCTCAAGATCGACGGGCTCGCGATCAGCCTCGCCTACCGCGACGGCGTGCTCGAGACGGCGACCACGCGCGGCGACGGCCGCGTCGGCGAGGACATCACCGAGAACCTCGAGTTCATCCCGGCCATCCCGCGACGGCTCGAGGGCGAGGGGTTCCCGCCATTCTTCGAGGTGCGCGGCGAGGTCTTCCTGTCGACGGCCGACTTCGAGGAGCTGAACCGCCGCCAGCACGAACTGCAGGCGGCATACGAGGCGGAGGAGCTGGCCAAGGGCAAGCCCGAGGCGGCCATCAAGGTGCGCTACCCCGAGTTCGCGAACGCGCGGAACACGGCGGCGGGCAGCCTGCGCCAGCGACGGGAGCGCAAGAGCGCATTCGAGCTCGACCTGATGCGCGACCGGCTGGGGCGGCTCTCGCTCTACCTCCACGGCATCGGCGCCTGGGATCGCCCGCCCGTCGCGACGCAGTCCGAGATCTACGGGCTGCTCGCGCAGTGGGGTCTCCCCGTCTCGCCGTACGCGCGGGTGCTCGACTCCGTCGACGACGTCGCGGCGTTCATCGCGCACTGGGGCGAGCACCGCCACGACGTCGAGCACGAGATCGACGGCATCGTCGTCAAGGTCGACGAGCTCGCACTGCACGACGAGCTGGGCGCGACGAGCCGGGCTCCACGGTGGGCGATCGCCTACAAGTACCCGCCCGAGGAGGTGCACACGAAGCTCCTCGACATCGCGGTGGCCATCGGCCGCACCGGTCGCGCGACGCCGTACGCGATCATGGCGCCGGTCAAGGTCGCCGGTTCCACGGTGCGCCAGGCGACGCTGCACAACCAGGACGTCGTCAAGGCCAAGGGCGTCCTCATCGGCGACACGGTCGTGCTCCGCAAGGCGGGCGACGTCATCCCCGAGATCCTCGGCGCCGTCGAACAGCTTCGCGACGGCACCGAGCGCGAGTGGAGCATGCCCGCCGACTGCCCGGTGTGCGGCACGCCGCTCCGCCCCATGAAGGAGGGCGACATCGACCTCCGCTGCCCCAACGCGCGGTCGTGCCCCGCGCAGGTGCGCGGTCGGGTCGAGCACATCGGCTCCCGCGGCGCCCTCGACATCGAGGCGCTCGGCGAGGTCACCGCGGCCGCGCTCACGCAGCCCTCCGTCCCCACGACGCCGCCCCTCGAGACCGAGGCCCGGCTGTTCGACCTCACGCTCGACGAGCTCGTACCCATCCAGGTCGTCGTCCGCGACGCCGAGACGGGCGAGGTCAAGGTCGACGAGGCCACGGGCGAGCCGATCCGCCGCGCACCGTTCCAGAAGTGGGCGCCGGCGACCTACCCGCCCGGCACCGAGCACCTCGACGCGGCCGAGCGCCGCCGTGCCGGCATCCGCAAGACCCACCGCGAGCTGCTGCCATCGGGGGCAGCGACGAAGCTCCTCGAAGAGCTCGAGAAGGCCAAGACCAAGCCGCTGTGGCGGCTCCTCGTCTCGCTGAACATCCGGCACGTCGGTCCGGTCGCCGCCCGCGCGCTCGCCGACCACTTCGGGTCGCTCGACGCGATCCGCGAGGCGAGCGTGCAGGAGCTCTCCGACGTCGAAGGCGTCGGCGGCATCATCGCCGACTCGCTCACGGAGTGGTTCGACGTCGACTGGCACCGCGAGATCGTCGAGCGGTGGCAGGCGTCCGGTGTGCAGTTCCGTACCGAGGGCCATCCCGGACCCGGCGCGGCGGCCGCCGCCGCGGCCGACGGCGTGCTTGCGGGCCTCACCGTGGTCGCGACCGGCTCGCTCGAGGGCTTCACGCGCGAGGGCGCGCAGGAGGCTATCATCGCGGCAGGTGGCAAGGCGGCCTCGAGCGTGTCGAAGAACACCGACTTCGTGGCCGCCGGGCCCGGTGCCGGCTCCAAGCTCGCGAAGGCGGAGGAGCTCGGCATCCGCGTGCTCGACGCCGCGCAGTTCGCGCGGCTCGTGACCGAGGGGCCGGGCGCGCTCGACGCCTGAGCGGCGCGGAGCGGAGTGGGGGAGCGCGTGGGGGACGACGTCGAGCCGGAGTCGAGCGAGCCGGGCAGGTCCGACGAATCGGGCACGGGCGCAGATGCGGGGGCGGATGCCGCGGCCGATGCGCCGCGCGCCACGTCGCGTCGCGACTTCCTGAAGATCGGCGGCGCCGCGGCGGCGGGCGCCGTGGTCGGCGGTGGCATCGGCGCGGCCGTCGGAGCTTCGATCGGTCACCAGCTGGGCTTCGAGGAGGGCGTCGACGACTTCGTGCCGCTCACGGCCCGTCAGCAGGCCGGCTTCGACCACCTCGTCGTGCTCATGGGCGAGAACCGCTCGTTCGACAACCTGCTCGGCTGGCTCTACTCGCAGGACGACCTGCCCGCCGGTGAGACCTTCGAGGGCCTGGCCTTCGGCGACTACACGAACACGGCGCCCGACGGCACGGTCGTCGCGGTGCACGTGTACGAGGGCTCCACCGACGAGATCATGGGCCGACCGAACCCCGATCCGGGCGAGGAGTTCCCGCACGTCAACACGCAACTGTTCGACACGGTCGACCCGGCGACGAACGCCGAGCTCTTCGTCGAGTCGATGCAGGCGCCGTACAACGCGCCCGGGCGCGAGGCCGCCGCCGACATGTCGGGGTTCGTGCGCGACTACTGGATCAACTACATGCGGCTGAAGAAGGGCACGGCACCCACGATCGACGAGGCGAGCCAGATCATGGGCTCGTTCTCGCCGCCGATGCTGCCGGTGCTCTCGACCCTCGCCAAGAACTTCGCCGTCTACGACAACTGGTACTGCGCGGTGCCCTCGCAGACGTTCTGCAACCGGTCGTTCTTCCACGCCTCGACGTCGCACGGCTTCGTCACGAACAAGGCGGGCGGCGGCTACGACAAATGGCTCGACGCCCCAGCGACGCCCACGATCTTCAATCGCCTCGAGGAGGCGGGCGTCTCGTGGCGCGTCTACTTCGACGAGCTGCAGCTCGTCTCGTTCACCGGCGTGCTGCACGCGCCCGTGCTCGAGCCGTTCTGGAAGACCGAGCGGTTCGCGACCATGAGCCAGTTCTACGAGGACGTGAAGCTCGGCCGGCTCCCGGCGTATGCGTTCATCGAGCCGCGCATGACCTACAACCACAACGACTTCCACCCGCCGTTCGGTCGCCTCCGCGAAAGCGACGTCGACGGCGTCGAGGTCATCGACTCGGCGATCTCCGATGTACGCGCCGGCGAGGCGCTCGTGCACGAGGTCTACGAGGCGATCAAGCGCAGCGCGTCGCCCACGGGCTCGAACGCGCTCAACACCATGTTCCTCATCACGTTCGACGAGCACGGCGGCACGTACGACCATGTTCCGCCGCCCTCGGCGACGCCCCCGCACGAAGACAGCGAGGGCGAGATGGGCTTCGGGTTCGACCGGCTCGGATGCCGCGTGCCGGCGATCGCCGTCTCGGCCTACACCCGCGCGGGCACCGTCATCCACGACGAGATGCACCACGCCGCGGTCATCGCGACGCTCTCGCGGCTGCACGGACTGAAGCCGCTCACTCGACGCGACGTCGGCGCGAACAACCTCTTCAACGCGGTCAACCTCCGCGAGCCGCGGGCGCCGATCACCTGGCCGTCGACCACGCCGCAGTTCATCCCGCCGAACCCGCAGGCCGAGGCTCCGCATCCCGCGCACCAACACAAGGACAAGCCGCTGAGCCCGCCGGCCCGTGGCCTGCTCGGGCTGCTCCTCGCGAAGTACGGCGCGCCCGACGCCGAGGAGCCCGCCACCTACGCCGATGCCTACGAGATCCTCCACCGCTACGGCGAGGGGCTCTTCGGCAGGCCGAGCTGACGCGGCATCCGTCGACGGTCGACGCGCTGGGAGGAGACATCGCATGGCGATCCGGTTCGAGAACACCCGATTCGACTCCGACCTCACGGAGTTCGACGAGCTCGCCAGGGGGATGGCCGCGAAGTTCGGCTACACGGCCGAGCTGGGCCTCGACGCCCGACTCGCCGAGCTCCTGCGCCTCAGGGTCGCGCAGCTGGATCCCTGTTCGTACTGCCTCATCCTGCACACCGCGGCCGCGGAGCGCGTCGGCATCGACGCCGAGACGATCGCCCACCTGCCGAGCTGGCGCGAGAGCGCCGTGTTCACCGACGCCGAACGGGCCGCGCTCGCGTACTGCGAGGGGCTCACGACCTACGATCTGGCGGGGTTCCCCATCCTCCACGCGCAACTGGCCGCCCACTTCGAGGCGACGTCCATCGCGGAGATCGCCGCGGTCGTCATCAACATGAACGTCTGGACGCGGCTCAAGCTCGCGGAGGGAGCCGTTCCGGTGCCCGTCGCAGGGGAGGAGACGAGCCCCGATAGACTCGGGTGATCCCCATCCCGACACGACGGAGCAGCATGTCCGAAATCAGTGCGGAGCAGGTCGCCCACCTCGCGAACCTCGCACGCATCGCGCTCACCGAGGAAGAGATCGAGCACCTCACGGCGGAGCTCGGCCAGATCATGCAGGCGGTCGAGAAGGTGAGCGAGGTGGCCACGCCCGACGTGCCGCCGACGAGCCACCCGATCCCGATGCAGAACGTCTTCCGCGACGACGTCGTGGGCGACACCGTGCTGTCCGTCGAGCAGGCGCTCTCGGGTGCACCCGAGGCGGCCGACTCGCGCTTCGTGGTGTCGGCGATCCTGGGGGAGGAGCAGTGAGCGACCTCATCCGCCTGTCCGCCGCCGAGCTCGGCGCGCGCCTCGCCGCCGGCGACGTGTCGTCCGTCGAGGCGACGCAGGCCCACCTCGACCGCATCGGCGCCGTCGACGGCGCCGTGCACGCGTTCCTCCACGTCGACACCGAGCGCGCCCTCGCGACCGCCGCCGACATCGACCGCCGCCGCGCCGCGGGCGAGCCGCTCGGCGAGCTCGCCGGCGTGCCGATCGCGGTGAAGGACGTGCTCGTCACCGAGGGCATGCCCTCGACCGCGGGCTCCCGCATCCTCGAGGGCTGGGTGCCGCCGTACGACGCGACGCCCGTGCGCAAGGTGCGCGAGGCCGGCCTCGTGCCGCTCGGCAAGACCAACATGGACGAGTTCGCGATGGGCTCGTCGACCGAGCACTCGGCGTACGGCCCCACGCACAACCCGTGGGACCTCGAGCGCATCCCCGGCGGCTCGGGCGGCGGCTCGGCCGCCGCGGTGGCGAGCTTCGAGGCGCCGCTCGCGCTCGGCAGCGACACGGGCGGCTCGATCCGACAGCCGGCGCACGTCACCGGCACCGTGGGCGTGAAGCCGACGTACGGCGCGGTGAGCCGCTACGGCTCGATCGCGCTCGCGTCGTCGCTCGACCAGATCGGCCCGGTCACGCGCACCGTGCTCGACGCCGCGCTGCTGCACGACGTGATCGCGGGGCACGACCCGCACGACTCCACGTCCATCCCCACCGAGTGGCCGTCGATGGCCGAGGCCGTTCGGCGCGCGGATGTCTCGGGCCTCCGCATCGGCGTCGTCAAGGAGCTCGACTCCGACGGCTTCCAGGCGGGCGTGCGCCAGCGCTTCCACGAGGCGCTCGCCCTCCTCGAGCGCAACGGCGCCGAGATCGTCGAGGTCAGCGCCCCGAACTTCGAGTACTCCATCGCCGCGTACTACCTGATCCTCCCGGCCGAGGCGTCCTCGAACCTCGCCAAGTTCGACTCGGTCCGCTTCGGGCTCCGAGTCACCCCGAGCGGCGGCGGCACGGTCGAACAGGTCATGGCCGCCACGCGCGAGGCGGGCTTCGGCCCCGAGGTGAAGCGACGCATCATCCTCGGCACCTACGCCCTCTCGGCCGGATACTACGACGCCTACTACGGCAGCGCCCAGAAGGTGCGCACGCTCGTGCAGCGCGACTTCGACGCCGCCTTCGCGAACGTCGACGTGCTCGCGACGCCCACCGCGCCCACCACGGCGTTCAAGCTCGGCGAGAAGCTCGACGACCCGCTGGCGATGTACCTCAACGACGTCGCGACCATCCCGGCGAACCTCGCCGGCGTCCCGGGCATCTCGATCCCCTCGGGCATCGCGCCCGAGGACGGCCTGCCCGTCGGCATCCAGTTCCTCGCGCCGGCTCGCGAGGACGCACGGCTCTACAACGTCGGCGGCGCGCTCGAGCAGCTGCTGCTCGCCGAGTGGGGCGCCCCGATCCTCGAGAGCGCGCCCGACCTGTCCACCCATGAGATGCTCGCGAGCGAGGAGGGTGCCGTCTGATGGCCCGCGCCGACCTGATGGACTACGAGAAGGCCCTCGAGCTCTTCGAGCCGGTGATCGGCCTCGAGGTGCACGTCGAGCTGAACACCACGACGAAGATGTTCTCGCCGGCCCCGAACCCGGCGAACTCCGCCTTCCACGGCGCCGGGCCGAACACGCTCGTCGCCCCGGTCGACCTGGGGCTCCCCGGCTCGTTGCCGGTCGTGAACGGCGAGGCCGTGCGCTCATCGATCTCGCTGGGCCTCGCGCTCGGCTGCTCGATCGCGGAGTCGAGCCGCTTCGCGCGCAAGAACTACTTCTACCCCGACCTCGCGAAGAACTACCAGATCTCGCAGTACGACGAGCCCATCGCCTTCGAGGGCAGTGTCGAGGTCGAGCTGGAGGACGGCCGCGTCTTCCAGATCCCGATCGAGCGTGCGCACATGGAGGAGGACGCGGGCAAGCTCACGCACGTGGGCGGCGCCACCGGTCGCATCCACGGCGCGGAATACTCGCTCGTCGACTACAACCGCGCCGGCGTGCCGCTCGTCGAGATCGTGACGAAGCCGATCTTCGGCGCCGAGGCAGACGCGCCGCAGCTCGCGAAGGCATACGTCGCCACCATCCGCGACATCGCGATCGCGCTCGGCATCTCCGACGCGCGCATGGAGCGCGGCAACCTGCGCTGCGACGCGAACGTGTCGCTGCGCCCGCGCGGCTCCGAGAAGCTCGGCACCCGCACCGAGACGAAGAACGTGAACTCGTTCCGCTCGATCGAGCGCGCCGTGCGCTACGAGATCCAGCGGCAGGCCGCGATCCTCGCCGCGGGCGGCAGCATCACGCAGGAGACCCGGCACTGGCACGAGGACTCGGGCACCACGAGCCCGGGCCGCCCCAAGTCGGACGCCGACGACTACCGCTACTTCCCCGAGCCCGACCTGCTCCCGGTCGTGCCGTCGCGAGAGCTCGTCGAGGAGCTCCGGGCGGCCCTGCCCGAGCCGCCCGCAGCCCGCCGTCGTCGCCTGAAGGCCGAGTGGGGCTTCACCGACCTCGAGTTCCAGGACGTCGTGAACGGCGGCCTGCTCGTCGAGGTCGCGGAGACCGTCGCGGCGGGCGCCACGCCCGCCGCCGCACGCAAGTGGTGGACCGGCGAGCTCACCCGCCTCGCGAACGCGCAGGACACGGATGCCGCGTCGCTCGCGTCGCCCGCGCAGGTGGCCGAGCTGGCCGCGCTCGTCGACGCCGGCACGCTCACCGACCGGCTCGCCCGGCAGGTGCTCGAGGGCGTCGCAGCGGGTGAGGGATCGCCGCAGGAGATCGTCGAGGCCCGCGGGCTCGCGGTCGTGTCCGACGACGGCGCGCTCGTGGCCGCCATCGACGAGGCGCTCGCGTCGCAGCCCGACGTGCTCGCGAAGATCCGCGACGGCAAGGTGCAGGCCGCCGGTGCGGTCATCGGCGCGGTCATGAAGGCCATGCAGGGCAAGGCGGATGCCGCGCGCGTTCGCGAGCTCGTGCTCGAGCGCGCCTCGGCGACCGACGCGTAGCATCCGGCGACCCACCGGGCCATGCGCGCGGGCGACCGGGCGGTGCGCCCGGTCGCCCCGGCGCGAGCATGCCGGTGGGCGGCTCGCGCCTAGGGCGTGACCGCGCTCGGATCACGCTCGCGCGCCCCCGCCGGCAGTGGATTGAGCAGCAGCACGGCGCCCGTCAGCAGGAGGGCGCTGCACGCGGCGACCATGAAGTCGAGCCCCCAGACGAGCACGGCGAACGGCGGCAGCACCATGCAGGCGGACGCCAGCCCCGTCGCCCAGTCCGACGGGCGCTGCCTCGGCGGGGGCGACGGCCGTTCGAGCCGCCCGAGCACCGCGGAGATCCCGGCCAGCACGACGATCATGACGACGAGCACCCCCGGCCGGGTCAGCCACCACGCGGGTGATCCGGCGGGCGGTGCCGGCAGCGGGGTCAACAGCAGCAGGCCGATCACCAGCGCGAGCACGGGCACGTGCCAGAGGTACACGGTCATCAGCCGCGCGCCGACGACCGCGACCACGACCCGCACCGAGCGCACGGCGACGAGCTTCGTCAGCGCGGGATGCGCGAGCACGAGCAGGCAGGTCTGCCCGAGCGCGAGCGCGACGATCGCGAACGTCGGCGGATAGAGGTTGTCGAGCATGTTGCCCGGGTAGCCGAGGCCGACGAGCCCGAACAGCACGAGGTACGCGCCCGCGCCGATCGCGGCGATCGTCGCGGGGGAGCGCCGCGCGAACCAGCCGTCGGCGACCCAGAAGCCCAGTTGCTGGGCGAAGAGCCACACGAAGGTCATGTCGAGCAGGGCGAGCGCCTCGAACCCGGTGGCGAACCGCAGGACGTCGCAGGCCAGCGCCCCGACGGCGAGTGCGGCGAGCGTCCACCACGGCGCGCGGGCGTGGAACGTCGCGAGTCCGGGCAGGTACGCCTGCGCGAACGCGTACGCCGCGAGGAACCAGATCGGCGCCGAGATGCCGAGGCCGATGAGCCGGATCGAGACGGGGTCGACGCCCGTGAGGTGCATGGCCAGGATCCCGATCGCGAGGGCGGCGAACAGTGCGATCGATGGCCGGGCCAGCCGCAGGATGCGGGACCGGATGTAGTCGGAGGCCGTTCCGCCCGAGGCCTCGAGCCGTCGCCAGGCGCCGATCCCCGCGAACCCGCCGACCACGAAGAACAGCGGCATGATCTGCGCGATCCACGTCAGCGGCCCGATCCAGGGCGTCTCGAGCAGGGTGCGCTCGACGACGAGCCCGCGGCCGGGCACGATCGAGGCGCCGATCATCAGGAGGTGGCCGGCGACGACGAGCACCACGCAGAGCACCCGCACGAGGTCCATCGCGGGGTCGCGGGGCGTCCGATCGCGCGCGGAAGCGTCGGGATGCGTCACGCTCGACTCGGTCACGGCCCCTCCGACGTTGGCTGGCCTACGGCAAGTCTCGCACGATCGCGGGCGCGCAGCGCCAGGGGCGGACGGGCGAGTCGGTGGCGGATGCCGCGTGCCGGCGGCCCTGCTCAGCGGTATCCGCCGACTCACAGGTGACGTGATGCCGGCACCCATAGAGTGGTCGTCCGCTGAGACGATTGACGAGGACACCATGGGCTTCCTGGACCGACTGTTCGGCACCGACGACCGGGCGGAGCCGCCCGCCCGGCCCGTTCCGCCCGCACGCCAGCTCAGCGAGGACGAGCTGGCCGTCGAGCGCTATCGCTACCTGCTCCGCACCGCGCCGCCCGAGTCGATCGAGGCGGTGCACGCCGAGGCGTTCGCGAAGCTGTCGCCCGAGCAGCGCCGGCTCGTCTACCAGTCGCTGGCCGACCAGGCCCCGGCCGGTGAGCGACTCGTCTCCGACGAGCCGTCCGCGCTCGCCCGCGCGGCGACGCGGCAGGAGCTCCGCCAGCCCGGCAGCGTCGAGCGCGCCTTCGCGAACGCGGATGCCGCGGGCCGCCGCCAGGGCGCCACGGGTCCGTCGATGGGCGGCATGTTCGCGACCTCGATGCTCGGCACCGTCGCCGGCGTGGTCGTCGGATCGGCGATCGCGCAGGCGTTCCTGCCCGATCCGTCGAGCTTCGAGGCCGGGGCCGACGGCTCCGGCGAGGCGGGCGACTCGGGCGGCGACACCGGCGGCGACGCCGGCGGCGACGCATCGGGCGACGCGGGCGGGTACGACGGCGGCGGGTACGACGGCGGCGGGTTCGGCGGTGGCGACTTCGGCGGCGGCGGCGGCGATTTCGGCGGCGGCGGCGGCGATTTCGGCGGCGGCGGCGATTTCGGCGGCGGCGACTTCGGGTTCTGATCCGTGCCGATCGTCGGCCGGGTCGCGCGTTCGCGGGCCCGGCCGATGACGGCGGATGCCGCTAGGGTCGGGGCATGAGCAAGCAGGACGGCTCGTCGCGGCAGGTCACCACCGGCCCCGTCGACGATTCAGCGACCCCGATCCTGCACGTCGACATGGACGCGTTCTTCGTGTCCGTCGAGCTGCTCAAGCGCCCCGACCTGCGCGGCAAGCCGGTGCTCGTCGGCGGCACCGCCGGCCGCGGGGTGGTGTCTGCGGCAAGCTACGAGGCGCGGCGCTACGGCGTCAACTCCGCCATGCCCATGTCCGTGGCCCTGCAGCGCTGCCCGAACGCGATCGTGCTGCGCGGCGACTACTCGAGCTACGCGAGGTACTCGAAGCAGGTCATGCGCATCTTCGAGCAGCACACCCCGCTCGTCGAGCCGCTCTCGATCGACGAGGCGTTCCTCGACGTGTCGGGCGCGCGGCGCCTGCACGGCAGCCCGGCCGAGATCGCGTGGACGATCCGCGAACGGGTGCACGCCGAGACCGGCCTGACATGCTCGATCGGCGTCGCCGCCACCAAGTACGTCGCCAAGGTCGCGTCGAGCCGGGCCAAGCCCGACGGCATGCTCGTCGTGCCCGCGGCGCAGACCGTCGCGTTCCTGCATCCGCTGCCCGTCTCCGCGCTGTGGGGCGTCGGGCGGGTCACCGAGGAGTCGCTGCTCCGCCTCGGCCTGCGCACGGTGGGCGACGTCGCGGCCATGCCGCACGAGGCGCTCGAGCGCGCGGTCGGCCCCGCGCTCGCCGCCCGCCTCGGACAGCTCGCGAACGGCATCGACCCGCGCGACGTGCACACCACGCGCACCGAGAAGAGCATCGGCCACGAGAACACCTTCGACCACGACCTCGTCGATCCCGTCGAGATCCGGCGCGAGCTGCTCCGGCTCTCGAACAACGTCGCGGTCCGCCTGCGCAAGGGCGGGCTCGTCGGCCGCACGGTGACGCTCAAGCTGCGCTACGGCGACTTCCGCACGGTCACGCGTTCGCGCACGCTCGCCGAGCCGACGGATGTCGCGCGCCGCATCTACGACGAGGCATCCGACGCCCTGGGCGAGCTCATCGGCGACGGTGAGCGCGTGCGCCTCATCGGCGTGCGCGCCGAGCACCTCCGGCCCAGCGGCAGCGGCGCGATGCTGTGGGACCCCGACGAGGAGTGGCGCGACGCCGAGCGCACGATCGACGAGGTCACCGCGAAGTTCGGCACGGGCGCGGTGCGGCCCGCCGCGCTCGTCCGTCCGGGCGGCGATCGGCGACCCGAGCGACCCGCCCCCGGTGCCGACGACGACGATGCCGAGGCCGCAGCCGCGGGCTGGGGGTGGTAGGCCGCGGCATCCGCGAGTAGCGTGGCCCGCATGGCTGAACTCGTACTGGATCTGGCGGGGACCGTCTCGGGCGTCGGGGTGAAGACCTCCTACGGCGAGACGGTGGATGTCGAGGGCACGAAGGTCATCCCGGTGGCGCTCGGCGCGTACGGCTTCGGCGGCGGCAGCGGCAGTGGCAGCGGTGGGGGCAACGTCGGCAGGGAGCTGCAGGGCGAGGGCGAGGGCAGTGGCGGCGGAGGCGGCGGGGTATCCATTCCGCTCGGCGCATACGTCGGCAGCCGCGGCGAGGTCCGCTTCGAGCCGAACGTGATCGGCCTCCTGCTCGTGGCCACGCCGCTCGTCTGGGCCTCCGGCCGCGCCCTCAAGATGATCATCCGCGCGCTGAAGCACTGACCTGCGCCATCGGTCCCCCGGCGGCGACGTCGGGCTCCGCGTCGCGCGTATACTCGGTCTTGAACACGGGAGTCCGGTGAGCCGGGCTGAGAGGAAGGTTCTCAACCTTCGACCGTCGAACCTGATCTGGGTCATGCCAGCGCAGGGAGGGCAGCGCATCTCATATCCCGTGCCTCTTTCCACGAATCGAAAGGGCACGACAGTGCACGCAACCACCGCATCATCCGCTTCCACCGCGCGCACCGGCGAGCGTCGACTCCGCTGGCGGGTCGTCGACATCGTCGTCGCAAGCGTCATCGGCGTCGCCGTCGGCGTCGTCTTCTGGGCGTGGGGCGTCGTCTGGGGGCCGATCTCGGCTCCCATCGAGGCCCTGCTCCCGGGCCTGCAGGCCGCACCGGCGGCCGTGTGGCTCATCGCCGGCGTCCTCGGCGGACTCATCATCCGCAAGCCCGGCGCCGCGATCTACACCGAGCTCGTCGCGGCCGTGGTGTCCGCGCTCATCGGCAGCCAATGGGGCGGCCTGCTCACGATCGAGGCCGGACTCGTACAGGGTCTCGGCGCCGAGCTCGTCTTCGCGATCTTCCTGTACCGGAACTGGCGACTGCCGGTCGCGCTGCTGGCCGGCGCGGGCGCGGGCCTCGCGATGGCGATCAACGACCTGATCCTCTGGTACGCCGGTGCCGCGCCGACGTTCGCGATCGTCTACACGATCTCGGCGGTCGTCGGCGGCGCGGTCATCGCGGGCGGGCTGTCGTGGCTCGCCGTGCGCGGGCTCGCCAGGGCGGGCGCGCTCGACCGGTTCGCCGCGGGACGCGAGTTGCGGACGGTCTGACATGACGACGCGTGATGCGTCGTCGCCGGGCGCGGCCTCCGTCGTCGCGCGCGGGTGGGGCTGGCGGCACGGCGGGCGGCGACTGCCCGCCGTGCAGGGCCTCGACCTCGAGATCCGGCCGGGCGAGCGCGTGCTCCTCCTCGGTGCCTCGGGGTCGGGCAAGTCGACCCTGCTGCACGGCATGGCGGGCGTGCTCGGGGGCGACGACGAGGGCGAGGTCCTCGGCGAGCTCCTCGTCGACGGACGACCCGCGGCGGCGGCGCGCGGCCGATCGGGCCTCGTGCTGCAGGATCCCGACGCCCAGGTCGTGATGGCACGGCTCGGCGACGACGTGGCGTTCGGCCTCGAGAACCTCGGCGTCGCCCGTCAGGAGATCTGGCCGCGCGTGCGGGCGGCGCTCGACGCGGTGGGACTCGACCTGCCGCTCGACCACGCCACCGCTGAGCTCTCGGGCGGCCAGCGCCAGCGACTCGCCCTCGCCGGAGTGCTCGCCATGCGGCCGGGGCTCATCCTGCTCGACGAGCCCACCGCCAACCTCGATCCGTCGGGTGTGCGCGAGGTGCGCGACGCCGTCGTCCGCGTCGCCGACGAGACCGACGCGACGCTCGTCGTGATCGAGCATCGGGTGTCGACCTGGCTTCCGGCGGTCGACCGAATCGTGGTCCTCGGCGCGGGCGACGGACTGCTCGCCGACGGCGCGCCGGAACCGGTGCTCGCCGCACGCGCGGCCGAGCTCCGGGCCGCAGGCGTCTGGCTCCCCGACGAGGTGCCCTGGCGCGCGCCGGCGCGCGACGTCTCGGCGGGGCGTCCACTGCTCACGACCGAGGGGCTCGACGTCGCCCGCGTGCCCGGCTCGCCCGTGCTGCGCGGCGTCGACGTCACCGTCGATGCGGGCGGCATCCTCGCCGTGACCGGGCCGAACGGCGCCGGCAAGTCGACGCTGGCGCTCACGCTGGCGGGGCTGCTGCATCCCGAGGGCGGTCGCATCGAGCCGTCGGATGAGCTCGCACGGGGACTCCGCGGCGAGCCGTGGCGCTGGCGCTCGCGCGACCTGCTCACGCGCATCGGCACGGTGTTCCAGAGCCCTGAGCACCAGTTCCTCACGGGATCGGTGCGCGCGGAGCTCGAGGTGGGGCCGCGGGCGCTGAAGCTGCCGGCCGACGAGCGCGCACGCCGCGTCGACGAGCTCCTCGCCGTGCTGCGCCTCGAGCGGCTCGCCGAGGCGAACCCCTTCACGCTCTCGGGCGGCGAGAAGCGCCGCCTCTCGGTCGCGAGCGCGCTGGCCACGCGCCCGCGCATGCTCGTGCTCGACGAGCCGACGTTCGGACAGGACGCCACGACCTGGCGGGAGCTCGCGCGCCTGATCGTCGACCTCCGCGACGACGGCGTCGGCGTCGTCGCCGTCACCCACGACGACGTCTTCGTCGACGCGATCGCCGATCGTCGCCTCGAGGTCGGTGCGGTCGCGCTGCCATCGGGCGGAGGCGCCCGATGAGCATCGCCGCCATCCGCCCGGGGCTGCCCCTCGCGACGATCAACCCCGTGGCGAAGATCGCCGCGACCGTGCCGCTGAGCATCGTGCTGGTGCTCACGCTCGATGCCGTGTCGGCGGCCGTCGCCATCGCGTGCGAGCTCGTGCTGTTCACGGCGGTCGGGCTCGGCCGCCTGCTGTGGTCGCGGCGCACCCTGCCCGTCTGGATCGCCGCACCGCTCACGGGCATCAGCATGGTGCTCTACGGCGCTCCATCGGGAGCCGTGCTGTGGGACTTCGGCGTGATCCACGTCACCGAGGGATCCGTGCAGATCGGCATCGCGACCACCCTGCGCGTCATCGCGATCGCGCTGCCTGCGGTCGTGATCTTCCTCACGATCGACCCCACCGACCTCGCCGACGGGCTCGCGCAGACCCTCCGGCTGCCGGCGCGGTTCGTGCTCGGCGCGCTGGCGGCGCTGCGTCTCGTCGGCTCGTCGATCGACGACTGGCGCACGCTCAGCCTTGCGCGGCGCGCGCGGGGCATCGCCGACCACGGCGTGATCCGGCGTGGACTCGGCCAGGCGTTCGCCCTGCTCGTACTCGCGATCCGGCGCGGCAGCACGCTCGCCACGGCCATGGAGTCCCGAGGGTTCGGGGCGCCCGGCGCTCGCACGTGGGCCCGGGTCGCGCACTTCCGCGGGCGCGAGTGGGTCGTCATCGCGGTCGGATGCCTCGTCGCGGCCATCTCGGCGACGGCGGCCGTCGCGACGGGGAGCTGGAATGTCATCTGGGCCTGACGCCGCGGCGACGGGCGCCGGTGGCGCACTCGTCGGCGCGCACGACGGCGAGCCCGCCGCCTCGGCGGTGGCCGCCGTGGTCGCGGCGGCTCGCGGCATCCGTGCACCCGTCGTGCTCATCGACGGACCGAGCGGCGCGGGCAAGTCGACGCTCGCTGATGCGCTGATCGAGCGCTGGCCCGGGCGGGCGCCGACCCTCGTGCGGCTCGACGACGTGTACCGGGGCTGGACCGGGCTCGAACGTGCCGGCGACGACCTCGCACGCACCCTCCTACCGCCGACCCGGCGAGGCGCCGTCGGCAGTTGGCGCCGCTGGGATTGGGCGCGCGACGCGCCGGGCCGTCTCGAGCACGTGCGGCCCGGACGGAACGGGCTCGTCATCGAGGGCTGCGGCGCGTTCACCGCCGGCGAACGCGCCGCCGATGCCGTGCGCGTCTGGGTCGACGCCTCCGACGCGACTCGCAAGCGGCGAGCGCTCCGACGCGATCGCGGCGCCTACGACCCGTACTGGGAACTGTGGGAGCGGCAGTGGCGACGGCACGTACGGCGCACGTCGCCCGAACGGCAGGCCATGGTGCGGCTCCGAGCGGCGCCCGACGGGCGCATCGAGCCCGGCATCGCCGCGGGCGCGGTGGCTGTGCACGCCCGAGAGTGAGGGATAACGTAGTGCCATGAGCGCAGACACGAGTCCAGCAGAGTACGTCGCCGAATTCATCGACGGCCCGCTCGAGGGCGACTTCGAGCACCGCGTCCTCGTGGGGGGCAAGGCCGAGGCGCGCGTCGGCATGATGGCCGCCGTCGACGGCCTCGAGTCGCTGTTCTGGTACGACGCGGTCGACGAGCGCGAGGTCAACGGGCAGCTGCGGGTCCGGTTCCGGTTCGACGCCGACGACTCCGACCCGGTGGAGTTCGACGAGGACGACAACGACTGACGTCATCGCTCGACGGTTCGCGAACTCGGCAACCCGTTCGGGTCAGGACGCCTGACCCGCGAGGAACGCGCCGATGACGGTGGCGGGGTTCGTGAGCCGCCACACCGGTCCGGGGTCGCGGATGTCGCCGGTGAGCCGCAGCGGCGAGGCGAGCTCGCCCGTCGCGGTCGCCACCGATACGCGTCCGACCTCCCGGCCCTCGGGCGCGGTCGAGAAGCCATCGACGGTGACGGACGCCTCGCTCGGAGCCTCGCCCCACGCGGCATCCGTGCGGCTCACCGAGGCGACGAGCTCGGCCTCGTCGCCCCACGGCGCCACCACGCGTGCGTAGGGCGTGCCCTCCGCGATGACCGTGACGGGGGCTGACGCGGCGGCGGCCGAGTCGACGGCGGCGGTGACGGCCGGGTCGAGCGTCTCGTAGTCGGGCATCAGGAGCATGGCCCCGGTGATGCGACGCAGGCCGTCGACGCCCTCGACCGCGGGCAGCTCGGTGGTGAAGACGTAGCTCAGGGCCGCCTGGTCGGTGAAGCTCCGGGTGATCGCGCGCACGGCGCCGTCGTCGGCACGTGCGACGAGGTCGGGCACGACGCGCGCACCGGGCGGCGCCTCCTCGGGGTCGTCGAGCATGGCCGCGAGCTGGTCGTCGGCGAGCACGAGTGCCGCGAGGCGCGCGAGCTCGTCGGCGGTGCCCACGTTGTCGCCCGAGAGTCCGGTCGCGTCGTCGACGCGGGTGGCGGTGAAGCCCTGCTCCGCGAGCCACGCGTTCGCGGCCTCGACGTAGGCGTCGGGCGAGCCGAACGCCCACCGCACGAGCGTGTCGGCGTGGTTGTTGCTCGACGCGAGCAGGACGGCACGCACGACGTCGCGCTCGGTCCAGGTCTCGCCGGGGGAGACCGGCAGCGCGCGCGAGCCCTCGCCCGAGTACCGCAGGTAGTCGACGTAGTCCTCGGGTCCGATCGGGATGGCCGGGCCCGCGCCGTCGGCGGGCAACGGGAGCGAGTCGAGTGTCACGCGGAGCGTGACGAGCTTGGCGGCGCCGCCGATCGGCACTGCCGCCGGGTCGCCGGCGCTCGCGATCGTCTCGGCGGTGCCGTCGTCGCCGACGACGGCGATGGCGCTGGCACCGGTCTCGGGCAGCGTGAGCGCGGAGACCTCGGCCGGAGCCGCGGCCGCGGACGTCGTGCGGACCGTGACGTCGGGGAGCGGACCGAGCAGCATCGCGGGGCCGTACACGCCGATGCCGAGGATGGCGAGGGCGCCGACGGAGATGCCGATGATCCGGCCGGGGGAGGTCATGCGTAGAGCGTAACCGGCGGGTGCTCAGGCCCAGCCCAGTTCGTGCAGCCGGTCGTCGTCGATGCCGTAGAAATGGGCGATCTCGTGCACGAGCGTGATGTGGATCTCCTCGCGGAGCTGCTCCTCGTCGTCGGCGACGGCCAGCAGCGGCTCGCGGTACAGGATGATGCGGTCGGGCATCTCGCCCATGCCGTAGCGGTCGCGCTCGGTCAGCGCGAAGCCGTCGTAGAGGCCGAGCAGGTCGAGGGAGCCGTCCTCGGGGCGGTCCTCGACGACGAACACGACGTTCTCGAGACCGTCGATCATCTCGTCGGGAAGCTGGTCGAGCTCGTCGACGACGAGGGCCTCGAACGCTTCGCCATCGAGTTCCACGACTGCTCCCGTCGGTGGCGGGGGATTCACGCTACTTGGGGTGAGTAACGGGGCTTGAACCCGCGACCTGCTCTTGGAACCGTACCGCGACCAGGCGCTCATTGGGGTGAGTAACGGGGCTTGAACCCGCGACCTCCTGGACCACAACCAGGCGCTCTACCAACTGAGCTATACCCACCATGTGTCGACCGCCGAGGCGATCGAGGCAACTGTAAGAGACTACTACACCTTCGCCTCGAACTCGTCCACCACGGCGGCGGCGAGCGTCTGCAGCTCCTGGCTCGACGGACCGGGGTCGGCGACGAAGATCGCGCGGCGGTAGTAGTGCAGTTCGCGGATCGACTCGAGGATGTCGGCGAGCGCGCGGTGGCCGCCGTTCTTGGCGGGGGAGTTGAAGTACGCCCGCGGGAACCAGCGCTTCGCGAGCTCCTTGATCGAGGAGACGTCGACGTTGCGGTAGTGCAGGTGCGAGTCGAGCCGCGGCATGAACTTCGAGATGAACCCGCGGTCGGTGCCGATCGAGTTGCCGGCCAGGGGAGCCTTCTGCTCCTCGGGGACGTGCTTCAGCACGTATTCGAGCACCTCGTATTCGGCCTCGGCGACGCTCACGCCGTTCGGGATCTCCTCGATGAGCCCCGACTCGGTGTGCATGGCGCGGACGAACTCGCCCATGTTCTCGAGCGCGCTCGCATCGGGCTTGATCACGATGCTCAGCCCGGCGTCGACGGGGTTGAGGTCGTAGTCCGTGATGACGACGGCGATCTCGACGAGCTCGTCGACCTCGAGGTCGAGCCCGGTCATCTCGCAGTCGATCCAGACCAGTCGGTCACTCGAGGTTGCCATGCGGCGAGTCTACCGGGGGCGTCGGACACGCCGGCCTCGCCCGGTGTGCTCGTCACGTGGGTCGTCGCGGGCGAATCGACGACGGATGCCTCGTGCGGCGCGTTGCTCGTAGGCTGGCGCGATGGCCTCCTTCGACGACCTCGTGCGCGCGGCCGACGAGCTGCGATCGCGGATGCCGCGGGCCGTCGTCGGGATCTCGGGCTTCGGGGGCGCGGGGAAGTCCACGCTCGCGCGGCGCCTCGTCGAGGCCGTGCCCGGCGCCGTCCGCCTGCGCGGCGACGACTTCATCGTGCCGTCGCGCGCCGGGGAGCGCTCGCCCGACTGGGCCATGGTCGATCGCCTGCGCCTGCGCACGGAGGTGCTCGAGCCGTTCCGAGCGGGCTCGCCGGGTCGCTTCCGTCGCTACGACTGGGCCACGTCGGAGCTCCTGCCGAGCGAGCCGCTGCCCGACGCCGGCCTGCTCGTGGTCGATGCGGTCGGCATCCTCCATCCCGATCTGGACGGACTGATCGACCTGAGCGTCTGGACCGATGTGGACCTCGACACCGCGACCGCGCGGGGCAAGTCCCGCGACCGTGCGGCCGGAAACGATCACGACCGGCTCTGGGACGACGTGTGGGTGCCGAACGATCGCGACTTCGCTGCGCGGTTCCGCCCGCGCGAACGGGCTGACCTGCGGTACGACGAGTCGGCGTGACGGTGCCCCCGGCAGGAATCGAACCTGCGACCGACAGATTAGAAGGCTGCTGCTCTATCCGCTGAGCTACGGGGGCCGGCCACGCCAGCATAGCGGGCCGTGCTGGATCACCCCTCGGTGGGCACGAAGGCGTCGTCCTCGCGCGTGCGGGCCGCGGCATCCGGCGATCGCCTGCGCAGCGCCAGTGCGATGAGCGGGAACAGCAGCACCGAGAGCATGCCCGCCCCGACGAGCGCCGAGGCGGTGCCGCTGGCGAGGTCGCCCGCCTCGACGCCGATGGCCGTGACCGCGACGATGATCGGCAGGCCGGTCGCGCCGAACAGGCCGATGGCCGCCCGATCGCGCACACTCGACCCCGCGGGCGCGGCGAGGAGCGACGGCAGCCCGCGCACGACGAGCAGCAGCACGAGGAAGATCGGCACGAGCGCGAGCGTGCGGGGATCGGCGAGGAGAGCGTCGAGGTCGAACGTGACGCCCGTGAAGATGAAGAAGATCGGCACGAAGAAGCCGTAGCCGAGCGCCTCGACCTTGCTCTCCATCATCTCGATGTCGTGCTTCGGCGCTCCCGACAGCAGCAGTCGGTAGATGACTCCGGCCGTGAACGCGCCGAGGAGCATGTCGAGGTCGAGTGCGAGGCTGAGCGTCACGAGCGCCATGATCACGAGCACCACGAGTCGCACGCCGAACTGGCCGCTCGTGTGCAGCGTCGCCGTGATGACGCGATGCACGCGATGACGCACATCGCGTGTGGCGAGCCAGATGCCCGCGGCCGCGACGACGGCGAAGCCGAGCAGCACGAGGGTCGCGACGAGGGGGGAACGGCCGCTGAGGAAGAGCGAGATCGCGAGCAGCGGCCCGAACTCGCCGATGGCGCCGAGCGCGATGACGGCGATCCCGAAGGGCGTGCGCAGATCGCCCGAGTCGCGCAGCACGGGCATGATCGTGCCGAGCGCCGTCGAGGTCAGGGCGATGCCGATGAAGGCCGCCGCGCCGAGGCTCGGCGCGAAGAGCACGGCGATGCCGAAGCCGGCGGCGAGCGAGACGATCCAGCCGATCGCGGCGCGGCCGATGGGACGGCCACGGATGGCGCGGAAGTCGATCTCGCTGCCGGCCAGGAAGAACAGCATCGCGAGACCGAAGTCCGAGAACGCCTGCGCGAACGGCCCGGGCTGGATCCAGCCGAGCACTGCCGGCCCGAAGACGAGGCCGAGCACGATCTCGAACACGACGAGCGGGATCGCCACCCAGCGTCCCAGCCCACGGACGAGCAGCGGTGCCACCACCGCGATCGCCGGGATGAGGACCAGCGTCCCCAGCGAGTAGTCGACTTCCATGTCCGCCCCCAGGTCCCTCCGGCGATGGCCGCCCAGTCGCGATGCTACTGGAGGGGTGGGCGGGTCGGACGTCGAGCACTCGGATGCCGCGGACCCGTCGTCTCGCCCCGGAAACACGGCGGTTGTATCGTCGAGGAATGCGCGACGTGCAGGCGAGCATCATCGCCGAACTCAATGTCAGCCCGGTCATCGATCCCGCCGAGCAGGTGCGAGCTCGAATCGACTTCCTGAAGGCGTACCTCCGCACCTCGGGCGCCGCGGGCTTCGTCCTCGGGATCAGCGGCGGACAGGACTCGACCCTGGCCGGCATGCTCTGCCGCAAGGCCGTCGAGGAGCTCGTCGAGGAGGGCGACCGGGCCCGGTTCATCGCGGTGCGCCTGCCGTACGGCGTGCAGCGCGACGAGGCCGACGCCCAGGTGGCGCTCGCCTACATCCGCCCGCAGGAGACCGTCGTGTTCAACATCAAGGAGAGCGTCGACGAGCTCGCCGAGGAGTACGGCGAGGGCGTGGGCACGGCGCTCAGCGACTTCGGGAAGGGCAACGTCAAGGCGCGCATGCGGATGGTCGCCCAGTACGCGATCGCCGGCGAGGGCCGCCTGCTCGTCGTGGGCACCGATCACGCGGCCGAGGCGGTGACCGGTTTCTTCACGAAGTACGGCGACGGTGGCGCCGACATCCTCCCGCTCACCGGGCTGACGAAACGGCAGGGTCGCGCCCTGCTCGAGTACCTCGAGGCGCCCGAGGACATCCACCTCAAGGTGCCGACCGCCGACCTGCTCGATCACAACCCGGGCCAGTCCGACGAGGCGAACCTCGGGCTGAAGTACCACGACATCGACGCGTTCCTCGAGGGCGAGGACATCGATCCCGAGATCGCCGAGCGGATCGAGCAGCGGTTCCTGCAGACGCGGCACAAGCGCGCCGTGCCGGTGTCGATGTTCGATGACTGGTGGATCTGAACGCGTCCCGCCGTACGACGACGAGGGCCCGACCGCGGTGCGGTCGGGCCCTCGGGCGTTCGTGGCGGTGGGGCTCAGGCCCGCGCGTCGTCGAGCGTCGGGGTCGGCGCGGTATCTGCTCGGACCTCGGGGTCGATGGATGCCGCGGACTGGTAGCGCTCGTGGTGCTGGCCGGCGACCCAGGTGTCCTGCGCCTCGACGGCCACCTGCTCGGGCTCCTGACGCTGCGCGCGCCAGCGGACCAGGTCGTTCTGGAACTGCTTGCGTGTGCGTGAAGGTCGTCGCTGCCACTCGAGCATGCGGTCGCGGAACTCCACGACGGCGGGGTCGAGCTGGTAGCCGAACGTCGCGGACGCGCGCTTCAGTTCGTGGAGCTGGTGGGACGCCCAGTTGGCGGCGACGTCCGCGCCCCTGAGCGGGAGCAGGCGCACGAGGATGTCGGCCTGCCCGACCGCCCGGTCGGCGAGCACCTGCTCCTGCGGGGTGAGCGAGTTCCACACCGAGGCCTCGGTGGCCGCGTCGATGAGCGCCGCGATCGCCGCGTTCTTCGCCTCGCGGTCGCGCTGGGCGACCACACGGCGTATGGCCATCGAGGCGATCCACGACGCGAGCAGTCCGGCGACGAGCACCGCGACGAAGAGGACGATGCCCGCGTAGACCGTCGGTCGTGCGGCGCTCGAGGTGAGCCAGGAGATGAGGTCGTTCCACCACTGCATGAGCGCAGGCTACCGGCGGTCGGCCGCGCCGCGGCCGAGGCGGCGCGGCGTGCCCGGATCACGGTCGCGCCCCCCGATCAGCGGAAGCACTCCGCGGCATCCGTCGGCGACCAGAACTCGCCGAGCTCGATCGAGCGCAGGCCACCGCGGAGCAGGCGCCGCGCGACGAATCGCTCCTCGCCGTCGCGCTGGCGCAGTTCGATGTGGCCGAGCACCGGGCCTCCGATGAGCGCCACGCGCCAGAGCCCGGGCGCCGCGGTGATGATCGACAGGCCGCGCGGCGCGGGCGGCGGGGCATCCGCTCGATCGTGGACGACCGGCGCGCCGGCGGTTCGGCCGACCGCGCCCACGGCGGGCACGGGCGCGCCGAACTCGACGTCGGTGAGTTCGGGCTGAATGGATACGGGTGCGGTGAGCACAGTGGCGGACATGGCGCTCCTCTCGTCGTGCAGCCGGCCCTGCGTGTGATTCGAAGATACGTTCGACCACCGACATCCATCGCAACCGTCGGATCAGGTGGACCCGAGAGCATGCGACGGGGCGCCCGACCAGCAGGTCGAGCGCCCCGGACAGCCGGTGCCGCGGCTCAGCCGAGCACGGTGCCGTCGGCTGCGAACGGCTCGAGGCGCGCGATCTCGTCTTCGCCGAGGGGTGCCGCGTCGAGGGCGGCGACGTTCTGCTCGAGCTGGGCGACGCTCGACGCGCCGATGAGCGCGCTCGCGACGAGCGGCTCGCGCAGCACCCATGAGAGGGCGAGCTGGGCGATGCTCTGGCCGCGCTCCTTCGCGACCGCGTCGATGCCGCGGATGCGCTCGAGGTAGTCGTCGCTGATCTTCTCGGCCGAGAGGAAGCGGCTCGTCGCGGCTCGCGAGTCGGCGGGCACCTCGCCCGACAGGTATCGGTCGGTGAGCAGCCCCTGCGCGAGCGGCGAGAACACGATGCTGGCGGCGCCGACCTCCTCGAGCACGGGGAAGAGCCCGTCCTCGATGTGGCGGTCGAACATCGAGTAGCGCGGCTGGTGGATGAGCAGCGGCACGCCCTCGGCCTCGAGCGCGGCGGCGGCCGCACGCGTCTGCTCGGGGTCGTAGTTCGAGATGCCCACATAGAGCGCCTTGCCCTGTCGCACCGCGTGCGCGAGCGCGCCCATCGTCTCCTCGATGGGCGTCTCGGGGTCGGGTCGGTGCGAGTAGAAGATGTCGACGTAGTCGAGGCCGAGGCGAGCGAGGCTCTGGTCGAGCGACGAGAGCAGGTACTTGCGCGAGCCGAAGTCGCCGTAGGGACCGGGCCACATCTCGTACCCGGCCTTCGACGAGACGATGAGCTCGTCGCGGTACTGCGCGAGGTCGTCGGCGAGGATGCGGCCGAAGTTCTCCTCGGCGCTGCCGGCGGGCGGGCCGTAGTTGTTCGCCAGGTCGAAGTGCGTGATGCCGAGGTCGAAGGCGCGGCGCACGATCGCGCGCTGGGTGTCCAGCGGGCGGTCGTGGCCGAAGTTGTGCCAGAGGCCGAGGGAGAGCGCGGGGAGCTTGAGTCCGCTGCGCCCGACCCGGTTGTAGCGCATGCGGTCGTAGCGTTCCGGAATGGCGACGAAGGTCATCCCGTTACTCTATGGCGATGGAAAGCTACGTTCTGGCGGGTGGCTGCTTCTGGTGCCTCGACGCCGTCTACCGCACACTCAAGGGCGTCGACGACGTCGTCTCGGGGTACACGGGCGGCTCGACGCCGAACCCGAGCTACGAGGCCGTCTGCACCGGCGCGACGGGCCACGCCGAGGTCGTGCGCGTCGACTTCGACCCCGACGTCATCCCACGCGAGGTGATCCTCGACGTCTTCTTCTCGCTGCACGACCCGACGCAACTGAACCGCCAGGGCGCCGATGTCGGTACCCAGTACCGCTCGGCGATGTTCCCGGCCGACGACACGCAGCGCGAGCAGTTCGAGGCCGCGCGCGAGCGTGCCGCGGACTGGTGGCCCGGCGACATCGTGACGACGATCGAGCCGCTCGGCGACTTCCACCGCGCCGAGGAGTACCACCAGGACTTCTTCGCGAAGAACCCCGGCCAGGGCTACTGCCTGGCGGTCGCGCTGCCCAAGGTGAACAAGATCCGGCGCTCGTACGCCGACTACGTGCTCGCCTGACGGTTGGCTCGATCGGCGGCTTGCTCGATCGGCGACTCGCTCGTTCGGCGACTCGTCCTCGACAGCGCCCTCGTGACGGATGCTCCGCACGGGGGCGCTTCGTCGTCCTCCGTCGCGGCGGCGGCGCGGCGATGCTGGTGCGACGCGGCATCCGGGGCCTGATCCGGCACGAGCAGCTCCGGATGCCGCGAGCCGCCGATTTCGCGGCGGCGCCGACTCGAGGAGCACATCATGACCGACACCATCACCGTCACGGGCGTCGTGGGCAGCGAACCGCGCCTGCACGTGACGACGCAGGGACTCGCGATCGCGTCGTTCCGGCTGGCGTCCACGCGGCGCTACTTCGACCGGGCGAAGGGCACGTGGGAGGACGGCGAGACCAACTGGTACACCGTCTCCGGGTTCCGCCAGCTCGCGAGCAACGCCATCGCCTCGGTGCACAAGGGCGACCGCGTCGTCGTGCACGGCAGGCTGCGGGTCCGCTCGTGGGAGAACGGCGAGAAGTCCGGCCTGGCCGTCGAGATCGAGGCGGATTCGATCGGGCACGATCTCTCGTGGGGCATCACGTCGCTCACCAAGGTGCGCCGCGAGGCGGCGGGCGACGGCGAGCAGCCGAGCGCGACGAGCGAGTCGAACACGTGGCCCGGGGTCGCGCCGCAGCTCGCGGGCGGTGACGAGGAGCTCTCCGCCCGCGACGGCTTCGCCGAGGACGTCGACGCCGCCGACGACGACGTCGACGGGGCTCGGGAGGACCGCCCGCAGCTCGAACCCGTCTTCTGAACCCCCGCCCGCTCCACGACGCCAACCGGTCGGCGGCACCACCTAGACTCGCCTCGGGCGGTCGCCGCCGCCGGAACGACTCGGGCGGTCGCGCCGCCGGAACAGGGGAGCCATGGCCGCGCGTGTCGGCACCGTCGCGGTCCTGGCGCTCGCCGGACTCGCACTCGCCGTGGGTGCGTGCGGCTGCGCGGCTGGAGGCTCCGCACACGTCGAGAGCCCGACGCCGAGCGCGGTGACGGATGCATCTGACGAGCGTTCAGCGACCGCTTCGCCGACGCCGGTTGCGCCGGCGACGCTGAGCCCGCATCTTTCTGCGGCCGAGAACCTCGCGTTCTTCGACGCGGTCAACCTCGGCGTGGTCTCGGCGAACGCGGATGCCGGTGGGCGCGACTTCATCGACGCACTGGTTGCGGCCGGCTTCGACCGGGCGCAGATGCAGGTCACGGCCGATCGCACGACGGTCGACCTCGCAGCGGACTCGGTGCAGTTCTCGGTGCTGTTCCAGGGCGAGTGCCTGGTCGGGCAGTACGGCCCCGCCTCCGGCGGATACCACAGCGCGGTGCGCCCCGCGCTCGGCACCGGCGGCTGTCTCGTGGGCCAGACACGCCCCATAGACTGGTAGGCGACATGGCGGATTACATTTACTCGATGGTGCGCGCCCGCAAGGCGGTCGGCGACAAGGTCATTCTCGATGACGTCACGATGGCGTTCCTCCCCGGAGCCAAGATCGGCGTCGTCGGCCCGAACGGGGCCGGCAAGTCCACGATCCTCAAGATCATGGCCGGGCTCGACCACCCGTCCAACGGCGAGGCGCGGCTCACCCCCGGCTACAGCGTCGGCATCCTGATGCAGGAGCCGGTGCTCGACGAGTCGAAGACCGTGCTCGAGAACGTCCAGGAGGGCGTCGGCCCGATCAAGGCGAAGCTCGACCGGTTCAACGAGATCTCGGCGGCGATGGCCGACCCCGACGCGGACTTCGACAAGCTGCTCGCCGAGATGGGCACGCTGCAGGAGGACATCGACGCGGCCGACGCGTGGGACCTCGACTCCCAGCTCGACCAGGCGATGGACGCGCTGCGCTGCCCGCCGGGCGACAGCCCGGTCTCCGTCCTCTCGGGCGGTGAGAAGCGCCGCGTCGCGCTCTGCAAGCTGCTGCTCCAGAAGCCCGACCTCCTGCTCCTCGACGAGCCCACCAACCACCTCGACGCCGAGAGCGTGCTCTGGCTCGAGCAGCACCTGGCGAAGTACCCCGGCGCCGTGCTCGCGGTCACGCACGACCGGTACTTCCTCGACCATGTCGCGGAGTGGATCTGCGAGGTCGACCGCGGCCGCCTCTACCCCTACGAGGGCAACTACTCGACGTACCTCGAGAAGAAGGCCGAGCGCCTCCAGGTCCAGGGCAAGAAGGACCAGAAGCTCCAGAAGCGACTGAAGGACGAGCTCGAGTGGGTCCGTTCGAACGCCAAGGGCCGCCAGGCGAAGTCGAAGGCGCGTCTCGCGCGCTACGAGGAGATGGCAGCGGAGGCCGACCGCACGCGGAAGCTCGACTTCGAGGAGATCCAGATCCCGCCGGGGCCGCGTCTCGGCGACGTGGTCCTCGAGGCGAAGAAGCTCGAGAAGGGCTTCGGCGACCGCTCGCTCATCGACGGGCTCAGCTTCTCGCTCCCGCGCAACGGCATCGTGGGCATCATCGGCCCGAACGGCGTCGGCAAGACGACGCTGTTCAAGACGATCGTCGGGCTCGAGCCGCTCGACGGCGGCGACCTGAAGGTCGGCGAGACCGTGAAGATCTCCTACGTCGACCAGTCGCGCGGCGGCATCGACCCCAACAAGTCGCTCTGGGAGGTGGTCTCCGACGGGCTCGACTACATCCAGGTCGGCAAGACCGAGGTGCCGAGCCGCGCCTACGTCTCGACGTTCGGCTTCAAGGGACCCGACCAGCAGAAGAAGGCCGGCGTGCTCTCGGGTGGTGAGCGCAACCGCCTGAACCTCGCGCTCACGCTCAAGCAGGGCGGCAACCTGCTGCTGCTCGACGAGCCGACGAACGACCTCGACGTCGAGACGCTGTCGAGCCTCGAGAACGCGCTCCTCGAGTTCCCCGGCTGCGCCGTGGTCATCACCCACGACCGGTGGTTCCTCGACCGCATCGCGACGCACATCCTCGCCTACGAGGGCACCGACGACGATCCCGACAACTGGTACTGGTTCGAGGGCAACTTCGAGGCGTACGAGGCCAACAAGGTCGAGCGCCTCGGCCCGGAGGCCGCGAAGCCGCATCGCTCGACGTACCGGAAGCTCACGAGGGACTGAGATGCGCCTCCACGTGCCGACGCCGCTCCGCTGGAGCGACCTCGATGCCTACGGCCACGTGAACAACGCCCGGATGCTGAGCCTCCTCGAGGAGGCTCGCATCCAGGCGTTCTGGGTGAGCGACGACACGTCCGAGCATGCGGTCGGCGCATCCACGGCCGTGCTCGACGCGACTCCGGGCGCGACCACCATCACGCTCATCGCGCGCCAGGAGGTCGAGTACCTCGCGCCGATCCCGTACCAGCGCCAGCCGGTCGACATCGAGCTGTGGATCGGGCACATGGGCGGCGCGAGCCTCGACGTCTGCTACGAGGTCTTCTCGCCTCAGGGCGTCGAGCCGCGCGTGCTGTACACGCGAGCGGTGACCACGATCGTCCTCGTCGACGCCGCGACCGAGCGGCCGCGCCGCATCGACGATCGCGAGCGCGCGGCCTGGGAGCCCTATCTGGGCGAGCCCATCACCTTCCGCCGTCGCTGAGGCGCGTCTGCTCGAGCAACGTCACTGCTCGAGCGGCTCGTCGCTGAACGACCCCTCCCAGACGGCTCGACTGCCCGACTCGCCGATCTGGAAGACCGTCCACGAGGCGCCGGCGGTCACGCCCAGTGCGGCGATCGTCAGCACCGCGCCCACGGCGATCCGGATGCCGCGTGCCGGGCGCCGATCGTCGGCGTCCACGGAGTCCGCCGAACGTCGCGCCGCTACCAGTTCGATCACCGCCCACGCCGCCACGAGCACCGCGACCCCGAGCAGCGCCCACAGCCACGGCACGATCGACTCGCCGATGCTCGTGTGCTCCTGGATCAGCGGCGCCACCGGAACGCGGGCCTGCAGCCACTTGCCGGCCTCGATCGTGACGAGGCCGAGCGGCACGAGCAGCGCGGCCGCGATGAGGACCGGCAGCCACAGCACGCGCCGCGCGGCCGGCCAGGCCGCGATCACGACGAGCGCGAGACCCACGAGCGGCACGAGCACAATGACCGCGTGCACGAGCAGCACGTGCAGCGGCAGGTCGTCGAAGACGTAGTCCATGCGCGGCCGCTCAGGAGGCCGCGACGATGCGGTCACCCGACACCGACACCGCGATCGGCGAGAGCGGCTCGAGCGCCGGCCCGTTCAGCACGTCGCCCGTGGCGGCGTCGAACCTCGAACCGTGGCACGGGCAGTCGAACTCCGACCCGGCGGCGGCGACCACGCACTGCTGGTGCGTGCAGATCGCGCTGAACGCGACGACCTGCCCGGCCGTCGGCTGCGCGATGAGCGCAGGCTGTCCGTTGATCGTCGCGTCGATGCTGCCGCCGACCGGCACGTCGGCGAGCGCCGCGACGTCCTCACCGACGGCCGGCGCATCGGGTGCGGTCGTCGGCTCGGTCCCGGGCTCCTCGGTGAGCGTGGGCGACGGCGACGCGGTCGGGGACGCGCTGCCGTCGGAGGCATCCGCCGAGCAGCCGGCGAGCACGAGTGCGCCCCCGAATGCGCCGAACGACCCGAGCGTCAACATGGTGCGCCTCGTGAGGTCGGTGGGATCCGTCATCGCCTGAGCTCCTCGCGTCTCGCCATCGCTCGCGCCGTGCGCGCGCCTTGCCCCATTCTGGGGTCGCCGGTGGTCGCAGGGCCGCAACCCACAGGATCTATTCAGTCGAATGGAACTCGCCTGACGCTTCCCGTTCGCACACCGGTGTCGAGACAACGAGACGGAGGAGCGATGCGTTCGGTCAGTCGAGCTCTTCGGAATGCGGCACGCGGACCATGCCCTCCTGCGCCACGCTCGCCACCAGCACGCCGTCGCGCGTGTAGATGCGGCCGAGCGACAGGCCGCGCCCACCGCTCGCCGACGGGGACTCCTGCACGTAGAGCAGCCACTCGTCGACGCGCGCATCGCGGTGCCACCACATCGCGTGGTCGAGGCTCGCCACCTTGAGTCCCGGCGTCGCCCAGGCGACGCCGTGGGCACGAAGCACCGGCTCGAGGATCGAGTAGTGGCTCGCGGACGCGAGCGCCCCCCCGGGGGTCTTCGGATAGTCGGGCAGACGGCCGAACGCCGTCAACCACACCCCCAGGCGCGGCACGCGCGCGCCCGCGACCCGGAGGTAA
>NZ_JBSHHC010000002.1:665932-881778 GCF_053618135.1 Agromyces sp. NPDC055661
GGGGGGGGGGTCGGCCCCCCCCCCCGCGTTGGGTGTGGTTGCCGCGGCCCCCCCCCCCCCCCCCCGCCCGGTGGATCTTCGGATCGTCGGGCAGACGGCCGAACGCCTTCATCCACACCGCCTGGCGCGGCACGCGCTCGCCGTCGACGCGGAGGTACACGGGAGACGGGATGTGCCGCACGTCGAACGCCCGCTCGCTCGACCAGTACCGCGCGACGTCGTGGTCGAGGTGGCCGAGCACGTCGGCGGTCGACGGCAGCGACTCGGGGTCGGGCAGGTCGTCGGGCATCTCCATCTGGTGCTCGACGCCCTCGTCGTGGGTCTGGAACGACGCGATGAGCGACAGGATCGGCTCGCCGTGCTGGAACGCCTGCGTGCGCCGGGTCGAGAACGAGCGGCCGTCGTGGATGCGGTCGACGGAGAACGTGATCGGGTGCTGCACGTCGCCGGGGCGCAGGAAGTAGCCGTGCATCGAGTGGATCTGCCGGTCGGCGGGCACGGTGTGCATCGCCGCCACGATCGACTGCGCGAGCACCTGCCCGCCGAAGACCCGCCCGAGCGGCATCCACTGCGACGGACCCGTGAAGATGTCCTCATGCGTGCGCGCACCCGTGTCGGTGAGGTGCAGCGTGCTCAGCAGGCCGTCGATGGGACCGTTCATCGTTCCTCCGTGTCGGTGGGGCTGGGCCGCGACCCGGTGGAAGCGCGGCCCGCCGGGGGCGGCGGCGCTCCTTGGTAGTTTAGGAGCAGATGGTCCAGCAACTGACGCTCGCAGACAGCCTCGCGCTCGGCGACCTGCACACGTACCTGCAGCGCGCCGGGCGCGTCGAGGACGGCTCCGTCCGGTTGATCGCGGGCAACGGCATCCTCGCGGTCTACACGGCGATCCTCTACCCCCGGGGCATCCTCGACGAGAGCCCGACCGTGCTCGGCCTGCGCACGTTCGAGCTGCGCGACACCGAGGACTTCGACGCCGTCGTGCCGATGCGCTCGCTCGTCGAGCGCATCGTCCGCCTGCGCGACCAGCTCGCCGACGACCAGGAGTCGCGGCCGGTCACGATGTCGCGGCCGCCCGAGGTCAACACCGTCACGTGGGCGGGCATCTCGCCGCCGCGGGGCGGCTGGCGCGCGCTCGGCGAGGCGGATGCCGCGACGCTCGAGTCCGCCGCACGTGGCGGCATCGACGAGGTCGCCGCCGCCATCCCCGCAGGCACGGGCGAGCAGCTCGTGCAGCGCGTGCGCTCCGAGGTCTGGGGACGAGGGGTCGACGGGCTCGAGTACGTGCCGACGGGCGCCGCGTTCGCGGCGTTCAGCCTCGGGTTCCTCGGCGACGACCCGGTGCGCCTGTTCGAGACGGGTCCGTGGACGCGGCTCACCACGCGACGGGGCCACGTGCTCGTGCGCCGCAAGCCCTGGACGCTGAAGGCGTAGACGCTGCGAGGGTCGAGGAGACCGCGCAGCGGTCTCGAGACCCGGTCGCCGCGCGTGCGGATTTCGAGACGGCGCTTCGCGCCTCCTCACCCCGCGGTTGCGGCGATCGACCGACCGGCCGCACGGCCGGTGAAGAGGCATCCGCCCAGGAACGTGCCCTCGAGCGCCCGGTAGCCGTGCACGCCGCCGCCGCCGAAGCCGGCGGCCTCGCCCACGGCGTACAGTCCCGGCAGCACCGACCCGTCGGGCGCGAGCGCGCGCGAGTCGAGGTCGGTCTGGATGCCGCCGAGGCTCTTGCGCGTGAGCAGGTGCAGCTTCACCGCGATGAGCGGGCCCGCCTTCGGGTCGAGAATGCGGTGCGGCGTCGCGACGCGGATGAGCTTGTCGCCGCGGTACTTCCGTGCGCCGCGGACCGCCGTGAGCTGCAGGTCCTTCGAGAACTCGTTGTCGAGCTCGCGGTCGCGAGCGACGATCTCGCGCTCGATGTTCTCGGTGTCGATGGACACCTCTGGGGAGAGGGCGCGCATGCCCTCGAACAGTTCAGGCAGCGTGTCGGCCACCACGAAGTCGACGCCGTGCCGCTTGAACGCCTCGACGGGCCCCGGAGCGCCGGAGCCGATCCGCTCGGCGAGGAGCTTCAGGTCCTTGCCGGTGAGGTCGGGATTCTGCTCGCTGCCCGAGAGGGCGAACTCCTTCTCGATGATCTTCTGCGTGAGCACGAACCAGGAGTGCGCGTAGCCGGTGGAGACGATGTGCTCGAGCGTGCCGAGCGTGTCGAAGCCGGGGAAGAGCGGCACGGGGAGCCGTCGGCCCTCCGCGTCGAACCAGAGCGACGACGGGCCGGGCAGGATTCGGATCCCGTGGGAGGGCCAGACCGGGTCCCAGTTCGTGATGCCCTCGGTGTAGTGCCACATGCGGTCGCGGTTCACGAGCCGGGCGCCGGCCTGCTCGGCGATGGGCAGCATGCGCCCGTCGACGTGGGCGGGCACGCCCGAGAGCAGTTCCTCGGGCGCGGCGCCCATGCGCTCGGGCCAGTACTCCCGCACGAGGTCGTGGTTGCCGCCGATGCCGCCGGAGGCGACGACCACCGCGGGCGCGCGGAACTCGAAGTCGCCGACCACGTCTCGGTTGCTCGGCTCGCCGCGCCCCGCGGCATCCGGTGCGAGTACGGCGCCGCGCACGCCGACGACCGCGCCCTGCTCGACGATGAGCTCGTCGACGCGGTGCCGGTGGTGCAGCTCGACGAGGCCCGCTGCGGCGCCCGCCTGCACGCGCGCGATGAACGGCGCGAGCACGCCGGGGCCCGTGCCCCACGTGATGTGGAATCGCGGCACCGAGTTGCCGTGCCCGATGGCGTTGTAGCCGCCGCGCTCGGCCCAGCCGACGACGGGGAAGAACCGGACGCCCTTCTCGTGCAGCCACGAGCGCTTCTCGCCGGCGGCGAACTCGAGATACGCCTCGGCCCACTTCCGTCCCCACTCGTCGGTGTCGCGGTCGAAACCCGCGGTGCCCGACCAGTCCTGACGGGCGAGCTCGAGCGAGTCCTTCACGCCCATGCGGCGCTGCTCGGGGGAGTCGACGAGGAACAGCCCGCCGAACGACCAGTGCGCCTGCCCGCCGAGGCTCGCCTCGGGCTCCTGCTCGACGATCACGACGCGCTTGCCGGCGTCGACGAGCTCGGCGGCCGCGACGAGGCCGGACAGGCCCGCGCCGATGATGATCGCGTCGGGCTCGGGGCGGGATGCGGGGGTGGCGGCCACGTGGGACTCCTTCGTCTCGGTGGTGCGGCGGCAGTGCCGCGAGCGGTCCGGCAGCGCCGCGGGGCGGTGCAGCGGATGCCGCGAGGGCGGGTCGGCGGTGAGGGTGCCGCCGTGGCGATGCTACTGCCCGCACGGCGGAATGCGGTCGCGCCTTGTCAGTCCTCGAACGTGTTGACCATCGCGAAGGCCGCACGCTGCAGGTAGTCCCACAGCGTCTCCTCGGCGAGCGGCGGCAGGTCGAGGGAGTCGACCGCGGCCCGCATGTGGGCGAGCCAGCGGTCGCGGGCGTCGGGATTGACCTTGAACGGCAGATGCCGCATCCGCAGCCGGGGGTGACCCCGCTGCTCGCTGTAGGTGCCGGGGCCCCCCCAGTACTGCTCGAGGAACATGGTGAGGCGCTCGGCCGCGGGCCCGAGGTCCTCCTCGGGGTACATCGGGCGCAGCACGGGGTCGTCGGCGACGCCGCGGTAGAACTCGTGCACGAGCTGCTCGAACGTCGCGCGTCCGCCGACGGTCTCGTAGAACGACGGCCCGAGGGCGGCGCCGTGCTCGCTCCCGCGCAGCGGCACGTTCGCCGGTTGCACGGGCCCGGATGCCGCGGGCGTGGTCTGGTCGGTCACGGCAGGTCTCCGCTGCTCGGTGGGTTCGGCGTGGTCGGCGGCTTCGGCGCGCGCGGCGCCCTGGGGGTCTTCACCTTGGTCCCGACTCCGGAGCCGACGCCGTCGCCCACGACGGCGCTCGGCGCCGTCTTCGGCGGCTTCGCGCCCTTGACGCGGGTCGCGCCGTCGAAGCCCGACAGCACGACGCTGGAGAGGCTCGGCAGGCGCACGTCCATCGCGTCGAGCGAGTGCTTGAGGCGGGTGCGCAGCTCGCGGGCGACGTCGTCCTTCGACGACGTGCGCACCTTCATGACGATGCGGATGACCATCGCGTCGTCGGAGATCGACTCGAGGCCCCAGATCTCGGGCTTCTCGAGGATGCGCGAGCGCCACTTGCCCGACTGCGACATCTCGACGGCGGTGCGCAGCATCTCGGACTCGACGGCCTCGACGTCGGCCTCGTACGGCACCGCGAGGTCGAGGATGACGCGGGCCCAGCCCTGCGACATGTTGCCGACCCGCAGGATCTCGCCGTTGCGGACGAACCAGAGCGTGCCGTTCACGTCGCGCACCTTCGTGATGCGGATCTGCACGTCCTCGACGATGCCGGTCGCAGGGCCGAGGTCGACGACGTCGCCGACGCCGACCTGATCCTCGACGACCATGAACAGGCCGTTCAGCACGTCCTTCACGATGTTCTGGGCCCCGAAGCCGAGGCCGGCGCCGATCGCGGCGCCGAGCAACGCGAACGAGCCGAGGATCGACTGGTCGATGACGTTCACGATCATGAGCGTCACGATGATGAAGAGCGTCACGTTGACGATGTTGCGCAACACGGTGCCGAGGGTGCGGGTGCGCTGCACGACCCGCACCGCGGCGAGCGGCGACGCCTGCAGGGCCTGCGTGTCGGTGACGTCCTGCTTCTTCTTCACGCCCGTGACGATGCGGTTCACGACGCGGTCGATCACGAAGTGCAGGATCCACCGGATGAGGAACGCGATGGCGATGATGACCGCGATCGACACCAGCTTGCCGACGATGAGGTCCCAGTTCTCGGCCCAGTACGCCGCCAGGCTCGACCAGAAGTCCCCGCTCAGCGGCGTCTCGTCGAGCGGCGGGACGGTCGGTTCTTCTGCCAGGAACATCTGAGCGAGTCTATCGAGGGGCTACTGGACGGCGCCCGAGAGCGCGACCGCGTCGCGGGCGCGCGCGGCGAGCGCCCGGTCGAGCTCGTCGAGCTGCTCGGACACGAGCCGGTGCAGCGGCGCGGGCTCGGCGTTCGCCGCGAGCCATGCCCTGGTCATCTCGGCGAGCTCCTCGTCGACGAGCGGCGCAGGGAAGAGCCGCGACACGACGAGCGAGGCCATCGTGAAACTCCGCTCCGCCCAGACCCGCTGCAGCATCGCGAAGTAGTCGGTGGCCGTGGGCGCGAGCAGCTCGGGCTGCGTCGTGCGGCGCCAGCCCTCGGCGATCGCGCGGGCGAGGTCGTTCGAGAGGCTCGTGTCGGTCGCGACGCGGTGCCAGGCGATGTCCTTCCCGACCGGGTCGGGGCGGGCAGCCCGTGCGGTCTCGGCGAGCTGGCGACCCTTCGAGGTGTCGTCGTGCGCGAGGGCGGCGTCGATCTCCTCGTCGGATGCCGCGCCCAGCGTCGCGCGGGCGATCACGAGCTCCCAGCGCAGGTCGAGGTCGACCTCGAGCCCGTCGAGCCGGATCGAGCCGTCGAGGAGGCTCCCGAGCACGTCGGCGTGCGCCTGCGTCGAGGCGATGCGCGTGAACGCCTTCACGAGCTGGAGCTGCGCGTCGGAGCCGGGTCCGGCGAGCTCGCCGAGCGCCCAGATCGCATCGCCCGTCTCGGACGCGAGCTGCTCGCGGTGGTCGTCGGCGAGGTAGCGGCTGAGGGCGACCTCGAGTCTCGCCAGCGCGAGCCCGCGCGCGGCCGATTGCGTCTCGTGGCCGATCGCGGCGAGCACGAGCCGCACGTAGTCGTTCGCGGGCAGCTCGGCGTCGCGCACCGCGTCCCAGGCCGAGCCGAGCACGACGGCCCGCGCCACCGGATCGGCGAGCTCCGACAGCCGGCGCACGGCCGTGTCGAACGAGGTCGCGTCGAGGCGCACCTTCGCGTAGGTGAGGTCGTCGTCGTTCACGAGCAGCAGGTCGGGACGCGCCAGGCCGACGAGCTCGGGCACGTCGGTCGACGGTCCGTCGACGTCGAGCTCCACGCGGTCGGTGCGCACGAGGCGTCCGTGCACGTCGCTGGAGTAGCAGCCGAGGGCCACCCGGTGCGGGCGGAGGGTGGGGTGGTCGTCGGCGGCGGTCTGCTCGACGCGGGCGGAGGTGATCAGGTCCGCGGCATCCGTCTCGACCACCGCACGCAGCGTGTTCACGCCCGCGGTCTCGAGCCAGAGCTGCGACCACCGGGTGAGTTCGCGGCCGCTCGCCCGCTCGAGCTCGTCGAGCAGGTCGCGCAGCGTGGCGTTGCCGCCCGCGTTGGCGCGCAGGTACGCGCCGACGCCGCGCTGGAACGCGTCGAGTCCGACCCACGCGACGAGCTGCTTCAGGACCGAGGCGCCCTTGTCGTACGTGATCGCGTCGAAGTTCACCTCGACGTCGGCGAGGTCGCGGATCTCGGCGACGATCGGGTGCGTCGAGGGGAGCTGGTCCTGCTCGGCGGCGTGCGTCTTCTCGTCGCTCGCGAAGGTGGCCCACACGCCGGTGAACTCGGTGACCTGCGAGGTGGCGAGGGTCGACGCCCACGTGGCGAACGACTCGTTCAGCCAGAGGTCGTTCCACCACCGCATGGTCACCGAGTTGCCGAACCACATGTGGCTGAGCTCGTGCAGCACGACGATCGTGCGCTGCTCGCGCCGCGCGTCCGAGACGCGTGAGCGGAACAGGTAGCCCTCGTTGAAGGTGACCGCGCCGACGTTCTCCATCGCGCCCCAGTTGTACTCGGGCACGAAGATCTGGTCGTACTTGCCGTAGGGGTAGGGCACGCCGAAGGCCGCCTCGTAGAAGGCCAGCCCCGCCTGCACCGTCTCGAACATGACGTCGGGCTCCGCGTACTGCGCGAGCGAGGCGCGCGCGAAGAGCCCGAGGGGCACGTCGCGCCCGTCGACGCTGCGGGCCGACCCGCGCCAGGCCGCGTACGGCCCCGCGACGATCGCGACGATGTAGCTCGAGATCACCGGTCCGGTCTCGAACGCCCAGGTCGCACTGCCGCTCCCTGAGCCCGTCGAACTGCCGCTCCCTGAGCCCGTCGCACTGCCGCTCCCTGAGTCCGTCGAAGGGAGTACCGCGGGCGCGCTCGCTTCGATGGGCTCAGCGAGCACTGTCGGGACCGGCGTCGGGGCGTTGCTCAGCACCTGCCAGCCGGCGGGCGCGGTGATCGTGAATCGCACCGACGCCTTCAGGTCGGGCTGGTCGAACACCGCGTAGACCCGGTTCGCCTCGGCGACCGCGAACTCCGTGTAGAGGTACACGGCGTCGTCGACCGGGTCGACGAAGCGGTGCAGGCCCTCGCCCGTGTTCGTGTACTCGCGCGTCGAGACGACCCGCAGCTCGTTCTCGGCTGCGAGGTCGTCGAGCCGGATACGGAACCCATCGCTCACCTCGGACGGGTCGAGCACCCGCCCGTTGAGCACGAGCTCGTGCACCTCACGGGTCGTCGACTCGATGAACGTCTCGGCGCCCGGCTCGGCGCGGAAGCGCACGACGGTGGTCGAGCGGAACGCGTCGCCGTCGCCGGTGAGGTCGAGGTCGACCTCGTAGGCGGGCGCGGCGACGACGGAGGCACGGGCCTCGGCTTCGTCTCGGGTCAGGTCGGGCCGTGGCATGCGTGCCTCCGTCGTGCGATCGTGCGTGTTCGGGTCGGTTCGTGCTGCGGTGTCGGGTGCTGCGATGCCGGCGGATGCCGCGACTACGCGTCCTGCGCGTCGCGCTCCTGCGCGGCGAGCGCCCGGTCGATCCCGGCGAGCCGCTCCACCACGAGGCGGCGCAGTGCGGGGACGTCGGGGTGCGTGTCGAGCCAGGTGCGGCTCGCGTCGGCGAGGGCGCGGTTCGCGAGCGGCGACGGGTAGAGGCCGTCGACGAGCTTCTCGGCGATCGCGTAGCTGCGCTTCGCCCAGACGTCCTCGAGCATCGCGAAGTACCGCTCCACGAACGCCTCGAGCAGGGCCGGGTCGTTCGCGCGGAGGAAGCCCTCGGCCGTCTCGCGCACGACGGTGTTCGTCGCCGTGTCGACGTCGATGAGCGACGCCCAGGCGCGCTCCTTGCCCTCGGGCGTCTGGATCGCGGCGCGGGCGTGCGCCGCCGACTGCTGGCCGGTCGCCGTGTTGTCGGACGCGAGGCGCTCGTCGATCTCGGCGTCGCCGGCGCGGCCCGACGCGACGAGCGCGATGAGCAGCTCCCAGCCGAGGTCGGTGTCGATCTCGAGGCCCTCCAGCGCGAGCGAGCCGTCGTAGAGCGCGACGAGCTGGTCGACCTGCGACCCCGACTCGGCGATCGCGGCGAAGTTCATCACGAACTGGAACTGCGCGTCGCTCCCGGGCTCGGCCTCCTGCGCGAGGCGCCAGAACCCGTCGGCGAGGGCGCGGCGCGCGTCGGCGCGACGCTCGGGCGCCGTGTAGGCGCTCGCCGCCAGGATCGAGTTCGCGAGCACGATGCGCAGGGTCGTCGACTCGGTCTCGCTCGCGATGTTGCCGAGCACGAGCGCGAGGTAGTCGCTCGCCCGGGTCTCGGCATCGCGGGTGGCATCCCACACCGAGCTCCACACCAGGGCGCGCGCCAGCGGGTCCTCGATCTCGGAGAGGTTCGCGAGGGCGACGCCGTGCGACGCCTCGTCGAGGCGGATCTTGGCGTAGGCGAGGTCGTCGTCGTTGAGGAGCACGAGATCGGGGCGCGCGAGGCCGACGAGCTCGGCGATCTCGGTGCGCTCGCCGTCGACGTCGAGCTCAACGCGGTGGTCGCGCACGAGCTTGCCGTCGCGCAGGTCGTAGAACCCGATCGCGAGCCGGTGCGGGCGGATGGTCGGGTGGTCGGCGGGCGCCGACTGCAGCACGGAGAACGCGGAGATCACGCCCGCGTCATCCGTCTGGATCTCGGGACGCAGCGTGTTGACGCCCGCCGTCTCGAGCCAGAGGCCCGACCAGTCGGAGAGGTCGCGGCCGCTCGAGACCTCGAGCTCGGCGAGGAGGTCGGCGAGGGTCGTGTTCCCCCAGCCGTGCTTCTTGAAGTAGGCCGAGACGCCGGCGAAGAACGCCTCGACGCCGACCCAGGCGACGAGCTGCTTCAGCACCGAGCCGCCCTTGGCGTAGGTGATGCCGTCGAAGTTGACCTGCACGTCCTCGAGGTCGTTGATCGTCGCCACGACCGGGTGCGTCGACGGGAGCTGGTCCTGGCGGTAGGCCCAGTTCTTCTCCATCGAGTTGAAGGTCGTCCACGCCTCGGTCCATTCGGTGGCCTCGGCGGTGGCGATGGTCGACGCCCACTCCGCGAACGACTCGTTGAGCCAGAGGTCGTTCCACCACTCCATGGTCACGAGGTCGCCGAACCACATGTGCGCGAGCTCGTGCAGGATCGTGACGACGCGACGCTCGCGCACGGCATCCGTCACCTTCGACCGGAACACGTAGAACTCGGTGAACGTCACCGCACCCGCGTTCTCCATGGCGCCCGCGTTGTACTCGGGCACGAAGAGCTGGTCGTACTTCGCGAAGGGGTAGGGCACGTCGAACTTCGCCTCGAAGTACTCGAAGCCCTGCTTCGTCTTCTCGAAGATGTAGTCGGCGTCGAGGTACTGCGAGAGGCTCTTGCGGCTGAACACGCCGAGCGGGATGACGCGGCCGTCGGCCGAGGTGAGCTCGTCGCGCACGACCGCGTAGGGGCCGGCGATGAGCGCGGTGATGTAGCTCGAGATGCGCGGGGTCGGCTCGAACGCCCAGGTCTTCGCTCGTTCGCCGGTTGAGCCTGTCGAAACCGCGTCCACCGGCTCGGGCGTGGGGGAGTTCGACACGACCTCCCAGTGCGCCGGCGCGGTCACCGTGAAGCGGAACGCGGCCTTCAGGTCGGGCTGCTCGAACACCGCGAACATGCGGCGCGAGTCGGGCACCTCGAACTGGGTGTAGAGGTACGCCTCGCCGTCGACCGGGTCGACGAAGCGGTGCAGGCCCTCGCCCGTGTGCATGTAGCGGCCGTCGGCCACGACGACGAGCTCGTTCTCGTCGGCGAGGTCGGACAGCTGGATCCGGACGCCGTCGCTGACCTCGGCCGGGTCGAGGGCCACGCCGTTGAGGGTCACCGAGTGCACGGCCGCGGTGATCGCGTCGATGAACGTCGACGCACCGGCGCGCGCGGCGAACCGCACCGTGGTCGTCGATCGGAACACGTCGGGGCCGGTGGTCACGTCGAGCACGACGTCGTACTCGTGGACCGTGACGAGCGCGGCGCGCTCCTCGGCTTCGATGCGGGTGAGGTTCTCTCCGGGCACGTGCGCTCCTTCGCAGTCTTCGCGGCTCGTGACCGCAGGCAACGTGTCCCAGCCTAGCCCCGCGTCCGGGGAGCTCCCCAGCGCGTGCCCAGGTCCGCTCGACGCGGCGGGCGACCGGGTCAGCGCCCCCAGATCGAGACGACGGATGCCGCGAAGGCGGGCAGCGCCGCGATGACGCCGAGCACCAGCAGCACTCGACCGACGATGACGCCGCCCCTCGAGCCGCGCACCCCGAGGAACCACGGCAGCAGCCGGGGGAGCGAGAAGGTCACCAGCGCGCCGACCGCGAGGATCGCGCCGAGCGGCCAGAGTACGACGCCGATGAGCAGCGGCAGGACGGTCTCGGCCCAGTTCGTCCGCGTCATGAGCGGCAGGCTCCGGCTGAGCCGCCCGGTGAACGCCGCGAGGAACGCGCCCTGCACGACGGCGAGCGCGGCGAACACGAGCACCGACAGCCAGCCCGGACCGACGATGTCGAAGTCCACGTTGTCGGAGCGGAGCGGGTCGATGAACGGCGACACGATCACGAACACGGCGAGTCCGAACGTCGGACCCGCGAGGCGCCCGCGCGGCAGCCACGGCGCGACGAGCAGGTAGAGCGCGGTCGATGCGAACGCGAACGGCAGGGCGCCGAAGACGAGGAACCCCAGCGTGCCCTCGAACGTGATCTCGCCCACGGTCGCCGCGGCCTCCGTGAGGCGCCCGGTCGCCTCGGGCGAGGTGAGCGCCAGCAGGCGCATGGCGAGCCGCCCGCCCGCCCCCGTGACGAGGAGGGTGGAGGCCGTGGCCGCCACGAGGAACATCGACACCCACCAGGCGTAGAGCCGGAGCCCGTCGAGGTGGCGTCGCAGGCGGGGCGCCGTCGGCGCCGAGGCCGAGCGCGCGGCATCCGACGCAGGCGCGGGCAGTGCGGGCTCGACGAGCCGCTCGCGGCCCCACACCACGCAGAGCACCACGGCGAGGTCGAGCAGCGCGACGCTCACGATGACGACCAGCATCCGACCTCCGTTCCGGCCGACCCGGCTGCGCGCGAGCCTACTGCCGACGGTCGACGTCGCGCCGCCCCCAGAAGGCGGCAGGCGGACCGCGCGCACGTTGACCGGGTGGGTCGGCCGTCTTACGGTGGCGGCATGAAGTCCACGGATGCCGCGGCCCCGACGGCCGAGCGATACCGGGTCTTCGGCGAGGTCGAGGCTCGGGGGATGTCGGCCACGTACGAGGCGTGGGCGCTCGGGATCGCCGACGACCCCGCGACGGTGGCGCTCATCGACGAGCTGCCGGCGCCGAAGCGCCAGCCGAACCTCGTGTTCTCGGCGTCGCGGTTCCAGGGCGCGCCGGCGGGCCCGTACCACCTGTTCCGCGACTGGCTGCACGACCACTGGATCGAGGTGCGCGCGACGGCGCTCTCGCACGCGACGCAGACGAACGAGGCGGCGCGCTGCGCGCTGCACGTCCCCGCGCTCGCCGGGATCGCCGGCCCGCTCGCGCTGCTCGAGGTGGGCACCTCGGCCGGGCTGTGCCTCTACCCCGATCGCTACAGCTACCGGTACTCGGGGCATCCGCGGCTCGACCCGGTGGACGGACCCAGCTCGGTCGTGCTCGACTGCGTCACCGAAGGCGAGGTGCCGGTGCCCGACCGCCTCCCGGAGGTCGTGTGGCGCGGCGGCATCGACCTGAACCCGCTCGACGTGCGGCATCCCGACGACGTCGCATGGCTCGACGCCCTCATCTGGCCCGAGCACGACGACCGGCGGGCTCGCCTGCGGTCCGCCGCCGCCATCGCCGCGGCCGACCCGCCCCGCATCGTCGCCGGCGACCTCGACGCCGAGCTCGACGCCGTCGCCGCACAGGTGCCCGACGGGGCGACCCTCGTCGTATTCCACACCGCGGTGCTCATGTACCTCGACGAGGCCGGTCGCGCTCGCTTCGCCGAACACGTCCGCCGGCTGCCCGGGCACTGGCTCTCGGTGGAGGCGCGCAGCGTCACGCCCGGCATCCGCGTCCGGGAGGACGTGCCCAACGAGAGCTCGGATCTCGTGCTGGCGCTCGACGGCGTGCAGCTGGCCTGGGCCCAGCCCCACGGGCGTGCCGTCCGATGGGTGCCGAATCCCTAGACTTGGGCGCATGCGCATCCACATCGCGACCGACCACGCCGGCCTCGAGTTCAGCCGCACGCTCGTCGACCACCTGACCAACGGCGGTCACGACGTCGTCGATCACGGCCCCACCGAGTACGACCCGCTCGACGACTACCCGGCCTTCTGCATCAACGCGGCACAGGCGGTCGCGCGCGACCAGGCCGCCGGGGTGCGCACGCTCGGCGTCGTGTTCGGCGGATCGGGCAACGGCGAGCAGATCGCCGCGAACAAGGTGGCGGGCATCCGCGCGGCGCTCGTGTGGAGCATGGACACCGCGATCCTCGCCCGCCAGCACAACGACGCCAACGTCATCTCGATCGGTGCGCGCCAGCACACCGTCGAGGAGGCCATCCGCTACATCGACGCGTTCATCGCCGAGCCGTTCTCGGGCGACGAACGCCACGTGCGCCGCATCGCCCAGCTCGCCGAGTACGAGACCACGGGCGACATCGTCGGCAAGGGCGTCGACCACGAGCCGTCGGACGCCGACGAGGCCTAGGAAGCAGCGCAGGTGCCCGAGGGCCACTCGATCCACCGGATCGCCCGGCAGTTCGACCGGAACTTCGTCGGGCACGTCGTGCACGCCTCCAGCCCGCAGGGCCGGTTCGCGCTGGGTGCGGCCGAGCTCGACGGGCGACGGATGACGGACGCGCGCGCCGTGGGCAAGCAGATGTTCCTCGGGTTCGAGGGCGACCGCTGGCTCCGCGTGCACCTCGGCCTGTACGGCGCGTGGGACTTCGCCGGCGACATCCTGCTGGATCCCACGATCGCCTCGGCGAACGGCCGCATGGGCCAGACGAACCAGCGCGGCACGTTCCTCGAGGGCCCGAACCCAGACGCGGCGAACCCCGACCCGGCGATCCTCGACTCGGCCGGCGAGAACTCGCTCACCTCCATCGGGGCGCCGCGCCGCACGCGCCTGCGCATGTCCGAGTCCGAGAAGGAGGCGAACGGGTTCGAGACGTTCCCGCCCGAGCCCGTCGGCCAGGTCCGCGTCCGCCTGCTCACGGAGACGATCGTCGCCGACCTGCGTGGTCCCACCAGATGCGAGGTGCTCGACCCGGCGCAGGTCGAGCGCATCGTGTCGAAGCTCGGACCCGATCCGCTCATCGACGACGGCCCAGCGGCCGAGGAGCGGTTCACCCGCACGGTCCGCCGCAAGGGGGTGCCGATCGGCCTCCTGCTCATGGACCAGGACGTCGTCGCCGGCATCGGCAACGTGTACCGCGCCGAGCTCCTGTTCCGTGCGAAGCAGAACCCGCACACGCCCGGCAGGGACGTGCCCGAGGAGCACGTGCGCCACCTGTGGACCGACTGGGCGAGGCTCCTGCGCATCGGCGTGGAGACCGGCCAGATGATGACCATGGACGACCTCGATCCCGACGAGTACCGCGCGGCGATGGCCAACCGCGACGACCGGCACTGGGTGTACAAGCGCGAGGGGCTGCCGTGCCGGGTGTGCGGCACGAACATCGTGCTCGAGGAGATGGGCGCCCGCAAGCTCTACTGGTGCCCCTACTGCCAGGCCTGACCCCTCCGCTGGTCGAGTAGCCTGCGAAGCAGGCGTATCGAGACCCCCGGAGCACCATGCGACAGAACCCCAGCTTCACCCTCGCGAGCGCGGAGGGCGTCAAGCGGCTGGTCCGCGAGCACCCCTGGATGACGATCGTGAGCTCCACGGATGCAGCGGGCCTCGTCGCCAGCCACTACCCGGTGCTGCTCGACGAGACCGCAGACGGCATCGTCCTGCTCACCCACGTCGGCCGCCCCGACGAGGTCGTGCACGAGCTCGGCCGGCACGAGGTCATGGTCATCGTGCAGGGCCCGCACGGCTACATCTCGCCGGGTTGGTACGACGCGAACCCGGCCGTCCCGACGTGGAACTTCGTGACCGCGCACCTCTACGGCACGCCCGAGCTGCTCGACGCCGACGAGAACCTGCGCGTGCTCGAGGCGCTCGTCGACCACTTCGAGGACGCCCTGCCCGAACCGCGCCGCATGCGCGGGACGCCCGAGAACTCCGCCTACGCCGATCGCATCGCCACGGGCACGGTGGGCCTGCGCATCCCGATCACGCGGTTCGTCGCGAAGAACAAGATGAGCCAGAACCGGCCCGACGAGACGGTCGACCGTATCATCGGCGAGCTCGAGGGCGACGGTCCGTACGCCAGCCCCGCGCTCGCCGCGGAGATGCGCCGCACGCACGAGGCCCTGCGGGCGGCTCGCGCGTGAGCGCGCTGCTCCTCGAGGGTGCCCGCAACCCCGGTGCGCCCGACGCCGTCGACGTGGTCATCGCCGACGGCGTCGTCGCGGAGGTCGTGCCGCACGGCGCGTCGACCGTCCGCGGATCCGACGCCGAGCGCGTGGACGTCGACGGCCGCTGGATCGTCCCCGGCCTGCACGACCGGCACGTGCACCTCTCGCAATGGGCCATGGTCTCCCGACGGCTCGACCTCGCCGACGCTGCCTCTGCTGCGCAGACCGCCGCGCTCGTTCGCGCTGCGGTCGATTCGGGCGAGCCCGAGGTGATCGGGTTCGGCTATCGCGACGGGCTGTGGCCGGATGCCGCGAGCCTGGCCCTCCTCGACCCGGTCTCGGGCGACGTCCCGGTCGTGCTCGTCGCCGCCGACCTGCACGCCTGCTGGGTGAACTCGGCCGCGGCCCGCCGTCACGGCGTGGACGCTCCCGGCGACGGGATCCTCCGCGAGGACGCCTGCTTCCGCCTCGTGCGCGAACTCGACGACGTCGCCGACGACGTGCTCGACGGGTGGGTCGCCGCCGCGGCCGTTCGCGCTGCCGCCCGCGGGGTCGTCGGGGTAGTCGACTACGAGATGCGCTGGAACCGCGACGACTGGGCCCGCCGTGCGGCGACGGGCGGCGACTGGCCGCTGCGCGTCGCGTTCGGGATCTACCCGCAGCACCTCGACCGCGCGATCGCCGAGGACCTGCGCACCGGCGAGGTCGTCGAGGGCACCGGCGGGCTCGTGACGGTCGGCGGCGCGAAGGCCATCACCGACGGCTCGCTCAACACCCGCACCGCGTGGTGCTTCGACCCGTACCCGGGCCTCGACGGGCACGAGCATCCGTACGGACTCGCCACGATCGCCTACGACGAGCTGGTGCCGCTCATGCGCCGCGCGCACGAGGGCGGCCTGACCCCCGCCATCCACGCCATCGGCGACCGCGCGAACGCCCGCGTGCTCGACGCGTTCGAGGAGGTCGGCTGCCGCGGTTCCGTCGAGCACGCCCAGCTGCTGCGCCACGAGGACGTCGCCCGGTTCGCCGGGCTCGGCATCGTCGCGAGCGTGCAGCCCGAGCACGCCATGGACGACCGCGACGTCGCCGACAAGTACTGGGCGGGTCGCACGGATCGGGCCTTCATGCTCGCCGAGCTCCAGGCCGCCGGCGTCGAGCTCGCGCTCGGCTCGGACGCCCCCGTGGCGCCGCTCGACCCGTGGGTGGCGATCGCCGCCGCGGTGGGCCGCGCCCGGGACGGACGGGCGCCCTGGCATCCCGAGCAGGCGATCGACGTGCGCGCCGCGCTCGCCGCTTCGACGGGCGGCGCCGGCCCCGACGTGCAGGTCGGACTGCGCGCCGACCTCGCGGTGCTTGAGCGCGACCCGTACGCGGCATCCGTCGACGAACTGCGCACCATGCCCGTGGCCGCCACGCTCGTCGGCGGCCGCATCACCCACTCGACCCTCCGGTAGGCAGCGGGGGATAACCCCCGCGCCGATCCGGTCGCCCGCCGGATGGGGTGACGGCGCCGCCGTCGCGAGGCTGGAAGCATGCCAGCATCACGCATCGCCGTCACCGCGATCCGCCGTCCGAAGGCCGCGCTCACCGCCCTCGCCGCCGTCGCGGCGGGCGCCCTCGTCGCCGTCGCCTTCGCCGGGTGCGGGATCGCCGGGCCCGGGCCCGTCGACACGGTCGGGACGGTCGACTTCGACCGGCCGCTCGCCATCCCGCCGCTCGCCGAGTCGACCGTCGACGCCGACGGCACGCGCGTGTTCTCGCTCGAGGCGCAGGCGGGCACGACCGAGTTCGAGCCGGGCGTCCCGAGCGACACCTGGGGCTTCAACGGCACCTACCTCGGTCCGACGCTCGTCGCCGACCGAGGCGAGCGCGTGCGGGTCGACGTGACCAACTCGCTCGACGAGCCCACGACCGTGCACTGGCACGGCATGCACCTGCCTGCCGAGATGGACGGCGGCCCGCACCAGATGGTCGACCCGGATGCCACGTGGTCGCCGACGTGGGCCATCGACCAGCCGGCGGCGACGCTCTGGTACCACCCCCACCCGCACGGCGAGACCGAGGAGCACGTCGCCCGCGGCCTCGCGGGCATGTTCCTGCTGCACGACCCCGACGAGCGGGCGCTCGGCCTGCCCTCGGACTACGGCGTCGACGACATCCCCGTCATCGTGCAGGACACCGGCTTCTCGTCCGACGGCCGCCGCGAGTCTCCCGTTCGCGGATACGCGGGCGGACTCGGCGACGAACTCCTCGTCAACGGCACCCGCACGCCGTACCTCGACGCCAGGAGCGAACTCGTCCGGCTCCGCCTGCTCAACGCCTCGACCGCGCGCACCTACGGGTTCACCTGGTCGGACGATCGCCCCGTGGAGCTCATCGCGACCGACGGCGGGCTGCTCGAGGCATCCGTGCCGCTCGACCGCATCGTGCTGTCACCTGGGGAGCGGGCGGAGGTGCTCGTGCGCCTGACGCCGGGCGAGCGGGTCGTGCTGCGGTCGGAGATGACCGCCGAGGCGGCCGGGATGGTCGGGCCGGTGGCCGCGATGAACGCCAACACCGATTCCTTCGACGTGCTCGAGGTGCGTGCCGCCGACGAGCTCGCCGCAGCGAGTCCGGTGCCCGAGCACCTCGCGACGATCGAGCCCTACGACGAGGCGGACGTCGCGACCACGCGCACGTTCCGCCTCGACGACAGCTTCCAGATCAACGGGCACGCCATGGACATGGGTCGCATCGACGAGACCGTGACCGTCGACACGCTCGAGCGCTGGGTCGTCACGAACGACACGGAGGTGCCGCACAGCTTCCACGTGCACGACGTGCAGTTCCGGGTCGCGTCCATCGACGGCGCGCCGCCGCCGCCCGAGCTCGCCGGCTGGAAGGACACCATCCACGCCGAGCCGCACCGGGAGTACGAGCTCCTCATGCGCTTCGAGGACTACACCGATCCCGACACCACGTACATGTACCACTGCCACCTGCTGTGGCACGAGGACCAGGGCATGATGGGCCAGTTCGCCGTCGTCGAACCGGGCACGTCTGCCACGATGACAGGAGGAACCGACCATGAGCACTGACACCGTGCCCACCGACCGACCCGGGAACGAAGCCGCGGATCCCACGACCGCGATCCTCCGACCCGCCACCACCGCCGAGGGGGCGAGCACCGCACCGATGTCGACGACCACGACGAGCGCCACGGATGCCGCGCCGCGCCGCCGCGGCTACGGCTCCCTCTGGGCGGCCGTGCCCCGCGAGTTCGGCTTCCTCATCCTCACGATGCCCATCGCGATCATCGGGCTCACCATCATCTCGACGGTGTTCTTCACGGGCCTCGGCCTCGTCGCGATCGTGGTCGGCATCTTCCTCATGGTCGCGTCGTTCTACATCGCGCGCGGCTTCGGCACGCTCGAGCTCGTCCGCCTGCGCTGGGCCGGGCGGCCGGAGATCCGCCGGCCGGCCTGGGAACGCGTCGACGGCGCCCAGGGCTTCTGGCGTGCGGTCTTCGGGCCGTTCATCGACGGCCACTACTGGCTGTACCTGCTGCACGCGCTCGTGGTGAACCCCATCGCGAGCATCGTCTCGTGGAGCCTCACCGTGGCGTGGACCGCGACGGCGCTCGCCGGGCTGACCGGCTGGATCTGGCAGCCGCTCATCCCGAACCAGGAGCGCACGTTCTGGCTCAGCCAATGGCTCCTCGAGCGCTTCTTCCCCGACGCGGCGCCCATCGATCCCGTGTTCGGCGAGCGCGTGCTCGAGGTCCTCGTCGGCGTGATCTTCGCGCTCACCCTGCCGCTCGTGTTCCGGGGGCTCACGCTCATGCACGAAGGCATCGCCCGCGGCATGCTCGGGGCCTGGCGCTCCGAGGCCCTCGAGCGCGAGGTCGCCTCGCTCGCCGCATCGCGTGGCGCGGCCGTGCAGGCCGAGGACGCCTCGCTGCGCCGTCTCGAGCGCGACATCCACGACGGCCCGCAGCAGCGGCTCGTGCGCCTCCAGATGGACCTCGCGACCATCGAGCGCCGGCTCGAGCACGATCCCGACTCGGCGAAGGCCCTCGTCGGCGAGGCGCGCGACCAGGCCCGCGAGGCGCTCGACGAGCTGCGCGCCCTCTCCCGGGGGTTCGCCCCGCCGCTCCTGCAGGACCGCGGCCTCGCGAGCGCGCTCGAGTCCCTCGCGGCCCGCAGCCCGGTGCCGGTCGAGTTCGAGAACCGGCTCGCGACGGATGCCCCGCTGCCGGCCGCAATCGAACGCAACGCGTACTTCATCGCCGCCGAGCTCCTCACCAATGCGGCCAAGCACTCGGGCGCGAGCGCGATCCGACTGCGGATCGCGAGCCGCGATACGGGAGCATCGGGGCACTGGCTCGACCTCTGGGTCACCGACAACGGGCACGGCGGCGCCTCGCCGCGACCGGGTCACGGCCTCGCCGGACTCGAGGAGCGCGTGCAGGGCCTCCGCGGGCTGCTCGTGGTCGACAGCCCCGAGGGCGGTCCCACGGTGATCGGCGCGCACGTGCCGTTCGCGCCCGTCGCGGCATCGGTGATCGAGTAGCGCCGACGCAGTCGCCGCGTATCGAGATCGTCGTGCACGGTCTCGATACGCGTGCCGCGCTCGCTCCTCGACCACCGGTCCCCGGCACACCTGCCGCCCGAGGCCGCCGCCGTCGCGCCGATATGGTGAGGGCATGACGGATGCCGCCCGCCGCCCCCTCCGCATCGTGCTCGCCGAGGACTCCGTCCTGCTGCGCGAGGGGCTCGTGCGCCTGTTCGACGAGGCGGGCTTCGAGACCGTCGGCGCCTACGGCGACGCGGACGCGTTGCTCGCCGCGCTCGACGGCGACACCCCCGACCTCGCGGTGCTCGACGTGCGCATGCCGCCGACGTTCCGCGACGAGGGCGTGCGGGCCGCGATCGAGCTGCGCCGGCGTCGGCCCGAGCTCGGCGTCCTGCTGCTCAGCCAATACGTCGAGGGCACCTACGCGCACGAGCTGCTCTCCTCGGGCGAGGGCGGCATGGGCTACCTGCTGAAGGACCGGGTGGCCTCGCTCGAGGAGCTCCAGGACGCCGTCGAGCGCGTCAGCGCCGGCGGCACCGTGCTCGACCCGCAGGTCGTGCGGGAGCTCCTGGCCCGTCGCGGCGACCCGCTCGCCTCGCTCACGCCGCGCGAGCGCGAGGTGCTCGAGCTCATGGCCGAGGGACGCACGAACACCGGCATCGCGAAGCAGCTGTTCATCGGCGTCGGCGCGGTGGAGAAGAACGTGACCTCGATCTTCCAGAAGCTCGGCCTCGAGGACTCCGGCACCGACCACCGCCGCGTGCTCGCCGTACTCGCCTGGCTGCAGCGCTGAGGCCCGCCGCAGCGCTGGGCGCGCGGTGACGGTCGTCAGCCTCCGTCGGTCGTCCGCAGCGGCTCGTGGAGCCGCCACACCGCGCGGTAGCCGCGGTAGCCCCACGCCATCCAGCCCACGAACGACGCGATGACGACCACGGCGCCGATGCCGATCGACCATCCGACCGATGCCGTGAACGTGTAGACGAGCGCGCCGACGAAGAGCCCGGCCAGCGCGGCGTGCACCACGAGGATCAGCACCATCGAGCTGGCGAACACCTGCGAGCGATCGCGAGCGACGAAGGGGTAGTAGGTCTGCTGCGACCCCGGCATGTCGTCGGTCGTCCCCATCATGAGGTACGGCCGGATGCCGGGGTCGAGGTCGACGTACGCGGCCCGAAGCCGGTTCATGGCGAGGACGTAGGCGAGGTCCTCCAACGCGGTGTTGAACACGCGAAGCTGCGTGATGAGCCCGAGCACCACGAGCAGGAAGAGGATCCCGAGCGCCGCCACGCCGAACCAGCCGCTGAACTGCGTCGCGTTGCCGAGCACGCCCAGCGTGACGAGGCCCGCGGAGACGAGCGTCAGGAAGATCGCGATGCGGGTCAGGACCTCGCTCTGCGTCGTGGAGCGCGAGGCGAGGAGGCTCCAGTGCTCGGTCGCGAGCATCTGGGCACGCAGCGACCGTTGCGCATCCGTGAGGCGCGCGACGTCGTCTCCGGGAGACGACCCGGGCCCGGGTGCATCCGCCGTCATAGCGGCATTCTGCACCCGGGCCCGGTCGGCCCGCCATCGCGGCTACTTGACCGCGATGTGCGAGAAGAGGAACCAGCGGTCCTTGTCGAGTCCACGACGGATCTCGATCGCGACGTCCTGGCTGGCCGGGTCCAGCTCCGCCAGGCCCTCGATCGCGTCGTTCACCTTCTCGGTGGCGAGGTCGATCTGCGCGACGACGTCGGCGATCGCCTCGTCGTAGGGCTGGAAGCCCAACTTCGGGTTCGCCGCGCCGCTCTTGGCGGCGACCGTCGCGAGCCGGCCGTCGATGGGGAGTCCGAGGGCCACCACGCGCTCGGCGGCGGTGTCGGCCCACTCCTGGGCGTGCGCCACGACGTCGTCGAGCAGCTCGTGCACGGCGATGAAGTTGACGCCGCGCACGTGCCAGTGCGCCTGCTTGCCGTTGACGACGAGCGCGACGAGCTCGTGCACGACCGGAGTGAGGTACTGGGCGACGCCTGCGGCGACGTCGGCGTTGGCGCCGGACGTGGTGGCCTTCGGGGCGGTCTTCGTGTCGGTCATCGTGTCACCTTCCGTGTGCGTTCGTCTGCTTCAACGCTACGCAGCGAGCGTGGTATTTCAAGGAAGGGAAGGCTCGGCTCAGTGGGTCGACCAGCGGTTGCCGCGACGTGGCGTCGGGGCATCCGCCGGCTCACGCGTCGGTCTTCGCCGGCGGGTGATGGACGCCGCGGTGCACCTCGTAGACGCGGGCGTCGCCCGGCGAGTCGGGGTCGTCGGTGATCGGCCGGTCGGCCATGAACTGCCGGATCACGTTCGAGAGCTCACCGGGGTGGCTGTAGTTGATGGCGTGCGCCGCCCCGTCGATGCCGACCACCAGCACGTGGCTGTCCGTCTCCTCGGCCACCTCCCTGACCCGGTGCGGCGGCGGGAGCAGCGGATCCCGGTCGCCGAGGACGACGAGGGTCGGGATGTGCAGCTCGAGCAGGCGCTCGAGCGACGGGTACTGCGTGAGCGACCGGAACATCTTGAACGTGCTGGGCACGCCGAATCGCAGGTAGTCGGGTGTGGCCACGCCGATCATGCGCGCCGGCTCCCGCGTGCCGTCGCGGCTGAGCTGCCCGACGGCACGCGCCAGCGGCTGGTTGTGCAGGCCGCCCGCCGGGGAGACGAGGATCGCGCGCTCGAGGCGCTCGGGGTAGTGGTACGCGAACTCGCAGATGACGGGGCAGCCCATGGAGTTGCCGACGAGGGTCACCTTGTCGATGCCGCGCTCGTCGAGGAACCGGGCCGCCGCGTGTGCGAGGTCGGGCACGTCGAGCGCGTTCGGTGCCTTGCCGCTGCGTCCGAAGCCCGGCAGGTCGGGCACGAGCGTGTGGAACTCGTCGCCCAGCCGCTCGGCCGTGGGCAGCAGGTATCGGCCCGAGAGGCCGAAGCCGTGCACGTGCATCATGACGGGAGCATCGGGCGGGTTCTGGGACTCCCGGTAGAAGACGTCGATCCCGTCGACGGTGGTCCAGCGCTCGGCGAGCGAGGACTGCGGCTTCTTCGGCTGCATCCGCTCGCGATGGCGGGCGGATGCCGCGTCGTCGGTCGGTGGGACGGGCGACGGGATCGATGGAGGCATCGACCGCCGACGGAGGCCCGCCCAGACGGCGAGCGCCGCGCCGGCGGCGACGACCGCGACGGCGATGGTGATGAGCACTCGGGTCCGCACGAGGGTCTCCTTCCCGATGCGCCCGCACAGGGTCGTCCTCGGCACAACATACTCCCGGGCGCCGCGATCGCGCAGCGCCCCGTCGGAGGGGTGAGCCGAGCGACGGTCAGGGGTGCGACGGCGGGTGCGAGCGGCGCGACCGGCCGACGCCGGCCGACGCTCGCGGCATCCGATCGGTCCACTCGACGATCAGGCCGGCGAGCGCGAGGACGCCGCTGACGGCCGCTCCCCACCAGTACGGCGTGGCGACCCACAGGGCGTAGGCGGACGCGCCGATCGAGAGCACGAACGCGAACGTCATCGTCGTCCACGAGGTCGGGACCTGGTTGAGCAGCATGGCCCCGGCCACGACCGCGAGCGAGCCCGCGATGATCGCGAAGATCGCGGCGACGACCGCCGACTCGGGCGAGGCCAGCAGCGCGAGGCCGAACACGACCTGGGTCAGGCCCGCGAGCCAGGCGAGGTCGGCGACCACGCGGGTCCGCTCCGAGCGTCGTGCGGTCACGATGGCCCCCTTCGACGAGGCGCACGCGATGGTGCTTCTCCGCGCAGCATACGCCCGGCGAGCGACGCCCACAGCGCCCCATCGAAGGGCCTCGGACGAAAGGAAGGAAGCGGTGGAGCGGATGACGGGAATCGAACCCGCGTAATCAGTTTGGAAGACTGAGGCTCTACCATTGAGCTACATCCGCGTGGCGCCCGCGCGGGCACCGGACCATCGTAGTACACGGCCGAGGCCGTTCCCGGCAGGCGTGCGCGGCATCCGTTCGAGGGAGAACGCGCATGGGCGGGCGAGACACGGTCGAGGCGCTGGTCGCCACATTGAACGCCGGGGACGTCGACGGCATGGACGACGTGTTCCACGAGGACGCCGTCATGGACTGGCCGCAGTCCGGTGAGCGGATCGTCGGCGGCGACAACCGGCGGGGCGTCTATCGGGCCTTCCCCAAGCTGCCCGCGATCACGCCGCGACGCATCGTCGGCGAGGGCGACGTCTGGGTCCTCGAGGCGACGCTCGACTACGGCGACGAGGCCGAGTACCAGGCGGTGTTCGTCTTCGAGCTCCGCGACGGGAAGATCGCGAAGGAGACCGCGTACTGGTCGCTGCCGTTCGAGGCGCCCGAGTGGCGCGAGCAGTGGGTCGAGCGCATCTGACGGATGCCACGGGCATCCGCGCCCGCAGCGATCAGCGCAGCTCGCCGATGGAGTGCACGACCCCGCGCGCGAGGCGGAGCTGCCGCTCGTACGTCGCCGCCAGCGCGATGAGGATGACGCCCGCCACCCCGAGCCACAGCCACCACCACACGGCCTCGTAGACCCACGTGATCCATGGCCAGAGCTGTGCGATCGCGTGCACCAGCAGCACCCCGCCGCCGAGCAGGAGCGGTGCCTGCAGGCGTCGGACGGCGCCGACGACCACGGCGACCACGGCCACGACGCCGAGCGCGATGAGCCGCCACAGCTCGGACTCGGTGAAGTCGGCCAGGAGCGGCGGCAGCAGCAGCACGGCGAGGCCGGGCCCGAGCGCGGGCCAGCTGCCGATCCCGGGGGATCGCGACATCCGGATCGCCCCCGCGCCGATGAGGGCGACACCGACCGACGCCGTGACGAGGTCGAAGGGCTCGACGCGACCGAGGAAGAGCGCCGCGAGGCCGCCGAGCACCAGCACCCCGAGCGTGCTCCACGCGAGGATCGGACCGGCGAACGGTCGTGCCCGAGTCGCGACGGCGCCCACGTGCGCGGCTGCGAACACCGGGAACAGCACCGCGGCCCGCAGCGTCGGCTGATCGCCCGAGACGATCGCCAGCAGGGTCGGCACGGCGGCTACGACGGCGGATGCCGCGAGCAGCACCTCGCCGATGACGTCGGGTCGTGAGCCCGAGCGGGCCCAGATGACCGCGAGCGCGACGCCCGCGGCGAGGGCGAGCAGGGGCCAGAACTCCACGACCAGGTCACTCGGGGCGCCGTTGCCGACGGCCGCGCCGCGCACCAGCGCCGCGCCCGTGAGCGCGACCCAGCCGGTCGCGACGCCGAGGAGGCGGATCGGCACGCCGCGCGCCCGCTCGGGGAGGAACGAGGAGGCGAGCGCGACGACCGCGCCGGCGGCGACGAGGACCAGCGTGCGGAGCTCGGACTCCGCCGCGGACGCGACGCTCGGCAGCACGGCCACGCCCGCGGCGGACGCGTACAGCGCGGTACGACCGATCGCGGTCGGGGCGGGCGGTGCCGTGCGGCGCCAGGTCAGGAGGCCGGCTGCGATCGCGAGACCCGCGGCGAGGGGCAGGGTGTAGGCCTCGACGTCGTCGACACCCGAGCCGGCGAGCCGGGTCCAGGCGGCGGCGACCGCCAGGGCGAGGCTGAGCCAGGAGAGGTGGCGCGTGTCGGACGTGCCGCCGATCGGGTCGCCGTCGAGCGCGGCGAGGATGATCGGCACCGGCGTGAGCACCAGCAGGACCAGCCACGCCTGGTCGCCCGCGGAGCCGATGGCGGCGAGGGCCACGACTCCCGCGAGCCCGACCGAGAGTCGCCAGGCGGTCCGAGCACGGCGATCGGGCGGCAGCACGAGCGGGGCGAGCGCGGCGGACGCGAGCGCGCCGGCGGCCAGGCCCAGGACCGACGGCGGTGCGCCGGGGATCGACGCGAGCGCCCGCTCGAGGGCCAGGGCGATCATCGCGGGTCCGACGGCGGCGAGCAGGAGGCGCAGGAACCGGATCGAGGTCACGCGCACCCCGACGCTCGCGACCACCGCGATGATCGCGGCGGTGAGCCAGGCGAGGGACTCGTCGCCGAACACGGCCGCGACGAGGGCGCCGATGATCGCACCCAGCACGGCGGCAGTCAGTGCCGGCGTCGCCAGGGCGACGCGGTCGTGCGGCGCGAGGCGCGGAGCGAACACGAACGCGGCCGACAGCACGGCTGCGACGATGCCGAGCCAGAGGAGCCCGGACGTCCACGGATCGGCGACCTCGACGCCGAGGGCCTCGAACCACGATGGGATCGCGAACGACGCCGCGGCCGCGATCGCCACGCCGGTCACGAGATGGAGCGCGCCGACCGGCGGCGCCGCACGCTCGGGCCAGACCCGGGTGGCCAGCACGCGGCCCGCGACGATGGTCGCAAGGAGCGCTGCGGTCGCCCACGGCCACACGTCCGCGTTCGACCATCCGATCCACCACGCGAACGCGGCGGCGCCCATCCCGAGCGCCGCGAGCACCGGCAGCAGGCCCGGTGCCGGGATCCGCGCGCGGAGTGCCGCGAGTCCGAGTGCGACGGCCCCCACCGCCGTGAGGATCGCGACGGGCAGCGCCACACCCGGCGCCATCACTCCGACCGCGATCGCGCCGACGAGGGCCAGGGCGACCGGAATCGCCATGAGCTTCCGTGCCGCACCGACGAGGAGCAGGACCACGAGGGAGCCGGCGGCGAGGACGAACGGGACGAGGATCGTGGCGGCATCCAGGTTCGTCTCCGACGTCCACCGGATCACCGCGCCGTGGCCGACCTGCCAGGGCGGGTCGCTCGCCAGGAATCGTTCGAACGTCGTCGCGCAGATGAGGAACACGCCCCAGATCGAGGCGAACGCGGCGATGCCGGCCGCCGCGATCACGGCGGCGAACGCAGGGCGTCGCACGGCGACGGGGCCGCGGGTGACGGCGGCGAAGACCGCGGCGACGGCTCCGGCCGTGGCGGGAGCGAGCCAGGTCGCGAGCGCCTCGTCGAGTTCGGCGCTCACGCCCACCGCCGGCGCGAGCGCCATGGCTGCACCCGCGCCGACTCCTGCCGCGACACCCCAGGCCCGCGCGGCGGGAACGCGCGCCGCGACGGTGGCGATCACGAGGAGGATGGTCGCTGCGCCGACGGCGAGGAACGCCCAGGTCGCACCCCACGCAGGGTCGGGCAGCGCCCACCCCGCCGTGGCCAGGGCGACGGTGGCGCCGGCGAGCCCGGCCGAGCACAGGATGATCCGCTCGGGAGAACGCGGCAGGAGCGCGACGGCGACGGCCGCGAGGACCACGACCGCGAGGCCGCCGAGCCAGGCCCCGGTCGCCGTGTCGGGATCGACGGCGTACGCGAGCAGGAATGCGGACACCGGCGCGAGCGCGGCAGCCGCGAACCCCGGGACGCGGATGCGGCTCGCGACGCGGGCGCCGGCCAGGAGCACCGCGACCACGGCGATGGCGATGCCGGCGTAGGCGGACGGCTCGAGGGCGGTCGTGCCGAACAGTGCGTTGGCTCGCACGATCCAGACGTCGAGCAGCAGCAGCACGACGGCGACGGATGCCACGCCCTCCGCCGTGCCCGGAAGGCCCCGCGCGCGCAGCAGCCAGGCCACGCCGAGCACGAGCACGCTCGCGGCCGCGATGATGACCGAACGCACCTCGAGGCTCGCCACGAGGTAGGCGACGAAGAGGAACACGATCGCCGTGACGGAGATGAGCACGACGCCGAGCGTGAGGAGCAGCACCTGCACGCCGGAGCGACGCCGGCTCTGCGGCGCCGGGGAAGGGGAAGCAGGAGCAACGTCGGCAGGGGGCGTCGAGGGCGGCGGGACGGACGGCTGCGCGGCGGGTACCGCGGGGACCACCGGCGCGGGACCAGTCGACACCGGAGCCGCGGGTCGGGGCGACGCCACGGCGACGGAGACGTACGAGCCTGCGGCAGCGGGGATCGAGGCGGGCGCCGCGGCATCCGCCGGCTTCGTCGCGCCGGCCTCGCGCGCGGACTGCGCCGCCCGCATGCCGTCGATGAACGACTGCCGCGCCTGCTCATGCTCGTAGATCCCGGTCGACATCCGGAACAGCTCTGTCGCGGCCGGCACGCCGACGTCGAGGCCGCACACGTCGCAACGGGTGGAGGCGAGCGTGCTGAAGCACGCCGGGCAGCGCGTGGTGTCCACGAACTGCGACGGATCGGTCGGCCATCGGCGCAGGCCGGCGACACGATCGCCCAGGGCTCGGTCGGTCATGCGCACACTCTGCCACGCGGCATCCGCCCGCTGGCAGACCATCCACAGTGCCCGTTCGGGGGCCACGGGGGCTCATCACGGCGTGTCGCGCCGGGGGCCCCGTGCAACGCGCTCCGCCACCGCGCACTCCGTTTCTCAGGATCGCATGAGCGGAGTGCGGCGTGACGGCGGCCATCTCTCCTGAGAACGGGGCCGATGCGGTCGGGGGATCCTGAGAACGGTCGGGGCGGATGCCGCATGCCACGCCTGCGCGCCGCGTGCGACAGGCCCGCGCGGCCGTGCAGTAGACTTTCGGGGGTCCATCCGCCTGACGTGTGCTTCGGCATGCCCGCGCGGGTGAATCGACGAGTTGAGTCAGCGACTCGGGGCGTAGCTCAGCTTGGCTAGAGCGCCCGCTTTGGGAGCGGGAGGTCGCAGGTTCGAATCCTGTCGCCCCGACGGGTCGCCCGAGACGAGACCCGACACGAACTTCCACACAACAGGAGATCCTCCCCATGCCGACCACTTCGGTTGAGAAGCTGAGCCCGACGCGCGCCAAGCTCACCATCTCGGTGACGCCCGAGGAGCTGAAGCCCAGCATCGCCCACGCCTACGAGCACATCGCCGAGCAGATCAACGTGCCGGGCTTCCGCAAGGGCAAGGTGCCGCCGCCCATCATCGACCAGCGCGTCGGCAAGGCCGCCGTGCTCGAGCACGCGGTCAACGAGGGCCTCGACGGGTTCTACCGCGCCGCCGTCACCGAGCACGAGCTGCGCCCCCTCGGCCGCCCCGAGGCCGACATCGTCGAGTGGCCGAACGAGAAGGACTTCTCGGGCGACCTGCTCCTGGCCATCGAGGTCGACGTCAGGCCCGAGATCGAGCTCCCCGCCTACGACGGCCTCGAGGTCACGGTCGACTCGGTCGAGGTCGGCGACGACGAGATCTCCGAGGAGCTCGAGCGCCTGCGCAGCCGCTTCGGCACGCTCATCACCGTCGACCGTCCGGCCACGTCGGGCGACTTCGTGACGCTCGACCTCGTCGCGATCATCGACGGTGCCGAGGTCGACACCGCGAGCGGCATCTCCTACGAGGTCGGCTCGGGCGAGCTGCTCGAGGGCATCGACGACGCGCTCGAGTCGCTCACCGCGGGTGAGACCACCACGTTCGAGTCGAAGCTCCTGGGCGGCGACCACGAGGGCGAGACCGCCGAGATCACCGTGACCGTCACGGCCGTCAAGGAGCGCGAGCTCCCCGAGGCCGACGACGAGTTCGCGCAGATCGCCAGCGAGTTCGACACGCTCGACGAGCTCACCGCGAGCCTCAAGGAACAGGTCGCCCGCAACAAGTCGTTCGGCCAGGGCACCCAGGCCCGCGACCTGCTCGTCGACAAGCTCCTCGAGCTCGTCGACGTGCCGGTCGCCGACGCCGTCATCGAGGACGAGGTGCACCGCCACCTCGAGTCCGAGGGTCGCCTCGAGGACGACGAGCACCGCGCCGAGGTCACCGAGGCCAGCACCAAGGCCTTCAAGACCCAGATCGTGCTCGACGCGATCGCCGAGGCCGAGAAGGTGCAGGTCAGCCAGGACGAGCTCACCCAGTACCTCGTGCAGGGCGCCGCGCAGTACGGCATGGACCCGAACGAGTTCGTGCAGATCCTGAGCCAGCAGGGCCAGATCCCCGCCATGGTCGGCGAGGTCGCGCGCAACAAGGCGCTCGCGATCGCGCTCGGCAAGGCGAAGGTGACGGATGCCGCCGGCAACGCGGTCGACCTCTCCGAGTTCACCGCCGTCTCCGATGCCGACGCGACCGAGGCGGATGCCGCGGCCGAGACCGCCGAGGCGGCCGAGGCACCCGTCGAGGAGCCGAAGCCGGCCCGTAAGCGCGCCGCGAAGAAGGCCGACGCCGACGAGGCGCCCGCCGAGGCCGAGGCCGACGCCGAGGAGCCGAAGAAGCCCACGCGCAAGCGCGCTCCGAAGAAGGCCGACGCCGAGTAGTCGGCGATCGATCACCCCGCGGGGCCGGACGGATGCCGTCCGGCCCCGCGTCGTCTCCGGGAGGTGACGTGACCGACTGGCAGCAGCGGGTCGATGCGGTGTGGGATGCCGCGGGCGAGCTCGGCGACGACGAGGTCATCCGACGCATCGACGCGCTCGCCGCCGAGCTGCCCGCCGATGACCCGCGCGCACCGTTCGAGCAGGGCGGTGCGCGCGATTCCGCCGGGCTCGAGGCGGAGGCCGAGCCGCTCTACCGGCGCGCGCTCGAGCTGGGCCTCGACGGGCGCGCGCGGATCGAGCTGCACGTCCAGCTCGCCTCGACGCTGCGCAACCTCGGCCGTCCGGAGGAGGCGATCGCCCTCCTCGACGCGGTCGAGCCCGAGTCCGGCGACCTCCGCGACGCCGTGATCGGGTTCCGCGCGCTCGCCCGGGTCGACGCGGGCGACGCCCGCCTCGCGGCATCCGAGGCCGTGGCGGCGCTCGCCGGACACGTGACCCAGTACGGGCGGGCGCTCGGCGCCTACGCACGGGAGCTCGCCGAAGGCCCGGCGAGCCGCGGGACGGCGCGGCATCCGCCTAGGGCGAACAGCCCCGTTCGCGTGTGTTGCACCGGATAGATTCGAGTGAACGCGACAACGGAAACGGAGCGAAATCCATGGCCGAACCGACACTGCAGCCCGGTGTGTTCGATCGACTGCTGAAGGACCGCATCATCTGGCTCGGCTCTGAGGTGCGCGACGACAACGCGAACGAGATCGCGGCGAAGCTGCTGCTCCTCGCGGCGGAGGACCCGAAGAAGGACATCTACCTCTACGTCAACTCGCCCGGTGGCTCGATCACGGCCGGCATGGCGATCTACGACACGATGCAGTTCGTGCCGAACGACATCGTCACCGTGGGCATCGGCATGGCCGCGTCGATGGGGCAGCTGCTCCTCACGGCCGGCACCAAGGGCAAGCGGTACATCACCCCCAACGCGCGCGTGCTGCTGCACCAGCCGCACGGCGGCTTCGGCGGCACGGCGAGCGACATCCAGACGCAGGCGCAGCTCATCCTCGACATGAAGCGCCGCCTCGCCGAGATCACCGCGGCGCAGACCGGCAAGTCCGTCGAGCAGATCAACGCCGACGGCGACCGCGACCGCTGGTTCAACGCGCAGGAGGCGCTCGAGTACGGCTTCGTGGACCACATCCGCGAGTCGGCGCTCGACGTGTCCGGCGGCGGCGGAACCGACCAGGCTGCGTAGGGACGAGAGAAGAGAGAACGAGCGAATGAACACCCCCACCTTCGGCGGCGTCGCGAACGGCGGCCTGCAGATGCCGGGCTCGCGCTACATCCTGCCGAGCTTCGAGGAGCGCACGGCCTACGGCTACAAGCGCCAGGACCCCTACGCGAAGCTCTTCGAGGACCGCATCATCTTCCTGGGCGTCCAGGTCGACGACGCGTCGGCCGACGACATCATGGCCCAGCTGCTGGTGCTCGAGTCGATGGACCCCGACCGCGACATCATCCTCTACATCAACTCGCCCGGCGGCTCCTTCACGGCCATGACGGCGATCTACGACACGATGCAGTACATCCGGCCGCAGATCCAGACCGTCGTGCTCGGCCAGGCCGCGTCGGCCGCGGCCGTGATCGCCTCGGCCGGCACCCCGGGTAAGCGCCTCGCCCTGCCGAACGCCCGAGTGCTCATCCACCAGCCCGCCATGGGCGAGGCCGGCCACGGCCAGGCCTCCGACATCGAGATCCAGGCGGCCGAGATCATGCGCATGCGCTCGTGGCTCGAGGAGACGCTCTCGCGTCACTCGAACCGCTCGCAGGAGCAGGTCAACGCCGACATCGACCGCGACAAGATCCTGTCCGCCGAGGAGGCCCTCGAGTACGGCCTCATCGACCAGGTGCTCACCTCGCGGAAGAGCCTGCCGGCGCTCACGCGCTAGCCGATCCGACCGCGCGAACGCGGCGGACGACCGGTCCACGACCGGCTCGCCCGCCGCGTTCGCGCGTGCGGCAGACGCCCCCTGCGGGGTTCGCGCAGCGCGAACTGCCGGCTCGACCCCAATCCGGGCGCGCCACGCCGCAACGCTCCGATCTCGGGCTAGGCTCGGAACAGACTCGTCGACAGGGAGGGTTCGATGGCACGCATCGGGGAGAGCGCCGACCTGCTCAAGTGCTCCTTCTGCGGGAAGAGCCAGAAGCAGGTCCAGCAGCTCATCGCCGGGCCCGGCGTCTACATCTGCGACGAGTGCGTCGAACTCTGCAACGAGATCATCGAGGAGCGGCTCGCCGAGGCGGGCGAGACCGAGGCCGGCGACTTCGAGCTGCCGAAGCCGAAGGAGATCTTCGCCTTCCTCGAGGAGTACGTGATCGGGCAGGATGCCGCGAAGCGCGCCCTGGCCGTCGCGGTCTACAACCACTACAAGCGGGTCCGCGCCCGCACCACGCTCACGCCCGCCGACCGCGCCCACGACGACGTGGAGATCGCGAAGTCGAACATCCTCCTCATCGGCCCGACCGGCTGCGGCAAGACCTACCTCGCCCAGACCCTCGCGAAACAGCTCAACGTCCCGTTCGCGGTCGCCGACGCCACCGCCCTCACGGAGGCGGGATACGTGGGAGAAGACGTCGAGAACATCCTCCTCAAGCTGATCCAGGCCGCCGACTACGACGTGAAGCGCGCCGAGACGGGCATCATCTACATCGACGAGATCGACAAGATCGCGCGCAAGGCCGAGAACCCGTCGATCACCCGCGATGTCTCGGGCGAGGGCGTGCAGCAGGCGCTCCTGAAGATCCTCGAGGGCACGGTCGCGTCGGTGCCGCCGCAGGGCGGCCGCAAGCATCCGCACCAGGAGTTCATCCAGATCGACACCACGAACGTGCTGTTCATCGTCGCCGGCGCATTCGCAGGGCTCGAGGACATCATCTCCTCGCGCGCGGGCAAGCGCGGCATCGGCTTCGGCGCCCCGCTGCACAGCAAGCAGGACGAGGCGGAGCTGTTCAGCGAAGTCCTTCCCGAAGACCTGCACAAGTTCGGCCTGATCCCCGAGTTCATCGGCCGCCTGCCGGTGGTCGCCACCGTCACGCCGCTCGATCGCGACGCCCTGATGGAGATCCTCACGGTGCCGAAGAACGCGCTCGTGCGGCAGTACCAGCGCATGTTCGAACTCGACGGCGTCGAGCTCGACTTCGAGGACGCCGCGCTGGAGGCGATCGCCGACCTCGCCGTGCTGCGTCAGACCGGCGCCCGCGGCCTCCGAGCCATCATGGAGGAGGTGCTCGGACCCATCATGTTCGAGGTGCCCTCGTCCACCGGTGTCGCCCGGGTCGTCGTCACGAAGGCGGCGGTGCTCGACAACGCGGCGCCCACCATCGTGCCGCACAAGCCGCGTCGCGCCGAGAAGTCCGCGTAGGGCATCCGCTCGCCGACGTCGCACGCGGTCACGCGCGACGGACGCTGGGCCTGACCTGCTGAACCCGATTCAGTCGTAGACGCGCACGAGCTGCCAGTGCGCGCCGTCGTGCTCGACATCGAACACGTGCGTCTCGCCGTCGTCGGCGCTCGCCTGGAAGCGCCACCCCGAGATCGCCAGCGGCACGCGGCCGGGGGAGACGTCGTGCCCCGCCAGCGGCGCCCACCAGTCGCACGGACCCACGAGCGTGGTCGGCATGTCGGTCACGCGGAAGCGCCGCGCACGCCACACGAGCCGCTCGGGCTCACCGGCGTCGCTCGTCCAGACCTCGACGAGCTCTTGCACCCGGGGCATGCGCACCTCCACCGCGTTCGAACGTATGTTCGAATGGTAGCACCGGGCGTGCCGAAGCGGCAGGGCGCGAGGAACGACGACGCTGCGCGCGTCGGTCCTGATGCGGCGGAGGGGTCAGGCCAGGTCGTCGTCGGATCGCGCGCCGAAGACGATCTCGTCCCAGCTCGGCATCGACGCACGGCCCTTCTTCGCGGGTCGCTGCGAGGTTCCCGAGCCGTTGGCGGGCTTGCTCGACGCGCCCGACGGCTTGCCGCCCCAGAGCGCGCGGGCGGCCGTGCCGGGCTTCTCCTCGGGCGTGGCCTCGGCGGGCTGGGCCTTCGGCGTCTCGGCGGCCTGCGTCGGCGCCGGAGCGAGCGGCAGCGGGAGCTGCGGCTGCTCGGGCTCCGCGGCAGCGGACTCGCGCTCCCCGCGCCGGCGCCGCAGCGCCTCGAGCAGGTCGGCGGTCTCGCCCATCGACTCCTTCGGCTCGTCGGCGCGCTTGATGGCGGCGCGCGTGACGGCCGGGCTCGAGGTCGCGGGCGTCGTGCGGGCATAGGGGAGCGGCTCGAGGTGCGGCGCGGTGTCGTGCTCGCCGAACTCGGGCTCGTCGAAGGTGAAGGCGCCGCTGTCGAAGCGGGACTCGTCGGACTCGGGTGCGACGGCGCGCAGCCGGGGGATGAGGCCGCCCTTCAGCTCGCCCTGCTGCGAGAGCGTCGTCGCTTCGCCGTTCATCGGGTGCAGCGACTGCTTGCGCGGCTCGAATCCCCAGCGGGCGTCGTGGTCGATCGCATCGGCCGTGAACTCGAGCTTCACGATCCAGCCGCGCTCCTCGTCCTTCCAACTCGCCCAGCGTTCGCCGTGTGCGCCGAGCTTGGCGAGGCGGTCGCGGATGACGCTGCCGAACGTGGGCGGGTCGTCGTTGGGTTCGACCTCCACCGTGACGTGCACGGGAACGGCCAGCGCGGACGTCACGACGTGCTCGCGCTCGGCGAGGACGGGGCCCTCGAAGCGGCGGACGTAGTCGACGGATGCCCCGGTGACCTGCGCCACGTCGTCGGCGGAGAGGCCGGAGCGGATGAGCGACTGCACCTCGCGCGGCGAGGGCTTCGGCCCGGTGTGCGTCTCGGGTTGCGCCTGGCGGATCCGCGACTGCAGGACCTCGTCGATCTCGATCCGGAAGCGTGCGCCATCGTCGGAGGCGGCGAGGAGCGCGCCGTTCTCGACTCCGATTACCTTCAGTTCCTGCATCGCGACAAGCCCTTCCGTGCCTTCGTCTCCGCCCAAGGATGCCACGGGCGATGCGGAGCCTTCGGGAATAGCGTGGGCGCGCCGGAAGTTGAGCAGGTAGCCGGTCCGGACAGCCGTGCAATCGGGACGCAAGTGGTTTGCTTACGCCACCGATTTAATGCAGACTATGGCCGCCGAATCTTCGGCGATGAGGAAATGGATGGGAATGGCAACGGATTACGACGCACCGCGCAAGACCGAAGACGACTCCGAGTCGATCGAGGCCCTGAAGGAGCGCGTCCCCGACAAGATGTCGGGTGTGGTGGACGTCGAAGACGCCGACAACCCCGGTGGCTTCGACCTGCCCGGAGCCGACCTCTCCGACGTCGAGCTCGACGTCGTGGTGCTGCCCCCGCAGGCCGATGAGTTCACGTGCGTGAACTGCTTCCTCGTGAAGCACCGCTCGCAGATCGACCACGAGACCAAGCTGGGTCCGATCTGCATGGAGTGCGCCTCCTAGGTCGCGTCCTCCCCACGCTCCGGCCGTCGTGATCCATTGATCACGGCGGCCAGTTCTTTGGGCCGGCGGCTCGACAGCAGCCAGTACGGCGCCGGATCGGCGGGATCCGTGATGGGCACGCGCACGACGGGGTGCACCCAGCCGCGGATCACGAGGTACGCGCGCGCGTCGAGTCCCGTGCCCCGTTCGATGCGCGCGGCCGCGTCGAAGGCGGCGACCGCCTCGCCGGTGTAGTCGAGGGAGATCTGGGCGCGGCCGGCCCGCAGCATCCGATCGCGCACTTCGATGACCGGCGCGGTGAGGGTCAGCGACCCCACTGCGGCGATGTAGAGCACGATGCCGGTCACGATGCCGGCCGGCAGGGAGACGGGGGCGAGCACGAGGATGCTCGCGGGGACGAGCAGCAGCGTCGCGATGAAGATCCAGGGCGACGGCCACAGCTTCTCGCGGTAGTCGGGCATGGAACTATCAGACCAGACTTCTGCACTACCCTCGAACAGTGACCGATTCCGTCGATGTGCTGATCACGGCCGATCGCGTCCCGTCGTACGCCCATCCGGGCGACGCGGGCGCCGATCTCCATGCCGCAGAGTCCGTCCTCCTGGGCCCCGGTGAACGGGCGACGGTGAGCACGGGCGTGGCGGTCGCACTGCCCGACGGCTATGTCGCATTCGTCGTCCCGCGGTCGGGGCTCGCGTTCAAGCACGGCATCACGATCGTGAACGCGCCCGGCACGGTCGACGCCGGTTACCGCGGCGAGATCAAGGTCGCACTGCTCAACACCGACGCCAGCGAGGCCTACACGATCGAGGCGGGCGACCGGATCGCCCAACTCGTCGTCATGCCGGTCAGCCGGGCGCGGTTCGTCGAGGTCGAGCGGCTCCCCGGGAGCCTGCGCGGCGAGGGGGGATTCGGCTCCACGGGATTCGGGGAGCACAAGTCAGGAGTGAACGCGTGAGCGACATCGAGAACGTCGACGAGGTCCCGGTCGACCAGCCCAAGTCCGCACCCGAGGACCGGGCCACCGCCGGCCCGTTCGACGAGTCCGAGGCGAACCCCGTGCGGCCCTACGTCGACCTCGGCGGCGTGAAGGTGCTGCCCCGCGAAGGCCTGCACCTCCGCCTCGAGGTGGAGGAGGGCACGAAGCGCGTCGTCGCGATCGGCCTCGACTACGCGAACTCGACGCTGCAGGTGCAGCCGTTCGCCGCACCCCGCTCGAGCGGGCTGTGGCACGAGATCCGGGCCCAGATCGCCGACCAGATCGCCCGTCAGGGCGGCACCACCACGGTGCGCGAGGGCGCCTTCGGCCCCGAGCTGCTCGCCCAGATCCCCGTGGCCGCCGCAGAGGGCCAGGCCGGGCACATGCGCCTCGCCCGCTTCATCGGCGTCGACGGCCCGCGCTGGTTCCTGCGCGGCGTGATCGCCGGCGAGGCGGCGGTCGACCCCGCGGCGGCCGCACAGGTGGAGGACCTCTTCCGCTCGATCGTCGTCGTGCGCGGCTCGACGCCCATGCCGCCGCGCGACCTCATCCCGCTGCGCATGCCGGCCGCCTCGTCCGGCGCGCCCACCGCGTAGCGATGCAGGGACCCGACGCCGAGCGCGATCCCGGGCACGACGAGCGGTCGGATGCCGCGGCGCGGCCCGCGGCCGACCAGGCACCCGTCGGTGGCGACACCGACGCGGGCTCCGTCGCTGACGCGATGCCGGCGGCCGCCGACGCGAACGCCGCCGGCGCCGCCGACCGCCCCGACTCGGGCGAGTTCGCCCGCCAGTTCGCCGCCGCGGCGGAGAAGAGCGGACTCGGCGCGCTCGCGCGCGAGGAGAAGCTGACCGGCCGCGACCTGCTCACGGCCGTCGGGGGAGTGCGCGGCATCCTCGAGGCGCTGCTGCCCGGCCTCGTCTTCCTCACGACGTACAGCCTGCTGACGAGCGTCGCCGGCCAGGACCCGCAGGCCGCGCTCGTGCCGGCCCTCGCGGCATCCGTGGGGCTCGCGGTCGTGTTCACGCTCGCCCGGATCTTCACGCGCGGCCAGCCCACGCAGGCGATCGCCGGCCTCATCGGCGTTCTCGCGTCGGCCGCGCTCGCGCTCTGGACCGGCGATGCCCGCGACAACTACGTGCTCGGGTTCTTCACGAACGCGGCGTACGCCGTGGCGCTGCTGATCTCGCTCCTCGTGCGCTGGCCGGCCATCGGGCTCATCGTGGGCTTCCTGATGGGCGACGGCGTGGCGTGGCGCGAGGACAAGCGGAAGTACCGGGCCGCGCAGTTCCTCACCCTGGTGTGGATCGGGCTCTTCGTCGCCCGGCTCGTCGTGCAGGTGCCGCTCTACCTCGTCGACAACGTCGAGGCGCTCGGCGTGACGCGACTGCTCATGGGCGTGCCGCTCTACGCCCTGGTGCTGGTGTTCACGTGGCTCGTCGTGCGGGCGGTCTACCCGTCGGCCGCGCGCTCCGCCGAGTGATACAGTTATCTCGACGTCAAGATAAATCCGTCCCCATGACGGTGCCGGTCCGTGGCACGCTTAGGTGAGCCTTGCTGGATCAGCCCCCTGTCTGACGGAGAAGATGGAGCGTCGTGCGCGTGCTCGCGCGGCATCCGCGAAGGAGAGGACATCGTGTCTGCAGTGAACAGTTTCGGGGCGAAGGACACGCTCCACGTCGGTGACCAGTCCTATGAGATCTACCGTCTCGACACGGTGCCCGGCCACGAGAAGCTGCCGTTCAGCCTGAAGGTGCTCCTCGAGAACCTCCTCCGCACTGAAGACGGCGCCAACGTCACGAAGTCGCAGATCGAGGCGCTCGGCTCCTGGGTCCCCACGGCCGAGCCCGACACCGAGATCCAGTTCACGCCCGCGCGCGTGGTCATGCAGGACTTCACCGGCGTGCCGTGCATCGTCGACCTCGCCACCATGCGCGAGGCCGTCCTCGCGCTCGGCGGCGACCCCAACCGCATCAACCCGCTCTCGCCGGCCGAGATGGTCATCGACCACTCGGTCATCGCCGACCTCTTCGGCAGCGAGAACGCGCTCGAGCGCAACGTCGAGATCGAGTACGAGCGCAACGGCGAGCGCTACCAGTTCCTCCGCTGGGGCCAGACCGCGTTCGACGACTTCAAGGTCGTGCCGCCCGGCACCGGCATCGTGCACCAGGTGAACATCGAGCACCTCGCGAAGGTCATCTACGACCGCGCCGTCGACGGTGTCATGCGTGCCTACCCCGACACCTGCGTCGGCACCGACTCGCACACCACGATGGTCAACGGCCTCGGCGTGCTCGGCTGGGGCGTCGGCGGCATCGAGGCCGAGGCGGCCATGCTCGGCCAGCCCGTCTCGATGCTCATCCCCAAGGTCGTCGGCTTCAAGCTCTCGGGCGAGATCCCCACGGGCGTCACCGCGACCGACGTCGTGCTCACGATCACCGACATGCTGCGCAAGCACGGGGTGGTCGGCAAGTTCGTCGAGTTCTACGGTTCGGGCGTGGCATCCGTGCCGCTCGCCAACCGCGCCACCATCGGCAACATGAGCCCCGAGTTCGGCTCGACCGCCGCCATCTTCCCGATCGACGACGTGACCATCGAGTACCTGCGCCTCACCGGCCGCAGCGAGGAGCAGCTCGCGCTCGTCGAGGCCTACTCGAAGGTGCAGCACCTCTGGCACGACCCCGCGGACGAGGCCGTCTACTCGGAGTACCTCGAGCTCGACCTCTCGACCGTGGTGCCGTCGATCGCCGGCCCGAAGCGTCCGCAGGACCGCATCATCCTCGCCGATGCGAAGAGCCAGTTCGAGCTCGACCTCACCGACTACGCCGAGGTCACGCACGACCTCGTCGACCTCGAGGGCGCCGAGTCGTTCCCGGCCTCCGACCCGCCCGGCAACTCGCCGGAGGACGAGTACAGCAACCACGTGCACCACCACCACTCGCACGCGCCGAAGTCCGCGTCCAAGCCCACCCGGGTCGACGCCGCCGACGGCGAGAGCTACACGCTCGACCACGGCGCCGTGACGATCGCGGCGATCACGTCGTGCACGAACACGTCGAACCCGTCGGTCATGCTCGCCGCGGGCCTCCTCGCCCGCAACGCGGTGAAGAAGGGCCTGAAGGCCAAGCCGTGGGTGAAGACCACGCTTGCGCCGGGGTCGAAGGTCGTCACCGACTACTACGAGAAGGCCGGACTCACCCAAGACCTCGAGGACCTCGGCTTCTTCACGGTCGGCTACGGCTGCACCACCTGCATCGGCAACTCGGGCCCGCTCATCGAGGAGGTCTCGGCCGCGGTCCAGCAGAACGACCTCGCCGTGACCGCGGTGCTCTCGGGCAACCGCAACTTCGAGGGCCGCATCAACCCCGACGTGAAGATGAACTACCTCGCGAGCCCGCCGCTCGTGATCGCGTACTCGCTCGCCGGCTCGATGAACTTCGACTTCGAGACCGACCCGCTCGGCACCGACACCGATGGCAACGACGTCTTCCTCAAGGACATCTGGCCCGACGCGGCCGAGGTGCAGAAGACGATCGACGAGTCGATCAACGAGGAGATGTTCACGCACCAGTACGCGAGCGTCTTCGAGGGCGACGAGCGCTGGCGCACCCTCCCCACCCCGACGGGTGCCATCTTCGAGTGGGACGCCGAGTCGACCTACGTGCGCCGTCCGCCGTACTTCGAGGGCATGACCCTCGAGACCACGCCGGTGACCGACATCGCCGGCGCGCGCGTGCTCGCGAAGCTCGGCGACTCGGTCACCACCGACCACATCTCGCCGGCCGGCTCCATCAAGGCCGACAGCCCGGCGGGCCAGTACCTCACCGAGCACGGCGTCGACCGCAAGGACTTCAACTCCTACGGCTCGCGTCGCGGCAACCACGAGGTCATGATCCGCGGCACGTTCGCGAACATCCGCCTGAAGAACCAGCTCCTCGACGGCGTCGAGGGCGGCTTCACGCGCGACTTCACCCAGGAGGGCGGCCCGCAGTCCTTCATCTACGACGCGTCGATGAACTACCAGGCGCAGGGCACTCCGCTCGTCATCTTCGGCGGCAAGGAGTACGGCTCGGGCTCGAGCCGCGACTGGGCCGCCAAGGGCACGAACCTGCTCGGCGTGAAGGCCGTCATCACCGAGAGCTTCGAGCGCATCCACCGCTCGAACCTCATCGGCATGGGCGTCGTGCCGCTGCAGTTCCCCGCTGGCGAGACCGCGGACTCGCTCGGGCTCGACGGCACCGAGGTCGTCTCGATCACGGGCCTCGAGCAGCTCAACGAGGGCACCACGCCGCGCACCGTGCACGTGGTCGCCGAGCCGAGCGAGCACTCGCCCGAGGGCAAGCAGACCGTCGAGTTCGACGCGGTCGTGCGCATCGACACCCCCGGTGAGGCGGACTACTACCGCAACGGCGGAATCCTGCAGTACGTGCTGCGTTCGCTCGTCTAGGGCGGCGTCGCCTTCGGGGCGGTCGGCGGATGCGCCGGCCGCCCCGAACTCTTCCCGGCCTCCCAGAGAGCCCGGCGTAGACTCGATTCGATCCGCGGCCGCGGCCGCCCGGACCACCGGAGGCTCCATCCCATGACCCTGCTCGAGAACATCTCGGGACCGCGCGACCTCGATGCGCTGAGTCACGAGCAGCTCGAGCAGCTCGCGGCGGAGATCCGCGAGTACCTCGTGGCATCCGTGTCGAAGACGGGCGGTCACCTCGGGCCGAACCTCGGCGTCGTCGAGATGACCCTCGCCATCCACCGGGTGTTCCAGTCCCCGCGTGACGCGATCGTGTTCGACACCGGTCACCAGTCGTACGTGCACAAGCTCCTCACCGGCCGACGCGACCTCTCGACGCTGCGCCAGACGGGCGGTCTCGCGGGCTACCCCCAGCGATCGGAGTCCGAGCACGACATCGTCGAGAGCTCGCACGCGTCGAGCTCCCTCTCGTGGGCCGACGGCATCTCGAAGGCGTTCGAGATGACTGGGCAGAGCGACCGGCACGTCGTCGCCGTCGTGGGCGACGGCGCGCTGACGGGCGGCATGACGTGGGAGGCGCTCAACAACATCTCCGACGACAACACCCGCAAGCTGGTCGTCATCGTGAACGACAACGGTCGTTCCTACGCGCCCACGATCGGCGGCATGGGTCGGTTCCTCAGCGCCGTGCGCACGAGGCAGGCGTATCGCAACCTGCACCTGTCGAGCAGCCGTGCGGCCGACCGGCTCGGCGGGCCGGCTCGAGCGTTCTACCGGGGCGTGCGCGGGGGGCTGCACGGCTTCCTCAGCCGGTTCACCGGCAACGAGGCGCTCTACTCCAACCTCGACATCAAGTACCTCGGTCCCGTCGACGGCCACGACGAGCGCGCCATGGAGGAGGCGCTCCGACAGGCCAAGGACTACGGCGCGCCGGTCATCGTGCACGCCATCACCGACAAGGGCCGTGGTTACGAGCCCGCGCGTCGCGACATCGCCGACCAGTTCCACGCCGTGGGCCAGATCGACCCCGAGACGGGGGAGTCGCTCGAGAAGGCATCGGCGCCCTCGTGGACGAGCGTGTTCGCCGACGAGCTCGTGCGGCTCGCGGAGCACAACGAACGCCTCGTGGGCATCACCGCGGCCATGCTCCGCCCGACTGGCCTGCACCGCATGGCCGAGCGCTTCCCCAACCGGGTCTTCGACGTCGGCATCGCCGAGCAGCACGCCGCGACCTCCGCGGCCGGCCTCGCGTTCGGCGGCCTCCACCCCGTCGTCGCCGTCTACGCCACGTTCATCAACCGCGCGTTCGACCAGGTGCTGATGGATGTCGCGCTGCACAAGGCCGGCGTCACGTTCGTGCTCGACCGCGCCGGCGTCACCGGTCCCGACGGTCCGAGCCACCACGGCGTGTGGGATCTCTCGATCCTGCAGGTCGTGCCCGGCATCCGCATCGCCGCGCCCCGCGACTCGGTACGTCTCGCCGAGGAGCTGGCCGAGGCGGTCCAGGTCGGCGACGCACCCACCGTGCTGCGCTTCCCGAAGGGCACGGTCGGCGTCGACTACGACGCGATCCGCCGCACCGGCGACGGCGTCGACGTGCTCGCCGAGTCGGCGCGCAAGGACGTGCTGCTCGTCACCGTCGGCCCGATGGCCGGCATCGGGCTGCAGGTCGCCGAGCGCCTCGAGGCGCAGGGGATCGGCGCCACCGTCGTGGACCCGCGCTGGGTCGTTCCCGTGCCGGGCAGCGTCATCGACCTCGCACGCGATCACCGCATCGTGGTCAGCCTGGAAGACGGGATCCGCGTCGGCGGCATCGGCACGCGCATCCGACAGGACCTCCGCGAGGCCGACGTCGACACCGCGGTGACCGAGATCGGCCTGCCCGACGAGTTCCTCGAGCACGGCTCGCGCGGCGACATCCTCGAGCGCGTCGGCCTCACCCCGCAGCACATCGCGCGCGACGTGACCGCCATGGTGCTCGGCTCGAAGCTGCCGCACGCACGCGGCGCGGGCCTCGAGCAGGTCTCGAGCGACACGGGCTCCCAGCCGCGCGTCTGACATGCGAACGGCCCCCGGCGTGAGCCGAGGGCCGTTCGAGAGCGACAGATGCTACGCGACCGCCGCGGCCTGCTTCGCGCCGACCCCGCGGATGGGCGGGTGGTGGAACGTGTCGCCGAATGCGCGCTCGGACGCGCCGACGCGGTCGAGGTAGGGGGTCGCCCCGCCCGCCTGGAACGGCCAGCCCGCGCCGAGGATGAGGCACAGGTCGATGTCCTCGGCCGCCGCGACGACCTCCTCGTCGAGCATGAGCTTGATCTCGCGGGCGAGCTCGTCCTCGACGCGACGCAGGATGGTCGCCTCATCGACGGGGGACTTGCCGACGGTGATCGCCTTCTTGGCGTCCTTCGAGAGGTCGGTCACCTTGCCGTGCTTGTCCTTCTCGACGACGGGGCCGCCGAGCTTCGCGAGCGCGTGCAGGTTCTCCGAGGAGTAGAACCGCTCGGGGAACTCGCGGACCATGGTGTCCTGCACGTGGGCTGCGACGGCCCAGCCGACGAGGTCGATGAGCTCGAACGGGCCCATCGGCAGGCCGATCGGCGCGAGCGCCTGCTCGACGACCGGCACCGGGGTGCCCTCGTCGACGGCGCGCGCGGCCTCGCCCATGACCTTCGCGAGCAGGCGGTTCACGACGAACCCGGGAGCGTCGGCGGTGAGCACGGCGCTCTTCCTGAGCTTCGCGGCGACGGCGAACGCCGTCGCGAGCGTCGCGTCATCGGTGGCCGGGGCCTTCACGATCTCGAGGAGCGGCATGACCGCCACCGGGTTGAAGAAGTGGAAGCCGACGACGCGCTCGGGGTGGGCGAGCTTCGCGCCGATCTGCTCGACCGAGAGCGACGACGTGTTCGTCGCGAGGATCGCGGTCTCCGACAGGTGCGGCTCGACCTCGGCGAACACCTGCTGCTTGACGGCGAGGTCCTCGAAGACGGCCTCGATGACCCAGTCGCAGTCGGCGAAGTCGGCCTTGTCGGTCGTGCCGCTCACGAGCGCGCGGAGGCGGTTGGCCTCGTCGGCGTCGATGCGGCCCTTCTGCTCGAGCGTTCCGATCTCGTCGTGGATGTACGCGATGCCCTTGTCGACGCGGGCCTGGTCGAGGTCGGTGATGACCACGGGGATCTGCAGGCGACGCACGAACAGCAGCGCGAACTGGCTGGCCATGAGGCCGGCGCCGATGATGCCGACCTTGGTGACCTTGCGGGCGAGCTCCTTGGCGGGCGCACCGGCCGGCCTCTTCGCGCGCTTCTGCACGAGGTTGAACGCGTAGATCGACGCCACGAACTGGTCGCCGGCGACGAGGTCGGCGAGCGCCTCGTCCTCGCGCGCGAACGCGTCGGCCTTCGTGCCGCCCTTGGCGGCCTTCAGCAGGTCGAGCGCCACGTACGGGGACTTCGCGGTCGTGCCGATCTTGCCCTCGAGGCTCTTGCGGGCGATGTTGATCGCGATGTCCCACTTGGCGAGCCGCTCGAGCTTGCCCGGGACATTGGGGCGCTTCACCGTGATGGTGCCGCCGAGCACGCCGTCGGCCCACTTCAGCGAGTCCTCGAGGAAGTTCACCGGCGAGAACATCGCATCGGCGATGCCGAGGTCGAGGGCATCCTTCGCCTTCAGCATGCGGTTGTTCTTCAGCGGATTCTCGACGACCACGCGCAGGGCGTTCTCGATGCCGATGAGGTTCGGCAGGAGGTAAGCACCGCCCCAGGCGGGCACGATGCCGAGGAACACCTCGGGCAGGGCGATGGCCGGCGCCGAGGCATCCACGGTGCGGTAGTCGGAGTTCAGCGCGACCTCGAGGCCGCCGCCGAGGGCGAGCCCGTTGATGAACGTGAACGACGGCACGCCGAGCTCGCCGAGCTTGCCGAAGACCATGTGGCCGAGCTGGCCCATCTTCAGCGCCATGTCGCGGCTCGGGATCTCGCCCACCTTCGAGAGGTCGGCGCCCGCGGCGAGGAAGTACGGCTTGCCGGTGATCGCGACGGCCTGGATCTCGCCGGCTGCGGCCCGCGCCTGCAGCTCGTCGAGCCGGTCGCCGAGCTCGAGCATCGTCACGGGGCCGAGCGTCGACGGGCGCGTGTGGTCGCGGTCGTTGTCGAGCGTGATGAGCGCGAGCACGCGTCCGGACGGCAGGCGGATGTCGCGCACGTACGAGTGCGTGACGACCTCGTCGTCGGCGAACGCGGCCGCCAGCTCGGAGAAGTCGATCTTCGAGTAGTCGGTCATGTCGCTCAGCGGCCCTTTCCGTAGCGCTTGTGGTGCGGGTTCTCCCAGATGACACTGCCGCCCTGCCCGAGGCCGACGCACATGGCGGTGAGGCCGTAGCGCACCTCGGGGTGCTGCTCGAACTGGCGGGCGAGCTGGAGCATGAGGCGCACGCCCGACGCGGCGAGCGGGTGGCCGATCGCGATGGCGCCGCCCCATGGGTTCACGCGCGGGTCCTCGTCGTCGATGCCGAAGTGGTCGAGGAAGCTCAGCACCTGCACGGCGAACGCCTCGTTGAGCTCGAAGAGGCCGATGTCGTCGATCGTGAGGCCGGCGTTCTTGAGCGCCTTCTCGGTCGAGGGGATCGGGCCGATGCCCATGACCTCGGGCTCGACGCCGGCGAAGCCGAAGCTCACCATGCGCATCTTGACCGAGAGGCCGAGCTCCTTCGCGGCATCCGAGCTGGCCAGGATCGCGGCCGTGGCGCCGTCGGTGAGCGGGGACGCGTTGCCCGCCGTCACTCGGCCGTGCGGCCGGAATGGAGTCTTGAGGGTGGCGAGGCCGTCCATGGTGGTCTCGGGACGACGGCCCTCGTCTTCCGTCGCGAGGCCCCAGCCCTGGTCGGTGCGCAGCGCCACGGGGACGAGGTCGGGCTGGATGTGCCCGGCGTCGTACGCGGCCTGCACCTTCTGCTGGCTGCGCATGCCGAAGCGGTCGCTGCGCTCCTTCGTGAGCTCGGGGAAGCGGTCGTGGAGGCGCTCGGCCGTCGTGCCCATGTTGAGCGCGTCGGGGTTCACGAGCTTCTCGGCCAGGAACCGGGGGTTGGGGTCGGCGTCGAGGCCCATCGGGTGGCGGCCCATGTGCTCCACGCCGCCGGCGATGACGACGTCGTACTGGCCGAAGCCGATGCCCGAGCCGGTGGTGGTCACGGCGGTCATGGCGCCGGCGCACATGCGGTCGATGGCGAAGCCCGGCACGCTGAGCGGCAGGCCCGCGAGGATCGCGGCGGTGCGGCCGAGGGTGAGTCCCTGGTCGCCCGTCTGCGTCGTGGCGGCGATGGCCACGTCGTCGACACGATCCTTGGGCAGGTTCGGGTTGCGCTCGAGGAGTCCGGTGATCGCCTTCACGGCGAGGTCGTCGGCCCTCGTGTTCCAGTACATGCCCTTGTCGCCGGCTCGTCCGAACGGGGTGCGGACCCCATCGACGAACACGACATCAGCTCGTTCAGCCACGCTGCAGCTCCGTTTCGATCAGAGGATGATTCGATCCTAGGAATGCTCCGGAGCCGCGCGGAATCGCTTGACGGAACCTACGATCCGTCGCTGGCGGCGTCTTGCACCGATTGTGACGCCTCCACAAAGGCGTCGGCGATGATCTGTGCGGTTTCCGCAACCTGCCACGGGCGCGCGCCGAGGGCCGAGAGTGCCGCGCCGATTCCCGCCGGGCCGGGATCCGCCGGCGGCTGCCAGGCGACGCGGCGCAGGTGGTCGGGCGTGAGCAGGTTCTCCACCGGCATCTCGAGCCGCTCGGCCACCTCGGTCACGCCGGCCTTCGCGAGCCGGAGGCGGGCGTCGGCCTCGGGGTTGCGCATCGCCCACGCGCGCGGCGGGGGCGGTGAGTCGCTCGGCACGCGCACGGCGGGGAGCTGGCTCGTGGCGAGGCCGGTCTCGACGGCGGTCCACCAGCGGTCGAGCTCTGAGCGGCTCGCACGGCCGGTGAACTCGCGGAGGTCGGCCAGCGCGCGGCGGGACTGGGGGAGGACCTTCGCGACGGCGAGGATCGAGGCATCGGGCACCATGCGACCCGGGGCGACATCGAGCTCGGAGGCGCGGGCGTCGCGCGCGAGCCAGAGCTCACGGGCGACGGCGAGGTTGCGCGGATTGCGCAGGCCGTGGATGCCCGAGAGGCGGCGCCACGGCTCGGCAGCGGCCGGCTTCGCCTCACGATTGAGCACCGCGTCGAACTCCTGGCCTGCGAGGTCGGCCTTGCCGGTCTCCTCGAGGCGCTCGGCGAGCCGATCGCGGACGTCGACGAGGAGCTGGACGTCGAGCGCGGCGTAGGTGAGCCACGACTGCGGCAGCGGCCGGGTCGACCAGTCGGCGGCCGAATGCTCCTTCGCGAGCTTGATGCCGAGCAGCTCCTCGACGACCGAGGCTAGGCCGACGCGCGGCATCCCGAGCAGCCGGGCCGCGAGCTCGGTGTCGAAGATGTGGTCGGGGTCGAGTCCGACCTCGCGGAGGCAGGCGAGGTCCTGGCTCGCGGCGTGCAGCACCCACTCCTCGGCGTGGACGGCGTCCTCGAGCGAGGTGAAGTCGGGGATCCGGGGCGGATCGAACAGGAACGTGCCCGAGCCGCGGCGATACATCTGGATGAGGTAGGCGCGCTGCGAATAGCGGAATCCGCTCGCGCGCTCGGCGTCGACCGCGACCGGACCCTCGCCGTCGGCGAGTCGCCGCACCGCGTCCTCGAAGTCGGCGGGCGACTCGATCACCCGGAATTCATCCACGCTTGGTCCTCCGTCGGGGCAGGGCGGTCACCCCCTCGGATCGAGGCGGCAGCCCCGCGAGCATGCACAACAACTCTCCCCAGCCTTCCACATGCGGGCCCACGGCGGCATCGAGGGGCGTCCACGAGGCGCGGACCTCGATCTGGGCGCCGTCGCCCTGGCGGGCCAGCTCGCCGAATCCGGTGGACAGGATCTTGGTCGCGGTGCCCGAGGCGGCGATGTACCGGGCGCCCCGGGCATCGAGTGCGTCGACGAGCCACGACCACGCGACATCCGCGAGGAAGGGGTCGAGGCCGATGTCGGTCTCGAGGGGCGCCTGGGCGAAGCAGACCACCCGGAAGCGCCCGCCCCATGCCTCGGGCTCGTCGGGGTCGTAGAGCAGCACGAAGCGCCCGGTGCCGAGGTCGGAGTCGTCGCCGTGGCGGCCGGTGCCGACATCGGCCGAGAGCGCCGCCGCCCACGGGGCGAGCGAGCCGGGTGCGGGGATCTCCGACACGCGCAGCTCGGGCCGCAGCGAGGCCGCTCGAAACGCCTCGAGTGCAGCCTCGAACTCGGGGGGCCGATGCGTCGAGGAGTCGGGCACGAGTGCAGACTAGGCTCTCGAACAGGGGTCATGGCGGCGGCACGCCGCATCGCATGCCACACGGACGACACCTTCGCGAGGGAGGGCACGGATGGGTCGACGCACCGGTGCGGTGGGAACGCTCGGACTGGCCGCGGTGGCCGTCGGAATGCTCACCGCAGCCGTCGCGACCGTGGCCGCGGTCGTCACGGTGGCGTATGCCCGGCGCGTGGTGATCCCGCCGACGACGCGACCCGACGAGGAGCGCATCGTGGGTGTGGACCTCGCCGCCGGAGAGGTCGCGCTCGCGGCATCCGACGAGACCCGCATGCACGGCCGCTACGGCCTCTGGTTCGAGCACGACTCGGGCTATGCGCGCATGGGCGACGTGATCGAGGAGGACGAGCGCGTCGTGCGCCGGCGCGTCGAGTCGGTCGACTTCGGACGGCTCGACCGCGCGGCCCACGGCCGGGTCAGCGGCTGGTATCACCTCGGGCCCTGGGAGCTCGGGCACGAGTACGAGAACGTCGTGGTGGAGACGCCGCTCGGTCCGGCGCCCGCGTGGTTCGTCCCGGCGGCGACGCCGACGGACCGCTGGGTGATCCAGGTGCACGGGCGCGGTGCGAAGCGCCAGGAGACGCTGCGCGCCGTGGATCCCGCCCGGGAGGCGGGCTGGAACTCCCTCCTCATCTCGTACCGCAACGACGGCGAGGCGCCCGAGAGCGAGGACCGCCGATACGGCCTCGGCGGCACCGAATGGGCCGACGTCGTCGCCGCCGTACGCTACGCCGAGGACCACGGCGCCGAGCGGATCGTCCTCATGGGCTGGTCGATGGGCGGCGCGATCTCGCTGCAGGCCGTGCTGCGCTCGGCCGCCGTGCGCGAACGGCTCGTCGGCCTCATCCTCGACTCGCCGGCGATCGACTGGGTCGACATCCTGCGCTTCCAGGGGCAGGCGCTCGGCTTCCCGCGCGGCCTCGGCGACGCCGTGGCGCGCGTGCTCGGCGGCCCCTGGAGTGGCGGGCTGACCGGCGTCGCCGCGCCCATCGACGTCGACGATCTCGACCCCGTCGCGCGCGCGGAGGAACTGCCGGTGCCGATCCTGCTCATGCACAGCGTCGACGACGGCTTCGTGCCGATCGACGGCTCACGCCGGCTCGCGGCCGCGCGGCCCGACCTCGTGCAGTTCGAGGAGTTCGAGGGCGCGCGTCACACGAAGCTGTGGAACCACGACACCGACCGCTGGACGGAGCTCGTGCGGGGCTGGCTCGAGCGCAGCTCGCTCGACGCGAAGCGGCTGGCCGACGAGGCCGAGATCACGGGCTAGGCGGGCCGAGGCACGCGGCACGCAGCGGATGCCGCGACGCGGCGCTGCGGCATCCGTTCAGGTCAGGCGGCGGCGACGCGCGCCCGCACCTGGCGCTTCACGCGACCGAGCATGCCGGTCATGCCGCGGACCCGGAGCGGCGACACCGCCTCGGCGAGGCCGAGCGACTGCGGGTAGTCGGCGGGCACGTCGAGCACCTCGTCGACCGTGAGGCCGTCGAGGCCCTGCACGAGGATCGACGCGAAGCCGCGCGTGGTGGGCGACTCGGCGGGCGCCGTCGCGTGCAGGTGCACGTGACCGTCGACCACCTCGACGAAGATGTAGACGGGCGACTGGCACTCCTCGACCTTCTCGAGGAGGTCGGGGTGGTCGCGATACCGCTCGGGCAGCTCGGGCAGCTCGTTCGAGAACTCGAGCAGCAGCTGCAGGCGGTCCTTGACGCCGAGCGCGAGGAAGTCCTCGCGGGTCTCGGCGAGCGGGGCGGGGAGGGTCGTGGCGTCCATCGGTTCCATTCTCCCATCACGAACGCGCGACCCCGCCCGCCCGGCCTGCCGAGCGGTTCAGGCGGAGGTCTAGCGGGTCGGGACCTCGCCGCGCTCGGCGCCGGAGACGATCGGCACGCGCACGGCGCTGCCCCACTCGGTCCACGAGCCGTCGTAGTTGCGGACCTTCTCGAAGCCGAGCAGGTGCGCGAGCACGAACCAGGTGTGGCTCGAGCGCTCGCCGATGCGGCAGTAGGCGATCACGTCGTCGCCGTCCTGCAGGCCGGCCTCGCCGCGGTAGATCGCGTCGAGCTCCTCACGGGTCTTGAAGGTGCCGTCGGGCGCGGCGGCACGAGCCCACGGCACGGATGCCGCGGTGGGGATGTGGCCGGCGCGGAGCGCACCCTCCTCGGGGTAGGCCGGGGCACTCGTGCGCTCGCCGTTGTACTCCTCGGGGGAGCGGACGTCGATGAGCGGGTTGCCGAAGTGGGCCAGCACGTCGTCCTTGAACGCGCGGACGACGCTGTCGTCGCGCTCCACCACGGGGTACTCCACGGCGGTCGCGTCGGGGACGTCGGTCGTGAGCGGGCGGCCCTCGGCGATCCAGAGGTCGCGGCCGCCGTCGAGCAGGCGCACGTCCTCGTGGCCGAACAGGGTGAAGACCCACAGCGCGTACGCGGCCCACCAGTTGTTCTTGTCGCCGTAGATGACGACGGTGGTGTCGCGCGAGATGCCCTTCGAGCCGAGGAGCGCGGCGAACTGCTCGCCGTCGATGTAGTCGCGCACGACCGGGTCGTTGAGGTCGGTGTGCCAGTCGATCTTGACGGCGGTCGGGATGTGGCCCGTCTCGTAGAGCAGGACGTCCTCATCGGACTCGACGACCACGAGACCGGGTTGGCCGAGCCGCTCGGCGAGCCAGTCGGTGGTCACGAGACGCTCGGGGTGGGCGTACTCGGCGAACTTCGCGGCGGAGTCGAACTCGGCGGGCATGGGGAACCTCCTGGGATCGTCCGGTCGGACGGGGTGTGCGGGGGAGCGGACTAGGCTGGTGACCTGTCCACCTCGAATCTACGCGGCGTGCGGGTGGAAGTCAGCATGCCCGTCATCCGGTGCAATACGGGAGTCCCTCCAGCATGACCACGGCAGCGAGCCATGCCCTCATCCGCCTCGTCGAGCGGAACCCGTCGATCTCGGCCGGCGAGATCGCCTCGGAGCTGGTGCCGCCGCCGCAGTTCGAGCACGCGACCTTCGAATCCTATCGGCCCGACCCCGACTACCCCTCGCAGCAGGCTGCACTCGACCGGCTGAACGAGTTCGCGGGCGCCTGGCGGGCCGCGCAGCGGCCCGGCGGCTTCTTCTCGCGCAAGCGCCCGGCGCGCATCGAGCTCCCCGGCGTCTACCTCGACGGCGGCTTCGGCGTGGGCAAGACGCACCTCCTCGCGGCGCTCTGGCACGTCGCGCACGGCCCGAAGTACTTCGGCACGTTCATCGAGTACACCGCGCTCGTCGGTGCGCTCGGCTACGCCAACGCGGTCGAGCTCCTGCGCGGCGCGCGCCTCGTCTGCATCGACGAGTTCGAGCTCGACGACCCGGGCGACACCATGCTCATGACGCGGTTCCTCGGCGAGCTCATGGCCGGCGGCACGCGCGTGGCCGCGACGTCGAACACCCCGCCGAACGCGCTCGGCGAGGGTCGGTTCGCGGCCGCCGACTTCCTCCGGGAGATCCACGCCCTCTCGTCGAACTTCGAGACGCTGCGCATCGACGGCCTCGACTACCGCCGCCGCGACACCGAGGGCCATGCCGAGGCCATGGGCGACGACGCCGCGGTGACCCACGCGACCGAGGTGCTCGCGGCCCGCGGCCACGCCGTCTCGCTCGACGGATTCGACGACCTCATCGCGCACCTCGCGACGGTGCACCCGTCGAAGTACATCAAGCTCATCGAGGGCGTCGAGTTCATCGGCCTCGAGGGCGTGCACCAGCTGTCGAACCAGAACGCGGCCCTGCGCCTCGTGGCCTTCATCGACCGCGTGTACGACGCCGAGGTCCCGATCCTCGCGAGCGGGCTCCCGCTCGACCAGGTCTTCGACGACGAGATGATGGCCGGCGGCTACCGCAAGAAGTACCTCCGCGCGATGAGCCGCATGATCGCGCTCACCACTGGCGAGCTGCCGCCGCACGACTGAGCGGCGCCGCGGCATCCGATCGCGCCGTTCGCACACGGATGCCACGGCCTCCGCCGGCGGCATCCGTCACCCCTGATCGGGCACCCGATCGCATTCCCGACGACCGCGATTCACATCGCCTGCCCGGCGCGCCGAAACACGCTGTTTACGCGAGCGGCCCGGTCCGTAACGAACGCGAAACACAAGACGATCCCTCTCGAAACGTCCCGTCATGAGACTGGGCCGCACAGGTTTCCCCAACCCCTGCATCTGAGAGAGGTTCGAGATGGATCAAGGCAACACCGCGTTCCTACTGATATCAGCAGCACTCGTGTTGCTCATGACCCCCGGACTCGCGTTCTTCTACGGCGGCCTCGTCAAGGCGAAGAGCGTCATCAGCATGATGATGCTGAGCTTCGGCGCGATGGGCCTGATCGGCGTGCTGTGGGTCATCTACGGATACGCGATCGCATTCCCCGGAGCGGAGGGCCTGGTTCCGCCGTGGTCCATCGACTGGTCGGCGATCGGCCTGTCGAGCCTGCTCGAGACGCCTGAAGGCGCGGCCTACCCGCCGCTCGCCTTCGTCGGCTTCCAGGCGACCTTCGCGATCATCACCGTCGCGCTCATCTCGGGCGCGATCGCCGACCGAGCGAAGTTCGGCGCCTGGATGATCTTCGCGGGCCTGTGGGCGACGATCGTCTACTTCCCGGTCGCGAGCTGGGTGTTCAACTTCGGCCTCGCCGAGGACGGCAGCTTCGCCTACGGCGGCTGGATCACCTACGGCATGCAGGAGTTCTTCGGTGTCGGCGCGCTCGACTTCGCCGGTGGCACCGCGGTGCACATCAACGCCGGTGCCGCGGCCCTCGCCCTCGCGCTCGTGCTCGGCAAGCGCGTCGGCTTCTCGAAGGGCGCGCACGTGCCCCACAACCCGCCGTTCGTCCTCCTCGGCGCCGGCCTCCTGTGGTTCGGCTGGTTCGGCTTCAACGCGGGCTCCGAGCTCGCCGCCGACGGCACCGCCGCGGTCGCCTGGATCAACACGCTCGCCGCTCCTGCCGCGGCCCTGCTCGCCTGGCTCGTCGTGGAGAAGATCAAGGACGGGAAGCCGACCTCCATCGGCGCCGCGTCGGGTGCCGTCGCCGGCCTCGTCGCGATCACCCCGGCCTGTGCGTTCCTCACCCCGATCTGGGCGATCGTGCTCGGCGTGGTCGCCGGCGCCGTCTGCGCCCTCGCGATCGACCTGAAGTTCAAGTGGGGCTTCGACGACTCGCTCGACGTGGTGGGCATCCACCTCGTCGGCGGCCTCATCGGCACGCTCTACCTCGGCTTCTTCGCCAACGGCACCGGCTTCATCTACAGCGGCAACCTCACGCAGCTGCTGGTGCAGGCCATCGCCGCCGTCGCGGTCCTGGTGTACTCCTTCGTGCTCGCCTGGGTCATCGGCTTCGCGATCCAGAAGACCATCGGCTTCCGGGTCAAGAACGAGGACGAGATCGCCGGCATCGACACCGTCGTGCACGGCGAGGAGGGCTACAAGCTCGAGACCGTCTGAGGACGCTGAATCACCGCGAGGGCGGTGGGGTAGTGTGCGGGTGTGTCAGACACCAGCCGCTTCCTCACCGCCCTCGGGCGCGTCTTCAGGTCCCTCACCGGCGGCCGGCAGCAGGCACCGTCGACGGATGCCGCGGGCGCGTCGACGTCCGTCTCCACCGGGTTGCTCTCGCCCGGGCAGGCGGGGCCGTCGGCTACCGTCGAGGTGGATCCTCGGCGCTTGAAGGGCGTGCGCCTGGCGTACACGCCGTCGCGTGACGGCGAACCCGATCCCGGCGAGATCGTGTGGACATGGGTGCCGTACGAGGAGCGCGACGGACGCGGCAAGGACCGCCCGGTCGCGATCGTCGCGGCATCCGGGGGAGGGGACTTCCTGGCGGTGCAGCTCACGAGCAAGCCGCACGACGGCGACCGCGACTTCGTCGCCCTTGGCGACGGCGCGTGGGATGCCGCGGGCAGGGCGAGCTGGGCCCGGATCGACCGCGTGTTCCGCGTGCGGTCGGGCGGGATGCGGCGCGAGGCGGCGTCGCTCGACGCCGCGCGCTACGGGCGGATCGCGAGCGCCCTCGGCGAGCGGTACGGGTGGCGCTGAGCCGGCCTCAGTGGCGCGGCGGCCGATGCAGGCCGAACGGCGACCCCTGATCGTCACGGCAGAGCCGGAACTCGCCGTAGATCGCCGCGGTGGCCTCGTCGTCGCCTCCGGGGAGCTCGTCGACCGAGCCCCCGAGGCGGATGACCTCAGCGACGGCGGCATCCAGGTCGTCGACGCGGAAGAAGACGTAGGGCGACGCGCCCTCGTCGCCGCCGTGGACGCCCGCGGGAACGCCGGCGCCCTCGATCGCGTACCCGTCGCCGCCGGGGCCGGACTCGAACGACCAGCCGAACAGCTTCCCGTAGAACGAACGCGCCGTCATGGCATCCGTCCCGCCGAACTCGATGAACGACACCTCACCGGTCATGGTTCCTCCGCTCGCGGTCGCGCGCGGCGCCGATGCCGCGCTGTGCGCCAGCCACGGTAGCCCCGGCGCGAGGTCGCGACAACGGGGTTGCGAGCCGATGCGCACGCCGCCTCAACGGGAAAACCCCCGGCGAACCGGGGGTCTCATGGTGGGCGATGCCGGGCTCGAACCGACGACCTCTTCCGTGTGAAGGAAGCGCGCTACCAGCTGCGCCAATCGCCCATGTGGGATGCGGTTCCGATCTCGTCGTGACCGCGGACTCGATACTAGCCGACCCGACCGGGCGATTGCACATCGGCGGGCCGGGCGGTGCGGAATCGACCGCGGACGGGCCTCGACACGCCCGGGAAACACGCATGGATTCTCGCGATGACCGGGCCGAACAGGCCAAGCGGCCCCCTCGGTTTGTGATTCGTTCACCGAATCCGTTAGAGTCTCTCTGTCGCCGAAACAGCGACAACGCGGATGTGGCGCAGTTGGTAGCGCATCACCTTGCCAAGGTGAGGGTCGCGAGTTCGAGTCTCGTCATCCGCTCTGATCAGTAGGGGCGAAAGCCCCTTCTGTTCTTTGGTGGTGAACCCAGACACGGTGGATTGGCCGAGAGGCGAGGCAGCGGCCTGCAAAGCCGTATACACGGGTTCGAATCCCGTATCCACCTCCAAGCCTGAGAACCCCGTTCTCGACTTGGGCGATTGGCGCAGCGGTAGCGCGCTTCCCTGACACGGAAGAGGTCACTGGTTCGATCCCAGTATCGCCCACCACGAAACCCCCGGTCATCCGGGGGTTTTCTGTTTGTCCTAGACAGGACTTGATCCACCGGGGGGCAAACGGGGGGCAGGTTTCGACCCTCCAGCGCGGAAGAGGTCACGTCTGGACTCCTGCCCTTGTCTTCCGGTCTGTCGCCCGAGGCCTTCGGGATGCGTGGCGACAGATCGCCGTTATCGGGTTGGCGTGACGCCGGGGACAGGGACTCGACAGCGATCCGGCAGGATGGCGGGGTGGACAAGATCGACCGGGCGCGTGAACTCGCTGCGAGCGGAAACTACCGCGCCGCGCTCAATCTTCTGCGGGAGCAGGCAGTGCGCGATCAGCCACCGTACCGCTCACGCCTGGCCCTCGCGGGACTCTACCGAGAGCTGGAGTGTCCTGACCAGGCCGGTCGATGGGGGATCATCTCCGATGGCTGGACCAGCCCACTTGAACAAGACCGGCTCGCGCGGCTGTTGGCCGCAAGCGGCGTTCCTGCGAAGTCAACACGAGTGTTCCTCCGAATTCCGCACGACGCGGACGACCCAGCCGATCTCGCAGCGGTCATCGCCCGCGTGCCGATGTACCGTGCTCGCTGGAGGCCACGGTGGGACTGGGATTCAGTCGTCCTACCGAGCGGCTGGCTGGTTCGAGTCACGCGCACAACGGCGAAATGGATGATCTATCTGGCGGTCGCAGTCGCGATCATCGCGATGATTGCCGTGTTCCAATACACCCTGACGGACGAAGGTGATGCCAGCGGATGGGCTATCGGCGGGAGCCTGACGTTCGTTGGGCTCACTGCGTTCGCGCTCATCGCCTATGGGGTGTCGCGTTGGGCCCTTCATCGGATCTGGTCAGGCGGGGTGCTGGTACTACTCGGCGTGACCCTACTCGTTTCGGTGATCGTCGCGGCGTTCCTCTGAACGCCGGGCCGTATCGCCGAATCGCTGGAGATCGAGGCGGCGACATGGCCTGGGAAGCCCCGGCGGTCGGGTGTTGGCTTCTGCCGCGGATCCCCTGCGCGCTTGCCTTCGTCGCTGGCGAGCTGAGTTCGCGGGGGGCAAAACGGGGGGCAAGCAGCACAGAAACCGCGCTGCACGGGACTGCGTCACGCTGCGGTTCGTTGCGGCCGTTGTTGCCTGCAATCAGGCATTTGTTTCGTTCCGCTGCGTTCGGCTGCGCGCGACTGCGCACACCAAAGTTCGCTGACACGGAAGAGGTCACTGGTTCGATCCCAGTATCGCCCACCACGAAGGCCCCGGCATGAGCCGGGGCCTTTCGCGTTCCCGGGGGCACGTCTTCGCCGCAGCATGCCGCGGGCCGGATGCCCTCGTCGAGGCATCCGGCCCGCTGCACTCAGCGCGTCACCAGGGCGACGGCGCCGGCGGCGCCACGACCGGAGGCCGGTCGTCGCACGTGATGGTGTTCGGCAGCTCCCACGGCGCCAGCCAGGGGCCGGTGGTGTTCACGCCGCTCGAGTCGTTCCCGCCGAGGTCGACGAGCGAGAACTCGGAGCCCGCGGGCGTGAAGTTGAACGAGCCGCAGTTGTTCACGCCGACGGCGCCCACGTTGCGGGCGTCGACGTTCTCGAAGGAGGCCGAGCCGGCGACGCGCGCGCTCACGACCGAGGTGCCCGTGCCGTCGACTCGGACGTCCTCGAAGTGGACGTTCGAGATCGACACCTGGTCCTTCACGGGCCAGTCGGACACCAGCATGATCGCGTTGTAGGTGTTGTCGAGGAAGTCGCCCGAGACGCGGATGTCGGCTTGGTCGATCGAGCGGTCGAGCGCGTAGAACCAGATCGCGCCGAGGCCGATGTTCCAGTTGAGCTCGTAGCCGCCCGCGCGCACCGTCGTGTTGTCGGTGAACGCGAGCGTCCCCGTGAACGGCACGGCGCCGAAGCGGGACCCGGCGTGCAGGCCGCTGCCCTCGCGGATCGGGTCGGCGACGAGGTTGTTCGACACGGTGTTGTCGATGCCGCCGTAGATCGCGATGCCGTTCGCCAGGGTCGGCGTCTGCACCGTGTTGCGGTCGAACGTGTTGCGCGCATTCGCCGTGCCCTCCGACCACATCGCGAGCCCGTCGTCGCCGGTGTTCCGGATGAAGTTGCCCGCGACGAGCGAGTCGGTCACGCCGGTGTGGAAGTTCAGCGCGTCGGCGATCTGGTCGACCACGATGTTGTCGCGCACGACGAGGTCCTGCATCGGCCCGTCGAACCACAGGCCGACCTTCGTGTGCTCGATGTGCAGCCGCTCGATGGTCGAGTCGCTCATGGCGCCGCCGATGCCGTTGACCTGGTCGGTGTCGATGCGCTCGCGCACGTCGCCCCGGATGGCGAAGTCCGAGAGGTGCACGTTGCGGCTGCCGCCGTCGGCGACGTCCCTGCCGTAGAACCCGACCCCGGTGTGCACCGAGCCGTCGGGCGTGGGCTTCTTCAGCGCCACCTCGTCGCCGAACACGATCGAGTGCCAGTTGCCCGCACCGCGGATCGTGACGTCGTCGACGATGAGGTGCTCCTCGACGCGGAAGGTGCCCGCCGGGATGTACACGTCGACATCGTGGCGCTGCGCCCACTTGATCGCCGTGCGGAACGCATTGCCGGCATCCCGGCGGCCGGTCGGGTCGGCGCCGAACTTCGTCACGCTGACGGATGCCGCGGGCTGCGGGGTCGGCGGCGCCACGAGCTCGGAGTCCAGCAGGTCGACGACCGTCCACGCGGCATCCGTGCCCTGCGGCGCCGTGAGGCGGACGACGGAGCCGGCCGGGTACGTCGAGCCCAGGAGCATCCGCTGCTCGTCGTAGAAGTGCATGGGCCGGAACGGCTTCTGCACGTCGTAGCCCTCGCCGGGCACGCAGCCGCACTCGGTGATCCACCAGTCGGGGTGGAGGAGCCCCGCGTTCGGGTCGTTCGTGAACGGGTACTGGTTGTAGAGCCACGAGTACTCGGAGGTGAGCGTCATGAGCTTCGGCGCGCCGCCGTCGACGCGGACCTCGAGCGGCGCCGTGATGCCGCCGCCCGTGGGCGCGTCGGGGATGCTGTACCGCACGGTGATCGCGTTCGCGGCGGCAGGCAGCGTGAACTCGACGCGCTCACCGGGGTCGAGGCGCACGGCGGTGCGGCCGGATGCCTCGGCGGGCAGCGTGTAGGCCGTGCGGTCGGGGCCGATGATCTCGCCGTTCGTCGTCGCGTGCTCGGCCTCCTGCTCGAGGAAGGGCACGTCCGCACCGCGGCCGGCGACGAGGGCCGGGTCGAGCGCTGCACGCGTGACGACCGGGGCCGCAGGCGCAGCGGATGCCGCGGGGCCGGCCAGCGCCGCGCCGGCGACGATCGCCGCAGCGGCCGCCGCCGCGACGGCCGCTCGACCGCGCCAGAGACGCCGTCGACGAACGGGTGGGACGGGGATCGTGGGACGCGTCATCGTCGACTCGTTTCCTCTCGGTGGTGCACGCCATCGGACACCGCGGACTGGCCGCGAGTGAGGCGAGGGTATGCCGCCGCCGAGCGGCGTCACAAGGGGTTGCGAGGGATTGTCGACGGAAAGTCGTGTTCTTGCAGAGACGGGCGCAAGCGGGCGCAAGCGAGTGCGCCCGGGGCGCGCCGCTTGCGCGCTCCGGCCGAAAGCGGGGCGCTCAGGGGCCGGGGTTGATCGGCAGCGGGTCGAACACGAGCGGCGGATGTGCGATGCGCGTGCTGAACCAGGACCACGACTCGCCCGAGGTCTGCTCGATGGCGGCGAAGGTGTCCTGGCCGGCCGGCACGTTCCGCAGGATGATCGTGATCACCCGCCGGCCCTCGAACCGGATCGAACCGGGCGCGTCGACGGTGCCGCTGCCGGCGAATCCGCTCGGCGAGAAGCCGGCACGGGTCGGCGCGTCGACCGCGAACGTGAACACGTACGTGCCCGGTCCGGTGGCGCCGTATGCGCTCGGGTTGAAGTGCACCGACACCGCCGGGTTCCGGTTCGGCGACTCGCGCCGGTCGAAGCCGGCGAACGGCACGGGCGTGTCGGTCTGCACGATGGTCGGACGGATGAGCGTGAGGTTCGTGCGCCCGAGCCCGACGGTCTTCGTGGGCGAGAGCACCTCGATCGGCGCCCAGAAGATCGGGCCGAGGTGGAGGTCGCCGGCTCGCAGCTTCGCGGCCCAGTCCTCCGAGGTGAGGTCGCTCTCGAACTCGCCGAGCTGGGCGACGTCGGCCAGCGGTGCGCGGTCCGCGGCACCTGGATCGGTAGTAGACATGAGCAAAACTCTAGAACTTGGGTGGGTCGGCGTCATCAGGGCGAGCCCGGATGCCCCGGGGCGGGTGGTGCGTCCGCGCCGCACTACAGTTGAAGGGTTCGTTTCGACCTCACAGGGAGTGGATCACAGTGGCCGACGGCTTCGAGCTCTTCACTGATCGATCCGTTGTCGCGATGCGCGTCAACGGCGAGCTCAAGGACCTGGCCACGACGGTGACGGAGTCCGACGTCGTCGAGCCCGTCACGATCGACTCGCCCGACGGCCTGAGCATCCTCCGCCACTCCACCGCGCATGTCCTCGCGCAGGCGGTGCAGAACGTCAATCCCGAGGCGAAGCTCGGCATCGGCCCGCCCGTGACCGACGGCTTCTACTACGACTTCGACGTCGCCGAGCCGTTCACCCCCGAGGACCTCAAGGCCCTCGACAAGGAGATGGCGCGCATCGTCCGGTCCGGACAGCGGTTCGTGCGACGGGTCGTGACCGACGACGACGCCCGCGCCGAACTCGCGGGGGAGCCGTACAAGCTCGAGCTCATCGGGCTGAAGGGCCACGCCACCGGCACCGAGCAGTTCGAGGAGAGCGAGTCGGTCGAGGTCGGCGGTTCCGAGCTCACGATCTACGACAACGTCGACCCGAAGACCGGCGAAGTCGCCTGGAAGGACCTCTGCCGCGGGCCGCACCTGCCGAACACCAGGATGATCGGCAACGGCTGGGCGCTCATGCGCGTCGCGGCGGCGTACTGGCGCGGCTCAGAGAAGAACCCGCAGCTGCAGCGCATCTACGGCACCGCCTGGCCCACGAAGGACGAGCTGCGCGAATACCAGCACCGACTCGAGGAGGCGGCCCGCCGCGACCACCGCAAGCTGGGCGCCGAGCTCGACCTGTTCTCGTTCCCCGAGGAGATCGGCAGCGGCCTGCCCGTCTTCCACCCCAAGGGCGGCATCATCAAGCGCGAGATGGAGGACTACGTCCGCCGCCGCCACATCGAGGAGGGGTTCCAGTACGTCTCCACCCCGCACATCACGAAGGCGCACGTCTTCGAGCTGTCGGGACACCTGCCGTACTACAAGGACACGATGTTCCCGCCGATGGACCTCGAGAACAGCGAGTACTACCTGAAGGCGATGAACTGCCCCATGCAGAACCTCATCTTCCGGTCGCGCGGCAGGTCGTACCGCGAGCTTCCGCTGCGGTTCTTCGAGTTCGGCACGGTCTACCGCTACGAGAAGTCGGGCGTCGTGCAGGGCCTCACCCGCGTGCGCGGCCTCACCCAGGACGACTCGCACAGCTACGTGACGCCCGAGCAGGCGCCGGGGGAGATCAAGCACCTGCTCGACTTCGTGCTGGGCCTGCTGCGCGACTTCGGCCTGGACGACTTCTACCTCGAGCTCTCGACCCGCGACGCGGCATCCGACAAGTTCAAGGGCACCGACGAGCAGTGGGAGGTGGCCACGAACGTGCTGCGCGAGGTCGCCGAGGCCTCGGGCCTCGAGCTCGTGCCCGACCCGGGTGGCGCCGCGTTCTACGGCCCGAAGATCTCGGTGCAGGCGCGCGACGCGATCGGCCGCACCTGGCAGATGTCGACCATCCAGTACGACTTCAACCAGCCCGCGGGCTTCGGGCTCGAGTACACCGCGGCCGACGGCACGCACCAGCAGCCCGTGATGATCCACTCGGCGAAGTTCGGCTCGATCGAGCGGTTCTTCGGCGTGCTGACCGAGCACTACGCGGGCGCGTTCCCGATCTGGCTCGCGCCGGTGCAGGTCATCGGGATCCCCGTCGCCGACGAGTACGCGGAGTACCTCGGCGACATCGTGCGGCAGCTGCAGCGCGCCGGCGTGCGCGCCGAGCTCGACACGAGCGACGACCGCATGCAGAAGAAGATCCGCACGCACACCACCCAGAAGGTGCCGTTCCAGCTCATCGCGGGCGAGAACGACCGCGCCGGCGAGACGGTCAGCTTCCGGTTCCGCGACGGCACCCAGGAGAACGGCGTGCCGATCGCCGCCGCGATCGAGCGGATCCGCGCGGCGATCGACGACCGCCGCCAGGTGACCACGAGGGACGAACTGTTCGCATGACCCGCGCGTACGAGGCCGACGAGTTCGAGGGCGTGCCCACGGATGACGCGGCCGACCTCGCCGGCGTTCCCGACGCGTTCCAGCGGCTGTGGACGCCGCACCGCCTCGTCTACATCCAACACGGCCAGCAGCCCGACGAGCACACCTGCCCGTTCTGCCGCGCGCCCGAGCTGAGCGACGAGCAGTCGCTCATCGTCGCGCGCGGGAAGCTCGCCTACGTGCTGCTCAACCTGTACCCGTACAACAGCGGCCACCTGCTCGTGTGCCCGTACCGCCACATCGCGACGTACGACGAGGCGACGCCCGAGGAGGTCGCCGAGATCGGCGAGCTCACGCAGGTGGCGATGCGCGTCGTCAAGCAGGTCTCCCGATGCGACGGCTTCAACATCGGCATGAACCAGGGCCGCATCGCCGGCGCGGGCATCGCCGAGCACCTGCACCAGCACATCGTGCCGCGGTGGGCGCTCGACGCGAACTTCTTCCCGATCATCGCGGGAACCAAGGCGCTGCCGCGACTGCTCGGCGAGGTGCGGCAGGAGATCGCGGAGGCCTGGCGGGGCGCCTAGCGCACCTGTCGCACCGCGAACTGCATCCGCGGGTTCGCGTAGGCCTCCTGCGACTCGACGAGCTGCAGCTCGCGCTCACCTGAGGCGTGCGTGCGCTCGAGCAGGTCGAACACGCTCGAGGTCGCGCGCGCGAGGGCGCCCGCGGCATCCCCGGTGCGCCGGTAGTGCGCCGTGAAGAGGGCGGCGGTCACGTCGCCCGAGCCGTTCGCCTTCATGGGCAGCAGCGGGGTCTGCACGATCCAGGCGCCCGCGTCGTCGACGGCGAGCATCTCGATCGTGCCCTCCTCGCGGTCGGGTCGCTCGACGCTCGTCACCAGCACGGTGCGCGGACCGGTCGCGCGGATCAGGTCGACCGACTCCAGCGTGGACTCGAGGGTGTCGGGCTCCGTGTCCGTCAGGTAGCCGAGCTCGAACTGGTTCGGCGTGATGAGGTCGGCGGCCGGCACCACGCGATCGCGCAGGAGTACGGGAATCGCGGGCGCGACGAAGCATCCGGACTTCGCATTGCCCATCACCGGGTCGCACGCGTAGATGGCCGACGGGTTCGCGGCCTTGACCCGGGCGACCGCGTCGAGGATGACGTCGGCGATGCCCTCGCCGCCCTGGTAGCCCGACAGCACGACGTCGACCTGGGGGAACGCGCCGCGCTCCTCGATGCCCGTGATCACCGCGCGCACGTCGTCGGGGTCGATGAGCGGACCCCGCCACGCACCGTAGCCCGTGTGGTTGGAGAAGTTGACCGTGTAGACGGGCATGACCTCGACGCCGATGCGCTGGAGCGGGAACACGGCCGCGGAGTTGCCGACGTGCCCGTAGGCGACGGCGGACTGGATCGAGAGGACCTTCACCGGTCGATCATCGCATCCCGGCCGGGACGAGCCGTCCACCCGCGGCGCGCACCGCGCCCGCGATGTCCGCCGCGAGGCGCACGGCGTCGGCGTCTCCCAGGTCGTGCACGGTGAGCCGGAGCCGCCGTGCCCCGGGCGCGTCGGCGAGCACGAACGCGTCGCCCGGGCGGGCGAGCCAGCCGCGCCGCATGAGCTGCTCGGAGACGTCGCGGGCCGGCACCGGCAGGGCGACCCAGAGGTTGAGTCCATCGCCGGCCTCGGCGGGAATCCCGAGCGCGGTGAGCCGCTCGGCGAAGGCCCGGTTGCGCTCTGCGTAGTGCGCGCCCGCCGCCTCGATGCCGGCCGCGACATCGGGATCCGTCACGAGCGCGAGCGCCAGGCGCTGCAGGAGGTGGCTCACCCAGGTGGTCCCCGGGGTGAGCCGCATCGCCAGCCGCTCGGCGGTGTCGGGGTCGGACGCCGTCACCGCGAGGCACATGTCGGGGCCGAGGAACTTCGACACCGACCGTACGAGCGCCCAGCGCCGGTGATCGGGACCGATGAGGGAGTGGAACGGACGGCGCGAGAGCATCGAGAAGTGGTCGTCCTCGATGACGAGCACGTACGGGTGCTCGCGCAGCACGGCCCGCAGCTCCGCGGCGCGGGCCTCGGTCAGGCTCGCGCCCGTGGGGTTCTGCGCCCGCGGCGTGCACACGATGGCGCGCACGCCCTGGTCGAGCGCCGTGCGCAGGCCCTCGACGGTCATGCCCTCGTCGTCGACCGGCACCGGCACCACGCGGTATCCGCCGACGCGCACGGTGTGGATGCTCGTGAGGAAGCACGGGTCCTCGAGGGCGACCGCGTCGTCGCGCACGAGGGCCAGGGCGAGGAGCCGTTCGACGGCGTCGGCCGCGCCGCTCGTGATCGTGAGGCGCACCTCGTCGGGCGCGAGGTCCGAGCGCATCCAGGACTGCGCCCACTGCTCGAGCCCCGGGTCGATGACGGGTTCGCCGTAGAGCACGGGACGCCCGGCCACCTGCGCGAGCGCGCGGGACGGGTCGGGGATGAGGTCGGGGTCGGGATTGCCGGTCGCGACGTCGCGGAGCACGCTGTCGGCCGCGAACCCCTCCTGCGGCACGGCCGAGCGGTCGGCGACGTGCGTGCCGCCGCGCCCGCGGGTGACGACCACGCCGGCCTGGGTGAGCTGCCGATAGGCCGCGACGGCGGTGTTGCGGTTCACCCCGAGGGTGTCGGCGAGCGTCCGCACGGGCGGCAGCGCCTGGCCCGGCCGCAGCGCGCCGCGTTCGATCAGGGCGCGCACGCTCGCGGCGATGTCGGCGGCCGCACGGCCGGAGATCTCGAGGGTCAGGTCGCGGTCCATGGCTCCTCTTCGGGTCGGTCGCGGTCCATGCTACCGTTTGGCCTAGGCCAAGCGCTCGCATTGGCCGAGAGCCTGCGTCAACACGCGTCCTCCACCGAAGGGAACCCCCAGATGAGCACTGCCGAGACCGGCTCGAGCCGCGTGAAGCGCGGCCTCGCCGAGATGCTGAAGGGCGGCGTCATCATGGACGTCGTCACCGCCGAGCAGGCCCGCATCGCCGAGGACGCCGGCGCCGTCGCCGTCATGGCCCTCGAGCGCGTGCCCGCCGACATCCGGGCCCAGGGCGGCGTCGCCCGCATGAGCGACCCCGACCTCATCGAGGCGATCATCGCCGAGGTCTCGATCCCCGTCATGGCGAAGGCGCGCATCGGCCACTTCGTCGAGGCGCAGGTGCTGCAGGCCCTCGACGTCGACTACATCGACGAGTCCGAGGTGCTGTCGCCGGCCGACTACGTGAACCACATCGACAAGTGGGCCTTCAACACCCCCTTCGTCTGCGGTGCCACCAACCTCGGCGAGGCCCTGCGCCGCATCAACGAGGGCGCGGCGATGATCCGCTCGAAGGGCGAGGCCGGCACCGGCGACGTCTCCGAGGCGACCAAGCACATCCGCAAGATCACCTCCGAGATCAACCAGCTGAAGTCGATGACGCGCGACGAGCTCTACGTCGCCGCGAAGGAGCTCCAGGCGCCCTACGAGCTCGTGCTCGAGGTGGCCGAGACCGGCAAGCTTCCGGTCGTGCTCTTCACGGCGGGCGGGGTGGCCACGCCTGCGGATGCCGCGATGATGATGCAGCTCGGCGCCGACGGCGTGTTCGTGGGGTCGGGCATCTTCAAGTCGGGCAACCCCGAGGCGCGCGCCGCGGCCGTCGTCAAGGCGACCACCTTCTACGACGACCCGTCGGTCATCGCCGACGTGTCGCGCGGCCTCGGCGAGGCCATGGTCGGCATCAACGTGGGCGACCTGGCGGCGCCGCACCGCCTGGCCGAGCGCGGCTGGTGACCGCCACCCTCCGCGGCGAGTCGCTCGACGCGGGGGAGCCGGCCTCGTCCGGTCCCCGCGTCGGGGTGCTCGCGCTGCAGGGCGACTTCCGGGAGCACGCGCACGTGCTGTCGCGCCTCGGCGCGCACGTGTCGCTCGTCCGCCGGCCCGAGGAGCTCGACGCCGTCGACGGTCTCGTGATCCCCGGCGGCGAGTCGACCGTCATGGACAAGCTGTCGCGCGCCTACGGGCTCGCCGAGCCGCTGAAGGCGCGGATCGCCGAGGGCCTGCCCGTCTACGGCACGTGCGCCGGGCTCATCATGCTCGCCGACACGGTGCTCGACGCGATCGCCGGGCAGCAGTCGCTCGGCGGCCTCGACGTCGTCGTGCGGCGCAACGCGTTCGGCTCGCAGAACCAGTCGTTCGAGACGGACCTGGACGTCCCGGCGCTCGGCGACGACCCCGTGCACGCCGTGTTCATCCGCGGGCCGGTGGTGGAGTCGGTCGGTCCCGCAGCGACCGCGCTCGCGACGATCCCCGACGGCCGCGTCGTGGCGGTCGAGCAGGGCGACCTGCTCGGCACGAGCTTCCACCCCGAGATCACCGGCGAGTTCCGCTTCCACGCCTACTTCCTCGGCAAGGTCCGCGACCGGATCGCCGCACGGGAGGCGAGCGGGTAGTCGCCGCGCGTTTCCATGGAATCTCCGATGCGTCCGGCCGTCCGCGGCCGCTCCGCGTGACGGGGGCGCCCCATACACTCGGGGGCATGACCCGCTACATCGCACTGCTCCGGGGCGTCAACGTAGGCGGCATCACCATCAAGTCGGCCGACCTGCGCGACCTCGTCGAGTCGCTCGGCTTCGAGGGCGTGCGCACGGTGCTCGCGAGCGGCAACGTCGCCTTCGACAGCGGGCGAACGGATGCCGCCGCGCTGAAGCGCGACCTCGAGCGTGCGCTCGGCGAGCGCTTCGGCTACGAGGCGTGGATCGTGCTCGTCACGCGCGAGGACCTCGAGCGCGTCATCGAGGCCTTCCCGTTCGACGCCGACGACGACTCGCGCCAGCCGTGGGTCGTGTTCGCGTCCGAGACATCCGCGCTCGACGACCTGCTCGAGACGGCGGGGGAGACCGACCCCGAGGTCGACCCGATCAGTCGCGGCGACGGCGTCGTGTACTGGAACCCGGTGAAGGGCACGACCGTCGACACCCCCTTCGCCAAGGTGCTGGCGAAGGCCCGGTTCAAGCCGACGACGACGAACCGCAACCTGCGCACGCTGGCGAAGCTGCTGGCCTGACGCGAGCGGCCCGCCCGACGGTCGAACGGGCCGCCGAGGCGTCCGCCTGCCGCCCGGGGCCGGGGGCAGGGCTGGCCTAGAATGGGATGTCGGCGGGCGGACCCGCCGAGAAGCCGAACCAGGAGCAGCATGTCCGGGCATTCCAAGTGGGCCACGACGAAGCACAAGAAGGCCGTCATCGACGCGCGTCGCGCGAAGTCCTTCGCCAAGCTCATCAAGAACATCGAGGTCGCCGCCAAGATGGGCGGCGCCGACCTCAACGGCAACCCGACCCTGTACGACGCCGTGCAGAAGGCCAAGAAGACCTCGGTGCCGAACGACAACATCGACCGCGCCATCAAGCGCGGCGCCGGCATCGGCGGCGAGGCGGTCGAGTACCTGAGCATCACGTACGAGGCCTACGGCCCGTCGGGCGTGGCCATGATGGTCGAGGTGCTGACCGACAACAAGAACCGCGCCGCCGCCGAGGTGCGCACGGGGCTGAGCCGCAACGGCGGCACGCTCGCCGACCCGGGCTCGGTCGCCTACAACTTCACCCGCAAGGGCGTCATCGTGGTATCGGGTGAAGGCACGACGGAGGACGACGTCATGATGGCGGCCCTCGAGGCCGGCGCCGAGGAGATCGAGCCGCACGCCCAGGGTTTCGAGGTCATCACCGACCCGTCCGACATGGTCGCGGTGCGCAAGGCGCTGCAGGAGGCCGGCCTCGACTACGAGTCGGCCGACGTCGAGTTCGTGCCGAACCTCAAGGTCGAGATCGACGCCGACACGGCGCGCAAGGTGTTCCGCCTCATCGACGCGCTCGAGGACAGCGACGACGTCCAGAACGTCTACAGCAACTTCGACCTGAGCCCCGAGGTGCAGGCGCGGCTCGAGGACGAGGACTAGGCCGATCGCCGTGCGCGTGCTCGGCATCGACCCGGGACTCACGCGCTGCGGCGTGGGCGTGGTGGATGTCGAGCCGAACCGCACGGCTCGGCTCGTCGACGTCGTCGTGCTGCGGTCGCCCGCCGACCTCGACACGCCGCGCCGGCTCGCGCGCATCGCCGACGGGCTCGAGGCCATCCTCGACGAGCACCGTCCGCAGGCAGTCGCGCTCGAGCGCGTCTTCGCCCGATCGGATGTCTCGACGATCATGGGCACCGCCCAGATCTCTGGCGTCGCGATGCTCATCGCCGCACGTCGCGCCCTGCCCGTGGCATTGCACACGCCGAGCGAGGTGAAGGCCGCGATCACCGGGTACGGCCGCGCCGACAAGGCGCAGGTGGGCGCGATGGTCGCCCGCATCCTCGGGCTCGATCAGGTGCCGAAGCCGGCGGATGCCGCGGACGCGCTCGCACTGGCGATCTGCCATGCCTGGCGCACCGGCGGCGCGGCGGGGGAGGCCGTGACCGACGCGCGGCGCGGTCCCGCCGAGGACGCGGCGCTCACGCCCGCGCAGCGCGCATGGCTCGCCGCGGAACGCTCCGCCGCCGTGTCGGGGGCGGCCCGTAGGGTGAAGGAGTGATCTCCTCTCTCCGCGGCCGCGTGCTCACGTCGGCCGGCAGTTCGGTCGTGATCGAGGTCGGCGGTGTCGGGTTCCACGTGAACGCCACGCCCGCGCTGGCGCTCGCGAGCCGTGAGGGCGACGAGATCACCGTGCACACCAGCCTCATCGTGCGCGAGGACGCGCTGACGCTGTTCGGCTTCGCCACGCGCGACGAGCTCGACGTCTTCGAGCTGCTCATCGGCGTCACGGGGGTCGGCCCCAAGTCCGCACTCGGCGTGCTGTCGGCGCTCTCGCCCGAGCAGGTCGCCGCGGCCGTGCAGGCCGACGACGACACGGCGTTCCGCAAGGTCAGCGGCATCGGGCCCAAGACCGCGAAGCTCATCACGGTGTCGCTCGCAGGCAAGCTCGTCGCCCCGCGCTCCACGCCGTCCGCACCGGTGCCGGTCGCGCGCGGCGGCGCGGCCGAGAACGTGCTCGCGGCGCTCACGGGCCTCGGCTGGTCCGAGCGGGTGGCCGCCGAGGCGGTCGAGGAGACGGTGGCCGAGGCATCCGATGCCGACGCGGCATCCGTGCCCGCGCTGCTGCGGCTCACGCTCGCCCGGCTCGGCCCGGCGCAGCAGGCGGGCCGGGCGCGATGAGCGGCGATCGCAGCGGCATCGACGATCGCGACGGCGACGTCGACCTCACCGACCCGGTCCTCGCGTCCGAGGCCGAGCTCGCGTTCGAGGGCGCGCTTCGGCCTCGCAGCCTCGCCGAGTTCGTCGGGCAGACCCGCGTCAGGGGACAGCTGCAGCTGCTGCTCACGGCCGCGACGCTGCAGCAGCGCACGCCCGACCACATCCTGCTCGCGGGCCCGCCGGGGCTCGGCAAGACCACGCTCGCCATGATCGTGGCGCACGAGGGCGGCCGCCCGCTGCGCATGTCGAGCGGCCCGGCGATCCAGCACGCGGGCGACCTCGCGGCGATCCTCAGCTCGCTCGTGCCGGGCGAGGTGCTCTTCATCGACGAGATCCACCGCATGGCCCGCTCGGCCGAGGAGATGCTCTACCTCGCCATGGAGGACTTCCGCATCGACATCATGGTCGGCAAGGGCGCGGGGGCCACCTCGGTGCCGCTCGACCTCGCGCCGTTCACGCTCGTCGGCGCCACGACGCGCGCCGGACTGCTGCCGAACCCCCTCCGCGACCGCTTCGGTTTCACGGCGCACCTCGAGTTCTACGACGAGGCCGAGCTCGAGCAGGTGCTCGAGCGCGCCGCGAGGATGCTCGGCCTCTCCGTCGACCACGAGGCCCTCGCCGAGATCGCCGGGCGCTGCCGCGGCACCCCCCGCATCGCCAACCGGCTGCTCCGGCGGGTCCGCGACTACGCGCTCGTGCACCCTTCGACGGGCTCAGGGCACCGCTCCGGCCGGGCCGATGTCGAGGCGGTGCGCGCCGCCCTCGATCTCTACGACGTCGACGCGCTCGGGCTCGACCGGCTCGACCGTGCGGTCATGCAGACGATCCTCACGCGGTTCGGCGGGGGTCCCGTCGGGCTCAACACGCTCGCGGTCTCCGTAGGCGAGGAGGCCGAGACGATCGAGGCGGTCGTCGAGCCCTTCCTCGTGCGAATCGGGCTCATCACGCGCACCCCGCGCGGGCGGGTCGCGACGCCGGCGGCGTGGCAGCACTTCGGACTGTCGGGAAGCGCTCCCCAGGGCGCAGCGACCCTTCCGATCGATGACCTATAATCCATTGAGGCTTCGTCCTCACCGCCGTCGACTTCGTGCGGTACGCCGCACATCGGAAGGTTCCCTCCCCTCATGACGTTCGATCCGTTCACTATCATCATGCTCGCCGTCCTGGCGGTGCTGATCTTCTTCATGTTCCGCAACTCGCGCAAGCGCCAGGCGGACGCCCGCGACCTGCAGTCGAAGGTCCAGCCGGGTGCGAAGGTGATGACCAACTTCGGCGTCTTCGGAACGATCCTCTCCATCGACGAGGACGAGAACCAGGTCCTCGTCGAGACCTCGCCCGGCACGGTGCTCACGGTGCACCGCCAGACGATCGCCCGCGTGGTGGAGCCCGCTGCGGTCGCTGCCGCGACTGAGGTCGGCTCGGCCGACGCCGACGGCGCGCCCGAGTACGGCGAGCGCGTCGAGGACGCGCCCAGCGACGAGACGCCCGATACCAAGAAGTCGGACGACTAAGGCTCCCAACCGAGGCTCGGCCCGCGCGGCGTCGCACGGGCTCCAGCAGAGAAAGCAGAACACGTGGCTGCACCATCGAAGCGGTCATCGCGGCCGACCCCTGTTCGCAAGGCCTGGCGATCGCTCACCTGGCTCGGCGTCATCATCGTCGGACTCTTCGCGATCAATGCCGCCGGTGTGATCTGGGGCAACGGCTCGTGGACCCCGAAGCTCGCCCTCGACCTCGAGGGCGGCACCCAGATCATCCTGGAACCCAAGGTCGAGACCGGCGCATCCGTCTCGCAGGAGCAGCTCGACCAGGCGGTGTCGATCATCCGCCAGCGCGTCGACGCCTCCGGCGTGGCCGAGGCCGAGATCAACACCGAGGGCTCGAACGTCGTCGTCCGCATCCCGGGCGAGCTCGACGACCAGACGCGTGCGCGCATCGAGTCGTCGGCCAAGCTCGAGCTGCGGGCCGTGCTGCTCGCGGATGCCGCGACGAACCAGGCGATCGACTCCACCGAGAGCCCGGCTCCCACCGAGCCGGCCGAGGAGCTGTCCGACACGCCGACGGCCGAGCCGACGGACGGCAGCGACCCCGCGTGGATCACGCCGGCACTGCAGGACGAATTCGACAACTTCGACTGCTCGACGCTCGACGAGGCGGCCACGAACGTCGCTCCTGCCGACGAGCCGCTCGTCACGTGCGACGTGTCGCGCACCGCGAAGTACCTGCTCGGCCCGGTCGAGGCGAGCGGTGAGAACATCGTCGATGCGACGAACGGCATGATCCAGACCCAGACCGGTGCGAACACCGGGCAGTGGGCCGTGAACATCCAGTTCGACGACCAGGGCACCAAGGACTTCGCGGCGGTCTCGACGCGGCTCTTCGGCCTGCAGGGCCAGACGCCGCGCGACCAGTTCGCGTTCGTCCTCGACGGCGCCGTGCTCACCGCACCGTCGATGAACGGCGTCATCACCGACGGCCGCCCGCAGATCACGGGCAGCTTCACGCAGGAGTCGTCGAAGTCGCTCGCCGACCAACTGAAGTTCGGCGCCCTGCCGATCAGCTTCACGGTGCAGTCGTCCGACACGATCTCGGCCACGCTGGGCACGTCGCAGTTGGAGTCGGGCCTCATCGCGGGCCTCATCGGCCTCATCCTCGTCGTGATCTACACCCTGTTCCAATACCGGGCGCTCGGCAGCGTCACGATCGCGTCGCTCGTGATCGTGGGACTCATCACGTACCTGGCGATCACGATCCTGTCCTGGCGCGAGGGGTACCGCCTCTCGCTGGCAGGCATCGCGGGCCTCATCGTCGCGATCGGCTTCACAGCGGATTCGTTCATCGTGTACTTCGAACGCGTCCGAGACGAGCTGCGCGACGGCAGGCCACTGGTCGGCGCGGTCGAGGCCGGCTGGAAGCGCGCGTTCCGCACGATCCTCGCGTCGAAGGGCGTGAACCTGCTCGCCGCCGTGGTGCTGTTCATCCTCGCGGTCGGCAGCGTGAAGGGCTTCGCCTACACGCTCGGTCTCACCACCATCATCGACGTGGTCGTCGTGATCCTCTTCACGCACCCGATGCTCCAGCTGCTCGCGCAGACGAAGTTCTTCTCGAGCGGCAACCCGTGGTCGGGCCTCGACCCGAACGCGCTGGGCGCGGTCTACCGCGGCCGTGCCGAGTTCCGCAAGCCGGTCGCGGTCCCCGCGAGCAAGGTGGCGTCGAGCTCGAAGGAGGCGCAGAAGCGCCAGACCATCGCAGAACGCAAGGCCACCGCAGGCGTCGGCAGCGGGTCGAGCGAAGGCAAGGAGTCCTGATGGCCAACCGGCTCACCCAGTTCGGCAACGACCTCTACACGGGCAAGCGCTCGTTCAACTTCGTCGGCGGCCGTAAGAAGTGGTACCTGATCGCGGGCGTGATCATCATCCTGACGATCGCGATCCCGCTGCTGCGCGGTGTGAACTTCAGCATCGAGTTCCGCGGCGGGTCGCAGTTCCAGATCGCGAACGTCGAGAACGCCACCACCCAGCCGGCCAGCGACGCCGTGGCGTCGGTGGTGCCCGGTGCCGTCTCGCACGTCACGATCGTGGGCGGCAACGGCGTCCGGGTGCAGACCGACCAGCTCGAGCAGGCAGAGTCCCAGGAGGTCGCCGCGGCGCTGGCGGAGGCGTACGACGTGCCCGTGTCCGAGGTGACATCGTCGTTCATCGGCCCGAGCTGGGGCGCGGATGTCACCAGGCAGGCGCTCGTCGGTCTCATCGCGTTCGTGCTGCTCGCGGCGATCATCATGGCGCTGTACTTCCGAACGTGGAAGATGTCGCTCGCGGCGATCCTCGCGCTCATGGGCGACCTCATCGCCACCGTCGGCATCTACGCCGCCGTGGGCTTCGAGATCAGCCCTGCGGCGACGATCGGCGTCCTGACGATCCTCAGCTACTCGCTGTACGACACCGTCGTGGTCTTCGACAAGATCCGCGAGAACACGACGGAGGACGCCGGGCCCGAGTCGCGTCGGACGTTCGCGGAGTCGGTGAACCTCGCGGTGAACCAGACCCTCGTGCGTTCGATCAACACGAGCGTCGTCGCAGCGCTTCCGGTCGCGGCCATCCTCTTCATCGGTGCGGGCGTGCTGGGCGCCGACACGCTGCGCGACATCTCGCTCGCGCTGCTGATCGGCATCCTCGTCGGCACCTGGTCGACCGTGTTCATCGCGGCTCCGCTCTACTCGCAGCTGCGTGAGGGCGAGCCGGCGATCAAGCGCCACGACCAGAAGGTGCTGAAGGAGCGCGAGCGGGCCGGCGGTGCCTCCGCCCAGGCCGCGGGGGCCCTGCCGACGCCGGTCTGATGTTCGCCTCGGGCGAGAGCGGCGCGGAGCACTCCTCCGAGCGGCGATAATTGAGTCTTGGAGGTGCGCGCATGACCGAGGCGGGAGTCAACTCGACCGCTTCGCTGCGCCGCCTCGTGCCTCGGATCTTCTCGAAGGCCCAGCCGTCGGGAGCCGTCGACACGCTCATGCGCACGGTGCGGATGCACCACCCGAAGGCCGACCTCGGGCTCATCGAGCGCGCGTACACGGTCGCCGAACGAGCGCACGAGGGGCAGAAGCGCAAGAGCGGCGAGCCGTACATCACGCACCCGATCGCGGTCGCGCAGATCCTCGCCGACCTCGGCATCGGCCCGAAGACCGTCGCCGCGGCGCTCCTGCACGACACCGTGGAGGACACCGCCTACACGCTCGACGAGGTGCGGCATGACTTCGGCGACGAGATCGCGATGCTCGTCGACGGCGTCACGAAGCTCGACAAGGTCAAGTACGGCGACTCCACGCAGGCCGAGACCGTCCGCAAGATGATCGTCGCGATGTCGAGGGACATCCGCGTGCTGATCATCAAGCTCGCCGACCGATTGCACAACGCGCGCACGTGGGGCTTCGTCCCCGCGGAGTCCGCGACCCGCAAGGCCACCGAGACGCTCGAGATCTACGCGCCGCTCGCGCACCGCCTGGGCATCCAGGCCATCAAGTGGGAGCTCGAGGACCTCTCGTTCGCCGTGCTGTACCCGAAGCTCTACGCCGAGATCGAGAGCCTCGTGAAGCAGCGCACGCCGCAGCGCGAGGAGTTCGTCCAGACGGTCATCGACCTCGTGAACGAGGACCTGAAGGCGGCGCGCATCCGGGGCAAGGTCATGGGCCGGCCCAAGCAGTACTACTCGATCTACCAGAAGATGATCGTGCGCGGCCGCGACTTCGACGAGATCTACGACCTCGTCGGCATCCGGGTGCTCGTCAACTCGGTGCGCGACTGCTACGCCGTGCTCGGCTCGATCCACGCGCGCTGGACCCCGCTGCCCGGCCGCTTCAAGGACTACATCGCGACCCCGAAGTTCAACCTCTACCAGTCGCTGCACACGACCGTGATCGGGCCGAAGGGCCGCGCGGTCGAGATCCAGATCCGCACCCACGACATGCACCAGCGCGCCGAGTACGGCGTCGCCGCGCACTGGAAGTACAAGGAGCGGATGAACTCGGGTCGCGCCAGCGACAGCGCCGCGCATGAGACCGACATGGCGTGGCTGGCGCACATCTCGGACTGGCAGGCCGAGACGGCCGACCCGGGGGAGTTCCTCGACTCGCTGCGGTTCGAGATCGGCGCGAAGGAGGTCTACGTCTTCACGCCGAAGGGCCGGGTCATCGGCCTGCCCGCCGGTGCGACCCCGGTGGACTTCGCGTACGCGGTGCACACCGAGGTCGGCCACCGCACCATGGGCGCGAAGGTCAACGGGCGCCTGGTGCCCCTCGAGAGCGAGCTCAACAGCGGCGACGTCGTCGAGGTGTTCACGTCGAAGAACCCCGACTCGGGTCCGAGCAAGGACTGGCTCACGTTCGTCAAGAGCCCCCGCGCCCGCAACAAGATCCGCCAGTGGTTCACCAAGGAGCGCCGCGACGAGGCGATCGAGCAGGGCCGCGATGCCATCGCCCGCGCGATGCGCAAGCAGAACCTGCCGCTCCAGAAGCTGATGAGCCAGGAGTCGTTCGCCGAGGTCGCCGCGCTGCTGAAGTACGACGACGTGTCGTCACTCTACGCGGCGGTCGGCGAAGGGCACGTCTCGACGCAGTCGGTGATCGAGAAGGTCGTCGCGCTCGTGCGCGACGTCGACGAGGGCGACGACGAGCCCGACATCCCCATCTCGACGCGCTCGCGTCCGCTGCCGCGGAACAGCGACTCGGGCGTGCTCGTGCGCGGCGCCCCCGACATCCTCGTGAAGCTCGCCCGGTGCTGCACGCCGGTGCCCGGCGATGAGATCGTCGGTTTCATCACGCGCGGCTCGGGCGTCTCGGTGCACCAGGCGGCCTGCCACAACGTCCAGGCGCTCATGCGCGAGCCCGAGCGCATGATCGACGTCGAGTGGGCGCCGAGCTCGAAGAGCGTGTTCCTCGTGCAGATCCAGATCGAGGCGCTCGACCGGGCGGGCCTGCTCTCCGACGTGACGCGCGTGCTCTCGGAGCACCACGTGAACATCCTCTCGGCGAACGTCTCGACGTCGACCGACCGGCTCGCGCTCAGCCGCTTCGTGTTCGAGATGGGGGACACCACCCACCTCGATCGCGTGCTCAACGCGGTGCGGCGCATCGATGCCGTCTACGACGTCTACCGCGTGAGCGACGGCTAGGCCGCGTCACCGGCGCCGCGGCGAGCGGTCTGCTCGGCCCGATCGAGGCGTGCAAGCGCCGCCGCCTTGTGCGGCATGCGGGGGACGGCCGCGAGTCGGTCGCGCACGGCGCCGGCGAGCCCCGGATGCGACGTGACGAGCGCCGCGACCGCATCGAGGATCGCGTGCTCGTCGAGCACCGGGTCGCGCAGCAGGTCGAACGCCGTGCGTGCGGGCGTCGTGCACGGCACCTCGCCGAACCGCACGATCTCGTCGTCGTCGATGCGCACCTCGCGCACGAGGGCTCGGTGGTCGCCGATCACCGCGATGCGCGCGCTGAGCGGGACGCAGAACTGGGCGACGGCCGGGGGCGCGGCGATCGCGCCGTGCACCCATGCCGCCGACATCCGCTCGATCACGAGCGATCGCGGCGCACGCAGCGCGGTGACCGCGGCCCGGAACGCGGGCAGGTCGGGCTCGTCGAGCGGCGCCCATCCGTCGTCGACGGCGAAGAGCTCACCGTCGAGGCGGGCCGCGCACAGCTCGGCGAGCGGGAGGTCTCGGGTGTCGAGCACCGATGGGAGCCTGGCCATGAGACCATGCTGCGGCATCCGATCACCGAACCTCCGCTACCGCGGGCACGCTGTGGAGAACGACCCGCGCGAGTGCGGGGTGACGGACGAGTCGGCTCTAGCCGCCGACCGCCTTCAACCAGGAGCGACGTGCCTCGAGCGCCTCGCGCGCCTCTGCGGCGGCGCGCTGGTCGCCGGATGCCTCGGCCGCGGCGAGCTCGGCCTCGAGCTTCGCGATCGCGTCCTGGAGCTGCCCGACCATGCCCTCCGAGCGCGCCTTCTTCTCGGGGTCCTCGCGCTGCCAGCGCTCGTCCTCGAGCGAGCGCACGTGCGTCTCGACCTTGCGGAGGCGATCTTCGACGGGGCGCACCTGGTCGCGGGGGACCCGGCCGATGTCGTCCCAGCTGCGCTGGATGCGGTTGAGCGCGGCGCGCGCCTGCTTCGGGTCGGTCTCCGTGAGGAGCTTCTCGGCCTCGTCGAGGAGCGCCAGCTTCTCGGTGAGGTTGGCGCGGTAGGCCTCGTCCTCCTGCGCGTCGATCTCGGCCTTCGCCTGGAACAGCACGTCGCCGGCCGCCTTGAACTTCGCCCAGAGGGCGTCGTCGACCTTCTTGCCGGCGCGGCCGGCCTGCTTCCACTCGTCGAGCAGGGCGCGGTAGTCGCCGACGGCGTCGGCGCCGCGGGGTGCGAGGGCCTCGGCGCGCTCGATGAGCGCCTGCTTGCGGGCGCGGACGTCGCGATGGGCGGCGTCGAGCTCGGCGAAGAAGGCCTTGCGGTGCTGCTCGATCGTCGACCGGGCGGTGCGGAATCGCTTCCACAGCTCGTTGGCCTCATTCTTCGGCAGGCGCGGTCCGTCTTGCTGGTGCTGCTGCCAGCTCGCGAACAGTGCGTCGAGCTCGGCGGTCGCCTGCTTCCACTGCGTCTTCGCGGGGTCCTGGGCGGCGAGCGCCTCGGCCTGCTCGACGATGCGGGTGCGCTCGGCGACCGCGTCTGCGAGGGCGGCCTTCGCCTCGGCCTGTTGCTGCTCGGTGAGCTCCTTGGTGGTGCCCGACAGGGCCTCGAGGCGCTTGGAGAGCGACTCCAGGTCGCCGACGGCGTGCGCTCCGGCGACCGACTCCTGCAGGTTCGCGAGGGCCTTCGCGACATCCGCCGCGGGTGCACCACGACGCACGCGCTGCTCGAGCAGGCCGACCTGGCCCGCAAGGTCGGCGTACTTGCGCTCGAAGTACGCGAGCGCCTCCTCAGCCGTCGCGTCGGGGTACTGGCCGACCTCCCGCTCGCCGTCGCTCGTCCGCACGAAGACGGTGCCCGTCTCGTCGACGCGGCCCCACGGTTGCTGCTCTGAATCGGTCACGGGCCTCACCCTGTCGTGGTCGGATGCCGCCCATGGGCGGCGTTGACGGCATCAAGCCTATTGCACCGCCACCGGGCGGCGCGGGGTCGTCACTGGATCGTGAACCCCGTGATCGTGACCGGAACGGCGGGCGCTCCATCGGTGCCGCCGTCGGCCGTCCCGGCGTCCGTGATGCCCGACTTCAGCTGGTCGAGACCGCTCGTCACCTGGCCGATCACGGTGTAGCCGCCGGCCTCGTCGGGCGTCAGCTGCGTGTCCTCGTAGACGATGAAGAACTGGCTGCCCTGGCTGTAGGCGTTGGTGGGCTGGCGCGCCATCGCGATGGTGCCGGCCGGGTACTGGCCGTCGGCCGGCGCGTTCTCGACGGGGCCGTAGCTGTAGCCCGGGCCACCGGTGCCGTCGCCGGCCGGGTCGCCGCACTGCAGCACCCAGATGTTGTCGCGCGTGAGGCGGTGGCAGCTCACGCCGTCGTAGAAGCCCGACTGGGCGAGGCTGATCGTGCTCGAGACCGCCTGCGGCGCCGCGGCGCCGTCGAGCTCGACGCCCAGCGGGATGTCGTTGAGCGTGAGCGTGCCGGTCCAGGTGCGCCCTTCGGCGATGTCGGCCGACGGCACGTCGCCCTGGTTCTCGCCGGGCGGCGGCGTGGGCGTGGGCGTGGCGGTCGGCGTCTCCGTCGGCTCCGCGACGGGGGTGCCCGGTCCGCCGCCGAAGTAGAAGAGCTGCGCGGCGGTCGCGAGCGCGAGCACGACGACGAGCGCGACGACCGCGATCACGTTGTCCCGGACACGGCGGCGCTGCTTGCGGACGTGCACCTCCTGGCGCGCCTGGTACGTGCGGAGGCGGGCGCGTTCCTCACGCGCCTGACGGTCGTTCGATGCCACGCATGCTCCTTCTCGGGACTCCTGCGTGCCGACTCTACGCAACGCGCCGCCGTCGGCACCAATCGCGCGGGCGGGCGCACCTGCGCGGGCGTCCGCACGCGAGCGTCCACTGCCGGTGGTGTCGGATGCCGCGGCTACGCTGGACGGCATGGTGGACTCCAGCCCGGGGCTGCGCTCCGGCGCGACCCCGCTCGCCGTGCGCATGCGGCCGACGAGCCTCGACGAGGTCGCCGGGCAGCGCCACCTGCTCACCCCGGGGTCACCGCTCGTGGCGCTCGCGGGCGACCGCAGCGGCGAGTCGGGATCGGTGTCCGTCATCCTGTGGGGCCCGCCGGGCACGGGCAAGACCACGCTCGCGCAGGCCATCGCCCGCTCGTCGGGCCGCAAGTTCGTCGAGCTCTCGGCGGTCACCGCCGGCGTGCGCGACGTGCGGCAGGTCATGGAGGAGGCGCGCGCCTCCCGCGATCTCTACGGCCTCTCCACCGTGCTCTTCCTCGACGAGATCCACCGCTTCACGAAGGCGCAGCAGGACGCGCTGCTGCCCGGCGTCGAGAACGGGTGGGTCATCCTCGTCGCCGCGACGACCGAGAACCCGTCGTTCTCGGTCATCTCGCCGCTCCTGTCACGTTCGCTCCTGCTCACCCTCGAGCTCCTCACCGACGACGACCTCGGCGTGCTCGTCGACCGCGCGCTCGTCGATCCGCGCGGACTCGCCGGCGCCGTCGAGCTCGAGGCCGAGGCTCGCGCGGCGATCATCCGCCTCGCCTCGGGCGACGCACGCCGTGCCCTGACCGCGCTCGAGGCGGCATCCGTCGCGGCGAGCCAGGCGGCGGCGCAGGCCGCATCGGCCGAAGGCGGAGCCGAGGGCGAGTCGACCGACGACGAGGCGGCCGACGACGAGGCGGCCGAGTCGGCGGATGCCGCGAAGCCCGCGAAGCCCGTCATCACCGCCGAGGTCGTGGCCCGGGCCGTCGATCGCGCGCTGCTGCGCTACGACCGCAACGGCGACGAGCACTACGACGTGATCAGCGCATTCATCAAGTCGGTGCGCGGCAGCGACGTCGACGCGGCGCTGCACTACCTCGCGCGCATGATCGAGGCCGGGGAGGACCCGCGGTTCATCGCCCGCCGCATCATCGTGCTCGCGTCGGAGGACATCGGCATGGCCGACCCGACGGCGCTCGGCGTCGCGGTGGCCGCGGCCGACGCCGTGCAGTACATCGGCATGCCCGAGGGGCGCATCCCGCTCGCCCAGGCGGTCGTGCACCTCGCCACGGCGCCGAAGTCGAACGCGGCCTACCTCGGCATCGACCGGGCGATCGCCGACGTGCGCGAGGGTCGTGCGGGCCGAGTGCCCAAGCACCTCCGCGACGCCCACTACCCGGGCGCGAAGCGGCTCGGCCACGGCAAAGGCTACGTCTATCCGCACGACGACCCGATCGGCGTCGTGGCGCAGGAGTACCTGCCCGCCGAGCTGCGCGGCGCGACGTACTACGAACCGACCGAGCACGGCAACGAGCGCGAGGTCTCGGCGCGGCTCGCGAAGCTCCGGCGCATCGTGCGCGGCGGGCGCTGACCCAGCCGTGACCGCCGGTCGCGCCGTGATAACATGGTCGCTGGCCTGAAGCCAGATCCTCGAGCGCGGCTGCGAGAGGGTCACCGGCGAACGGGTGCGATCTGTAGCCGATCCACCCTTGGCGAATCCCTCTGACACGGACTTCCGGCGCGACCGCGCGCCGAGAAATCGCATTTGAGATTCTTCCGAAAGGACACTTGTGTCGAACCAGTCACGTAGCAAGACCCGCCTCTCCCGCGCGCTCGGCGTCGCCCTCACCCCGAAGGCCGCCAAGTACATGGAGAAGCGTCCGTACGCTCCCGGCGAGCACGGCCGCACCAAGCGCAAGCAGGACTCCGACTACGCCGTGCGTCTCCGCGAGAAGCAGCGCCTCCGCGCCCAGTACGGCATCCGCGAGAAGCAGCTCCGCATCGCGTTCAACGAGGCGCGCCGCACCGACGGCCTGACGGGTGAGAACCTCGTCGAGCTGCTCGAGATGCGCCTCGACGCGCTCGTGCTGCGCGCCGGCTTCGCCCGCACCATCGCGCAGGCCCGCCAGTTCGTGGTGCACCGCCACATCCTCGTCGACGGCAAGATCGTCGACCGCCCCTCGTTCCGCGTGAAGCCGGGCCAGACCATCGGCGTCAAGCAGCGCTCCGAGGGCACCGAGCCGTTCCAGGTCGCCGCGGCCGGCGGCCACGTCGACGTGCTCCCCAAGCTCCCGGGCTACCTCGACGTGGAGCTCGACAAGCTCCAGGCCACGCTCGCGCGTCGCCCGAAGCGCGCCGAGGTCCCCGTGACCTGTGACGTGCAGCTCGTCGTCGAGTACTACGCCGCTCGCTGATCGACGAACACCGTCCGACAGGGGCCGCGGGGATCTTCCCGCGGCCCCTGTCGCATTCCCGGGCGAGGTCGATCCGGATGCCGCGGCCTGCTGCCGCGGCATCCGACGCCACTAGACTGGATCGAGTGCCGGGCGGGACTCCGGCGCGCATTCACCCGGGGAGAGGGAGCACTTCGTGAAGAGCATCGTGTGGTTCGCCATCGGCGTCGCGGCCGGCTTCGTCGCCGCGCACCAGCTCAACCAGACCAAGCAGGGCCAGGAGTTCTTCTCCTCGATCGACGCCAAGGCCCGTGCATTCGGGAAGGCGATCGCCGAGGGCTACCACGAGCGCGACGCCGAGCTCCGCGCCCAAGGCGAGGGGCTCGACGCGGCCCGCTGACCGCCGGCACCAGACAGCTGCGGCCCATCGCGCCGCTGAACCAGAACGGAACCATGCAGACCGCAGACATCCGCCAGCGCTGGCTCGACTTCTTCGCCGCGCGCGGCCACACCGTCGTGCCCTCCGCCTCGCTCGTCTCCGACGACCCGACACTGCTCTTCACGGTCGCCGGCATGGTGCCGTTCGTGCCGTATCTCACGGGGCTGGTGCCGTCGCCGTACCCGCGCGCGACGAGCGTGCAGAAGTGCATCCGCACGAACGACATCGAGGAGGTCGGCAAGACCCCTCGGCACGGCACGTTCTTCCAGATGAACGGCAACTTCTCGTTCGGCGACTACTTCAAGGAGGGGGCGATCAGCCTCGCCTGGGAGCTGCTCACGACGCCCGAGGCCGACGGCGGCTACGGATTCGAGCCGAAGGACCTCTGGGTCACCGTCTACAAGGACGACGACGAGGCCATCGAGCTCTGGAAGAAGGTCGCGGGGCTGCCCGACGACCGCATCCAGCGCCTCGACAAGGACACGAACTACTGGCACACCGGCCAGCCCGGCCCGGCCGGCCCCTGCTCGGAGATCTTCTTCGACCGCGGACCCGAGTACGGCATCGACGGCGGTCCCGCCACCGACGACGACCGCTACGTCGAGATCTGGAATCTCGTGTTCATGCAGTACCTCATCGACGACGTGAAGTCGAAGACCGACTTCCGCATCGTCAAGGAGCTGCCGAAGAAGAACATCGACACCGGCATGGGGCTCGAGCGCGTCGCGTTCATCAAGCAGGGTGTCGACAACCTGTACGAGATCGACCAGGTCCGACCGGTGCTCGACCGTGCTTCCGAGCTCTCGGGCCGCCGCTACGGCGCCGATCACGAGGACGACGTGCGCATGCGCGTCATCGCCGACCACGTCCGCTCGGCGCTCATGCTCATGAGCGACGGCGTGAGCCCGTCGAACGAGGGCCGCGGTTACATCCTGCGCCGCCTGCTTCGCCGCACCATCAGGGCGATGCGCCTGCTCGGGGTCGAGGGCCCGACGTTCCGCGAGCTCTTCGCGGCGTCCCGCGACGCCATGAAGGCGGCGTATCCCGAGGTCGCACGCGACTACGCGCACATCGAGCAGCTCGCGCTCGGCGAGGAGGAGACGTTCCTCCGCACCCTCGCGGCGGGCACGTCGATCCTCGACGGCGCGGTCGCGTCCACGAAGCAGTCGGGTCGCGACGAGCTCGCGGGCGACACCGCGTTCCTGCTGCACGACACCTACGGCTTCCCGATCGAGCTCACGCTCGAGATGGCCGAGGAGGCCGGGCTGTCGGTCGACCGCGGCGCGTTCGACGAGCTCATGACGGCGCAGCGCACGCGCGCGAAGGCCGACGCGAAGTCGAAGAAGAAGGTGCTCGCCGACCTGTCGGTGTACGGCGACTTCCGCGCCAAGGGCGAGACGATCTTCACGGGCTACTCCGAGCTTTCCACCGAGTCGACCGTGCTCGGCATCCTCGTCGACGGCCAGCCGGCGCCCGTCGCGCTGGCGGGCCAGACGGCGGAGGTCATCCTCGCCGAGACCTCGCTCTACGCGGAGTCGGGCGGCCAGGCCCCCGACCAGGGCCGCATCGTCGGCGACGGCTTCGAGCTCGAGGTGCTCGACGTGCAGAAGCCCGTGAAGGGCCTCATCAGCCACACCGTGAAGGTGACCTCCGGCGAGGTCGCCGTCGGCGAGCACGCCACCACGCTCGTCGACGAGGACTACCGCCGCGGCGCGACGCAGGCGCACTCCGGCACGCACATCGTGCACGCGGCGCTGCGCCAGGTGCTCGGCCCCAACGCGCACCAGTCGGGCTCGTTCAACAAGGCCGGCTACCTGCGCCTCGACTACGGCTGGAACTCGGCCCTGTCGCCCGAGACCCGCAGCGAGATCGAGGAGATCTCGAACAACGCGATCCGCGACAACCTGCCGGTGCTCACCCGGGAGATGCCGCTCGACGAGGCGAAGTCGCTCGGCGCCATGGCCCTGTTCGGCGAGAAGTACGGCGACGTCGTGCGCGTCGTCGACATCGGCGGCCCGTGGTCGCGCGAGCTCTGCGCGGGTACCCACGTGGTGTCGAGCTCCGAGATCGGCATGATCAACATCGTCGGCGAGTCGTCGGTCGGCGCGTCGAACCGCCGCGTCGAGTCGCTCGTCGGTCGCGAGGCGTTCCAGCGGTTCGCAGCCGAGCGCGCGCTCGTCAACGAGCTCAGCACCAGCCTGAAGACGCGGCCCGAGCTGCTCGTCGACCGCGTCGGCGAGCTCGTGTCGAGCCTGAAGTCCGCCGAGAAGAAGATCGCGCAGTTCGAGGCGCGGGCGCTGAGCGACCGCGTCCCCGCCCTCGCGGCGAACGCGGTGCGCACGGGCGACGTGCTCCTCGTGGCCGAGACGGTCGGACGCCTCGGCTCGGGTGACGAGCTGCGGTCGCTCGCGACCGCGGTGCGGTCGAAGCTCGGCGACGCGGCATCCGTCGTGGCACTCGCGGCCGACGTCGGCGGCAAGCCCGTCGCGATCGTGGCCACCTCGCCCGCCGCACGGGACGCCGGCGTGAACGCCGGACCGCTCGCGAAGGCGATGGCCACGGTGCTCGGCGGAGGCGGCGGCGGCAAGCCCGACCTCGCGCAGGGCGGCGGCAGCGACGTGTCCGCGATCCCGGCGGCGCTCGACGCGGTGAAGCACGAGCTCGGCCGGTAGGCCCATGCGCTCGGGAGCGAGACTCGGCATCGACGTCGGGCGAGCCCGGATCGGCGTCGCACGCTGCGACGCCGGCGGGCTGCTCGCCGTTCCCGTCGAGACGGTCGCGCGCGACGTCGACGGCGACGCCGACGTCCGACGCATCCTCGAGCTCGCCGAGGAGTTCGACGCGATCGAGCTCGTGGTCGGCAATCCGCTCTCGCTGTCGGGCGCGCCGACGGCCTCGACCGACGACGCGATCGCCTTCGCCGGGCGGCTCGCGGCGGCGGGCTCGGCCGTGCGGCTGGTCGACGAGCGGCTCTCTACGGTGAGCGCGCAGCAGGCGCTGCGGGCCTCGGGGAAGTCGAGCCGAAGTCAGCGTCCCATCGTCGACCAAGTTGCAGCCGTTATCATTCTGCAACACGCCATCGACACGGAGCGGGCGTCGGGCCGGGAGCCCGGCCGCCTGATCACGACAGACGAAGGGTCGTCCCCCCTGTGACCCACCTTCCCCACGAGCCGCGCGGCGCCGCGCCGAGCGAGGTGACGGACTGGCACGCGCTCCTCGCCGGAGACACCCCCGACGCCGCGAACGGCTCGGCCACCGGGCCGACCTCGACGATCGGTTCCGGGGGAGCGGGCGACCAGCCGATGACCCGACGTGAGGCGCGCGAGGCGGAGCGCCGGGCCGTCGAGGAGCCCGAGCCCGAGGTGTACGAGCCGCGCAAGCCGTCGCGCGCCGAGCGGCGCGCCGCCGCGGCGACCGACTTCCACGACCACGATCCCGAGCACGCGCGCACCAAGCGCCGCGGCCCCTGGGGATGCCTCGTCGGCCTCGTCGTCGTGGCTGCACTCGCGGTCGGCGCGTTCTTCTTCCTGCAGGGGCCGATCAACGCGGTCATCGAGCGCTTCACGCCCGCGGCCGACTACTCCGGCACGGGCACCGGCGAGGTGACCTTCATGATCCACGAGGGCGACACCGGATCCTCGATCGCCCAGAACCTCGTCGACGAGGGCGTCACCGCCTCCTACGACGCGTTCTACGACCTCCTGCTCGAACAGAGCCCCGAGCCCGAGTTCCACCCCGGGGCGTACCGACTCGCCGAGGAGATGAGCGCAAAGGCTGCCCTCGACGCCCTCATGGATCCGGCGAACAAGCTCGAGAACACGTTCGTGATCCCCGAGGGCACGGCCATCGACGACGTGCTCGTCGCGATCTCGGAGGGCACCTCCATCCCGCTCGAGGACCTCCAGGCCGCCGCCGCGGAACCGCCCGCGAACTACGGCCTGCCCGCCGAGGCGACCATGCTCGAGGGCTTCCTGTTCCCCGCGACCTACACGCTCGATCCCGACATCGACGCGCACGGCGTGCTGCAGACCCTCGTCGACCGCCAGTTCGAGGCGCTCGACGCTGCGGGCGTGCCGGCCGACCAGCGCTGGCACACGATCGTGCTCGCGTCGATCGTGCAACGCGAGGCCGGCTCCAACCTCGACGACTTCCCGAAGGTCGCCCGGGTCTTCCAGAACCGCCTCGACCAGGGCATGAACCTCGAGTCGGATGCCACGGTGGCGTACGGCACCGGCAACACCCACACGGTCTGGACCACCGACGCCGAGCGCGCCGACGCGTCGAACCCCTACAACACGTACGCCAACCCCGGCCTCCCCATCGGACCCATCGGCAACCCGGGCGACGTCGCGATCAACGCGGCCGTCCATCCCGCCGACGGAAGCTGGCTGTTCTTCGTCCCCGTGAACCTCGCGACGGGCGAGACGGTGTTCTCGACCACGGTCGAGGAGCACGAGGCCGCGGTGGCGCAGTTGCAGGCCTGGTGCGCCGCGAGCGAAGAGAACGCCGCCTACTGTGAGTGACGCGGCGACGCGCCTCGCGGTGCTGGGTTCGCCGATCTCGCATTCGAAGAGCCCTGCGCTGCACCGCGCCGCCTACGAGCAGCTCGGACTCGACTGGGTGTACACGGCGATCGAGCTCGACGGCGCCGGGCTGCCGGAGTTCCTCGACACGCGGGACGCGTCGTGGCGCGGTCTCTCGCTCACGATGCCGCTCAAGCAGGACGTGCTGCCGCTCCTCGACGAGGTGGACGAGCTCGCCACGCTCACGCACGCGGCCAACACCGTACTGCTCGTCGACGGGGTCCGACGCGGCTTCAACACCGACGTCGGCGGGATCGTGCGCGCCCTCGGCGAGGCCGGCTGCGAGCTGGTGCGCCACGGCGTGCTCGTGGGCGGGGGAGCGACCGCGGCATCCGCCCTCGCGGCCATGGCCGAGCTCGGCGCCGCGACCGTGCAGGTGCTGCTGCGCCGGCCCGAGGCGGGCGGGCCGATCGTCGACCTCGGCGCGCGGCTCGGGCTGGCCGTCGACGTCCGTCCGATCGCCGACCTCGCGACGCTCGAGGAGGCCGACCTCGTGGTGAGCACGCTTCCCGGGGGCGCGGACCCGGGCGTCGAGGCATCCGCCGGCCTGCGTCGCGCGACGTTGTTCGACGTCGCCTACGCGCCCTGGCCCACGCGGCTCGTGTCGCAGTGGCTCGAGGCCGACGGCACGGTCGTGCACGGGCTCGGGATGCTGCTGCACCAGGCCCTGCTGCAGGTGCGGATCTTCACGTCGGGCGACCCGTTCCAGGCGCTGCCCGACGAGGCGGCGGTGCTGGACGTCATGCGCCGCGCGCTCTGAGCGCGCTGTGGAAGGATGGAGTCCATGCTCCGTTGGCTCACTGCCGGAGAGTCGCACGGCCCTGAGCTCGTCGCGATCCTCGAGGGTCTTCCCGCCGGTATCCCCGTCTCGCTCGACTCCATCCGCGCCGATCTCGCGCGCCGCAAGCTCGGGTACGGGCGCGGCGCCCGCATGAAGTTCGAGCAGGACGAGCTCGCGATCTCGGGCGGCGTGCGTCACGGCGAATCCCTCGGCAGCCCGATCGCCCTGCGCATCGGCAACACCGAGTGGCCGAAGTGGCAGGAGGTCATGAGCCCCGAGCCGATCGACCCCGAGAAGCTCGGACGCGGTCGCGGCGCGCCGCTGACCCGCCCGCGCCCGGGCCACGCCGACCTCGTCGGCATGCAGAAGTACGACTTCGACGAGGCCCGTCCGGTGCTCGAGCGGGCGAGCGCCCGCGAGACCGCGGCGCGCGTCGCCCTCGGCGCGGTCGCCCGCGGGTTCCTCGGGGAGCTCGGCATCCGCCTCGTGTCGCACACCATCGCCGTGGGCCCGGTGCGCGTGCCCGAGGACCGCCCGCTGCCGGTGCCCGACGACGTCGACCGCCTCGACGCCGACCCCCTGCGGTGCTTCGACGAGGAGACGTCGGCCCGCATGGTGGCCGAGGTCGACCTCGCGCACAAGGAGGGCGACACGCTCGGCGGGGTCGTCGAGGTGCTCGCCTACGGCGTGCCGCCGGGGCTCGGCTCCTACGTGCACTGGGACCGCCGGCTCGACGCGCAGCTCGCCGCAGCCCTCATGGGCATCCAGGCGATCAAGGGCGTCGAGGTCGGCGACGGGTTCACGACCACGACCCGACGCGGCTCGGCGGCCCACGACGAGCTGCACCTCAGCGACGGGCGCATCGTCCGCGCCAGCGATCGCGCCGGCGGCACGGAGGGCGGCATGTCGACCGGCACCGTGCTGCGGGTGCGCGCGGGCATGAAGCCCATCGCGACCGTGCCGCGCGCCCTCCCGACGATCGACATCGCGACCGGCGAGGCGGCGCCCGCGCACCACCAGCGCTCCGACGTCTGCGCCGTGCCCGCCGCGGGCGTCGTCGCGGAGGCCATGGTCGCACTCACCCTCGCCAACGCGGTGCTCGAGAAGTTCGGGGGCGACTCGGTCGGCGAGACGCGTCGCAACCTCGAGTCGTACCTCGCGTCCATCCCCGAGGCGCTCCGCACCGAGATCGCCTCGGCGGACACCGCTGCCGATCGTGTCTGAGGGCGCCCGCGTCAGCCTGCCCATCGTGCTCATCGGCCCGATGGGCGCCGGCAAGTCGCGCGTCGGACATCGGCTCGCGGCATCCGCCGGCGCGCCGTTCATCGACACCGACCAGCGCATCGTGGAGCGGTACGGGCCCATCGACGAGATCTTCGAGCGCGAGGGCGAGGAGTACTTCCGCATCATCGAGCGGGAGGTCGTCGCCGAGGCCCTGCACGAGGAGGCCGTGATCTCGCTCGGCGGCGGCGCCGTGCTGCACCCCGACACCCGCGCCGACCTCGCCGACCTCCAGGTGGTGCTGTTGCGCGTCACCCCCGAGGCGGTCGCCCCGCGGCTCTCCGGCGGCAACCGTCCGCTCATCGCCGAGGGCGGTATCGGCGCGTGGACGGCCATCTTCGAACAGCGCGAGCCCATCTACGCGGAGCTCGCGGACCTCGACATCGACACGTCGCGCCGCTCGGTCGCACGCATCGTCGACGACATCACCGGGCGCTTCGGAGGAGCAGCATGACGGCAGGCGAGACGCGCACGGCGATCCGGGTGGGCGGCGACACGGGATACGACGTGGTCGTGGGCCGCGGCGTCGTCGCGGAGCTCGGCGACGCGCTCGGCCCGAACGTGCGGAAGGTGCTCGTCGTGCACGCCCCGACCCTCGGCGCCCGTGCGGCGGCGCTGCGCGAGGAGCTCGGCGACCGCTTCGAGGTGCTGCTCGCCGAGGTGCCCGACGCCGAGGCGGGCAAGCGCATCGAGGTCGCCGCGTTCTGCTGGCAGATCCTCGGGCAGGCCGACTTCACGCGCAGCGATGCGATCGTCGGGCTCGGCGGCGGGGCGATCACCGACCTCGCCGGATTCGTCGCCGGCACCTGGCTGCGCGGCGTGCGGGTCGTGCAGGTGCCCACCACCGTGCTCGGCATGGTCGACGCGGCCGTGGGTGGCAAGACCGGCATCAACACGAACGAGGGCAAGAACCTCGTCGGCGTCTTCCACGCGCCCGCCGCGGTGCTCTGCGACCTCGAGCTGCTGGAAACGCTGCCGCGCAACGAGATCCTCGCCGGCTTCGCCGAGATCGTGAAGGCCGGGTTCATCCGGTACCCCGAGATCCTCGACGTCATCGAGGCCGATCCCGAGCTCGCGACCGACCCGACGTCGCCCGAGTTCCGACGGGTCGTCGAGCTCGCCATCCGGATGAAGGCCGACGTGGTGTCCGAGGATTTCACCGAGCAGGGCCTGCGCGAGATCCTCAACTACGGCCACACCCTCGGCCACGCGGTCGAGCACGCCGAGCGCTACCAGTGGCGGCACGGCGCGGCGATCTCCGTCGGCATGGCGTTCGCGGCCGAGCTCGGCCGTCTCTCGGGCCGCCTCTCCGACGAGGTCGCCGACCGGCACAAGCGCGTCCTCGACCTGCTCGGCCTGCCCACGAGCTACCCTGCCGGCCGGTGGAACACGCTCCTCGCGACCATGCAGCGCGACAAGAAGGCGCGCGGCGGACAGCTCCGGTTCATCGTGCTCGACGACCTCGCGAAGCCGACCGTGATGCAGGCGCCCGACCAGTCGCTGCTGTTCGCCGCGTACCAGGAGATCGGGTCCTGAGCGGGCTCGAGGGCCGCGAGGTCCACGGATCTCGAGACGCCTGCTCCGCGCGCTCCTCGACCGGCGGGCTGGCTAGGCTGGCCGCATGACCACGATCCTCGTGCTGAACGGGCCCAACCTCGGACGCCTCGGCACGCGCGAGCCCGAGGTGTACGGCTCGGAGACGCTCGCCGACATCGGCGCGGGGCTCGCGGCATCCGTGCCCGACGACGTCGAGATCGACCTGCGGCAGACCGACGACGAAGCCGAGCTCATCGGCTGGATCCACGAGGCCGTCGACCGACGCCTGCCGGTGGTGCTCAACCCCGCCGCGTTCACGCACTACAGCTACGCGCTGCGCGACGCGGCGGCGCAGCTGAAGCAGGCGGGCGTGCCGCTCGTGGAGGTGCACCTCTCGAACCCGCACGCACGCGAGGAGTTCCGCCACACGAGCGTGATCTCGGGCGTCGCGACCGGCGTGATCGCGGGCTTCGGCGCCGACTCCTACCGCCTCGCGGTCGACTGGGTCCTGCGTACGCTCGGCTGAGTCGACTACACTCGATCAGTCGCACGCGAATCCGTCGTGCCCTCTGACTTCCCACGATCGATCGGAACCCCTTCCCCATGGCAAGCACCGCGGACATCAAGAACGGCGTCGTCCTGAGCATCGACGGCCAGCTCTGGAGCGTCATCGAGTTCCAGCACGTCAAGCCCGGCAAGGGCGGCGCGTTCGTCCGCACGAAGCTCAAGAACGTCGTGACCGGCAAGGTCGTCGACCGCACGTACAACGCGGGCGCCAAGGTCGACATCGAGAACGTCGACCGCCGCGACTTCACCTACCTCTACAACGACGGCGACGGCTTCGTGTTCATGGACGCGACCGACTACGACCAGATCACGGTGCCGTCGACGGTCGTCGGCGACGCCGCCAACTTCATGCTCGAGAACCAGGCCGTGACGATCGCCCTGAACAACGGCAACCCGCTCTACGTCGACCTCCCCGCCTCGGTCGTGCTCGAGATCACCTACACCGAGCCCGGCCTGCAGGGCGACCGCTCGACCGGCGGCACCAAGCCCGCGACCGTCCAGACCGGGTACGAGATCCAGGTCCCGCTCTTCCTCGAGACCGGCACCAAGGTCAAGGTCGACACCCGCTCGGGTGAGTACCTCGGCCGCGTGAACGACTAGTGAGCGCCCGCACCAAGGCGCGCAAGCGCGCGCTCGACATGCTGTACTCGGCGGACATGCGCCAGGTCCCGGTCGAGCAGGTGCTGGCCGCCGAGGCCGAGCGCGCCGTCAACGAGCCCGAGCGCCAGGCGTCGTGGCTGTACGCCCGTGAGATCGTCGACGGCATCGTCGACCACCGCGAGGAGATCGACGAGCTCATCATGACGCACTCGCGCGGATGGACCCTCGAGCGCATGCCGGCGGTCGACCGCGCGCTGCTGCGGATCGGCGTCTGGGAGATCCTCTACAACGACGAGGTGCCCGACCCCGTGGCGATCTCCGAGGCCGTCGAGGCGGCGACCGTGCTGTCGACCGACGACTCGGCCGGTTTCGTGAACGGCCTGCTCGCGGCGATCTCGCACGCGAAGGCCTAGTCGGCGCGGCGCCTCAGTTCCATTCGGGAGGTCCTGCCGGCCTCGGCCGTGGCGGCTCCACCGCCCATCGCGGCGCGAACCCGGCGAGCACGGCGGCCTCGAGCCCGAGGCCCACGAGGCTGCCATGCGGCCAGTAGCCCAACGCGATGGTCGCGACCACGATGACGGCGAGCGTCGATCCGACGAGGATCCGCTCCCACACGGGGATGCCGCGACCCCGCGGCGCGGCGAACGCCACGACGAGGCCCCACAGGCCGATGGCGAGCAGGGCGAACGCCTCGGCTCCCCAGAGCAGGTGCACCGGGGCATCCGCCGGGTGGTTGAGGTAGCTCAGCAGGGTGATGGGCGCCGCCGCGAGCAGGAGCGCGCCGAGCACGCGACCGCTCCAGCCGAGGGCCGCGAAGACGGGCCCGGTCGCGAACCAGAGCAGGGCGAACGACACGGATGCCGCGGCGCCGAACACGAGGTACGCGTCCGACGAGCCCGTGGCGGGGAGCGCCTCGCGCAGCCCCTGGTAGACCGGCATGGCGTCGAGGGCGCGCAGCCAGGCCGGTGCATCGGCACCCGACCAGGCCGTCTGCTGCGGCGGCAGGAGGAAGAACGCCCACGCGGCGGCGACGAGGGCGATGACCACGCTCCACATCCTCGCGGGGTGTCGTCGCATGTGCCGAACCTAGCCGGATCCGCCCATCGCCGGGGCCGTCGGCACGTGGTGACCCCGGCACGGATCGAGGGTTAACCCTCTCCGGATTCCCACGAGAACCCCGATCCGCCGGGGTGGGGCGCACCGGTTCACTGGATATCGCCGCACTGCTGCGAGCCGTTCCCACTCGAATCCACGCTCTGGAAGGAGCACCTTCGTCATGTCCACGATCCCCGCCACCACCCCCGGGCTCCAGCCCATCGGCCCCCGTCCCGTCCCGGTCCCGCGCATCGGCGTGCTCGACCGCCTCGCCGCGCTCGAGGCGATGCTGAAGGCGTTCCTCGAGCGCTGGAGCATCCCCGCGCTGCGCGTCGCCCTCGGCCTCGTGTTCGTCGCCTTCGGCGTGCTGAAGTTCTTCCCCGGCGTGAGCCCGCTCGAGTCGCTCGTCGAGGCGACCTGGGGCGTCCTCACGTTCGGCCTCGTCGGCGGCCAGCTCGCGCTCGTGCTCACCGCGATCATCGAGACCGTCGCCGGCCTCGCCCTCATCTCGGGCGTGTTCGCGCGCTTCGGCCTCGTCATGCTCGCGATCGCGTTCGTCGGCATCCTCTCGCCGCTCGTGTTCTTCCCGGGCGAGCTGTTCACCGCCTCCGGGCCCACACTGCTCGGGCAGTACGTGCTGAAGAACGTCGTGCTCATCGCGGCCGCCCTCGTGGTCGCCTCGAAGGCGCTCCACGGGCCGGTGCGGTCCGCACGATGACGGAGATCCGTTCGCACCTGCGAGGGGCGGAGCGCGACGCGCTCCGCCCTTCGGCGTCCCACGGGTCGATCAGGTCGCGCGCATGCGGTTGTTGCGGGCGTCGTGCGTGAGCTCGGCGAGGCCGAGCGCCTCGAGCAGGGGCGGCAGGTACATGCCGAACCGGCCGCGGTAGCCCTTGCGCAGGCCGTACCAGCCGCCGACGGGGTTGTCCTCGGACCGGCCCCATGCCTCGACCGTGCCCTCGGCGGCCGGCTTCTGCTCGTCGGCGGCGCCGAGCGGCACCCAGTCGCCCTGCTCGCGCAGCCACGCCGCGAGGTCGTCGATCGCCGACAGGTGGTACTTCAGCGTCGTCGATCCGACGACGCAGACGAGCGCCGGCGGATCTGCCGACTCGTCGCGGTACATCGTGTAGGACGACGTCCCGGGTGGCGTCGTCAGCTGCCAGGGATCCTCGGCGGTGCCGCTGCCGGCCATGGTGCTCTCCGTCCTCGCGACGGGCGCCGCGCCGCGCCCGATGCCGCCGATGCTACGCCGGTGCCGCGCGGGCGGCCATCGCCCGGCTGGTAGGCTCTTCGGGAAGGCAACCTTGAAGCCCGTCCTGTGAGGCGGAGAAGGGAGTCCGCATGGCTGTGCGCACCGTGCTGCAGCAGGCTGACATCGATCGGGCGATCACTCGCATCGCCCACGAGATCCTCGAATCCAATCGCGGAGCCGAACGGCTCGTCCTCCTCGGCATCCCCACCCGTGGCGTCGTGCTCGCCGAGCGCCTCGCCGCGATCATCGGCCGCATCGCGGCATCCGACGTGCCGGCCGGCGCGCTCGACGTGACCATGTACCGCGACGACCTCGACCGGCACCCGACGCGCGCGCCGCAGCCGACCTCGGTCCCCGCCGGGGGCATCGACGGAGCCACCGTGGTGCTCGTCGACGACGTGCTCTACTCGGGCCGCACGATCCGCGCCGCGTTCGACGCGCTCGCCGACCTCGGCCGGGCCAGGGCCGTGCGGCTCGCCGTGCTCGTCGACCGCGGGCACCGCGAGTTCCCGATCCGTGCGGACTTCGTGGGCAAGAACCTGCCGAGCTCGGCGCGCGAGCGCATCCACGTGCGCCTCGCCGAGATCGACGGCGACGACGCCGTCACCATCGACGGGGGCGAGGACTGATGCGCCACCTGCTCTCCACGAAGGACCTGGCCCGCGACGACGCCATCGCCCTGCTCGACATCGCCGAGGACATGGCGGCCGTGCAGGAGCGCGAGATGAAGAAGCTGCCGACGCTGCGCGGCAAGACGGTCGTCAACCTCTTCTTCGAGGACTCCACGCGCACCCGCATCTCGTTCGAGGCGGCCGCCAAGCGCCTCTCGGCCGACGTCATCAACTTCAGCGCCAAGGGCTCGAGCGTCTCGAAGGGCGAGAGCCTGAAGGACACCGCGCAGACACTCCAGGCGATGGGCGCCGACGGCGTCGTCATCCGCCACCCGGCCTCGGGCGCCCCGCAGACGCTCGCCACGAGCGGGTGGATCGACGCGGGCGTCGTGAACGCCGGCGACGGCACGCACGAGCATCCGACCCAGGCGCTCCTCGACGCGTTCACGATCCGGCGCCGCCTGCACGGCAGCGCGTCGCGCGGGCGCGACCTCGACGGCGTCCGCGTGGTGATCGTCGGCGACATCCTGCACTCGCGCGTCGCCCGCTCGAACGTGTGGCTGTTGGACACGCTCGGCGCAGAGGTGGAGCTCGTCGCCCCGCCGACGCTCGTGCCGGTCGACACCGCCGGTTGGCCGGCGCGCGTCGGCTACGACCTCGACCCGGCGCTCGCGGGCGAGCCCGAGGTCGTCATGATGCTCCGCATCCAGGCGGAGCGCATGCAGGCCGCGTTCTTCCCGAACAGCCGCGAGTACGCACGCACGTGGGGGCTCGACGACGCCCGGTTCGACCGGCTGCCCCCGACTACGATGGTCATGCACCCCGGCCCGATGAACCGTGGGCTGGAGATCGCCGCCCGCGTCGCCGATTCGCCGCAGTCGACGGTGCGCGAGCAGGTCGCGAACGGAGTATCAGTGAGAATGGCCGCCCTCTACGTGCTGCTGTCCGGCGAACGGGGTGAGGGCTGATGACCGAGCGCTTCCTCATCACGGGTGCGACCCTGCCCACGGGCGAACGCGCCGACCTGCTGCTCGCCGACGGCGTCATCGCCGAGGTCGGCGGCGACGCGGATGCTGCGGGCGCGACGGTCGTCGACGCGGACGGGCTCATCGCCCTCCCCGGCCTCGTCGACCTGCACACGCACCTGCGCGAACCCGGCTACGAGCAGAGCGAGACGGTGCTCACCGGCACGCAGGCCGCGGCCGCCGGCGGGTTCACCGCGGTGTTCGCCATGGCCAACACCTTCCCGGTGGCCGACACCGCCGGCGTCGTCGAGCAGGAGGCGAGCCTCGGCCGCGACGCCGGCTATGCCACCGTGCAACCCATCGGCGCGGTCACCGTCGGCCTCAAGGGCGAGCAGCTCGCCGAGCTCGGCGCCATGGCCCGGTCCCGCGCCCACGTCCGCGTGTTCAGCGACGACGGGTTCTGCGTCTCCGATCCGCTGCTGATGCGACGCGCCCTCGAGTACGTCAAGGCGTTCGACGGGGTCATCGCCCAGCACGCGCAGGAGCCGCGCCTCACGCAGGGCGCCCAGATGAACGAGGGTGCGCTCTCGGGCGAGCTCGGACTCGCGGGCTGGCCCGCCGTCGCCGAGGAGTCGATCATCGCGCGCGACGTGCTGCTCGCCGAGCACGTCGGCAGCCGCCTGCACGTGTGCCACGTGTCCACGGCCGGATCGGTCGAGGTGATCCGCTGGGCGAAGGCCCGCGGCATCGACGTCACCGCCGAGGTCACCCCGCACCACCTGCTCCTCACCGAGGACCTCGTCTCGAGCTACGACCCCCGCTACAAGGTGAACCCGCCGCTCCGCCGCGCCGAAGACGTCGAGGCCCTGCGCGCCGCGCTCGCCGACGGCACCATCGACATCGTCGCCACCGACCACGCCCCGCACCCGGTCGAGGCGAAGGAGAGCGAGTGGGACGCGGCCGCGAACGGCATGGTCGGCCTCGAGTCGGCGCTGTCGGTCGTGCACGCCGCGGTCGTCGAGAACGGCCTGCTGGACTGGGCGGACGTCGCGCGCGTGCTCTCGGCCACCCCGGCCCGCATCGGGCGGCTCGCCGGCCACGGGCAGGCCATCGCCGCCGGCGCGCCCGCGGAGGTCGTGCTCTACGACCCGGCAGCGGCATCCGAGTTCGGCCTCGACCGCCTCGCCGGGCGCAGCGTGAACTCGCCCTACCTCGGACGTCGTCTGCCCGGGCGCGTGGTCGCCACGTTCCACGCCGGCTACGCGACCGTGCTCGACGGCGCGGTGCGCCCCGCCGACGAGGTCGCGCGCCTCGCCGCCCAGCGGGAGGTCGCCCGTGGGTGAGTGGATCGGCGCGGTCGTCGCCGTCGCGATCATCGCCGTGGTCGCGTGGCTCATGATCCGGTCGTGGCGGCGACGCACCGAGCGCGACGAGACGCTCTCGGCATACCCGGTGCCCGCCACCCTGCCGGCGCCGATGTTCGAGACCGAGGTCCTCTACGTGGCGACGACGCCGGCGAGCCAGCCGCTCGAGCGGCTCGCGGTGCAGGGGCTCGCGTTCCGCGGCGCCGCCCGCATCGAGCTGTCGCCCGAGGGCCTCGTGCTCCGGATCGCGGGGGAGCCGCCCACGTGGCTGCCCGCCGAGCGCCTCGTCGCCGCCGGCGAGGCCACCTACGCGATCGACCGGGGCGTCGAGCCCGAGGGCCTGATCGCCGTCACGTGGATCGCGCACACGGCCGACCCCGAGGCCGAGGCACCGCACGTCGACAGCTACCTCAGGGCCCGGTACCCGGGCGACCCGGCGCGCATCATCGCCGCCGTCAACGACATCGCCGCCGCGCACGTCGCGACGCGGCCGGACCAGCAACAGGAGAGCGAGGCCTCGGATGACTGAGACCCTGACCCGCACGAACGAGCCCGCCGTGCTCGTGCTCGAGGACGGACGGCGGTACGAGGGACGCGCCTACGGCGCCCGCGGCGTCACGCTCGGCGAGGCGGTCTTCGCGACCGGCATGACGGGCTACCAGGAGACCCTGACCGACCCGTCGTACGCCGGCCAGATCGTGATGATGACCGCGCCGCACATCGGCAACACGGGCATGAACGACGAGGACATGGAGTCCTCGAAGCTGTGGGTGGCGGGCTTCGTCGTGCGCGACCCCTCCCGGGTCGTGTCGAACTTCCGCTCGCAGCGCAGCCTCGACGACGACCTCGAGGCGGCGGGCGTCGTCGGCATCAGCGGCATCGACACCCGCGCGGTCACCCGCCACATCCGCTCGGCGGGCGCCATGCGCGCCGGGATCTTCTCGGGCGACGCCGCGGTGCTCACGCACGGCGAGCAGCTCGAGCTCGTGCTCGGCGGCGCCGAGATGGCCGGCCGCAACCTGTCGGACACGGTGTCCACGACCGAGTCGTACACGCTGCCCGCCCAGGGCGAGCGCGTCGGCTCGGTGGCCGTGCTCGACCTCGGGGTGAAGCGGTCGACGTTGGACTTCCTCGCCGAGCGCGGCTTCGACGTGCACGTCGTGCCGCAGTCGGTGACGGCGGAGGAGGTGCTCGCGCTCGAGCCCGACGCCCTGTTCTTCTCCAACGGGCCCGGCGACCCGGGGGCATCCGACCGGCACGTCGAGCTGCTGCGCACCACCCTACGCGAGGGACTGCCGTACTTCGGCATCTGCTTCGGCAACCAGCTGCTCGGGCGCGCGCTCGGCTTCGGCACCTACAAGCTGCCGTTCGGCCACCGCGGCATCAACCAGCCGGTGCTCGACAAGGCCACGGGCCGGGTCGAGATCACGGCGCACAACCACGGCTTCGCCGTCGACGCGCCCATCGACCGCGTGAGCGAGTCGAGCGAGGGCTTCGGCCGTGTCGAGGTCAGCCACTACGACCTCAACGACAACGTCGTGGAGGGGCTGAACTGCCTCGACATCCCGGCGTTCTCGGTGCAGTACCACCCCGAGTCGGCGGCCGGCCCGCACGACGCCAACTACCTCTTCGACCGGTTCCGCGACATGGTCATCCGGACGTCGACCAGCACAGCCACCGATCGGACCACCGAGGGAGACCACGCCTGATGCCCAAGCGCGACGACATCCAGAGCGTCCTCGTCATCGGGTCCGGCCCGATCGTCATCGGACAGGCCGCCGAGTTCGACTACTCCGGCACCCAGGCGTGCCGGGTGCTGCGCGCCGAGGGCGTGCGCGTCATCCTCGTGAACCCGAACCCGGCCACGATCATGACCGACCCCGGCTTCGCCGACGCCACCTACATCGAGCCGATCACCCCCGAGATCATCGAGTCGATCATCGTGAAGGAGCGACCCGATGCGGTGCTGCCGACGCTGGGCGGCCAGACCGCGCTCAACGCGGCGATCGCGCTGCACGACGCCGGCATCCTCGACAAGCACGGCGTCGAGCTCATCGGCGCGAAGGTCGACGCCATCCGCAAGGGCGAGGACCGGCAGCTCTTCAAGGACCTCGTGATCGAGGCCGGCGCCGACGTGGCGCGCTCGCACGTGGCGACGACGCTCGAGCAGGCAAAGGAGTTCGCCAAGGACCTGGGGTACCCCCTCGTGGTGCGCCCCTCGTTCACCATGGGCGGCCTCGGCTCGGGCTTCGCGTACACCGAGGAGGAGCTCGTCCGCATCGTGACGCAGGGCCTGCACGATTCGCCCACCACCGAGGTGCTCCTCGAGGAGTCGATCCTCGGCTGGAAGGAGTACGAGCTCGAGCTCATGCGCGACACGGCCGACAACACGGTCGTCGTCTGCTCGATCGAGAACGTCGACCCGGTCGGCGTGCACACCGGCGACTCGATCACGGTGGCGCCCGCGCTCACCCTGACCGACCGCGAGTACCAGCGCCTCCGCGACATCGGCATCGACATCATCCGCGCCGTGGGCGTCGACACCGGCGGCTGCAACATCCAGTTCGCGGTGAACCCCGAGACCGGCCGGATCATCGTCATCGAGATGAACCCCCGGGTGTCGCGGTCGTCGGCGCTCGCGTCCAAGGCCACGGGCTTCCCGATCGCGAAGATCGCCGCGAAGCTCGCGATCGGCTACCGCCTCGACGAGATCCCGAACGACATCACGCGCGTGACGCCGGCGAGCTTCGAGCCGACGCTCGACTACATCGTCGTGAAGGTGCCGCGGTTCGCGTTCGAGAAGTTCCCCGCCGCCGACCCGACGCTGACGACGACCATGAAGTCCGTGGGCGAGGCCATGGCGATCGGCCGCAACTACGCCACCGCGCTGCAGAAGGCGCTGCGCTCGCTCGAGAAGCGCGGGTCGTCGTTCCACTGGGGCGACGAGGACCGCAGCGTCGCCGAGCTCGTCGAGGCGAGCCGCACGCCCACCGACGGACGCATCGTGCTCGTGCAGCAGGCGTTGCGCAAGGGCGCCACGGTCGAGGAGCTGTTCGAGGCCACCAAGATCGACCCGTGGTTCCTCGACCAGATCGTGCTCATCAACGAGGTGGCGCAGGCCGTGGCGAACGCCGAGGCGCTCGACCACGACACGCTGCTGCTCGCGAAGGACCACGGCTTCTCGGATGCGCAGATCGGCCAGCTCCGCGGCTTCGGCGAGGCCGACGCCCGCGAGGTCCGCCACATCCTCGGCATCCGGCCGGTGTACAAGACCGTCGACACCTGCGCGGGGGAGTTCCCGGCGCTCACGCCGTACCACTACTCGAGCTACGACCTCGAGACCGAGGTGGAGCCGAGCGACCGCCGCAAGGTCGTCATCCTCGGCTCGGGCCCGAACCGCATCGGGCAGGGCGTCGAGTTCGACTACTCGTGCGTGCACGCGTCGTTCGCGCTCTCCGAGGCCGGATTCGAGACGATCATGATCAACTGCAACCCCGAGACGGTCTCGACCGACTACGACACGAGCGACCGCCTCTACTTCGAGCCGCTCACGCTCGAGGATGTGCTCGAGGTGATCCACGCCGAGTCGCAGACCGGCGAGCTCGTCGGCGTCGTCGTGCAGCTCGGCGGCCAGACGGCGCTCGGGCTCGCGAAGGGCCTCGAGGCGGCCGGCGTGCCGATCCTCGGGACGAGCCCGTCGGCCATCGACCTCGCGGAGGAGCGGGGGCTCTTCTCCGGCATCCTCGACACGGCCGGGCTGCTCGCCCCGCGCAACGGCACGGCGATCGACCTCGCCGGCGCGGTGCACGTGGCCGAGGGCATCGGCTACCCCGTGCTCGTGCGCCCGAGCTATGTGCTCGGCGGTCGCGGCATGGAGATCGTGTACGACACCGCGTCGCTCGCGGACTACTTCACCCGCATCGAGGGCCAGGGCATCGTCGGCCCGAGCCACCCGCTGCTCGTCGACCGCTTCCTCGACGACGCCATCGAGATCGACGTCGACGCGCTGTACGACGGCACCGACCTCTACATCGGCGGCGTCATGGAGCACATCGAGGAGGCCGGCATCCACTCCGGCGACTCGAGCTGCACGCTGCCGCCCGTCACGCTCGGCCGCGCCGAGGTCGACCGCGTGCGCGTGGCGACCCGCGCCATCGCCGAGGGCGTCGGCGTGCGGGGCCTGCTCAACGTGCAGTTCGCCGTCGCCGCGGGCGTGCTCTACGTGCTCGAGGCGAACCCGCGCGCGAGCCGCACCGTGCCGTTCGTGTCGAAGGCGCTCGGCATCCCGCTCGCCAAGGCCGCTTCGCGCATCATGGTGGGGGCGACGATCGCCGAGCTGATCGCCGAGGGCATGCTCCCGGCATCCGACGGCTCGAGGGTGCCGTTCGACGCGCCCGTCGCCGTCAAGGAGGCCGTGCTGCCGTTCCACCGCTTCCGCACGCGCGAGGGCATCATGGTGGACTCGGTGCTCGGCCCCGAGATGCGCTCGACGGGCGAGGTCATGGGCATCGACCGCGACTTCCCGACCGCGTTCGCGAAGAGCCAGTTGGCGGCCTACGGCGGGATGCCGCTGTCGGGCACGGTCTTCGTCTCGGTCTCCGATCGCGACAAGCGCGCCATCATCCTCCCGGTCCTGCGCCTGCAGCAGCTCGGGTACGACATCGCGGCGACCGAGGGCACCGCGGAGGTGCTGCGCCGCAACGGCATCCGCGCGCGCGAGGTGCTGAAGTTCAGCGACAAGCCCACCGCCGATGCGTCCTCCGTCGTGGAGCTCATCCACCTCGGCGAGGTCGACGTGGTCGTGAACACCCCGAGCGGCCGGTCGGCACGCGCCGACGGCTACGAGATCCGCGCCGCGGCGGTCGCGGCCGACATCCCGTTGTTCACGACGATCGCCGAGCTCTCGGCGGCCGTCGCCTCGCTCGACGCCGTGCGCGGCGGGTTCGAGGTGACGAGCCTGCAGGAGTACGGCGCCCGCCGGGAGGTGCCCGCGTGAAGGCCGACAGCGTGACGCCGTTCGGCGAGCGGCTCGAGGCCGTCTTCGCGGCCTACGGCCATCTCTGCCTCGGCCTCGACCCGCACGCGTCCGTGCTCGCAGCCTGGGGCCAGCCCGACTCCGCCGAGGGCGTGCGAGAGCTCGGCCTGCGCGCCATCGAGACGGCGGCGGGTCGGATCGGCATCGTGAAGCCGCAGGTCGCGTTCTTCGAGCGGCACGGCGCGGCGGGCTACGCCGTGCTCGAGCGGCTACTCGCCGAGGCGCGCGACGCCGGCCTCCTCGTGATCGCCGACGTGAAGCGCGGCGACATCGGCTCGACCGTCGAGGCCTACGGCGAGGCGTGGCTGCGCCCGGGGTCGAGCCTCGAGGCCGACGCCATGACGATCAGCGCCTACCAGGGCCTCGGCTCGATCGAGCAGGTCATGACCTCCGCCGAAGCCGCGGGCAAGGGGCTCTTCGTGCTCGCCGCGACCTCGAACCCCGAGGCCGCCGCCATCCAGCGGGCCGTGCTGCAGCAGTCCAGCCGCGCCGGCTCCACGGTCGCGCAGGCCATCACGCAGGGCGTGGTCGGCTGGAACCAGGGGCGCACGGATGCTGCAGAGCACGCGGTCGGCTCGATCGGCGTCGTGTTCGGCGCCACCACAGACCTCCCGTCGGCCGGCATCGACATCGACGGCGAGCCGCCGCGCCCGGGCCTGCCGGTGCTGGCGCCCGGGTTCGGCCACCAGGGGGCGGAGCCCCGCGACATCCGGGCCCGCTTCGGCTCGTACGCCGGGGGCGTGGTCGCGAACGAGTCGCGGTCGCTGCTCATGGCGGGGCCCGACGGATTGGGCGACGTCCTCGCGCGTCGCGTCGACGAGTACGGAGCGGCGATTGCCTGACACCACCACGACGAAGACCGCCGGCCCCTCGAGCCCGCCCGAGGTCGACCGGGTCGCGGCATCCCGCGCCGCCGTCGCCGCGCGCCGGGCCCGAGCCGCCGTGAAGGCCGACATCGCGAGCGGCCTGCGCAGCCCGCTCGACGTGCTGCGCGTCGCCTACGAGGCGCCCGAGGGGGTCGAGGGCCGCCTGCGCGTGCCCGAGTTCCTCACGTCGATCCCTGCGATCGGCGCGACGAAGAGCGCGCGCATCATGCAGGACCTCGAGATCGCGACGTCGAAGCGCCTCGGCGGCCTCGGGCGCCTGCAGCGCCGCCGGCTGCGCGAGTTCGTCGCCGAGTGGATCGCCACCCACGGCGGCACGGGCGACCGCCTCGTCGTTCTCGCGGGCCCGACGGCCGTCGGCAAGGGCACCGTGGCCGGCTACATCCGCCGTCACCACCCCGACGTGCGGCTCTCGGTGTCGGCCACCACGCGTGCACCGCGTCCGGGCGAGGTCGAGGGCGAGCACTACTTCTTCGTCGACGACGCCGAGTTCGACCGCATGGTCGACACGGGCGAACTGCTCGAGTGGGCGACCGTGCACAACGCGTACCGGTACGGCACGCCGCGCCGCGCGGTCGAGCAGGCGATCGCCGCCGGCGACAGCGTGCTGCTCGAGATCGACATCCAGGGCGCCCGTTCGGTGCGCCGCGCGATGCCCGAGGCGACGCTCGTGTTCCTGCTGCCGCCGACGTGGGACGAGCTCGTGCGCCGCCTCGTCGGCCGCGGCACCGAGAGCCCCGCCGAGCAGCAGCGCCGGCTCGAGACCGCGAAGGTCGAGCTCGCGGCCGTCGACGAGTTCGACCACCAGGTGGTCAACCACGACGTCGGCGAGGCCGCGCAAAAGGTCGTAGACTTGATGAGGCCCCGCAAGGGTCGGCGTTGAGCTGCCCGGGCTACGACTTTCCGCGCACTCCGGTGCGCCCGTTCCGTCTGAAGGAGTTCCTCCATGGCTGAGAAGCTGTCCGGCATCATCGATCCGCCCATCGACGACCTGCTCTCGAAGGTCGACTCGAAGTACCAGCTCGTGATCTTCGCGTCGAAGCGCGCGCGCCAGATCAACGACTACTACGCGGACCTGCACGAGGGCAGCCTCTTCGACAACGTCGGGCCGCTCGTCGACTCGTCGATCGACGACAAGCCGCTGTCGGTCGCGCTCCACGAGATCAACGAGGACAAGCTCCGGCTCCGCCCCATCGGCGAATAGCACGGCGCGGATGTCGCGGCTCAACATCGTCGTCGGCATCACCGGCGGCATCGCGGCGTACAAGGCCGTCGGCGTCGTCCGCGCGCTCGTGCTCGCCGGGCACGACGTCCACGTCGTGCCCACCGAGGGCGCGCTCCGCTTCGTGGGCCGTCCGACGCTCGAGGCGATCTCGCGCAACCCCGTGCACACCGACCTCTACGAGGGTGTCGCCGAGGTCCGCCACGTCGCCATCGGTCAGGCCGCCGACCTCATCGTGATCGCGCCGGCCACGGCCAACACGATCGCGAAGCTCGCCACGGGCCTCGCCGACGACCTGCTCGGCAACACCGTGCTCGCCAGCGAGGCGCCGGTCGTCATCGCGCCCGCGATGCACACCGAGATGTGGCGGCATCCGGCGACCCAGGCGAACATCGCCACCCTCCGCTCGCGCGGGGTCACCGTCGTCGGGCCGGCCGTCGGCCAGCTCACGGGTGCCGACAGCGGGCCCGGGCGCATGGAGGAGCCCGACGTGATCGCGGCCGCCGCGCTCGAGGTCGCCGCGGCATCCGGTCGACGCGACCTCGCGGGCCTGCGCGTCGTCGTGACCGCCGGCGGCACGCGGGAGCCGCTCGATCCCGTGCGGTTCCTCGGCAACCGCTCCAGCGGCAAGCAGGGCGTCGCCATCGCCGAGGCCGCTCGCACGCGCGGCGCCGAGGTGACCCTCGTCGCCGCGAACCTCGAGGTGCCCGACCCGGACGGCTGCGACCTCCGCCGCGTCTCGACCGCGCTCGAGCTGCAGGATGCCGTGACCGACGCCGCACGCGGCGCCGACGTCGTGGTGATGGCGGCCGCCGTCGCCGACTACCGTCCGGCCGACGTGAGCGAGTCGAAGCTCAAGAAGGACGCGAGCGACGCCGGGCTGACGCTCGAGCTCGTGCGCAATCCCGACATCCTCGCCGGGCTCGGCCACGCGCCCCACGACGGCACGCTGCTCGTGGGCTTCGCCGCCGAGACCGAGCCCGACGACGAGAAGCTCCTCGCGCTCGGTCGCGCCAAGCGCGAGGCGAAGGGCGCAGACCTGCTCGTGGTGAACCGCGTGGGCTGGCACGAGGGGTTCGCGAGCGACGAGAACCGCATCGTGGTGATCGGACCCGACGGCGGCATCGTCACACGAGCACACGGAACGAAGACATCAGTGGCCCATGACATCCTCGACGTGGTTGTCTCGATGGTGACGACCTCAGCGGCCGACGCCGACACCACGAAGGAACACGAGCCCACGACATGAGCGCACTCCGACTGTTCACCTCCGAATCCGTCACCGAGGGTCACCCCGACAAGATCTGCGACCAGGTCTCCGACTCGATCCTCGACGCGCTGCTCACCGTCGACCCGCACGCCCGCGTCGCCGTCGAGACGCTCGTCACGACCGGACTCGTCCACGTGGCGGGCGAGGTGACGACGACCGGGTACGTCGAGATCCCGGCCATCGTGCGCGACCGCGTGACCTCGATCGGCTACAACTCGTCGGACGTGTGGTTCGACGGCCGCTCGTGCGGCGTCTCCGTGTCGATCGGGGGGCAATCGCCCGACATCGCGCAGGGCGTCGACAACGCCTTCGAGACCCGCGAGCGCGACAGCGACGACGCCCTCGACCGTCAGGGCGCGGGCGACCAGGGCATCATGTTCGGCTACGCCACCCGCGAGACCCGCGAGCTCATGCCCGTGCCGATCTGGCTCGCGCACCGGCTCGCCGAGCGGCTCGCCGCGGTGCGCAAGCAGGGCGAGCTCGACTACCTGCGTCCCGACGGCAAGACCCAGGTCACCGTCGGCTACGACGGACAGGTGCCGCGCACGATCGAGACCGTCGTGCTCTCGACGCAGCACTCGCCGGCCGTCTCGACCGAGCAGCTGCGCGCCGAGGTCGAGGAGCTCGTGATCCAGCCGGTGCTCGAGACCGTCGAGCTCTCGCGCTCCGACCTCTCGGTGCTCATCAACCCGACCGGCCGCTTCGAGATCGGCGGACCGCAGGGCGACGCGGGCCTCACCGGGCGCAAGATCATCATCGACACGTACGGCGGTGCGAGCCGGCACGGCGGCGGCGCCTTCAGCGGCAAGGACCCGTCGAAGGTCGACCGCTCGGCGGCGTACGCCATGCGCTGGGTCGCGAAGAACGCGGTCGCGGCCGGGCTCGCCGATCGGATCGAGCTGCAGGTCGCGTACGCGATCGGCAAGGCGGCGCCCGTCGGCCTCTACGTCGAGACGTTCGGCACCGCCCACGTGCCCGACGAGCGCATCATCGGCGCGATCCGCGAGGTGTTCGACCTTCGGCCTGCGGCGATCATCCGCGACCTCGACCTGCTGCGCCCGATCTACGCGAAGACCGCGACCTACGGCCACTTCGGCCGCGAACTGCCCGAGTTCACCTGGGAGCGGCTCGACCGCCTCGACGACCTCCGCAGCGCCGCCGGGCTCTGACGTGCCGGGCGGCGCCGTCGCCAGGGTGCTCGTCGACTCGCCCCTGCCGCAGCTCGACCAGCTCTTCGACTACGCGGTGCCCGAACCCCTCCGCGAGCGGGCGCGCCCCGGGGTCCGGGTGCGCGTGCCGCTGCGCACCGGCGGCCGGATCGCCGACGGGTGGCTCGTCGAGCTCGCCGACACGAGCGAGTACGGCGGCACGCTGAGCGAGCTCGAGGACGTCGTTTCGGACGTGCCCACGCTCGTCCCCGACGTGTGGACGCTCGCGCGCGCCGTCGCCGACCGGGCCGCGGGCAACGCGAGCGACATCCTGCGCCTCGCCGTCCCCAGCCGCTACGTGCGGGTCGAGCGGTCGTGGCTCGCCTCGCCGCCCGACCCCGGCCCCCTGCCCGACGCGCCCCCGCCGATCCACGGGGCGCCGGCCGGCGCGATCGAAGGGGGCATCGACCGCGGCGAGCGGATGACCCTCGGCGCGGATCCGCGTCCGCTGCGGCTGCCGACGGGGGAGTGGGTCGGCGCGTGGGCCGTCTCGCTGGCGCAGGCGGCCGCCCACGCGTTGCACGGCGACCGCTCGGCGCTGCTCGTCGTGCCCGACTACCGCGACCAGGAGCAGCTCGAGGCGGCGCTCCACGCCCTCGTCGACCCGCGACGCGTGCTGCGCACCGACGCCCGCCAGTCGGGCGGCGACCGCTACCGCGCGTTCCTCGACGCCACGCGCGACGACGCCCGCATCATCGTCGGCAACCGCTCGACCGTGTACGCGCCGGCCGCCCGACTCGGCCTGATCGCGATCTGGGACGACGGCGACGCGCTCCTCAACGAACCGCTCGCCCCGGGCGTGCATCCGCGTGACGCGGCGCTCGTGCGCCAGGAGCAGAGCAGTGCCGCGCTGCTCTTCGCGGCCCACACCCGCAGCGTCGAGGTCGAGCGGCTCGTCGGGATCGGCTGGGTGCATGCGATCGAGCCGGCCGCGCAGGTGCGCCCGAAGGTCGTCATGACCGAGCAGCAGGCGAGCCCCGAGCCGGGATCGGCGCGCATCCCGTCGGCGGCCTGGCGGCAGGCGCAGGAGGCCGTCCGCGAGGGCCCGGTCCTCGTGCAGGTCGCCCGCCCGGGCAACGCCCCACTGCTCGCGTGCGACCGCTGCCGGGAGCCGGCCCATTGCGCGGCCTGCGGGGGCACGCTCGTGGTGCCGCGCGGCGGCGGCGACCCGCGCTGCGTGCTGTGCGGCACGAGCGCGGGCGGCTGGCGCTGCCCGGTGTGCGACGGCACGCGCCTGCGCGCGGCGACCGTGGGCGCGAGCCGCACCGCCGAGGAGCTCGGCCGCGCCTTCCCGCGCGCCCGGGTGATCCTCTCCGACGGCGAACGTCCCGTGCTGCGCGTCGGCGCCGAGCCGGCGCTCGTCGTCGCCACGCGCGGCGCCGAGCCCCTCGCCGACGGCGGCTACCGGGCCGTCCTGCTCCTCGACGGCGAGCGGATGCTGCTGCGGGAGTCCCTGCGCGTCGCCGAGGACTGCCTGCGGTGGTGGTCGAACGCCAGCGCGCTGGCGGCTCCGGGCGCGCCGGTGTTCCTCGTGGGCGTCGGCGGCGCGCTGGCCACGGCGCTCTCGACGTGGCGCCAACCCGAGTGGGCGGCCACCGAGCTGGCGGCGCGGCGCGCGCTGCGCTTCCCGCCCGCGGTGCGGGTCGCGAGCGTCACCGCCGGGCACGCCGCCGTCACGCGGGCCGTCGACGCGATGCGCGGCATCGCGGGCGTCGACGTGCTCGGACCGGCGCCCACCGGCGACGAGGACGCGAGCCTGCAGCGGGCGATCGTGCGGTTCGACTACGGCGCGGGCGCACGGGTCGCGCGCGAGCTGCGCGCCGAGATGATCCGCGTGGCGACCGAGCGACGGCGGCCCGTCGCCGGGCGACCCGTGCGGCGACCGCCGGTGCTGCGCGTGCGGTTCGACGACCCAGACGTGCCCTGACACCGCCTGCGATGCTGCCGGCTCGTCGGTCCCGCGCCTGCCGTGCGCGGCCGTCGGCCACAATGGAGTGTGCAGAAGCTCCGTCTCGTGTTCGCCGGCACGCCGGCCGCCGCCGTCCCGTCGCTCGAACGACTCGCCGCGAGCGGGCACGAGATCGTGGCGGTGGTCACGCGCCCCGCGGCGCCGCAGGGGCGCAAGCGCGTCCTGACGCCCGCGCCGGTCGCCACCGCGGCCGAGCGACTCGGGCTCGCCGTCATCGAGGCAGCGCGGCTCGACGAGCCGACGACGCAGCGCATCCTCGGGCTCGAACCCGACCTCGGCGTCATCGTCGCCTACGGCGGCCTCGTCCGCGAGCCGCTGCTGTCGGCGCCCTCGCACGGCTGGATCAACCTGCACTTCTCGCTCCTGCCGGCCTGGCGCGGTGCCGCCCCCGTGCAGCACGCACTCATCGCCGGCGACGCCGAGACCGGGGCATCCGTGTTCCAGCTCGTGCCCGAGCTCGACGCGGGCGACGTGTTCGCCATGCGGGCCCGACCGTCGGGCGACGGCACCGCAGGCGAGCTGCTCGACACCCTCGCGCACGAGGGCGCCGACCTGCTCGCCGAGGTGGTCGACGGCATCGCCGACGGATCGGCCTCCGCGACGCCGCAGGCGGGCGAGCCCACGTTCGCGCCGAAGCTCGGCATCGACGACGCGCGGCTCGACTGGACGGCTTCCGCCGACGCGGTGCGCAGCCGCTTCCGCGGCGTCACGCCCGAGCCCGGCGCGTGGACCACGGTCGACGAGCAGCGCGTCAAGGTGCTCGACCTCGGCGAGGCGAGCAAGACGCCGGCGACGGATGCCGCGGCGCTCGCCCCGGGCGCCCTCGAGCTCGTCGGGCGACGCCTCCTCGTCGGCACCGGCACGGGCGCGCTCGAGCTGCACCGCGTCCAGCCGGCCGGCCGCACCGCGATGTCCGCGGCGGACTGGTGGCGCGGCTCCGGCCGCGACGGGGCGGTGGCGCGATGAGCGCCGAGCGGGGCGGAGGCGGCGCACGCGGCGCCCGCGGGCACGGCCCCGCACGCAACCGCACCGGCCGCCGCGACGAACGCGTCTCGCCCGCACGGCTCGTGGCGTACGACGTGCTCGCGGCCGTGCGCGCCGATGAGGCCTACGCGAACCTGCTCCTGCCCGTGCGCATCCGCCGGGCCGGGCTGAGCAAGGCCGACGCCGCGCTCGCGACCGAGCTCACCTACGGCACGCTCCGTCGGCAGGGCACGTACGACCAGGTCATCGAGCTCGCCGCCGGCCGCCCGACGTCCGCGATCGACCCCGCCGTGCTCGACGTGCTGCGGCTCGGCGCGCACCAGCTGCTCGCGACCCGGGTGCCGACGCACGCCGCGGTCAACGAGCAGGTCGCGCTCGCCCGCCGGGTCGAGCCGAAGGCAGCGGGCTTCGCGAACGCGGTGCTGCGCACGATCTCCCGCACGTCGCCCGAGGGCTGGCGCGAGCTCATCGCAGAGGGCGCGCACAGCGAGGAGGAGCGCCTCGCGCGCCTCGAGAGCCACCCCGAGTGGATCGTGCGCGCGTTCCGCGCCGCGCTCGAGCACGAGGGCCGCGGCGACGAGCTCGAAGCGCTGCTCGCCGCGGACAACGCCTCGCCCCGCGTGAACCTCGCGGTGCTCCCGGGCCTCGGCGCCGACGTCGACGACTTCCCGGGCTTCGAACCCGACCGGTACTCGCCGATCGGCGGCGTCGCCGACGACGCGATCGCCGCGGCCGAGTCCTCCGAGGGTCGGGTCCGCGTGCAGGACGAGGGGTCGCAGCTCGCCGCGCTCGCCCTCACCCGCGCGGCACCGGTGCGGCCGGGGGAGCGCTGGCTCGACCTGTGCGCCGGCCCCGGCGGCAAGACCGCCGTGCTCGCCGCCGAGGCCGCCTCGGGCGGCGCAGTGCTCGCCGCGAACGAGCTCGTCCCGACCCGCGCCGACCTCGTACGCAGAGCGATCGCGGGGGTGCCGCTGCCCGTCGAGGTCCGCGTGGGCGACGGCCGAGCGGTCGACGCGGCCGAGTTCGGCGCCCCCGACGGGTTCGACCGCATCCTCCTCGACGCCCCGTGCACCGGGCTCGGCGCGCTCCGGCGACGGCCGGAGGCGCGGTGGCGCAAGGCGCCGTCCGACGTCGCCGAGCTGACGCGGCTGCAGGGCGACCTGTTCGACGCTGCGGTGCGAGCGCTCGCACCGGGCGGCATCCTCGCGTACGTCACCTGCTCGCCGCACACCGCCGAGACCCACGGGACGCTGAACGCGGCGCTCCGGCGATGGGGCGGCGGCATCCGGCAGCTCGACACGCAGGCCGTCGTGCAGGGCGTGGCGCGGCATCCGCTCGACCTCGCCGGTGCGCCCGAGACCGCGCAGCTCTGGCCGCACCGTCACGGCACCGACGCGATGTTCGTCGCGCTCGTGCAGCGAACGACGACGGATGCCCCGGAGGCCGCTCGCTAGGCTTGGCGGCATGACGACGCGCATCAACCCGAGCATCCTCGCCGCGGACTTCGCGAACCTCGAGCGCGAGCTCGGGCGCATCGCGTCGGCCGACCTGGTGCACGTCGACATCATGGACAACCACTTCGTGCCGAACCTCACGTTCGGCCTGCCGATGGTCGAGCGGCTGCAGCAGGTCTCGCCCATCCCGCTCGACGTGCACCTCATGATCGACGACCCCGACCGCTGGGCGCCGGGCTACGCCGAGGCCGGCGCGGCCTCGGTCACGTTCCACGCCGAGGCGGCGGGCGAGCCCGTGTCGCTCGCACGGCGGCTGCGCGAGATCGGCGCGCGCGCGGGCATCGCGCTGAAGCCGGGCACGGATGCCACGCCCTACCTCGACCTCCTGCCCGAGTTCGACCAGGTGCTGATCATGACCGTCGAGCCGGGCTTCGGCGGACAGTCATTCATCCCCGAGACCATGCCGAAGCTGCGCCGCGTGGCCGACGCCGTGCGCAACGCAGGCCTCGACGTGTGGCTGCAGGTCGACGGCGGCATCACCGCCGATACCATCGGCATCGCCGCCGAAGCGGGCGCGAACACGTTCGTCGCGGGCTCCGCCGTGTTCGGCGGCGAAGTGCCGGCCGAGCGCATCGCGTCGCTGCGCGACGCCGCGTCGGCGCACACCCACGCGCACCGGTAGCCTAAGGGAGTGAAATCCTTCGACGACCTCTTCGTCGAGCTCAGCGACAAGGCCACCACCCGCCCAGAGGGTTCCGGCACCGTGCGCCAGCTCGACGCGGGCGTGCACGCCATCGGCAAGAAGATCGTCGAGGAGGCGGCCGAGGTCTGGATGGCCGCCGAGTACCAGGGCGACGACGAGACCGCCGAGGAGATCTCGCAGCTGCTCTACCACCTGCAGGTGCTCATGCTCGCGAAGGGCCTGACGCTCGCCGACGTGTACCGACATCTCTGATCCGCCATGACCGCAGATCGATTCCGTCGACACGAAAGCCAGGGAATGCTCCGAATCGCCGTGCCCAACAAGGGCTCGCTCTCCGATACCGCCGCGCAGATGCTCTACGAGGCCGGGTACACCGGCCGCCGCGACCCGCGCGAGCTCATCGTCGCCGACCCCCGCAACGGGGTCGAGTTCTTCTACCTCCGCCCGCGTGACATCGCCACGTACGTCGGCTCCGGCGCGCTCGACGTGGGCGTCACCGGCCGTGACCTGCTGCTCGACTCGGGCTCCGACGCGACCGAGATCGCACCGCTCGGGTTCGGCGACTCGACCTTCCGCTTCGCCGGCCCGCCCGGGGCGTACTCGGTGCTCGCCGACCTGCAGGGCGTCCGGGTCGCGACGAGCTACCCGGGCCTCGTCGGCGCCTTCCTCGAGCGCAACGGCGTCACGGCCAAGCTCGTGAAGCTCGACGGCGCCGTCGAGTCGGCCGTGCGGCTCGGGGTCGCGGATGCCGTCGCCGACGTCGTCTCGACCGGGGGCACGCTGCGCAAGGCGGGCCTCGACATCTTCGGCCCGGTCATCCTCGACTCCGAGGCCGTGCTCATCGGCTCCGGCATCGAGAAGCCGGGCACGAACACGCTCATGCGGCGCCTCCAGGGCGTGCTCGTCGCCCGGCAGTACGTGATGCTCGACTACGACGTGCCCCTGACCGCGCTCGAGGCCGCCACGGCCGTCGCGCCGGGTTTCGAGTCGCCCACGGTGTCGCCGCTCCACGACAAGGACTGGGCGGCCGTGCGCGTCATGATCCCGCGCGTGGACATGAACCACGTCATGGACGACCTGTACGCACTGGGCGCGCGGGCGATCCTCGTGAGCGCGATCCACGCGGCACGACTGTAGGGGAGCGCGCATGTCCCTCGCCGTCCGAGTGATCCCGTGCCTCGACGTGGCCGGCGGCCGCGTCGTCAAGGGCGTCAACTTCCAGAACCTGCGCGACGCGGGCGACCCCGTCGAGCTCGCCGCGCGCTACTCCGACCAGGGCGCCGACGAGCTCACGTTCCTCGACGTCACCGCGACCGTCGACGACCGGTCCACCACCTACGGGATGGTGCAGCGCGTCGCCGAGCAGGTCTTCATCCCGCTGACCGTCGGCGGCGGCGTGCGCTCCGCCGAGGACGTCGCGCGCCTGCTCGGGCACGGCGCCGACAAGATCGGCGTGAACAGCGCCGCAATCGCGCGCCCGCAGCTCGTCGCCGAGATCGCCGACCGGTTCGGCGCGCAGGTGTGCGTGCTCTCGCTCGACGTGAAGCGCTCCGACCGCACGCCGTCGGGCTTCGTCGTGACGACGCACGGCGGCCGCACCGAGACCGACCTCGACGCGCTCGAGTGGGCGCGCACCGCCATCGAGCTCGGCGCGGGCGAGCTGCTCGTGAACTCCATCGACGCCGACGGCACGAAGCAGGGCTTCGACCTCGAGCTCACGGCGCTCATGCACGAGCTCGCGAGCGTCCCCGTGATCGCCTCGGGCGGTGCCGGCGCCGTCGGCGACTTCGGGCCGGCGATCGCCGCGGGTGCCGACGCGGTGCTCGCGGCATCCGTGTTCCACAACGGCGAGATCACCATCGCCGAGGTCAAGGCCGCCCTCGCGGCCGAGGGGAGGGTCGTGCGATGAGCGAACCGGGCGACGAGGAGCTTGAGCGTGACGACGAGGCGTGGACGCCTGACGGATCCCCGCTCGACCGCGCGACCTTCAATGCCGACGGGCTGCTGCCGGCGATCATCCAGCAGGAGGGCACCGGCGAGGTGCTCATGCTCGGCTGGATGGACCGGGAGGCCATGCGGCGCACGCTCACCGAGGGCCGAGTGACCTTCTGGTCCCGCTCGCGACAGGAGTACTGGCGCAAGGGCGACACCTCGGGCCACGTGCAGTACGTGCGCGCCGCCGCCCTCGACTGCGACGCGGACACGCTGCTCGTCACGGTCGAGCAGGTCGGCGCGGCCTGCCACACCGGCACGCGCACCTGCTTCGACGGCGACCCGCTCGAGGTGCGGAAGGGCATCGCGCCCGCTGCGGCCGACTGACGACCCCACCCGCCGAGACGACGAGGAGACCCGAGTGCCCGCCACCACGAGCTTCGAGGAGTTCACCGCGCTGCTGCCCGGCCGCCGCGTCGTCCCCGTGACGCGAGAGCTCTTCGCCGACGGGGAGACGCCGGTCGGCATCTACCGCAAGCTCGCCGAGGGGCGACCGGGCACGTTCCTGCTCGAGTCCGCCGAGCAGGGCGGCATCTGGTCGCGGTACTCGTTCGTGGGCGCCTCGTCCTACGGCGTGCTCACCGAGCACGACGGCCGCGTCGAGTGGCAGGACTACGGGCTGAGCGCGGAACGCGCCTTGGGCGACGCCGCGGACCTCGCGCCGCTCGCCGCCCTCGAGGCGCTGTTCGAGCGCTGGCGCACCGAGGACGTGCCGGGCGCGCCGCCGCTCACCGGCGGCCTCGTGGGCTTCATCGGGTGGGAGGCGATCCGCCAGATCGAGCACCTGCCGAATCGCCCGCCCGCCGACTTCCCGATGCCGGGACAGGCGTTCTCGTTCGTGTCGGAGCTCGTCGTGATCGACCACCGCACCGGCACCGTGCAGCTCGTGGCATCCGTGCTCAACGACGGCGACGACGCGGCCGATGCGCTCTGGGTCGACGCGCAGGAGCGACTCGACCGGATGCAGCGGCGCCTCGCCCGCCCGTCCGAGGCGTGGCTCGCCGAGATCGACCTCTCGACCGCCGCGAGCCCCGCGCAACGCACCGAGAAGGCCGACTTCCTCGCCGCCGTCGAGCGATCGAAGGAGTACATCCGCGAGGGCGACATCTTCCAGGTCGTGATCGCGCAGCGGTTCGAGCTCGAGGCGACCGCGCACCCGCTCGACGTCTACCGCGTGCTGCGCAGCCTCAACCCGAGCCCGTACATGTACGTGCTGCACCTCGAGGACCCGGCGGGCGAGCCGTACTGGATCGTGGGCTCGTCGCCCGAGGCGCTCGTGAAGGTGCAGGACGGCCGCGTGTTCACGCACCCGATCGCGGGGTCCAAGCCGCGCGGCGCGACGCCCGAGCAGGACGCCGAGCTCGAGGCCGAGCTCGTGGCCGACCCGAAGGAGCAGGCCGAGCACCTCATGCTGGTCGACCTGGCCCGCAACGACCTCGCGAAGGTCTGCCTCGCGGGATCGGTCGAGGTCACCGAGTTCATGCGCGTCGAGCGGTTCAGCCACATCATGCACCTCGTCTCGTCGGTCGAGGGCGACCTGCGGGATGACGCGAACGCGGTCGACGTGTTCCGTGCGACCTTCCCGGCCGGCACGCTCTCGGGCGCGCCGAAGCCGCGCGCGCTCGAGATCATCGACGAGCTGGAGCCCGCGCAGCGCGGCCTGTACGGCGGCGTCGTCGGGTACTTCGGCTTCGGCGGCGACGCCGACCTCGCGATCGCGATCCGCACGGCCACCATCTCGGGCGGCGTGGCGCGCGTGCAGGCGGGCGGCGGCCTCGTGGCCGACTCGGTGCCCGAGTCCGAGTTCCAGGAGTCGGTGAACAAGGCCGCGGCGCCGCTGCGCGCGGTCGCCGTCGCGAACGCGATGCGGAGGGTCGAGTGACCGCCGCGCGCATGAAGCTGCCGGTCATCGTCGTCACGATCATCGGCGCCGGCCTCGCGCTGCTCTCGTGGAGCCAGACCTGGTACGAGCTCCGGCTCGCGGATGCCGCGGCGGGCGGCGAGGCGATCGCCGTGCCCGGCAGCGTCGCCTCGCCCGCCCTCGCCGCGCTCGGCCTCGCCGGGCTGGCGCTCGTCGCCGCGCTGGCGATCGCCGGACCGGGCATCCGGATCGTCCTCGGCGTGCTCGAGATCCTCCTCGGCGGCTGCGTCCTCCTCGCGGCCGGCGTCTCGCTGGGCGATCCGGTGGCCGCGGTCGCCCCGGCGGTCACGGATGCCACGGGCGTCACCGGCTCCGGACCGACCGCCGAGCTCGTGGCCTCGGCGACCGCCACCGCGTGGCCCGTCGCGGCGATCGCCGGCGGCGTGCTGCTCGTCCTCGCGGGGATCGCCGTGCTCGTCACCGGCACCCGCTGGCCCGCGTCCTCGCGCCGGTATCGCGGAGTGCGCCTGGCCGACACCGAGGAGCCCGGCTCGGCCGGGGACCGCGAGCGCGCGGCATCCGATCGCGCCGTCGACGACTGGGACGAGCTCAGCCGCGGGGACGACCCCACCGACGACCAGCCCGACGCGGCCGACGACGAGCCCGACGCGGCCGACGACGAGCCCGCCGCGACCCGTTCGACCGACCCGCCCGACACCCCCGCGGCATCCGCCCGAGCCGATGCGGACGACGCGACGGCGGTGCCCGACGTGCCCGCCGACGACGCCGCGACGGGCGAAGGCCCGACCGGTGCCAGCCGCTAGACTGACCCCCGAACCCCGCAACGAAGGAGCATCATGAGCACTGAGCACGCAGATCCCGGCCACGGACACTCGCCCGCGGCGTGGACCTCCGTCACGATCATGCTCATCGCGTTCGTCATCGGCACGGTCGCGTTCTTCTTCGACGTGCAGTGGCTCGTCTGGGCCTCCGCGGGCCTGCTCCTCATCGGCGCCATCGTCGGCTGGATCCTCGCCCGCGCCGGCTACGGCGTCGGCGGCGCGAAGACCGCCGAGAGGGTGCACTGACGCGTGCTGTCCGAGCTGACGGCGAATGCGGTCGCCGATTCTCTGTCGCGCCGTGAGGCGCGCCCCCTCGCCGAGGTCGAGCGCGCCGCGCTCGCGCGTCCGGCGGCCATCGACGCCCTCGAGGTGCTGAGCCCCGCCGAGCACATCAAGGTCATCGCCGAGATCAAGCGCTCGAGCCCGTCGCGCGGCGCGCTGGCGCAGATCGCCGACCCCGCCGCGCTCGCCCGCACCTACGAACTGGGCGGGGCGAGCGCGATCAGCGTGCTCACCGAGGGGCGCCGCTTCGGCGGGTCGCTCGACGACCTCGAGGCGGTGCGCGCCGCCGTGGCGCTGCCCGTGCTGCGCAAGGACTTCATCGCGACGCCGTACCAGGTGCTCGAGGCCCGCGCCGCCGGCGCCGACCTCGTGCTCCTCATCGTCGCGGCGCTCGACGACGCCATCCTGCGCGAGCTCTTCGACCTCATCGTCGAGCTCGGCATGACGCCGCTCGTCGAGACGCACTCCGCCGAGGAGCTCGACCGGGCCGCCGCGCTCGGCGCCCGGCTCATCGGCGTGAACGCCCGCGACCTCTCCTCGTTCGAGCTCGACCGCGACCTCTTCGGCCGGCTCGCCGCGCGCTTCCCGGCCGACGCGATCAAGGTCGCCGAGTCCGCGGTGCTGTCGGCGGCCGACGTGGCGCACTACCGCGCCGCGGGCGCCGACGTCGTCCTCGTCGGCGAGGCGCTCGTCACGGGCGACCCCATCGAAAACCTCCGAGCCTTCCTGGCGGTGTGACATGGCGCTGAGAGCGCAGACCGGTCCGTACTTCGGCGACTTCGGCGGGCGCTTCGTGCCCGAGTCCCTCGTCGCCGCCCTCGACGAGCTGGGCGAGGCGTACGACCTCGCGAAGCTCGACCCCGCGTTCGGCGAGGAGCTCGCCGAGCTCGGCCGCAGCTACACGGGGCGGCCATCGATCATCACCGAGGTGCCGCGGTTCGCCGCGCACGCCGGCGGTGCGCGCATCATCCTGAAGCGCGAGGACCTGAACCACACGGGCTCGCACAAGATCAACAACGTGCTCGGCCAGGCGCTGCTGACGAAGCGCATCGGCAAGACGCGTGTGATCGCCGAGACGGGCGCCGGCCAGCACGGCGTCGCCACGGCGACCGCGGCGGCCCTGTTCGGCCTCGAGTGCACGATCTACATGGGCGAGGTCGACACCGAGCGCCAGGCGCTCAACGTCGCGCGCATGCGGCTGCTCGGCGCCGAGGTCGTCGCGGTGAAGGCGGGCTCGCGCACGCTCAAGGACGCCATCAACGAGGCGATGCGCGACTGGGTCACGAACGTGGCGACCACCAACTACATCTTCGGCACGGTCGCCGGCCCGCACCCATTCCCCGAGATGGTTCGCGACTTCCAGAAGATCATCGGCGAGGAGGCCCGCCAGCAGGTGCTCGACCTCACCGGTGCGCTGCCCACCGCGGTCACCGCGTGCGTCGGCGGCGGTTCGAACGCGATCGGCATCTTCCACGCCTTCCTCGACGACGCCGCCGTACGCCTCGTCGGCTACGAGGCCGGCGGCGAGGGCGTCGACACCGAGCGCCACGCCGCGACCATCACCAAGGGCCGCCCCGGCGTGCTGCACGGCGCCCGCAGCTACCTGCTCCAGGACGAGGACGGCCAGACGATCGAGTCGCACTCGATCTCGGCGGGCCTCGACTACCCGGGCGTCGGCCCCGAGCACGCCTGGCTCGCCGCGATCGGCCGTGCCGAGTACCTCCCGGTGACGGATGCCGCCGCCATGGAGGCGCTCCGCCTGCTCACGCGCACCGAGGGCATCATCCCCGCCATCGAGTCGGCGCACGCCCTCGCGGGCACGCTCGAGCTCGGCCGCGAGCTCGGACCCGACGCCACGATCCTCGTGAGCCTTTCGGGTCGGGGCGACAAGGACATGGACACCGCGGCGAAGTACTTCGACCTGTACGACGAGGGAGCTTCCGAATGAGGACGGTCGGGCCGGTCATCCGCCGCCGCAACGAGGAGGCGCGGGGCGCCCTCATCGGCTACCTCCCGGTCGGCTTCCCGACGCTCGACGAGAGCGTCGAGGCCGCCGTCGCGCTCGTCGAGCACGGCGTGGACGTGCTCGAGCTCGGGCTGCCGTACTCCGACCCGGTCATGGACGGACCGGTCATCCAGGCGGCGACGCAGCGGGCCCTCCAGAACGGGTTCCGCCTCGCCGACGGCTTCGAGGCGGTGCGTCGCATCACCGAGCGCACGGATGCCCCGGTGCTGATCATGACCTACTGGAACCCCGTCGTGCAGTACGGCGTCGACCGCTTCGCCGACGACCTCGCCGCGGCCGGGGGAGCGGGCCTCATCACGCCCGACCTCATCCCCGACGAGGCGGCGGACTGGATCGCGGCATCCGAGCGCACCGGGCTCGACCGCGTCTTCCTCGCGGCGCCCACCTCGACCGACGCGCGCATCGCGCAGGCCGTCGATGCGAGCCGCGGCTTCGTCTACGCCGTCTCGACCATGGGCATCACGGGCGCGCGCAGCGACGTCGACCACGCCGCGCGGACGCTCGTGTCCCGCCTCGCCGACGCGGGCTCGCCCGCGAGCTGCGTCGGCCTGGGCATCTCCACGGCCGCGCAGGTGTCCGAGGTGCTCGAGTACGCCGACGGCGCGATCGTCGGCTCGGCGCTCGTGAAGGCGCTGGCCGACGGCGGGGTCGCCGCCGCCGGCGAGCTGGCGGCGGAGCTCGCACGCGGCACGCAGCCCGAGTGAAGTACGCTCTTGGAGGCCGCCACGGCGGCCGCACCCCCTGACGAAAGGCAGTCGACGGCGTGATCGCTCCGTTCAGCATCCCGAGCCCGGATTACGCGTGGCAGGTCCTCGAGATCCCGATCTTCGGCTGGACCCTGAACATCCACATGTACGCGCTGTGCATCCTCGCGGGCATCGTGCTCGCGGTGATCATCACCGGTCGCCGCCTCACGAAGCGCGGCGCCGAGCCCGGCGTCGTGCTCGACATCGCGCTGTGGGCGGTGCCGCTCGGCATCATCGGCGCGCGCCTGTACCACGTACTCACGCACCCCGACGACTACTTCTACCCGGGCGCCAACGTCTGGAACCCGTTCCAGCCGGGCGCGATCTGGAACATCTGGGAGGGCGGCAACGCCATCTACGGCTCGCTGATCGGCGGCGCCATCGGTGTCCTGATCGGCTGCCGCTTCACCGGCATCCGGTTCTGGTCGTTCGCCGACGCGCTCGCGCCGGGCCTCCTGGTGGCCCAGGCCGTCGGCCGCCTCGGCAACTGGTTCAACCACGAGCTGTTCGGCATGCCGACCGACCTGCCGTGGGGTCTCCAGATCGAGTCCGACAACGCCGCGTTCCCGGCCGGCCTCGCCGCCGGCACGCTGTTCCACCCCACGTTCCTCTACGAGATCGTCTGGAACCTCGCGGGCGCCGCGCTCATCATCTTCCTCGAGCGCCGCATCAACCTGCGCTGGGGCAAGGCGTTCGCGCTCTACCTGATCTGGTACGGCACGGGCCGCGCGTTCTTCGAGGCGATCCGCGTCGATCCGAGCGAGATGTTCCTCGGCGTGCGCGTGAACGTGTGGGCGTCGTGGGCCGCGGTCGTGCTCGGCATCGTCCTCTACTTCGTGCAGCGCCGCCGGCACCTCGGCGACGAGCCCTCGCCGTACGTTCCCGGCCGTGAATGGAAGGGACCCGACGCTGAGGTAGACTCAGACGAAATCGAGTCCGACTCCGACTCTCTCGACGATGGCGTCGAGGGTGAGAACACCACGGGCGAGACCGCAGCCACAAGCTCGAGCCGGTCCAGCACTCCGTAGCGTCCAGCGCACGTTCTCCGACGCGACGCCGCACCATGCGTCGCGACATCCCTTCGATGGGCCGACGACGTCCCCCGCTGTTATCTAGTTGATGAGGACGGTCCACGTGTCGCTCACTCCACCCTTCTCGAGGTTCGGTCTCGTTCCCGACGCGCAGGGCATGTACGACCCCGCCGCCGAGAAGGACGCCTGCGGCCTCGCGATGGTCGCGACGCTCCGCGGCACCGCGGGGCACGACATCATCACGGCCGCACTCGACGCGCTGCGACACCTCGAGCACCGCGGAGCGGTCGGCTCCGACGCCGGCACCGGCGACGGTGCGGGCATCATCACCCAGGTCCCCGACGCGTTCCTCCGCGCGGTCGTGCCGTTCGGCCTGCCGGATGCGGGCTCCTACGCGGTCGGCAACGCGTTCCTCCCCGTCGACCCCACCACGCGCTCGAGCGTCAAGCGCCGGCTCGCGCAGCTCGCGGCATCCGAGGGGCTCGAGGTCATCGGATGGCGCGAGGTGCCAGTTCGGCCCGATGAGCTCGGCACGCTGGCCCGCGCCGCCATGCCCGTGGTGCAGCAGCTCTACGTGCAGTCGTCGGCGACGACCTCCGAGGGCGACCGCCTCTCGGGCATCGCCCTCGACCGGCTCGCGTTCCGGCTCCGCAAGCGCGCCGAGCGCGAGATCGAGCTCTACTTCGCGTCGCTGTCGTGCCGCACGCTCGTCTACAAGGGCATGGTCACGACGCTCCAGCTCGAGCCGTTCTACCCCGACCTCTCCGACGAGCGGTTCGCGTCGAAGCTCGCGCTCGTGCACTCGCGCTACTCGACCAACACGTTCCCGTCGTGGCCGCTCGCGCAGCCGTTCCGCATGATCGCGCACAACGGCGAGATCAACACGATCCAGGGCAACCGCAACTGGATGCGGGCGCGCCAGTCGCAGCTCGAGTCGGAGCTGCTCGGCGACCTCGACCCGATCCTGCCCATCGTCACGCCCGGCGCGAGCGACTCGGCCTCGTTCGACGAGGTCGTCGAGCTGCTCACGCTCTCGGGCCGCAGCCTCCCGCACGCGGTCATGATGATGGTGCCCGAGGCGTGGGAGAACCAGACCGAGATCGACCCCACCCGCCGGGAGTTCTACGAGTACCACTCGATGCTCATGGAGCCGTGGGACGGCCCCGCCGCGATCGTCTTCACGGACGGCTCGCTCGTCGGCGCGACGCTCGACCGCAACGGCCTCCGCCCCGGCCGGTACCTCGTCACCGACGACGGCCTCGTCGTGCTCGCGAGCGAGATCGGCGTGCTCGACATCGACGAGTCGAGGATCGTCCGCAAGGGCCGCCTGCAGCCCGGACGCATGTTCCTCGTCGACACCGAGGCCGGCCGCCTCATCGAGGACGATGAGATCAAGGCCGAGCTCGCGGCATCCGAGCCGTGGGGCGAATGGCTCGACGCTGGTCGCATCCGGCTCGCCGAGCTGCCCGAGCGCGAGCACATCGTGCACCCGCCCGCCTCGGTCAACCGTCGCCAGAAGACCTTCGGCTACACCGAGGAGGAGGTGAAGATCCTCCTCACGCCGATGGCGCGCACCGGCCAGGAGCCGCTCGGCGCGATGGGATCCGACACCCCGATCGCGGTGCTCTCGAAGCGTCCGCGCCTGCTCTTCGACTACTTCACCCAGCAGTTCGCGCAGGTCACGAACCCGCCGCTCGACTCGATCCGCGAAGCGGTCGTCACGTCGCTCGGCTCCTCGCTCGGACCCGAGCGCAACCTGCTCGACGCCGGACCCGAGCACGCGCGCCAGGTCGTCCTCGACTTCCCGGTCATCGACAACGACGAACTCGCGAAGATCGTGCACATCGACCCGCGCATCGGCTCGCGCACCACGAAGACGCTGAAGGGCCTCTACCGCGTCGACGACGGCCCCGAGGCGATGCGCGCGCGGCTCGACGAGCTCTGCGACGAGGTCGACGAGGCCATCGAGGAGGGCGCCTCGTTCATCGTCCTGAGCGACCGCGACTCGACCAAGGACCTCGCGCCGATCCCGTCGCTGCTCATGCTCTCCGCGGTGCACCACCACCTCATCCGGTCGCAGACCCGCATGAAGGTCGGCCTCGTCGTCGAGGCCGGCGACGTGCGCGAGGTGCACCACATCGCGCTGCTCGTGGGCTTCGGGGCATCCGCCGTGAACCCCTACCTCGCGATGGAGACCTGCGAGGACCTGGTGCGCTCCGGCGTCATCACGGGCGTCACGCCCGAGCAGGCCGTGCACAACGTGATCAAGGCGCTCGGCAAGGGCGTGCTGAAGATCATGTCGAAGATGGGCATCTCGACCATCTCGTCCTACGCGGGCGCCCAGGCGTTCGAGGCCGTCGGCCTCTCGCAGGAGTTCATCGACGAGTACTTCACGGGCACCACCTCGAAGCTCGGCGGCGTCGGCATCGACGTCATCGCGGCCGAGAACGTGCACCGCCACCGCGTGGCCTATCCCGAGGACGTCGCCGTGCGAGCGCACGAGCGCCTCGCGACGGGCGGGGAGTACCAGTGGCGCCGCGACGGGTCGCCGCACCTCTTCAACCCCGAGACGGTGTTCCGCCTGCAGCACGCGACGCGGAACCGCCGCTACGACGTGTTCCGCGAGTACACCTCGCTCGTGGACTCGCAGGCCGAGGACCTCATGACGCTGCGCGGCATGTTCGCGCTCCGCACGGGCGTGCGGCCGCCTGTCCCCATCGACGAGGTCGAGTCGATCGAGTCGATCGTGAAGCGGTTCTCCACCGGCGCGATGAGCTACGGCTCCATCTCGAAGGAGGCGCACGAGACCCTCGCGATCGCGATGAACCGGCTCGGCGCCAAGTCGAACACGGGTGAGGGCGGCGAGGACCTCGACCGCCTGCTCGACCCCGAACGGCGCAGCGCGATCAAGCAGGTCGCCTCGGGTCGCTTCGGCGTCACGAGCATGTACCTCACCCACGCCGACGACATCCAGATCAAGCTCGCCCAGGGCGCGAAGCCCGGCGAGGGCGGCCAACTTCCGCCGACGAAGGTGTACCCGTGGGTCGCGCGCACGCGGCACGCGACCGCCGGCGTCGGGCTCATCTCGCCGCCGCCGCACCACGACATCTACTCGATCGAAGACCTGAAGCAGCTCATCTTCGACCTGAAGCGGGCGAACCCCAAGGCGCGCGTGCACGTGAAGCTCGTGAGCCAGTCGGGCATCGGCGCGGTCGCGGCCGGCACGGCCAAGGCCCTCGCCGACGTCATCCTCGTGTCGGGGCACGACGGCGGCACCGGCGCGAGCCCGCTGAACTCGCTGAAGCACGCGGGCACGCCGTGGGAGCTCGGACTCGCCGAGACGCAGCAGACGCTCATGCTGAACGGCATGCGCGACCGGGTCGTCGTGCAGGTCGACGGGCAGCTGAAGTCGGGTCGCGACGTCATCGTCGGCGCCCTGCTCGGCGCCGAGGAGTTCGGCTTCGCCACGGCGCCGCTCGTGGTGGAGGGCTGCGTCATGATGCGCGTCTGCCACCTCGACACGTGCCCGGTCGGCGTCGCCACGCAGAACCCCGAGCTGCGCAAGCGCTTCACGGGCAAGCCCGAGTTCGTGGTCAACTTCTTCGAGTTCATCGCGCAGGAGGTGCGGGAGTACCTCGCCGAGCTCGGCTACCGCTCGCTCGACGAGGTCATCGGCCGCCGCGACCTGCTCGACGTCGACCGCGCGGTCGAGCACTGGAAGGCTTCGGGCCTCGACCTCACGCCCGTGCTCGTCGGCCCCGACTTCTCGGAGTCCGAGCCGCGCCGCAACCTCCGCCAGCAGGACCACGAACTCGACGAGCACTTCGACAACGAGCTCATCCGCCGCGGTGCGATCGTGCTCGAGCAGGGCGGCAGCGTCGAGATCACGCTGCCGATCCGCAACACCGAGCGCGCCGTCGGCACGATGCTCGGCCACGAGGTGACCGTCCGCCACGGCGAGCACGGCCTCCCGTCGGGTTCGATCGACGTGACGCTGACCGGCTCGGCCGGCCAGTCGCTCGGCGCGTTCCTGCCGAGCGGCATCACGCTGCGCCTCGAGGGCGACTCGAACGACTACGTCGGCAAGGGACTCTCGGGCGGCCAGCTCATCCTGCGTCCCTCGCGCGACAGCGGCTTCGTCGCCGAGCGCAACGTCATCGCGGGCAACGTGATCGGCTACGGCGCGACGCGCGGCAGCATGTTCATCCGCGGCATCGTCGGCGAGCGGTTCCTCGTGCGCAACTCGGGCGCCACCGCCGTGGTCGAGGGCGTGGGCGACCACGCGCTCGAGTACATGACGGGCGGCCTGGCGCTCATCCTCGGCGAAACCGGCCGCAACCTCGGCGCGGGCATGTCGGGCGGCACCGCCTACGTGCTCGGCCTGCGCGAGGGCCGCGTGAACCGCGAGGCGCTGAGCACCGGCGAGCTCGAGCTGCTCCCGCTCGGGAGCGCCGACATCGAGATCGTGCGCGACCTGCTCGAGCAGCACCTCGAGCAGACCGACTCCGCGGTCGCCGCGCAACTGCTCGCCGAAGGCGAGGCCGCGTTCGACCGCTTCACGAAGGTGCTGCCGCGCGACTACGCGGCGGTGCTCCGTACCCGCCAGAACGCGGTCGACGAGGGGCTGGACCCCGACGGTGACGTGGTGTGGACCAGAATCCTGGAGGTGACGGGTGGCTGAGACGACCGAGGTGTGGACGCGAGCCGTGTCCATGAACCGCATGGAGGTGACGGGTGGCTGACCCGAAGGGCTTTCTGAAGGTCACCGAGCGGGAGCTGCCCAAGCGGCGCCCCGTGCCGGTGCGCATCATGGACTGGAAAGAGGTCTACGAGCAGGGCGACCCCGCCCAGCTCCGCCGCCAGGCCGGCCGCTGCATGGACTGCGGCATCCCGTTCTGCCACCAGGGCTGCCCGCTCGGCAACCTGATCCCCGAGTGGAACGACCTCATGTACCGCGGCGAGGGCCGCGCCGCGATCGAGCGCCTGCACGCGACGAACAACTTCCCGGAATTCACCGGCCGCCTCTGCCCGGCTCCGTGCGAGTCGGCGTGCGTGCTCGGCATCAACCAGCCCGCCGTCACGATCAAGCAGGTCGAGGTCTCGATCATCGACCAGGCATTCGGCAACGGCTGGGTGCAGCCGCAGCCGCCCGGGCGCCTCACCGGCAAGACCGTGGCCGTCGTCGGCTCGGGCCCGGCGGGGCTCGCCGCCGCGCAGCAGCTCACGCGCGCCGGACACACGGTCGCGGTGTTCGAGCGCGACGACCGCATCGGCGGCCTGCTCCGCTACGGCATCCCCGACTTCAAGATGGAGAAGAAGCACCTCGACGCGCGGCTCGCGCAGATGACCGCCGAGGGCACCCGCTTCCGCGCGGGCGTGAACATCGGCGTCGACATCACGTGGGAGCAGCTCCGCGAGCGGTACGACGCGGTCGTGGTCGCCACGGGCGCACTCGTGCCCCGCGACCTGCCGATCCCCGGGCGCGACCTGCCGGGCGTGCACTTCGCCATGGAGTACCTCGTGCAGTCGAACCGCCACCTCGCGGGCGACGAGGTCTTCGACCAGATCACGGCCGAGGGCAAGCACGTCGTCGTCCTCGGCGGCGGCGACACCGGCGCCGACTGCATCGGCACCGCGCACCGCCAGGGCGCGCTCTCCGTGACGAACCTCGCGATCGGCAAGCAGCCGAGCCCGTCGCGTCCGTCCGAGCAGCCGTGGCCGATGCACCCGACGCTGTTCGAGGTGCAGAGCGCGCACGAGGAGGGCGGCGTCCGCCAGTACCTCGCCTCGACCGTCGAGTTCCTCGCGAACGACGCCGGCGAGGTGCGCGCCATCCGCGTCGCGGAGACGGAGTACCTCGACGGCCGCCGCGTGCCGAAGGCGGGCACGGAGCGCGAGATCCCCGCGGACCTCGTGCTCCTCTCGCTCGGCTTCACCGGCCCCGAGACGCGCGAGCTCGACGAGCAGCTGCAGCTGCCCGTCACCGACCGCGGCAACATCGCCCGCGACGCCGACTACAGCACCGCCCAGCCGGGCGTGTTCGTCGCCGGCGACGCCGGACGCGGACAGTCCCTCATCGTGTGGGCCATCGCCGAGGGCCGCGCTGCGGCATCCGCCGTTGACCGGTACCTTGAAGGCGACACCGAGTTGCCGAGCCCGATCGCCGCGCACGCCCGCGCCTTCGCGATCTAGCCCACGCGGAGCGCCGTCGGCGCGACGCACGACCCACGACCAACGAACCCAGCGCCTCGGCGCGGAACACGGGAGCACACACCAGATGAGACGAGCGAAGATCGTCGCCACCCTCGGGCCGGCGACGTCGAGCTATGAGCAGATCCGGGCGATCATCGATGCCGGCGTCGACGTCGCGCGCATGAACCTCAGCCACGGCACCTACGACGTGCACGAGGGCGTCTACCAGAACGTCCGGAAGGCGGCGAACGACTCCGGCCGCGCGGTCGCGGTGCTCATCGACCTCCAGGGCCCGAAGATCCGCCTCGGCAAGTTCGAGAACGGCCCCCACGAGCTCGCCGAGGGCGACATCTTCAAGATCACCACCGAGGAGATCCTCGGCACCAAGGAGATCGTCGGCACGACCTTCAAGGGCCTGCCGCAGGATGTGAAGGCCGGCGACCACCTGCTCATCGACGACGGCAAGGTTCGCGTCGAGGTCGTCGAGACCGACGGCACCGTCGTCACGACCAAGGTCGTCGTCGCCGGCCCGGTCTCGAACAACAAGGGCATCAACCTCCCCGGCGTCGCGGTCAACGTGCCCGCGCTCTCGGACAAGGACGAGGCCGACCTGCGCTGGGGCCTCGAGCTCGGCGCCGACCTCATCGCCCTCTCGTTCGTGCGGAACGCCGCCGACGTCGAGCGCGTGCGCGAGATCATGGACGAGGTCGGCCGTCGCGTGCCGGTCATCGCCAAGATCGAGAAGCCGCAGGCCGTCGACGCGCTCGAGGAGATCGTCGAGGCCTTCGACGCCATCATGGTCGCCCGCGGCGACCTCGGCGTCGAGCTGCCGCTCGAGGCAGTGCCCATCGTGCAGAAGCGCGCCATCGAGATCGCCCGTCGCCTCGCGAAGCCCGTCATCGTGGCGACGCAGATGCTCGAGTCGATGATCCACAGTCCGGTGCCCACGCGCGCCGAGACCTCCGACGTCGCGAACGCCATCCTCGACGGCGCCGACGCGGTCATGCTGTCGGGCGAGACGAGCGTCGGCGAGTATCCGGTGATCACGGTCAAGACCATGGCGCGCATCGTCGAGTCGACGGAGCAGCACGGACTCGAGCGCATCCCGCCGCTCGGCACCAAGCCGCGCACGCAGGCCGGCGCGATCACGCTCGCCGCCGTCGAGGTGGCGGACTTCGTCGAGGCCAAGTACCTCTGCGTCTTCACCGAGACCGGGGAGTCGGTGCGTCGGATGACCCGCATCCGCTCGGTCATCCCGATCCTCGCGTTCACGCCCGACCCCGCCATCCGGCGCCGCATGGCGCTCAACTGGGGCGTCGAGTCGTTCGTCGTGGACCGCGTGACGCACACCGACCAGATGGTCGGCCAGGTCGACGACGTGCTCGCGAAGACCGGCATGGCCGTGAACGGCGAGAAGGTCGTCATCATCTCGGGATCCCCTCCCGGCATCCCCGGCACCACCAACGACGTGCGCGTGCACGTCGTCGGCGAGGTGCTCTAGCCCAAGCCCTCGGCGAGAGCCGATCCCGACGGCCCGGTCGATCGACCGGGCCGTCGGCGCGTCCATGGCAGGATGTCGTGGTGACCGTCGAGTTCGAGTTCCGCACGCCGTTGGCGATGCCCGTCGAGGAGGCGTTCGAGCGCTCGCTCAGCATCGACCTGCACGTCGCCTCGATGGCGGCCAGCCACGAGCGTGCGATCGGCGGCGTCACCTCCGGCCGCATCGGGCTGGGGGAGGAGGTCACCTGGCGCACGCGGCAGTTCGGCATGCCGATCACCATGACGAGCCGGATCACCGAGCTCGAGGCGCCCAACTGGTTCGTCGACGAGCAGGTGCGCGGCCCCTTCCGCAGCTACCGGCACGAGCACGCGTTCATCGCCGAGGGCGACGGCACCCTCATGATCGACCACGTCGTGTTCGAGGCGCCGCTCGGGCGACTCTCGGAGGCGGTGGCCGGCCCGCGGCTGCAGCGGCTGATCGCCGAGCGCAACGCGTACCTCGCGGCATCCGGCCGGCCGACGTCGGCGTGAACACGCCCGGAAGGTGCCGGTGGTGGGGGTCGAACCCACACGCCCTTTCGGGCAAAGCATTTTGAGTGCTCCGCGTCTGCCATTCCGCCACACCGGCCAGAGGCCCCGCTCAGAATACCGTAGGCTTTCCTGCGTGACAGACAGCGAACAGACCCTGCCGGCGCCGCGCCGCGTGGTCGTGGCGGAGGACGAGTCCCTCATCCGCCTCGACATCGTCGAGATCCTCCGCGACAACGGCTACGAGGTCGTCGGGGAGGCCGGCGACGGCGAGACGGCCGTGGCCCTCGCGACCGAGCTGCGCCCCGACCTCGTCATCATGGACGTGAAGATGCCCCAGCTCGACGGCATCTCGGCGGCCGAGCGGCTCTCGAAGGGCCACATCGCGCCGGTCGTGCTCCTCACCGCGTTCAGCCAGAGGGAGCTCGTCGAGCGGGCGAGCGAGGCGGGCGCCCTCGCCTACGTCGTGAAGCCGTTCACCCCCAACGACCTGCTGCCGGCCATCGAGATCGCGCTCGCCCGGCACGCCCAGATCATCGCGCTCGAGGCCGAGGTCGGCGACCTCGTCGAGCGCTTCGAGACCCGCAAGCTCGTCGACCGCGCCAAGGGCCTGCTCAACGAGAAGATGGGCCTCACCGAGCCCGAGGCGTTCCGTTGGATCCAGAAGGCGTCGATGGACCGTCGCCTCACCATGAAGGACGTCTCCCAGGCCATCATCGAACAGCTCGCTCCCAAGAAGTAGGGCCTCCAGAACCCGAGCAGCGGATGCCGCGACGACCCGTTCGTCGCGGCATCCGTCGTCTCCGCCGACGGCCGAGGCCGCGGCATCCGTCGCCCGCCCCGCTGTGAGATCGGTGTCACCGGTCGCTTGTAGTCTTGGTGGGTGCCGGACGCAGACAAGCCCACCCTCCTCGTGATCGACGGCCACTCGCTGGCCTTCCGCGCCTTCTACGCCCTCCCCGTCGACAGCTTCTCGACGCGCGACGGGCAGCACACGAACGCCATCCACGGGTTCCTGTCGATGCTGCTCCTGCTGCTGCAGAACGAGAAGCCCACGCACCTCGCGGTGGCGTTCGACATGTCGCGGCAGTCGTTCCGCACGCGCGAGTACGCGGAGTACAAGGGCAACCGCGGCGAGACCCCGGTCGAGTTCAAGGGCCAGGTCCCGCTCCTCCAGGACGCGCTGCGCGCCATGGGCGTGCGCACGCTCGAGAAGGAGGACTTCGAGGCCGACGACATCCTCGCGACGCTCGCCTCGCGCGGCGCCGCCGAGGGGTACCGCGTGCTCCTGGTCTCGGGCGACCGCGACACCATCCAGCTCGTGAACGACGACGTCACGCTGCTCTACCCCAACACGCAGGGCGTCTCGCAGCTCAAGCGCTACGACACCGACGCGGTCGTCGAACGCTACGGCATCCGCCCGGAGCAGTACCCCGACGTGGCCGCCCTCGTCGGCGAGACGAGCGACAACCTGCCCGGCATCCCGAAGGTCGGCGAGAAGACCGCGGTGAAGTGGCTGGGCCTCTACGGCGACCTCGACGGCATCCTCGCGCACGCCGAGGAGATCAAGGGCGTCGTCGGGCAGAACCTGCGCGACGGGCGCGAGAACGCGGTGCGCAACCGCAAGCTGAACCAGCTCGTGCGCGACGTCGAGCTCGACGTCGAGATCGCCGAACTCGAGTCCCATCCGATCGACCTCGAGTCGGTGCGGCCGATCTTCGAGCGGCTGGAGTTCCGCACGCTCATGGAGCGCGTGACGAAGCTCGTCACGGGCGAGGCCAACGGCAGCGGCGGCGCTTCCGCCGCGGCTTCCGCGCCCGCCCAGCCCGAGGTCGTCGAGTCCGGGCCGGCGCCCACCGCGCCGACCGCGCAGCGCCTGGTCGGCGACGACCTCGCCGCGTGGCTCGAGCGCGCCGCAGCCGCCGAGCCGGCGGGCCTCGGCCTCAGCCTCGAGGTCGTCGACGGACGCGTGATCGGCGCGGGCATCGCGACCGCCGACGAGTCGGTGCACCTCGCGTGGCAGGCAGGCGCGCCCGAGACGGCGCCGTTCGAGGTGTGGCTGGGCAGCGACGCGCCGAAGATCCTCACCGACGCGAAGCCGCAGCTGAAGGCGCTCGCGCGATCGGGTCTCGCGATCGACGGGCTCGTACTCGACACGCTCCTCGCCGGATGGCTCGTGCGGCCGATCCTGCAAGAGAAGACGCTGTCCGACCTCGTGTCGTACCACCTCGGGGAGACCGTGCCGCAGGCCGACCCGGCGATGCTCGTGCCCGAGGAGGGCAGCGATTCCGGCGCGCCCGAGTACGCCTGGTACACGCTCCGGCTCGCGCCCGTCGTGCTCCGCGCGCTCTCCGAGGAGTCGCGCCGCCTGCTCGCCGAGGTCGAGATGCCCCTCGTGCACGTGCTGGCCGCCATGGAGCTGCGCGGCGTCACCGTCGACCACGGCGAGCTCTCGACGCTCTCCGGCGAGCTCGGGGCGCGCGCCGCGGCGCTGGCCGAGGCGGCCTACGCCGAGATCGACCGCGAGATCAACCTCGGCTCGCCGAAGCAGCTCCAAGAGGTCCTCTTCGACCAGCTCGGCATGCCGAAGACCCGGGCGACGAAGACCGGCTACACGACCGACGCGAACGCACTCGCCGACCTGCAGGAGTCGAACCCGCACCCGTTCCTCGGCTACCTTCTGGAGCACCGCGACGTCACGAAGCTCCGCCAGATCATCGAGTCCCTCGACAAGGCGATCGGCGCCGACGGGCGGATCCACACGACGTACGGCCAGATCGGCGCGGCCACCGGGCGCATGTCGTCGAACGACCCGAACCTGCAGAACATCCCCATCCGCACCGAAGACGGGCGACGCATCCGCGAGGCGTTCCGGCACGGTCCCGAGTACGCCGAGCTGCTCACCGCCGACTACTCGCAGATCGAGATGCGCATCATGGCGCACCTCTCGGGCGACCCCGGGCTCATCGAGGCGTTCAACGCAGGCGAAGACCTGCATCGGTTCGTCGGCGCGCGGGTCTTCTCGGTCGACCCGGCCGACGTCACCAACCTCATGCGCACCAAGGTGAAGGCGATGTCCTACGGCCTCGCCTACGGGCTCAGCGCGTTCGGCCTCTCGAAGCAGCTCCGCATCGAGCGGGCCGAGGCCCAGCAGCTCATGCGCGAGTACTTCGAGCGGTTCGGCGCCGTGCGCGACTACCTGCGCGGCGTGGTCGAGCAGGCGAGGATCGACGGCTACACCGAGACGATCTTCGGCCGCCGTCGCCCGTTCCCCGACCTCTCCAGCCCCAACCGGGTGCTCCGCGAGAACGCCGAGCGCGCCGCGCTCAACTCGCCGATCCAGGGCTCGGCCGCCGACATCATCAAGATCGCGATGTCGCGCGTCGAGGCCGACATCGCCGGTCGCGGGCTGCGGAGCCGCATGCTCATGCAGGTGCACGACGAGCTCATCTTCGAGGTCGCGCCGGGCGAGTCCGACGTGCTCGAGGAGGTCGTGCGCGATCGAATGGCGCACGCCGCCGACCTCCTCGTGCCGCTCGACGTGCAGATCGGTCGCGGCGCCAACTGGGACGACGCGGCCCACTGAGCCGCGCGGCACGGATGCCCCGAGCCGACGCATGCGGCTCGCGGCATCCGTGGTCGTGGCCGGCCCACTCGCGCCCTCGCACGCGCCGCTCGCGCGTCTGCACGCGCCGCCGAGGGCCGTCGGCCAGGCCGTCGCCCGGGCCTTCGCGGCGCGTCGGCGGGGTGCCCTAGGCTCGCTCCCATGGCATCGAGTGAGCGCACCCCGTCCGACGTCGACCGCATCGCCGAAGGGTGGGTCGACACCCTCGTCGAGCTGAATCCGGCCGTCGGCACGTACATCGGCCGTTCCTCCGCCGACGACCGGCTCGCCGACTACTCGCCCGAGGGTCACGATCGGGCCGTGCACGAGACGCGACGGGCGCTCGCGGCGCTCCGTTCCGCCGCTCCGGTCGACGACGTCGATCGCATCACGGTCGCCGACCTCGGCAGCGAGCTCGCGCTCGACCTCGAGGGCGACGAGGCGAAGCTGCACCTGCGCGACCTCAACGTGATCGCCAGCCCCGCGCAGGAGATCCGCGAGGTGTTCGACATCATGGCCACCGACTCGCGCGACGACTGGGAGCGCATCGCGTCCCGGCTCGGCGAGGTGCCGCGCGCGATCGGCGGCTACGTGGCCACGCTCCGCGCCGGCATCGGCGAGGGCGTGGTGCCCGCGGTCCGGCAGGTGCGCGAGGTCGCCGCCCAGGCGCGGCGCATCGCGAAGTCCGACGGGTTCTTCGCGACCTTCGCCGAGCACGCGAAGGCCGGCGACGAGGAGCTCCCCGAGCCGCTGCGTCGCGAGCTCGAGCGCGGAGCATCCGAGGCGGCGACCGCCTACGGCGCACTCGCCGACTTCCTCGAGGGCGAGCTCGCACCCGTCGCGGGCGAGCGCGACGGCGTGGGCCGCGAGCTGTACGCGCTGCAGTCGCGCCGCTTCCTGGGCGCGGTCATCGACCTCGACGAGACCTACGAGTGGGGCATCGAGGAGCTCGCACGGATGGTCGCCGAGCAGGAGTCCATCGCCCGGGAGATCAAGCCCGGGGCATCCGTCGCCGAGGCCATCGCCTACCTCGACGGCGACCCGTCGCGCAAGCTGCACGGCACCGACGCCCTGCAGCGGTGGATGCAGGAGACCAGCGACCGTGCCGTCGCCGAGCTCGGCGCCACGCAGTTCGACATCCCCGCCGAGATCCGCACCCTCGAGTGCCTCATCGCGCCCACGCAGGAGGGCGGCATCTACTACACGGGTCCGAGCGACGACTTCAGCCGCCCGGGCCGCATGTGGTGGTCGGTGCCCGAGGGCGTGACCGAGTTCGACACCTGGCGCGAGCTCACCACCGTGTACCACGAGGGCGTTCCGGGCCACCACCTGCAGATCGGGCAGGCGGTGGTGAACCGCGGCAAGCTCAACACCTGGCGTCGGCAGCTGGCCGGCACGTCGGGCCACGCCGAGGGCTGGGCGCTCTATGCCGAGCGGCTCATGGAGAGCCTCGGCTACCTCGACGACCCAGCCGATCGGCTCGGCATGCTCGACGGCCAGCGCATGCGCGCGGCGCGCGTGGTGCTCGACATCGGCATGCACCTCGGCAAATCCCGTCCCGACGGCCAGGGGCCGTGGACGGGGGAGTACGCGCTCGAGTTCCTCTCGCAGAACGTGAACATGAACGAGGGCTTCGTGCGGTTCGAGGTGAACCGGTACCTCGGCTGGCCGGGCCAGGCGCCGTCCTACAAGGTCGGCCAGCGCATCTGGGAGCAGTTGCGCGACGAGGTCGCACGCCGCGAGGGCGATGCGTTCGACATCCGCGAGTTCCACCGTCGCGCGCTCGACCTCGGCGGTGTCGGACTCGACACGCTGCGCGGTGCGCTCCTGAGCTGACGCCCGCGCGGGTCGGGCGGCTCGGACGTCTGGGCGGCTTCGCACGGACCCCCAGTTGAGGTGAGGAATCCTCAAGAACACTGGTGGGTCGGGCGAGCCGACGGCTAGCATGCGACGAGAGGCGCTCGGCGCCCGACCCTGCGGAGACGACGCGCCGCCGCGCCTCGCACGAGTCAACCCGACGTGCAAGGAGCGGTCATGAGTGCCCTCAAGTCGTTGATCGCCGCTGCAGCCGGCGCCTCCGTGATCGCCGCGGCCCTGATCGGCAGCACGGTGCAGCCGCGAACGGCGGCCACGCCGGGCACGGTCCACTTCACCGCGTCAGGCGACATCGCGGCGCGGGCCGAGTCGGCCGCGGTCCTGAGCCAGGTCGACGCGCTCGACCCCGACCTGCACCTCGCCCTGGGCGACCTCTCCTACGGGGCCACCGGCGCCGAGCAGACCTGGTGCGACTTCGTGACCGCGCGCGTGGGTGCTGGGTTCCCGTTCGAGCTCATCTCGGGCAACCACGAGAGCGACGGCCTCAACGGCAACATCAACGACTTCTCGGCCTGCCTCCCGAACCAGCTCCCGGGCGTCGTCGGCACCTACGGCCGGCAGTACTACGTCGACGTGCCGCAGGGCGCCCCACTCGTGCGGTTCATCGGGATCTCGCCCGGGCTCGTCTACTCCGACGGCGCCTGGACGTACACGGCCGGCTCGCCCCGGTACCAGTGGACCGCCGCCGCCATCGACGGAGCCCGCGCCGCGAACATCCCGTGGGTCGTCGTCGGCATGCACAAGCCGTGCCTCTCGATGGGGCAGTACACCTGCGACCCGGGCGCCGACCTCGTGAACCTCCTGCTCCAGAAGCGCGTCGACCTCGTGCTCGGCGGCCACGAGCACCTGTACCAGCGCTCCAAGCAGCTCGTCACGCGGGCCGGATGCACCTCGCTCACCATCGGCGGCTACAACCCCGCGTGCGTGGCCGACGCCGACAGCGACCTCGTGCGGGGTGCCGGAACCGTCTTCGCGACGGTCGGCACGGGCGGGATCCAGCTGCGCGACGTCACGACGACCGATGCCGAGGCCGGCTACTTCGTCACGTCCTCCGGGCTCAACCAGAACCCGACGTGGGGCAACCTCGACGTCTCGGCGACCTCCACCACGATGACGGCGCGATTCCTGCCCGCGACGGGCGGCACGTACACCGACGCCTTCACGATCACGGCGGGCCAGGCGGGCAACACGCCGCCGGTCGCGGCGTTCACCCCGACGTGCGCGGGGCTCGGCTGCACCGTCGACGGCAGCGCGTCGACCGATTCCGACGGCCTGGTGGCCGACTACGCATGGCAGTTCGGCGACGGCGGCACCGCGACCGGAGCCACCGCCTCGCGCACCTACGCCGCGGCGGGCAGCTACACGATCACGCTCACGGTCACGGACGACGACGGCGCCACGGCGTCGACGACGGCGACCGTGACGGCCGTCGATCCGGGCGGGCCGGCGGTCATCGCCTCCGACGCGTTCGGGCGCGAGGTCGTGAACGGACTCGGCTCAGCCGACGTCGGCGGCCCCTGGACCTTCACGGGCGCGAGCTCGTCGTACTCGGTCACGGGTGGCACCGGGCGACTCCGGATGGCCACGCTCGGGGGGACCCTCAACGCGTACCTCGACGGCGCGTCGCAGCAGGCAGGCGACCTGCGGTTCAGCATCGCCGTCGACAAGCCGCCCACGGGCTCCGGCATCTTCCTCTCGGCGATCGGCCGCCGCGTGACGGTCGTGGGCGCCTACCAGGCGAAGATCGTGCTCCGCGTCGGCGGGACGGTCGGCATCTCGCTCGTCCGGGTGAACACGAGCGGCGGGGGAGAGGTCGCGCTCACGCCGGCCATCAACATCCCCGGGCTCGTGTACGCCGCGGGCGACCGCCTCAACGTGCGCCTGCAGGTCATCGGCGCCTCGCCGACGACCCTCAACCTCAAGGTGTGGAAGGCCGGCACGCCCGAGCCGGCGGCGTGGCAGCGAACGGCGACGGATGCCACGGCCGGCCTGCAGGCCGCGGGTGGCATCGGCCTGCGCACCTACCTCTCCAGCACCGCGACGAACGCACCCGTGACGGCGACGATCGACGATCTCGTGTTCACGGCGCCCTGACGGGCGGCTGGATGCCCGGTTGCCGATGGCCCTCGCCGTCGGCTAGGATGGAGCGTCACGCGTGTGACATCCCTGTCCGCATGCCCGCCGCGGAAATCATCAACGCTCACCTTCGCGACGGGCTCGATTCTGTCCTTTACGGAGCATTCACTACATGACAACCGCAACGACCAAGGCGCCCAAGCAGGTCGCGATCAACGACATCGGATCTGCTGACGATTTCCTCGCCGCGGTCGAGAAGACTCTCAAGTTCTTCAACGACGGCGACCTCATCGAGGGTACCGTCGTGAAGATCGACCGCGACGAGGTCCTCCTCGACGTCGGATACAAGACCGAGGGTGTGATCCCCTCCCGCGAGCTTTCCATCAAGCACGATGTCGACCCCAGCGAGGTCGTCGGCGTCGGCGACACCGTCGAGGCCCTCGTTCTCCAGAAGGAGGACAAGGAAGGCCGACTCATCCTGTCGAAGAAGCGCGCGCAGTACGAGCGCGCCTGGGGCGACGTGGAGAAGATCAAGGAAGCCGACGGCGTCGTGACCGGCCAGGTCATCGAGGTCGTCAAGGGCGGCCTGATCGTCGACATCGGCCTCCGCGGCTTCCTCCCGGCTTCGCTCATCGAGCTCCGCCGCGTCCGCGACCTCACGCCGTACCTCGGCCAGGAGATCGAGGCGAAGATCCTCGAGCTCGACAAGAACCGCAACAACGTCGTGCTCTCGCGCCGCGCGCTCCTCGAGCAGACGCAGTCCGAGTCGCGTTCGACGTTCCTCGCCAACCTCCACCCGGGCCAGATCCGCAAGGGCGTCATCTCGTCGATCGTCAACTTCGGTGCGTTCGTCGACCTCGGCGGCGTGGACGGCCTCGTGCACGTCTCCGAGCTGTCGTGGAAGCACATCGAGCACGCCAGCGAGGTCGTCGAGGTCGGCCAGGAGGTCACCGTCGAGGTGCTCTCCGTCGAGCTCGACCGCGAGCGCGTCTCCCTGTCGCTCAAGGCGACGCAGGAGGACCCGTGGCAGGTCTTCGCCCGCACGCACGCGATCGGCCAGGTCACCCCGGGCAAGGTCACGAAGCTCGTCCCGTTCGGCGCGTTCGTCCGCGTCGCCGACGGCATCGAGGGCCTCGTGCACATCTCGGAGCTGTCGGGCCGTCACGTCGAGCTCGCCGAGCAGGTCGTGTCGGTCGGCGAGGAGGTCTTCGTCAAGGTCATCGACATCGACCTCGAGCGTCGCCGCATCTCGCTCTCGCTCAAGCAGGCCAACGAGGGCGTCGACCCCGAGGGCACCGAGTTCGACCCGGCGCTCTACGGCATGCTCACCGAGTACGACGAGCAGGGCAACTACAAGTACCCCGAGGGCTTCGACCCCGAGACGAACGAGTGGCGCGAGGGCTTCGAGGCCCAGCGCGAGAAGTGGGAGCAGGACTACGCTGCGGCCCAGGCTCGTTGGGAGGCGCACAAGAAGCAGGTCGCCCAGGCGAACGCTGCTGCTGCCTCCGACGACTCGTTCGCAGGCTCGGCGTCGTACTCGAGCGACTCCGCGGCTGCCGGCACCCTTGCCGACGACGCGTCGCTCGCTGCACTGCGCGAAAAGCTCTCGAGCAACAACTAGTCGCACGCGACGAACGGAAGGCCGGTCCCCTCGGGGGCCGGCCTTCCGGCGTTGCGGGCGCCCGCTCGGCCCGGAATCGCGGGGTCGCGTGCTCGCCGGCTCAGCCGGTGGGAGCCGGCGGCTGCGCCGCGCGCTCGCGCCGGAGGCGTCGTCGGCGCACCAGCCAGACCACGAGCGCCGCCAACACGACGATGGCGAGCAGCACGAGCACCGGAGCGAGGATGGCGGCGAACGCGAGGGTGAAGCTGCCGGCGTCCTCCGCGGCGCTCGCGACGGGGGCGCCCACGCCGGCCGTCGACGCGTTCACGATCGGCCGTGCGGCGGCCTTCGCGAGGTGCACCCCGAGCGCGAGGACGATGCCGATCGCGATCGGGACCCACTGCTGCGAGGCGAAGAACGTCTCGGGGTCGGTGACCGCCACGGTGGTCGCCCCGACGCCCGATCCGAACGCGATGCCGCCCGCCGTCGGCCTGATGAAGGTCTGCACCACGTCGTTGATCGAGTCGAGCCCCGGCACCTTGTCGGCGACGAACTCGAACACGAGCAGCACGACGAGGATGAGGAGCACCCACTCGTTCGCGAGCCACGCCCAGGCCGCCGGGAGCTCGATGAGCCCCGTGAATCGGTCGAGCGCGCCGAGCACGACGAGCGGGATCCAGGCGTTGAGCCCGGCCGCGAGCGCGAGACCCGTGCCGGTCAGCAGCTCGAGCATCGACACCCCCTCAGCCGTGCGGGCCATCGACCCGGCGTCGCCGTCGGGTCGAGTGTCGCATGGATAGAGTGGGGAGCGTGTATCTGATCGGTCTCACGGGCGGAATCGCCTCCGGCAAGTCCACGGTCGCCAGGCGCCTCGTCGAGCACGGGGCGGTGCACATCGACGCCGACGACCTCGCGCGCCGCGTCGTGGAGCCCGGCAAGCCCGCTTTCGACGCGATCGTGGCCGAGTTCGGCCAGGGCGTGGTGGGACATGACGGGCGGCTCGACCGCCCGAAGCTCGGCGAGCTCGTGTTCGGCGACGATGCGGCACGTGAGCGGCTCAACGCGATCGTGCATCCGGCGGTCCGCGAGTTGTCGCGCAAGCTCATCGAGCGCGCCGAGGCCGAGGACCCCGACGCCGTGGTGGTCTACGACGTGCCGCTGCTCGTCGAGGCATCCGTCGACCACCCCTTCGACCTCATCGTCGTGACGAACGCGCCGCGCCGCACGCAGGTCGAGCGCCTGGTCGAGGAGCGCGGGTACGACCCGATCCACGCCGAGGCCCGGGTGGACGCCCAGGTCGACAACACCGCGCGCCTCGCGATCGCCGACGTGGTCATCGACACCGACGGATCGATGGCGCACACCATGAGCCAGACCGACGCGCTGTGGCAGCGCATCCGCCAGGAGCGCGCGCGAGCGTAGGTGCGCGTCGAGCGGATGCCGCAGCTCGCGTCCACCCGCGTTCGCCCGTGGCGCACGCCGGGTGGAGTGTCGGCGGGCGAACCTAGACTTGAACGCATGCAGGCCACGCGTTCCGTCCGTCCGTTCGAGGTCGTGAGCGAGTACCAGCCGAGCGGCGACCAGCCCACGGCGATCGCCGACCTCGCCGGCCGCATCAACGCCGGTGAGACCGACGTGGTGCTCCTCGGCGCCACCGGCACGGGCAAGTCGGCGACCACCGCCTGGCTCATCGAGCAGGTGCAGCGTCCCACGCTCGTGCTCGCGCACAACAAAACCCTCGCGGCGCAGCTGGCCACCGAGTTCCGCGAGCTGCTGCCGAACAACGCGGTGGAGTACTTCGTCTCCTACTACGACTACTACCAGCCCGAGGCGTACGTGCCGCAGACCGACACCTTCATCGAGAAGGACTCGTCGATCAACGCCGAGGTCGAGCGGCTCCGACACTCCACCACGAACTCGCTGCTGAGCCGTCGCGACGTCGTGGTGGTTTCGAGCGTGTCATGCATCTACGGCCTCGGCACGCCTGAGGAGTACCTCAACGCGATGATGCCCCTGCAGGTGGGTCAGCGGGTCGATCGCGACTGGCTCATCCGCAAGTTCGTGTCGATGCAGTACCAGCGCAACGACCTCGCGTTCTCGCGCGGCACGTTCCGCGTGCGCGGCGACACGATCGAGATCATCCCGATCTACGAGGAGCTCGCGATCCGCATCGAGATGTTCGGCGACGAGATCGAGGCGCTGTACAGCCTGCACCCCCTCACGGGGCAGGTCGTCGCGAAGCTCGACGCGGTGCCGGTGTTCCCGGGCTCCCACTACGTCGCGAGCACCGATGTCATGCAGCGGGCGATCGGCACGATCCGCGACGAGCTCGACGAGCGCCTCGCCGAACTCGAGCGCGAGGGCAAGCTGCTGGAGGCGCAGCGACTGCGGATGCGCACGACGTTCGACCTGGAGATGATGGAGCAGATCGGATTCTGCTCGGGCATCGAGAACTACTCGCGGCACATCGACGGCCGGGCGCCGGGGGAGGCGCCGCACTGCCTCCTCGACTACTTCCCCGACGACTTCCTCGTCGTGATCGACGAGTCGCACGTCACCGTGCCGCAGATCGGCTCCATGTACGAGGGCGACTCGTCGCGCAAGCGCACGCTCGTCGAGCACGGGTTCCGGCTGCCGAGCGCGCTCGACAACCGACCGCTCAAGTGGGACGAGTTCAAGGCGCGCGTCGGCCAGACCGTCTACCTGTCGGCGACGCCCGGCCGCTACGAGATGGGCGTCGCCGATGGCGTGGTCGAGCAGATCATCCGGCCGACCGGCCTCGTCGACCCCAAGATCGTGGTGAAGCCCTCGAAGGGCCAGATCGACGACCTGCTCGAGGAGATCCGGCTCCGCGCCGAGCGCGACGAGCGTGTGCTCGTCACCACGCTCACGAAGCGCATGGCCGAGGAGCTCACCGACTTCCTCACCGAGGCCGGCGTGCGCGTGCGCTACCTGCACTCCGACGTCGACACGCTCCGCCGCGTCGAGCTCCTCACCGAGCTGCGCGCCGGCGTCTACGACGTGCTGGTGGGCATCAACCTGCTCCGCGAGGGCCTCGACCTGCCCGAGGTGTCGCTCGTGGCGATCCTCGACGCCGACAAGGAGGGCTTCCTCCGTTCGTCGACGTCGCTCGTCCAGACCATCGGCCGCGCGGCCCGCAACGTGTCGGGCGAGGTGCACATGTACGCCGACGTGCTCACCGACTCGATGGCTTCCGCGATCGACGAGACGACGCGTCGTCGCGACAGGCAGCTCGAGTACAACCGCGCGAACGGCATCGACCCGCAGCCGCTGCGCAAGCGCATCGCCGACATCACTGAGGTCCTCGCTCGCGAGGAGGCGGATACGGCGGCGCTGCTCGCCGGTCGCGAGGGCCGCGCCAAGGCGCCGGTGCCGAACCTCCGGCGCGAGGGCATCGCGGCCGAGGGCGCGAACGACCTCGAAGACCTCATCCGCGACCTCAACGACCAGATGCTGGAGGCCGCCGGCGAGCTGAAGTTCGAGCTCGCGGCCCGGCTGCGCGACGAGGTCTCCGAGCTGAAGCGCGAGCTGCGTCAGATGGAGAAGGCCGGTCACCTGACGTAGGCGGGGAGCCCCCTCGAACGCCGAGAATCGAACGTATGTTCGCTGAGAGCACGTGCCGCAGCGGGCCCCGTGTCGGCGGTGCTCTCTAGACTCGGAGGGTGCCAGTTTCACGTCTCGATGCCCACTCGCACCTGAGTGTCCGCGGTGCCCGCGTGCACAACCTGCAGAACGTCGACGTCGAGATCCCGCGCGATGCCATGGTCGTGTTCACGGGCCTCTCGGGCTCGGGCAAGTCCTCGCTCGCGTTCGACACGATCTTCGCCGAGGGCCAGCGTCGCTACGTCGAATCGCTCTCCGCATACGCCCGCCAGTTCCTCGGCCAGGTCGACCGACCCGACGTCGACTTCATCGAGGGGTTGAGCCCTGCGGTGTCGATCGACCAGAAATCGACGAACCGCAACCCGCGCTCGACGGTCGGCACGATCACCGAGATCTACGACTACATGCGCCTCCTCTGGGCGCGCATCGGCGTGCCCCACTGCCCGGTGTGCGGGGAGAGGATCCAACGGCAGACGGTGCAGCAGATCGCCGACCAGCTCATGGAGCTGTCGGAGGGCACGCGCTACCAGGTGCTGAGCCCGGTCGTGTCGCAGAAGAAGGGCGAGTTCGTCGACCTGTTCCGCGAACTCGCGGCGGGCGGCTACTCGCGCGCCGTCGTCGACGGCGAGGTCATCCGGCTCGACGAGCCTCCGGTGCTGAAGAAGCAGGTCAAGCACGACATCTCGGTCGTGATCGATCGGCTCGTCGCCGGTCCCGAGCTCCTCGGGCGTCTCACCGACTCGCTCGAGACGGCGCTGCGCCTCACCGACGGGCTCGTGCAGGTCAACTTCGTCGACGAGACCGGCCCCGACGCGTGGACCACGTTCTCCGAGAAGCTGTCGTGCCCCAACCAGCACCCGATCCAGCTCACCGAGATCGAGCCGCGCACCTTCTCGTTCAACGCGCCGTTCGGCGCCTGCCCCGAGTGCTCGGGCCTCGGCACGCGCATGTCGGTCGACGAGGCGCTGCTGCTCGGCGACACGACGCTCAGCATCGCCGAGGGCGTCATCCTGCCGTGGACCTCGCAGGGCAAGAGCCTCTACAACTACTACGAGAAGCTGCTCGACGGGCTGGCCCGCGACCTGGGCTTCTCGCTCGACACGCCGTGGGAGGAGCTCCCGGCCGATGCGCGCAACGCCGTGCTCCGGGGCGACAACTTCGAGGTCAAGGTGCGGTGGCGCAACCGCTACGGCCGTGAGATGAGCTACACGTCGGGCTTCGAGGGTGTGGTGCCGTACATCGAGCGCCAGTACCTCCAGGCCGAGACCGACGTGCAGCGGGCGCGCTGGGCCGAGTACCTCCGCGAGGTGCCGTGCCCGGTGTGCGACGGCAAGCGCCTCAAGCCCGAGGTGCTCTCGGTGCTCATCCACGACCACAGCATCGCCGACGTCGGCCTGCTCAGCCTCACCGACGCCCGCGCCTTCATGGACCGACTCCAACTCACCGACCGCGAGCAGGCCATCGGCGCCCAGGTGCTCCGCGAGATCAAGGTCCGGCTCGACTTCCTCATCAGAGTCGGGCTCAGCTACCTCGACCTCGCTCGGGCGGCCGGCACCCTCTCGGGCGGAGAAGCGCAGCGCATCCGGCTCGCGACGCAGATCGGCTCGGGCCTCACGGGCGTGCTCTACGTGCTCGACGAGCCGAGCATCGGGCTCCACCAGCGCGACAACCGCCGCCTCATCGACACGCTCGTCGCCCTGCGCGACCTCGGCAACACGCTCATCGTCGTCGAGCACGACGAGGACACGATCCGCACGGCCGACTGGATCGTCGACATCGGCCCGGGCGCCGGCGTCAACGGCGGAACCGTGGTGCACTCGGGCAGCTACGCCGACCTGCTCAAGAACTCGCGCTCGCTGACGGGTGATTACCTGTCCGGGCGCAAGGAGATCGCGATGCCCACCCGGCGGCGCGCGATCGATCCCGGTCGCATGATCTCGGTGCAGGGCGCCGAGGCCAACAACCTTCGCGGCGTCGACGTGGAGTTCCCGCTCGGCACGTTCACGGCGGTCACCGGGGTGAGCGGCTCGGGCAAGTCGTCGCTCGTCAACGACATCCTCTACCGCGTGCTCGCGAACCGGCTCAACGGCGCCCGCAAGGTGCCGGGCAGGCACCGCCGCGTCATGGGCATCGAGCAGCTCGACAAGGTCGTGCACGTCGACCAGGCGCCGATCGGCCGCACGCCGCGATCGAACCCGGCGACCTACACGGGCGTGTTCGACCGCATCCGCACGCTCTTCTCCGAGACCACCGAGGCGAAGGCGCGCGGCTACCTGCCCGGCCGATTCAGCTTCAACGTCAAGGGCGGGCGCTGCGAGGCGTGCGCAGGCGACGGCACGATCAAGATCGAGATGAACTTCCTGCCCGACGTGTACGTCGCGTGCGAGGTCTGCGGCGGCAAGCGGTACAACCGCGAGACGCTGCAGGTGCACTACAAGGGCAAGAACATCGCCGAGGTGCTCGAGATGCCGATCAGCGAGGCGGCGGAGTTCTTCGAGCCGATCTCGGCGATCCACCGGTACCTCAAGACGCTCGTCGACGTCGGCCTCGGCTATGTGCAGCTCGGGCAGAGCGCCACGACCCTGTCGGGCGGCGAGGCGCAGCGTGTGAAGCTCGCCACCGAGCTCCAGCGCCGCTCGAACGGCCGCAGCGTGTACGTGCTCGACGAGCCCACGACGGGCCTCCACTTCGAGGACGTGCGCAAGCTCCTGAAGGTGCTCGGCAAGCTCGTCGACAAGGGCAACACGGTCATCGTCATCGAGCACAACCTCGACGTGATCAAATCCGCCGATTGGATCATCGACCTCGGGCCCGAGGGCGGCTCCGGCGGCGGCCAGGTCGTCGCGACCGGCACGCCCGAGCAGGTGGCTCGAGTGGCCGAGAGCCACACCGGCTACTTCCTGCGCGAGATCTTCGACGCGGCATCCGCCCACGTCGAGGTCGCCAGCTGACGCGGATGACCACAGCGCTGTCACGAGACACCGTTCCGTACCGGCCGAAGCCCGGGGAGATCCCCACGGGCCCCGGCGTCTACCGGTTCCGCGACGCCGATCGCCGCGTGCTCTACGTCGGCAAGGCGAAGAACCTGCGGGCACGCCTGTCGAACTACTTCGCGCCGCTGTACAGCCTGCACGAGCGCACCCGCCGCATGGTGCTCAGCGCGGCATCCGTCGAGTGGACCGTCGTCGCGAGCGACGTCGAGGCGCTGAACCTCGAGATCACGTGGATCAACGAGCTGAAGCCGCCGTTCAACGTGCGGTTCAAGGACGACAAGTCGTACCCGTACCTCGTCGTGACGCTCGCCGACGAGGCGCCGCGCGCGATGGTCTCGCGCAAGCGCGGCATCCCGGGGGCCCGGTACTTCGGCCCGTACCCGAAGATGTGGGCCGTCACCGACATGCTCGAGATCCTCATCAAGCTGTTCCCGATCCGCACGTGCAAGGACAGCGACTACCGGCGCGCGATGGCGACGGGCAAGCCGTGCTTCGCAGGCCAGATCGGGCGGTGCTTCGGGCCGTGCTCGGGCAGGGTCACGGTCGAGGAGCACCGGGCGAACGTCGATCGGTTCGTCGCGTTCATGCAGAACCAGGACCCGCGCATCGTGCGCGACCTCGAGCGCGAGATGCACGCCTCGTCGGCCGTCCAGGACTACGAGTCGGCCGCGCGCAAGCGCGACCAGCTGCAGGCGGCAACGGCGTTCTTCGAGAAGAGCGCCGTGGTGCTCGGCGACCGCGTCGACCTCGACGTGTTCGGCATCGAGCACGACGAGCTCGCCGCTGCGGTGCACCTGTTCATGGTCCGCGGCGGCCGCATCCGCGGCGAGCGGTCGTGGACCGTCGACAAGGAGCTCGACGTGCAGCTCGGCGAGCTGGTCGACGTCGTCGTGCAGAATGCGTACGGCGACGACCTGACGCCGGCGCGCGAGATGGTCGTGCCCGAGCTGCCCGACGACGCCGACGCGCTCGAGACCTGGCTCGGCGGGCTCGCCGGCCGCAACGTGAACCTCCGCGTCGCGCAGCGCGGCGCGAAGGCCCAGCTGCTCGCCACCGCGACGCAGAACGCCAAGCAGTCGCTGATGCTCTACAAGACTCGCCGCAGCGCCGACTTCACCACCCGCTCGCGGGCGCTCGAGGACATCCAGGAGGCCCTCGGCATGGCCGACGCGCCACTGCGCATCGAGTGCTACGACGTCTCGCACCTCAGCGGCACGAACATCGTGGCGTCGATGGTCGTGTTCGAAGACGGCCTCGCGCGGAAAGACGAGTACCGCCGGTTCACCATCCCGAGCTCCACCGACGACACCGACTCGATCCGCCAGGTGCTCACGCGCCGGCTCGCGTACCTCGCGAGACCGGCCGACGGCGAGGCATCCGATCAGGCGGTCGCCGCCGAAGGCGCGAGTGCCGGGGCTGAGGCGCCCGACGGCGATGCAGCGGATGCCCCGGTGATCTCCGAGCGGCGCAGGAAGTTCGCCTACCGCCCCAACCTCCTCGTCGTCGACGGCGGCCAGCCGCAGGTGGCGGCTGCGGCCAGGGCGCTCGAGGAGTCCGGCGTAGAGGGCATCTACCTCTGCGGCATCGCCAAGCGGCTGGAGGAGATCTGGACGCCCGAGGCCGACTTCCCGGTCATCCTGCCGCGCAACAGCGACGCCCTGTTCCTCTTCCAGCGCGTCCGCGACGAGGCGCACCGCTTCGCCATCACGCACCAGCGCCAGCGCCGCAAGCGCGACATCTCGACGGTGCTCTCCGAGATCCCGGGGCTCGGGCCGGTCAGGGTGCGGGAGCTGTTGAAGCACTTCGGATCGGTGAAGCGACTTCGCGGCGCGGGGGAGACCGAGATCGCCGAGGTGAAGGGCATCGGCCCGAGCCTCGCGGCCACGGTCCACGCGCACCTGCACGCTGACGGCGTGTCGGCGCCCCGGTAGGCTGGGGTGTCGACGCGCGAAACGGGGGCAGGGGACGATGGCAGCCGAGGCTGAGCACCACCAGCAGGAGATGCTCATCGTCACCGGGATGTCGGGCGCCGGACGATCCACCGTCGGGAACGCGCTCGAGGACCTGGGCTGGTACGTCGTCGACAACCTCCCGCCGCAGATGCTGCGTCCGCTCGTCGAGCTGGTCGAACGCGCCGGGGCCTCGCTCCCGCGCATCGCAGCGGTCGTCGACGTGCGCGGCCGCGACTTCTTCTCGGAACTGCAGGACATCATCCAGGCACTCCGCACGGGCGTGAACGTGCGCGTCGTGTTCCTCGACGCGACCGACGCGGTGCTCGTGCGCCGCTTCGAGTCCGTGCGCCGGCCGCACCCGCTGCAGGGCAACGGCACCCTCCTCGACGGCATCGGCGCCGAGCGCGGCCGACTGGCCGAGCTGCGCGAGTCGAGCGACATCGTCGTCGACACGTCCGACCTCAACATCCACCAGCTCGCGACGCTCATCACCGAGACGTTCGCCGAGGAGGGTCGCGCGGGCCTGCGGGTCACGTTGCTGAGCTTCGGCTTCAAGTACGGGCTCCCGGCCGACGCCGACCTGGTGGCCGACGCGCGATTCCTGCCCAACCCCTTCTGGATCCCCGAGCTCCGGCACCTCAACGGCGAGGACCCCGAGGTGGCCGAGTTCGTACTCGGCCAGCCCGGTGCACGCGAGTTCATCGACGCCTACGCCGCCGCGCTCGAGCCGGTGCTCGCGGGCTACCAACGTGAGAACAAGCGACATGCGACCATCGCGATCGGATGCACCGGCGGCAAGCACCGCTCGGTGGCCATCGTCCGCGAGCTGGCCGACCGACTGGGCGCGCTCCCGGGCGTGGCCGTCAGCGTGAAGCATCGCGATCGCGGCCGTGAATGAGCCGGCCGCACACCATGAATGAACGAGAGGACGTGACGTGGCACTGACCGCCGACGTGAAAGAGGAACTCGCGCGGGTCGAGGTGTCGAAGACGAGCGTGCGCGCGGCCGAGCTCGCCTCGGTGCTGCGCTTCGCAGGCGGCTTGCACATCATCTCGGGCCGCATCGCGATCGAGGCCGAGCTCGACTCGCCGACGATCGCCCGGCGCGTGACCCGCGACCTCGGCGAGCTCTACGGCGTGCGACCGGATGTCTCCGTGATCTCGCCGTCGGGCATCCGCCGGCAGAACCAGTACCTGGTGCGCGTGCTCGACGGCGGCGAGACGCTCGCCCGGCAGACCGGGCTGCTCGACGCCCGCCGCCGTCCGGTGCGCGGGCTGCCGAACAAGCTCACGACGGGCTCGCGCGACGACGTCGCGGCCGTCTGGCGCGGGGCGTTCCTCGCCCACGGCAGCCTCACCGACCCCGGCCGCTCGGCGGCGCTCGAGGTCACGTGCCCCGGCAACGAGACGGCGATGGCCCTCGTGGGCGCGGCCGGTCGCCTGGGCGTCTCGGCGAAGGCCCGCGAGGTGCGCGGCGTGCACCGCGTCGTGATCCGCGACGGCGAGGCGATCAGCGCGATGCTCGCGATCATGGGCGCGACCGAGACCGTGCGCAATTGGGAGGAGCTGCGGCAGCGGCGCGAGGTGCGAGCCACCGCGAACCGCCTGGTGAACTTCGACGACGCGAACCTCCGTCGGTCGGCGCAGGCCGCCGTGGCCGCGTGCGCCCGCGTGGAGCGAGCCATGGAGCTCCTCGGCGACGACATCCCCGACCACCTGAAGTACGCGGGGGAGCTGCGCCTCGCGCACCGCGACGCCAGCCTCGACGAGCTCGGCCACCACGCCGACCCGCCCATGACGAAGGACGCCGTGGCCGGACGCATCCGGCGCCTGCTGGCCATGGCCGACAAGCGCGCGGCGGAGCTGGGCGTGCCCGGCACCGAGGCGAGCCTGCCCGCCGACCTCGACGACTGAGCGGGGGCGCGCGCCACCGCGGCATCCGACTGCCGACTGCCGCCCGGGCAGGTGACCGAAAGCGTCAAGGCCCGGCAGCGCCCGCTACGTCAGGCATAGGCTAGGGGATGCCGCGGTCGCGCCGGGCAGAGGCCCGGTTCCCCGGCATCTGACAAGGAGAAGCAATGGCTGACTACACCCTCCCCGATCTCCCGTACGACTACGCGGCCCTCGAGCCGTCGATCAGCGGTCGGATCATGGAGCTGCACCACTCGAAGCACCACCAGGCGTACGTGACCGGTGCCAACACGGCCCTCGCGCAGCTCGCCGAGGCGCGCGACTCGGGCAACCTCGCCAACGTCAACAAGCTCGAGAAGGACCTCGCGTTCAACCTCGGCGGCCACGTCAACCACTCGATCTTCTGGACCAACCTGTCGCCCGACGGCGGCGACAAGCCGACCGGCGAGCTCGCTGCGGCGATCGACGACGGGTTCGGCTCGTTCGACAAGTTCCAGGCCCACTTCACGGCCACCGCCCTCGGCGTGCAGGGCTCCGGCTGGGCCGTGCTCGCGTGGGACTCGATCGGCCAGCGGCCCATCATCGTGCAGTTCTTCGACCAGCAGGGCAACCTCCCGGCGGGCATCGTCCCGCTGCTGATGCTCGACGTCTGGGAGCACGCGTACTACCTCGACTACCAGAACGTCCGCGCCGATTACGTGAAGGCGTTCTGGAGCATCGCGAACTGGGACAACGCCCAGCAGCGCCTCCAGGCCGCACGCGAGAAGACCTCAGGGCTGCTGCTACTGTCATAGCGGATGGTGTCCCCGGGCGCCGTCCGGGGACACCGCCGTCCGATCAGTTCACCTTGGAATCCGCGCATTCGCGCACGTCAATTCAGGAGACATCCGTGTCCGTAAAGATCGGCATCAACGGCTTCGGCCGCATCGGCCGCAACTACTTCCGAGCCGCCCTCGCCCAGGGCGCCGACCTCGAGATCGTCGCCGTGAACGACCTCACCGACAACAAGACGCTCGCGCACCTGCTGAAGTACGACTCGGTCACGGGCCGCCTCGACGCGACCGTCGACTACGACGACGACCACATCATCGTGAACGGCAAGGCGATCAAGGCCTTCGCGGAGCGCGACCCCGCGAACCTGCCCTGGGGCGAGCTCGGCGTCGACATCGTCATCGAGTCGACCGGCTTCTTCACCAAGGCCGCCGACGCGCGCAAGCACCTCGAGGCCGGCGCGAAGAAGGTCCTCATCTCGGCTCCCGCGACCGACGAGGACGCGACCTTCGTCATGGGCGTCAACGAGGACTCGTACGACCCCGAGAAGCACAACATCATCTCGAACGCGTCGTGCACCACGAACTGCCTCGCGCCGCTGGCCAAGGTCTTCAACGACGCGTTCGGCATCGAGCGCGGCCTCATGACCACGGTGCACGCCTACACGGCCGACCAGAACCTGCAGGACGGGCCGCACAAGGACCTGCGCCGCGCCCGCGCCGCCGCCATCAACATCGTCCCGACCTCGACCGGTGCGGCGAAGGCCATCGGCCTCGTGCTGCCCGAGCTCGTCGGCAAGCTCGACGGCTTCGCCCTGCGCGTCCCGGTCCCCACCGGCTCGATCACCGACCTCACCGTCACCTCCTCGCGTCCCGTGACGGTCGACGAGGTCAAGGCCGCCTACAAGGCCGCCGCCGACGGTCCCCTCAAGGGCATCCTGAAGTACACGGAGGACGAGATCGTCTCGAGCGACATCGTCTCCGACCCGTACTCCTGCATCTTCGACGCCGGTCTCACGCGCGTCATCGGCGACCAGGTGAAGCTCTCGGGCTGGTACGACAACGAGTGGGGTTACTCCAACCGTCTCGTCGACCTCACCGAGTACGTCGCCGAGCGCCTCTGAAGCGGGCCGTCGTGACCCTGCGAACGATCGAAACCCTCGGTCCGCTCGCCGGCAAGCGCGTCGTCGTCCGTTGCGACCTCAACGTTCCTCTCCAGGACGGGGTCATCACGGACGACGGCCGCGTGCGGGCGTCGGTGCCCACCCTCGAGGCCCTCACGGGCCAGGGGGCACGCGTCATCGTGGTCTCCCACCTCGGTCGCCCTGACGGTGCGCCCGACCCGAAGTACAGCCTCGCGCCCGTGGCGGCCCGCCTCGACGAGCTCATCGACGCTCCCGTGGCGTTCGCGTCCGACACGGTCGGCACGGATGCCGCGGCGAAGGTCGCGGCCCTCGGCGACGGCGAGGTGCTCGTGCTCGAGAACCTCCGGTTCAACCCGGGGGAGACCTCGAAGAACGAGGCCGAGCGCACGGCGTTCGCCGGCCAGCTCGCCGAGTTCGCCGACGCCGTGGTCTCCGACGGCTTCGGCGTCGTGCACCGGAAGCAGGCAAGCGTCTACGAGCTGGAGGAGCTGCGGCCGAGCGCCGCGGGCCTCCTCATCGCCTCGGAGCTCGACGTGCTCGACCGGCTCACGGAGTCGCCCGAGCGTCCCTACACGGTCGTCCTTGGCGGCTCGAAGGTCTCCGACAAGCTCGGCGTGATCGCGCACCTGCTGCCGCGGGTCGACGCGCTGCTCATCGGCGGCGGCATGCTCTTCACGTTCCTCGCGGCGCAGGGCCACAAGGTCGGCTCGAGCCTCCTCGAGGCGGACCAGATCGAGACGGTGCAGGGCTACCTGGCCGAGGCCGCCGAACGCGGCGTCGACATCCTCCTGCCGACCGACGTGGTCGTGGCCGAGCGCTTCGCCGCGGATGCCGCGCACGAGGTCGCGCCGGCCGACGCCATCGAGGAGACGGCGTTCGGGGAATCCGGACTCGGACTCGACATCGGGCCCGACACGGCCGCGGCGTTCGCCGAGCGGATCCGCGAATCGAAGACGGTGTTCTGGAACGGCCCGATGGGCGTGTTCGAGCTCGCGCCCTTCGCCGAGGGCACGCGCGTGGTCGCACAGGCGCTCACCGAGGTCGACGGCCTCAGCGTCGTCGGCGGCGGCGACTCCGCCGCGGCGGTGCGCCAGCTCGGCTTCGCCGACGACGCATTCGGACACATCTCGACGGGCGGAGGCGCGAGCCTCGAGTTCCTCGAGGGCAAGAAGCTCCCCGGACTGGAGGTCCTCGGATGGCAGTGAAGCGCACCCCGTTCATCGCGGGCAACTGGAAGATGAACCTCGACCACCTGCAGTCGATCGCGTTCGTGCAGAAGCTCGCGTGGTCGCTGGCCGACGCGAAGCACGACTACGCCGACGCCGAGGTGGCCGTGTTCCCGCCGTTCACCGACCTGCGCTCGGTGCAGACGCTGATCGCGGCAGACTCGCTCCCGCTCGCCTACGGCGCGCAGGACCTGTCGGCGCACGACTCGGGCGCCTACACGGGCGAGGTCTCCGGCGCGTTCCTCGCGGCCCTCGACTGCGCGTACGTCATCATCGGGCACTCCGAGCGGCGCACCTACCACCACGAGACCGACGCGGTGGTCAACGCGAAGGTGCTCGCGGCACAGCGTCACGGTCTCATCCCCGTCGTATGCGTCGGCGAGACCGCCGACGACCTGGAGCGGTTCGGCGCGAGCGCCGTGCCCGTGGCGCAGCTGCGCACGGCGCTCGAGGGCGTCGACGGCGCGAAGGGCCTCGTGGTCGCGTACGAGCCCGTCTGGGCGATCGGCTCCGGCCAGGCGGCCACGCCCGAGCAGGCCGAGAAGGTCGCCGCGGCACTGCGCGAGGTCATCGCCGAGGTGCTCGGCGACGACGTCGCCCAGGCGACGCGCATCCTCTACGGCGGATCGGTGAAGGCCGCGAACATCGCGTCCTTCCTGCGCGAGCCGAACGTGGACGGCGCCCTCGTGGGCGGCGCGAGCCTCGACATCGACGAGTTCTCGAGCATCGCCAGATTCACGAAGCACGTCGGGGCCTGACGGCGGGTTCCATCGGCCCGGCCGCGCGTGCGGCTATACTCGAATGTCGGCACGACACCCTGCGTCGTGCCCGGAAAGGTTCACCGTGGAGATTCTCCAGGTCGTCCTGCAGGTGCTGCTCGGGCTCACGAGCCTCCTGCTGACGCTGCTCATCCTGCTGCACAAGGGCCGCGGCGGCGGTCTGTCCGACATGTTCGGCGGCGGCGTCACCTCGAGCCTCGGCGCCTCCGGCGTGGCCGAGCGCAACCTCAACCGGATCACGGTGATCCTCGGACTCGTGTGGGTGACGTGCATCGTCGTGCTCGGACTCATCACGAAGTTCGACGCCGGAATCTGACGGGGGAGACGCCATGGCATCAGGCAACAGCGCCATCCGTGGCTCGCGCGTGGGCGCGGGCCCCATGGGCGAGCAGGATCGCGGGTTCCACGCCGACCGCGTCGCCGTGAGCTACTGGGACGCCCAGGGCAACGAGACCGTGCGGTACTTCGCGGCGAACCTGCCCGAGGAGGAGATCCCCGAGATCATCGACAGCCCCTCGACGGGTCTGCCGGCGGGTCGCGACAAGGACAACCCGCCGTCGGTGTCGAAGCTCGAGCCGTACAAGACGCACCTCGCCTACGTGAAGGAGCGTCGCACCGACGAGGAGGCCGCCGCGCTGCTCGAGGAGGCCCTCACGCAGCTCCGCGCGCGCCGTGGGCAGACCGCTCCGCAGGAGTGACGTCACCCGCAGACATGCGGAAGGGGCCGGCCATCTTGGCCGGCCCCTTCCGCGTTTCCCGAAAAAGGAGCGGGAGCGGATGCTCGCGGCATCCGCCCGCCCGGTTCAGTAGTCGCGTGCGATGAGGGACTCGGGGACCTCGGCCGCCGCGTCGGCGTCGACGAAGAACACCGTGCGGCGCCGGCCCTTGATGCCGGCGGCCGGCACCTCGTCGCGGCTCGCGCCCGCGAGGGCGAGGCCGAGCGCGGAGGCCTTGTCGGCGCCGGCGAGCACCATCCAGATGCGCTGAGACGAGTTGATCACCGGGCGCGTGAGGCTCAGGCGCTCGGGTGGCGGCTTGGGTGAGTTCCGCACGGGGATGACGGTGCGGTCGGTCACCTGGATGCCCGAGCGGTGCGGGAAGAGCGACGCGATGTGGCCGTCGGGCCCGACGCCCAGGAACGTGATGTCGAAGATCGGATGCGGCAGCCCGTCGACGCCGTGCTCCGACAGCTCCGCGGCGTACACCGCCGCCGCCTCGTCGAGGTCGATGCCGGCGTCGGACGCGGGGAACGGATGCACGTTCTCGTCGGGGAGGTCGAGGTCGTCGAGCAGCGCCTGCTGCGCCTGCAGGTCGTTGCGATCGGCGTCGCCCGCGGGTACCCAGCGCTCGTCGCCCCACCAGAAGTGCACGCGCGACCAGTCGATGGTCGTGCGCGCGGGCGAGGACGCCACCGCCTCGAGCACCGCCGAGCCCATGGACCCGCCCGTCAGCACGACGTGCGCGACGGCCTGCTCGTCGAGGATGTCGAGCATCTTGGTGATGAACCGTGCGGCCACGGATCCGGCCAGCGATGCCTTGTCGGGGTGGACGAGCACCCGCCGCTCATTCGTCATGCATGGACTCCTTCGGCCTCCGCGTCGCCGAGCAGCGAGAGGCCGCTCGTGATCACTTCACCGTACAACTCGTCGGGGTCGAGGCGACGGAGTTCGTCGGCGAGGCAGTCGCGGAGGTTGCGGCGCGGCAGCGCGACGTGATGGGTCGGCTGGCCCGGCTGGTTCAGCGTGGCGACACCGGGGGTGTCGCGCACGAGTTCGACGGTGCCGGCGTCGCGCTGCAGCTCCACGCCGTGGATGCCGTGCGAGCCCTCCTCGACGGGCGTGAGCTCGTAGCTGGTCGGCGCGTCGAGCTGGAGGTGCAGCCAGGCCGCGAGCAGCGTGGTCGACGGCGAGTCGATCGCCCCCGTCACCTTGACGGCCGTGATGGGCTCGTACGGCGGCTGGTCGAGCACCGCGGCGAGCTGCGCGCGCCAGAGCGTGAGGCGCGTCCACGCGAAGTCCGCGTCGCCGGGGGTGTAGCTCGAGGCGCAAGCGTGCAGCGCGTGCTGCGGGTCGGGCTTCGTCGAGGCATCCGTGATGCGACGGTGGGCGATGCGGCCGAGCGGGGACTGGCCGGGCACCTCGGGCGAGGGGCCGGGCCACCACGTGACCACCGGGGCATCCGGCAGCAGGAGGCCCATGACGAGGCTCTCCTCGTCAAGGGCGGCGTCGCCGTGTGCGCGGAGGACGATGACCTCGCTCGCGCCGGCGTCGCCGCCCACGCGGATCTCCGCGTCGAGGCGCGAATCCGTGTCGGGTGCCTCCGCCGGGTCGCTCGAGACCACGATGACGCGCATCGGGTGCTCGCGGGACGCGTCGTTCGCAGCCTCGATCGCCTCCTCCTCGCTGCCGGGCTCGGTGGCGATGACGAGGGTCAGCACGCGGCCGAGGGCGACGACGCCGCCCTCCTCGCGGATCTTGACGAGGGTCTTGGAGACCTGGCTCGTCGTCGTGTCGGGCAGTTCGACGATCACGGTCGCCTCCAGCTTCGTCCGTCGCGGTGCAGGAGCTCGTCGGCCGAGCTCGGTCCCCAGGTGCCGGGGCGGTACTGCTCTGGCTGGCCCTGCGTGGCCCAGAACTCCTCGATCGGGTCGAGGATCTTCCACGACAGCTCGACCTCCTCCTGGCGGGGGAAGAGCGGCGGGTCGCCGAGCAGCACGTCGAGGATGAGCCGCTCGTACGCCTCGGGGCTCGCCTCGGTGAACGCGTGGCCGTAGCCGAAGTCCATCGTGACGTCGCGCACCTGCATGCCGGCGCCTGGCACCTTCGAGCCGAACCGGATGGTCACGCCCTCGTCGGGCTGCACCCGGATCACGAGCGCGTTCTGGCCGAGCTCGGAGGTCTGGCTGTCGGCGAAGACCTGCTGGGGTGCCCGCTTGAAGACGACCGCGATCTCGGTGACACGGCGGCCGAGGCGCTTGCCGGCGCGCAGGTAGAACGGCACGCCCGCCCACCGGCGGGTGCCGATGAGCAGCTTCATGGCCGCGTACGTCTCCGTCGTCGAGTGGGGGTTCATGCCCTCCTCGTCGAGGAAGCCGACGACCTTCTCACCGCCCTGCCAGCCGCCGGCGTACTGGCCGCGGGCGGTGCCCGTCGCCAGGTCGTCGGGCAGGCGCACGGCCGCGAGGATCTTCTCCTTCTCGGCGCGCAGGTCGGCGGCATCGAACGAGATCGGCTCCTCCATGGCGGTGAGCGCGAGCAGCTGCAGCAGGTGGTTCTGGATGACGTCGCGCGCAGCGCCGATGCCGTCGTAGTACCCGGCACGGCCGCCCACGCCGATGTCCTCGGCCATGGTGATCTGCACGTGGTCGACGTAGTTCGCGTTCCAGATGGGCTCGTAGAGCTGGTTCGCGAACCGGAGCGCCAGGATGTTCTGGACGGTCTCCTTGCCGAGGTAGTGGTCGATGCGGAACACCGCGTCGGGCGGGAACACCGAGGCGACGACGTCGTTCAGCTCGCGCGCCGACTTCAGGTCGCTGCCGAACGGCTTCTCGATGACGACGCGTCGCCACTGGCCGTCCTTCTGCTCGGTGAGGCCCGAGCGCTTGAGCTGCTCGGTCACCAGCGGGAACGACTTGGGCGGGATCGACAGGTAGAACGCGTGGTTGCCCATCGTGCCGCGTTCGCGGTCGAGCTCCTCGACGACGGTGCGCAGGCGGTCGAACGCCGCGTCGTCGTCGAAGTCGCCCTGCACGAAGCGGATGCCGCGGGCGAGCTGCTTCCAGACGTCCTCACGGAACTCGGTGCGGGCGTACTGCTGCACCGAGTCGTGCACCACCCGCTCGAAGTCCTCGTCCGCCCAGTCGCGGCGCGCGAACCCGACGAGCGCGAAGCCGGGCGGCAGGAGCCCCCGGTTCGCGAGGTCGTAGACCGCCGGCATGAGCTTCTTGCGGGCGAGGTCGCCGGTCACCCCGAAGATGATGAGGCTCGAGGGGCCGGCGATCCGGTTGAGGCGGTAGTCCTTGGGGGAGCGCAGCGGGTTGTGCTGCGCAGAGATCTCTGCCGGAGCCAATGCGGATCCTCCCTGGATCAGCCGACCGCGTCGAACAGCGTCGCGAGGTTCGCGGCGGGGTCCGTCAGCGTCAGCGTGAGCACCGGGCGCCCGTGGTCGGCGAGCACGCTCGCGTCGCCGGACGCCTGCGCGGCGATGAGCTCGCCGAAGGTGAAGGGGCGCTCGGGGATCTCGAGGTCCTCGGCGGGGTGCTCCGTGATCTGCAGGAACACGCCGACCGCGGGGCCGCCCTTGTGGAACTGGCCGGTCGAGTGCAGGAACCGGGGACCCCAGCCGAAGGTCACCGGCCGGCCGGCGCGCGCCGCGAGGAGGTCGCGGATGCGGGCGACCTCGGGGTGCGCGACGCGGTCGACGTAGGCCTGGACCGAGAGGTACCCGTTCGCGGGCAGCTCCTCGAGCAGCACCTCGATGGCCGAGGCGAGGTCGCTCGACGCCCCGATGACCTCGGGGGTGCCGCGGACCTCGATGCCGTCGGCGACGAACGCGGCGGGAGCGGGCTCAGGGCGTGCGTCCAGGAGGCCGCGCGCCGCGATCTTCGCCGACTCCACGTCGGGCTGGTCGAACGGGTTGATGCCGAGCAGGCGACCCGCGACCGCCGTCGCGTACTCCCAGACGAGCAGCTGCGCGCCGAGCGTGCCGGAGACGCGGATCTCGCCGTGCGTGTCGTCGCGGAAGATCTCGTCGCCCGCGTCGTCGACGAGTCGCACGATCTGCACGTCGGACAGGTCGGCCGTGAGCTCGGGGGAGTTCACGTCGAGGACGACGGGCAGGATGCCGGTGCCCTCCTTGCCTGTGGACTCCGCGATGAGCTGCTCGGCCCAGTCGGCGAAGCCGACGATGTGGGTGCCGTCGGCGACGATCGCGAGCTTGTCGCGCAGCGGCACGGTGGCCGCGATCGCGGCGCCGAGCACGAGGCCCGGGTTCTCGGGGCTGTCGATCGCGAGCGACAGCTCGATCGTCTCGGCCTCGTCGAGGACCTCGGCGATGTCGACGCCCGCGAGGCCGGAAGGCACGAGGCCGAATGCGGTCAGCGCGGAGTAGCGGCCGCCCACGTTCGGGTCGGCGTTGAAGACGCGGTAGCCGGCGGCGCGCGCCGACTCGTCGAGCGGCGAACCGGGGTCGGTCACGACGACGATGCGCGTGGTCGGGTCGATGCCCGCGTCGCGGAACGCCTGCTCGTAGACCCGGCGCTGGCTGTCGGTCTCGGCCGTGGAACCCGACTTCGACGAGACGACGAGGGCGGACTCGGCGAGACGGTCGGCGAGCGCCGCGCGCACCTGGCCCGGCTCGGTCGAGTCGAGCACGGTGAGCTCGACGCGCGCGGTGCGCGTGATGACCTCGGGTGCGAGCGACGAGCCGCCCATGCCCGCAAGCACGATGTGGGAGACGCCGTCGGCCTCGAGCTGCTCGCGGAGTGCCTCGATCTCGGGCACGAGCGGGCGCGACACGGCGACCGCCTCGGTCCAGCCGAGGCGCTTCGCGGCCTCCTCCTCGGCCGCCGGACCCCAGAGCTCGGGGTCCTGCGCGGTGATGCCGCTGGCGACGAGGTCGGACACGAGGCCCGGCACGGTGCGCCGGACGGCGTCGGCGGCCGCGCCGCTGACCGAGATGCGGAAGCTCATCGGGCCGCCTCCAGTGCGGTGCGCACGGTGTCGAGCAGCTCGTGCCAGGACACGATGAACTTCTCCACGCCCTCGCGCTCGAGCACGGCGGTGACGTCGTCGTAGTCGACGCCCACGCTCGCGAGCGCGTCGAGCACGGCACCGGCCTGCGCGTACGACCCGGTGACGGTGTCGCCGCGGACCTCGCCGTGGTCGAAGGTGGCCTCGAGGGTCTTCTCGGGCATCGTGTTCACCACGCCCTGGGCGACCAGCTCGACCACGTACAGCGTGTCGGGCAGGGCCGGGTCCTTCACGCCCGTCGACGCCCAGAGCGGGCGCTGCCGGTTCGCCCCTGCGGCCAGCAGCGCCGCGGCCCGGTCGGACGCGAACGCCTCCTCGTACAGCTCGTACGCGAGCTGCGCGTTCGCGACGCCGGCCTTGCTCTTCAGGGCGAGGGCCTCGTCGGTGCCGATGGCGGTGAGGCGCTTGTCGATCTCGGTGTCCACGCGGGACACGAAGAACGACGCGACCGAGTGGATCGTGGAGAGTTCGATGCCCGCCGCCTTGGCCTGCTCGAGGCCTGCGAGGTAGGCGTTGATGACCTCGCGGTACCGGTCGAGGCTGAAGATCAGCGTCACGTTCACGCTGATGCCGGCGCCGATGGCGGCGGTGATCGCGTCGAGGCCCTCGATCGTCGCGGGGATCTTGATCATGACGTTCGGGCGGTCGACCTTCTCCCAGAGCGCGTGCGCCTGCTCGATGGTCGCCTTCGTGTCGTGCGCGAGGTCGGGAGCGACCTCGATCGACACGCGGCCGTCGTAGCCGCCGGTCGCGTCGTACACCGGCCGGAAGATGTCGGCGGCGTCGCGGACGTCGTTCGTCGTGGTCTCGAACACCGCCGTGTCGACGTCGGCGCCGGCCGCCGCGAGGGCGTGCAGCTGCTCGGCGTAGGCGTCTCCCTTCGAGAGGGCGCCCGCGAAGATCGTCGGGTTCGTGGTGACGCCCACGACGTTGCGGTCGGCGATCAGCCGGGCGAGTCCGCCCGACGTGATGCGCTCGCGGGACAGGTCGTCGAGCCAGATGCTGACGCCGGCCTCGGAGAGGGCCTCGGTCGGGGTCTGGGTGGACTGGGTCTGCGTGGCCATGCTGGTCATTCTCCTTCTCGCCCGTCAGGCGGCGAGCGAATCCTTGGCGGCGGCGACGACGGCATCGGTGGTGATGCCGAACTCGCGGAACAGGGTCTTGTAGTCGGCGGAGGCGCCGAAGTGCTCGATCGACACGCTGCGGCCGCGGTCGCCGAGGTAGGGACGCCACGTGAGGGCGATGCCGGCCTCGACGGAGACGCGGGCGGTGACCGACGACGGCAGCACGGACTCGCGGTACTCGGCGTCCTGCTGCTCGAACCACTCGAGGCTCGGGGCCGACACGACGCGCGCCTGGACGCCCTCCTCGGCAAGGCGCTCGCGCGCCGCGACGGCGAGCTGCACCTCGGAGCCCGTGGCGATGAGGATCACGTCGGGCTCGCCCGACGGTGCCTCGGCGAGCACGTAGGCGCCCTTCACGACGCCGTCGGCCGAGGCGAGCGTGTCGCCGGATGCCGCGCCCTCGCCGCGCTCGAACACGGGGATGTTCTGGCGGGTCAGCGCGAGGCCGACCGGGCCGCCGCGACGCTTCAGGACCTCGAGCCAGGCGACCGCGACCTCGTTCGCGTCGGCGGGTCGCACGACCGTGAAGTTCGGGATGGCGCGGAGCGTCGCGAGCTGCTCGATCGGCTGGTGCGTCGGGCCGTCCTCGCCGAGCGCCACGGAGTCGTGCGTCCAGACGAAGATCGACGGGATGTTCATGAGCGCGGACAGGCGGACCGCCGGGCGCATGTAGTCGCTGAAGATCAGGAAGGTGCCGCCGAACGGACGCGTCGGGCCGTGCAGCACGATGCCGTTGACGATCGCGGCCATCGCGTGCTCGCGGATGCCGAAGTGGAGCACGCGGCCGTAGGGGTTGCCGGCGAACTCGTGCGTCGACCACTCGGTCGGGATGAACGAGGCCGCGTCGTTGATGGTCGTGAGGTTCGACTCCGCGAGGTCGGCCGATCCGCCCCAGAACTCGGGCAGCTCGGCCGCGAGGGCGTTGATGACCTTGCCGGATGCCGCGCGCGTGGACACCTCGGTGCCACCCTCGAACGCCGGCAGCACCGACTCGATGCCGGCGGGCAGCTCGCCCGCCTCGAGGCGGTCGAGGAGCGCCTTGCGCTCGGGGTTCGCCTCGGCCCACGCGTCGAACCCGACCTGCCATTCGGCGCGTGCGGCGGCGCCGCGCTCGAGGGCGCCGCGGGTGTGCTCGATGACGTCGTCGGCGACGACGAAGCTCTGCTCGGGGTCGAAGCCGAGCACCTCCTTGGTGGCGGCGAGCTCGGCCGCGCCGAGCGCGGAGCCGTGGATCTTGCCGGTGTTCTGCTTGCCGGGGCTCGGCCAGCCGATGATGGTCTTCAGGATGATGATCGACGGCTTCGAGGTCTCGCCCTTGGCCGCCTCGACCGCACGGTGCAGCTCGGCGACGTCCTCGACGTACTGCCCGGTCTTCTTCCAGTCGACGGTCTGCACGTGCCAGCCGTACGCCTCGTAGCGCTTGGCGACGTCTTCCGTGAAGGCGATGTCGGTGTCGTCCTCGATCGAGATCTGGTTCGAGTCGTAGATCACCACGAGGTTGCCGAGCTGCTGGTGACCGGCGAGCGAGGATGCCTCGCTCGTCACGCCCTCCTCCAGGTCGCCGTCGCTGGCGATCACGTAGACGAAGTGGTCGAACGGGCTCGTGCCCGCTGCCGCCTCGGGGTCGAAGAGGCCGCGCTCGTAGCGCGAGGCGTAGGCGAAGCCGACGGCCGACGAGAGCCCCTGGCCGAGCGGACCGGTCGTGATCTCGACGCCCGCGGTGTGGCCGTACTCGGGGTGGCCCGGGGTCTTGGAGCCCCAGGTGCGGAGCGACTCGAGGTCGTCGAGCTCGAGGCCGTCGCCCGCGAGGTACAGCTGCACGTACTGCGTGAGCGAGCTGTGGCCCGCGGAGAGGATGAAGCGGTCGCGTCCGAGCCACGTGTGGTCGGCCGGGTCGCGGCGCATGACCTTCTGGAAGAGGAGGTAGGCCGCGGGCGCCAGGCTCATCGCGGTGCCGGGGTGCCCGTTCCCGACCTTCTCGACGGCGTCGGCCGCGAGGACGCGCGCCGTGTCGACCGCGCGATCGTCGATGGGTTCCCACTGCAGAGTTGCCACGAGGTGATGTTCCTTCCGATCGTGACGGCGTCGGGAACCGACCGGCCCCGACCCGCCGAGGACGTTGCGGCGCGGTTCCGCCCGGGCGACGGATTCGACCGGCAGCCTGGCGAGACGCCCTCTGGGTCGAACCCGCGAAGCCGGGCGCGCATTCCTCAGTATATGGATTTCGGGCCATGTGTGACGGGCTGTGACTCACACGTCGCTCCGCGTGATGTGAGGCGGAAAGCGCATTCCATGCACCCTCGCGCGGGCATGACCTAGAATCGATGGAGGCCGCACGGGGAGTGGTCGAGACACCCGTGCCCAGAAGAGGAACGATGCAGGCAGCAGCCGTACACACGCGCGAGTCGCGCCCGTCGATGACGGTACGGCGGAAGCTCGCCGCCTACCTCGCCCTCACCAAGCCGCGCGTCATCGAGCTGCTGCTCGTGGTCACCGCACCGACCATGATCCTGGCCCAGAACGGGCTCCCGAACCTCTGGCTGCTCGTCGCCACCCTCATCGGCGGCGCGATGAGCGCCGGCTCGGCCGGGGCGTTCAACTGCTACATCGACCGCGACATCGACCGGGTCATGCGCCGCACGCGCGGGCGCCCGCTGGTCACCGGCGAGCTCACCGACCGCGAGGCGCTCGTCTTCGCCTACGGCCTCGGCGCGGCATCCATCTTCTGGCTCTGGGTCTTCACCAACTGGCTCGCCGCACTGCTCTCGCTCGCCGCGATCCTGCTCTACGTCGTCTTCTACAGCCTCATCCTCAAGCGCCGCACGTCGCAGAACATCGTCTGGGGTGGCGTCGCCGGCTGCATGCCCGTGCTCATCGGCTGGGCCGCGGTGACCGGCAGCCTGAGCTGGACGCCGTTCATCCTGTTCCTCATCATCTTCCTGTGGACGCCGCCGCACTACTGGCCGCTCTCGATGAAGTACAAGGACGACTACGCCGCGGCGGGCGTGCCCATGCTCGCCGTAGTGCGCGGGCGCGCCCAGGTCGGCCTGCAGGTGATCCTCTACGCGTGGGCGACGGTGGCGTGCTCACTGCTGCTCATCCCCGTCGCGGGCATGGGCCTGCTCTACTCGACGGTCGCCGTCGTGACGGGCATCTGGTTCGTCTACGAGACGCACCGCCTCTACAACCTCGCGATCCGCCACGAGCAGGTCTCGCCGATGCGCGTGTTCCACGGGTCGATCGCGTACCTCTCGCTCCTGTTCCTCGCGATCGGGATCGACCCGCTGCTGCCGTTCTGAGCCGGAGGGACGGTGCGCCGTCCCTGACCCGGCGCACCGCCGTCGGATGCACGACCCCACCTCGCGGTGCGTCGTCGCGCTGACACGAGACGGGCGCGCCGGTCCACGTCCGGCGCACCCGTCAGAAGATGCGTACTCCTCAGAAGAAGCGTGGTTGCTGCTCGGGGATCCAGGATGGGGCCCTGACGCCGGCACCGCTCAGGTCGTCGCAGCGGACGAACTGGTCGTCGATGCGCTGCAGGGAGCACTCGCCGAACCCGTGCGACTGCACGGACGGCGCGGCGGGCGCAGCCTCGGGACGGGCGGATGCGGGGGCGGCGATGGCCGTCGTGAGGAACGCGGCGATGAAGAGGGATGCGCCGACGGTGCGTGCGGTGGACATGATCCTTGCCTTTCAGGGAATCGGACGGCACCACCCTCCGCTTCGGACGGGTGGGCCGAATCGGGTGCGACCCCTGAGATGGGGGCGGAACATCCTGAGATCCGTGGGCGCAGCGGTGCCAGACTGGGATCGTAGCCATGCCACCCGAGCCGTCGTCGCCGGTGTTCGTCGGCCGCGAGCGTGAACTCGGGACCATCAGGGGGCTCCTCGAACGATCCGCTGCCGAGGAGGCTCAGGCGCTCGTCGTTTCGGGCGACGCCGGCGTGGGAAAGACGGCGCTGGTCGCGCATGCGTGCTCGAAGGGCCGCCGAGCGCTGACGATCTTCGGCGCCTGCCTGCCGCTCACGTCGATGTCGATTCCGTTGATGCCGATCCGTGGCGCCCTCCGTGCCATGGACGATGAGGATGACGGGACCGCGATCGAGCTCGACGGCGACGATCGCGAGCTCACCGTCCGGTTCGACGCCTGGCTCGGCGGGAGGTGTCGGGACCGGCCGGTCGTCCTCGTCGTCGACGATGTGCAGTGGGCTGACCAGTCGACGCTCGATGCGCTGATGTACGTCATCGCAGGCCCGGCACGACGCCGTCTGAGCGTGATCGCGACCCTCCGCGCGGGCGAGGTGGGCCTCGGGCATCCGCTGCAGCGCTGGCTCGCGGACATCCGCCGACTGCCCCGTGTGTCCGAGCTCGCACTCGACCCGCTCGACCGTGCGGGCACCGCCGAGCAGCTGCAGGCGCTGCTCGGCGCGGTTCCGCATCAGTCGTTGATCGACGACGTGCACGGTCGCACCCGAGGCAACCCCTACTTCACCCGTCTCATGGTCGCGGGGCTGTCCGCGGACGCGCGGGCCGCGCCCGAGACGTTCCCCGCCGACCTCAGTTCAGCGGTCCTGCAGGCATGGTTCCGCCTCACTCCCGAGACGCGCCGGCTCGCCACGGTGCTTGCAGTGGGCGGCGTGGCGATGCACGCGGGCGAGCTCGCCGAGGTGGTCGATGCCGACGTGTCGGTGGACGCGATCCGCGCCCGCCTCACCGAAGCGGTCGACCTGGGGACACTCGACCTGCTCGACGACGGTGCGTACTGGTTCCACCACCCCATGAACGCCGAGGTGCTCGAGGGCTCGCTCGCGGAGGACGAACGGCGCGAATGGCATCGTCGGTTCGCGGGGCTCCTGGAGGCACGACTCGCAGATCCGACTTCAGCGGCTGCGGTGATCGCCATCGCCGATCACCGGTACCGCGCCGGTGAGACCCGGGTCGCCTTCGACTGGGCACTGCGCGCCGCCGCCGCGGCGGGCGATGCTGCCGGTCGCGCCGAGGAGCTCCGCCTGCTCCGGCGCGCCGTCAGCCTGCGCGAGGATCTCGACGACGCCGTGCCGTCGCTCGACGACCTGCTTCGGCGCCTCCGGCGGGCGGCCGCCGATTCCGGCGCCACGGGCGACGAGCTCGACGCCGTCGAGGCCCTGCTCGCCCGCGTCGACGAGCGTGCCGAGCCGCTCGTGGCGGCCGAGCTCCGCGTCCGGCGCATGCACCTGCGCTTCATGCGCGGGCTGTCCTTCATCGAGGTCGACCAGATGCGGGAGGCCGTCCGGCTCGCGTCGACCGACACGGCGAGCCCGGAGTACGCGCTGGCGCTCGCGGAGCTCGCGCACGCGGAGCTCTGGAGCGGTGATCCGCAGGCGCGCACGCACGCGCGGACGGCGATCGAGATCGCCCGCAGGGCAGGTGATGCCGAGGCGCTGTCGATCGCGCTCTCGGCCGGATCGATGGCCGCGGACTTCGTGGAGGACAACGTCGTCGGGGCCGAGCTGGGGCGCGCGGCGCTCGCGCCCGCCTTGGACGCGCGCGCCTGGTGGGCGTTCGTGCATGCGGCGATGTGGGAGGCGAACGCGGTCGAGACCTGGGCGAGCGAGACGTACGCGCTGCGGATGCGGGAGCGCCGGCTCGAGCTGGAGGCGCACGGTGGTCCGCACCCCTACATCGCGTGGCTCTCGGCCGCCGAGGCGCTCTCCCGCCTGACGAGCGGGGACTGGCGCGAGGCCGATGCGCGGCTGCGCGTGGCGCTGGGTTCCGACCCCGGTCCGCTCGGTGACGTCGAGGCCCGACTGGCCGCCGCACGGCTCGCGGTCCTCCAGGGCCGACAGGGGGAGGCCGAGGGTCACCTCCTGCGCGTGGAGGAGCTCGTCGTGGATGGATCCGCGTTCCTCGCCATCGAGTACGACGCGGTCCGCGCGGAGGTGCGGCTCGCAGCCGGCGACCCCCTCGGCGCCTACGAGGCCGCGCTCCAGGGCGCCGTGGATCGCGGGACTCCGCCGACCATGGCCGAATGGCTGCTGCCGTTCGCGGCACGCGGCCTCGCCGAGCTCGCGCAGTCCGCGAGGGATCGAGGCCGACCCGACGACGACGTGCTCGCCATGCTCGACCGGCTCGTCGAGCGATTCCCGCACATCATCGAGGACGTCGGCACCTGGACCGAACTGGCGCGACGGCAGGTGGCGGCCCTCGACGGCATGTACCTCGCCGAGCAAGCCCGTGCCCGGGCCGACGAGGGCGCGGCCGCCCGGTGGACGGACGCGGTCGAGGCCTGCTCGATCGCGAGCCTCCCGTGGGAGGAGGCCTACTGTCGCTGGCGCGCAGCGGAGGCGCTGCTTGGCCGTGGCCACGACCGCCAGGCGGGCGCCGAGATGCTCCGCAGCGGGCTCGCCCTCGCACGCCGCCTGGGCGCGAAGCCGGTGGAGGGCGAGTTGCTCGACCTCGCCGCCCGAGCACGCGTGCCGATCGAGGAGCCGGGCGCCGCGGCATCCGCTGGGCCGTCTGCTCTGCCCGGCCTCACCGAACGCGAGCGGGAGGTGCTCGATCTCATCGCGGTCGGGCGCACCTACTCCGAGATCGCGCGAACCCTCGTGATCAGCGAGAAGACCGTGAGCACCCACGTCTCGCACCTGCTCGCGAAGACCGGCACCGCGAATCGCGTGGAACTCGCACGCCTGGTCCACCGGGTGACCGACGAGGGCGTGGCCCGCACTTAGTCGACGTCGATCACCCGGTCGCCGTCGTGGGCCGAGTAGAACACCGATTGCCGACGCATGAGCTCGTCCATGCCCGCGCCGCGATCGACGCCGTAGACCGTGCCCGGGAAGTCGAGCGCCTGCTGGATGGCCCAGATCTCCTCGTGCCGGTCGGGGGAGAGGATCCGCGCGGGGGAGCCGACCGCCACCCACCCGATGGGCACGACCGCGCCGGGCTCGAGCGCCGTGTTCACCTGCACGACGCCGTTCACGCGCACCTCCGCGCGTTCGCCGACGACCGCGCCCGGAAACAGCGATGCGCCCGTCGCGATGAAGGCCCGATCGCCGACGGTCGCGCCGTTGACGTGCGCGTGCGGGCCCACCATGACGTGCGATCCGACCACGGCCGGATGCCTCGCACGGCCGCGGATCACGGCGTGCTCGAGCACCACCGACTCACGGCCGATGCGCACCTCGCCGTCCTCGGCGGTGAGCACCGCGCCGTGCAGGATGCGTGCGCCGGCCTCGACCACCACGTCGCCCGAGACGATCGCCCCGGGCGCCACCGTGGCCGAGGGATCGATGCGCGGCGTGCGGCCGCGATGCTCGACGATCATGCGCCGACGGATGCCTCCACCGGCCGATCGGCCGGAACGGGACGCTTGAGCCGCAGCACGACCACCGTCATCGTGGAGGCGGTGAGCGCCGCGAGCACCATGTGCACGCCGACCGCGAGCGGCGGGAGGCCGTTGCGCGCCTGGTAGAGCCCCACGGCGATCTGCACCAGCTCGGCGGCGAGGAGCACGACCGTCCAGCGGAGGGTCGGCAGCCGCAGGCGCCACGCGCCGATCAGCAGCGCCACGGTGAGGGCGAGGAGGGCGTAGCCCGGCCAGGCGTGCACGTGCTCGAGCAGCTCGGCCTCGAAGCCGTTGCGGCCGGCCGCGGCATCCCCGGAGTGCGGGCCGGCGCCCGTCGTCAGGATGCCGAACACGATGGTGAGCGCGAGGACGCCCGTCGTGGCGTGCGTGAGCCCCGCGTACCAGCCGGGCACGGCGAGCTCACGGGGACCGGGAGTCGCGTCCATGCGCACGATGAACGCGGCGCACACGCACACGAGCAGCAGCGACGACACGTAGTGGAAGCCGACGATGAACGGGTTGAGTCCCGTCCACACCGTGATGCCGCCCACGATGGCCTGCGCGACGACGCCAGCGCCCACGATGAACGCGAGCACGAACAGGTCGCGGCGCTCGCGGCGGATGCGCCACACGAGCACGAACAGCACGAGCGCGACGATGCCGACGACGCCCGTCATCATGCGGTTCCCGAACTCGATGAGCGAGTGGTAGCTGAGCTCCTCGGTGGGCACGAGGGAGTCGGGCGTGCAGGTCGGCCAGGTGGGGCATCCGAGACCGGAGCCCGTGAGCCGCACCGCGCCGCCCGTGCCGATGATGATCGTCTGCACGGCGAAGGAGAGCCATGCGAACACCCGGATGCGCGTGTCGACGCGGTCGGGCAGCCACTCGGTGAAGCGATTCACGCTGGTCGGTCCTGATCCGGGTCGGACTGTGACGGCACTGGGAGAACCGTCCAGCCGGCAGTGCGACCCTATAGACTTGAAGGGTTGGGGATACCCCGCGAGGCGCGCGACACGGCGCGATGCGGTTCCCAGCCATCTTAGGTTCGCACTGGAGCCACCCGCACATCATCACCCACTCACCGAGTGCCTCGACTCGCAAGGGGAATGAGCCGGACTGATAGCCGGTTGCACGGGAGGAGAAGAGGGAGAGCATGACGGACGTACTGATCGACCGCCCCGAGCTGGAAGGGCTCGGCGTATACGAGTTCGGCTGGGCCGACTCCGACGCCGCCGGCGCATCCGCCAGGCGGGGCATCTCGCCAGAGGTCGTCGCCGACATCTCGGCGCTGAAGGCCGAGCCCGAATGGATGCTCCAGCGGCGCCAGCGCGCCCTGCAGCTCTTCGAGCGCAAGCCGATGCCGACTTGGGGCGCAGACCTCTCGGAGATCGACTTCGACAACATCAAGTACTTCGTCCGCTCCACCGAGAAGCAGGCCCAGACCTGGGAAGACCTGCCCGACGACATCAAGAACACCTACGAGAAGCTCGGCATCCCCGAGGCCGAGCGCCAGCGGCTCGTCGCCGGCGTGGCCGCGCAGTACGAGTCCGAGGTGGTGTACCACCAGATCAACGAGGAGCTCGAGCGCCAGGGTGTGATCTTCATGGACACCGACACCGCGCTGAGGGAGCACCCCGAGTTCTTCGAGGAGTACTTCGGCACCGTCATCCCGGCAGGTGACAACAAGTTCGCGGCGCTCAACACGGCCGTCTGGTCGGGAGGGTCGTTCGTCTACGTGCCGCCGGGCGTGCACGTCGAGATCCCGCTCCAGGCCTACTTCCGCATCAACACCGAGAACATGGGCCAGTTCGAGCGCACCCTGATCATCGCCGACGAGGGCTCTTACGTGCACTACATCGAGGGCTGCACGGCGCCGATCTACAAGTCGGACTCGCTGCACTCCGCGGTCGTCGAGATCATCGTGAAGAAGAACGCGCGCGTTCGCTACACGACGATCCAGAACTGGTCGAACAACGTCTACAACCTCGTCACGAAGCGGGCCACCGCCGCCGAGGGCGCCACCATGGAGTGGATCGACGGCAACATCGGCTCGAAGGTCACGATGAAGTACCCGTCGATCTTCCTCATGGGCGAGCACGCCAAGGGCGAGACCCTCTCGGTGGCCTTCGCAGGCCCGGGCCAGCACCAGGACGCCGGCGCCAAGATGATCCACATGGCGCCGTACACGCAGTCGTCGATCGTCTCCAAGTCGATCGCGCGCGGAGGCGGACGAGCCGGCTACCGCGGCGAGGTCCGGGTGGACGCGAACGCGCACCACTCGGCGAACACCGTGCGTTGCGACGCCCTCCTGGTCGACACGATCTCCCGCTCCGACACGTACCCGGCCATCGACATCCGCGTCGACGACGTGCACCTCGGCCATGAGGCGACGGTCTCGAAGGTCAGCGAGGAGCAGCTCTTCTACCTCATGTCCCGCGGTCTCCCTGAGGACGAGGCCATGGCGATGATCGTGCGCGGCTTCATCGAGCCCATCGCGCGAGAGCTCCCCATGGAGTACGCGATGGAACTCAACAAGCTCATCGAGATGGGCATGGAAGGCAGCGTCGGCTGAGAATGACCGCACAGATGACCAGCACAGCCATGCCCACGGCCGAGCAGCACGGCTTCCGCCCGCACTCCGACGGCGCGTTCGTTCCCGTGCAGACGCGGTCCGAGCGCTTCCGATCGGTGGACGTCGGTGATTTCGAGCCCGTCACCGGGCGCGAGCACGAGTGGAAGCTCTCGCCCGTCGCGGCGTTCGCCGACCTCACGGGCGGGCCGCTCGACGGCTCGCGCGTCGAGATCGAGACGGCGGATGTCGCGGGCGTCGACGTCACCTGGATCGCACGCGACGACGCCCGCGTCGGTCGCACCGGCATTCCCGAGGAGCGTGCGTCCGCGAACGCGTGGAGCAGCTTCGGCGAGGCCCTGCTCATCACCGTCGCGGGCGAGGATGAGAAGGTCGCCGCCGTCACCCGCCAGGGCCTCGGCGACCAGCCGCGCGGCGCGCACACCGTGATCGAGGCCGCGCCCAACAGTCGCGGGCTCGTGGTGCTTCGCGGCACGGGCGCCGCCCGCCTCTCCGAGAACGTGGAGATCGTCGTCGGCGAGGGCGCCTCGCTCACGGTCGTCTCGCTCCAGGAGTGGGACGACGACGCGGTGCACCTGGCGAGCCACTTCGCGCGGCTCGGGCGCGACTCGTTCCTCAAGCACATCGTGGTCTCCCTCGGCGGCAAGGTCGTGCGGGTGAACCCGTCGACGCACCTCGCCGAGCAGGGCTCCGACGTCGAGGCGCTCGGCCTCTACTTCGCCGACGCCGGCCAGCACCTCGAGCAGCAGGTCTTCGTGCACCACGACGCCCCGCACACCCGCTCTCGCGTGACCTACAAGGGTGCGCTGCAGGGCGCGGGCGCTCGCACGGTCTGGGTCGGCGACGTCCTCATCGGCAATGCTGCGGTCGGCACCGACAGCTACGAGCAGAACCGCAACCTCGTGCTCACCGACGGCACTCGTGCCGACAGCGTGCCGAACCTCGAGATCGAGACCGGCGACATCGAGGGGGCCGGGCACGCCAGCGCGACCGGTCGCTTCGACGACGAGCAGCTCTTCTACCTGATGGCCCGCGGCATCCGCGAGGACGAGGCGCGCCGGCTCGTGGTGCGCGGCTTCCTCACCGAGATCGTCCAGAAGATCGGCTCGGCTGACCTCGAAGAGCGGCTCGTCGCCGCGATCGAGGCTGAACTGGAAGGGCGCTGACGTGGCATCGGTTCGTGTCTGCGCCGTCGACGACCTCGGGACCAACGAGGCCGCGCGCTTCGTGGTCGAGGGCGTGCCGATCGCCGTCGTGAAGGATGCGGCGGGCGAGATCTTCGCGATCGGCGACACTTGCACCCACGGCGACATCTCCCTCGCCGAGGGCTTCGTGGAGGACGACACCCTGGAGTGCTGGGCCCACGGGTCGAAGTTCTCGCTCCGGACCGGCAAGCCGCTCACCCTTCCCGCCTACGAGCCCGTCCCCGTCTTCCAGGTCGAGGTCAAGGACGGCGGCGTCCACATCGATCCCTCGGTCACCCTCACCGTCTGAACCAGCTTCCGGCCCGGAACGGCCGGCTCACGAAAGAGATCCACCACCACATGTCTGTGCTCGAGATCAAGAACCTGCACGTCAACGTCGAGACCGAACAGGGCCCGCGCGAGATCCTTCGCGGCGTCGACCTCACCATCAACGAGGGCGAGATCCACGCCATCATGGGGCCGAACGGCTCCGGCAAGTCGACCCTCGCCTACACGATCGCCGGTCACCCGAAGTACACCGTCGTGCAGGGCGAGATCCTGCTCGACGGCGAGAACGTGCTCGAGATGACCGTCGACGAGCGCGCCCGCGCCGGTCTCTTCCTCGCGATGCAGTACCCCGTCGAGATCCCAGGCGTCACGGTCACCAACTTCCTCCGCACCGCCAAGACCGCCATCGACGGTGAGGCGCCGTCGGTGCGCACATGGGTCAAGGACGTGCGCGAGTCGATGACGAACCTCCGCATGGACTCGAAGTTCGCCGAGCGCAACGTCAACGAGGGCTTCTCCGGCGGTGAGAAGAAGCGCAATGAGATCCTCCAGCTCGAGCTCCTGAAGCCGCGGTTCGCAGTGCTCGACGAGACCGATTCGGGCCTCGACGTCGACGCGCTGAAGATCGTCTCCGAGGGCGTGAACCGCGCCAAGGCGAGCACCGGCCTCGGCATCATGCTCATCACGCACTACACGCGCATCCTCCGGTACATCCATCCCGACTTCGTGCACGTGTTCGTCGCGGGCCGGATCGCCGAGCAGGGCGGACCCGAGCTCGCCGACCGGCTCGAAGACGAGGGCTACGACCGCTACCAGGTCGCCGAGACGGCCGTCGCCGAGTAGGGCGCGGGTAGACTCGCATCATGGTCAGCACACTCGCACCCGAGCGCTACGACGCGGTCACCGAGGCGCTCAAGGACGTGATGGACCCCGAGCTCGGCGTCAACGTCGTCGACCTCGGATTGATCTACGACCTCGGCTGGGACGACGAGCACGATGCGCTCGTGATCCACATGACGCTCACGAGCGCCGGATGCCCCCTCACCGACGTGCTCGAGGAGCAGACCGCCGAGGCGCTCGACGGCATCGTCGACGCGTTCCGCATCAACTGGGTGTGGATGCCGCCGTGGGGTCCCGAGCGGATCACCGACGACGGACGCGACATGATGCGCGCCCTCGGGTTCGCGATCTAGCGCTCACCTCGACACCGACGCCCCGGATGCCGCGTGCATCCGGGGCGTCGCCGCGTTCAGGCCAGCCCGCGACGCCGCAGCAGCGCGTCGATCGACGGCTCGCGTCCGAGCAGCGCGCGGATCGACTCGCCCGGATCGCGCGAGCCGCCCGGCTCGAGCACCTCGCGGCGGTACCGGTCGCCGTTCTCGCGGGTGGCTCCGCCGTTGCGCTCGAACCACTCCATGACGTCGGCGCCCGGCACCTCGCTCCAGATGTACGAGTAGTAGCCGGCGTCGTAGCCGCCCGCGAACACATGCGCGAAGTAGGCGCTGGAGTAGCGCGGCGGCACGAGCGGGTCGTCGAGGCCCGCGGCCGCGAGCGCCGCGTGCTCGAATGCGGCCACGTCGGTGACCTCGTGCTCCGCGCCGAGTCGGTGCCACGCCTGGTCGAGCACCGCGGCGCCGAGGTACTCCGCGGTCTCGAAGCCCTGGTTGAAGCCGCGGGCCGCGATGAGGCGATCGGCGAGCTCCTGCGGCATCCGCTCGCCCGTCTCGTGGTGCACGGCGTAGTGCCCGAGCACCTCGGGGCGGAGCACCCACAGCTCGTTCACCTGGCTGGGCAGCTCGACGAAGTCGCGGAACACGTTCGTGCCGGCCTGCGACGGGTACCGGACTCTCGCGAGGAGGCCGTGCAGCGCGTGGCCGAACTCGTGGAAGAGCGTCTCGGTCTCGTCGAACGTGAGCAGCGTCGGCTCGCCGGCGGCGGGCTTCGGGATGTTCATGTTGTTCACGACGACGGGCAGGTCGCCCGTGAGCTCGGACTGGTCGACGAGCGCGCTCATCCACGCGCCGCCGCGCTTCGAGTCGCGCGTGTACGGGTCGAAGAGGTAGAGGCCGACGGGGGATCCGTCGTGCTCGAACACCTCGTGGACGCGCGTGTCGGGGTGGTAGCCGACGAGGTCCTCGCGGCGCGCGAACCGGAGGCCGTAGAGGAGTCCGGCCGCGTGGAAGACGCCGTCGACGAGCACCCGGTCGAGCTCGAAGTACGGACGCAGGGCGGCGAGGTCGACGTCGTGCCGCTCGGCCCGCACCTGCTCGGCGAGGAACGCCCAGTCGGCGGCGACGGGCGAACGCGCTCCGGCCGCGGCCGCACGGGCGGCCAGGTCGGCGCGCTCGCGTGCGACGTTCCGCGTCGCCGGGGGAGCGAGCTCGTCGAGCAGGGCGGCGACGGCGTCGGGGGAGCCCGCGGTCTCGCCGGCGGTCACGGCCGCCGCGTGGTCGGGGAAGCCCAGCAGTTTCGCGCGCTCGGCACGCAGGCGAACGATCTCGAGCAGGCCCGCTCGCGTGTCGTGCGCCCCGCCCCGAGAGCCGCGAGCCATGGATGCCGCGAGCAGGCGATCCCGCACATCGGGGCGGTTCAGCGCCGCGAGCGCCGGCTGGCCGGTCGGGAGCACGAGCGTGATGAGCCAGCCGTCGAGGTCACGGGAGCGGGCGGCCTCACGCGCGGCGGAGCGCGCCCCGGCGTCGAGCCCGTCGAGTTCGGCCTCGTCGGTGAGGTGCAGCGCGAGGTCGTTCGTGTCGGCGAGCAGGTCCTGCTGGAACGCGGTGGTCAGCGCTGAGAGCCGCTCGTTGAGCTCGGTGAGCCGGCTGCGCCCGTCGGCCTCGAGTCCCGCGCCGGCGAGGACCGCCTCGGTGTACGTGCGGTCGAGGAGGTACGCCTGGTCGGGGTCGAGGTCGAGCTCGCCGCGCATGCCGTGGAGCACCCCGATGCGCGCGAACAGCCGCGGGTCGAGGCGGATGGCGTCGCGGTGCGCCGCGAGCTTCGGCGCGAGCTCGGCCTCGAGCGCGTCGAGCTCGTCGTTCGCGTCCGCCGAGCTCGCGTTCGCGAACACGGGAAGCACGCGGCGGAGCAGGACCCCCGACCGCTCGAGGGCGACGAGCGTGTTCTCGAAGCTCGGCGGCGCGGCATCCGTGGCGATCGCCTCGACCTCGGCGCGCTGCTCGCGCATGCCGGCCTCGATCGCCTCGCGATAGTGCTCGGGCCGCACGAGCCCGAACAGCGGCAGGCGGTAGGGGAGCGGACTGGGGTCGAGGAAGGGGTTCGAGCGGTCGTCCATCCGACCACCCTACGGGTGGGGACCGCGCGCGCGAGGGCGCCGCGACGGTCGTAGGCTCGACGTATGCAGCGCGACGGGGAGTCGATCGAGTCCGCACCGGCCGAGGCGTACATGCACGGCCATCACGAGAGCGTGCTCCGGGCCCATTCGTGGCGCACGGTGGAGAACTCCGCGGCGTACCTCGCGCCCCACCTCCAGGCCGGAGCTCGGATCCTCGACGTCGGCAGCGGCCCCGGCACGATCACGATCGACCTCGCGCGTCGCGTGCGGCCCGGGCTCGTCTCGGGCATCGACGCCGCTGCCGACGTCGTGGCCCGCGCCGCGGGCCTGGCGGTGAGCGAGCGCGTCGACAACGCCGACTTCCGCGTCGGCGACGCGTACGCGCTCGAGTTCGCGGATGCCGCGTTCGACGTCGTGCATGCACACCAGGTGCTGCAGCACCTCGCCCGGCCCGTCGACGCGCTGCGCGAGTTCCGGCGGGTGCTGAAGCCCGGTGGCATCCTCGCGGTGCGCGACGTCGACTACGGCGGCGTCATCTGGAGCCCCGCCTCGTCGGGCCTCGACCGCTGGCTCGAGCTGTACCACGACATCGCCTGGAGCAACGGCGGCGAGCCCGACGCCGGGCGGCACCTCAAGCGCTGGGTGCGCGAGGCGGGGTTCGCCGATATCGAGGCGACGGCGACGACCTGGGTCTTCTCGACCGCGCTCGAGCGCGAGTGGTGGGGCGGCACCTGGGCAGAGCGGGCCACGCAGTCGCAGTTCGCGGCGCACGCCATCGAGGCGGGGCACTCCGATCCGTCCGAGCTCGAGCGCGTCGCCCAGGCCTGGCGCGACTGGGCGGCCGACGACGACGGCTGGCTGCTCATGCCGCACGGGGAGGTGCTCGCCCGGGCCTGAGGCCTACCAGTCCTCGTCGGCGTCGTGCACGTCGATGATGGCGTCGCTGATGACGGTGCCGTCGTCGAGCTCGACGATCGGTCGGCCCTCGAGCCAGGTCAGGGTCCAGTGGCGTCCGGCGCCGTCGCCCTCGTGGCCCGCCTCCGCGGCCGCGATGCGCGGGCGCAGGTCGGCGGGCACGGATGCCGGCGGCTCGGCGCCGAACTCCCAGCGCGTGCCGAGGCGCATCAGGCGTCCATCTCGTACGTGACCCACGTCGTGCGACGTGCGAGGTCGTCGTAGAGCTTCTGCGCGTCGGCGTTGTCGGCCGCGGTGATCCAGCTCACCCCGCCCGCGCCGATCTCACGCGACCGCGTGTGCACGAACTCGATCAGCGCGCGCCCCACGCCCGATCCGCGCGACTCGGGGTCGACGTACAGGTCGTCGAGGAACAGGCCGCGCGTCGCGTTGAGCGTGTCGGGCACGACCCGGTACTGCGCGAGCCCGACGGGCGTGCCCTCCTCGTCGACCGCGAGCGCCGCCTCGAGCGGGTCGTGCTCGTCGCGGATCCAGTTCCAGACGATGAGCGCCTTCGCGTCGTCGAGGTCGGTCTCGTAGAACCGGCAGTACGCCTCGAAGAGCGGCAGCCAGCCGAAGAAGTCGTCGTCGGCCGCCATGCGGATCTCGTGTGCCATGCGTTTCCCCCTACGCCTCCGGTGCGGCGAGCACGATGTCGCGCACCTCGAACTCGCCGGCCTCCACGAACGACAGCGACGCGATGCGCCCCACCGCGCGGAGGTCGGATGCCGCCGACTCGAGCAGCGCGATCGCGGCCGCGGGGGCGGCGATCACGGCACTCGACACCGGCGTCTTCTGCGACGCCTTCGCGTCGGTCTTGGCGCGACGGATGCCCGTGAGCGCGAGCCCGGCGAGCTCGAGCAGTTCGACGCCGGCCTCACCGCGCGCCGAGAGCTCGTCGGTCGTCGGCCACGGGGCACGGTGGACCGAACCCTCGTTCGACCAGCGCCAGGCCTCTTCGGTCGCGAACGGGATGACCGGCGCGAACAGTCGCAGCAGCACGGAGAGGGCCGTCTTCAGCGCGGCCACGGCCGACGCCTGCTCGGGGCTGGGCTCGCCGTAGGCGCGCTCCTTGACGAGCTCGAGGTAGTCGTCGCAGAAGGTCCAGAAGAACGTCTCCGCGACCTCGAGCGCGCGCGCGTGGTCGTACGCGTCGAAGGAGCGCGTGGCGCTCGCGACGACGTCGGCGAGCTCGGCGAGCATGCTGCGGTCGATCGGCACGGTCACCGGGGCATCCGCCCGACCGTCGAAGCCGAGGATGAACTTCGCCGCGTTCAGGACCTTGATCGAGAGGCGACGGCCGATCTTCACCTGCGTCGGGTTCTGCGGGTCGAACGCGGCGTCGACGCCGAGGCGGCTCGAGGCGGCCCAGTACCGCACCGCGTCGGAGCCGTGCTGCTCGAGCAGGCCGGCCGGCGTGACCACGTTGCCCTTCGACTTCGACATCTTCTTGCGGTCGGGGTCGACGATGAAGCCCGAGATCGCGGCGTTCGACCAGGGCTGGGTTCCGTGCTCGAGCTGGGCGCGCAGGACCGTCGAGAACAGCCACGTGCGGATGATGTCCTGCGCCTGCGGCCGGAGCGAGTACGGGAAGACGAGGTCGAACAGCTCGGGATCGCGCTCCCAGCCGCCCGCGAGCTGGGGGGTGAGCGAGGAGGTCGCCCAGGTGTCCATGATGTCGTGCTCGCCGACGAAGCCGCCCGGCTCGCCGCGCTGCGACTCCTCGTAGCCGGGCGCGGTCGCCGACGACGGGTCCACCGGGAGCAGCTCGCGCGTCGCGACGATGGGCTCGTCGAACACCGGGTTCCCCTCGCCGTCGAGCGGGTACCACACGGGGATCGGCACGCCGAAGAAGCGCTGGCGGGAGATGAGCCAGTCGCCCGAGAGGCCGCCGACCCAGTTCTCGTAGCGCACCCGCATGAAGTCGGGGTGCCAGTCGATCTCGCGGCCGCCGTCGACCAGGCGAGAGCGCAGCTGGTCGTCGCGCGCGCCGTTGACGATGTACCACTGGCGCGTCGAGACGATCTCGAGCGGGCGATCGCCCTTCTCGAAGAACTTCACGGGGTGCGTGATCGCCTTGGGCTCGCCGAGCAGGTCGCCGGAGGCCCGGAGCTGCTCGACCACGGCCTGCTTGGCGGAGTACGCGGTCTTGCCGGCCAGCTCGGCGAACGCGGCACGGCCGGACTCGGACGTGATGGCCTCGGGCGCCTCGGCGACGATGCGGCCGTCGAACCCGATGATCGTGCGGTTGGGGAGGTCGAGCTCGCGCCACCACGTCACATCGGTCACGTCGCCGAACGTGCAGATCATGGCGATGCCCGTGCCCTTGTCCTTCTGGGCCAGGTGGTGCGCCACGACCGGCACCTCGACGCCGAACACGGGTGTCGTGACCGTCGTGCCGAAGAGGGGCTGGTAGCGCTCGTCGTCGGGGTGCGCGACGAGGGCCACGCACGCAGGGATGAGCTCGGGGCGGCTCGTCTCGATCTCGACGGTGCCGCCGTCGGGGCGGTGAAACGTCACCCGGTGGTAGTGCCCGGGCTGCTCGCGGTCCTCGAGCTCGGCCTGCGCCACCGCAGTGCGGAAGGTCACGTCCCAGAGGGTGGGCGCGAGCGCCTGGTAGGCTTCGCCGCGCTCGACGTTGCGGATGAACGCGAGCTGCGACGTGAACAGCGCCTCGTCGGCGATGGTGCGGTAGGTCTGCGTCCAGTCGACCGAGAGGCCGAGCGAGCGGAACAGCGCCTCGAACTCCTGCTCGTCTTCGACCGTGAGCTTCTCGCAGAGCTCGATGAAGTTGCGTCGGCTGATCGGCTGCTGGTCGGCGGCCTTCGTGCTCTTGTTGTCGCCGCCCTCGAACGGCGGCACGAAGTCAGGGTCGTACGGCAGCGTCGGGTCGCAGCGCACGCCGTAGTAGTTCTGCACGCGGCGCTCGGTGGGCAGGCCGTTGTCGTCCCAGCCCATGGGATAGAAGACGCTCCTACCGCGCATGCGCTGGTAGCGCGCCACGAGGTCGGTGTGCGTGAACGAGAACACGTGGCCGATGTGCAGCGAGCCCGACGCCGTGGGCGGCGGGGTGTCGATCGAGTAGATCGCGTCGCGCGTGGCCGAGTCGCGGTCGAACCGGTACGTTCCGTCGTGCTCCCAGACGCCGCCCCATTTGGCTTCGAGGCCCTCGAGTGCGGGCTTGTCGGGGATGCGCGGGGTGTCGGTCATGATGCTCCGGTTCGGTATATACGGCACCGAGTCCATGGGGGTGCCTGAATGTGCGACGCTCCAGCCTAGCGGATGGAGCGTCGCACCCCGCGGAGCGGGCCGCTCAGGCGGTGGGACCGGCCGCCTGCGGTTCGAGCTGCTGCTCGGGGTCGCCCGACTCGGGCACCACCGGCATCCGGCCGGCCGCCCAGGCCGCGACGAGCGTCACGGCCGAGAGCACGGCGAGCACGATGCCCGGGTGCCACCAGACGTATCCCGTCGCCTCGCCGAGCGCCACGGTCACGAGCGGCACGAAGCCGCCCACGGTGGCCGCGATGGCGTAGGAGACCGACAGGGCCGAGTAGCGGAAGTGGTCGGGGAACAGGTCGTTCATGAGGCCGCCGAGCGCCGCCCACGACATGGTCGGCAGGATGCCGCCGATGATCATCGTGCCCACGAGGATCGGGAACGTCGCGAACTGGAGCAGGAAGTACATGGGGAACGTGATGAGCAGCGTGCCGAGCGCGCCCCACGCGACCACCCTGGCCGAGCCGATGCGGTTCGCCCACGCGCCGAACAGCGGGATGGTCACGAGCTGGAGCAGGCCGCCGATGGTGGTCGCGATGAGGAGGTCCTGGAAGCTGAACCCGAGCTCCGCCGCGCCGTAGTTGATGGTGTACGTGTTCATCAGCGAGTACGAGCCGATGCCGAGCATCGCCGCGCCGATCGCGATGAGGATCGCGACGGGGCGCTTCTGGAACATGGTCGCGAACGGGACGCGGTCGCGGCGGCCCTCGGCGACGACCTCCTTGAACACCGGCGTCTCGTCGATCGACCAGCGCAGGTAGAGCGAGACGAGCAGGAGCGGGATGGCGAGGAGGAACGGGATGCGCCAGCCCCAGGCGGCGATCTCCTCGGGCGGGAGCACGAGGGTCATGACGATGAACAGGGCCGCGGAGAGGATCGAGCCGACGGGCGAGCCGAGCTGCGGGATGGCGGCGTAGAAGGCGCGCTTCACGGGGTTCGAGTGCTCCGTGGCGAGCAGGATCGAGCCGCCCCACTCGCCGCCGAGCGAGAGCCCCTGCACGACGCGGAGGAGCACGAGCCCGACGGCGCCGAGCCAGCCGGCCTGCGCGTACGTCGGGAGGAGGCCGATGAGGCCGGTCGCGACGCCCATGATGCCCACGGTCCAGAGCAGGGTCGCGCGGCGCCCGAGGCGGTCGCCCATGTGGCCGAAGATCACGGCGCCGACGGGGCGCACGACGAACGCGATCGCGATCGTCGAGAACGCGGCGAGCGTGCCGCCGAACTCGCCGAGCGGATCGAAGAAGAGCGGTCCGACGAAGAACGCGGAGAAGTACGCGAAGACGTAGAAGTCGAACGACTCGAGCGAGGTGCCGACCATGGACGCCCACGCGATGCGGCGGATGTGCGGCGGGTTCGCGGGCGTCGTGGGCACGGGGGTTGCAGTGGTCACGATGGGTCCTTGTGGGTTCTGGCGCGGTGAGCCCGACGGATCGGCGGGTGCCGGCGTCGCGCGACCGGCGGCGTGATCCGGGCCGGTCGACGGGGCGCGCTGGGGGAGCGGGGACGCCCCGACGACGCGGCTCGGACTCATCATGGCAGCGGGCGATCGGGCCGACAAGCAACTTGTTCGTATTCGACTAGCACAATACGATCGAGAGGTGCTGATCCGCCTCGATCCGACCCGTCCGACCCCGCTCTTCGAGCAGCTCGCGTCCGCCGTGCGCGCCGCCATCATCGACGGGCGCGTCATCGGGGGCGAACGACTTCCGGCGGCGCGCGACCTCGCCGCCGACCTCGGCGTGAACATGCACACGGTGCTGCGCGCGTACCGCGTGCTGCGCGACGAGGGCCTCATCGAGTTGCATCGCGGTCGCGGCGCCGTCGTCGCGGTGCGCATCGGCGGCCACGCCGCCCTCGCGGGCGCGATCCACGACCTCGTGGACGAGGCGAAGCTGCACGACCTCCCCGAGGGCGCCCTGCTCGCGCTCATCAGCGAGGCGTACCGGTGGTCGCCGACGTCGCCCGGCGTGCTCCGCACCGCCCCGACGCGGTAGGCTGGACGGCAACGACATCGATCCGGCCATCACCGGGGAGTCTTCGGAAGAACGCGAACGGGTGCCCCTCGGCATCCGCTCGGCAAGTAGAACCGAACGGGTCGGCCCGTCACAGCCGCAACGAGGGGCGAATCGGTCCCGGTCCCTGAGCTCGTCGAAGGGCGAAGCGTCCGATTCGCAAGCGAGGTGGTACCGCGGCGGAGCTCGATCGAGCGGCCGGCGTCCTCGCGGAAGCATCCGTCCCCGCAAGGAGCGAGCGTGTACCCCCGTACCCCAGACGACCACTCCGTCGCCCCGTCTCCCGACTTCCCGTCGGTCGAGCGCGAGGTCCTCGCCTTCTGGAAGGCCGACGAGACCTTCCAGGCGTCGATCGACCAGCGCGAGGGCGCACCCGAGTGGGTCTTCTACGACGGCCCGCCGTTCGCCAACGGCCTGCCGCACTACGGGCACCTCCTCACGGGCTACGCGAAGGACCTGTTCCCGCGGTTCCAGACCATGCGCGGGCACCAGGTGCACCGTCGGTTCGGCTGGGACACGCACGGCCTGCCCGCCGAGCTCGAGGCCGAGCGCCAGCTCGGCATCACCGACAAGAGCGAGATCGAGCAGATGGGCATCGCGGCCTTCAACCAGGCCGCACGCGACGCCGTGCTGCGCTACACCGAGGAGTGGCAGGAGTACGTCACCCGCCAGGCGCGCTGGGTCGACTTCGAGAACGACTACAAGACGCTCGACCTGCCGTTCATGGAATCGGTGATCTGGGCGTTCAAGACCCTGCACGACAAGGGCCTCGCGTACGAGGGCTACCGCGTGCTGCCGTACTGCTGGCGCGACCAGACGCCGCTGTCGAACCATGAGCTCCGCATGGACGACGACGTCTACAAGATGCGCCAGGACCAGACGGTGACGGTGACCTTCCCGCTCACGGGCGCGAAGGCGGAGTCGCTCGGGCTCACCGCCGTGCGCGCCCTCGCGTGGACGACCACGCCGTGGACGCTGCCGACGAACTTCGCGCTCGCGGTCGGCCCCGCCATCGAGTACGCCGTCGTGCCCGCCGGCCCGAACGGCACGCCCGACGCGACCGTCAACCGGGAACACGTGGGCGCGACCGACACCGAGGTGCTCGGTGCGGAGTACCTGCTCGCCCGCGACCTCGTCGGCAGCTACGCCAAGGAGCTCGGCTACGACTCGGCCGACGAGGCCCGTGCCGCGGTCTCCCGCACCCTCGCGGGCGCCGAGCTCGAGGGCGTGACCTACGACCGGCTCTTCGACTACTACGCGGACGTCGAGCACTACGGGCTGCAGAACGCGTGGCAGATCCTCGTCGCCGACTACGTCACGACCGACGACGGCACCGGCATCGTGCACCAGGCCCCCGCCTACGGCGAGGAGGACCAGAAGGTGGGCGAGGCCGCCGGCATCCCGGTGATCCTCTCGCTCGACGAGGGCGGCAAGTTCCTGCCGGCGGTGACGGATGTCGCGGGCCTCCTCTGGAGCGACGCGAACAAGCCGCTCACCCAGCTGCTGAAGGCCGAGGGCCGGCTCCTCCGCCAGGCGAGCTACGAGCACTCGTACCCGCACTGCTGGCGCTGCCGCAACCCGCTCATCTACAAGGCCGTCTCGAGCTGGTTCATCCGCGTGCCCGAGTTCCGCGACCGCATGGGCGAGCTCAACCAGGAGATCACCTGGGTCCCCGAGAACGTGAAGGACGGCCAGTTCGGCAAGTGGGTCGCGGGTGCGCGCGACTGGTCGATCAGCCGCAACCGGTACTGGGGCTCGCCGATCCCCGTGTGGAAGAGCGACGACCCCGAGCACCCGCGCATCGACGTGTACGGGTCGCTCGAGGAGCTCGAGCGCGACTTCGGCGTGCTGCCGCGCAACTCGCACGGCGAGCCCGACCTGCACCGCCCGTTCATCGACGACCTCACCCGTCCGAACCCCGACGACCCGACCGGGAAGAGCACCATGCGGCGCATCCCCGACGTGCTCGACGTGTGGTTCGACTCGGGGTCGATGCCGTTCGCCCAGGTGCACTACCCCTTCGAGAACCAGGAGTGGTTCGACAGCCACAACCCGGCCGACTTCATCGTCGAGTACATCGGGCAGACGCGCGGCTGGTTCTACACGCTGCACGTGCTCTCGACCGCGCTCTTCGACCGCCCGGCGTTCGAGAACGTGGTGAGTCACGGCATCGTGCTCGGCAGCGACGGCCAGAAGATGTCGAAGTCGCTGCGCAACTACCCCGACGTCTCCGAGGTCTTCGACCGCGACGGCTCCGACGCCATGCGCTGGTTCCTGATGTCGAGCTCGGTGCTGCGCGGCGGCAACCTCGTGGTGACCGAGGAGGGCATCCGCGAGGGCGTGCGGCAGGTCATGCTGCCGCTGTGGAGCACGTGGTACTTCTTCTCGCTCTACGCCAACACGGCGCGCCCTTCGACGGGCTCAGGGACCGGCGGCTACGAGGCGCGGCGGCGCACCGACTCGACCGACGTGCTCGACCGGTACCTGCTCGCGAAGCTGCGCGACCTCGTGGCCGGCGTCACCGCCGACCTCGAGGACTTCGACTCGCCGCTCGCGGCGCAGAAGCTGCGCGACTTCGCCGACGTGCTCACCAACTGGTACGTGCGCCGGTCGCGCGACCGGTTCTGGGCGGGCGTCGGCGACGACGGCCGGGGTGCCGAGGCCTTCGACACGCTCTTCACCGTGCTCGAGACATACACGCGCCTCGCGGCGCCGCTCCTTCCGCTCGTCACCGAGCAGGTGTGGCGCGGGCTCACGGGCGGCCGCAGCGTGCACCTGGCCGACTGGCCCGACGTCGAGGAGTTCCCCGCCGACCCGGCGCTCGTCGCCGCCATGGACGCCGTGCGCGAGATCAGCGGCGCGACGCTCGCGCTGCGCAAGCAGGCCGCGCGCCGGGTGCGCCTGCCGCTCGCGAACCTCACGGTCGTGACGACGGATGCCGCGGCGCTCGTGCCCTTCGAGGGCATCCTGCGCGACGAGCTCAACGTGAAGTCGGTCGAGCTCGTGCCCCTCGACGCGTCGAGCGCCGAGGCCTACGGCGTCACGAAGCGGCTCAGCGTGAACGCGCGCGCCGCCGGCCCCCGCCTCGGCAAGTCCGTGCAGCAGGCGATCCAGGCCGCCCGGTCGGGCGACTGGTCGCTCAACGGCGAGGGCGTCGTCGCGGGCGGCATCGCGCTCGAACCCGGCGAGTACGACCTCGTACTGGAGGCCGGTGGTTCCGGCGACGGATCGACCGCACTCGCGCTGCTGTCCGACGGCGGATTCGTGCTGCTCGACACGGCGACGACCCCTGAGCTCGAGGCCGAGGGCCTCGCGCGCGACGTCGTCCGCGCCGTGCAGGAGGCGCGCAAGGCCGCCGGCCTCGAGGTGGGCGACCGCATCCGCCTCGGCCTCACGCTCGACGCGACCGGCGCCGCCGCGGCATCCGCGCACCACGCCCTCATCGCCCGGGAGACCCTCGCGACGGAGCTCGACATCGAGACGGCCGCCGACGTGGCGGGCGCCGCGGCGTCGCGTCCCGTCGGCGACGGCTCCGCCCTGCTCGTGGACCTGGAGAAGCTGTGACCGACGCATCCGACGACTTCGAGGCGGCCGAGGCGCGCGACGCGGCCGACGCCGTGTACGCCGCGCTCATCGCCCGCGTGGGCGAGGGCTCGCCGCGCCCGCGGCTGGCGCCGACCCGTCGCGCCGTCGAACTGCTCGGCGACCCGCACCGCGCCGCGCCCGTGATCCACATCACCGGCACGAACGGCAAGACGTCGACGAGCCGGATGATCGAGAGCCTGCTGCGCGCCTCGGGACTGCGCACCGGCCTGCTCACGAGTCCGCACCTCGAGCGGTTCACCGAGCGCATCCGCATCGACGGCGAGCCCATCGCCGACGAGGCCGTGGCCCGCAACTGGGAGGAGATCCTCCCGTTCATCGCGATCGTCGACGCGGAGCTCGAAGGCGCGGGCGAGGAGCCGCTGACGTTCTTCGAGGTGCTCACCGTGCTCGCGTTCGCGTGCTTCGCCGACGCCCCCGTCGACGTCGTCGTGCTCGAGGTGGGCATGGGCGGCGAGTGGGACTCGACGAACGTGGCCGACGGGCAGGTCGCGGTGTTCACGCCGATCGACCTCGACCACCAGTCGCGCCTGGGCTCGACGATCACCGAGATCGCGCGCACGAAGTCGGGGATCATCAAGCCCGCGGCATCCGTCGTCAGCGCGCGCCAACCCGACGCGGCGCTCGAGGTGCTCGAGGAGGCGGCCGACCTCACCGAGTCGACGCTCGCGGTCGAGGGCGACGCCTTCGACGTGCTCGAGTCGCGCGTGGCCGTCGGCGGACAGCTCGTGACCATCCGGGGCCTCGCGGGGGAATACCGCGACATCGCGCTGCCGCTGTTCGGGCGCCACCAGGCCGAGAACGCCGCCGTGGCCATCGCCGCGGTCGAGGCGTTCATCGGCGGCGGCGCCGTGCGCCTCGCCGACGAGGTCGTCGACGGGCTCGCGACGACCACGTCGCCCGGGCGCCTGCAGACGATCGGCACCGAGCCCACGGTCATCGTCGACGCCGCGCACAACCCGCACGGCGCCGCCTCGCTCGTGGCGGCGCTCGAGGAGTACTTCGACTTCGACGAGGTCGTGTTCGTGTTCGGCGTGCTCGCCGACAAGGACGCCGACGGCATCGCCTCGGTGCTCGCCCGCACGGGTGGCGCGTTCCTCGTCACCCGGCCCGACTCCGACCGCGCCCGCGACGCCGCCGAGGTGGCGGCATCGGTCGGCGCCCGCATCGGGACCGAGCGCGTGCAGGTCGTCGAGCGGCTCGACGACGCCCTCGACGAGGCGCGTGAGTGGGCCGCCGAGGCGCCGAAGCGCGCCGTGGTCGTCACCGGCTCCATCGGGCTCGTCGCCGAGGCGATGGAGATCGCCGCGGACCGTGGCTGGGGGCGTGCATGAGCGGGGCCATGGACCTTCCGGCCGAGCACGAGCCCGACCCGACCGACGGCACCGAGGCTGCTCCCGCTGCGGCCGCACCGCGCTCGGTGCGCCGCAGCCTCGCCTCCATCGTGCTCGGCTTCGAGATCATCGTGGTCTTCCTCGCCGCGCTCGTGATCTGGGGCCTCGCGCCCACCGAGAACGGCACGTTCGACCTGCCGCCGTGGATCGCGCTCGCGGCCGGCGGCGTGCTGATCCTCGGCCTCGTGGCCACCATCGGGCTCCTGCGGTTCCGATGGGGCTACGGCGTCGGATGGGCCATCCAGGCGCTCATCCTCGCGTCGGGCCTGCTCAACCCGGCGATGTACTTCGTCGGCGCCATCTTCGGCGGCCTGTGGGCGTACTGCATGGTCGTCGGTGCACGGATCGACCGTGAACGGACGGCATCGGCCGATCCGGGGAAGGAACAGGAATGACGACCCCCATCGAGGAGACCCTCGTGCTCGTGAAGCCCGACGGCGTCGCGCGCAACCTGACCGGCGAGATCCTCCGCCGCATCGAGGCGAAGGGCTACTCCCTCGTCGACATCCGCATGGTGCAGCCCGACCGCGACCTGCTCGCGCAGCACTACGCCGAGCACGAGGGCAAGCCGTTCTACGAGCCGCTGCTCGAGTTCATGCAGTCGGGCCCGGTCGTCGCCATGCGCGTCGCCGGCAACCGCGTGATCGAGGGCTTCCGCATCCTCGGCGGCACCACCGACCCGACGACCGCGGCGCCCGGCTCGATCCGCGGCGACTTCGGTCGCGACTGGGGCCTCCGCGTGCAGCAGAACCTCGTGCACGGCTCCGACTCGGTCGAGTCGGCCGAGCGCGAGCTCGCCCTCTGGTTCGCCTGATCGGATGCCGCGCCGGCCGGGTCCTCCGGCCGGCGCGCTCCGGCGCGGCCGGTGACGGCCTCGATCGAGCCGACGCGCTCGGCTAGTCGAAGAGGTTCTGCAGGTCGATCATCACGCGCGGGATGGCGTTCATCTGCGCCTGCGCGAGGACGATGACGATCGCGTAGCAGACGACCGTGATGAGCGGGATCCACTTGAACCACTCCGCCGCGAGCTGTCGGACGCGTGCCGATGCCGGAATATGACCCTCCCGGAGGTTGTGCAGCGTCACGACCCAGAACAGCGGGATGGCCACCGCCCACGTGAGCATGCACCACGGGCAGAGCACGTCGAGCACGTAGATGCTCTGCGCGATGAGCCAGCCCACGAAGACCAGGGCGCCGGCCACGCCGACGTTGAACCCGATCCAGAACCAGCGCGCGAACACGGCGCCCGCGAGGATCGCGACCCCGATCGTGATGACGACGGGCCAGGCCATCATGCCGATGAACGGATTCGGGAAGCCGAACACCGAGCCCTGCCACGACGCGAGGTTGGTGCTGCAGCCCACGAGCACCCCGACGTTGCAGTTCGGGACGTGCTCGGGATCGGCCAGCACGAGGACCTTCTCGACCGACAGCTCCCACGCGGCGAGCAGGCCCAGCGCCCCGGCGATCACGAGGAACACGGCGACCGCGACGGGTCGGGACCGCGGGGGAGTGTCCGGCATGTTCGTATTGTGGCATGCCGTTTCCACACCACCCTGTGAGAGCGTGCGATAATCGAAGGAGTCGCTCGGGCCGCGCCCGCCGCGACGCCGACGAAGGCTTTCATGGATGCAGCGCATCCGAGCAGGCGGTGAGACGCACCGCGAGACGTGGCGACACAGGCAACCAGCCGGTCGCAGCAGTGAGAAGGATTGGCGGTTCCGCGCACGGCGCGAGACCGCTCGAGACGAGAACGGAGCGGATGGCGCGGCCATCCACACCGTCGTAGGAGTGCACCAGAGATGGTGGAAGGCAACGACAACCACACGAACGAACCTGATTCCGGTTCCGGAACACCGAAGCGACGCGGCGGCCTGTTCGGTGCCCGCCGCACCGGCCGGGTCCGCATCACCGAGCGCTCTTCGCTGAGCGGCGGCTCGCCCGTCGACGAGGCCGTGCCGGCTGCACCCGAGTCGGATGCCGCGGACGCGCGTCCGGCCGAGGAGGTCGCCGTCGCGGCATCCGTCGAGGGCGAGGCCGACCAGGGCGCCGAGGCACCCGAGGCGGCCGCGCCGACCGGCGAGGCCGACGACGCGGACGACGCCGCCGACGCCCCCGACGCGGAGGAGGCCCCCGCCGAGGCGGACGCCGAACCCGAGGGGGCGCCCGAGCCCGTCTCGCCGATCCCGGCGACGCTCACGACCACCTCGCTGATCTTCCACGCGCCGCCCGTGCTGGTCCCCGCCGAGCGGCCTGAGCGGCCCGAGCGGCCAGAACGTGCCGAGCGGGGTGACCGGGGCGGCGCTCCGGCCGGCGAGGAGTCCTCGAGCGTGCGCCGTCGCACCCGTCGCCGCACCGGCGAGGAGGGCCGCCCGTCGGCCGATGAGCCGGCCAACACGGTCGTCAAGGTGCGCAAGCCCCGCGAGCCCGAGCTCATCACCGAACCGCAGAAGGTCAAGGGCTCGACGCGCCTCGAGGCCAAGAAGCAGCGCCGTCGCGACGGCCGCGACGCCGGTCGCCGCCGTGCGGTCATCACCGAGGCGGAGTTCCTCGCGCGCCGCGAGTCGGTCGACCGCCAGATGGTCGTGCGTTCCAAGAGCGGCCGCGTGCAGATCGGCGTGCTGGAGGACGGCGTGCTCGTCGAGCACTACGTCGCCCGCAACCAGGATGCGTCGCTCATCGGCAACGTCTACCTCGGCCGCGTGCAGAACGTGCTGCCGAGCATGGAGGCGGCGTTCGTCGACATCGGCCGCGGCCGCAACGCCGTGCTCTACTCGGGCGAGGTCGACTGGGACGCCGCAGCCGAGAACGGCGAGAAGAACCAGCCCCGCCGCATCGAGCTGGCCCTGAAGCCGGGCGACCGCGTGCTCGTGCAGGTCACGAAGGACCCGGTCGGCCACAAGGGCGCCCGCCTCACCAGCCAGGTCTCGCTGCCCGGCCGCTACCTCGTGTACGTGCCGAACGGCTCCATGAACGGCATCAGCCGCAAGCTGCCCGACACCGAGCGCGCGCGTCTCAAGAAGATCCTCAAGGAGGTGCTGCCCGACAACGTCGGCGTCATCGTGCGCACGGCCGCCGAGGGCGCCACCGAGGAGCAGCTCACGCTCGACGTGAACCGCCTCATCGCGCAGTGGGCCGACATCTCGACCCAGCTCGAGAAGGTCCAGGCACCCGCGCTGCTGCACTCCGAGCCCGACCTGCTCATCAAGATCGTCCGCGACGTCTTCAACGAGGACTTCCAGAAGATGATCATCTCGGGCGACGACGCGCGCGAGACGATCGAGCGCTATCTCCGCGCCGTCGCGCCCGACCTGCTCGAGCGCGTCGAGGCGTACGCGGGCGAGCGCGACGCGTTCGACGAGTTCCGCATCACCGAGCAGATCGAGAAGGCCCTCGACCGCAAGGTCTGGCTGCCCTCGGGCGGGTCGCTCATCATCGACCGCACTGAGGCGATGACCGTCGTCGACGTGAACACCGGCAAGTTCGTCGGCTCGGGCGGCAACCTCGAGGAGACCGTCACCAAGAACAACCTCGAGGCCGCTGAGGAGATCGTCCGGCAGCTCCGGCTCCGCGACATCGGCGGCATCATCGTCGTCGACTTCATCGACATGGTGCTGGAGTCCAACCGCGACCTCGTGCTGCGCCGCCTCGTCGAGTGCCTCTCACGCGACCGCACGAAGCACCAGGTCGCCGAGGTCACCTCGCTCGGCCTCGTGCAGATGACCCGAAAGAAGCTCGGCCTCGGCCTGCTCGAGTCGTTCAGCGAGCCCTGCGAGGTCTGCGCCGGCCGCGGCATCATCGTGCACCACGAGCCGATCATGAAGCACCGCGCGCCGCAGCAGCAGCAGGTCGAGCGCCGGCGCGGTCGCGGCGGCGGCGGCAACCAGCCGCAGCAGCCGCAGCAGCAGCCGGCCGACTCGAAGGCGCACGCGGGCACCCATGCGATCACCGAGGACGTGAAGCACGCCCTCGCGCAGATCGCGGCATCGACGATCCCGCACACCGAGCACAAGCCGGCGACGGATGCCGCGCCCGCCGCCTCGGCCGATGAGGCCGCGTCGCCCGTGGTCGAGCCGGCTCGCGAGGCGGAGGCCCCCGCCGCGACGGACGCCGGGCCCGCGACGGCCGACGCGGCACCGCGCGGTCGCGAGTCGCAGCCGTCCTCGGGCGGTCGGCGTCGCGGTCGCCACCGTCGCGTGTCGCAGGACCAGGGTCCGGCCGAGAGGCAGGCGCCTGCTGCTCCGGCACCCGCCGATTCGGCACCGGCGGAGCCGCGCACGACCGAGCCCGCGCCTGCGGACTCCGAGCCCGCCGGGGCCTCCGAGCCTCGTGTCTCGCTCGACCTGCCGCCCGTCGCGCCGGCCGAGCGACGTCGCACGGTTCGCGCCGCCGAGGCCGAGGTGCTCCTCGACTCCGTGCTCGACGCCCTGCCCGCCCCGAAGAAGGCCGGCGAGGGCAGGTCCCGCAGCCGACGTGTGTCGACGGCCGCGCTCAGCACCGCGGGCGGTCCGCCCGTGATCACGCGCGCCGACGGCACGACCGCGGGCGAGCACCAGGAGTAGGGCCGACCCGGGCGGTTCCCGCGGCGGCGCTCGCGCCGCTAGCGGTGGTGCCGCTCGGGGCCGCCCCGGCCGTGCCGCTCGCGCGGCGTGACCCGCAGGCCGCTCGCGGCCAGACGGCGCACCAGCTCGCGCGGAGAGACGGGTTCGGCCCCCGCGGCGACGAGCTCGTCCCACCGCTCGACGGGCACGTCGTAGTGGTCGAGGTCGAAGGCGCGTGACGGAACCCCGTTGCCCTCGGCGAAGGCCCGGAGCTCGGCGATCGAGCGGTCGCTCACCAGGTGCGCCCAGACCGTGCCGTGCTTCGGCCAGAGCGGCGTGTCGATGAGCACGGTCATGGGCCCGATCCTACGCGCCGGGTCGTACGACGCGCCGGGCGGCGCGCGTTTGACCGTCCCCGGGGCATCCGGTAGACTCGACCGCTGGTGCCACCGCTTATCCCGGTGTGCCCGCACAGTTTTCTGGCAGTGACGACCCTCCTTCCCGCTGGGGTCCCGCGCAGTGACATCCCCATGCAGCTATGGAGCCCCGGCTCCCCAGAGATAGGTACGAGTAGTGGTTTACGCAGTAGTGCGCGCCGGCGGTCGGCAGGAGAAGGTCGAAGTCGGCACCATCGTGACGATGGACCGGATCAAGGCGGACAAGGACGGCAACGTCCAGCTCACGCCGGTCCTGTTCGTCGACGGCGACAAGATCACCTCCGACGCCAAGTCGCTCGCGAAGATCACGGTCACGGCCGAGGTCCTGAACGACCTCCGCGGTCCCAAGATCGTGATCCAGAAGTTCAAGAACAAGACCGGCTACAAGAAGCGCCAGGGCCACCGTCAGGAGCTCACGCGCGTCAAGATCACCGGCATCAAGTAGCAGCGGCCCGCAAGGAGAAGCAGACATGGCACACAAAAAGGGAGCGAGCTCCACTCGCAACGGTCGTGACTCGAACGCGCAGCGCCTCGGCGTGAAGCGCTTCGGCGGTCAGGTCGTCGGCGCGGGCGAGATCATCGTCCGCCAGCGCGGCACCCACTTCCACCCGGGTGCGGGCGTCGGTCGCGGTGGCGACGACACGCTCTTCGCGCTCGAGGCCGGCGCCGTGCAGTTCGGCACCAAGGGCGGCCGCAAGGTCGTCAACATCGTGGCGGCCGGCGAATAGTCGACCGATCGGTCGTGTGAGGGCGGGCTTCGGCTCGCCCTCACGCATTTTTCCAGAGCACTAGGAGGGCTGCCGCATGGTCAGCTTCGTCGACCGCGTGACGCTGTTCGTGCGCGCCGGACACGGCGGCAACGGCTGCGTGTCGGTGCGCCGTGAGAAGTTCAAGCCGCTGGCCGGCCCCGACGGCGGCAACGGCGGACACGGCGGCGACATCGTGCTCGTCGCCGACCCCCAGGTCACGACCCTCCTCGCGTACCACGGGCGGCCGCACCGGTCGTCCGACAACGGCCAGCCCGGCATGGGCGACAACCGATCCGGCGCCGCCGGCGAGACCCTCGAGCTCCCGGTGCCCGTCGGAACGGTCGTGAAGGACGAGGACGGCGTCGAGCTCGCCGACCTCGACCAGCCCGGCATGCGCTTCGTCGTCGCGCCCGGGGGCCTCGGCGGCCTGGGCAACGCGGCCCTCGCGAGCACCAAGCGCAAGGCTCCCGGCTTCGCGCTGCTCGGCACGCCCGGCTACGAGGGCGAGGTCGGCCTCGAGCTGAAGACCATCGCGGATGTCGCACTCGTCGGCTTCCCGTCGGCCGGCAAGTCCAGCCTCATCGCCGCCCTCTCGGCCGCACGGCCCAAGATCGCGGACTACCCGTTCACGACGCTGCATCCGAACCTCGGCGTCGTGCAGGCGGGCGACCACCGCTACACCGTCGCCGACGTGCCCGGCCTGATCGAGGGCGCGAGCGAGGGCAAGGGCCTCGGCCTCGAGTTCCTCCGCCACGTCGAGCGCTGCTCGGCGCTGCTGCACGTCATCGACTGCGCCACGCTCGAGCCCGGTCGCGACCCCGTCAGCGACCTCGACGTGATCCTCGGCGAACTCGCTGCGTATCCGGTGCCCGAGGGCCAGGTGCCGCTCCTCGACCGCCCGCAGCTCATCGCGCTGAACAAGGTCGACGTGCCCGAGGCCCGCGAGCTGGCCGACTTCGTGCGTCCCGAGTTCGAGGCGCGCGGCTATCGCGTGTTCGAGATCTCGACCGTGAGCCACGAGGGCCTCCGCCAGCTCGGCTACGCGCTCGGCGAGCTCGTCGACGAGGCGCGTGCCGCCGCCGCCGCGCCCGCACCCGAGCGCATCGTGATGCGCCCGAAGGCCGTCGACGAGGCCGGGTTCGTCGTGCGCCCCGAGGGCGGCAGCTACGGCACGATCTATCGCGTGCTGGGCGCGAAGCCCGAGCGCTGGGTCGCGCAGACCGACTTCACCAACGACGAGGCCGTCGGCTACCTCGCCGACCGGCTCGCCCGCCTCGGCGTCGAGGACCAACTCGTGCGCGCCGGCGCAGTCGCCGGCTCGACCGTCGTGATCGGCCCCGGCTCGGGCGTCGTCTTCGACTGGGAGCCGACGCTCACCTCGACCGCCGAGCTCATCACGGCCCCGCGCGGCACCGACGTGCGCCTCGACGAAAACCGTCGCGCGACCCGCGCCGAGCGCCGCAGCGAGTACCACGAGCGCATGGACGCCAAGGCCGAGGCCCGAGCCGAGCTGCAGCGCGAGCGCGAAGCCGGCCTGTGGGCGGCCGACGACGAGGATGCGATCGGGCCCGCCGAGCCCGGTACGGAGGACGACGACCGGTGACCCCGCGCACGCGCGCCGACATCCCGAACGCCCGTCGCATCGTCGTGAAGGTGGGCTCGTCGTCCATCAGCGGCGAGAACGCGGGTCAGATCGGTCCGCTCGTCGACGCCCTGGCCGCGGCGCACGAGCGCGGAACCGAGGTCGTGCTCGTCTCGTCGGGCGCGATCGCCACGGGCATGCCCTACCTCCGGCTCGACGAACGGCCCACCGACCTCGCGACGCAGCAGGCCGCGGCATCCGTGGGGCAGAACCTGCTCGTGTTCCGCTACCAGGACTCGCTCGACCGCTACGGCATCGTCGCCGGCCAGGTGCTGCTCACTGCGGGCGACCTCGAGCACGCCACCCCGCGCTCGAACGCCCAGCGCGCGATGGACCGGCTCCTCGCCCTGCGCATCCTGCCCATCGTCAACGAGAACGACACGGTGGCGACGCACGAGATCCGGTTCGGCGACAACGACCGGCTCGCCGCGATGGTGGCCGAGCTCATCGGCGCCGACCTGCTCGTGCTGCTCTCCGACGTCGACGCGCTCTACACGAAGCCCCCGCACGTCGACGGCGCGGAGCGCATCGACCACGTGGCGTTCGGCGATCCGCTCGCCGGCGTCGAGATCGGGTCGATCGGCCGGGCCGGCGTCGGCACCGGGGGAGCGGAGACCAAGGTCTCGGCCGCGCGCATCGCGGCGGAGTCGGGCGCAGCGGTGCTCATCACCGCGACGCCGCTCGTGTCGCAGGCCCTCACGGGCGACGAGGTGGGCACCTGGTTCGACGCGGCCCCCGTTCGTCACACGGCCGGGGCGTAGGTCCGGCTCGCCTAGGCTGGTGCCATGGAGCACCCCGATCTCGACACGACGGTGATCGATGCGCGGCTGGCCGCCGCGAAGGAGGCGTCGTACCGGCTCGCGCGCGCCACGACGGCCGAGAAGGATGCCGCGCTCGAGCGCGTCTCCGTCCTGCTCCGCGAGCGAACCGCCGACATCATCGCCGCCAATGCGCTCGACCTCGAGGCGGGCGGCGAGGCGGGCCTCTCCAGCGGACTCCTCGACCGGTTGGCCCTCGACGAGCGTCGGGTCGGCTCCCTCGCCGACGCCGTGCTCGAGGTCATCGCGCTCACCGATCCGATCGGCGACACCGTGAGCGGTCGCTCGCTCCCGAACGGCGTCCGCATCGACCAGGTGCGCGTGCCGCTCGGGGTCGTCGGCGCGATCTACGAGGCGCGCCCCAACGTGACGATCGACATCGCCGTCCTCGCGCTGAAGAGCGGCAACGCGGTCGTGCTCCGCGGCGGCACCGCTGCCGAGCAGACCAACCGCGTGCTCATCGGCGTGCTGCGCGACGCGCTCGAGTCCGTCGGCCTGCCCGCCGACGGCGTGCAGACGGTCGACGACTTCGGCCGCGCCGGCGCGCGCCACCTCATGCAGGCGCGCGAGTACGTCGACGTGCTCATCCCGCGCGGCAGTGCCGGGCTCATCCGCGCCGTCGTCGACGAGGCGAAGGTGCCCGTCATCGAGACGGGCGCGGGCGTCGTGCACATGTTCCTCGACGCGTCCGCCCGCGAGGACTGGGCCGTCGAGCTCGTCCACAACGCCAAGGTCCAGCGGCCGAGCGTCTGCAACGCGCTCGAGACCCTGCTCGTGCACCGCGACGCGGCCGAGCGCTTGCTGCCCGCGGTGCTCGACCGGCTCGAGGCATCCGGCGTCACCGTTCATGCCGACGAGCGCGTGCGCGCCCTGCGGCCCGAGACGGTGCCCGTGACCGAAGAGGACTGGGCGACCGAGCACATGAGCCTCGACCTCTCGGTGGGCATCGTCGACTCGATGGACGACGCCCTGCGCCACATTCGCCGCTTCTCGACGAAGCACACCGAGTCGATCGTCACGAACGACCTCGGCAACGCCGAGCGATTCCTCAACGAAGTGGACGCCGCGGCGGTCATGGTGAACGCGTCGACTCGGTTCACCGACGGCGCGGAGTTCGGGTTCGGCGCGGAGGTCGGCATCTCGACGCAGAAGCTGCATGCCCGCGGACCCATGGGCCTGCCCGAACTCACGAGCACGAAGTGGATCGTGCGCGGCGCCGGTCACGTGCGCGCCTGACCTCGCTAGACTGTCACGAGCGACACCCGCAGGATCGAAAGGAACGGCGAATGAGCCTCACGACCGCAGTGCTGACCGGCACGGTACTGGCCGAGACGGTGCACGCGAGGGAGCTCCCCGTTGAGCCCTGGGTCTACGGACTCGTGGCGCTCATCATCTTCGCCGCCCTGGCCTTCGTCGCGGCGTCCTACCGCGACGTCGCCAACCGTCACCGGGCGAAGGCCGCGGCCTACGCGGCGCGCCACGGCGGGGGCGAGCACGGCGGCCACTGAGCGAGCGTTCGCGCCATGACGGGCGGGAGCAGTCGACCACGCATCGGCGTGATGGGCGGCACGTTCGACCCGATCCACCACGGCCACCTGGTGGCGGCCAGCGAGGTCGCGCAGTCCTACGGGCTCGACGAGGTCGTGTTCGTGCCGACGGGGGAGCCGACGTACAAGTCGGTGGTCACCCCGGCCGAGCACCGCTACCTCATGACGGTCATCGCGACCGCGTCGAATCCGCGCTTCACGGTGAGCCGCGTCGACATCGATCGCGGCAAGCCGACGTTCACGATCGACACCCTGCGCGACATCCGTCGCGAGCGTCCCGACGCGGAGCTGTTCTTCATCACGGGAGCCGACGCGATCGCCCAGATCCTCAGCTGGCGCGACGTGGAGGAGCTCTGGGAGCTCGCCCACTTCGTGGCTGTGAGTCGTCCGGGACACGACCTGTCCGTTTCGGGTTTGCCCGAGCAGGACGTAAGCTTGCTGGAGGTCCCGGCACTGGCGATCTCGTCGACCGATTGCCGAGACCGGGTACGCCGGGGTTTCCCGGTGTGGTACTTGGTGCCTGATGGGGTCGTCCAGTACATCTCCAAGCACCACCTCTATCGGAGTGTCGCATGACGTCGTCGCAGGAACCGCCGCTGACGCGGCGAGAGATGCGAGAACGCGAACGCCTGCTCGAGCAGCAGGCGGCTTCGTCGACCCCCGAGGCCGCGCCCGCCCCGTCGCCGCAGCAGGTGCCGCCTCCGCAGCAGGTCCCGCCTCAGGCCCAGGTGCCGCCGCAGGCCGTGCCGGCTCCGCAGGCGCCGCCGACCGACTACATCGCGCCGCGTCCCGCCGGCGGGTTCTCCGAGCCGTCGTCGCCCTTCGGTGGTGCGGTCGTGACGCCGTCCGGCACGCCCGAGAGCGCGTTCCCGGCCCAGTTCGATCCCACCGCGTCCGCTCCGCCGCGGCAGGAGCCGTTCCCCGAGCCGTCGACCCCCGAGCGCACGCTCACGCGCCGTGAGCTGCGGGCGATGCTCGACGCGCATGCGGCCGGCGAGTTCCACGACCTCGACATCTTCGACGGGCTCGAGACCGAGGCCCCGGCCGCCCCGGCACCCGCCGCCGCGCCGGCGGCGCCCGCTCCCGTGCCCGGTGCGATGTCGAACCCGTTCGGCCAGGCCTCGGCGCCGACGCGTTCGCCCGCGCCGCACCAGGTGGCCGATTCCGCGATCGCCGACGAGCCCGCGGCCGCGCCCAAGCCCGTCGGGCATTGGACGTCGCAGCTCGACGCGCCGATCGAGCGCGCGGAGCCGTTCGACCAGCTGCTCTCGCGTGGCGGCATCAGCCACGGCGTCCCCACGACCACGAACGCCCTCATCCTGCCGAGCCTGCCCGACCAGGGCCCCATGAGCGACGCGCTCGCGAAGAGCGGCGAGGTCATCGTGACCGGGTCGATCGACCTGCCGCGCAGCTTCGGCGCGACGGGCGTGCACCCCAGCCAGATCGACTCCTCCGACGTCGACCGCCTGTTCGACCAGGTGGAGGACGGTGCCGGCGTCGGCGCCCCCGTCGCGGCCACGCGGGCGATCAGCACCCAGAACAACGCACGCGCCATGATGGCGCCGCCGAAGAAGGAGGGCATGAACGTTCCGCTCGTGCTCGCCGTCACCGCCGGCGTGCTCGCGCTCGGCGTCGTCGCCACCCTCATCATCGGCGCGGTCGCCGGCCTGTTCTGATCGGCCGCGTCATCACCACCAACCGGAAGTGAGCCTATGACCGCATCCGACCAGGCACTCGACTCGCTCGCCCTCGCGGCGCGCGCGGCCGATTCGAAGGGCGGCGAGGATCTCGTCGCCCTCGACGTGTCGGCGCCGCTGCCCTTCGCCGACGTGTTCCTCATCGTCACGGGCACGTCCGAGCGCAACGTCATCGCGATCGCCGACGAGGTCGAGGACGTGCTCCGCAAGGCGGGCGCCAAGACGCATCGACGCGAGGGTCACGATGCCGGACGATGGGTCCTCCTCGACTTCGGCGACCTCGTCGTGCACGTCTTCCACCGCGAGGAGCGGCTCTACTACGGCCTCGAGCGACTCTGGCTCGACTGCCCGGTGCTGCCGGTGGCGCCGTTGCTCGCAGCGGGCAGCAGCAGCACCGCGAACTGAGCTCGCGGCGTCCGCGGCATCCGCCGAGCGAGCACCGCTCGATTTCATCGGAGGGCCCCGGCTGGTGTAAGCTCAATTCGTTGCCCCGAACGGGGCGCACGGGTCTGTGGCGCAGCTGGTAGCGCACCTGCATGGCATGCAGGGGGTCAGGGGTTCGAGTCCCCTCAGATCCACCGAACACACGGAATGGCCGGTCGCGGAAGCGCCGGCCATCGTCGTCTCCGCAGTCTGCGCGGACGCCCAGCCAACCCGGGTTAGACTCGAACGGTGGACCTCCGAGACATTCCGCTCACGACCATCGACGGCGAGACGACGACCCTGGCCGAGTACGACGACCGCGTCGTGCTGGTGGTGAACGTCGCCTCGCGATGCGGGCTCACGCCACAGTACGAGAAGCTCGAGGCACTGCAGCGCGAGTACGGCGACCGCGGGTTCACGGTGCTCGGATTCCCCTGCAACCAGTTCGCCGGTCAGGAGCCGGGCAGCTCCGACGACATCAAGTCGTTCTGCTCGATGACCTACGGCGTGACCTTCCCGCTCATGGAGAAGGTGAAGGTCAACGGGCGCAAGCGGCATCCGCTCTACGTCGAACTCACCCAGGTGCCGGATGCCGCGGGCAAGGCCGGCCGCGTCACCTGGAACTTCGAGAAGTTCGTGCTGCTGCCCGACGGCGAGGTCGCCCGATTCCGCCCGAACGTGCAGCCCGACGACCCCGCGGTGATCGCGGTCATCGAGCGGGGCCTCGCGGAGGCCGCGGCCGCCTGACACGCGAGCGAGCCTCGGGCGGCGCGCTTCCTTGACCGCTTCGCCGGGCCGACCCACAATTGGGGGGTCCGGCAAAGCACGGGAAGCGGGGGAGCCATGACCGACGCGTACTCACGTCAGATCGTCGACCAGGGGGCGCAGGCCGGATATCCGGCCCAGCAGCCCGACGACACGGTCGTGATGCAGACGGGTCCCCAGCCCGAGTCGGGCGGTGCTTCGTCGCCCCGCTCGCCCTCGCGAGTGTGGGGTCGCGACCTGCGCTTCATGCTCGTCGTGCTCGTGGGCATCGTCGTGCTCTTCCTCGCGTTCGCCCTGCTCATCGCGTTCAGCCCGACGGGCGCCGCGATCAGTGCGCTCGCGGTGATCGCCGCGCCCATCGCCACGATGGTCGCCGCCTACTACGGCATCTCGCTCGCCCTGCGACAGGTGGCCGACGCGCGCAGCGCCGCCGAGGCCTCCGAGGAGCGTGCGCGTGCCGCCGAGTCGGCCGCCCGCGACTCCGACTCGTGGGCCGCGCAGATGGAGTCGGGCCTCCGAGTGGCGGTGGCGAAGCTCCGCGCGGCGAGCGAGAGCACGCGCGACGTCGAGCGCGCCGCGGGCACGCCCGACGACTTCTTCTGATCCCGAGATCGACGGATGCCGCGGCGGCCGCCTCGAGCCCGGCGCCGCGGCATCCGCCTGCCCGGGTGACCGTCGCGCCGGTCTCAGGCAGCCGTCGACGGCTAGAGGTCGGCGAGCACCGACACCGGACGCTCGATGCAGCGCGCGACGAACGTGAGGAACGCCGCGGCCTCCGCGCCATCGCAGACGCGGTGGTCGAACGAGAGCGTGAGCTCGGTCACGGTGCGCACGGCCAGCGCGCCGTCGACGACCCACGGCCGCTCCACGAGGCGCCCGATGCCGAGCATGGCCGCCTCGGGGAAGTTGATGATCGCGGCGGAGCCGTCGACGCCGAGCGTGCCGTAGTTGTTCAGCGTGAACGTGCCGCCCGTGAGCGCGGACGGCGGGAATGCCCCCGACGTCGCCTCCTCGCTGCGCGAGCCGATCGCGTCCCGCAGTTCGCGCAGCGACATCCGGCCCGCGCCGTGCACGACGGGCACGAGCAGGCCGCGCGGGGTCTGCGCCGCGATGCCGAGGTTCACGTCGCCGTGCAGCACGATCTCGTCGCGCTCGGCGTCGAAGCTCGAGTTGAGCAGCGGATGCCGCGCCAGGCCGGCCACGACGAAGCGCGCGACGAGCGCGGTGACGCCGAAGCGCTCGCCCGTCGCCTCCTGCAGCTGCCGGCGCGCGGCGAGGAGCTCGGTGGCGTCGACGTCCATCCAGACGGTCGCCTCGGGGATCTCGCGGCGCGACCGCGAGAAGTGCGCGGCGGCGGCGCGTCCCATGCGGTCGAGCGGCACGCGACGATCGCCGGCCGGCTCGGGGGTCGGAGCAGCGGATGCCGCAGCCTCCCGCACAGGCCCTGTTGGCCCGGCGGCGGGCGTCGCCTCAGGTGCCGCCGTCGTCGCGCCCTCGAGCTCCTGCACGTACGCCTCGACATCGCGGCGCATCACGAGGTGATCGGGGCCCGACCCGTCGAGCTGGCTCGCGTCGAAGCCGTGATCGCGCGCGATCCGGCGCACGATCGGGGAGACGACGGGGGAGCGGCGAGCGGGGTCCAGGCGTGCGGGCGCCGGGCCGGTGGCGGTCCGGCTCGCGTTGCCGGGACCACCTGAGGCGCCGGAGCCCGTTCCGGCCCCGCGCCGCCGGCGACCGAAGCGCGTCGGCGCCTCGGCGGAGCGCTTCGTCGCGGTCGTCGCCTTCGTGCCGTAGCCGATGAGCACGGCGCCCGACTCTTCGGAGGCGGCCTCGGTGGGCACGGCGATACCGGGCTCGGCGGCGACCGGCGCGGTCGCGGCATCCGTCGACGCCTCGACCGCCATCGTGGCATCCGATGCGACCTCGGCGCCGACCGGCGCGAGCGTCATGAGCACGTCGCCCGCGTGCAGCACCTGGCCGACCTCGCCGCCGAGCGTCTCGACGACGCCGGCGAACGGCGTGGGCAGCTGCACCACGGACTTCGCGGACTCGAGCTCGACGACGGGCTGGTCGATGCCGACCTCGTCGCCGGGCGCGACGAGCCAGGCGACGACCTCGGCCTCGGTGAGGCCCTCGCCGAGGTCGGGGAGGATGAAGTCGCGGCCCATCAGTCGTCCCACTCCCACGAGTCGAGCGCGGCGAGCACGCGGTCGGGCGTCGGCAGGTGGTACTCCTCGAGCTTCGGCGACGGGAACGGGATGTCGAAGCCGGTGATGCGCAGCACGGGCGCGGAGAGCCAGTAGAAGTTGCGCTCGGTCACCCGGGCGGCGACCTCCGCGCCGTAGCCGCCGAACTGCGCGGCCTCGTGGATCACGGCCGCCCGCGAGGTCTTGCGCACGGATGCCCCGACGGTCTCGTCGTCGAAGGGGGAGAGGCTGCGGAGGTCGACGACCTCGATCGACAGGTCCTCCGCCGCGGCGGCGTCGGCCGCCTCGAGGGCGGTGCGAACGGTCGGGCCGTACGCGAGCAGGGTCGCGTCGGTGCCCTCGCGGACCACGACGGCGCGGTCCATGGGCGCCGTGCGCACGGGCAGCGACATCTCGGCCTTCGACCAGTAGCGGCTCTTCGGCTCCATGAACACGACCGGGTCGTCGCTCTCGATCGCCTCGCGCAGCATCGAGTACGCGTCGGCGGGGTTGGAGGGCATCACGACCGTGAGTCCGGGCGTCGACGTCCAGTACGCCTCCGAGGAGTCGGAGTGGTGCTCGACGCCGCCGATGGCGCCGGCGCAGGGGATGCGCACGACCATCGGCAGCGTCATCCGGCCCTTCGTGCGGTTCCGCATCTTCGCAACGTGCGAGACCATCTGCTCGAACGCGGGGTAGCTGAACGCGTCGAACTGCATCTCGACGACCGGACGCATGCCGTACATGGCCATGCCCACCGCGGTGCCGACGATTCCCGACTCGGCGAGCGGCGCGTCCCAGATGCGGTCCTCCCCGAAGCGCGCCTGCAGTCCGTCGGTGACGCGGAACACGCCGCCCAGCGGGCCGACGTCCTCGCCGTAGACGACGACGCGGTCGTCGGCCTCCATCGCGTCGCGGAGCGCGGCGTTGAGCGCGCCGGCCATCGTGAGCTGCGTGGGCGCGGATGCCTCGGGCGCGTCGGGCTTGGTCGAGGTCGCGGTCATCGGGCGGCTCCGGCGTGGTCGGCGGCGTGCAGGGCGGCGTCGGCGAGTTCCGCCTCGAGGCGCGCACGCTGCTCGAGGAGGGAGGCACGCTCCCGGCCGTAGACGTGGTCGAAGAGCTCCAGCGGGTCGAGCTCGGCCTCGGCGGTCATGACCTCGCGCGTGTGGGCGGCGACGGCCTCCGCGGCATCCGCGATCTCGGCACGGGCCGACTCGCTCAGCGCGCCCTCGGAGACCAGGTACTTCTCGAGGCGCTCGATCGGATCGCGGCGCTTCCAGTGCTCGACGTCGCGCGAGAGCCGGTAGCGCGTGGGGTCGTCGGAGTTCGTGTGCGCCTCGATGCGATAGGTGAGGCCCTCGATGAGGGTCGGACCGCCGCCGGCGCGGGCGCGGTCGACGGCGTCGCGGGTGACGGCGTACATCGCGGCGACGTCGTTGCCGTCGACGTGGTAGCCGGGCATGCCGTATCCGACGGCCTTGTCGGCAAGCGTGGCCGCACGAGTCTGCCGCGAGACCGGCGTCGAGATCGCGAACCCGTTGTTCTGGATGAGGAAGACGGTGGGCGTCTGCCAGACCGCCGCGAAGTTGAACGCCTCGTGCGCGTCGCCCTCGCTCGTCGCGCCGTCGCCGAGGTACGTCATCGTCACGATCGGGTCCTGGCGCAGGCGGGCGGCGTGCGCGAGTCCCACGGCGTGCAGCGCCTGCGTCGCGAGCGGGGTGGCCTGCGAGGCGGTGCGGTGGGCGTGCTGGTCGTAGCCGTTGTGCCAGTCGCCGCGGAACGAGGCGAGGATGTCGCCGGGCTCGATGCCGCGCGTGAGCAGCGCGATGCTGTCGCGGTAGGTGGGGAAGAACCAGTCGCGCGCCTCGAGCGCCGAGATGGCGCCGATCTCGCAGGCCTCCTGCCCGTAGGCGGAGGGATACGTCGCGAGGCGGCCCTGCTTCGTGAGGGCGGTGACCTGGACGTCGAAGCGCCGTGCGACGACCATCCGCCGGTACAGCTCGACGAGCGTCTCGACGTCGGGCAGCTCGAATCCGCCGGCGGCCGCGCCGTGCACCGCGTGGCCGGCGTTGTCGAGCAGCCGGATCGGTTTCTCGGACGGGAGTGTGCGGACGCTGTGGTGCTCGACGTTGAGGCTCATACGGCCAATCGTCCCGCCCATCCGGAGGCGCTCGCTGGGCGTCCCGGACAAGCGTGAACGAACGGCACTGCCAGCGTGAAACGGTTGCCGTTCGTCCGCCGTGAGGGCCCTCAGGTGCGCCAGATGTCCAGGGTCTGTGCAGGCGGATGTCCGTCGAGTTCGGCGAGGATCAGGTGCGACCTCGTGGACACCACGCCGGGCATGTCGTGGATGTCGCGGAGGATGGCCTGGCTGAGCTGCTCGTGGTCGGGCGCGCTCACCGTGAGCATGATGTCGATGTCGCCCGAGACGGCCTGCACCTTCTCGACGAAGGGGAGCGTCGCGAGCTTCGCGGCGATCTGCTCCCACGACACCTCGCCGATGCGCACCACCACGAGCGCCGAGATGTTCAGGCCGATCGCCTTGCGGTCGATCTGCGCGCCGAAGCCCGTGATGACGCCGCGCTTCTGCAGTTGCTGCACGCGGTTGTGGGCGGCGGTGCGGGAGATGTGCACGCGCTCCGCGAGGGTGCGGACGGAGAGGCGGCCGTCCCGGCTGAGCTCCGCGACGATGCGCCGATCGATGCTGTCGAGCGGCTCGTTCCGGTGCGGTGCTGGCTGGGTCATCGTCGTCCTCGGTGCTCAAGGCCAGCGTAGCGAATGCGGCGCCTCGTGCGCCGGAGTGATGCGCGCATCGGGGCGTGCCTCACGGCCCGTGGGAGCATGAGCCAGACGACCCCGATCCCGCGGAGCCACCCGTTCGCGACGCGCTCGGTGCGTGCCGTCCAGCGGAAGCCGTACGCCTCGCGGACCGCGGCCGGGAGGAGCGCCGCCGTCAGGAGTCGCACGGGCGCGAGCAGGGTGGTCGCGCCCGCGGGGAACCCGGCCTGCCGCGACAGCAGCGCCCGCGCCACTGCACGGGCCTCGTCGCCCACCGCCAGCCGCCCGGCGCGATCGGCCCACCACGCGTCGAACTCCGCTCGCGTCTCGGGCCACCCCTCCCGGGTCGCCTGGAGGTGCTGACCCACGGCGGCGTAGCCGCGCACGATCGCGTCACCCGTCGCCTCGTCGACCGGGCCCCAAAGCCGCTCCCGCAGGTCGAGCGCCACGGCCGCGAGCGTCGAGGCCACCCAGCGCTGGGCGTCCGCGTCGAAGGCGCTGTAGGCCGGGCGACCCTCGCCCGCGGCGGCGCGCACCGGCACGTGCGCGGCGTTGACCGCCCGCACCGCGGCGCGCACGGTCTCGTCGTCGCCGAACCCCACCGCGTAGATGTAGTCGAGCGTGCCGAACAGGCGATCCAGGGGACGCGAGCGGAAGTCGCTGTGCCGGACCACGCCGTGGGCGATCCGGGGGTCGGCGAGCTGCAGGAGGAGCGCCGCGCCGCCGCCGAGCAGCAGCACGCCCTCCGCGCCGTGCCGGCGGAACACCTCGAGCTCGTCCTGGTCGCGCATCCGTACCAGTCTGGACTGCCGTCGGGCCCGTCGCGGACGCGGCGTCGCCGTCAGTACCAGTTGACCGCCTCGGAATGCGCCCACGCGGCGCACGGCGAGCCGTACCTGGCGTCGATGTACCCCAGGCCCCAGTCGATCTGCGTGGCCGCGTTGGTGCGCCAGTCGGCGCCGGCGCTCGCCATCTTGCTGCCGGGCAGGGACTGGGGGATGCCGTAGGCGCCGCTCGAGGCGTTGTACGCGTCGGCCCGCCAGCTCGACTCCCGCGTCCAGAGCAGGTCGAGGCACCGGAACTGGTCGGAGCCCCAGCCGTACGCGCCCATGCGGCTCGCGGCGTACGCCTTGGCCGCCGCCCGGTCGACGACGACGCCGGGCGGAGGTGCGCCGACGTCGCCGCCGTTCGACGCCGCAGCGGCGGCGGCAGCCGCGGCCTCACGTGCGGCCTGTTCCTGGGCCACCTGCTCGCCGATCCGGTACTGCCGCTCGAGCTCCACCGTGCGGTCGCGCAGGCTCGCGAGCTGGGCGTAGAGCGTGTCGAGCACGCCCTGCTGCTCGATCACGCGGGCCTCGGCCGCCTCGTGCGCGGCCTCGGCGGCGTCGGCGGCCGCCACGGCTTCGGCGGCGAGCCGGGTGCGCTCCGACTCGGCGACGTCCGCCTGCCCGCTCAACGCCGCGGCATCCGCTCGCGTCGCCTTCGCCCGCGCCGCGACCCCGCCGTAGAGGTCGGCGAGCTGCGCCGCGCGAGAGAGGCCCATGAGGAGGTCGGAGGCGCTGCCGTCGTCGAAGAAGAGCCGGAGACCCACGTCGGCTCCGCCCGAGCGGGCGAGCACCGCGCCGACCCGCCCGAGACGGGCGGCGGATGCCTCGGCCTCGGCCGTGGCCGCGTCCGCCTCCGCACGCAGGGTGGCGGCTCGCGTCTCCGCGGCGGCGCGCGCCGACTCGGCCGCAGCGGATGCCGCGGCAGCCTCGACCGCGGCATCGCCCAGGCGTCCCGCCTCGGCCTCGAGCTCGTCGACGAACGCGGTGATCCGCGACGCCTCGGCCTCGCGGCTCGTCACGTCGGCCTTCGCGGCCTGCACCTCGTCCCAGGTCGGATAGTCCTCGGCGACGGCCGGAACGGCGGGCAGGGCGATCACGGCGAGCACCACCGCGATACCCGCGACCGCCTTCCCTCCGATTCGCACAGGACCCCCTCCGAGCCCCGCGAGTCTAACCGCGGGCCCGCTCGGCGGACGTCCGGACACGCAGCGTACACTCGGGCCGGTGCGAACGACGAGAACGACGATCCTGCCGCTGCTGGCCGTGGCCGTGCTCGTCGGCGGTGCCGCGTGCGCCGCTCCCGCGTCCGATGACCGCACGTCCGGCGAGACCTCGGCGTCGGCCTCCGAGCTGCCCGTCCAGTCGATCGGCGACTGGGTCGACGAGCGGATGTCGGAGCTCACCACCGAGCAGAAGGCGGCGGCGCTGCTCATGCTGCACGCCCCGGGCATCGACCCCGCGCCGCTGCGGGCGTACGTCGACCAGGGCGTCTCCGGCCTCATCCTCATGGGCGACAACATGCCCGAGACCCCGCCCGAGCTCGCCGAGCTGACGGCCGCCGTCCAGGACGATCCCGAGGCGCCCGCGCTGATCGGGATCGACGAGGAGGGCGGCGAGGTGCAGCGCCTGCCGTGGGACGACCAGCCCGGCGCCGACCAGCTGCGGAACGAGCCGCCCGCGGCATCCGAGGACGCGTTCGCTGCCCGTGCCGCCGCCCTCGCCGACGCGGGCGTCTCGGTGAACTTCGGGATCGTGGCCGACGTCACGCCCGACCCCGAGTCGTTCATCGCGGGCCGCATCCTCGGGACGGACCCGACGGGAGCGGCGGATCGCGTCGCGGCCGCCGTGTCGGGGGAGCGCCACGTCGTGGAGAGCACGCTCAAGCACTTCCCGGGCCACGGCGCCGCCCCAGGGGACTCCCACACGAGCATTCCGACCGCGCCGCTGACGATGGACGAGTGGCGCACCGGTCCGGCCGTGCCGTTCGAGGCCGGCATCGATGCGGGTGCCGAGCTCGTGATGACCGGTCACCTGGCCTACCCCGCGATCGACCCGGCGCCGGCCTCGCTCTCGCCGGAGTGGCACCGGATCCTCCGCGACGAGCTGGGCTTCGACGGGGTCGTCGTGAGCGACGACATGCTCATGCTGCAGCGGAACGACCTGCCCGAGTACGCCGATCCCGGCGAGAACGCCGTGCGAGCGGTCGCGGCGGGCTGCGACCTGCTGCTGTACGTGCTGCCCGCCGATCCGGCCGATGTCGGCATCTCCGTCGACGGCCTCGTCGGGGCCATCAGCGGCGCGGTGGACTCCGGCCGCTTGAGCGAGGAGCGCCTCGACGACGCGGTCGAGCGGGTGCTCACCCTCCGCCGTTCGATCGCGGTCGAGGAAACGGATTCGGGATCCGGGGAATAGACCCGACGGTTCCATGCGTTCGTATCGAGTGTGGCCGATCCGGCCGCACGATACCGAACACGGAGAACAACGCACTATGACGAGCACCGCCACGATCGAGATCCCCGGCTACCGAGTGGGCACCTGGAAGGTCGACACCGCGCACAGCGAGGTCGGCTTCAGCATCCGCCACCTCATGATCAGCAAGGTGAAGGGCAAGTTCGAGCGCTTCGACGCGACCTTCGTCACGGCCGAGAACCCCCTCGACTCGCAGGTCACCGCGTCCGCCGAGGTCGCCTCGATCACCACGAACGAGCCGAACCGCGACGCCCACCTGCGCACCGGCGACTTCTTCGAGGCGGAGACCCACCCGACGATCGACTTCGTCTCCACCGGCGTGCGCGTCGAGGGCGGCGACTTCAAGGTGGACGGCGACCTCACCATGCGCGGCATCACCAAGCCCGTGACATTCGACTTCGACTTCGGCGGCTTCGGCGGCGACCCCTACGGCAACTACAAGGGCGGCGCCACCGCGAAGGCCGTCGTGAACCGCGAGGACTTCGGCCTCAGCTACAACGCGGCGCTCGAGACCGGCGGCGTGCTCCTCGGCGACCAGGTCACCATCACGCTCGAGCTCCAGGCTGCCCTCGCGCAGTAGCCCGACGCGTGCGAACGGGCGGCGCCGACTCTCGGCGCCGCCCGTTCGTCGTCCCGGCGGCTTCCGCGTCGACGTCGACCGGCTCAGGCCGTCGTGACCGCGTCGAGACGTTGGCCCGTGAAGCGGGCCCACCTCGCGAGCGCCGAGCGATAGCGCGCGGGCTCGAGGTCGCCGTCGAAGCCGTGCAGGGCGACGGTTGCCCCGCCTCGCGCCCGAGCGACCTTCCACAGGCCCTCGACCACGCCGCCGGCCACGAGGATCGGCTGGAACACGCCGTTGCCGCCCGGCACCACGCGGCCGGCGTGCAGCGGTTCGCAGACCGGAGCGCGGTCGCGGTAGCCGAGGAAGTACTCGTCGAACGCGGCGAGCGCGTGGCGCCCGGTCGCGCGCGGCGCCGCGGCGTCGGGATCGGCCGCCCAGCCGGCGTCGGCGGCCACGAACCGCTCGTCGTCGAACACGGTGACCGCGTCGCCCGCGGCCGCGAGCGCCGTGCGCGCGTCGCCGAGCGTGAGCCCCGCCCACCAGGCGAAGTCCTGCACGGTCACCGGGCCATGCCCGACGACGTACGCGGTGAGCAGGCCCGCGAGGACCTCCTCGCGATCGGGGAGCCCGCCGCGCTGCGGCGCCCACTCGTCGAGCAGGACGAAGCGCTGGGTGCGGCCCTCGACCGGTCCGCAGCAGACCACCGCCTCGAGCGCGAGCCACCAGATCAGGTGGTACCCGCGCTGGCCCGCCGTCGAGATGCCGGCGTCCTCCCACGCGGCGAGCAGCTCCTCACGAGACATCGCACCGCCGGCGAGCTCCCGCTCGGCCACCGCGCGAGCACGCCGGTAGACGGCGTCGTCGAGCTCGAGCGTGCGGTGGGTGAGCGTCGCCCGTCGCAGCTCGCGAGCCCCGGTGATCGACAGGATCGGCCGGAGCCGCTCGGTGGGGAGGATGTGCAGCGTGCCCCGCATCGGCCAGGAGCGCACCACCTCGCGCGACTCGAGCGCCGCGTCGACGTCGGCACTGACGGACCCCGGGACCCGCGCGCCGAGCACCCACTTCGATGCGACGAAGTCCTGCGCCTGCACGGCCCCGAGGCGGCGCACGGCGTCGACGATCGTGGGCAGCCCGTCGCGGAGTCCGTGCGCGGCGAGGCGGGCGGAGCGAAGTCGGGCCGTGCTGGCGGGCGTCGGCATGCCTCGAGTCTGGCGGATGCCGGGGACATCCGTCGGGAGACACCCGCTCGGCGCCGTGGCCGCGGACGGATCGGTGCACGGCGGTACCCGGGGAGCTCGCGGCGGTCATTCATGCTGCGAGCGATAGACTGGGCGGCTGTGCCGTTCGGCACCTCGCCCACCACCCGTTCCGCCCGGAGGATCCCCGTGCTCGCCGTCCATGATCTCGAGATCCGCATCGGCGCGCGCGTGCTCATGGAGCACGTGGACTTCCGCGTCTCCTCAGGCGACAAGGTGGGACTCGTCGGCCGCAACGGCGCCGGCAAGACGACCCTCACGAAGACGCTCGCGGGCGAGACGCTGCCGACCGGCGGGCGAATCGACCGTTCGGGCGAGATCGGCTACCTGCCGCAGGATCCGCGTTCCGGCGATCCCGACATGCTCGCGCGTACGCGCATCCTCGACGCCCGCGGCCTCGGCTCGCTCGTGCTCGGCATGCACGAGGCATCCGTGCAGATGGGCAGCGACGACGCCGCCGTCGCCGAGCGCGCGATGAAGAAGTACGGCAACCTCACCGACCGCTTCACGGCGCTCGGCGGGTACGCCGCCGAGGCGGAGGCCGCGTCGATCGCGTCGAACCTCAACCTGCCCGACCGCATCCTCGACCAGCCGTTGAAGACCCTGTCGGGCGGACAGCGCCGCCGCATCGAGCTGGCCCGCATCCTCTTCTCGGACGCCGAGACGATGATCCTCGACGAGCCCACCAACCACCTCGACGCCGACTCCGTCGTCTGGCTGCGCGAGTTCCTGAAGGGCTACAAGGGCGGCGTGATCGTGATCAGCCACGACGTGGAGCTCGTCGGCGAGGTCGTGAACCGCGTGTTCTACCTCGATGCGAATCGCTCGGTCATCGACATCTACAACATGGGCTGGAAGCACTACCTGCGCCAGCGGGCCGCCGACGAGGAGCGCCGCAAGAAGGAGCGCGCCAACGCCGAGAAGAAGGCTGGCGTGCTCCAGCTGCAGGCGGCCAGGTTCGGCGCGAAGGCGTCGAAGGCAGCCGCGGCGCACCAGATGGTCGCGCGCGCCGAGAAGCTGCTCGCCGGGCTCGAGGAGGTGCGCTCGGTCGACCGCGTGGCCAAGCTCCGCTTCCCCACGCCGGCGCCCTGCGGTCGCACGCCGCTCACCGCGAGCGACCTCTCGAAGAGCTACGGCTCGCTCGAGATCTTCACGGCCGTCGACCTCGCGATCGACCGCGGGTCGAAGGTCGTCATCATCGGGCTCAACGGCGCGGGCAAGACCACCCTGCTCCGCATCCTCGCGGGCGTCGACGCACCCGACACGGGCGTCATCGAGCCCGGCCACGGACTGCGCGTCGGCTACTACGCCCAGGAGCACGAGACGCTCGACGTGAAGCGGAGCGTGCTGCAGAACATGGTGAGCGCGTCGCCGAACCTCACCGAGACCGAGGCGCGCAAGGTGCTCGGCTCGTTCCTCTTCACGGGCGACGACGTGCACAAGCCCGCCGGGGTGCTCTCAGGTGGCGAGAAGACGCGTCTCGCGCTCGCGATGATCGTGGTGTCGGGGGCGAACGTGCTCCTCCTCGACGAGCCGACGAACAACCTCGACCCCGCGAGCCGCGAGGAGATCCTCGACGCGCTCGCGCACTACGAGGGGTCGGTCGTGCTCGTCAGCCACGACCCGGGCGCGGTCGAGGCGCTCAACCCCGAGCGCGTCCTCATCATGCCCGACGGCACCGAGGACCACTGGTCGAAGGAGTACCAGGAGCTCATCGAGCTGGCGTGACGGCGGCGCGTCGCGAAAGCGACCGCGAGCATCGGGACGGGCCCCGCTGCCCCTACCGCCGGTCGAGCACCTCGTCCTCGAGGTCGGCGTCCGCATCCTTCCGCTCGCGCTTCGGTCGCCTCGGCGCCCGCACGGGCGTGCCCGAGACCGGCGCGCCGGGTGCCATCGCGGCATCCGTCGTCGCATGCGAGCCGGCGGATGCCTCGGCGAGGCCCCTGCGCTCCTGGTTCGCGGCCCAGGCGAGCCCGACGAACCCGAGCAGCGCGAACACGAACCACTGCAGCGCGTAGGAGAGGTGCGGACCCTCGTCGCGCGCCGGGCGCATGGCCGCCAGGGGAGGCTCATCGGCGTCGTCGCCGCGCTGCACGAGCAGGCCGTACGCGCCCGTGTAGGTCGGTCCGCCGACGCGGTCGGAAAGCTCGTCGAGGTCGATCGTGGCGAGCTCGTTCCCGGTCGACGTGCGTCCGGCGATCCGGCCTTCACCCGCCTTCAGTCGCGCCTCGACGTCGACGCGTCCGGCCGGCGGCGCCGCGTACTCGCTCGGCCGACCATCGGAGTCCTGCGCGATCCAGCCGCGGTTCACCATGAACACGGTGCCGTCGTCGAGCCGGAACGGCGTGATCACCTCGAAGCCCGAACTGCCCTGGAACGGGCGGTTGCGCACGACGACCTCCTCGTCGGCCAGGTACTCGCCCGAGAGGGCGACGACCTGCCAGCGCTGATTGGCGTCGAACCCGTCGGGATCGGGCAGGGCCTCGGCCACCGGGATCGCCTCGGCGTCGTAGTTGGCGTCGATCCGCGCGACCTCGGCGAGCGCCTCGGCGCGCCGGTTGAGCTGCCACGTGCCGAGCGCGCAGCAGGCGATCGCGAACACGATCACGAGCGCCAGGTAGCCCGCCCAGCGGGGCGACCTGAGGAAGGACCATTCGCTCACGGCTCGGCCCCCGCGGCGGCATCCGTCACCGGGTCGAAGGCCGCGACGCGCACCGGGAAGGACCGGGCCTCGAGGAATCCGCGGAGGTACTCCACGTGCTCGTCGCAGGCGAGCCAGGTCTTCCACCGGTCGCCGGTGTGGATGCGCGGGTTCTGCCAGTCGATGCGCCAGGTCGCGGGCTCACGGCACGCGGCGCGCGAGCAGACGTCCTGGGCGGATTCCGCCCCGATCGCGCCGATCACGCGGCACCGCGCTCGTCGCCGTCGCGATCGGATGACGCGGAGCCCGGGTCGTCGGCCGAGGTCTGCGCGTCCGTCGGCTCGCCGGCTCGGGGCGACGCGTCGTCGGGCCCGTCGGCGCCGGCTGCGTCGCCATCGGATCGGGCGTCGTCGTCGGGCGGTGTCCCGACCGGGACGATGCTTCCGGGCCGCAGCACCTCGTCGTTGCGCGTCGGACCGCTCACGTTGGCGAGCACGACCGCGACGTAGGGGAGGAACACCGCACCGGCGGCGAACACGGCGAGCCACCAGCCCTTCGCGAACAGCATGCAGAAGATGCACACGACGCGGATGGACATCGCGACCGTGTACTTGATCATGCGCGAACGCCGCTCCGCTTCGGGCGAGGGCGGCAGCGTGGTGATCGACTGCTGCTTCATGCTGGTCGCCGTGGGTCTCGCGGCGCCCTCCTCATGCCTCAAGCCTACGTCCGTCAGGGCCCCGCGGATGCCCCGATCGGCGAGCCTCTATGCTGGGACGGGCCGATCGGCCGGGGCGTCGCCCCTTCGCAGCAGGGCATCGCCCGACCGCACAGAACGGAGTCCAGCATGATGACGAGCCGCACCGTCCTCGTGACCGGTGGCAACCGGGGGATCGGCTACGCGATCGCCCAGGAGTTCCTCGCCGAGGGCCACCGGGTCGCGGTCACCGCGCGCTCCGGCGAGGGCCCCGAGGGCGCGCTCACGGTCCGGGCCGACGTCACGGATGCAGCGTCGGTCGACCAGGCCTTCACCGAGGTCGAAGCGGCCCTCGGTCCCGTCGAGGTCATCGTGGCGAACGCCGGCATCACGCGCGACACGCTCCTGCTGCGCATGACCGAGGACGAGTTCACGAGCGTCATCGACACCAACCTGACTGGCGCGTTCCGCGTGATCAAGCGCGCGTCGAAGGGCATGCTCAAGGCGCGGTTCGGCCGCATCGTGCTCATCTCGAGCGTCGTCGGCCTCTACGGCTCGCCCGGGCAGGTGAACTACGCGGCGTCGAAGGCCGCCCTCGTGGGCATGGCGCGCTCGCTCACCCGCGAGCTCGGCGCGCGGAACATCACGACGAACGTCGTGGCCCCCGGCTTCATCCAGACCGACATGACCGACGAGCTGTCGGAGGCGCAGCAGGCCGACTACCAGAAGACCATCCCGCTGGGTCGCTTCGCGACGCCCGTCGAGGTCGCGAAGGTCGTCACCTGGCTCGCCGGCGACGACGCGGGCTACATCTCGGGCGCCGTCATCCCCGTCGACGGCGGCCTCGGGATGGGGCACTAGGCCCCACCGCTCGCTGCGGACGCGACCGCTCAGCGGTCGATGCGCACTACCGAGTACTCCGTGGTCGGCGTCGGCGGCGTGTCGAAGCGCGCGTTCGGGAGGAAGAGGCTCTTCCCGAACTTCGCGACGGTCGTCGGCACCTGGAAGTGGGGGTCCGTGATCGTGTCGACGACGGTGCCGTTCGAGCCGTCGGGGGCCAGCTCGACGACGGCGACCGCATTGCCGAAGTTCTGCACGACGTAGAGCGTGCGGCCGACCACGAGCAGGCCGTCGCCATTGTCCAGGGTCGCGCCGCCGAGATCGACAGCCGTGGCGTCACCGGTGGCGGGATCGACCCGGAACAGCGTCGCGGTCGCCGACTGGATGACGAGCAGCGCCTTGTGATCGGGTGTCTCGGCGATGCCGTTCGCATTGAATGCGTTGGGGACCTGCGTCCAGTCGCCCGAGAGCGGCAGGGTCACGACGTCGGAAGCGTCGGGAAGCGCGCCCGCCGGGCCCACGGGCAGGAAGTACAGCTCGGCGGCGGAGCTGTTCGTGAACCACGCGCCGTCGCGGGTCAGCACGACGTCGTTGATGAACGCCGGCCCCGTGGTGAGCTGATACTCCTCCAGCAGCGCTCCGGTCGACGCGTCGACGACGCGCGCCTCGCCCGTCGGTCCGCCGGCGATGAAGAGCCGTCCGCGCTGGTCGACCTTCAGGCCCACCGAGGGCGTGCCAGGACCCTGGAGGGTCGTGATCTCGGCGCCCGTGCGCAGGTCGACGACGTAGACGTCGCCGTCGGCGAGCGAGCCGACGTAGGCCGTCGGTCCGTTGCCGATCGCGATCCCCTCGGGCTGGAACCCGTCGGGCAGCGAGATGACGTCCTCGACGGAGCCGCCTCCGGGCGGACTGCCTGCTGCCTGTGCGGTGCCGACCGCGCCGACGGCCATCAGCCCGGTCAGCGCGGCGGCGGCGAACGTACGTGCGACGATGCGACCGGACATGGGGTCAGGCTACGACCGATCCGACACGGCGGTGCGGGTTCGGAGGAAGCTCCCAGCCCGCTTCGGATCGGCCTCGCGCGTGCGGTCAGCCGCGAAGGCCGAGCAGGGGGAGCACGGTGCTGAGGTCGGGCACGTCGATCGCGACATCCGCCTGTCGCCGCACGACCGGCTTCGCGCAGAACGCGACTCCCAGGCGCGCGCGGCCGAGCATCTGCAGGTCGTTGGCGCCGTCGCCGACGGCGACCGTGCGCTCCAGCGGGATGCCGCTCGCCGCCGCCCACTCCTCGAGCGCCGCGGCCTTGCCGCCCGCGTCGACGATGGCGCCGTCGACCCGACCGGAGAGGCGGCCGTCGACCACCTCCAGCCGGTTCGCGCGGCAGAAGTCGAGGCCCAGCCGCTCGGCGAGCGGATCGAGCAGCTCGTGGAAGCCGCCGGAGACCACGCCGACCCGGCCGTCGATCGCGTGCACCCGCTCGATGAGCTCCTCGACGCCCGGCGTGGGCGTCATCCGGGCGCGGGCGCGCTCGAGCTCGGCCACGTCGAGTCCGGCGAGCGTCGCGACGCGCTCGCGCAGGCTGGCCGCGAAGTCGAGCTCGCCGCGCATCGCGCGCTCGGTGACCTCGGCGACGAGCTCGAGGCTGCCCGCGGCATCCGCCAGCAGTTCGATCGCCTCTTCGCGGATGAGCGTGGAGTCGGCGTCGAGCACGACGAGGGGGCCGCTCGCGCGGCCGGCCGTGCCGCCCGTCACGCGGAGACCCGGACCCGGGAGCCCTTGCCGACGACCGTGATGCCGCTGTCGGTCACGATGAAGCCGCGCGCCAGGTCTTCGGCGCGGTCGACGCCGATGTGCGCACCGGCCTCGACGACGACCTCCTTGTCGAGGATCGCCCGCTGCACGGTCGCGCCCGCCTCGATGCGCGCACGGTCGAACAGGATCGAGTCGGCGACGTGCGCCCCCGAGCCCACGATCGCCCACGGGCCGAGCACGCTGCGCTCGACGTGCGCGCCGGAGATCACGGACCCGAGCGACACGATCGAGTCGATGACCGTGCCGAGCGAGCCGCGAGCGTCTCGCGTGAACTTCGCGGGCGGCGAGTTGAGCTGCTGGCTGAAGATCGGCCACTCGCGGTTGTAGAGGTTGAACACCGGCAGCACCGAGATGAGGTCCTGGTGCGCCTCGAAGAACGAGTCGATCGTCCCCACGTCGCGCCAGTAGTAGCGGTCGCGGTCGGTGGATCCGGGCACGTCGTTGCGCTTGAGGTCGTAGACGCCCGCGGCGCCCTGGGCGACGAAGGCGGGGATGATGTCGCCGCCCATGTCGTGGCTCGAGTCGGTGCGCTCCCCGTCGCGGAGCACGGCGTCGATGAGCGCGTCGGCGTCGAACACGTAGTTGCCCATCGAGGCGAGCACCTCGTTGGGGGAGTCGGGCAGGCCGACCGGCTCCTTCGGCTTCTCGAGGAAGCGATGGATGCGGTCGGGCTGCTCCTTGTCGACCTCGATCACGCCGAACTGGTCGGCCAGCGAGATGGGCTGGCGGATCGCGGCGACCGTCGCCGCCTGGCCCGACTGGATGTGCGCGTCGATCATCTGGCTGAAGTCCATGCGGTACACGTGATCGGCGCCGACGACGACGATGATGTCGGGCTGCTCGTCGTAGATGAGGTTGAGGCTCTGCAGGATCGCGTCGGCCGACCCCGAGAACCAGCGCTTGCCGAGGCGCTGCTGCGCCGGCACTGAGGCGACGTAGGAGTTCAGCAGCCCGTTCATGCGCCAGGTCTGCGAGATGTGGCGGTCGAGGCTGTGCGACTTGTACTGCGTGAGCACCACGATCTGCCTGAGGCCGGAGTTCAGCAGGTTCGACAGGGCGAAGTCGATGAGCCGGTACTGTCCCCCGAACGGAACCGCGGGCTTGGCCCGGTCCTCCGTGAGGGGCATGAGCCGCTTGCCCTCGCCGCCGGCGAGCACGATGCCGAATACCTTGCGCGTGGCCATGGACCCCAGCGTAGTCAGACGCCGCGCGATTTCGGGGGTCGATGTCGGCCCATGTCGCATGCGGCACGTGCTGCGCTACCGTGGCAGCATGCGTGTCGACCTGCTCACCCGCGAGTATCCGCCCGAGGTCTACGGAGGGGCGGGGGTGCATGTCGCCGAGCTCGTCAGGGCGCTGCGCCGCGACCTCGACGTGATCGTCCGCTGCTTCGGCGCACCACGCGACGAACCCGGCACGATCGGCTACTCGACCCCCGCCGAGTTCGACGGCCGCAACGCTGCGCTCGGCACCATGGGCGTCGACCTGCTGATGGCCGGGGATGCCGCGGGCGCCGACCTCGTGCACTCGCACACCTGGTACGCAAACTTCGCCGGCTTCACCGCCAAACGCCTGCACGACATCCCGCACGTCGTCACCGCGCACAGCCTCGAGCCGCTGCGTCCGTGGAAGGCCGAGCAGCTCGGCGGGGGCTACCGGCTCTCGTCGTGGGTGGAGCGCACCGCGTTCGAGGACGCCGACGCGGTGATCGCGGTGAGCGACGGCATGCGCCGCGACATCCTGCGCGCGTACCCCGCCATCGACCCCGAGCGCGTCGAGGTCGTCTACAACGGCATCGACCTCACCGACTGGAAGCCGAACCACGACGCCGACCTCGCGCGATCGCTGGGGCTCGACCCCGACCGGCCGTCGGTGATCTTCGTGGGCCGCATCACCCGGCAGAAGGGCCTTCCGTACCTGCTGCGCGCGGCGCGGATGCTGCCGCCCGACGTGCAACTCGTCCTCTGCGCGGGCGCGCCCGACACCGAGGAGATCATGGCCGAGGTCACGGGCCTCGTCGAGGAGCTCAGCGCCGAGCGCGGCGGTGTCGTGTGGATCGACCGGCACCTCCCGCGGCCGGAGCTCACCGCGCTCCTCACCGCGGCGACCACGTTCGTGTGCCCCTCGGTGTACGAGCCGCTCGGCATCGTGAACCTCGAGGCGATGGCCTGCGGCGCACCCGTCGTGGGCACCGCCACGGGCGGCATCCCCGAGGTCGTCGAGGACGGCGTCACGGGCGTGCTCGTGCCCATCGAGCAGGTCGACGACGGCACCGGGACCCCGCTCGACCCCGACGCGTTCGTCGCCGATCTCGCCGCCGCGCTGACGCGCGTGGTGGGCGATCCGGCCACGGCGAAGGCGATGGGGGAGGCCGGTCGCCGACGCGCCGAGGAGCACTTCGCGTGGGACGCGATCGCCGCTCGCACGCAGGAGCTCTACGCCCGGGTCCTCGGGAGGTGAGCCACCGAGAGGCGGCGCCGCTGACGATCGTGCGCGGACCGGAGGGCCCTTCCGGTCCCGATAGCATGGTGGGCATGGCGAGTACGGTGCTGCAGTTCCACGACGTGTCGGTGATCCGAGACGGGAATCCGATCCTCGACTCGGTGACGTGGAGCGTCGACTCCGACCAGCGCTGGGTCATCCTCGGTCCGAATGGGGCCGGAAAGACCACGCTGCTGCAGATCGCGGCCGCGGCGATGCACCCGACCAAGGGCACGGCCGACGTGCTCCAGGAGTCGCTCGGCAAGGTCGACGTCTTCGAGCTCCGCCCGATGATCGGCTTCGCGTCGACCGCGATGGCTCGAAAGATCCCCAAGAACGAGACCGTGCTCGACGTGGTGCTCACGGCCGCCTACTCGGTCACCGGGCGCTGGAACGAGGAGTACGAGGAGATCGACCTCCGCCGCGCCCAGCGCGTGCTCGCCGAGTGGGGCCTCGAGGGCTTCGCGGAGCGCCGCTTCGGCAGCCTCTCCGACGGGGAGCAGAAGCGCGTGCAGATCGCCCGCTCGGTGATGACCGACCCCGAGCTGCTGCTCCTCGACGAGCCCGCCGCGAGCCTCGACCTCGGCGCTCGCGAGGAGCTCGTCGGCCTGCTCGGCGGGTACGCCTCGTCGCCGTCGTCTCCCGCGATCGTCATGGTCACCCACCACGTCGAGGAGATCCCGCACGGCTTCACGCACGCGCTGCTGCTCTCGGACGGCAAGGTGGTCACGGCCGGTCCGCTCGCCGAGGCGCTCACGTCCGACAGCCTGAGCGAGACGTTCGGGATCTCGATCGACCTGTCCGAGGCCGAGGGGCGGTTCGCCGCGCGTGCGGCCTGACGTGCGACCGCGTCGACTCTGCTAGACTCGACAGCTGGCCCGAGGGCCACGAAGCTTTTCCTGTGCCCAGTGCGCGGGATTCCCCGTCAGATCCGATCAACAAGGAAGTCTCCATGAAGACCGACATCCACCCCGAGTACAACGCGATCGTCTTCCGCGACCTCGCCTCGGGCGCCACGTTCCTCACCCGCTCGACCGCGACGAGCGACAAGACCATCGAGCTCGACGGTGTCACCTACCCCGTCATCGACGTCGAGATCTCGTCGGAGTCGCACCCGTTCTACACGGGCAAGCAGCGCATCATGGACTCGGCCGGCCGCGTCGAGAAGTTCAACCAGCGCTTCAAGAACTTCGGCAAGTAATCCTGCCGACCGGAAGGGGGGGGGGGGCCGGGGGCCCCCCCCGCCCCCAGCCCCCCCCCCCGCAACAGGGGGGGGGTATAAAAAAAAAAAAAA
>NZ_JBSHHC010000002.1:881788-1244545 GCF_053618135.1 Agromyces sp. NPDC055661
GTTTTTTTTAAAATCCCCCCGCATTCTGGCCCGGGCCGGCCGGCTTTCTTAACACCCCCCCGCCTACAAACACCTCGGCAATCAAACCGGGCCCCCGGCCGGGGGGGGCGACCCGGGCCGCCCGCCCTTCCGCATGCCCGGCGCAGATCACGTGCGGAGGGCCGACGGGATCAGGTCCCGTCCTCGGAGTCCTGCGACGGCACCCAGTAGGCGATCAGCGCGTCGCGCCGACGCTGCCGGTCGGCGGCCCATTCGGCACGGATCCGATCCAGCTCGGCCGGATCGAGGGCGAGCACCAGGGTGTCGAAGTCGGGGAGCGCGTCCGCCGGCTCCGATCGCGCGATCGCCTCGACGTCGAGGCGCTGCGTCCAGCGCGTCGCGGTGAGCGACCCCCACGTGGCCGCCGCGGTCTGCGGCCAGACCCCGCGGGCGTCGCGCAGGATCGCCGCGGCATCCCGACGCACGTTCGCTGCAAGGAGCAGGCACGCGGTGCACGCCGGAGCCGCCTCGGTCGTGGCGCTCTCGGCGTCGAACTCCTCGGGCGTCGGCGGACGGAGCTCCGCGGGGCGACTGCTCAGATCGCACAGCGAGCGCCCGTCGAGGAGCCAGACGTGCCGCAGGATCGGCTCGGAATCGGTCATGCCCGGAGCCTACGACCTCAGGGCCCGGCGGCAACCGCCTTGCGGACGCACCACGCCGTGTGGTGCAGCGAACGCAGGAAGAATGGGCCGACACGCCGCGATCGCGTCGGGAACACGCCGCGCCCCGGCTGGTTCTTCCTGCATTCGTCCCGAGACGAGTGTTCCGAGACTCGAGAACACTCGAGAACACGCGTCAGAAGAGCATGTCGTCGGAACCCGGGGGCAGTGGTGCCTCGACGATGGTCGGAGCCTCGGGCGCCAGGGTCGCGACCGGCGCGACGAGGAGCACCGTCGCCGCGCGCCGCACGGGCCACGACCCTGACGTCGTGAACGCCGGCTCGCCGTTCGCCCGGCGATAGGCCTGGTAGCTCTCGGCCTGCTCGCGGCACCAGTCGACCTGCCGGTCGTGCAGGTCGCCGACGGCGAGGGCGGCGAGCTCGGGGAAGGCGCGGGCGATCGCCTGCGCGACCCGGCCGGCGGCGACCGCGTCGGCGCCCGCATCGTGCGCGTCGAGCAGGGGCACGCCGTAGTGCGCGGCGGCGGCCGTGAGCGTGCGCTTGCCACGGCGGTAGCGGTCGACGGCCTTGTCGATCACGAGGGGGTCGACGACGGGACCCGGTCCGGGCAGCGGCGCGTGCCCGTAGCGCTCTGCCTCGCGCTCGAGCACGGTGAGGTCGTAGGCGGCGTTGTAGGCGACGATCGGCAGGCCGCGGCTCGCGGCATCCGTCAACGCTGCGATGATCTCGGCGACGGCGGTGACCGGCGACTGGCCCTCGAGGCGGGCGCGCTCGGTCGTGATGCCGTGGATGAGCGATGCGGCGGTGGGGATCTCGACCCCGGGATCGACGAGCCACTCCTCCTGCTCGAGCACCCCGCCGTCGGGTCCGATGACGCCCACGTGGGCCGTCACGATGCGGCACGTGTCGACGTCGATGCCCGTGGTCTCGAGGTCGAAGACGGCGAGGGTGTCGGCCCAGCGGGCGCTGCTCGAGGCATCCATGGTGGAAGGCTATGGGCGCCCACCCACAGACCCGGGGGAACGCGCCGCGTGTGTCGCGAGCGCTGTGGAGGCCGGGCGTTCGCCCAGCCCTCGCGCCGTAGAATGTGCGGGATGATCGCCTCCCCGTACGACGAGCAGCTCGCTCGCATCCCCGTCAGCGAGCACCGCGTCGACGTCGACGGCACCGAGACCGCGTGGTGGGAGTACGGCCCGGCGGATGCCCCGGTGCTCGTGCTCGTGCACGGCTTCCGCGGCGACCACCACGGCCTCGAGCCCGTGGTCGCGCAGCTGCCGGGGTTCCGGTTCATCTCGCCCGACCTGCCCGGGTTCGGCGCGTCCGCGACCTTCGCCGATCGCCCGCACGACATCGACGCGTACGCCGACTGGCTCGCGGCGTTCATCGACGCCGCGGGCATCACGGGTCCCTACGCGCTGCTCGGCCACTCCTTCGGGTCGATCGTCTCGTCCGCCGCGGTCGCCCGCGGGCTGCGGCCCGAGCGGCTCGTGCTGGTCAACCCGATCGGCGCGCCCGCGCTCGAGGGCCCCCGCGGGGTCATGACCCGCCTCGCCGTCGGCTACTACCGCGCCGCTGCCGCGCTGCCGGAGAAGGCCGGCTTCGCGCTGCTGCGCAACGGCGCCATCGTGCGGGTGATGAGCGTCACCATGGCCAAGACGCGGTCCAAGTCGCTCCGCCGCTGGATCCACGACCAGCACGACCGCTACTTCTCGGCGTTCGGCGACCGCGACGCCGTGCTCGAGGCGTTCCGCGCGTCGGTCAGCCACGACGTGAGCGAGTACGCGCACGACATCGACGTGCCGACCCTGCTCGTCGCCGCCGAGCGCGACGACGTCACGCCGCTCGAGGCGCAGCACCGACTCGTGACCCTGTTCCCCGACGCGACGCTCGAGGTCATCCCCGAGGTCGGGCACCTCATCCACTACGAGACGCCGGGCGACGCCGCGGCGCGCATCCTGCGGTTCCTCCGCTCGGGAGCGCACGCGTGAGGATCGTCGTCGACTGCCGGTACGTGCGCATCGGGCACCACGACGGCATCAGCCGCTTCACGGCGGGCATCGTCACGGAGCTCGCGAAGCGGCATCCGCTCACCATGCTCGTCAGCGACCACCGGCAGCTCGACATGCTGCCGGCGCTGCCGTGGCAGCTCGTGAGCTCGCCCACGAGCCCGCGCGAGCCGTTCGTGGCGCGGCAGGTCAAGCAGCTGCGGCCCGACATCGTCTTCACTCCGATGCAGACCATGGGCTCGTGGGGCCGCGACTACAAGCTGCTGCTGACCCTGCACGACCTCATCTACTACGAGAACCGCACGCCGCCGCGCGACCTCCCGTGGTTCGTGCGAATCCTGTGGCGGCTGTACCACCTCGCCTGGTGGCCCCAGCGGATGCTGCTGAACCGAGGCGACGCGGTCGTCACCGTGTCGCAGACCACCGCCGGCCTCATCCGGGAGCACCATCTCACCGACCGGCCCGTCACGGTGGTGTCGAACGCCGCAGACGACCTCGGAACGCCCGCGCTGCCGCGCGTCCGTCCCGAGGGTCACCGGCTCGTGTACATGGGCTCCTACATGCCGTACAAGAACGTCGACACGCTCGTGCGCGCGGTCGCAGCGCTGCCCGACCACGAGCTCCACCTCGCCAGCCGCATCGGCCGCGCCGAGCGCGAGCGGCTCACCCGGCTCGCGCCGCAGGCCCGCCTCGTCTTCCACGACGGCGTCACGGATGCCGAGTACGCGGAGCTGCTGTCGGGTGCGACAGCGCTCGTGCACGCGTCCCGCGCCGAGGGCTTCGGCATCCCGCTCGTCGAGGCGATGCGACTGGGCACTCCCGTCGTGGTGAGCGACATCCCGATCTTCCGGGAGATCGGCGGCGACGCCGCCCTCTACTTCGACTCCGAGAACCCCGAGGCGCTCGTCGCCGCGCTGTGGTCGCTCGAACGGCCTGGGGAGTGGGAGCGGCGCTCCGCAGCATCGGTCGACGTCGCCGCCCGCTTCACCTGGGCGAAGTCGGCCGAGCAGCTGCTCGAGCTCATGCGCCGCACGGTGGCGCCGGGCACGCGGCGTCGTCGCGCCGGGCGTCGTCGCTGACGCGATGTTCTCGCCGCGGCGCTGCCGCCCGCCGGCGGATCAGCCGTCCGTGCCCGTGAGCGTCTCGGGTGCCACGAGTTCGAGCCGGCCGTCGGTGACGGTCACGAGGTGCACCGACCCGTTCCCGATGACGTAGCCCGTCCCGGGCAGGCGCCAGTCGCTCAGGTGCTGGATGAGGGAGTGGATGACACCGCCGTGGGTCACGACCACGACCGCGGCGCCGGGGTGCGCCGCGGCGATGTCCATGAGCGCCGCCGAGGCCCGCACGACGACGGCCGAGCGGGTCTCGAGGCCGTCGATCGTCGCCGCCTGCGCCTCGACGGCTGCGCGACCGTGGTGGTCGAGGCCCTCGAGCACCCCGTAGCTGCGCTCGGCGAGCGCGTCGACGATCTCGGGGCGTGGCAGCCCGAGCCGCTCGGCGATGAGCTCGGCGGTCTCCGACGCGCGCGACAGCCCGCTCGAGTACACCGCGTCCCATCGCTCCGCCGCGAGTCGCTCGGCGGTCGCGAGGCCCTGCGCCCGACCGGCCTCGTTCAACGGGATGTCGGTGCGGCCCTGGATGCGACCCGTGCGGTTCCACTCCGTCTCGCCGTGTCGGACGAGGGCGATGAGCACGGGCGTCGCCGGCAGGGCGGTGGCTTCGGTCATCGGACCACTCTGGCAGATCGGCGGGCGCGGTCGCGCCGCGTCTGGTGCCGCGGCATCCGTCGCTCGATGCGCGGCCCGTGTAGGCGGAATCAGCCGAGCAGCGCCTCGGCCATCGCGACGAGAGTCTCGCTTGTGCCGGCGTCGATCTTGACGGCGGCGCGGCTGTCGCCCTTCGTGATGCCGCGGTTCACGACGATGATCGGCATCCGGCGGCGGCGGGCGAGCTCGAGGAGCCGGACGCCCGAGTTCACGACGAGCGACGACCCGGCCACGAGCAGCGTGTCGGCCGCCTGCACGAGCGATGCGGCCGCCTGGTAGACATCGGCCGGCACGAACTCGCCGAAGAACACGACGTCGGGCTTCAGGATGCCGCCGCAGACCGTGCACGCCGGGATGACCATCGCGTCGACGTCGTCGACCTCCACGTCGCCGTCGGGCGCCATGCGGATCGCGACGTCGAGGTCGATCGCCGGGTTCAGCTCGGCGAGCCGGTCGGCGATGGCCTGGCGGGCGTAATGCTGCCCGCACGTGAGGCAGAGCACGCGGTCCATGCCGCCGTGCAGCTCGACGACGTGCCGGCTGCCGGCGCGGCGGTGCAGGCCGTCGACGTTCTGCGTGACGATGCCGGGCACGACGCCGCCGGCCTCGAGGTCGGCGAGCGCGACGTGGCCGACGTTGGGTTGCGCGGCGCCGAAGTTGCGCCAGCCGAGGTGGCTGCCCGCCCAGTAGCGCTTGCGCGCGGCCTCGGAGGAGAGGAACGCCTGGAACGTCATGGGCGTGCGCACGGGGGCGCCCTCGCCGCGGTAGTCGGGGATGCCGGAGTCCGTGGACACGCCCGCACCCGTGAGCACCGCGACCCGCGCGCCGCGCATCAGGCCGACGGCCGCATCGAGCAGCTCGTCGGCCAGCATCGGGGCTTCGAGGCCAGGCGCCACCGTGTCTCCCTTCGACGGTGGTCCGATTCTAGACGCGTCGGTTTTCGGGATTGTTTCCGGCGCTGGCAGGCTGGAGGGGAGGAGGACCATGCACATCGAACGCGTCCGCGACGCGGCATCCGACGCCGTCGCCGACTACGCCGGGCTGACCGACGTGGCGCTGCGCAGCGCCCACGAGCCCGCCAACGGCCTGTACATCGCCGAGTCCGCGAAGGTCATCCGCCGCGCCATCGGCGCCGGGCACCGTCCGCGATCGGTGCTCATGGAGGAGAAGTGGCTGCCGGGGCTCGAGGTGGTGCTCGAGCCGTTCGACATCCCCGTGCACCTGGCCGAGCCCGAGCAGCTCGAGGCGATCACCGGGTACCGCGTGCACCGCGGCGCCCTGGCCGCGTTCGAGCGTCCCAGGCTGCCCGAGCCGGGCCAGCTGCTCGCCGACGCGCGGCGCGTCGTGGTGCTCGAGGACATCGTCGACCACACCAACGTCGGCGCGATCTTCCGGTCGGTCGCCGCGCTCGGCGCCGACGCGGTGCTCGTCACGCCCCGGTGCGCCGACCCCCTCTACCGGCGAAGCGTGCGCGTGAGCATGGGCACCGTGTTCCAGGTGCCGTGGACCCGGCTGCCCGAGTGGCCCGAGGCGGCACGGATGCTCCGCGCCCACGGGTTCTCGACCGCCGCGCTCGCCCTGGCCGACGACGCCGTGTCCCTCCGCGACCTCGCGGCGGATCCGCCCGAGCGGCTCGCGCTCGTGTTCGGCGCGGAGGGCGACGGGCTGAGCGCCCGCGCGCTCGAGGCGGCCGACCGCGTCGTGACGATCCCCATGGCGCACGGCGTGGACTCGCTGAACGTCGCGGCGGCCGCTGCCGTCGTGCTCTACGCGCTCGCGGTCGACTGAGGTCGCGTCGCCGTCGTCGCGGCGGTCGTCGTCGCCGACGGCGTTCGCCGTGACACGGAACGGGGCCGGCTCGGCTGCTGCCGCACCGACCCCGCGTAGTCCCGGATGGAACGCGTGGGGGCTATACGCCCTCCTTCACCGAGTAGACCTCGTCGGCGACGAGCCCGTGCGCCTGCTCGTGCACGACGTTGACGGCCTCCGCGCTGGGCGCGTCGACGAGGCAGAAGATCCGCCCCTCCGACTCGGCGACCCAGTAGCGGAGGAACTGCACGTCGTGGGGCGCCTGGGCGCGCAGGTCGGCGGCGTGCGCCTGGGCGACGTCGTCCATCGCGACGGACTCGGACAGGGCGTGGACATCCATGTAGAGCGGCATTCTGGTTCTCCTTCGAGTGGTGGTCGTGGTGCCGGAACCCAGTCCACCGGGGACGCGCGAGCGCGGGATCCGCGTCCGCCACCCAGGTTTGCGCGCTCGGCCACCCAGGTTGAGCGGGTGGCGTGCGATCGATGACGCCGCGTCAGGCGCTCTCGACGAGCCCCGTCGCGCGAGCGGCCTCGACGGCCTCCTGCCGCGAGGCCACCGCGAGCTTCGCGAGCACCGAGGAGACGTGGTGCTCGACGGTGCGCACCGACAGCACGAGCCGGTCGGCGATCTCCTCGTTGCTCAGCGACTCCGCGAGGAGCTCGAGGACCTCCTGCTCGCGACGGGTGAGTCCGGCTGCGTTGGCCCGCGTCGCCGTGCGGGAGCCGACCGGGATCGAACGGATCCCGAGCGCCCGCATGCGCCGGCGCACGGCGGTGATCGCCGCCACGGCGCCCAGGCGGTCGAGGCGCGCCACGGCGTCGCGGAGGTCGGCCTCGTCGTCGGACCACGCGAGCACGAGCGCCGCCTCGTAGGGGCATCCGAGCGCGTCCCAGGCGGCCACCGCGTCGTGCAGGCGTCCGTCGACCTCGGCATGGAAGGGCGGCCGCAGGGGAGCGAGCAGCGAGAGCTCGGTGCCGAGGAGCCGTCGCGCCCAGACCGCGAGGGGACCGGCGTCGCCCGGCGAGAGGCGGTGCTCGTACTGGAGCACCGCCTGGAGCTCCGCGCGGGCGCTCGCCTCGTCGCCGTCCAGCCAATGCACCTCCGCCCGCACCACGGCGTTCGGCACGAGGTACTGCGGCTCGCCGATGCCCCGGACGTCGTCGCGCACGCCGTCGAGCGCGGGCCACACGTTCGCGTCGCCGCGTCGGGCGCGCAGGAGGACCCACGTCTCGAGCGCCTGGATGCGGTTCCACACCGACAACTGCGAGCCGAGCACCTCGTCGCAGAGCTCGAACGCCTCTGGCCAGCGCCCGGTGAGCTCGAGGGCGTCGCAGCGCTCGCGCCGGAGGCACCAGCCCCAGAACGCCAGGTCGAGGCGGTCGCAGTACTCGCTGCCCTCGAGGAACACCCGGTCGGCGTCGTCGAAGCGGAGGTCGTCGAGCAGCAGCTCGTGCAGGTTGGAGAACGCGCGTCCGGCCTGCGGGCCGAGGCCGTGGTCGAGGGCCACCCGCACGGCGCGCTCGATCTCGAGGATGCCCGGCAGGCCGAGGGCGTTCACCGAGCATCCGCGGCTGTTCAGGGCGTCGCTCAGCACGTCGGGGAGGTCGCGACGCTCGGCGAGGTCGATCGCGCGGTCGGCGAGGGCGACCGCGTCCTCGTCGAGGTTGTCCATCATGCGATTGCCTGCGAGGTTGCAGAGCGCCCTGGCGAGCTCGTCGGACTCGCCGAGCGGCTCGAGCAGCGTGACCGCGCGTTCGAGCGCGGCGGTGCCCTCGTCGCCGCGCGCCACCCGCTGGAGGATCCCGCCGAGCTCGGAGAGCGCCGCCCCCTCGCCGAGCACGTCGCCGAGCTCGTGGCGGAGCTCGATGGCCTGGGAGATCGCCTCGAGCGCCCGCTCGCCGAGGTCGACGAGCGCGGCCTCGGTGCCGAGCGCGTGCAGGAGGTCGGCCAGCTCGCGACGCGAGGATCGGTCGGCGTGGGCGACGGCACGTTCGTACTGGGCGACCGCCTCGCGGTGGGAGCCGAGCCCGGCGGCTTCACGCGCCGCCCGCACGGCGAACCCCCGCGCCGCCGCGGCGTCGCCGGCGCCGTCGGCGTGGAACGCGAGGCGGGCGGCATCCGTGACGCCGTCGTCGACGAGCACGTCGAGGATGCGCCGGTGCAGGGCCACGCGGCGGTGCGGCGGGATCGCGTCGTCGACGGCGAGGCGAGCGAGCGCGTGCCGGAACGCGAACCACTCGCCGTCGGAGCGCACGATGCCGCAGACGAGCATCTCGTCGATGTCCGTGGGACCGGCCGCCGTGACCTCGGCGAGGAGCGTCGGGCTCACCCGCCGGCCGAGCAGGGCCGCGGTGTCGAGGACGTCGCGCGCCCGCTCGTGGAGCGTGGCCGCGCGCGCGAGCACCACGTCGCGGACCGACGGCTGGAGGACCTCGGCGGGCGTGTGCAGCACCTCGGTGGCGAAGTACGGGTTGCCGCCCGTGAGCTCGAGGAGCTCGTCGGGGTCCACGCCCGTGCCCGCGGCGAGCGCGGTGAGGCCGGGGAGCGAGAGCGGCAGCAGGCCGATCCGCCGGGTGCTGCGCTGGGCCGTGAGCTCGCCGATGGCGGACCGCAGCTCGTGGTCGGGCGCGAGCGCGTCGTCGCGATAGGTGGCGATGACCATCGCCCGCCGGTCGCGCAGCCGGCGCCCGAGGAAGCGGAGCAGGTCGAGCGTCGCCTCGTCGGCCCAGTGCACGTCCTCCACGACGAGCACGACCGGCGGATCCTCCGTGCCGCGGCGGGGAAGGCGCTCGAGCACGGCGTCGAAGAGCACCTCTCTGGGGGCTCCCGAGCGGCTGAGGCGCTCCAGGTCGTCGTCGAGGTCGCCCGCGAGGTCGAGCAGCGGCCCGAGCGGACGCGGGGTCGAGAGTCCGTCGCACGCGCCCCACGCCCAGCGCGCGGCATCCGATCGGTCCTCGAACGCCTCGACGAGCGACGACTTGCCGACGCCCGCCTCGCCGGAGACGAGCACCATGCGCCCGCGCCCGGCGGCCGACTCTTCGGCGTAGTCGCGCAGCGCCGCGAGCTGCGCCTCCCGCTCCAGCAGCATCACGCCGTCGAGGCTAGACCCCCCGCGCGTGGCACGGCGGCCCCCGACCGAGGGACACCCGCGCCATTCCGGGGATCACCAGCCTCCCCGGTTAAGCTCGATGCGTGCCTTCCCCTGCCCTGAATGACGTCGATGCACGTCGCCCGAGCGCCGCGGTCTACCGCCGGCGTCGCATCGTCGTGTTCGGCGTGCTCGCGCTCGTGGTCGCGCTGCTCACGACCGGAGGGGTGTACACCGCCGGCGCGCTCGGGGCACCCGTCCCGGCGGCCCAGCCCGCGGTCACCGATCCCGAGCCGGTCGCGGCCGCCCCGCAGGCGCTCGTGCTGCCCGGGTTCGGCACGTACGCGGTCGCGGCGGTCGGCTACGACGGGCTGCTCGCGGCGGGCAACGAGCAGGCGCCGATGGCGACGGCGAGCATCACGAAGGTGATCACGGCGCTCGTCGTGCTCGAGGAGCATCCGATCGCGGCCGGCGAGGGCGGCCCCGAGATCACGTACACCGACGCCGACGTCGACATCTACTGGGACATGATCGCCCAGAACGGCTCCGTCGCGCCGGTGCAGGCGGGCGCGACGCTGACCCTGCGCGAGAGCCTCGAGGCGATGCTGCTGCCGTCGGGCAACAACTACGCGATCTCGATCGCGAACTGGGCCTTCGGCTCGGTCGACGCGTTCGTCGAGCGGGCACGCACCTGGCTCGACGCGCACGGGCTCGCGAACACGCGCATCGCCGACTCCAGCGGCCTGTCGCTCGACAACGTGAGCACCGCGGCCGACCTGGTGCAGCTCGGCGAGCTCGCGCTCGAGAACCCGGTGCTCGCCGAGATCGTCGCGACGCAGTCCGTCGACATCCCCGAGCTCGGCACGCTGAAGAACGGCAACAAGCTCCTCGGCACGCACGGCGTCGACGGCATCAAGACGGGCACGACGGATGACGCGGCCAACCTGCTGTTCTCGGCGGACTTCGCCGTGGGCGCGTCCTCCATCACGGTCGTGGGCGTGCTGCTCGGCGGCGAGACGCACGCCGTGCTGAACGACGCGATCGCCGCGCTCCTCGACTCCATCGCGCCCGGCTTCCACGAGGTGGCGCCGCTCGAGGCCGGCGAGGCGCTCGCGACCTACGACACGCCGTGGGGCGACACCGCCCGCGCGCGCACGACGAGCGGGGCATCCGTCATCGTGTGGAACGACACGCCCGTCGACGTGGAGGTGGACGCCGACCCGGTGACGCTCGCCGGCCGTGGCGACGAGGTGGGCACGGCCGTCGTGCACGCCGGCACGCAGGAGATCACGGTGCCGCTCGTGCTCGACGCGTCCATCACCGACCCCGGCGCCTGGTGGCGGCTCACGCACCCGGGCGGACTCGAGCCGGCGACGCCGACGACGGCCGGCTGACGCGTCTCAGTCGGGCAGCGTGTACGGCCCGGCATCCGGCCGCTTGGCGGAGACGAAGTCGCCGGAGGACTGGTGCCGCACGCGGCGGAGCACCCACGGCACGAGGTACTCGCGCGCCCACGCGAGGTCTTCGACGCGGGCCTGGCGCCATGTGCCCTGCGGCAGCGGCTCGGGCTTCATGGGCTCGAGGTCGTTCTCGACGTTGAGCGACGCGAGCACCATGCGCGCGACTGTGTGGTGGCCGAGCGAGTTGAGGTGTAGGCGGTCGGGCGCCCACATGCGCTGGTCCTGGATCTCGGCGAGCGCCCACTGGTCGGCGACGATGCAGTCGTGCTTCGCGGCGATCGAGCGCAGGTTCTCGTTGTAGATCGCGACCTTGCCGCGGATGCCGCGGAAGACGGGGGAGAAGCCCACGTCGACGCCGGTGAACAGCACGATGGTCGCGTGGTCGCGGGAGAGCCGCTCGATCGCGTACTCGAACCGCGCGGCGATCTCGTCGGGGTCGGTGCCGGGCCGGATGACGTCGTTGCCGCCCGCGGAGATCGTGACGAGGTCGGGCCGCAGCGCCAGCGCGGGCTCGAGCTGCTCGTCGACGATCTGCTGGATGAGCCTGCCCCGCACGGCGAGGTTCGCGTACGCGAAGTCCTCGGTGCCCTGCGAGAGCACCTCGGCGACGCGGTCGGCCCAGCCGCGGTTCCCGCCCGGCACCGTGGGCTCGGGGTCGCCGATGCCCTCCGTGAAGGAGTCGCCGAGCGCGACGTAGCGGGACCACGGATGCTGCTGCTTGACCATGCCTCCATTGTGCCAACGGCGTCCGACGCGATCGGTCACGGTGCCCGGCTGGTCGGTCGAGGGGGCCGGTTCGGGGGATGTCGGGGCCCTCCGCTACGCTCGGATCCAGTGAGCACAGCGACCCCCTCCGGCAACCTGCCGGGCACCTCGGCCGCCGAGCACCTCTCCCCGTCCTTCCCCGAGCGCGCCGCCTGGGGCACCGCGAGCAAGCTGCGCGCGTGGCAGGCCGAAGCCCTCGAGCAGTACCTCGCCGAGCTGCCGCGCGACTTCCTCGCGGCCGCGACGCCGGGCGCCGGCAAGACGACCTTCGCCCTGCGCCTCGCGGCCGAGCTGCGGCACCGCCGCGTCATCGACCGCATCACGGTGGTGGCGCCGACCGACCACCTGAAGCGGCAGTGGGCGGATGCCGCGGCGCGCGCCGGCATCCGACTCGACCCCGGGTTCCGCAACGCCCACGGCCAGACCGCACGCCACTTCCACGGCGTCGCGGTCACCTACGCCCAGGTCGCGATGCGCCCGGCGCTGCACCGCGAGCTCACGATCTCGGGGCGCACCCTCGTGATCCTCGACGAGGTGCACCACGGCGGCGACGCGCTCTCGTGGGGCGACGCGATCCGCGAGGCGTTCGAGCCCGCGACGAAGCGGCTGTCGCTGACGGGCACGCCGTTCCGGTCCGACACGGCGCCCATCCCATTCGTTCGGTACGAGCCCGACGCCAAGGGCATCCGGCTCTCGCAGACCGACTACGACTACGGCTACGGTCGAGCGCTGGCCGACGGCGTCGTGCGGCCCGTCATCTTCATGGTCTACGCCGGCCACATGCGCTGGCGCACGAAGGCCGGCGACGAGATGGAGGCGCGGCTCGGCGAGGACAACACGAAGGACATCACCTCGTCGGCGTGGCGCACCGCGCTCGAGCCGACGGGGGAGTGGATCCCGGCCGTGCTCGCGTCGGCCGACCGCCGCCTCACCGAGGTCCGCCAGTCGATCCCCGACGCGGGCGGGCTCGTCATCGCGACCGACCAGACCGTCGCGCGGGCCTACGCGCAGATCCTCGAGGGCATCTGCGGCGAGCCCGTCACGGTCGTGCTCTCCGACGAGAAGGAGGCGAGCGCGCGCATCGAGGAGTTCTCGGGCAACGCGCGGCGGTGGATGGTCGCGGTGCGCATGGTCTCCGAGGGCGTCGACGTGCCGCGCCTCGCCGTCGGGGTCTACGCGACGAGCGCCTCGACGCCGCTGTTCTTCGCGCAGGCGATCGGCCGCTTCGTGCGCGCCCGCCGCCGCGGCGAGACCGCGTCCGTGTTCCTGCCGAACGTGCCCGTGCTCATGGAGCTCGCGGCCCTGCTCGAGCTCGAGCGCGACCATGCGCTCGACCGCCGCGACGGCGATGGCGACGACGACGGCCTCGACGACAGCCTGCTCGAGTCGGCGAACCGCGAGGACCGTGCCTCGGAGGAGCTCGGGCTCGGCACCTGGCAGGCGATCGCGTCGGATGCCGCGTTCGATCGCGTCGTCTTCGACGGCACCGAGTTCGGCACCCTCGCCGAGCCCGGCAGCGACGAGGAGTTCGACTTCATCGGCATCCCCGGACTCCTGGAGCCCGAGCAGGTGGCCGAGCTGCTTCGGCATCGGCAGGCCAGGCAGGCGCGCCGCGCGGGGGATCGACGCCGTCACGTCGCCGAGTCCGAGGCATCCGCCGACCCCGAGCCCGTGGCCCTGTACCGCACGCTCAAGGAGCAGCGGTCGCTGCTCAACTCGCTCGTCGGCCTCTACGCGCGGCAGACGGGCACGGCGCACTCGCTCGTGCACGGCGAGCTGCGCCGCGCGTGCGGCGGGCCCGACGTCGCGCACGCGACGGTGACCCAGCTGCAGGCGCGCATCGAGCTGCTGCGCAAGCGGCTCGGCGGGCGCTGAGCGCAGCGGTCCGAGGCGGCTCGGCGACGGCCTGAGCGCGCGTAGCTCGCGGGGTCGGCGGACGTCCGCGGGCTGTGCCACCATGGGCGGGTGGACCGCCGCACCCGCGTGCTCATCGTCGCCATCGTCGTCTCGTTCATCGCCTTCCTCGACGGCGCGGTCATCAACGTCGCCCTGCCGTCGCTCGCGGCCGAGCTCGGCGGCGGCCTCGCGCTCCAGCAGTGGGCGGTCGACGCGTACCTGCTCACGCTCGGCGCGTTCATCCTGCTCGCGGGGTCGCTGTCCGACTCCTTCGGCCGGCTGCGAATCATCCGCATCGGGCTCTACGGCTTCGCCGTCACCTCGGTGATCTGTGCGATCGCGCCGACCGGCATCGTCTTCATCATCGGACGTGCGCTCCAGGGCGCGGCAGGCGCGCTGCTCGTGCCGAGCTCGCTCGCGATCATCATCGCGACCTTCTCGAAGTCCGAGCAGGGCCGCGCGATCGGGCAGTGGACCGCGTGGACGACGAGTGCGTTCCTGATCGGACCGCTCTTCGGCGGTCTCCTCGTCGACCTCGTGTCGTGGCGGCTCGTGTTCTGGATCAACATCGTGCCGATCGCCGTCGTGCTCGTGATGATGCGAGCGCTGGGTCGCGACGAGCCGAACCCCGACCGCGAGCCGATCGACTGGGTCGGCGCCGCGCTCGGCATCGTGGGCCTCGGCGGCACGGTGTTCGCCCTCATCGAGCAGGGCCGGTTCGGGTGGGGTTCGCCCGTGGTCTGGGTCCCGCTCGTCGTCGGCCTCGTCGCGCTCGTGGCGTTCGTGCTGTGGGAGCGCCGGTCGCGGCATCCGATGCTGCCGCTCTCGCTGTTCCGGGCGCGCAACTTCGCATGGGGCAACGTCGCCACCCTCTTCATCTACGCCGCGTTCTCGCTCGGCCCCTTCGCGCTGACGATCTTCCTGCAGCAGTTCGCCGGGTTCTCGGCCACCATGGCCGGGCTCGCGACCCTGCCGCCCACGATCATGCTCGTGCTGTTCGGCTCCCGCTTCGGCACGCTGTCGACGCGCTACGGCCCGCGCATCTTCATGACGGTCGGGCCGCTCGTCGTCGGCGTCGGCTACCTGCTCACCGTCATGGTGCAGGAGGAGCTGAACTACTGGCTGCACCTGCTGCCCGGCATCCTGCTCATGGGGCTCGGCATGGCCATCACGGTGGCGCCGCTCACCGCCGCGATCCTCGGCGCGGTCGACCCCGCCCGCGCGGGCATCGGCTCCGCGGTCAACAACGCCGTGGCCCGCATCGCCGGACTCGTCGCCATCGCGAGCATCGGGGTGATCGTGGGCACGCAGCTCGACGTCGTCGGCTACCGCCGCGCCGCCGTCGCCACGGCGGTGTTCCTCGTCCTCGGCGGCATCGTGTCGTGGCTCGGCATCCGGAACCCCGCGCCGTCACCCGATGCCACGGGTGCGACGCCACCGGGCGCCGATGCGCGGTCGACCGGTTCGACGCACGTGCCGCCGCACGCCGCGGACTGATCGCGGCGCGCGGCGTCGGCGTTCAGGCGAGCGACACGTCGGCGTGCTCGGCGACCGCGAGCCCGCCGTGCTCCGCCGCGGCGTCGAGCGCTGCCATGAGGTCGGCCGTGAGGTCGTCGACGTGCTCGAGGCCGATCGAGAGGCGCACGACGGCCGCGTTCGGCTTCGCGTGGCCCGCGACGGGCCGGTGCGTCAACGACGCCGGGTGCTGCACGAGCGTGTCCACGCCGCCGAGCGAGACCGCGTGCGTGGCGAGCTCGCACGACTCCGTGAAGCGCGCCGCGGCGTCGTAGCCGCCGGCGAGCTCGATCGCGATGATCGACCCCGGACCCGCGAGCTGCGTGCCGACGAGTCCCTGCGGGTCCTGCCCGGGCAGCCCGGGGTAGCGCACGCGCGCCACGGCCGGGTGGGCGATGAGGCGCTCGGCGAGCACCCGCGCCGTCTCCTGCTGGGCGCGGACGCGCACGGGCAGCGTACGGAGGCCGCGGTGCAGCAGGTACGCCGCCATCGGGTGCAGGAGGCCCCCGGTGAGCGCGCGCACGCGGCGGAGTCGCTCGACCCACTCACGGTCGGCCGCGACGACGCCGCCCATGACGTCGCCGTGTCCGCCGAGGTACTTCGTGGCGCTGTGCAGCACGAGCGTGGCGCCGTGCTCGGCCGGACGCTGCAGCACGGGGGTCGCGAACGTGTTGTCGACGAGCACGGGCACGTCGCCCGCGGCATCCGTCACGCGGCGCAGGTCGAGCAGCTCGAGCGTCGGGTTCGCGGGCGTCTCGACGATCACGAGCCCGGTGTCGGCCTCGATCGCGGCGGCGATGCCGTCGGCGTCGGTCCAGGTGACCCGGGTGCCGAGCAGGCCGCTCTCGAGCACGTGGTCGGTGCCACCGTAGAGCGGGCGCACGGCGACGACATGCGGCCTGCCGGCGGATGCCGCCGCGATGAGCGTCGCCGCGAGCGCCGCCATGCCGCTCGCGAACGCGACCGCGCCCTCGGTGCCCTCGAGGCCCGCGAGGGACTCCTCGAAGCGCGCGACGCCGGGCTGCCAGAGGCGCTGGTAGACGGCTGAGCGGCCGTCGCCGAGGTCGTGGCCGGTGGCGAGCTCCTCGTAGGAGAGGCCGCCGCTCTCGACCGAGCCGAGCGGATTCGTGGTGGAGAAGTCGATGACTGGGACGTGTGAACCGCTCGCCCGAACCCCGTCCATGCCGCCGTGCACGGCGCGGGTCTCGAACTGCGACGACGATGTCTGCATGCCTCGAATGAAGCAGGATCTGTGACAATTCGCAAACACGGATGCATGATCATCGCGATAGACTCTCAGTGCCGAAGAATCTTCACGACACTCCGAGAGGAGCCGAACCCATGGCGCAGAAACCCGAACTCGACCGCGTCGACCGTGCGCTGCTGCGCGCGCTCTCGGCGAATGCGAGGGCCTCGGGCGCCGCCCTCGCCGCCGAGGTCGGCGTCGCCGAGTCCACCGTATCGCTCCGGCTCCGCCGACTGCAGAGCCTCGGGACGGTCCGCGGCTACCACGTCGATGTCGACCTGGCCTCGCTCGGGGTGTCGCTGCAGGCGCTGATCGCGATACGCCTCGTGAAGCACGACCGCAGCGAGATCGACGCGTTCCGCGCCCAGGTGCCGCACCTGCCGGGCGTGCTCGGCGTATTCCACATGGCGGGCGCCGAGGACTACCTGCTGCACGTGGCCGCACGCGACGCCGAGGAGCTCCGCGAGTTCGTGCTCGCGCACCTCACGGGGCATCCGGCCGTGGCGCATACCGAGACGAATCTCATCTTCGAGCACGTCGACGGCGACGGCTGGAACCGCCTCGTCGGCTAGGCCGTCCGTCTGGTCGCCGCGTCAGTCCGGGCGTCAGCCGATCGTCGCGCCGAACGCCAGGCCCAGCACGTACGTGACCGCGGCCGCGCCGAGGCCGATCGCGAGCTGGCGGAACGCGCGCCTCATCGGCGACGCGCCCGACAGCAGGCCGACGGTCGCGCCGGTGGCGAGGAGCGCGATGCTCACGAGCACGGTCGCCATGATGATCGCGGCCGTGCCGCTGAGGCCGAGGATCCAGGGCAGCACGGGGATCAAGGCGCCGGACGCGAAGAAGAGGAAGCTCGAGATCGCGGCCGCCATGCCCGTGCCGACGGCTTCGTCGTCGTGCGCCGCCGCGACGGCGAGCGCATCGGTCGGTGCCGCGAGCTGCTCGGCCGCCCGCACGCGGGCCATGACGAGCGCCGCGTGGTCGCGGGCGTCGTCCTCCTCCATGCCGCGGGCGCGGTAGACGAGGGCGAGCTCGTTGGCGTCGAGGTCGAGGTCGACGAGCGCCTCGCGCGCGGTCGGGTCGGGGGCGGATGCCTCGAGCAGCTCGCGCTGCGACCGCACCGACACGTACTCGCCGGCACCCATCGAGAGTGCGCCCGCGAGCAGTCCCGCGATGCCGGTGAACAGCACCACGGACGCCGGAACGCCCGTCGCGCCGATGCCGAGCACGAGCGCGAGGTTCGAGACGAGGCCGTCGTTCGCCCCGAACACCGCCGCGCGGAACGTGCCGGCGAGTCGGCGTCGACCACGCGCGGCGAGCCCGCGCACGACCTCGCCGTGGATGCGCTCGTCGGCGGCCATGGCGGCGGTCGCGTCGGGGTCGGTGGCATAGGGGGAGCGGGCCTCGGCGCGCTGGGCGAGCGCGAGCACGAAGATCGAGCCGAACCGGCGGGCGAGCCCGCCGAGCATCCGGGTGCGCAGATCGGCGCGCGGCACGCCGGAGTCGTCGCCGTCGAGCAGCCGGAGCCAGTGCGCCTCGTGCCGACCCTCGGCGGCCGCCAGCGCCAGGAGGATCTCCCGCTCCTCGCCGTCGCGTCGTGCGGCGAGCTCGCGGTAGACGGCCGCCTCAGCCCGCTCGTCCGCGAGGTAGCGCCGCCAGCGTGCCCGGTCCGCCGCCGTTCCCGGCCGTTCGTCCGTCATGTGCTCCACATCCCATCGGGGAGCCGACGTCCGTCGCTCCCGCTCCGTCACGTCCTCGCCGCTCGCGCGGCCTCAGCCACGATATCGGCGCGCCGGGCGCGAACCGGCCGAACAGCCCGGATTGGCAGCATTTCGGAGCCCCGAACGGGTTTCGGGGGGCCGAAGGGTTGCGCGGCCGCCCGACGGCTCGCTGGCCGCCGCGAGCGGGGCGCCCGACGTGCGCCGGCTCAGCCCTCCGCGGGGGCCGTCACGAAGTCGATGAGCTCCTCGACACGACCCAGGAGTGCGGGCTCGAGGTCGCCGTAGCCGCGCACGCGACCGAGGATGTGCTGCCAGGCCCGCGCGATGTCGGCCTGCTCGGCATGCGGCCAGCCGAACGCCTCGCACACGCCGTGCTTCCACTCGGTGCCGCGCGGGATGACCGGCCACGCGTCGCGGCCGAGGCGAGCGGGCTTCACAGCCTGCCAGACGTCGATGAACGGATGCCCCACCACGAGCACGTGCCGGCCATGCGGGCCGCGCGCCACCGCGTCGGCGATGCGCTGCTCCTTCGATCCCGGCACCAGGTGGTCGACGAGGATGCCGGCACGGCGGCCGGGACCCGGACGGAACTCGTCGAGCTGGGCGGCGAGCACGTCCACGCCCTCGAGGTACTCGACCACGACGCCTTCGATGCGCAGGTCCGCGCCCCAGACCTTCTCGACGAGCTCGGCGTCGTGGCGGCCCTCGACGAAGATGCGGCTCGGCAGGGCGACGCGGGCGGGCGCCCGCTCGACGGCGAACGAGCCCGACGCGGTGCGGAGCCTCCCGGTCGGCGCCTTCGGCGTCGGGAACACGAGCTGCACGGCCTCGCCGTCGACGAGGAAGCCGTGCCCGAGCGGGAACACGCGCTTCGCGCCGAACCGGTCCTCGAGGGTCACGTGTCGCGTGTCGACCGCGACGACCGCCCCGCAGAACCCGTCGGCGGCGAGCTCGACCACGAGGTCGCGCTCGGCCTCGACTGTCGGGATCGTGCGGCGACCGCGAGCGCGCCAGTCGCCCGCGAGCACGTCGGTACCGTAGCGATCGGGTCCGTTCGGGTCGTGGGTCGGGTTCGGCACCGGTCGAGGCTAGCGGAAGTCGCGCGAGCGGCTCGGCGCCGACACGGTGAGGCGCTCGAATCGGTCGGCGACGAGGTTGACGACCCCCTCGGGCGAGCGCTCGAGGATGCCGCGCACGATCATCGCGGGCGCCTCGCGGGCGACGCGCCGGTAGCGGTTCCACACTCCGACCCCGGCGATCACGTTGAGCGTGCCCGACTCGTCCTCCACGTTCATGAACGTGATGCCGCTCGCCGTCGCCGGCCGCTGCCGGTGCGTGACGACCCCGCCCACCTCGATGCGCCGGCCGCTCTCGATCTGTCGCAGGCGGTCGATGCGAATGGCCCCGCGCTCGTCGAGCTGCTCGCGGATGTGCCGGATCGGGTGGTCGTCGGGGGAGATGCCGGTCGCCCACAGGTCGTACACGACCTGTTCGGCGTCGCTCAGCATCGGCAGCAGCGGCGGCTGCACCACGACGACCGAGCCGGCGAGGTACTCCTCGCGGTCCTGCGCGGCCTCGCCCGCGAGCCAGAGCGCCTCGCGGCGCTCGAGCCCGAAGCCCGAGAACGCGCCGGCCGCGGCCAGTGCCTCGAGCTGCTCGGCGTCGAGGCCGGCCCGGCGGGAGACGTCGGCCATGTCGCGGTACGGGCCGCGGGCGTCGCGCTCGGCGATGATGCGTTCGGCCACGGCCGTGCCGATCGACGAGACGTCGGCGAGCCCGAGCCGCACGGCGTACGCGCCGTCGCGCCGGTGCTCGGCGGAGCGGTCGGGCGCCTCCCGGTCGAAGCGGTCGACGGGCGGCTGCTCGGCGTCGACGCACGCGTCCATGCCGGTCGCCGCTGCTTTCTGAGCCCGAGCTGCTCCCTGAGTCCCTGCTGGTCCCTGAGCCCGTCGAAGGGAGCCCGCTTCGACGGGCTCAGCGGGCGATTCGATCGCCTCGAGCCGCGCGTCGACCCCCGAGCGCAGGATGTCGGGTCGCAGCATCCGCACGCCGTGCCGTCGTGCGTCGGCGGTGAGCGTCTGCGGCGAGTAGAAGCCCATCGGCTGCGCGCGCAGCAGCGCGGCGAGGAACGCGGCGGGGTAGTGCAGCTTCAGCCAGGAGCTCGCGTAGACGAGCAGCCCGAAGCTCAGGGCGTGGCTCTCGGCGAAGCCGAAGTTCGCGAACGCCTCGATCTTCTCGTAGATGGAGTCGGCCACGTCGAGGGCGATGCCGTTCTCGGCCATGCCGGCGTAGAGCTTCTCGCGGAGCCGCTCGATCTTCTCGATGCCGCGCTTTGACCCCATCGCCCGGCGCAGCAGGTCGGCGTCGGCCGCGCTGCAGTTGCCGACCGCGACCGCCATCTGCATGAGCTGCTCCTGGAAGAGCGGCACGCCGAGCGTGCGGGCGAGCACGGGCTCGAGCTTCGGGTGCAGGTAGCTCACCGGCTCCTCGCCCGTGCGCCGGCGGATGTACGGATGCACCGCCCCGCCCTGCACGGGACCGGGCCGGATGAGCGCGATCTCGACCACGAGGTCGTAGAAGCAGCGCGGCTGCAGCCGCGGGAGCGTGCCCATCTGCGCGCGGCTCTCGACCTGGAACACGCCCACCGAGTCGGCGCGGCAGAGCATGTCGTAGACGGCCGACTCCTCCTTGGGGATGGTGGCGAGTTCCCACTCCTCGCCCGTCGTCTCGCGCACGAGGTCGAACGTGTACTGCAGCGCGGCGAGCATGCCGAGCCCGAGCAGGTCGAACTTCACGAGGCCCATCCACGCGCAGTCGTCCTTATCCCACTGCAGCACCGTGCGGTTCTCCATGCGGGCGTGCTCGATCGGGCACACCTCGCCGACGGGCCGGTCGGTGAGCACCATGCCGCCCGAGTGGATGCCGAGGTGGCGCGGGAACGTGAGCAGCTGCTCGGCGAGCTCGACGACCGGGGCGGGGATGTCGTGGTCGTCGGTGGAGACCACGGCGCCCCACCGCTCGACCTGCTTCGACCACGCGTCCTGCTGCCCGGTGGAGTACCCGAGCGCCTTCGCCATGTCGCGCACCGCGACCTTCGGGCGGTAGCTGATGACGTTCGCCACCTGCGCGGCGTTGTGGCGGCCGTACTTGCCGTAGACGTACTGGATGATCTCCTCGCGCCGGTCGGAGTCGAAGTCGACGTCGATGTCGGGCTCCTCGTCGCGCAGCGCCGAGAGGAAGCGCTCGAACGGCAGATCGAAGTAGATCGAGTCGACCGCGGTGATGTCGAGCACGTAGCAGACCGCCGAGTTCGCGGCCGAGCCGCGTCCCTGGCAGAGGATGCCGCGACTGCGCGCCTCGCGCACGAGGTCGTACACGATGAGGAAGTAGCCGGGGAAGTCCTTCTGCTCGATGACGTCGAGCTCGCGGGCGAGGCGCTCGCGCACGTGGTCGGGCAGCCCGGGGTAGCGCCGCTCGGCGCCCGACCACACGAGCTCGCGCAGCCAGCTCATGGGCGTGTGCCCCTCGGGCACCTCCTGCCGGGGCAGCCGCGGGCGGGCGCTGCGCAGCCGGAACCCGAGCTCCTCGGCGAGCGTGACCGAGCGGGCGACGGCGCCCGGGTACCGGTCGAAGCGACGCATCATCTCGGCGCCCGAGCGCAGGTGCAGCCCGTCGGAGGCGGGGAGCCACCCGTCGAGCTCGTCGAGGCTGCGCCGGGCGCGCACCGCCGCGAGTGCCGACGCGAGGCGGTGCTCGCCGGGCGTAGCGTAGTGCACCGCGTTGGTCGCGAGCAGCGGCACGCGGGCGCGCTCCGCGAGCGCCGCGAGGGCGTCGTTCGCGCCCTGGTCGTGCGGATGCCCGTGGTCGAAGAGCTCCACGACGACGTGGTCGCGGCCGAAGAGCGCGACGAGCCGGTCGAGCTCGCGCCACGCGGCATCCGCCCCGCCGTCGGCCAGCGCGCGCCGCACGGCGCCCTTGCGGCATCCGGTGGAGATCACCCACTCGCCGCCCGACTGCGCGGCGAGCTCCTCGAGGGAGTAGACCGGACGCCCCTTCTCGCCGCCCGCGAGCTGCCCCGCGGTGATCGCGCTCGCGAGCCGGTGGTAGCCCGCCTCCTGCCGGGCGAGCACGAGCAGGTGCTCGCCCTCGGGGTCGGCGACGCCCATCTGCGGCTCGGCCAGCCCGAGCGAGAGCTCCGCGCCGAACACCGTGGTGAGCTCGGGGAAGCTCTCGGCCGCCTCGGCGAACCGCACGATGCCGTAGAAGCCGTCGTGGTCGGTGATCGCGAGGCCCGAGAGCCCGAGCCGGTGCGCCTCCTCGACGAGCTGCTCGGGCGACGAGGCGCCGTCGAGGAAGCTGAACGCGGAGTGCGCGTGCAGCTCGGCGTACGGCACGATCGGGCCGGCAGGCGCCTCGAGCCCCTCCGACGGGCGGTACGGATGCCGCTTGCGGCTCCACGCCGGGCTGTCGCCGCCGTCGGCGATGATCGGGGGCCCGCCCGGGCGCCGCCGGTCGGAGAGCTTCTGCTCGAGCTCCGACCACGGGATCGACGGGTTGTTCCAGCCCATCAGTCGTACCTCGCCTCGGCCCACCAGCCCTCGCGGTCGCGCACGAGGAGCCAGGCGCAGCCGTCGTCGTCGACGACCTGGAACCGGTGCACGCGCTTGGCCTGCTCGGCGTCCCACCAGCGCTCGACGACCGGCCAGGGACCCGCCCAGGCGCGCACCGGCGCGGCCTCCCCGCCGCCCACGGCGAACCGCTCGGGCGACGCCGAGATCGAGCCGCGACCGTCGACGGCGACGAGCTCGCCGCGCGCGTCGAGGAGCGCGATCGGCAGCCGCTCGCGGAACACGCTCGCGGGCGCCAGCGCGGGCAGGCTCCCGGGCCACGGCGCGTCGCCGGCGCGCTCGGGCGGACGGTCGCCCCACGGCACGAGCACCTGCCGGTCGGCGAGCATGCGGCCGCCGCCGATCGCCGCGGTCACGACCGCCTCGTGCCCGAGCATGCTCTGCACGCGCGTGAGCCCGTGGTGCACGCGCTCGTCGGGGCCGCCGCCCCAGAGCCCCTCTTCATGGTTGCCCGTGGAGTCGACGCGCTCGGGCACGACCCGCAGCCGCACGATCGGCGAGGCGAGGCCGCTGTCGGCGGTGCCGGCGCCCTGCAGCTGCCAGCGCACCCGGTCGACGACGTCGGCGGGCGTGAACCAGCGCGGATGCAGCCAGCTGCGGCTGGAGTGGCCGCCGTCCTCGTCGTCGAGCTCGATGCGCAGGCCCGTGCACACCAGGCGCACGCCGCGCATGCGCTCGATGAACTCCTCGGCGCCCACGCGGAACGCGAACGCGAGCTGGTCGATGCGGTCGAGCGGGGGCTCGAAGTGCTGCTCCACCTCGAACTCGGGCGGCGGCGTGCGCGCGACGACCCGCGCCTGCTCGCGACCGGCCGCCCGGTCGTGTGCGAGCGCCCCGGCCACGCCGAACCGGCGCCGCACGTCGTCGGCGGGGAGCGCGGCGAACTCGCCGAGCGTGCGCACGCCGAGCCGGGTGAGCAGCGTCGTGGTTCGGGCGTCGACCACGAGGCCCACGGGCAGTGGCGCGATGAACTCGGCGGATGCCCCGGGCGGCACGACCGCGACCGACGACGTGCGCGCGGCCCGCGCCGCCTGCTCGGCCGCGAACGGCCCGTCGGCGATGCCGACCCTGGCGCCGGGCACCCCGACGGTCTCGAGGAGGGCCGCCGCCGCGGCCTCCTCGCCGCCGTAGTAGCGCGCCGGACCGCGGGCGCGCATGGCGAGCGTGCCGGGACGGATGAGCTGCACGCCGGGCACCGTGGCCTCGACGCGGCGCACCACGGGCTCGAAGACGCGCACGTCGAGGGCGATGTCGTAGTCGAGCACCGCGAGCGCGGGGGAGCGGTACTGCGCCTCGCGCAGCTTCAGCCCCCGCGCGACGCCGTCGCGGCGGGCGGCGGCCGAGCAGGCGAAGACGAGGCCCGCCTCGGTGAGCGCGAGCGGCTCGTCGGGATCGAGGCCGAGCTCGCGGCACACCGCGAGGATCGGCCAGTCGGGGCACCACAGCACGATGGTGCGGCCGGGGTCGACGGTCATCCGGTGGCCCTCCGCTCGAGGTCGTCGAGGCGGATCGGCTCGGCGGGCCGGGTGTCGGCGGCCTCGACGGGCGCGAACCCGAGCGAGCGGTCGGGCAGCCGCAGCCGCGACCGGGTGCGGCGCACGAATTCGCCGCGACCCGCGACGCTCACCACGACCTCGCGGCCGGCCAGGTGCCCGTGACCGCGCTCGAGCCCCTGCCACTCGCTCGCCTCGACGCCGAGCCGGGCGTCGCTGCCGGGCCACTCGCCCGCGACGAGCAACGTGGTGCCGCGCTGGCGGAGCCGGGCCTGGAGCCGGCTCGTCTCGGCGGGGGAGACGCGCCCGGCGGGCCGCACCGCGACCACGGGGATGACGTCGGCGAGCGCGGCGACGACCGTGAGCCACTGCCGCCCCGGGTCGGGCACGAGCACGAGCCGCTCGAGCGCGATGCCGAACCGCGAGGCCGCCTCGACCCCGAACTCGGGCATGCCCGCCACGGCGACCCAGCGCCCGCTCGCGCTCGGCCCCGCCAGCAGCGCCATGAGCAGCGTGGTCGACCCCTCGACCTGCACCACCGTGCCCTCGCGGAGCGTGCCGCCCGGCAGCACCGACTCGAGCGCCGGATGCGTCGGCACGGCCTTCGAGTCGAGCCGCGTCGCCTGCATCCCGCGGATGCGGGCCTGCAGCTCCTCGACGCGCGCCGGGCGGGGCGCTGGGGCGTCGAGGGGAGCGGTCATGGTCATGCTCCAGTTTCGAACATACGTTCGAATCCGGCAAGTCCGCAGAGCCGACCGTCCACCCCGCGTTCCGGGGTCGTCGGCGTGTCGCGACGGCCGGCACGGGTGCGACGGATGCCGCCGACACCCGCACCTCGCAGTGCGTGGGCACGCGGCATCCGCCCGCCAACCGATCGTTTCTCAGGACGCGAGTCCCGGAATCACCCCGTTCTCAGGACGACACGCCCAGAACCGGTGCCGACCCGCCCCGAATCTCCTGAGAAACGCACACACACGCACACGGGAGGGAAACGAAAGAAGGCCGGATCATGATGATCCGGCCTTCTGCACAACGCGTGCGCGAGGGGGGACTTGAACCCCCACGCCCGTTAGGGCACTAGCACCTCAAGCTAGCGCGTCTGCCATTTCCGCCACCCGCGCGTCGTGTCGGGCCCTCCGGTCTCCCGCAGGCCCGAGAGAAGACACTAGCACGGAATCCGGGGCGCCTCGTACACGCGCGCACCAGGGGGCGGGCTACGGTGAGACGCATGGCCGAGTCACCCGCAGCCCCGCAGACGACCCACTCCGGCACCGAGCTCGACGAGACCGCGGTGGTCGCCCGCGACCTCATCCGGTTCGACACGACCAACCATGGAGAGGGGCGCGCGAAGGGCGAGCGCGAGGCCGCCGAGTACGTCGAGGCGAGGCTCGCGGCACTGGGCCTCGAGCCCAGGATGTTCGAGCCCGAGGCGCGCCGCACGAGCGTCGTCGCGCGCGTGCCCGGGCGCAATCCCGACAAGCCAGCGCTCGTGCTGCACGGGCACCTCGACGTCGTGCCGGCCGACCCGCGCAACTGGAGCGTCGACCCGTTCGCGGGGGAGATCCGCGACGGCATGCTCTGGGGCCGCGGCGCCGTGGACATGAAGGACATGGACGCCATGATCCTCACGGCCCTGGCGGACATCATCGGCAACGGGTCGCTGCCGGAGCGCGAGCTCGTCGTCGCGTTCTTCGCCGACGAGGAGGCGGGCGGCGGACGCGGCGCGAGCTGGCTCGTCGACCACCACCCCGAGCTCTTCGCGGGCGCGACCGAGGCGATCAGCGAGGTCGGCGGCTACTCCATCACCGTCGGCGGCACGCGCGCGTACCTCCTGCAGACGGGGGAGAAGTCGCTCATCTGGGTGCGGCTCATCGCCCGCGGCGTGGCCGCGCACGGCTCGCGCCTCATCCGCGAGAACGCCGTCACGCGGCTCGCCGAGGCGATCGCCCGGCTCGGCCGCACCGAGTGGCCGCTGCACCTCACCGACACGACGCGCGAGCTGCTCGGCTCGATCGCCGGCGCGCTCGGCGTCGACCCCGAGCAGGTCTCGCCCGACGAGCTCGCGCTCGCGACGGGCTCGGCGTCGGGCTTCATCACCGCCACGCTGCGCACCACGACGAACCCGACCGTCCTCGACGCGGGGTACAAGCACAACGTGATCCCCGACCGTGCGGAGGCGCTCGTCGACATCCGCACGATCCCCGGGCAGGAGGAGGCCGTGCTCGCCGAGGTGCGCGAGATCGTCGGCGACGACATCGAGATCGAGTTCGTGCACAAGGACGTCGGGCTCGAGGCATCCACCCGCGGCCCCCTCGTCGACGCCGTGACCCGGTCGCTCGGCCGGCACGACCCGGGCGCGCCGGTCTTCCCGTACCTCCTCTCGGGCGGCACCGACAACAAGTCGCTCCACCGGCTCGGCATCGCGGGCTACGGGTTCTCGCCGCTGCGTCTCCCGGCCGACCTCGACTTCCCCGCGATGTTCCACGGCGTCGACGAGCGCGTGCCGCTCGACGCACTATCCTTCGGAAGACGGGTGCTCGAGGACCTCCTCCTCGACTACTGACCCCCGCGGCTCACCGACGACGACTCCCGGCGCTCAGCGAGAGCCGGCGGAAGGCGGATTCCCCAACGTGCTCGAAGCGATCATCCTCGGCCTGGTGCAGGGCCTCACCGAGTTCCTCCCGATCTCGTCGAGCGCGCACCTCCGGATCCTCGGCGAGTTCCTGCCGAACGCGCAGGACCCCGGCGCCGCCTTCACCGCGATCACGCAGATCGGCACCGAGGCCGCCGTCGTCGTGTTCTTCTGGCGCGACATCGTGCGCATCGTCTCGCACTGGTTCGGATCGCTCTTCGGCCGCGTGCCCCGACACGACCCCGACGCCCGGATGGGCTGGCTGATCATCATCGGCTCGATCCCGATCGTCGTGCTCGGCATCCTGTTCCAGGACCAGATCGAGACCGTGTTCCGCTCGCTCTGGATCGTGGCGACCATGCTCGTCGTGTTCGGCATCATCCTCGGCCTCGCCGACTGGGCGGGTGCCAAGCGCCGCACACTCGACCAGATCACCGTGCCGCACGGCATCCTGTTCGGCTTCGCGCAGGCGCTGGCGCTCGTCCCCGGCGTCTCGCGCTCGGGCGGCACCATCACCATGGGCCTGTTCCTCGGCTACGAGCGAGCGGCCGCCGCACGCTACGCGTTCCTGCTCGCGATCCCGGCCGTGTTCGGATCGGGGTTCTACCAGCTGTTCAAGAGCTGGGGCGAGCCCGCGGTCTACGGCCCCATCGAGACGGCCGCCGCGACGCTCGTCGCGTTCGTCGTCGCGATCCTCGTCATCGCGTTCTTCATGCAGTGGATCTCGCGGCACAGCTTCCTGCCGTTCGTGATCTACCGCATCCTCCTCGGCGGCACGATCTTTGCGCTGCTCGCGACGGGCACGATCAACGCGTGACGGATGCCGCGCAGCGGCGTCCTCCGATGACGGATGCCGCTGCGGCATCCGCTCACATCAGGCGCCGTCGCGCGGCCGCCAGGGCTCGTCGCGGGGACCCTCGCGACCGTCGGCCCGCCCGCTCTCGGGGCCGTCGCCGCGGCGGCGCAGGTAGCGCTCGAACTCCCGCGCGATCGCCTCGCCGCTCGCCTCTGGCGCGTCGACCGCGTCGCGCGCCTGCTCGAGCTGGGAGATGTAGCCCGCCATGTCCTCGTCGTCGGCGGCGAGGGCGTCGACGCCGGCCTCCCACGCCTTCGCCTCGGTCTCGAGCGAGCCGCGCGGGATGCTGAGCCCGGTCAGCTCCTCGAGCTTCGCGAGCAGGGCGAGCACGGCCTTCGGCGAGGGCGCGTTGTGCACGTAGTGCGGCACCGACGCCCACAGCGACACGGTGGGGATGCCGACGCGCTCGGCCTGGTCGGCGATCACGCTCAGGATGCCGACGGGGCCCTCGTAGCTCGACCGGTCGACGCCGAGCTCGTCGCGCACCTCGCGGTTCTCGCTCGAGGCGAAGACCGCCAGCGGACGCGTGTGCGGGGCGTCGGCGAGCATCGCGCCGAGCAGCACGATGCCCTCGACGTCGGCGGCCAGCGCCGCATCGACGAGCTCCGCGGCGAAGCCCTTCCAGCTGCGCGCGGGCTCGGAGCCGAGGAGCACGTGGAGCGTGTCGGCGCCGGGGCCGGTGACCCGGTCCTCGTCGGCCGGCGCGGGGTGCCCGCCGGGGCCGAGGATCGCGGCGCCCGGCCACTCGAGCCGGCGCGCGCCGTCGTCGCCGACCGCGACGGTGGGCCGCGTGAACTGGTAGTCGAAGTACAGCTCGGGATCGACCGCGGCGATCTCGACGAGTCCGAGGCGCTCGGCCAAGAGCTTCGCGGCGCCGGTCGCGGCCTCTCCGGCGTCGTTCCAGCCCTCGAAGGCGACGACGAGGAGCCTTCCGCCCTCGAATCCGGCCCGCTGATCCACTGCAGGTGCCCCGCTCTCCGCCCCGGGTGGACCGGGGTCCCCTCCACAATAGGCCGTGCCCGTAGACTTGCGGGTTGTGACCACTCGCCTCCCCGCCGCCGTCCTCTGGGACATGGACGGCACCCTCGTCGACACCGAGCAGTACTGGATGGCGGCCGAGGTGGAGCTCGTCGAGTCCTTCGGCGGCCGCTGGACCCATGAGGACGGCCTCGGCCTCGTCGGCATGGGGCTCTGGGAGTCCGCCCGCGTGTTCCAGGCCGCGGGCGTCGACCTCGACGCCGACACGATCGTCCACCGTCTCACCGACCGCGTGAAGCAGCAGCTCGTCGAGCAGGGCGTGCCGTGGCGCCCGGGCGCCCGCGAGCTCCTCGAGGCGCTGCGCGAGGCATCCGTGCCCACCGCGCTCGTGACCATGTCGATCCGCTCGATGGCCGACGACGTGATCGCGGCCATCCCGTTCGACGCGTTCGACGCGATCGTCACGGGCGACGTCGTCGCGAACCCGAAGCCGCACCCCGAGCCCTACCTCGTCGCCGCCGCGGAGCTCGGCGTCGACGTGCGCGACTGCGTCGCGATCGAGGACTCGCCCGCGGGGCTCACCTCGGCGTGGTCCGCGGGCGCCGTCACCGTCGGCGTGCCGAACTTCCTCGCCCTCGAGGAGGCACCGGCCCACGTCCTGTGGCCGACGCTCGCCGACAAGTCGGTGGCGGATGTCGCGGAGCTCGTCGCCGTGCACGAGGGACGCGCATGAGCGAGAGCCGCGGAGAGCGCAGCGGGACGTTCCGGGCGGGCGACCGCGTGCAGCTCACGGGCCCCAAGGGCCGGATGCACACGATCACGCTCGAGCCGGGCAAGCTGTTCCACTCCCACAAGGGGCCGATCGCCCACGACGACCTCATCGGGCTGCCCGACGGCTCGGTGGTCGCGAACCAGGTCGGCATCGAGTACCTCGCGCTGCGGCCGCTGCTCGGCGACTTCGTCATGTCGATGCCGCGCGGCGCGGCCATCGTCTACCCGAAGGACGCCGCGCAGATCCTCGCGCAGGCCGACGTCTTCCCGGGCGCCACGGTCGTGGAGGCCGGCGTCGGCTCCGGCGCGCTCTCGCTCTGGCTGCTGCGCGCCATCGGCCCGGCCGGACGGCTCCTGTCGTTCGAGCGCCGCGAGGAGTTCGCCGAGGTCGCCCGCGGCAACGTGGCGACCTTCCACGGCTTCGACCCCGAGAACTGGTCGATCACGCTCGGCGACCTGGCGGAAGCGCTGCCGCAGCAGGCGGCCGCGGCATCCGTCGACCGGGTCGTGCTCGACATGCTCGCGCCGTGGGAGTGCATCGACGTCGTCTCCGACGCGCTGAAGCCCGGCGGCGTGCTGCTCTGCTACATCGCCACCGCCACACAGCTCTCGCGGGTGGCCGAAGCCATCCGCGCGACGGGCCTCTACACCGACCCCGTGTCGAACGAGACGATGGTGCGCGGCTGGCACGTGCAGGGCCTGGCCGTGCGCCCCGACCACCGCATGATCGCGCACACCGGGTTCCTCATCACGGCGCGCCGGCTCGCACCCGGCACCGTGCTGCCCGAGCTCAAGCGCCGCCCCTCGAAGACCGACTTCAGCGAGGAGGACGTCGAGGCCTGGACGCCCGGCGCACTCGGGGAGCGCGTCGTGAGCGACAAGGCGCTGCGCAAGCGCGTGCGGGCAGCGGATGCCGCGGCCGAGCGCTCGCGCGCCGACGACGACTCTGCCGACTCCGACCCCGCCACCGTCGTCGATCCGGACTGACACCGAACCCACCGGGAACGGCGGGTAGGCTACCTACGCCCACGCCCCTCAGCGACCCCCTTCGAAGAAACGAGGATCAGTGCGCTCGTCACTCGCGCTCATCGCCACCGCCGGCCTGGTCGCCGTCGCCCTGACCGGCTGCGCCACGGCGTCCGCCCCCGACGCAGCGCCGGGGCAGTCCTCCGACGCCGTCGTGGTGAAGGGCGATTTCGGCAAGGAGCCGCGCGTGGAGTTCCCCACGCCGCTCGTGCCGAAGAAGACGCAGTGCACCGAGGTCATCGCGGGCGAGGGGGAGTACCTCCAGGAGGGGCAGCAGGCGCTCGTCGGCCTCGCGGTCTACAACGGGGCGACCGGCGAGGAGCTGCAGGTCGCGGGCTTCGGCGACGACGACCCCATCTCGGTCACCAACTCGACGGCGATCCTGCCCGGCCTCCACAAGGCGCTGTCGTGCGCGAAGGTCGGCTCCCGCGTCGCGGTCGTCGTGCCGCCCGCCGACGGGTTCGGCGAGGCCGGCAACCCGTCGCTCAACATCTCGCCCGACGACAGCCTCGTGCTCGTCGTCGACGTCGACCGTGCGTTCCCGACGCGGGCCGACGGTGCGCCGCGCCTCAGCCGTGACGGCTTCCCGGCGGTCGTGCTCGCACCCGACGGCCGGCCCGGCATCACCGTGCCCGACAACGACCCGCCCGTGAAGGACCGCACCGAGGTCGAGGTCCTGAAGCAGGGCAACGGCCAGACCATCGAGGACGGCGACTCGGTCGTCGTGCAGTACACGGGCGTGCTCTGGGACGGCGGCACGGTGTTCGACTCCACGTGGGAGAACGGCGCGCCGGCCACGTTCGTCGTGACCAAGGGCTCCGACGCGCAGGTGATCCCGGGCTTCGCGGACGCGCTCATCGGGCAGCAGGTCGGCTCGCAGATCGGCGTGATCATCCCGCCGTCGCAGGGCTACGGCGATCAGGGGAACTCCCAGATCCCGGCGAATTCCACGCTCTTCTTCGTGATCGACGTCCTGGGCGTGATCTGAGCCGGCGGCGGCGGCCTGACGCCGCCCGCGGTTCAGTATGATCGCTCGTGTGGCTGGTGGAGGACGAACGGGCGAGCAGCGCATCCCCGTCGAAGATCGGCTCTTCAGCCTCGTGCTGGCGCTGCTCGCGACGGAGACGGGCCTGCTGAAGTCGGAGATCCTCTCGACCGTGCGCGGCTACGCCGAGCGGTACGACGAATCCGGCCAGAACGCGAACCTCGAGCGGCAGTTCGAACGGGACAAGGACGACATCCGCGAGCTCGGCATCCCGCTCGAGACGGTGGAGTCGCCCGACCGGCCCGGCGACAACCAGGCCCTGCGCTACCGCATCCCGAAGGGCCAGTACGACCTGCCCGACGAGGTGCGATTCACGCCCGACGAGCTCGCGCTGCTCGGCCTCGCCGCCGAGGTGTGGCGCGAGGCGTCGCTCTCTGCCGACTCGCAGCGCGCGCTCACCAAGCTGCGCTCGCTCGGCATCGAGCCGCGCGAGCCCGTGATCGGCTACGCGCCGCGACTTCGCGTGCGGGATGCCGCGTTCGAGCCGCTGCGCCAGGCCCTCGACCGCCGTCAGGTCGTGCGCTTCCGCTACTTCAAGCCCGGTGAGGCGGCGCCGCGCGAGCGCACGGTGAACCCGCTCGCGGTCGTGCTGCACGAGGGGCGCTGGCACCTGCACGCCTTCGATCGCGACGCGCAGGGCCCGCGCACCTTCCTGCTCTCGCGTATCGTCGGGGCCGTCCAGCCCGTGCCGGGACTCACGTTCGACGCACCGCCGCCCGGCATCCAGGACCGCATCCTCGCCGAACTCGACGAGCTCCGGCTGCAGAACGCCGCCGACCTCGCGGTGACCGCGGGCAGCGACGCCGAGGTGCGCCTCGGCAAGCGCGCCGTGCTCCGCGACGAGGACGCCGGGGTCATCCGGCTGCACTACACGGATGCCGCGGTGTTCGCCGACGAGCTCGCCGCCTACGGCCCCGAGGTGCGCGTCATGGGCCCGGCGTCGCTGCGCGAGGCCGTGCGCACCAGGCTCGAGGCGGTCGTGGCGGCGCACCGGAACGGGGGAGTCGCATGATGGCGAAGCGCCAGAAGCCGCTCAAGGCGCCCGACAAGCTCGTCTTCCTGCTCTCGTTCGTGCCGTACCTGCTCGAGCAGCGGGTCGTCGACGTGTCCGAGGCGGCGCAGCACTTCGGGATGACCGAGGACGAGATCCGCGACGCCGTGCGGCTCATCGCGACCTCCGGGCTGCCGGGTGAGACCGGCACGTACCAGCCGAACGACCTCTTCGACATCGACTGGGACTCCTTCGAGGACGACGACGTCATCATCGTCGTGCACCACGTGGCGATCGACGACGCGCCGCGGCTCTCGGCCCGCGAGGCGGCCGCGCTCATCGCCGGGCTGCAGTACCTCTCGGCCTCGCCCGAGAACGCCGGGAGCGCGTCGCTCGCGTCGCTCATGGCGAAGCTGACCGCGGGCGCGTCGGCGGCGCCGAGCCGGCTCGCCGTCGCCGAGACCGAGGCCGACGCGTCGCTCGCCCTCATCCGCGAGGCCGTGGCCGAGGGACGCCAGCTCGAGTTCGACTACCTCAACGCCCGGGGCGAGAGCGGCCGGCGCCGTGCGGATCCGCTGCGGATCATCTCGCAGGACGCGGACTGGTACCTGCAGGCGTTCTGCCATACCCGCGAGGACGTGCGGAACTTCCGCGTCGACCGCATGAGCGACCTCGTGCTCACCGACGAGCCGATCGGCGACCATTCGGGTCGCACGGTGCCCGACACCCTGTTCCAGGGCTCGGAGTCCGACCTCGACGTCGTCGTCGACGTGGAGCCCTCGGCGCTGCCGCTGCTCGCCGACTACCTCGCCGACTCGCGCACCCGCGAGGTCGACGGTCGCCTGCGCGTCACGCTGCGCCTCGCGCACGTCCACGGACTGAAGCGGCTCGTGGCCGGGCTGCCCGGCCTGGTCACGGTCGTCGCCCCGGCCGAGGCGCGCGCGGCCGTCGCCGAGTGGGCCGCCGCCGGGCTCGCGGGCTACGGCGACCGCGAGGCATCCGCCGCCCCTCGCTGACCCGCGGCTCGCGCGACACGCCGCTCACGGCCGGTGGACCGCCCGGCCCGCGATTGTCTCGCCTGCGGGATTCGGCAGGTAGACTGGCCGCACGATCCCCCCGAGAACGGACGAACACCTATGTGGCAAGGCTTCACTGGTTGGCACGCGCTGATCATCCTCGTGGTCATCCTGCTGCTCTTCGGCGCCCCGAAGCTTCCCGCGCTCGCCCGCAGCCTCGGGCAGTCGATGAAGATCCTCAAGAGCGAGGTCCGTCCCGAGAAGGACGACGCGGCGACTGACGCGACCGCGTCCGACGGCACCACGTCGGGCACGACGGCGACGACCGCTGCCACGACCGAGGTCGCCGGGGGCCAGGCCAAGACCGACGAGGCCGATACCGGCAAGAGCCGCTGACCCCGATGTCCGCGGTGAAGGATCGCGGGGAGAAGAACCGCGAGAAGCGGATGTCGCTCGGCGCGCATCTCATCGAGCTGCGCAAGCGCCTCTTCATCTCGGCCATCGCCATCGTCGTCGGCATGGCGCTGGGATGGTGGCTGACCGACGTCTTCGTGTGGGAGGCCATCCAGGAGCCGGTCGAGCGCGTCGCCGAGGCGCAGGGCAGCGACACGGCGATCATCTTCCCGACGATCTCGAGCGCCTTCGACCTGCGCCTGCAGATCGCGTTCACGCTCGGCATCGTGATCTCGGCTCCGGTCTGGCTCTACCAGATCTTCGCGTTCCTCGTTCCCGGCCTCAACAAGCGTGAGCGCAAGTTCACGCTCGCGTTCTTCGCGACCGCGATCCCGCTGTTCTTCGCCGGCTGCGCGGCCGGATGGCTCGTACTGCCGAACATCGTGAAGCTCATGACGAGCTTCGTGCCCGAGGGCGCCGAGTCGTTGCTCACGGCGAAGGAGTACATCGACTTCGTCACGAAGCTGGTCGTCGCGATCGGCATCGCGTTCGTCGTGCCCGTGTTCATCGTCCTGCTGAACTTCGCCGGCATCATCAGCGCCAAGGCGATCATCAAGTCGTGGCGCGTCGCGATCCTCGTGATCGTGCTCTTCACGGCCATCGCCACGCCGTCGGCCGACATCGTCTCGATGTTCATGCTCGCGATCCCGATGATCGCCCTGTACTTCGGCGCGTGGTTCATCGCGAACCTGCACGACCGCCGTGTCGAGCGCCGCAACCGCGTGGAGTTCGAAGCCGCTGTCTAGGCTGGAGGGGTGGAGACCCTTTCCCCGGCCGAGCGGTACGCGATCTCGCGCGAGCAGCGCCGCAAGCCCCGACTCGCCGACTTCGCCTCGCGACTGAAGTTCGACCTCGACCCCTTCCAGCAGGCCGGATGCGCCGCGCTCGACGAGGGGCGCAGCGTGCTCGTCGCCGCGCCCACGGGCGCCGGCAAGACCGTGGTCGCCGAGTTCTCGGTGTTCCTCGCCATGCAGGAGGAGAAGGCGAAGGTCTTCTACACGACCCCGATCAAGGCCCTCAGCAACCAGAAGTTCCAGGAGCTCGCCGACGAGTGGGGCGCCGACCAGGTGGGCCTGCTCACGGGCGACACCAACGTGAACTCCGGCGCGCGCATCGTCGTCATGACGACCGAGGTGCTGCGGAACATGCTGTACGCCGACTCGCCGCTCCTCGACCGCCTCGCATACGTCGTCATGGACGAGGTGCACTACCTCGCCGACCGGTTCCGCGGCGCGGTGTGGGAGGAGGTGATCATCCACCTCCCCGAGGAGGTGCGACTCGTCTCGCTCTCGGCGACCGTGTCGAACGCCGAGGAGTTCGGCGACTGGCTCCAGGCCGTGCGCGGCGACACCGACGTGATCGTCTCCGAGGAGCGGCCGGTGCCGCTCGAGCAGCACGTGCTCGTGAAGGGCAAGCTCCTCGACCTGTTCGACTCGTCGGGGCTCGCCGCCACGAATCGGGTGAATCCCGAGCTGCAGCGCCTGGCTCGCACGGGCGGACGGTCGATCTCATCCCGGTCCGCCCGGGGACGACGCGGGAGCGACCGCGGCCGCTTCCACCAGCAGGGCCAGCCGAGCGGTCGGATCGAGCGGCCCGACGTCGTCGAGCTGCTGCACGGCAAGCACCTGCTCCCGGCGATCGTGTTCATCTTCTCGCGCGCGGGCTGCGACCAGGCCGTTCGCCAGGTCCTCCGCTCCGGCATCCGCCTCACCGACGCCGAGGAGCGCGACGAGATCCGCGCCATCGTCGAGGAGCGGGCCCGGATGCTGCGCGACGAGGACCTCGCCGTGCTCGGGTACTGGGACTGGATCGAGGGACTCCAGCGCGGTGTCGCGGCGCACCACGCGGGCATGCTGCCCGCCTTCAAGGAGGTGGTCGAGGAGCTGTTCCAGCTGAAGCTGCTGAAGGTCGTCTTCGCCACCGAGACGCTCGCCCTCGGGGTCAACATGCCGGCCCGGTCGGTCGTGCTCGAGAAGCTCGAGAAGTTCAACGGCGAGGCCCGCGTGCCGATCACGCCGGGGGAGTACACGCAGCTCACGGGCCGCGCCGGACGACGCGGCATCGACGTGGAGGGCCACTCGGTCATCCAGTGGGCCGACGGGCTCGACCCCGAGGCCGTCGCCGCGCTCGCGTCGCGTCGCAGCTACCCGCTGAACTCGAGCTTCAAGCCGACCTACAACATGGCCGTCAACCTCATCGACCAGTTCGGACGCGAGCGCACGCGCCAGATCCTCGAGCTGTCGTTCGCGCAGTTCCAGGCCGACCGCGCGGTCGTCGACCTCGCCCGCACCCTGCGCAAGCAGGAGGAGTCGATGACGGGCTACGAGGAGGCCATGCGGTGCCACCTCGGCGACTTCGCGGAGTACGCCGCCATCCGGCGCCGCATCGGCGAGCTCGAGCGCCAGTCGTCGAAAGGCAACCCCACCCACGCGCAGCGCGAGCGGATGCAGCGGGAGCTCGTCGCGACGCGCAAGCAGCTGCGGGCGCATCCGTGCCACGGCTGCGCCGAGCGCGAGCAGCATGCGCGCTGGGCCGAGCGGTGGTGGCGCCTCAAGCAGGAGCACGACCAGCTCTCGCGGCAGATCCGCACCCGCACGGGCCAGGTCGCGAAGCGGTTCGATCGCGTCACCGAGGTGCTCGAGCAGCTCGGCTACCTCGAGCGCGACGCAACGGGATCGCTGGTCTCCACGTCGGCCGGACGCATCCTGAAGCGCATCTACGGCGAACGCGACCTGCTCGTCGCCGAGTGCCTGCGGCAGGGGTTGTGGGACGGCCTCGACGTGCCGTCGATCGCCGCGATGGCCGCGGCGCTGGTGTACGAGCCGCGCCGGGACGACCGGGGCGTCGACTACCGGCTGCCGCGCGGCCGCTTCCGGGCGGCGTTCGAGGCGACCACCGACGTGTGGAGCCGTCTCGACGACCTCGAACGCGATCACCGGCTCACGGGCAGCGACCAGCCGTCGCCCGCGCTGGCGCTGGCGATGCACGCCTGGGCGGGCGGCGCGGGCCTCGGCACGGTGCTCGACGACACCGAGCTTGCGGCCGGCGACTTCGTGCGCCTGACCAAGCAGGTGGTCGACCTGCTCGACCAGATCTCGATCGTGGCGGACGCGGAGCTCGGCGCCGCCGCGAGGGCGGCCATCGACGCCGTCCGACGCGGCGTCGTGGCGTACGGCTCGGTCGCGTGAACGGCCGGGAACGTCGCCTAGGCTGAGCTGGTGCCCGAGAACGACCCGCGTCCGCTGCTGCCGTTGTGGGTCGCACTCCTCGCGGCGATCGCCGGGGGGCTCGTGTACGACCTCGGGTTCCCGGGCGCCGGCATCTGGCCGCTCGCGTTCGCCGGCATCGCCCTCGCCCTCCTCAGCCTGATCGGCCGCAGCGGATGGTCGGCCGCGCTCGTCGGCCTCGCATTCGGGCTCGCGTTCTACCTGCAACTCGTCTCGTGGACGTCCCTGTACCTCGGACCCGTGCCGTGGCTCGCGCTCTCGATCCTCGAGTCGCTCTTCGTCGCGGGCGGCGCCGTGCTCATCACGCTCGCGTATCGCTGGGTGCCGCGGGCGAGCTCGTCGCGGTGGCTGCGCCTCATCTGGCTCCCGCTCCTCGTCGCGGGCCTGTGGTGCGTCCGCGAGGCCGCGACGGGCACGTTGCCCTACGGCGGGTTCCCGTGGGGTCGGGCCGCGCAGAGCCAGTCGGAGAGCCCGCTCGCCGGCGTGGTGTCGTGGGTCGGGTCGACCGGCCTCTCGTTCATCATGGTCGCACTCGTCGCCGGGATCATCGAGTGGGTACGACTGCGCGGCTGGCAGGACCTGCGCTCGGCGGTGCCGGTGGCGGCGCTCGCGCTCGTCGCGCTGCTCGTCCCGGCCTGGCCGACGACGGCCGCGGGGGAACTCCGGGTGGCGAGCGTGCAGGGCAACGGCCCGGCGGGCTACTTCGACGAGCGCGCCCCCGGCGACGTGCTGCAGGCACAGCTCGACGCGACCGAGCCGATCCTCGGCGAGCCGGGCATCGACGTGCTGCTCTGGCCCGAGGGCGGGTCGGACATCGACCCGACGCGAAGCCCCGACGTCGCCGACATCTTCGACGACCTCAGCGAGCAGCTCGATGCGCCGCTCGTCCTCAACACCGTGACGACGCGCGACGACGAGTTCTTCAACACGTCACTGCTCTGGCGGGCGGGGGAGGGCGTCGTGGACAGCTACGACAAGCGCAACCCGGTGCCGTTCGGCGAGTACATCCCCGATCGTGCGTTCTGGGAACCGCTCGCACCCGACCTCATCGGCCTGATCCAGCGCGGCTACACACCGGGCACGAACGCGCCCGTCTTCGACCTCGGCACGGCGGTGACCGGACTCGCGATCTGCTTCGACGTGATCTACGACGAGCTCATCTGGGAGGGTGCGCGCGACGGCGCCCAGCTGTACATGTTCCAGACGAACAACGCCGACTTCAACGGGACGGACGAGAACGAGCAGCAGCTCGCGATCGCGCGCCTGCGCGCCATCGAGACCGGCCGGTCGGTCGTGAACATCTCCACGGTGGGCACCAGCCAGGTCATCGACCCGACGGGTCGCACGATCGACGCGCTGCCGGCCTACGAGCCGGGCGCGATGGTCACCGACGTCGAGTTGCGCGAGGGCCTCACGCCGTCGGTCGTGCTCGGCGGCACGGTGCCGCTGCTCATCGTCGCGGGATCGCTCGGCGGCCTGATCGCCGCGGGCGTCATCGCTCGGCGGCGTTCACGCCGCGACGTCGTCGATGAAGCGGACGGCGAGGGCTAGGCGCCGATCTTCTGCTGGCCGCGACGGGCGCGCAGGTAGGCGAGGCGCTCCTCGAGAAGCTCCTCGAGCTCGGCGCGGGTGCGGCGCTCGAGCAGCATGTCCCAGTGGGTACGGGCGACCTTCTCGCCGGAGCGGTCGATCTCGACCGGCTTCGAGTCGACGAGGAGGGTCGCGGCGGCGCCGCAGTAGCGGCACTCCCAGCTCTCGGGGAGCTCCGCCTCGGTGGAGAACGTCATCACGGTCTCGCGACCGCACGTCTCGCAGCGGTACGTGTAGTCGGCACGGTCGGCGAAGACCACGCCGTCCTCACTCTGCAGGCTCTGGGCGCCGATACGCATGCCCCGAAGGCTCCGGTCCGCCATGGCGTACTCCTCTCGATCGTCTACAGGTATAAACGACCAAGCTGGGCATTCCCTTGCCACCGACTGGGGGATTGCCGGGGAATTCTCAGGAACGTGCCTCGACGAGGGGCAGCGCGAGGTCGGCGCGGTCGGTCACGAGCCCGTCGACGCCGAGATCGAGCAGCCGCATCATGATCGACGGGTCGTTCACCGTCCAGACGTGCACCTCGAGGCCGGCGCGGTGGGCGCGCTCGACGAACGCACGCGTGACGACCCGCAGCGGTCCGATGCGCTCGGGCACCTGCAGCGCCACCGCTCCGCGCACCGCCCGCCTGAGCGACGCAGGCCCGAACGGGCCGGCGATGAGCGAACGGATGACGCCGGCGCGGCCGGGGGAGCTCACCGCGTCGACGACGAGGCCCGCGGCACGGCGGCGCCGTCCGTCGGTGAAGCTCGTGAGCAGCACGCGGGACGCCGCCCCCGTGCGCCGGAGCGCGGCGACGGTGGGCGCGAGTGCGCCCTCCACCTTGACGTCGACGTTGAACCGGGTCTGCGGGAAGGCGTCGAGCGCCTCCTCGAGCGTGCAGTAGCCCTGACCGTGCCCGAGGTCGATCCGGCGGAGCTCGTACGTCGTGAGGTCGGACACCCGGAGGTCGTGTCCGGCGACCCGCCGCAGGCTCGGATCGTGCGAGACCACGGCGACGCCGTCATGCGACACGTGCACGTCGGTCTCGAGGTACGCCGCCCCGATCCCGACCGCCTTCGAGAACGCGAGCATCGTGTTCTCGGGCGCCTCGAGCGCGAGTCCGCGGTGCGCGAGCACGCGCGGCGCGGGCGGTTCGAGATAGGTCGAGGCCACGCGGCTCAGGGCTGGTCGGGTGACGGCGCAACCGAAGGTCGCGTCGTCGCGGCATCCGTCGACGGGGTCGCGGCGGCCGCGGCATCCGTCGCCCCGCCCTGCGAGGGCGTGAACGCCTTGCCGATGCCCTTCAGCGCCTCGGTGAGCTCGCTCGGGATGATCCAGAGCTTGTTCGAGGCGCCCTCGGCGAGCTGCGGCAGCATCTGCAGGTACTGGTAGCCGAGCAGCTTCGGGTCGGGGTCGCCCTTGTGGATGGCGTCGAACACCGTGAGGATGGCCTCGGCCTCGCCCTGCGCGCGCAGGACCGCGGCCTTCGCGTCGCCCTCGGCCTGGAGGATCGCCGCCTGCCGCTGCCCCTCCGCGGTGAGGATCGCGGACTGCTTCGTGCCCTCGGCGGTGAGGATGAGCGCGCGACGGTCGCGCTCGGCGCGCATCTGCTTCTCCATCGAGTCCTGGATGCTCAGGGGCGGGTCGATCGCCTTGAGCTCGACCCGGGAGACGCGGATGCCCCACTTGCCGGTGGCCTCGTCGAGCACGATGCGCAGCTGGCCATTGATGTTGTCGCGGGAGGTGAGCGCCTCCTCGAGGTTGAGCCCGCCGACGACGTTGCGCAGCGTCGTGGTCGTCAGCTGCTCCACCGCACCCAGGTAGTTCGCGATCTCGTACGTGGCCGCCCGAGCGTCGGTGACCTGGAAGTAGACGACGGTGTCGATCGAGACGACGAGGTTGTCCTCGGTGATCACCGGCTGCGGCGGGAACGACACCACCGTCTCGCGCAGGTCGACGAGCGGGCGGAGCCGGTCGATGAACGGCACCAGCAGATTCAGACCGGGCGTGAGCGTCTTGTGATACCGGCCGAGTCGCTCGACGACCCCGGCGTAGGCCTGCGGGATGATGCGGATCGATCGCGCGAGGACGACGATCACGAAGATGGCGATGGCCGCGACGACGACCACGCCGATGATGGTGGAGACTTCGATCACTGGGGAGTGCTCCTCTCAACGGGCACGACGACGGCGGTCGCGCCATCGATGCCGGTGACGAGCACGCGCTGGCCGACCGCGACATCCAGCTGCTCGGTGATGGGGGAGAGGCGGGCTGTCCAGATCTCTCCATTCTGGAGACGAACCTGGCCGCCCGACGGCGTGACGGTGCGGACGACCGACCCGTCGGCCCCGATGAGCGCATCGATGTTGCTTCGGGTCGGGTCGCCGCCGCGCCGCAGCACCCGAAGCAGCGGCGGTCGCAGCGTGAGGATGAGCGCCACCGCGACGACCGCGGCGATGATGAACTGCGCCCACCACGGGATGCCGAACAGGCCCGAGAGCAGGCCCGCGACACTGCCCAGTGCGAGCATCAGGAACGTCATCTCGAGCGTGAAGACCTCGATGGTCGCGAACACGAGGATCAGGACGAGCCAGACGATCCACGCGTACTGGGTCAGCACATCCAAGTCATGGTCTCCTTCGCACGCGTTCCCCGCTTCGAAACTAGCAGGGCGGATGCCCCGGCGGGTGAGTTGATAGTCTCGGTTCGGCGCATCGCCAGGACCTGTCGGTCCGTCCCAGAAGCCACGAGGAGTCCTCGCCGTGACCAACCCACTCGCCCCCGGATCGCTCGACGGTCGTGTCGCCCTCGTCACGGGCTCCTCGCGCGGAATCGGCGCCGACACCGCCCGGTACCTCGCGGCCGCGGGCGCCGCGGTGGTCGTCAACTACCGCAGCAAGGCGCCGCGCGCCGACAAGGTCGTCGCCGAGATCACCGAGGCGGGCGGGAAGGCGATCGCCGTAGGCGCCGACCTCACCGACCCCGCCTCCGTGGCCGAGATGTTCGAGCGCACCGTCGCGGAGCTCGGCCCCATCGACATCCTCGTGCTGAACGCCTCCGGCGGCATGGAGTCGGGCATGGGCGAGGACTACGCGATGCGCCTCAACCGCGACGCGCAGGTCAACGTCGTCGAGGGCGCGCTGCCGCACCTCGCCGAGGGCGCGCGCATCGTCTTCGTCACCAGCCACCAGGCGCACTTCATCCGCACCACCCCGACCATGCCCGAGTACGAGCCCGTCGCGCTGTCGAAACGCGCCGGCGAGGACGCGCTGCGGGCGAAGCTGCCCGAGTTCGCGGCATCCGGCGTCGAGTTCGTCGTCGTGTCGGGCGACATGATCGAGGGCACGATCACCGCCACGCTGCTCGAACGCGCCAACCCCGGAGCGATCGCCGCGCGCCGCGAGGACGCGGGCCGCCTCTACAACGTGTCGGAGTTCGCCGCCGAGGTCGCGGCCGCGGTCGCCGAACCGATCCCGGCCGACAACACCCGACTGGTCGGCGACACCTCGGGCTTCGCGCCCGAGAGCTGAGCCCCGCCGCACGATGAAGGCCGGTCGCGGAGCGCTGATGCGCTCCGGACCGGCCTTCGTCGTCGGACGCCGCGAGGCTACGCGGTCGCAGCCGCTCCGCCCGCGCCACGACCGAACGTGAACGCGCGCACGATCTGGATGATGCCGAGCACGATCAGCGCGATGCCCGCGATGACGAACAGCACCACGGCGCCCCAGAGCGGCGAGAACAGCACGATGATGCCGGCCACGACGCTCAGGATGCCGAAGAAGATCGTCCAGCCGCGCGACGGCGAGTCGCCCGACTGCACGAGCGCCACGACGCCCTCCACGATCCACAGGATTCCGATCAGGATGCCGAGGAAGACGGCCAGGGCGGCGGCGGCCGTCTGGACGTTGAACAGGGCGATGACGCCACCGATGAGGAACAGCAGGCCGAGGATGATGTCGAGCGTCCTGGCGCCGCCCGAGATGCCCTTGGAGAAGATGCCGAGGCCCAGGTAGGCGAGTCCGGCGATGATGAAGTAGATGGCCAGGATGACCGTGAGCACGAGCGCCGAGTTCTTCGGCCAGAACGTGATGAGGATGCCCACGATGAGCGCGACGACCCCGCTGATGCCGAGGGTCGCGCGGACGGTGTTGATGGCGGACTTCGACAGGTTCGCTGAGTCGAGCGAGAAGGCGGCGAAGACCGTACTGGACTGCGGCGTCGACATGGAATGTCCTTTCTGAGGCGACGACTGAGGGGCGTTGCAAGCGTCAGGCTATGCCTCGACGACGCCTGAGCGTCGGATGTGAGTGCGCGCGTCCTCCCGTGTCGTCGCGTGACGGGGAGTATCGGAGCGCCGCGATCGGCATCCATCCGCGGCCATCGGCGCACGTCGGCGCCCGGATGCCGCGTGGTCAGCCGCCGTCGGGGCCGAACAGGCCCTTGCCGTGCTGCTCGATGAAGTCGTGCGCCTGGCGGAACGTCGTGGGCAGGGGATCGCTCGTGCCCGCGTGGGCGCCGAGCAGCCCCATCAGGCCCCGTCCGGGCGGACTCAGTGGACGGTCGTCGTCGCCGGGCGGGACCGGATCCGACTCGGGGTTCCGCGGCGTGTACTGGGACAGCGTGTGCGGCCAGGTGCTCGGCTGGCGCGGCTCGGTGGCCGTGAGCGCGTCATCGAGCGTCGGGGCATCCGCGTCTCGTGCGGTCAGCGACTTCAGCTGGTACTTCTTCGCCAGCGTGCTGATGACGGTGCCGTGGTGCGCCGGTGAGTTGATCACGCTTCCGGCTTGCACGTAGGCCGAGATCGCGATCACGGGGACGCGGAGTCCGAGCCGGTCGAAGGTGAAGTCCATCTCGCCAGGTCCCGAGTCGTCGGGCGGTGTCGCCGAGGGCGGCGCCACGTGGTCGTAGGTGCCGCCGTGCTCGTCGAACGTGACGAGCAGCATCGTGTTGATCGCGTTCGAGCCGTCGGCGCTGCCGCCGTCGCGGACCGCCGAGTACACCCGGTGCAGCAGCGCCTCGCCCGCGCGCACATCGGAGATCGCGCCGCCGGTCACCTCCGCCCCGTCGACGTCGGTCTGGTCGACCGTCCCCACGGGCGGATGCATGTCGTTGTGGTCGTACACCATGCGCGGCTCCACGAACGCGTAGGCCGGGAGGGTCCCGTCGGCGCAGGCCTGGTAGAACGTGCTCATCGGGAAGAAGCGGGTCTTCCAGTACTGCTCGAGCACCGGCTTGTGGATGAGCCCCGTCATCGAGACGTGCTGCGAGTCGTCGTAGTAGACGGCCCACGGGATGCCGGCGTCCTCGAGGCGGTTGAAGATCGTCGGCGACGCGACCTTCTTGCTGTGCCACTTCTTGTAGCCGCCGTTGTCGTGGTTCGTGACGAACCCGTGCGACGTCGACGCATGGAAGAACGATCGGTTGCAGAACGTCGGGCCCGGCACCCCGCAGTGCCAGTGGTCGAACACCCCGAATCCCTGCGCGAGGGCCGAGAACACCGGGAGCATCTCGGGCGCGAAGGCGCCCATCGCGGCGGCGAGCTCGTCGGGCTTCGGCGCGCGGCCGTGCTCGGTCTGGAAGTTGTTGGCGTAGTCCTTGACGAAGCCGTTCATCGTCGGGGTGGCGCCGTCGGAGGGCGCGTTGTAGGGCTTCTTCATCTTCGCCACCGGTTGGTGGGCGTTGCCGGCCGGATGCACCGTGCCGAACAGTTGCGTGTTGACGTGCGGGTAGTCCTCGCCGGGGTCGGGGCGCGGGCTCGACATGATCTCGTCGGTCGAGCCGTCGAACGGATGCGCCGCCACCTGCTTCCCGTCATGGTCGGGATTGCTGTACTCGCCCTCGACGAGTCCGGCGAACTGCTGCCCGGCCGGCACCTGCCCGGCGGCGTAGAGGTAGCCGAAGAGGTTGTCGAACGACCGGTTCTCGAACATGACGACGACGAGGTGGTCGAACCCGGCGCCGGCGGCGCGCGGGGGGAGTGACGCCGGCGGTGCGGCGGTCGACGACGCCCCGATGGAGTCCGACGATGTCGGGCCCCCGCTGAACCCGCCCGCCGCCGCGGTGGCGGCGGCGTACCCGGCCGCACCGCCGACCACGGCACCGGTGGCGGCGGCCCCACCCAGGCGCAGGAAGTCGCGTCGGGACGGCCCCGCGGCATCCGGGTCGAGCTTCGGATCGCCGGGCTTCGCGTCGTCGGTCATCGCCACCTCGCATCCCGTCCCGGACCACCATCACGCGAGCGGGACAGATCCAACGTAGCCCGCGACGGCCCCGATCAGGCGGTCTCGTCGCCCGCCGATTCGAACGCGGCCGCGAACCGCAGTTCGCCTCGTGGGGCCGGACCGCGGAAGACGATCCGCTGCACGAACGCGACGTCGAGCGACCGATAGGTCAGCAGGCCGTCGCTCTCGAACCCCATGCCGCGGTAGACGGCCGGGTTCCCGATGAGGGCGCAGCCCCATGCGCCCTCATCGCGGAGCTGCTGCAGCCCGATGCCGATCAGGGCGCTGCCGATCCCGCGGCGCTGCCGATCGGGCGCGACCGAGACCGGTCCGAGACCGAACCAGCCGTCGGATGCCCCGTCGATCGAGACGGGCGAGAACGCGACGTGTCCGATGATCACGCCGTCCTCCTCCGCCACGAGCGAGATCGTGAGGTCGCCGTCCCCGCGCAGGGAGCGGACGATCGGCGCCTCCGAGCCGTCGCTGAACGGCATGGGCTCGAACGCGGCGAGCGTGAGCTCGTGGATCGCGTCCTCGTCGCCGGGTTGCTCGGGTCGTATGCGCACCTCCGGAGCCTATCGACGCGGTCCGGCGCAGTCGCCGCCATCTCGCCCTCGGCGGGTGGGCATCGTCGGCGGGGCGTGGAAGAATCGCGCTCGTGAACAGCAGCCCCGCTGACGAGCAGCGCCTGCGAGACCTCGCCCTGCTGCGGCGCGTCCGCGACCGGATGGACCGCGAGTACGCGAAGCCGCTCGACGTCGATGCGCTCGCGCGGGGCGTGAACATGTCGTCGGGGCACCTGAGCCGCGAGTTCAAGCGCGCCTACGGCGAATCGCCATACAGCTACCTGATGACCAGGCGGATCGAGCGGGCGATGGCCCTGCTCCAGCGCGGCGACCTCAGCGTCACCGAGGTGTGCTTCGAGGTCGGCTGCTCCTCGCTGGGCACGTTCAGCACCCGGTTCACCGAGCTCGTCGGCGTGCCGCCGAGCGTGTACCAGCGCGAGGCGCGCACCCCGGCCGAGGGCGTGTCGTCCGTGATGGCGGGGGTGCCGTCGGTGCTGGCGAAGCGGGTGGCGCGACCGGTCAGGAATCGAGAAGCAGCCGCAGGAGGGCAGCAGTAGCGTGGCGCACATGGACATCACGATTCAGTACACCTTCCTTCCGCACACGGATCCCGAGGCGTCGCTCGGCTTCTATCGCGACGTCCTCGGGTTCGAGGTGCGCAACGACGTCGGGTACGAGGGGATGCGGTGGATCACCGTCGGCCCGTCCGGCCAGCCCGGCACGTCGGTCGTGCTCTATCCGCCGACCGCCGACCCCGGCGTCACCGAGGACGAGGGCCGGACCATCGCCGAGATGATGGCGAAGGGCACCTACGCGAGCATCGTGCTCGCGACGACCGACGTCGACGGGACGTTCGAGCAGGTGCAGGCCAGCGGCGCCGAGGTCGCCCAGGAGCCGATCGACCAGCCCTACGGCGTGCGCGACTGCGCGTTCCGCGACCCGGCGGGCAACATGGTGAGGATCCAGGAGCCGCGCTGAGCACTCCCGGCTCCGATCCGAGGTCCTGCACGGACGCTGCCGTGCAGGACTTCCCGCACGTCCCAGACCACGCCCACCGCTTGGAGCACCGATGACGATCACCACGACCGACGACGCGACGAACGGGTCGCACCCGGCCGACCGCCACGACCTCATCCGCGTGCAGGGCGCGCGTGAGAACAACCTGAAGGACGTCAGCGTCGACATCCCGAAGCGGCGGCTCACCGTGTTCACCGGCGTCTCGGGCTCGGGCAAGAGCTCGCTGGTGTTCCAGACCATCGCCGCGGAATCGCAGCGCATGATCAACGAGACCTACAGTGCGTTCGTGCAGGGCTTCATGCCGAGCCTCTCCCGTCCCGACGTCGACGTGCTCGACGGCCTGACGACGGCGATCATCGTCGACCAGGAGCGCATGGGCGCGAACGCCCGGTCGACGGTCGGCACCGTGACCGACGCGAACGCCCTGCTGCGCATCCTGTTCAGCCGCCTGGGCCGGCCGCACATCGGCTCGCCGCAGGCGTTCTCGTTCAACATCCCGACCGTGCAGGGGAGCGGCGCCATCACGGTGGAGGGCGGCGAGCAGAAGTCGATCGACTTCACCCAGCTCGGCGGCATGTGCCCCCGCTGCGAGGGCATGGGCACGGTCTCCGACATCGATCTCGGTCAGCTCTTCGACGCGACGAAGTCGCTGAATCAAGGGGCGATCACCGTGCCCGGCTACACGGCCGATGGGTGGTCGACCCGCCTGTACGCGGAGTCGGGGTTCTTCGACGGCGACACCCCGGTCGAGCGGTTCACCGAGGCCGAGCTGCACGACTTCCTCTACAAGGCGCCGACGAAGGTGAAGATCAACGGCATCAACCTCACCTACGAGGGTCTCGTGCCCAAGGTGCAGAAGTCGATGCTCTCGAAGGACCTCGACGCGATGCAGCCGCACATCCGGGCGTTCGTCGAGCGGGCCGTGACCTTCGCAGCGTGTCCCGAGTGCGGCGGCACGCGGCTCGCCGAGGGCGCTCGCTCATCGAAGATCGACGGCGTCAGCATCGCCGATGCGTGCGCCATGCAGATCAGCGACCTCGCGGAATGGGTGCGCGGCCTCGACCAGCCGACCGTCGCGCCGCTGCTCGCGAACCTGCAGCAGCTCGTCGACTCGTTCGTCGAGATCGGGCTCGGCTACCTCTCGCTCGACCGGTCGTCGGGCACGCTGTCGGGCGGCGAGGCGCAGCGCACGAAGATGATCCGGCACCTCGGGTCGTCGCTGACGGATGTCACGTACGTCTTCGACGAACCGACGGTGGGCCTGCACCCGCACGACATCCAGCGCATGAACGACCTGCTGCGGCAGCTGCGCGACAAGGGCAACACCGTGCTCGTCGTCGAGCACAAGCCCGAGGCCATCGAGATCGCCGACCACGTGGTCGACCTGGGCCCGCTCGCCGGCGCCGCCGGCGGCGAGATCGTCTTCGAGGGGACGGTCGACGAGCTGCGACGGAGCGGCACGCTGACGGGCAGGCACCTCGACGACCGCGCCGCGCTGAAGGCTGGGATCCGCACGCCGTCGGGCGCGCTCGAGGTGCGCGGAGCCGACGCCAACAACCTGCAGGGGGTCGACGTGGATCTCCCGCTCGGCGTCCTCACCGTGGTGACCGGCGTGGCCGGGTCGGGCAAGAGCTCGCTGATCCACGGCTTCGTCTCGGGTCGCGAGGGCGTCGTCTCCATCGACCAGGGGGCGATCCGCGGATCGCGCCGCAGCAACCCGGCCACCTACACCGGCATGCTCGAGCCGATCCGCAAGGCGTTCGCCAAGGCCAACGGCGTCAAGCCGGCGCTGTTCAGCGCGAACTCGGAGGGCGCGTGCCCGAACTGCAACGGCAACGGCGTCGTCTACACCGACCTGGGTCCCATGGCGACCGTCGCATCGGTGTGCGAGGTGTGCGGGGGCAAGCGGTTCGACGCCTCGGTGCTCGACTACAAGCTCGGCGGCCGCGACATCAGCGAGGTGCTGGGGATGTCCGCGGACGAGGCGGAGGAGTTCTTCGGCGCGGGCGAGTCGCGCATTCCGGCCGCGCACGCGATCCTCCGGCGGCTCTCCGACGTCGGGCTCGGCTACCTCACGATCGGACAGCCCCTCACGACACTGTCGGGCGGCGAGCGGCAGCGCCTGAAGCTCGCGGTGCACATGGGGGAGCCGGGCGGCGTCTACGTGCTCGACGAGCCGACGACCGGCCTGCACCTCGCGGACGTGGAGCAGCTGCTCGGCCTGCTCGACCGGCTCGTGGACTCGGGCAAGTCGGTCATCGTGATCGAGCACCACCAGGCGGTCATGGCGCACGCGGACTGGATCATCGACCTCGGGCCGGGAGCCGGCCACGACGGCGGACGGATCGTCTTCGAGGGTACGCCGGCCGACCTCGTCGCCGCCCGGTCGACCCTCACCGGCGAGCACCTCGCGGACTACGTCGGCGCCTGAACGCGCTCGGCGGGCTGCCCGGCGACCGCCGCCGCGAAACGCAGGGGAGACAGCGTCGAGAAGTCGGAGCATACTGGCGGACGGGCGCTGCCCGGACGATCATGGGCAGGCCCTCGAATCGGGGGAGGACGATGATGTCCGGGTATCGGAAGCTGCTGGCGGTCGGAGCGGGGCTCGGGATGCTGCTGGTCGGGGCCGTGGCGGCACCGGCGGCGGCGGACCCGCCGAATGACCCCGAGGTCATCCGAGTGCAGATCTACTCGGTGCGCTATGAGGGGCTCTGGGCCAACGCCAGGTTCAGCGGAGCATGCCCGGCGGACTTCCCGTACCTCACGGACAAGAAGTTCTCGAACGACCGCATCCTCCCGTTGGGCGTGATCATCGACACGGCGTCCTCCGTCGCGACGCTCGTGGTCGCGACCTCGTCGGAGCGCAGGATCGAGGGGAGGAAGGAGTTCGTCGCGGTGAAGTCCGTCGAGGGCTCCTTCACGAACTGGGGCATCGGCAGCGGGACGTTCACCGTCACGCTCGAGTGCACGAGCAACTGGAAGAAGGCTCGGATCGAGGGGTCGGACCGCTGAGCCCCGGTCGTTCATGACGGTCGAGCCCGGCCGGCCTTCGGGTCGGTCTGCGGGTCGGTCTGCGGGTGATGGGGCGCAGCATCCTTCGGCAAACGCTTTCCCAATGATCAACGCCGGACAGGGGAGTGGGCGCCCTATCGTGGGGAACGTGACGGATTACGAGGTCCTGGAGATCGGCGGGCTCGACGACTGGCGCTCGCACTACGGCGGATTCCGACCCGAGAGCTCGCGTGGCGGCCGACGCGTCGTGGATCACGAGCTCACGATGCAGTACATCGGCGTGACGGCGAATGCGCTCGAGCCCGGCGAGGAAGCCGGTTACTGGCACCGGCATGCGCGTGTCGAGGAACTGTACGTGTTCCTCGGCGGTCGCGGCCAGATGGGCCTGGACGATGATGTGGTCGACGTCGGCGCAGGAACGCTCGTGCGGGTCGGACAGGGCGTCTGGCGCACGTGGCGCTGTGCGCCCGACGGCTCCGAGCAGTTGCGCTGGTTGTGCATCCGGGCCGGCGGCACCGAGCTGCCGGAGTTCCCGGACGACTCGGAGCGGGCCGTGGATCGGCCGATGCCGTGGTGAATCGACGGTGAATCCGCCGCGCGCCGATAATGCACATTATGTCGGTTTGCACGTCCACCACGGTCTCCACCACGGTCCCCCTTTGCAGAGACGTGTCGAAAGCGTGGAGAACGGTTTCAGTCAGCTCGTTGCGTCGGTGCTGCCGGCCACGGCGCGCTCGATGACGTCGACCACGTCCTGCGGGTTGGTCTGCATGACCAGGTGCGGCGCCTCGAGCTCGGTGACATCGGCGATGCCGGCGCGCGTGTAGCCGAAGCGTTCGACGTCCGGGTTGATGGTGTGGTCCGCCGCCGAGACGATCCCCCACGCCGGCTTCGTCTTCCATGCGGCCGCCGGCGCCGCTTCTTCGAACACCGAAGCGGCCAGCGGGCGTTGTGAGACGGCGAGGACTTCGCTGACCCGCGGGTCGAGGCCTGCAGCGAAGATCCGCGGGAACGCGTCGATCTTCACGGAGACGTCGGAGCCGTCCTCCTGGCCAGGGATGGGGAACGGCGAGAAGACGAGGTTCGCGATGAGTTCCGAGTCAGGGAAGCCGCCTTGCAGCTTCGAGATGGTCTCGCCGGCATCCAGGGCGTAGCCGGAAACGTAGACGAGTCCGACGACGTTGGCAGCCTCGCCGGCGATCGTGGTCACCGCGCCGCCGTAGGAGTGCCCTGCGAGGAGGACCGGGCCATCGATGTGCTCGACGAGAGCTCGGAGCGATGCGGCGTCGGCAACGAGGCCTCGCATGTACAGGGGCGGCGCGATGACGGTGTGGCCCCGATCGAGCAGAAGGCGGGTGACGGGTGCCCAACTGGCGGCGTCGGCAAAGGCGCCGTGGACGAGGACGATGGTTGGAGTCGGCATGGCATCTTCTCCTATAACGTTGGAAGTGCTTGGCAGGTTAGGCCCCGCGCACCCTGGGCGGCAAGCGAATTCCGCGTGAACGGTCCTCCGTGCGAGGCCGGCGCTGTGAATCGGGCCGACCCGAGCCGGATCGGACGGCCGACGTCGCAGGTGTCTCCCCCACGCGGACGCACGGCGCACCGGCTCCGCGAGCGCGTCAGTCCCAGAACTCGGCGATCCGCGACGCAAGCGCTCGGCCCTGGTCGTAGCCGGCTCGCGCAGCGGGCAGTCGCAGGGACGGATCCATCGCGTTCGGGCCGAACAGTTGCTCGGCATCGCGCTCGGGGATGATCGTCTCGACGCGGCTCCCCTGCGCGTGAAGCTCGTCGACCTGCGTCGCGAGATGCGTGCCCCAGGATTCCGGCGTCAGGGACTGTCCGCCGAACGGTGCGAGCACCAGCACCCGTGCGTACCCGAGTGCGAGGTCGGCGTTCTCCGCGTTGGATCGGAAGCCGCCGTCGATGTATCCGCGATCGCCGATCCGGTAGGCGGCGCCGCTCGAGCAGCTCGCGGCCACGGCATCCACGAGGTCGACGCCGCTCTCGCGGTCGAACGCGACCGGTTCACCGGTCTCGGCATCCACGGCGGTGATGAGGATGCTGCGTCCTGGCCACTCCGGACTCGGCAGACGCGACGCGACGGTGGCGCGCCACTGCGGCTGCCGGGAACCGCCCGATGCCGCCTCCAGTTCGAGCGCCCTCGCGCCGACCTTGCGGCGCAGGTCGGCCTGATCCGCGGCGGAGGCGATGAGCGCACGCATGCGATCCAGGTGGTCCGACACCGCCCCGACCGAGCCACGCGCGTGTTGCGGCCCACCCCCACCCGGCCGCGGCTGGCGGTCAGCGGCCAGGATGGCGGCGAAGAGTTCGGTCGGCGTCGCGCCGGCCACCTGCGCCGCGGCCGTCGATCCGGCCGAGGTCCCGATCGTCAGGTCGGCGTCGGTCACGTCGACGCCGGCCTCGAACAGGCCGGCGAGGACCCCGATCAGCCATGCATTGCCGGTCGATCCACCCCCGCCGAGGACCAGGGCGGTGCGGGTGGGGTGCGCGGAGACGTCGTCGGAGGTCGGCTCCGCGTGGAGCTGAGAGGAAGGAGTCATGGTCGTCGCTTTCTGGGAGAGCAGTGCGGCGCTCCCCGCGACGCTGCGTCAGTCGCGCGATCGTGAACTCGAAGGAGCGCCCGGAATGGACGTTGCGTGCATCGGGCTCACCTCCTCGACTCGTGTCACGTTCCCATGAAGCCTACCGCTTGCGGCCCGGCGCGGCGACGGTCGACAGCAGGTCCGGGATGTTCCGCGCGCACGCTATCTGGGGCACGATCGAATCGGACCGCGATCATCGGGTGCAGGCCCGCGCGCTCCGGCAGGCTGGGTGTCGAAGGAGGAACCGTGATCGCGATCCTCAACCGCGTCGTCGACGTCGTCGAGGACCACCTCACCGACGACCTCGACGTCGCAGGCCTGGCGAGCAGCTTGGGCACCACGGAGTACCACGTCCGGAGGATGTTCTCGTCGCTCGCCGGGATGCCATTGTCCGAATACGTCCGGCGGCGCCGCATGACGGTCGCCGCTGCCGACGTGCTCGGCGGCGGCGACCTGCTGGGCATCGCGGTCCGCTATGGCTACGGCTCGACCGAGGCGTTCGGACGGGCGTTCCGGGCGGTGCACGGCGTCAGCCCCGCCGACGTGCGCCGAGACGGCGGTCCCCTTCGCATACAACCGCAGCTCAGGTTCCGCCTGACCGTCGAAGGGAACACCCGCATGGACACGCGCATCGCCGACCGACCGGCCTTCCGGCTCATCGGCCACGCCGCACGAGTGCCGCTCATCCATCACGGCGCGAATCCGCGCATCCAGGCGCACATCGCCGCGCTGCCCGCAACGGAGCACGCGCGACTCAAGACGCTCGGCGACACGGAACCGGCTGGGCTGCTCCAGGTGACCGACGACGTCGACCCCGACTCCGTCGAGGGCACCGAGTTGACCTATCTCCACGGCGTCGCCGTGGGCGCCGACGCGACCGCCCCCGACGACCTCGACGCGATCGAGGTACCGGCCGGCACCTGGGCGGTGTTCCGCATCGCCGGTCCGTATCCGTCCGCGCTGCAGGCGACGTGGGCCGCGACGGCGACCGACTGGTTCCCGTCCAATCCCTGGCGGCTGCGCGAAGGACCATCGATGGTCGCAGTGCTCGAGCGCTCCCCCGACTTCAGCACGGCGACGTGCGAGCTGTGGCTGCCGGTGGAGCGAGCGGAGTAAGCCGAGCCTGCCGCTTTCGGGCCCCAGAGCATCCGACCTAGGCGCGCTCGGCCTCGGCTTCTTCGCGCGCCTCGCGCTCCGCCTCCTCGCGGGCCTGACGTTCCTCGTACTTCTCGAGCCGCCGCCCGGTCGCGGGCATGCCGAACTCGTTGAGCGGTCCGTTGGCGAGCGGCTCGGGAAGCCGCTCGTCGGTCGGGCACTCCATGATGACGTTCCCGTTCGTCTCCTCGAACGCATGCGAGGAGATCGGCTGCCCGCACACCGGGCACGGGCGCGAACGCAGCTCCTGCTCATCGACCGGCGGCGAGTCGTCGACGAGCGGTGTCGTCGTGAAGATGGGCTCGAGCGCATTGTCAACCCGGACGAAGAATCTGGAGAAGGCGTTGCCGTCGCCTGAGCGAGCCGCCGCGTCGCGTGTCATGGGCCCGATGGTACGCCCGCTCCCCCGAGGCACGCCAGCATCCGCGCCGCCTCGTAGGGTGGTGGCATGCACACGGATGCCGCGAACCGACCGGTCACGATCGTCACGGGCGGGAGCCGCGGCATCGGCGCCGCCATCGCCGAACGGCTCGCCGCCGACGGCCACGACCTCGTCCTCACCTACCGGGAGCGCGCCGACGAGGCCGAGGCGGTGCAGCGCGCCTGCGAGGCATCCGGTGCCCGTGTCCTGCTGCTCCATGTCGACCTCGCCGACCTGGATGCCGCAGCCAGCGTGGTGCCCGCGGCCGTCGAGCACTTCGGCGCCGTCACCGGCCTCGTCAACAACGCCGGGATCACCGGCCGCATCGGGGGCTTCCTCGACGGGTCGATCGACGAGTCCGAGCTGGTCTTCCGGATCAACGTGCTCGCCCCGATCGTGCTGACCCGCGCGGCGATCGCCCACATGGCGACCGACCGCGGCGGCGCGGGCGGCTCGATCGTCAACATCTCCTCGGGCGCCGCGACCACCGGTGCACCGAACACCTACATCCCCTACTCCATGAGCAAGGCCGCGCTCAACGCGCTCACGACCGGTGCCTCGAAGGAGTTCGGCCCCGTCGGCGTGCGCGTCAACACCGTCTCCCCCGGCACCACGCGCACCGAGATCCATGCGGCGGCCGGTCGTCCGAACGCGCCCGACGAACGTGCGCCCGGCATCCCGATGCGCCGCCCCGGCGAGGTCCACGAAATCGCGGGCGCGGTCGCCTACCTGCTGTCGCCGGACGCCTCCTACACCTCGGGCGCCGACATCAGGGTCGCCGGCGGCAACTAGGCGACCATACGAGAACGTCCGTTCTCTTTTTGGAGAGAGCCCCCTCTCCCTGCGGAACGGACGCGTCAGGCCTCGCCGAATCCCGACTCGGCCAGCGTGGCGATCGCCTCGACCGCCGCGCCGCCCTCGGGATCGTCGCTCGCGATCTCGACCGTCGCGCCCTTCGTGAGCCCGAGCGACATGATGCTGAGCAGGCTCTTCGCGTCGGTCCCGTTGACCGTGACCTTCGGCCCGAACGTGCTCGCGAGCTTCACGAGCTCGGCCGCCGGGCGGGCGTGCAGGCCGTCGGAGTTCACGAGCGTCACCGTGCGCGAGTGGGCGTGAGCGGATGCCACGGGCGCGGTCGCACTCGCCTCCGCCTCCTGCGCGAGCTCGATGTCCGCCGCCCCGGCGCCGGCGCCGCGCGCCGACTCCGCCGCACTCACCACCTGCGCGAGGTCGTCACCCGACTCCGCAGCCACCGCCGCGGCGACCCCGCCTTCCACGAGCGGCGCATCCACGATGCGCACGCGCTCGCGCGTCTCGTCGTCGAGGAAGTCGAGCGCCGTCTCGGTCGTGAGGATCGCCGAGCCGAGATCGCACAGCACCACGACGCCGACGCCCGAGTCCGCCTCGGCGATGCCGGAGCTCACCAGGTCGAAGCTGGTGCCGATGCGGCCGTCGTCGGTGCCGCCGGCGGCCACGAGGGCCGCCGACGGCGCCATCTGACGGGCGAGCTCCACGAGGCCCTCCGCGATGCGCGCGGAGTGCGAGACGAAGACGACGCCGACCTTTCCCGGAGTCGCCACCCTCACGCCCCCGCCGAGGCCGACGCCGTGTCGGCCGCGGCCTGCAGCAGCAGGGCGGTCGACTCGGCGCCCGGATCGCGGTGTCCGGCGGAGCGCTCGCCGAGGTAGCTCGCACGGCCCTTTCGGGCGACGAGCGGCTCGGTGGCGATGGCGCCCTCGCGCGCGGCGGCGGCCGCCGCAGCGAGGACCGCCGCGGCATCCGCACCGCTCGCCGCGGCCGCATCTGCGGCGTCCACGGCGGGTGTCCAGGCGTCGACCATCGTCTTGTCGCCCGACTCCGCCTTGCCGCGCATCACGATGCCGTCGCGCGCCGCCGTCAGCACGGCGGCGATGGCCGGACCGTCGAGCGACGTCTCGGACCCCGCGGCCACGGCGCCCTTGAGGTAGGCGGTGCCGTACAGCGGACCCGCCGCGCCGCCCACCGTCGAGATGAGCGTGGTCGCCACGAGCTTCAGGACATCGCCCGGGGTGGACCCGGCCGGCAGGTCGTCGAGTTTCGGGAGCACGGCCTGGAAGCCGCGATCCATGTTCTCGCCGTGATCGCCGTCCCCGATCTCGCGGTCGAGCGTGATGAGCTCGACGCGGTGCTCGGAGATCACGTCAGCGCTTCGCCTGACCCAGTCCACCGCCCAGGTGATGTCCAGACCCACGGATGCCTCCTTCTATCGTCCCCACCGGAGCGCAGCCGTCTGCACGGGCGCATCCCACAGTTCGATCATCTCGTCATCGAGCTTCAGGAGCGTGATCGACATCCCCTGCATCTCGAGCGACGTGATGTAGTTGCCGACGAGCGACCGGGCGATCGTGATGCCGCGCTCGGCGAGCACCTCCGCCGCACGGCGGTACGCGAGGTACAGCTCGATGAGCGGCGTGCCGCCCATGCCATTGACGAACAGCAGGACGCGGTCGCCGCCGGAGTACGGCAGGTCCTCGAGCACGGGCTCGAGGAGGCGATCGACGAGGCGGTCGGCCGGTTCGAGCTTGATGCGCTCGCGACCCGGCTCGCCGTGGATGCCGATGCCGATCTCGATCTCGTCCTCGGCGAGCGTGAAGCTCGGCTCGCCGGCGTGCGGCACGATGCAGGGCGTGAGCGCGAGACCCATCGACCGCGCGTTGGCGTTGACGCGTTCGGCGAGGTCGGCGACCTCGTCGAGCGAGTCGCCGCGCTCGGCGGCCGCGCCCGCGATCTTCTCCACCAGCACGGTGCCGGCCACCCCGCGGCGGCCCGCCGTGTAGAGGCTGTCCTTCACGGCCACGTCGTCGTTCGTGACGACCGCCCGCACGGTGATCCCGTCGGCGGCCGCCAGGTCGGCTGCGGTCTCGAAGTTGAGCACGTCGCCCGTGTAGTTCTTCACGATGTGCAGCACGCCCGCACCGCCGTCGACCGCCTTGGTGGCGGCGAGGATCGGGTCGGGGGTGGGCGAGGTGAAGACCGCACCGGGCACCGCGGCATCCAGCATGCCGAAGCCCACGTAGCCGGCGTGCAGCGGCTCGTGTCCGCTGCCGCCGCCGCTGACGATGCCGACCTTGCCGGCGATCGGGGCGTCCGCCCGCACGACATGGATCGGATCCATCTCGACGCGGACGATGTCGGCGTGGGCCAGGCCGAATCCGGCGACCGATTCGTCGACGACGCGCTTCGGATCGTTGATGATCTTCTTCACGGGCATCCCTTCACCATGGCTGCCGGACACCGCGCGACCATGCATCGGCGCCGTCGCAGCACTCCCCCATGAACCTACGCCCGAAGCGGCGCGCGAGGTAAGGGCATCGGGCAAATCGGAGGGGACTCTCCCCGAAATCCGAATCGCCCATTCCCCGCACCGAACGGCCTGAGTATGGTGGGCAGTGTTCCGCCCCTGGGCGAAGCCCTGCGGGCCAAGCGAAAAGGATGGATGGTCGACGTGGACAATCTCGGAATATTGTTCCTCTCGGAACTCGTGGGGACCGCGATGCTGGTACTCCTCGGTTGCGGTGTCGTCGCCAACGTCGCCCTTGCGAAGACGAAGGGCTTCAACGGCGGATTCCTCATGGTGACCTTCGGCTGGGGCTTCGCGGTCTTCGCCGGTGTCATCGTCGCCTATGCATCGGGCGCGCACATCAATCCCGCCGTCACGCTGGGCCTCGTCGCGAACGGTGCCACCGAGTTCGGCAACGCCGGCCTCGGCCTCACCGTGCCGGTCAACTTCGTCTCCGTGATCGCGTACATCGGCGCGCAGCTGCTGGGCGCGATCCTCGGCGCGATCATCGTCTGGCTCGCCTACAAGCAGCACTTCGACGAGGAGCCCGACCCGGCGCCGAAGCTCGGCACCTTCTCGACCGGCCCCGGCATCCGCAACTACGCCTGGAACCTCATCACCGAGATCATCGGCACCTTCGTGCTGGTGTTCGTGGTCATCGGCTTCGGGCGTCAGGGCGACGCCTCCGGCCTCGCCTCCCTCGGCGCGCTGCCCGTCGCCCTCCTCGTGGTCGGCATCGGCGTGTCGCTCGGTGGTCCCACCGGCTATGCGATCAACCCGGCCCGTGACCTCGGTCCGCGCATCGCACATGCCTTCCTCCCCATCAAGGGCAAGGGCGGCAGCGACTGGTCCTACTCGTGGGTCCCGGTCGTCGGTCCGATCATCGGCGGCGTCCTCGCCGGATGGGCCGCGCTCCTGCTCCTCCCGGTCATCACCTGACCATCCCGCGGGACCGGCCCTGAAGGGTCGGTCCCGCTTCCGTTTCCCCCGGCACGCGCCGACGCGCGTGCACCCCCGCCGACGCGGACGCCGGTGGGACATCCGCAACATTGAGAGGAAGTCATGGCTGACTACGTCCTGGCCATCGACCAGGGAACAACGAGCACACGCGCGATCGTCTTCGACAAGAAGGGCTCGATCGTGTCGACGGGGCAGCTCGAGCACGAGCAGATCTTCCCGAGGCCGGGCTGGGTCGAGCACGACCCCATGGAGATCTGGCGCAACACCGGCGAGGTGATCGGCCAGGCCCTCGGCAAGAAGCAGCTCACCCGACACGACATCGCCGCGATCGGCATCACGAACCAGCGCGAGACCGCGGTGGTGTGGGACAAGAACACGGGCCAGCCCGTCTACAACGCCATCGTCTGGCAGGACACCCGAACGCAGCCCATCGTCGACCGCCTCGCGGCCGACGGCGGCGTCGAACGGTTCAAGGAACAGGTCGGCCTCCCGCTGGCGACCTACTTCTCGGGCACGAAGATCGTCTGGATCCTCGAGAACGTCGAGGGCGCTCGCGCGAAGGCCGAGGCCGGTGACCTGCTCTTCGGCAACACCGACACGTGGGTGATCTGGAACCTGACGGGCGGCGTCGACGGCGGCGTGCACGCCACGGATGTCACCAACGCGAGCCGCACGATGTTCATGGACCTCGAGACCCTGCAGTGGGACGACGACATCCTGGCCGCGTTCGGCGTGCCGAAGTCGATGCTCCCCGAGATCAAGCCCTCGTCGGGCGTCTTCGGCATGGCCCACGGGTCGAGCCTGCTCCGCGAGGTGCCGATCGCCGGCGACCTCGGCGACCAGCAGGCCGCGACCTTCGGCCAGGCGGCCTTCGATCCCGGCGAGTCCAAGAACACCTACGGCACGGGCAACTTCCTGATCTTCAACACGGGCACGGAGATCGTGCACTCGAAGAACGGGCTGCTCACGACCCTCGGGTACAAGATCGGCGACGAGCCCGCGCACTACGCACTGGAGGGGTCGATCGCCGTGACGGGCTCGCTCATCCAGTGGCTGCGCGACAACCTCGGACTCATCTCGTCGGCCCCCGAGGTCGAGGAGCTCGCGAAGTCCGTGGACGACAACGGCGGCGCGTACTTCGTGCCGGCGTTCTCGGGCCTGTTCGCGCCGTACTGGCGGTCGGATGCACGCGGCGCGCTCGTGGGTCTCACCCGCTACGTGAACAAGGGACACATCGCGCGGGCGGCCCTCGAGGCGACGGCGTTCCAGACCCGCGAGGTGCTCGACGCGGTCAACGCCGACTCCGGCGTGGACCTGACCGAGCTGAAGGTCGACGGCGGCATGATCGCGAACAACACCCTGATGCAGTTCCAGGCCGACATCCTCGGCGTACCGGTGGTTCGCCCTGTGGTCGCGGAGACCACCGCGCTCGGCGCCGCATATGCGGCTGGACTCGCGGTCGGCTTCTGGTCGGGCCTCGACGACCTCCGCGCGAACTGGCAGGAGGACTCCCGGTGGGAGCCCAAGATGGAGGACGCGGAGCGCGACCGCCAGCTGCGCCTCTGGAAGAAGGCCGTCAGCAAGACCTTCGACTGGGTCGACGAGGACGTCTCGCACGAGTGATCCGAACGGCGAACGGCCCCGCGGCATCCGCGGGGCCGTTCGTGTGCGCGGGAGCGGATCAGGCCTTCGTGGCGGCGATCCACTCCTCGAGCTTGCGGGCGGCCGCGCCGCTGTCGATGGCCTCCTCGGCGACCGCCATCTTGTCGCGGAACCGGTCGAGGATGGCGCGCTGGAACTGGCTCGGGTCCTTCGCGAGCTCGAACGACACCAGGCCGGCGGCCGCGTTGAGCACCACGATGTCACGCACCGGGCCGCGATCGCCGGCGAGGACGCGGTGGACGATCTCGGCGTTGTGGGCGGCGTCGCCGCCGACCAGGTCGTCGATCCTCGCTCGCGGGATGCCGAGCTCGCGCGGGTCGAGGTCGTGCTCCTTGACGGTGCCGCGGGACACCTCCCAGACGTGGCTGTGACCGGTCGTCGTGAGCTCGTCGAGCCCGTCGTCGCCGCGGAACACCAGCGCCGTCGCGCCGCGCGTCTGGAACACGCCGACGATGAGGGGCACGCGGTCGAGGTGGGCGACGCCGACCGCCGACGCCTCGGGTCGGGCCGGGTTGCAGAGGGGTCCGAGGAAGTTGAAGACCGTCGGCACGCCGAGCTGCGAGCGGACGGGCCCCGCGTGCTTGAAGCCGGGGTGGAACGCACCGGCGAACGCGAACGTGATGCCCGCCTCGTCGAGCACCTGCGCCACGCGGTCGGCGGGCAGGCCGAGGTCGAGCCCCAGCGCGGCCAGCACGTCGGACGACCCCGACGACGAGCTCGCCGCCCGGTTGCCGTGCTTGATGACGGGCACGCCGGATGCCGCGGCGATCACCGAGGCCATGGTCGACACGTTCACCGTGCCGAAGCGGTCGCCCCCGGTGCCCACGATGTCGAGCGCCATCGGGTCGACGTCCAGCGGCACCGCGTGCTCGAGGACCGCGTCGCGGAAGCCCACGATCTCGTCGACGGTCTCCCCCTTCACCCGCAGCGCGATGAGGAATCCGGCCAGCTGCGCGTCGGTCGCGGTGCCCGTCATGACCTGCTCCATGCACCACGCAGCATCCGAGACGCTGAGGTCCTCACCGTCCAGGAGCGTGGAGATGACGGCGGGCCAATTCTGTCGCTCGGGCATGCACCGATCCTAGCGACGGGGATTCAGGGCGGATTCGCGGCGGACACACACCGCAACTGAGGGTCGCCTAACCCGAAAGCACCGACACGACTCCCCCGGATGACGAAAACTCAGCCCCGATTTCAGCCATAATGGGGAGCGTGACGAGCACCTCAATCACTTATCAGGCGAGCGCGCCCGTGATCAAGCGACCGAACACCGTTGCGGTGGGCACGATCGTCTGGCTCGGCAGCGAGGTCATGTTCTTCGCGGGCCTCTTCGCGATCTACTTCACGCTGCGGTCGACGTCGCCCGAGCTGTGGGAGTTCGAGGCGAATCGACTGAACTTCCCGTTCTCGCTGACGAACACCATCATCCTCGTGCTCTCGTCGTTCACCTGCCAGTTCGGCGTGTTCGCGGCCGAGCGGCTGCAGCCCTACGCCACCGGGTGGAAGCCGTCGCAGTGGGGCATGGTCGAGTGGTTCTTCCTCACCTACGCCATGGGTGCGATCTTCGTCGCGGGCCAGATCTGGGAGTACGCCACGCTCGTCTCCGAGGGCATCGCCCTCGACTCCAACGCGTACGGCTCGGCCTTCTACCTCACGACGGGCTTCCACGGCCTCCACGTCACGGGCGGCCTCATCGCGTTCCTGCTCGTCATCGGCCGCGTGTTCGCGGTGAAGAACTTCGGCCACCGCGAGGCGACCAGCGCCATCGTCGTCTCGTACTACTGGCACTTCGTCGACGTCGTCTGGATCGGCCTGTTCCTCGTCATCTACGTCCTCAAATAGTCGCCAGCTGGAGCGCCCGAACCGCATGACCGCCAACAGGAAGAAACTGATGAACCGCTCGAAGCGACGCACCGGCCGCCGGCACCCGCTCGCCACCGTCGCGCTCCTCGCGCTCGGCCTCGTCTTCACGGGCGGCGCGTACGCCGCCCTGAGCACCGGCACCGCGGCGCAGGCCGAGAGCGAGCCCACGTCGCAGGAGACCATCGAGCAGGGCAAGAAGCTCTTCCAGGCGAACTGCGCCACGTGCCACGGCCTCGAGGCCCAGGGCACCGGCACGGGTCCGAGCCTCATCGGCGTCGGCGCTGCGGCGGTCGACTTCCAGGTCGGCACGGGCCGCATGCCCATGCAGATGCAGGGTCCGCAGGCGCAGCAGAAGCCGCCGCAGTTCACCGACGAGCAGGTCAAGCAGCTGGCGTACTACGTCGCCTCCCTCGGCCCCGGCCCCGACATCCCCGCCGACCACCTCGTCAACGGCGGCGGCGACGCCGCGAACGGCGCCGAGCTGTTCCGCATCAACTGCGCCATGTGCCACAACGTGGCCGGCGCCGGCGGCGCGCTCACCGAGGGCAAGTTCGCTCCCCCGCTCACCGACGTGTCGGGCGTGCACATCTACGAGGCCATGGTCACGGGGCCGCAGAACATGCCGGTGTTCAACGACCTGAACATCTCGCCTGAAGACAAGCGCGACATCATCACGTACCTCAAGTACGTCCAGGACAACCGCTCGCCCGGCGGTTTCGAGCTCGGCTCGCTCGGGCCGGTTGCAGAGGGCCTGTTCATCTGGATCTTCGGTCTCGGCGCCATCGTCGCGATCACCGTGTGGATCACGGCGAAGTCCAACTAGCACACGCCCCCGGCACCGAAGCAGCTAAGAAGGAGAACCATGGCACAGGACGACCACAGCGGCACTGACGTCGCCGCCGTCGACTCGTCGCACGCCGAGCACGACCTCGCCGTCTCGCCGGGCACCGCGATCATCGCGACCGACACGTTCGAGAACCCCGGCTTCCCGGCGCACCGCCCCCGCGTCGTCGACGAGGAGCCGAAGCGCGCCAAGCGCGCCCAGCGCACCGTCTACACGCTCTTCTACCTCTCGATCCTCGGCAGCGTCTGGGCGATCGCCGCGTACATGCTGTTCCCGATCGAGTCCAACGACGTCGGCATGGTCCGGCTGAACAACATGTTCGTCGGGCTCGGAGCGACGCTCGCACTGCTCGGCATCGGCTTCGGCGTCGTGCACTGGGGCAAGTCGGTCATGTCCGAGGTGGAGCTCGCCGACGAGCGCCACCCGATCGGCGGCTCCCCCGAGACGCAGGCCGCCGCCGCGAAGGTGTTCTCCGATTCCGACCAGGAGTCGGGCTTCTCCCGCCGGGCGGTCATCCGCAACAGCCTCATCGGCGCGCTCCTCGTGTTCCCGCTGCCCGCCGTCGTGCTGTTCCGTGGATTCGCCCCGCAGGACCAGCTGCCCGTCGAGCTGCTCAGCCACACCATGTGGGCCAAGGGCACGCGCCTCACGCTCGACCCGTCGGGCGTGCCCATCAAGGCTGCCGACGTCACCATCGGCAGCGCGTTCCACGTCATCCCCGAGGGCCTCGCCGAGCTCGAGCACGGCCGGCTCGAGGAGAAGGCCAAGGCCGCCGTCCTCCTCATGCGCCTCGAGCCCAGCGAGCTCAACCAGGCGCCCGACCGCGAGTCGTGGTCGTACGACGGCATCGTCGCCTACTCGAAGATCTGCACCCACGTCGGATGCCCCGTGGCCCTCTACGAGCAGCACACCCACCACCTGCTCTGCCCCTGCCACCAGTCGCAGTTCGACGTGGCGAACCACTGCGAGGTCATCTTCGGCCCGGCCAAGCGCCCGCTGCCGCAGCTGCCCATCGCCGTCGACGACGAGGGCTACCTCGTGGCGCAGAGCGACTTCACCGAACCCGTCGGCCCGAGCTTCTGGGAGCGCAGTTGAGCACCGTCACTTCCCCCAACGGCACGCAGAAGCGGTCGTTCACGGCCGCCGCATCCGTCTACGTCAACGAGCGCACGAGCCTCGCAGGCTTCGTCAAGGAGCTCGGCCGCAAGGCCTTCCCCGACCACTGGTCGTTCCTGCTCGGCGAGATCGCGCTGTTCAGCTTCGTCGTCGTGCTCATCTCGGGCACGTTCCTGACGTTCTTCTTCCAGGCCTCGATGGCCGAGGTCCACTACGACGGCTCGTACGTGCCCCTCAAGGGCGTCGAGATGTCGGTGGCCATGGCCTCGACGCTCGACATCTCGTTCGACATCCGCGGCGGCCTGTTCGTGCGTCAGATGCACCACTGGGCCGCGCTGCTCTTCGTGGCGGCCATCGGCCTGCACATGCTCCGCATCTTCTTCACGGGTGCGTTCCGCAAGCCGCGCGAGTTCAACTGGATCATCGGCTTCACCCTCTTCATCCTCGCGATGGGTGAGGGCTTCACCGGCTACTCGCTCCCCGACGACCTCCTCTCGGGCAACGGCCTCCGCATCATCGACGGCCTGATCAAGGGCATCCCGATCATCGGCACCTGGACCTCGTTCCTGCTCTTCGGAGGCGAGTTCCCGGGCAGCGCGATCGTCGGCCGCCTGTACACGCTGCACATCCTGCTGCTGCCGGCGCTCGTCGTCGCGCTCATCGCGATCCACCTCGTGCTGGTGGTCGTGCACAAGCACACGCAGTACGCCGGACCCGGAAAGACCGAGCGCAACGCGGTCGGTCCGCCCATCCTGCCGATCTACGCGGCCAAGGCCGGCGGCTTCATGTTCATCATCTGGGGCGTGATCGCGCTCATCGCCTCGATGTTCACGATCAACCCGATCTGGAACTACGGACCCTACGACCCGTCCCCCGTGTCGGCGGGCACGCAGCCCGACTGGTACATCGGCTTCGCCGACGGGGCGCTGCGCCTGATCCCGCCGGGCTGGGAGTTCGTGTGGCTCGACCGCACCTGGTCGTTCAACATCCTCGTCCCGCTGATCGCGATCGGCATCTTCATCCTGCTCGTCGTCGCGTACCCGTTCATCGAGGCGTGGATCACCGGCGACAAGCGCGAGCACCACATCGCCGACCGTCCGCGCAACGCGCCCACCCGCACCGCGATCGGTGCCGCCGGCGTCACGTTCTACGCGAGCCTCTGGGCCGCGGCGAGCTCCGACATCCTGGCGACGCACTTCTCGCTGACCATGGAGGGCGTCATCCACGCGCTCCAGTTCACGACGATCGTCGGCCCGTTCATCGCCTACTTCATCGCGAAGCGCGTCTGCATCGCCCTGCAGAAGAAGGACCGCGAGATCGTGCTGCACGGCTACGAGTCGGGCCGCATCGTCAAGCTGCCCGGTGGCGAGTTCATCGAGGTCCACCAGCCGCTCGACGAGTACGACCGCTGGCGCCTCGTGAGCTTCACGACGTACGAGCCGCTGATGATCCGACCGAACTCGCGCGGCAAGATCAGCGTCGGCCAGCGCATGCGGGCCGGCCTGTCGCGCTGGTTCTTCGAGGACCGCATCGCGCCGGTCACGAAGGGCGAGCTCGAGGCGGCGCACCACTCGTCGCACCACTGAGCCGACCGCTCTCCCGTTCGGGCACCGGTTCCATGTCGATCGACACGACATGGCTCCGGTGCCCGAACTGTCTCCTCGACCTCGACGCGGTCGATGAGCGCACGCTCGGATGCCCGACCGGACACCGCTTCGACGTCTCGAAGCACGGCATCATCACGCTCCTCCCGCCGAAGGCACCGAAGACGATCGGCGACGACCGGTCGATGCTCGACGCACGGGCGGCGCTCCTCGACAGCGGGGCGTATGCACCGATCGCGACCGCGATCGCCGACGCCGTGTGCGCTGCCGGTATCGACGGCGGCTCGGATGCCGTGCGCATCGCCGACCTCGGCTGCGGCACCGGGTACTACTCGGCTTTCCTCGCTGATGCACTCCCCACGGCCGAGTTCCTGCTCGCCGACCGCTCAGTCGATGCGGTGCGGATGAGCCGACGCGCCGTTGCCCGGTCCACGGGCGTCGTGCTCGACACGTGGCGGCCGCTGCCCCTGCGCGACGCCGTCGCCGACGTCGTCCTCGACGTCTTCGCGCCGCGCAATCCTCCCGAGTTCGCGCGGATCCTCCGGCCCGGTGGGGTGATCGTCGTCGTGGTGCCGACTGCCGACCACCTGCACGAGCTGCGCGCAGAGGGCGCGATGCTCGACGTGCCCCCCGAGAAGGCCGAGCTGGTGGCCGACCGCTTCCGAGCGGACGGGCTCGCGCGTCGGGCACGCACGGAGGTGTCGTACGCACTCGAGGCGTCGGCCGCGACACAGGCGCTGCTCGGCGACATGGGCCCTGCCGCGCATCACCCCGACCGCCGACCGGCGTCACCGGATCACGACCGCACGATCACGGTCTCCGTCGACGTGCTGGTGTTCGAGCACGCCGCCGACGCCCGCTGAAGACCCCCCGGCGCCGTCGCGCGTCGTCGGCGTCATACTGGGTGCATGTCGGGATGCTGCGGGCCCGAGCAGGACGGCCGCTACTCGGAGATCTTCGACGAGCGGTTCGCCAGCAGCATCGCCCGCCGGTACCTTCGACGCGGACTGACCGCGCCCGAGCGACGCATCGTCGACGCCCTGTCGGGGCTCGGCCTCGCGGGCAGGAGCGTGCTCGAGGTCGGCGGCGGCGTCGGCGAGCTCCAGCTCGAGCTGCTCTCGCGCGGCGCGGCCGAGACCGTGAACCTCGAGCTGTCCGACGCGTACGAGGAGCAGGCGGACGAGCTCATGCGGGCGAGTGGCGTCGACGGCCACGTCACCCGGATCGTCGGCGTGGACCTCGCCGCGGCATCCGGCGCCGACGTGGCACGAGCGGACTACGTGCTGCTGCACCGCGTGATCTGCTGCTATCCCGACTTCGCGGGCCTCCTCGGCGCCGCCGCCGACCATGCGAGGACGGCGGTGGTGTTCAGCCATCCGGCGCGGAACCTCTTCACCCGGGCCGCCGTCGCGATGAGCAACGCCTGGATGGCGCTCGCCGGTCGCCGGTACCGGGGCTACGTCCACTCCCCCGAGGCCATGCTGGCCGTGCTCAGCGCCCACGGCCTCTCGCTGACCAGCTACGAGCGCTCGAAGCGCTGGCACATCGCCGTGGCAGTGCGCGAGCCGGCCGCGGTCCGTGCGCCCGCAGGCGGGCGCCCGTGACCTGCTCGGCCGCCGACGAGGCCACAGCGGCGCGCGGAATGACGAAGGGCCCGGCACCATGCGGTGCCGGGCCCTTCGAACGGGATCGCTCAGCGGGCGAAGTTGCCGCGGTAGTACTCGTACACCCAGCCGACGAGCGCGATGATGACGAGCGGGACCGCGATGAACGTGATCCAGAACCCGATCGCGAGCCCGAGGAAGCCGAGCGCGGCGCCCGACGCGAGGATGATCGGCCACCAGCTCCACGGACTGAAGAAGCCGAGCTCGGCGTCGCCGTCGTCGATGTTGGCGTCGATGCGGTCCTCGGGAAGCTCGGCGCCCTGCGCCTTGTGCACCCGACCGAGGTAGAAGGCGATGAACGCCGACAGGACGGTCGTGAGCGACAGCGCGACGGTGCCGGCCCACTCCGGGCCGGGGTGCTGCTCAACACCGCTCAGCGCGCTCCAGAAGCCGTAGAGAATCGCCGAGAATCCGAAGAAGCCCGCGAGGATCCAGAACATGTTCACATTGGCGCGCATCTACTTGACTTCCTTCGTCGCGGCGTCGAACACCGGAGCCTGCGGGGCGTCCTTCGCGGGACCGATGCCCACCGGGATGCCGGCCTCGGGGTGGTTGAGGTCGAACGCCGGCGCCTCGGAGCGGATGCGCGGGATGGACGTGAAGTTGTGGCGCGGCGGCGGGCAGCTGGTCGCCCACTCGAGCGAGCGGCCGTAGCCCCACGGGTCGTTCACGGTCACCTTCGGCGCACGACGCGCGGTGATGTAGACGTTCAGGAAGAACGGGATGAGCGAGACCGCCAGGATGCCGGCCCCGATGGTCGACAGCTGGTTCATCCAGGTGATGTTGTCCTCGGGCAGGTACGAGTAGTACCGGCGCGGCATCGCGACCACGCCCAGCCAGTGCTGGATGAGGAAGGTCGTGTGGAAGCCGATGAACAGGAGCCAGAAGTGCCACTTGCCGAGGGTCTCGTTCAGCATCTTGCCGGTCCACTTGGGCCACCAGAAGTAGAAACCCGCGAACATCGCGAACACGACCGTGCCGAAGACGACGTAGTGGAAGTGCGCGACGACGAAGTACGTGTCGGAGACGTGGAAGTCGAGCGGCGGCGACGCCAGGATCACGCCGGTGAGACCACCGAACACGAACGTGATGAGGAAGCCGAGCGACCAGATCAATGGCGTCTCGAACGTGATGGATCCGCGCCACATCGTGCCGATCCAGTTGAAGATCTTCACGCCCGTCGGAACCGCGATGAGCATCGTCATCAGGGCGAAGAACGGCAGCAGCACCGAGCCGGTGACGTACATGTGGTGCGCCCACACGGTGACCGAGAGGGCTGCGATCGCGATGGTGGCGTAGATCAGCGTCTTGTACCCGAAGATCGGCTTGCGGCTGAACACCGGGAAGATCTCGGACACGATGCCGAAGAACGGCAGCGCGATGATGTACACCTCTGGATGGCCGAAGAACCAGAACAGGTGCTGCCAGAGGATGACGCCGCCGTTGGCGGGATCGTAGATGTGGGCGCCGAAGATGCGGTCGGCACCGGCGGCGAGGATCGCGGCCGCGAGAACCGGGAACGCCATCAGGACGAGGATCGACGTGACGAGCGTGTTCCAGGTGAAGATCGGCATGCGGAACATGGTCATGCCGGGCGCGCGCATCGTGATGATCGTCGTGATGAAGTTCACCGCGCCGAGGATCGTGCCGAAGCCCGAGAGGCCGAGTCCCAGCATCCAGAGGTTGCCGCCGATGCCCGGCGAGAACGTGGTCGACGCAAGGGGCTGGTAGGCGAACCATCCGAACGACGCCGCACCCTGCGGGGTGAAGAAGCCGGCGACGGCCATGAGCGACCCGAAGTTGAAGAACCAGTACGCGAGCGCATTCAGTCGCGGGAACGCGACGTCGGGTGCGCCGATCTGCAGCGGCATGAGCACGTTCGCGAAGCCCGCGAACAGCGGCGTCGCGAACATCAGCAGCATGATCGTGCCGTGCATCGTGAACAGCTGGTTGTACTGCTCACGCGTCTGGACGATCTCGAGACCGGGCTCGAACAGCTGCGCGCGGATGATGAGGGCCATCACGCCGCCGATGCAGAAGTAGATGAACGAGGTGATCAGGTAGAGGTACCCGATGACCTTGTGGTCGGTGGAGGTGATCCACCGGACGAGGACGTTGCCCTTGCGCTCGACCCTGGGTGCGCCGAACGGCAGGCTGCTCGACTGCGGCCGAGCCGGTGCGGTCGTGGTGCTCATTCGGCTTCCTGCTCCTCTTTCAGTTCGGGCTTGCCCGCGCCGGGCTGGTTCTGGTTGCGGTCGTACTCGTTGGAGAGCTGGCCCTCCTGGCCGAGGTCGCGGAGCGACTGGATGTAGTCCTCGTACTCCGCCTCGGAGACGACCTGGACGTTGAAGAGCATCAGCGAGTGGTACTCGCCGCAGAGCTCGGCGCACTTGCCCTCGTAGGTGCCCTCACGCTCGGGGACGAACGACATGTAGTTGGTCTTGCCGGGGAACATGTCCTTCTTGTAGAGGAAGTCCACGACCCAGAACGAGTGGATCACGTCGCGCGACTCGAGCTCGATCTCGACGTTCTTGCCGACGGGCAGGTAGAGCGTGGGGAGCTCGGACTGGACGAGCGAGCCCGAGGGGCCCTCGTCGGAGAGCTGGCCCTGGATGCCGGGCGAGTAGACGTCTTCCTTGACGTAGTTGAAGTCCCAGGCCCACTGCTTGGCGATGACCTCGACCTTGACGTCGATCTCGTCCTCGGCGAAGCGGTGCTCGATGACCGCCTGGTCGCGAGCCGTGAAGGCGAAGAAGCCGAGCACGAGGATCAGCGGGACGATCGTGTAGAAGACCTCGATCGGCATGTTGTAGCGCAGCTGCACCGGGAGGCCGGTCTGGCCCTTGCGCCGGCGATACGCGATGACGGCCCAGATCGTGAGGCCCCAGGTGATCACGCCGACGACGAGCAGCACGATCCACGACGTCACCCACAGGCCGGAGACGAGCTCGGTGTGGTTGGTGACGGGAGGCTGGCCCTCCTCGAACCCCGGAAGGAATCCGTTCAGCTGTGCCTGCGTGCATCCGGCGAGGACGAGGCTGAGCGACGCTGCGATCGGGATTGCAGCCCATCGGAGACGGCGATTGTGGCGCACCGGTGACCTTTCGGGAGACTCGAAGGCGCTTCACAGCGAAGCGCGGTGATCGGTCCCTAGCCTACTCCGACTCGACCCCCGGGGTGTGCACCCCGGGGCGGTGTCGGGGGCCGATGCGCGGATTCCCGAAACCACCTGCGGAAACGCCGAAGGGAGGCCGCCCGGGCGGCCTCCCTTCGGGAGCGGAGTCGACGAACCCTCAGTGGAAGGAGTCGCCGCACGCGCAGCTGCCCTGCGCGTTGGGGTTGTCGATGGTGAAGCCCTGCTTCTGGATCGTGTCCTCGAAGTCGATCGAGGCGCCGTCGAGGTAGGGCACGCTCATCTTGTCGACCACGACCTCGACGCCCGAGAAGTCCACGACGGCGTCGCCGTCGAGCAGCCGCTCGTCGAAGTAGAGCTGGTAGATGAGCCCGGAGCATCCGCCGGGCTGCACCGCGACGCGCAGTCGCAGGTCGTCGCGCCCCTCCTGCTGGAGGAGGCTGCGCACCTTGTCGGCGGCGGGGTCGCTCAGCTTCACGCCGTGCGTCGTGTCGGTGATCGTGTCGCTCATGTCACTCCTCGGTGGTACACGTTGGGCCTGCATCAATGGTAACCGCGGATCCTGAGTATGCGTCCGGCAGGGACTCTGGGCGTCGCACGTGTCGTCAGGACGCGTCGCCGCGCGCCTGGAGCCGGGCGAGGAACAGGGCCTCGGCGAGCAGGGCGCGCTTGAACACGCCGAGGTGCAGCGACTCGTTCGGGCTGTGCGCCTTGGACTCGGGGTCCTCCACGCCCGTCACGAGGATCTGGGCGCCCGGGAACTCCTCGACGAGCTCGGCGATGAACGGGATGGAGCCCCCGACGCCGATCTCGACGGGCTCGCGTCCCCACGCCTCGGCCATGGCCGCGCGCGTCTCGGCGACCGCCCAGCCGCTCGTGTCGACGAGGAACGGCTGGCCCGTGTCGACGTCCTCGAAGGCGAGGCGTGCGCCGAACGGCGCGTTGGCCTCGAGGTGGGCCCGGATCGCGGCGAACGCCTCCTTGGCGTCCTGTCCGGGGGCGATGCGGGCGCTCACGCGCACGCGGATGCCGGGCAGGAGCGTGTTGGAGGCGTTCGCGACATCCGGTGCGTCGATGCCGGTGACCGTGATCGCGGGCTGCGACCAGATGCGCGACAGGATGGTGCCGTTCCCGATCGGCGCGACGCCCTCGAGGAGGCCGGCCTCGGTGCGCAGCTGCGCCTCGTCGTACGCGGGCGTCTCGAGTCCCGCGTCGCGCAGGCCCTCGACCGCCACCGAGCCGTCGGCGTCCCAGAGGGTGTCGAGCAGGCGGATGCCGGCGAGCATCGCGTCGGGCACTGCGCCGCCGTACATGCCCGAGTGCGAGGCGTGCGCGAGCGTGTCGATCCGGAGGTTGAACGCGACGGCGCCGCGGAGCGCGACGGTGATGGCCGGCGTCTCGACGTCCCAGTTGCCGGAGTCGGCGACGATGATCGCGTCGGCGGCGAGGAGGTCGCGGTTCTCGCTGAGGAAGTTCGCGAACGAGCGCGAGGCCCACTCCTCCTCCCCCTCGATGAAGACGGCGATGCCGAGGTCGAAGTCGCCCGCCGCCTCGGCGAACGCGCGGATGGCGCCGACGTGGGCCATGACGCCCGCCTTGTCGTCGGCGGCGCCGCGGCCGTGCAGGCGGTCGCCGCGCTGCGTGGGCTCGAACGGCGGCGTGTCCCAGTCCTCGTCCTTCCCGGGCGGCTGCACGTCGTGGTGTGCGTAGAGGAGGACCGTCGGGCGTCCGTTGCGCGCTGGGCGGCTCGCGACGACCGCGGGCTGGCCGAGCTCCGAGCCGTCCTCGACGGCCGCGCGTCGCACCTCGACGAGCTCGAACACCCCGGTCCCGCGGAGCAGCTCGGCGACGGCCTCGGCGCTCTCGGCGACGTGGGCCGGGTCGAACGCGGGCCACGAGACGGACGGGATCCGCACGAGGCGGGCGAGGTCGGCGACGGTCGCGGGGAAGCCGGCGTCCACGGCGCTGCGGATCGCCTCGGCGGTCTCGGTGGGCGCGATCGTGGATCCGGTGGGAGGGGGCTGGGTCATGCCGGTAATCTTAAGGGAACCGATCCGAGGACTCCCGTGGCCAAGAACTCCACCAATTCCCCCGCGCCCGAAGCCGGCGCCGACAACGCGGCATCCGAGTCGACCCCCAAGGTCGGCAAGGGAACGCCCACTCCGAGCCGTGCGGCCCAGGAGGCCGCGCGCAAGCGCCCGCTCGTGCCCGACGACCGCAAGGAGGCGGCGAAGCAGGCGCGCGCGAAGCAGACCGAGGCCCGTGAGCGGGCCCGTGTCGGCATGGCGATGGGCGACGACAAGTACCTGCCCGCACGCGACCGCGGTCCGCAGAAGAAGTTCGTGCGCGACTACGTCGACGCGCGGTTCAGCATCGGCGAGATCCTGATCCCGGTGATGTTCCTCGTCATCGTGCTCACGCTGATCCCGAGCTACGAGGTGCAGACCATCGGCATCTTCGCGCTGTGGGGCTTCTTCCTCGTGTCCGTGATCGACGTGATCATCCTGGGCACGATCCTGACCCGCAAGATCAACGCCAAGTTCGGCGCCGGCAAGGCCGAGAAGGTCCGCTGGTACGCCGCGATGCGCGCGCTGCAGCTGCGTCCGCTGCGCTTGCCGAAGCCGCAGGTCAAGCGGGGCCAGTACCCGTCCTGACCCCCGTCCGGCGGTCCTGATCCGGGTTCGGCTCGCGATCGGGTCGATCGGCGACGGATGCCGCGGAGGCGCGTCCGGGCGCCCTGACGCGCCGCACTGCCGCTACTTGCGGGCGTACGCCCCCGCCCGGATGAGCGGGACCCGGGTCTCCTCGTCGGTGAGCGAGCCGTGCTGCCCGACCATGAGCTCGGCCTGCCGGTTCGGCTCGCGCCGGTCGTAGTAGGCGATCCCCGATCGCGCCGCGATGAGCACGTCGCCGATCCGGCTCCGCACCTCGTCGGCGACCGTCGGGCCGTAGAGCCCCGACTCGATCGCCTCGTCGCGACCGAGCACCCAGGCGCGGTGGCCCTCGGCGGACCGCCAGCCCTCGACGAGCTGCGCGCGCGCCGCGTCGTCGAGCCCCGGCTCGGCATAGAGCGAGAGGAATCGCGGCTCCCCGCCGACGTGGCGGATGCCGTCGAGGAGGTCGGGCCGGGCGTCGACGAACACGTGCCGGTGGGCGGGCACGTCGACCACGCCGTGGTCGGCGGTGACGAGCAGGCCCGTGCGACGCGGCATCCGTCGCTCGAACGCGGCGACCTCGGCGTCGAGCTGCTCGAGGAGGCCGAGCCAGCGGTCGGACTCCCACCCGTGGGCGTGCGCGGCCTGGTCGAGCTCGGGCACGTAGAGGTAGACGAGGGCGCCCGGGTGCTGCTCGAGCACCGACTGCGCCATCGCGAAGCGATCGGGCACGGATGCCGCGGCGCGGAACTCGGCCCCGCGCAGCACCGCCCGCGTGTAGCCGGAGTCCGCGTAGCGCGCGGCGCCGATCGCGAACGTCGGCACGCCGTCGGCTGTCGCGGACTCGAAGAGCGTCTCGGAGCGCTGCCACGTCTCGGGCATCATGCCGGCGTCCCAGCCGTTGAGCTGGTTCACGAGGCGGTCGTGCGACGCGTCGAGCACCTTGTAGCCGACGAGGCCGTGCTCCCCCGGCATCCGCCCGGTCGTGAAGCTCGCGAGGGCGGCGGCCGTCGTCGAGGGCAGCACCGTGCGGATCACGTCGCGCCGCGACATCCGCGTGCTGAGGAACCGGGCGTGACCGGCGCGCGCCTGCAGGTTGCTTGCGCCGAGGCCGTCGACGAGCACGATGACCGCACCGGATGCCGCGGGCAGCTTGAACCCGTTCTGCACGCCCTGCAGGCTCGCCAGCGAACTCGCGAGGACCCCGGCAAGCCGCGGAACGGTGACGGCGGGCACCGGTAGCATGGCAGGCATCGCGCCCAGTCTGGCACAGGCCGGGCGCGCCCCCGTTCCCCCGCGTGCACCGCACGCCAGCACCAGAGACCACGGATGACCCGAGCCAAGAACCCGCCCGCCGACGAGCCGATCGTCGAACGCATCGAAGACGTCGACGTCGCCACCGAGATGCAGGGCTCCTTCCTCGAGTACGCCTACTCGGTCATCTACTCGCGGGCCCTCCCCGACGCGCGCGACGGCCTGAAGCCCGTGCAGCGTCGCATCCTGTACCAGATGGTCGAGATGGGCCTGCGCCCCGATCGCGGCCACGTGAAGTCGGCGCGCGTCGTCGGCGAGGTCATGGGCAAGCTGCACCCGCACGGCGACACCGCCATCTACGACGCACTCGTGCGCATGGCGCAGTCGTTCACGCTCCGCGTGCCACTCGTCGACGGCCACGGCAACTTCGGCTCGCTCGACGACGGCCCGGCCGCGCCGCGGTACACCGAGGCCCGCCTCGCCTCCCCCGCCCTCGCGATGACCGAGGGGCTCGACGAGGACGTCGTCGACTTCGTGCCGAACTACGACAACCAGCTGACCCAGCCCGAGGTGCTGCCCGCGGCCTACCCGAACCTGCTCGTCAACGGCGCGAGCGGCATCGCGGTCGGCATGGCCACGAACATGGCGCCGCACAACCTCATCGAGGTGGTCGCGGCCGCACGGCACCTCATCGCCCACCCGAACGCGACGCTCGACGAGCTGATGGAGTACGTGCCCGGGCCCGACCTGCCCACCGGCGGCACGATCGTGGGCCTCGCCGGCATCAAGGACGCGTACGCGACGGGCCGCGGCAGCTTCAAGACCCGCGCGAAGGTCAGCGTCGAGAGCATCACCGCGCGCAAGACCGGGCTCGTGGTCACCGAGCTGCCCTACCTCGTCGGCCCCGAGAAGGTCATCGAGAAGATCAAGGACGGCGTCAACGCCAAGAAGATCAGCGGCATCTCCGACGTCACCGACCTCACCGACCGCACGAACGGCCTGCGCCTGGTCATCGGCATCAAGACGGGCTTCAGCCCCGAGGCCGTGCTCGAGCAGCTCTACCGCCTGACGCCGCTCGAGGACTCGTTCAACATCAACAACGTCGCGCTCGTCGACGGCGGCCCGCAGACGCTCGGCCTGCGCGAGCTCCTGCAGGTGTACGTCGCGCATCGCATCGAGGTGGTCACGCGGCGGTCGCAGTTCCGCCTGGCCCGCCGCAGGGAGCGCCTGCACCTCGTCGAGGGCCTGCTCATCGCGATCCTCGACATCGACGAGGTCATCCAGGTCATCCGCACGAGCGACGAGGCCGACCAGGCCCGCACCCGCCTGATGGACGTGTTCGACCTCAGCCAGGTGCAGGCCGAGTACATCCTCGAACTGCGCCTGCGCCGGCTCACGAAGTTCTCGCGACTCGAGCTCGAGGCCGAGCGCGACAAGCTGCGTGCCGAGATCGAGGAGCTCGAGGCCCTGCTCGCGAGCCGGCACCGCATCGAGGCGCTCGTGTCCGACGAGCTCGCCGAGATCGCCGAGCGCTACGGCACTCCTCGGCGCACGCTGCTCACCGACGCGCGACCCAGCATCGCCGGCACGCGCGCGAAGCACGCCGCCGCCGACCTCGAGGTGGCGGATGTCGCGTGCCGCGTGTTCCTCAGCGCGACGGGTCGCATCGCCCGCGTCGACCTGCCCGAGGGGCCCGACGGCCGGCCCACGATCACGCAGCCCGCGCGCCGCAGCAAGCACGACGCGATCCGCTCGACGCTCGACACCACGAGCCGCGCCGAGATCGGCGCGGTCACGAGCCTCGGCCGGCTCATCCGGTTCACCCCCGTCGACCTACCGATGCTGCCGCCGACCTCGGTGCAGCTCGGCGCCGGCGTGCGGGTGGGCGACTACCTCGCGCTGCCGAACCGCGACGAGAAGGTGCTCGCGCTCGTGGCGCTCGACGGCGACCGCTCGATCGCGCTCGGCACGAAGCAGGGCGTCGTGAAGCGCGTCGCGACCAACGCGTATCCCAACAAGCCCGACTTCGAGGTCATCGGCCTCAAGGCCGGCGACGAGGTCGTGGGCGCCGTGCAGGGCGACGAGACCGACGAGCTCGTGTTCGTGGCCTCCGACGCCCAGCTGCTGCGGTTCCCCGCGGCATCCGTGCGCCCGCAGGGCTGCCCGGCCGGCGGCATGGCCGGCATCAACCTGACCTCGGGTGCGCACGTCGTGCACTTCACGAGCGTGCCGGCGGATGCCGCGGCCGGCGCGGTGGTCGTCACGATCGCCGCGAGCAACGAGACGCTGCTCGGCACGGACCCCGGCAGCGCGAAGGTGAGCCCGTTCACGGAGTTCCCGGCCAAGGGTCGCGCCACCGGCGGCGTGCGGGCGCAGCGGTTCCTGAAGGGCGAGGACGCCCTGCACCTCGCGTGGGTCGGCTCCTCCCCCGCGCTCGCGGTCGCCGCCGACGGGTCCGCCCGGCAACTGCCCGACGGCGGCGCGAAGCGCGACGGGTCGGGCCAGGCCCTCGAGGCCGTGGTGGCCGCGGTGGGTCGACGCATCGGCTGAGCGGTACCCCGACCGGGCGACTCGCCCTTGACGCCGTGGACCGCGACCGGCATATTCGGCGGTGGCCGGCGCGGTGCGGGATCGCCCGCGGCATCCGGTCGAGGACGGCTGGGGGCGGCGATGACGCGTGCGGTGCTGGAGCAGACGGTCGGCGGGCAGGTGCTCGCACCGGGCGACGACGGGTACGACGAGGCGCGGACGGTGTGGAACGCCATGGTCGACCGGCATCCGAGGTTCGTCGTGCGGTGCTCCGACGCCGCTGACGTCGCCGCAGCCCTGCGGTACGCGCGCGACCACGACCTCGAGGTCGGGATCCGCTGCGGCGGTCACGGCATCGTCGGCCACGCCGTGCCCGACGGCGGCCTGATGCTCGACCTCCGCCCGATGGGCGGAGTGGTGGTCGACCCCATGACGCGTCGCGCGCGCGTGCAGGGCGGAGCCCTCCTCGGCGCGCTGGACGTGGCGGCGCAGGAGCACGGGCTCGCGACGACGGCCGGCAACGTGTCGCACACCGGGGTCGGCGGACTCACGCTCGGCGGCGGCATGGGGTGGCTGGCGCGACGGCACGGCCTGTCGTGCGACAACGTCGTCTCGTTCGAGGTCGTGACGGCCGACGGCTCGATCATCCGCGCGAGCGCCGACGAGCATCCCGAGCTGTACTGGGCGCTGCGCGGCGGGGGCGGGAACTTCGGCGTCGTGACCGAGTTCGAGTTCGCGCTCCACCCGGAACCGGGCCGGGCGATCTCGGCGGAGTTCCACTACCCGGCCGATCAGGCGGGCGCGCCGATGCGGCGCTGGCGCGACCTCAGCGCCACCGCGCCGCGGGAGGCGACGTTCTCCGCGACGATCGGCGGCCAGGATGTCGCGCTCGGGCTCGTCTGGGTCGGCGATCCCGAGACGGGAGCCGCCGTGATCGCGGAGCTCGACGCCCAGCTCACGGCGGTGGCGGAACCCACGAGCCGAGTGGTGGAGCCGATGTCCTACCTCGAGCTCCAGACCCGCGAGGACGACGTCAAGGGCTACACCTGGCGGCGGTACTGGAAGGGCCACTACTTCGCCGTGCTCGGCGACGAGGTCATCGACGCGGTGCTCGCACGCGACGCGGCCGACCTGCCGAACGTGAGCCTGCAAGCCTACGGCGGCGCGATCGCGGACGTGCCCGACGAGGCGACCGCGTTCTCACGACGGGATGCGGCGTTCGAGTTCGTCGCCGCGTCGCTCTGGAAGGACGCCGCGGAGGACGAGGCGCGCATGGCGGCCGCACGTCGGTACGCGGGGACCATGGACCGGTTCGCGAGCGGCGCGTACGTCAACGTGCTCGGCGACGACGGGGTCGCGGGCCTCCGGCGCGCCTACTCCGACGAGAAGCTCGCCCGGCTCACCGCGGTGAAGGACGAGTTCGACCCCGACAACGTGTTCCACCTCAACCAGAACATCCGGCCGTCGGCCGGCTGAGCCTCAGGCGCCGTCGGTCGGCTGAGCGTCAGGCGTCGATGCGGTCGCGCTCGAGCGCGTCGGAGCTGTCGATGATGAACTCCTTGCGCGGCGCCACGTCGTTGCCCATGAGCAGTTCGAACACGCGCCCGGCGTTCTCGGCGTCGCCGAGGCCGACGCGGCGGAGCGTGCGGTGCCGCTTGTCCATGGTCGTCGTCGCGAGCTGGTCGGCGTCCATCTCGCCGAGGCCCTTGTAGCGCTGGATCGGGTCCTGGTAGCGGCGCCCCTGCTTCTTCAGTTGCGCGAGCACGCCCTGGAGCTCGGCCTCGGAGTACGTGTAGATCGTCTCGTTCGGCTTCGTGCCCGGGTTCATCACCACCACGCGGTGCAGCGGCGGGACCGCCGCGAACACGCGGCCCTCCTCGATCATCGGCCGCATGTACCGGAAGAAGAGCGTGAGCAGCAGCGTGCGGATGTGCGCGCCGTCGACGTCGGCGTCGCTCATGATGATGACCTTGCCGTAGCGGGCCGACGCGAGGTCGAAGCTGCGACCCGACCCGGCGCCGATGACCTGGATGATCGACGCGCACTCGGCATTGCCGAGCATGTCGGACACGCTCGCCTTCTGCACGTTGAGGATCTTGCCGCGGATCGGCAGCAGCGCCTGGTGCTCGCTGTCGCGCGCGAGCTTGGCGGTGCCGAGCGCCGAGTCGCCCTCGACGATGAACAGCTCGCTGTGTGCGACGTCGCTGGAGCGGCAGTCGACGAGCTTCGCCGGCAGCGACGAGCTCTCGAGCGCGTTCTTGCGCCGCTGGGTCTCCTTGTGCGCACGAGCGGAGATGCGCGACTTCATCTCGGCGACGACCTTGTCGAGCAGCAGCGCGGACTGCGCCTTGTCGTCGCGCTTCGTCGAGGCGAACCGCGTGCCGAGCTCCTTCGTCAGCACGTTGGCCACGATGGCGCGCACGGCCGGCGTGCCGAGCACCTCCTTCGTCTGCCCCTCGAACTGCGGCTCGGGCAGGCGCACGGTGATGACCGCGGTGAGGCCGGCGAGCACGTCGTCCTTCTCGAGCTTGTCGTTCCCGGCCTTGAGGCGCCGGGCGTTCTGCTCGACCTGCTGGCGCAGGAACCGGAGGAGCCCCTGGTCGAACCCGGTCTGGTGGGTGCCGCCCTTCGGCGTGGCGATGATGTTGACGAAGGACTTCACGATGGTCTCGTAGCCGGTGCCCCACCGCAGGGCGATGTCGACCTGGCACTCGCGCTGGAGCTCGGTCGGCGCCATCGCACCGCCGTCGGTGAGCACGGGCACGGTCTCGGTGAACCCGCCCGACCCCGTGATGCGCCAGATGTCGGTGAGCGGGGCATCCGTCGCCAGGTGCTCGGCGAACTCGGAGATGCCGCCCTCGAACTGGAATGACGTGGTGTGCGGCTCGGCGCCGCGCTCGTCGGTGACGTCGATCGCGAGGCCCGGCACGAGGAAGGCGGTCTGGCGGGCGCGCCCGAGCAGCTCGTCGGTCTGGAACTCGGCGCCCTTCGTGAAGATCTGCCGGTCGGCCCAGTAGCGGATGCGCGTGCCGGTGATGCCCTTGGCGACCTTGCCGACGATCCGCAGCTCGCTGCGCTCCTCGAACGGCGTGAACGCGGCGTCGGGACTCGGCGCCCCTCGGTCGGCGAACACGCCCGGCTCGCCGCGGTGGAACGACATGGCCCACGTCTTGCCGTCGCGGTCGACCTCGACGTCGAGGCGCTCGGACAGGGCGTTCACGACCGACGCGCCGACGCCGTGCAGGCCGCCCGAGGCTGCGTACGAGCCTGAGCCGAACTTGCCGCCGGCGTGGAGTTTGGTGAACACGACCTCGACGCCCGTCAGGCCCGTCTTCGGCTCGATGTCGACGGGGATGCCGCGGGCGCGGTCGCGCACCTCGACGCTGCCGTCGGGGTGCAGCAGCACGCCGATCTCGCTGCCGTGCCCGGCGAGGGCCTCGTCGACCGAGTTGTCGATGATCTCCCAGAGGCAGTGCATGAGTCCGCGCGAGTCGGTCGACCCGATGTACATGCCGGGTCGCTTGCGCACCGCCTCGAGGCCCTCGAGGACGGAGAGGTGGCGGGCGGAATAGTCGGAGCTCACGTCGGATCACTCTACTGTCGCCCGCGGACACCGCCGCGCAGGCGCTACGCGCACAGCGAAATGCGGCGACCAACGGAAGGAACCGGGTCCGGCCCGTGTTTTCATTGATGGACGGAACATCGATCGTGAGCCAGGAGGAGGAGCCATGACGCAGTACACCGACAGCCCCGGTGCGGTCGACGAACTCGACACCCCCTACGAGCTCACCGCGCTCGACCGCTGCGACGCCTGCGGTGCGCAGGCCTACATCCGTGTCGTCGTCGCAAGCGGCGAGCTCCTGTTCTGCGCCCACCACGGCCGCAAGCACCAGGAGAAGCTCTCGCAGATCGCGCACAGCTGGCACGACGAGTCGAGCCGACTCCTCGTCGACGACCGCGACTGACGACCGAAACGACGTGAACGCCCCGGCTCCGGCCGGGGCGTTCGTCGTCTGCGGGTCCTGCCCGCCGAGCGGGTGGCTCGCTCAGGCGTCGGCGACGGATGCCGCGACCCGTGCCGCGGCGAGCTGCGCTTCGCGGGCGCCGGTCGCGTAGGCGTCGACGACGGCGGTCTGCTCGCCCGGGGCGTAGGTGACGCCGGCGCGCTCGGCCATGATCCGCAGGAGGTGGTCCGCGAAGGCGGGGTTCTTGGCGAGCACGGGTCCGTGGAGGTGCGTGCCGATCACGGCGCCCATGACGACGCCCTCCTGGCCGGAGTCGCGCCCGTTGCCGGCGCCGGCGCGCACGCGCCCGAGCGGCGATCCCTCGGCGCCCACGTAGTCGCGCGCGTGGTTCTCGAACCCGACGAGGAGGCCGAACCGCGGCGATGCGATCACGAGGTCGTCGGTCACGCGCCCGTTGCGCGGGACCGCGCGGCCCGGGAGGATGCCGAGGCCCTCGAGGCTCGACCCGTCGGCATGCTCGATGCCCCAGCTCAGCAGCTCCCACCCGGTGCCGATCGCGAGGATCGGGACGCCCTCGGTGCCCCAGGTGCGCAGCTCGTCGTGGAACGCGAGCAGGGCCGTGCGGCTCGCCTCGAGCGACGAGTCGCTGCCGGACCCGAGCACCACTGCGTCGAGCCGGTCGGGGAGGTCGTCGCGCGACTCGACCGCGACCACGCGCGCGTCGAGTCCGGCCCAGCCCGCGCGACGGGCGAGCACGTGCGCGTTCTCGGCGTCGCCGTTCGTGTTCTGCAGCCCGGGCAGGAGCGCCACGATCGTGAGGGTGGTCATTCCGCTCCCGAGAGTCCGAGGTGGGCGCGCGTACGGCGCATCGAGTCGGCGGAGAACACGATCGTCTTCACGCCGGTCGCAGGCGCCGGCGCCGCGAGGAAGTCGTCGAGGGCGCGACCGAGGTCGGGCTCGACGCGGTCGATCTCCACGCCGTCATAGGCGAGCATGAGCGCGGCCTCGTGGGCCTTGGAGCCGCTCACGATCGCCACACGGCCGAGCGACGAGGCATCCGTGGGCCAGAAGTAGGAAGGGTCTCGCACGTCGGAACCGATCGCGAAGAGGATCTGCTCGGTGCCCGGCTCGATGCTGTCGACGTTGAGCTGGTAACTCGAGGGGTTCTGCACGAGCACGAACTCCACGTCCTGGTCGCGCACACGCACGCGCTCGCCGCGACCGAAGACGGCCGGGATGGCGCTCAGCGCGTCGGCCGCGGTCGTCGGCGAGAACCGCTCCCCCAGCACGGCCTTCGCCGTGGCGTAGGCGGCGGCCGCGTCGACGGCGTAGTGCGTGCCGCGGGCGGGCAGCGAGAGGTCGATGGATGCCGCGCCGTCGCGCAGCACCGCGGACGCGCCGCTCACCGACTCGACGACCACGCCGGCGCCGGGCGCGAGGCGCTCGGGCGTCGTCCGGGTGTAGCCGAGACCGCGCGGCGAGCGTTCGAGGACCTCGGCCGCAACGCCGTAGCGGTGCACGGCGACCCCGGGGTCGGTGGCCGCGGCGAGGCGCTCGAGGTAGGCGTCGTCGGCGTTCACGACGACGGCCTCGTGGGCGCGGGCCGCGATGCGACCCAGCATGCCGGCGACCATCTCGGAGTCGTGGAAGCGGTCGATCTGGTCGACCATGACGTTCGTGAGCGCGACGACGCGCGCGTCGACGCCCTGCATGACGACCGCGCCGTGACCCTCGTCCATCTCGAGCACCGCGACGTCGCCGGGCACGCGGCCCTGCCAGTCGGCGCGCTCGAGCAGCGCAGAGGTCAAGCCCTGGCTGATGTTCGCGGTCGACGGGTTCGTGAACACGTCGACGCCGTGCGCGCGCAGGATCGCCACGAGCATCTTCGTGGTGGTCGACTTGCCGCTCGAGCCCGAGACGACCACGAGGCCCTGCGGGAAGCCCGAGAGCGTGCGCTTCAGGTATCCGGGGGCGATGCGGTTGACGACGAGGCCGGGAACAGCCGATCCGCCGCCGGGCTTGCGCAGCCGGGCGGCGAATCGGGTGAGCCTGCCGACGAGGATCGCCGGCGCGTAGCGCACCGCCGGCCTACTCGAGGTAGTCGCGCAGCGACTGCGAGCGGGACGGGTGGCGCAGCTTCGCCATCGTCTTCGACTCGATCTGGCGGATGCGCTCGCGCGTCACGCCGAACGTGTCGCCGATCTGGTCGAGGGTCTTCGGCATGCCGTCGCCGAGGCCGAAGCGCATGCGGATGACGCCCGCCTCGCGCTCGCTCAGCGAGTCGAGCAGCGACTCCAGCTGCTTCTGCAGCATCGTGAAGCCGACCGCGTCGGCCGGCACGACCGCCTCCGTGTCCTCGATGAGGTCGCCGAACTCGCTGTCGCCGTCTTCGCCGAGCGGAGTGTGCAGCGAGATCGGCTCGCGGCCGTACTTCTGCACCTCGATGACCTTCTCGGGGGTCATGTCGAGTTCCTTCGAGAGCTCCTCGGGCGTGGGCTCGCGGCCCAGGTCCTGCAGCATCTGGCGCTGGACTCGGGCGAGCTTGTTGATGACCTCGACCATGTGCACCGGGATGCGGATGGTGCGGGCCTGGTCGGCCATGGCGCGGGTGATCGCCTGGCGGATCCACCACGTCGCGTAGGTCGAGAACTTGAAGCCCTTGGTGTAGTCGAACTTCTCGACCGCACGGATGAGGCCGAGGTTGCCCTCCTGGATCAGGTCGAGGAACTGCATGCCGCGACCCGTGTAGCGCTTCGCGAGCGAGACCACGAGGCGCAGGTTCGCACCGAGCAGGTGGCTCTTCGCACGCTGCCCGTCCTTCGCGACCCACTGCAGCTCGCGGCCGAGCTGCGAGCGCTTCTCGGCGTCGCTCATGTGCGACAGCTTCTCCTCGGCGAACAGGCCGGCCTCGATGCGCATCGCGAGCTCGACCTCTTCGGCCGCGTTCAGGAGCGCGACCTTGCCGATCTGCTTCAGGTAGTCCTTGACCGGGTCGGCCGTCGCGCCGGTGATCGCGCTCGAGTAGACGGGGACCTCGTCCTCGTCGTCGACCGCGCGCAGCACGAGCGCACCGGTGGGGTGCGGCTCGACGGCGACCGCGGGCTTCGCGTCCTCCTCGTCGGCGTCGCCGGCGCCCTCGGCATCGGCCTCGCCCTCGGATGCCGCGTCCGCGGTCCCCTCGGCGGCCTCGGCCTCGACGTCGACCTCCTCGAGGTCCTCGGGGTCGATCTCGTCCTCGTCGTCACCCGCGGCGCCGGCCTTCGCCCCGCCCTTGGGCTTCGCGGCGGCCTTGGCCGTGCTGGTGCGCGGCTTCTTGGTCGCCGGGGTCGCCGCGCTCTTGGACGCGGCCGCCTTCGTGGTGCCGGTCTTCGCGGCGGATGCCTTCGTCTTCGCCGCTGACGTCGCGGCGGTGGCCTTCGTGGCCGTCTTGGCGGCGGTCGACTTCGCGGCCGTCGTGCGCGTTGCAGCGGGCTTCTCCGCCTCGCTCTTCGCCGACGTCGCAGCCTTCGTCGTTGCCATTCGTTTGAACCTCTCCTACCGTCGCGCGGCGCGTGCCCTCTCGGACGTTCGGCTCGTGCTGTCGGTCCGGTCGATTTCGGACACTATGAGGACCCATGTCAAGTCCGCGTAACCGGTGCGACGACGTCGCACCCGCGGACCAGAACGGGTCCTGCCTCCATTATACAGCCAGACGGCCCGTCCGACTCGCGGACGCCCGCGCTCTTCTCCCCGCTGAGTGCAACGCCCGGCACGCGCGGCGCATTCCCCCGCGGCCCGGGATTCCGCGGAACTCCCGCCCTCGACCGGCGGCGGCGTCGCGCGCTCGGCGCGCTCGGGGCCTCAGCCCCCGAGCGGCGTGTCGTCGTCGCGCGTGCGGCGATAGGCGAGGAACTTCTCGAGCTCGGCCGCGATCTCGTCGGCGGACGGCAGCTCGCCGTCTTCGTCGGTGAGGGGCGAGCGCAGGGTCGTGCCCTCCATGTAGGAGTCGTGGCGCTCCTCGAGCGTGCCGACGAGCTTCGCGAGCTCGGCGTTCTCGGCGACCTGCTCGTCGATGCGCGCGACGAACTCCCGGCCCTGCTCGCGCAGCGCGTCGGTCGGGAAGATCCGGCCCGTGGACGCGCTGATGGCCTCGAGCGCCGCGATCGCCGCCGTCGGGTACTCCGCGTCGGAGAGATAGTGCGGCACGAGGAGCACGAAGCCCGTCGTGGGGTGCTCCTCCTGCTGCAGGCGGTACTCCACGAGGTGCAGTGCGTTCGAGGGCACCTCGGTGGTCGGCCGCCAGATCGACATCGCCTCGATGAGGTCGGCGCGGTTGCCGCTCACCGTCATGCCGATCGGGCGGGTGTGCGGCACCGGCATGGGGATCGAGTTGATCCACGTCGTCGACGACACCTGGAGCTCGTCGATGAGCCCGAGCACGGCGGCGCCGAACCGCTCCCACTGGAAGTCGGGCTCGTAGCCCGTGAGCATGAGGAACTGCTGGCCGATCTCGTCGCGCGCGAGGTCGAGGCTCAGCCGCGGCGGACGGTAGTCGGCGAGGTGGTCGCCCTCGAACAGGATGATGGGGCGCCGCGCGCGGTAGTCGAGCAGCTCGTCGGCGTCGAAGGTCGCGATCACGGTGGTGTCGAGGGTCGTGAGCAGGTACTCCGTCGTCTGCGCGACCGCGGAGCCGGCGTCGGCGAACCCGGTCAGCCCCGCGATGAGCGGGAGCCCGGGCGGCACCTGGACGTCGGGATTGCGCTCGTAGAGGGAGCGTGGATCGCGCATGACTCCAGCCTAACGACGCCCCCGAAGGCGCCCGCCGGTCGCCGCGCGCGTCGGATGATGCCGAGAGCGAACACGTACGATCGGCTGCATGACCGTCCCCGTGCTCTCCGTCTCCCCCGTCCCCGCCGCCGAGTCCGGCGCCGATGCCGTGCTGCTCGCCGCGACGAGCGGGGCCGACGGCGCCGAGCTGCTCTCGGTCGAGGGGTTCGAGTGGCTCCCCGCCGCGCTGACCGCGCTGGGGGCGAAGGGCACCGCCGAGGAGGTCGTCAAGGTCCCCGGTCCCGAGGGCGGCCCGCGCCTGGTCGTCGTGGTCGGCACGGGTGAGGCAGCGGATGCCGCGGCGCTCCGCCTCGCCGCCGGCAGTGCCGTGCGACAGCTCACGGGCGGGGCGACGCTCGCCGTGGCCATCCCGACCGACGACCCCGAGGTCGCGTCGGCGATCCTGGAGGGCGCGGCGCTCGGCGCCTACGCCTACACCGCGTACAAGGCCAAGCCGAGGACGCCGGTCGAGGACATCACGCTGCATACCGCGCTCGACGGCGACGCCGTCGGACTCGACCGGGTGCGCGCCGTGGCCGCCGCGGTCGCACGCACCAAGGACCTCGTCAACACCTCACCCGCCGAGCTCTTCCCCGCTCGCCTCGCCGAGCTCGCCGTCGAGGCCGCGAGCGGCGCCGGCGTGGCCGCGAAGGTCTGGGACGAGGCGGCGCTCGCCGCCGACGGCTTCGGCGGGATCCTCGCCGTCGGGCAGGGCTCGAGCCGCGGGCCGCGGCTGGTGCGCCTCGAGTACGCGCCGGCCGGGGCATCCGTGCACCTCGCGCTCGTGGGCAAGGGCATCACGTTCGACTCGGGCGGGCTGTCGATCAAGCCGATGGCCTCGATGGTGGGCATGAAGACCGACATGGCCGGCGCGGCCGCCGTGCTCTCGGCGATCGTGGCGCTCGCCGAGCTGCAGGTGCCCGTGCGCGTGACCGGATGGCTCTGCCTCGCGGAGAACCTGCCGTCGGGCACGGCCGTGCGCCCGAACGACGTGCTGCGGATCCACGGCGGCACGACGGTCGAGGTGCTGAACACGGACGCCGAGGGGCGCCTGGTGCTGGCCGACGGACTCGTCGCCGCGAGCGAGGAGCAGCCCGACGCGATCGTCGACGTCGCGACGCTGACGGGCGCGCAGGTCGTGGCGCTCGGTCACCGCATCGCGGGCCTCATGGGCGACGACGAGCTCGTCGGCACGGTGCGCGCCGCCTCGGACGCCGTCGGCGAGCCCACCTGGCCCATGCCGCTCCCCGCCGACCTGCTCGGACTCCTCAAGTCCGACGTCGCCGACCTCGCCAACACCAAGCTCGGGCAGACCGTGCCGGGGATGCTCCTGGCGGGCGTCTTCCTGCGCGAGTTCGTGGGCACGCGGGAGGGCTCGGAGGACCGGATCCCGTGGGCGCACCTCGACATCGCGGGCCCCTCGAACAACGCCGGAGGGCCCTGGGGATTCACCGGCAGCGGGGCCACCGGAGCCGCCGTGCGCACGCTCGTCAAGCTGGGCGAGCAGCTCGCCGAAGGGTAGTAGGGTGCTATGGGCGAGATCGTCGCCCAGCACCCTGCCCCCGATCACCTACCGGGGTCAGTCCGTGTCGCAGATCGAATGCGCAAGGGAGATTGCGGTTGTCCGAGCAGAACTTCGACATTGTCATCCTCGGAGGCGGCAGCGGAGGGTACGCAGCGGCGCTGCGGGCCGTCGAGCTGGGCTTCACCGTCGGCCTGATCGAGAAGGACAAGCTCGGAGGCACGTGTCTCCACCGCGGTTGCATCCCGACGAAGGCGCTGCTGCACGCCGCCGAGATCGCCGACCACTCGCGTGAGTCGGCCCGCTTCGGCGTCCGCTCCACGTTCGAGGGCATCGACGTCCCCGCCGTGACGCAGTACCGCCAGAGCATCGTCGCCAGCAAGTTCAAGGGCCTCCAGGGCCTCGTCAAGGCCCGCGGCATCACCGTGATCGAGGGCGAGGGCCGCCTCGTCGCTGCCAACGCCGTGCAGGTCGGCGACGACCGCATCGTCGGCAAGAACGTCATCCTCGCGACCGGCTCCTACTCGCGGTCGCTGCCCGGCCTCGAGATCGGCGGCCGCGTGATCACGAGCGAGCAGGCGCTCGAGCTCGACTTCGTGCCGAACAAGGTCGCCGTGCTCGGCGGCGGCGTCATCGGCGTCGAGTTCGCGAGCGTCTGGAAGTCGTTCGGCGCCGAGGTCACGATCATCGAGGCACTCCCCCACCTCGTGCCCAACGAGGAGGAGTCGGTCTCGAAGCAGCTCGAGCGCGCGTTCCGCAAGCGCGGCATCGAGTACAAGCTCGGCGTGCGCTTCCAGGGCGTCACGCAGAACGACCAGGGCGTCGTCGTGACGCTCGAGAACGGCGAGACCGTCGAGGCCGAGCTGCTGCTGGTCGCCGTCGGCCGCGGCCCCGCGACGCAGGGCCTCGGCTACGAAGAGGTCGGCGTGACCATGGACCGCGGCTTCGTCATCACGAACGAGCGCCTCGCCACCAACCTCCCGGGCGTCTACGCGGTCGGCGACATCGTCCCGGGCCTGCAGCTCGCGCACCGCGGCTTCCAGCAGGGCATCTTCGTCGCCGAGGAGATCGCCGGGCTCAACCCGATCGTCGTCGAGGACGTCAACATCCCCAAGGTCACGTACTGCGACCCCGAGGTCGCCTCGATCGGCTACACCGAGGCCCGCGCCGCCGAGAAGTTCGGCGCCGACCAGGTCTCGTCGTACGAGTACAACCTCGCCGGCAACGGCAAGAGCCACATCCTCGAGACGAGCGGCTCGATCAAGGTCGTGCGCGTGAACGACGGCCCCGTCGTCGGCGTGCACATGATCGGCGCCCGTGTCGGCGAGCTGATCGGGGAGGCCCAGCTGGCCGTGAACTGGGAGGCGTACCCCGAGGACATCGCCCCGTTCATCCACGCCCACCCCACCCAGAACGAGGCGCTGGGCGAGGCGTTCCTCAAGCTCGCCGGCAAGCCGCTGCACGCGCTCTGAGCCCGCGCCCGCGAACAACGACTGCAATAAGCTAGAAAGCGTCACACGCTGTGAAGGAGACAAGCGCATGAGCGAATCCGTCAGCCTCCCGGCACTCGGTGAGAGTGTCACAGAGGGCACGGTCACCCGATGGCTGAAGAACGTCGGCGACCGTGTGGAGGTCGACGAGCCGCTGCTCGAGGTGTCGACCGACAAGGTCGACACGGAGATCCCGTCGCCGGTGGCCGGCGTGATCGAGGCGATCCTCGTCCAGGAGGACGAGACCGTCGAGGTCGGCACGGCGCTCGTCACGATCGGCGACGGATCCGGCGCTGCGGCGCCTGCTGAGGCGGCGCCCGCCGCCGAGGCGGCCCCCGCGCCCGCCGAGGCGGCTCCGGCCGCACCGGCTCCGGCGCCCGCGCCCGCTGAGGCGGCTCCGGCCGCTCCGGCTCCGGCGCCCGAGGCCGCACCGGCACCGGCGCCCGTCCCCGCTGCTGAGCCCGCTCCGGCACCGGCTGCCGCTCCGGCAGCCGAGGCCGCGCCCGCGGGCGCCCACGCCGGCCCCAGCGGCTACGTGACCCCGATCGTGCGCAAGCTCGCCAACGAGCAGGGCGTCGACCTCGCCAGCGTGACCGGCACCGGCGTCGGCGGCCGCATCCGCAAGCAGGACGTCCTGACCGCCGGCCAGGCGCCGGCCGCCGAGGCTCCCGCCGCGGTACCGGCCCGCACGCCGCTCGAGACGTCGCCGCTGCGCGGCACCACGGTGCCGATGACCCGCCTGCGCAAGGTGGTCGCCGAGCGCGCCGTCGTCTCGATGACGTCGACCGCGCAGCTGACGACCGTCGTCGAGGTCGACGTGACCCGCGTGGCCCGCCTCCGCGACCGCGCCAAGGGCGAGTTCCTGGAGAAGACGGGCAACAAGCTCTCCTTCCTGCCGTTCTTCGCCATGGCCGCGGCCGAGGCCCTCAAGGCGTACCCGATCGTCAACTCGACGGTCGACGGCGAGAGCATCGTCTACCCGGCGACCGAGAACATGAGCATCGCGGTCGACACCGAGCGCGGCCTGCTGACCCCGGTCATCCGGGACGCGGGCGAGCTCGACATCGCGCAGCTCGCCGCGCAGATCGCCGACCTCGCCGACCGCACCCGCAACAACCAGCTGAAGCCCGACGAGCTCTCGGGCGGCACGTTCACGCTGACCAACACCGGTTCGCGCGGTGCGCTGTTCGACACGCCGGTCGTCTTCCTGCCGCAGTCGGCCATCCTCGGCACCGGCATCGTGGTGAAGCGCCCCGTCGTCGTGAAGCAGGACGGCGAGGACGCGATCGCGATCCGCTCGATGGTCTACCTGGCGCTCTCGTACGACCACCGCATCATCGACGGTGCCGACGCCGCCCGCTTCCTGACCGCGGTCAAGGAGCGCCTCGAGGAGGGCGACTTCCAGTCGTCGCTCGGCATCTAGTCGAACACCTCTCGCAAGCGCCAGCCGGCCTCGCCCCTCACCATGAGGAGCGAGGCCGGTTCGCGTTCGGGGGCGACCCGAGCTCGCACCAGCACCGCGCCGCCCATCTCGGCGACGACCTCGACCGTGACCGGATCGAACACCGTCGGCGCTTCCGCCTCGCCCTCGCGCGCTGCCGCCAGCGCGGCTCGATCCGACGCCTCGATCGCAGATCCCGGTTGCACGACCGTCTCCAGGCAGCGCAGGTCGAGCGCCGCGAAGCACGCCGCGCGCCGATCGAGCAGGTCGCGTGCCGCGGCCACTGGATCGTCAGCGGTCGGCGTTCCGCCCACCTCGCCGGACCCCGACGCATCGGAGGCCGACTCCGGAACCCCTGATGCCGACTCCGGCGGAGGCGCTTCCTCGGCCTGCGCCTCGGCAGCCGGACCCTCCTCCACGGCGCGCTCCCCGGCCGACGCACCCGACGTCTTCGACGCGCCATCTCCCTCCGCGCTCGCCGGCGGCACGAGGGTGAGCATCAGGACGAGTGCGGCTCCCCCGACGAGCGCCCCGACCGTGATGGCGCGGCCGCGGCTTCGCACCAGCGCCGCAATCCGACCCCGGCCATCCGCGACCCGATCGACGTCGGCTGCGGCGGCGAGCTGCTCGACGACGCCCTCTGGCGCCTGGACGAGCGCGAGCCATCGCCGCAGTCCACCGCCGACGGCGACGCCGTCCTTCGACGGCGCCGCGTCGGCATCCGGGTCCTCTTCCGTTGACGGGAGGATCGGGGACATGACCCGAGCGGGCACCCGACGCGGCATCGCGGCGGCGGCGACCTCCCGCACGGGCTCCGGGGTCGCCAGCCCGAACAGGTGCCGCTCGAGCTCGGCCTCGCACGACGTGAACGGACGGACCACGAGCCGCGAACGGATCAGGTCGACGGCGCTGCCGAGCGCGCCCGGCGGCATCACCGCGGCGGCGACATCCTCGACGAGATCGGCGAGGCGCTCGTGGGCCACGCGACGCAGCGCCGTGCGCTCGGCACCGCGATCGGGCAGGCGCTGCAGCGCGCCGAGTCCCACGAGACGCGGACGACCGCCGTCGTCGAAGACGATGTCGCTCACCGCGAGTCGCGTGTGCACGAATCCGCGCCGGGCGAGGTCGTCCACGGCGACGACCACGGGCGCGAGGATCGTCACGGCCTCCCCCGTGGTGATCGTGCGGCTCGAGAGGGTCCGGGCGAGCGAACCGCCGCCCAGCCGCTCGACGACCACGCAGCAGCGGCCGTCGGACAGGGTGGCGACGTCGTGGAGCCGTGGGAGGGCGCCCGCGGCATCCGTCGACATCGCCTCGAGCTCGCGCGTGATCGCGTCGTCGTCGGCCTCGGCGCCGTAGACGCGGAGCACCACGAGCGACGGGATGCCGTGCGCCGCGACCCGGGTCGAGTCGGCCATGTCGGCTCCGACGGCCCCATCGGCATCGGATGCCTCGGATCGCCCGAGGGCCGCGAGGTAGACGTCGGCCCGGTCCCCCAACGCGATCCGCCGGATCAGCCGATAGCCCACGAGCCGGCCGTCGAGCGGTGCCGCCCCGAGGCCGCGTTCGTCCGCCTCGGGGTGACGCTCGGTCGGGTGCTCGCGGAGCGGACGGCGGCTCATGGACGCAAGGATTCCGCGCCGCCGGAGGCCGACCGCCGCCGAGCGACGGCACCGGCGCCGGCCGGCCCGGCAGCCCTCCGTGGGGAGGACGAGTCGCGGCATCCGCCCGCCTAGACTGGACGGCATGCTCGACTTCGTCGTCGCGGGGCTAAGCGCCAACTCCGTGCCGTACATCGAGGGTCTCGACCTTCAGCGCGCCGTCCATCGCGCGGTCGTCGGGGGCGAACGCCCCGACACCGTCATCCTCCTGGAACACCCCTCCGTCTACACCGCCGGCAAGCGCACCGCGCCCGACGAGCGGCCGACCGACGGAACCCCCGTCATCGACGTCGACCGCGGCGGCAAGATCACGTGGCACGGACCGGGCCAGCTCGTCGGCTACCCGATCCTCCGGCTCGCCGAGCCGGTCGACGTGGTCGGCTACGTGCGTCGCATCGAGGGCATCCTCATCGACGTGCTCGCCGAGCTCGGCGTCGACGGACGCCGAGTCGACGGCCGCTCAGGCGTCTGGGTCGGCGAACCGGGCCGCGAGAACAAGATCGCGGCCATCGGCATCCGGGTCGCCGACGGCGTCACGATGCACGGGTTCGCGCTGAACTGCTCGAACTCGCTCGAGCCCTACGAGAAGATCGTGGCCTGCGGCATCCGCGACGCCGGCGTGACGACCATCTCGCGCGAGCTCGGTCGCGAGGTCACGCCCGAAGACCTGGTCGACCCGATCACCCGGCGATTCAGGGCCGAGGCCGAGGCGGCGGTCGCCGCATGAGCACCGCACCCGAGGGGCGCCGGATGCTGCGCCTCGAGGTCCGCAACGCCCAGACGCCGATCGAGCGCAAGCCCGAGTGGATCAAGACGCGGGCGAAGATGGGACCCGAATACCGCCAGCTGCAGCAGCTCGTGAAGGGCGAGGAGCTGCACACGGTCTGCCAGGAGGCGGGCTGCCCGAACATCTACGAGTGCTGGGAGGACCGCGAGGCCACGTTCCTCATCGGCGGCTCCCAGTGCACGCGCCGGTGCGACTTCTGCCAGATCGACACCGGCAAGCCCGCCGACTACGACATCGACGAGCCGCGCCGCGTCGCGGAGTCGGTGGTGCGGATGCAGCTGCGCTACTCCACGGTCACCGGCGTCGCCCGCGACGACCTGCCCGACGAGGGCGCCTGGCTCTACGCGGAGACGATCCGCGAGATCCACCGCCAGTCGCCCGGCACGGGCGTCGAGATCCTCGTCCCCGACTTCTCGGGCAACCCCGAGCACCTCGGCGAGGTGTTCTCGGCGCGTCCCGAGGTGTTCGCCCACAACGTCGAGACGGTGCCGCGCATCTTCAAGCGCATCCGCCCGGCGTTCCGCTACGAGCGGTCGCTCGACGTGATCACGCAGGGTCGCGACGCGGGCCTGATCACGAAGTCGAACCTGATCCTCGGCATGGGCGAGGAGCGTGCCGAGGTGACGCAGGCCCTGCAGGACCTGCACGACGCCGGCACCGACATCATCACGATCACCCAGTACCTGCGCCCGAGCCCGCGTCACCTTCCGGTCGACCGCTGGGTGCGGCCCGAGGAGTTCGTCGAGCTCAAGCAGGAGGCCGAGGAGATCGGCTTCCTCGGCGTGCTCGCCGGCCCGCTCGTGCGCTCGTCGTACCGCGCGGGCCGCCTCTGGGCGCAGTCGATGCACGCGAAGGGCCGCGAGCTGCCCGCGGAGCTCTCCCACCTCGCGGACGCGTCGCTCGGCTTCGCGCAGGCGGTCGGCTGAGGCGTCCGGATGCCGCCTCCGCCGTCGGTGAACGCGGTCGGAGGCGGCGTCCGCCGCCGCTATCCTTGAGACCATGGCACGCACGAAGGACACGCCGTCCGCTCCGAAGGAGCCCGGCCGCATGAAGCAGATGTGGCAGGTCTTCCAGATGACCCGCCGCTACGACTCGAGCGCGCAGTGGCTCATGCTCCTCGGCTTCCTCGCGCCCGTGCTCGTCGGCCTCGCGCTCGCGCTGTGGCTCGGCGAGGGCAACGGCTTCACGATCGCGCTCTGGATCGTCGCCGGCGTGCTCGCGGGCTTCCTGCTCGCCCTGGTCATCCTCGGGCGCCGTGCCGAGCGCGCCGCCTACTCGCAGATCGACGGGCAGCCCGGCGCGGTCGGCGCCGTCCTCCGCAGCGGCCTGCGCCGCGGCTGGGTCGGCAACGAGATGCCGGTCGCCGTGAACGGCAAGACGCAGGACGCCGTGTACCGCGCGGTCGGCCGCGGCGGCGTCGTGCTCATCAGCGAGGGCCCGGTCAGCCGCACGCAGCGCATGCTCGACGAGGAGAAGCGCAAGGTCACCCGCATCCTCCCCAACGTCCCCGTGACGCTCATCGCCGTCGGCCACGAGGAGGGCTCCGTGGAGCTCCACCGCCTCGCTGCCACGATGCGCAAGACCAAGCGCACGCTCACCAAGCCCGAGGTGCTCGCGGTGTCGAACCGCCTGAACTCGCTCCAGACCGCGCTGCCGATCCCGAAGGGCATCGACCCGATGAAGGTCCGGCCCCAGCGCGGCAAGATGCGCTGACCTGAATCACCAGCGAGCGGCATCCGTCATCGGCGGATGCCGCTTCTGCCTGACCTGGGCTAGGCCCGGATCAGCACCGTGCCGGCGACCTTGTCGTGGAACCCGCGCTGGTCGGAGTCCCACACGATCGCCGGGATCACGATGATGAGCAGCAGCGTGCGCACGACGGGCCGCCAGAATCCGACCCATCCGCCGGAGATCGGCACGATGCGCATGCCGAGGAGGCGGTGGCCGACGCTGCCGCCGATCGTCGGGATGAAGAGCACCTGCATGAGCGCGAAGATCGCGAGCGTCAACCACGAGTGCAGCACCGAGCTGTAGGGCGCGAACAGGAGCGCGATCAGCGTCGCCGATGCCCAGTCGATCGCGATCGCCGCGATGCGGCGACCGACGCGGCCGACGGATCCTGGGCCGGAATCGGGGAGCCCGAGCCGCTCCCCCGGCCACCGGCTGGGTTCGAGGTCGCCGAAGGTTCGGGGTTTCGCGTCAGGCACCCGACGAGTCTATCGAGCCCTCCTGCGCGTAACATGGCGGAAACATTCGCGTCACGGTCGGGAAACGGCGACTCGCTAGCGTCAGGTACGGCTGTCGACGTCCGTCCGGTCCCACTCGCCCCCTCTTGGAGATTCCGACACATGTTCAGTGATTCGTCCGAAGTGCTCAAGTTCATCAAGGAGACGGATGTCAAGTTCCTCGACATCCGCTTCACCGACCTCCCGGGCGTGCAGCAGCACTTCAACATCCCGGCGTCGACCGTCGACGAGGAGTTCTTCACCGTCGGCCAGCTCTTCGACGGATCGTCGATCCGCGGCTTCGCCTCCATCCACGAGTCGGACATGCAGCTCATCCCCGACGTCTCCACCGCGTACGTCGACCCGTTCCGCGCCGAGCGCACGCTGATCATGATCTTCGACATCTACAACCCGCGCAACGGCGAGATCTACGCGAAGGACCCGCGCCAGGTCGCGAAGAAGGCGGAGAAGTACCTCGCGTCGACCGGCATCGCCGACACCGCGTACTTCGCGCCCGAGGCGGAGTTCTACATCTTCGACGACGTGCGCTACGAGGTGAAGCAGAACGCGAGCTTCTACTCGGTGGACTCCCACGAGGGCGCCTGGAACTCGGGCCGCACCGAGGAGGGCGGCAACCTCGGCAACAAGACGCCCTACAAGGGCGGCTACTTCCCCGTCTCCCCGGTCGACAAGCAGGCCGACCTCCGCGACGACATCTCACTGAAGCTCATCGAGGCGGGGCTCATCCTCGAGCGCGCCCACCACGAGGTCGGCACCGGCGGCCAGGCCGAGATCAACTACCGCTTCGACACGATGGTGCACGCGGCCGACGACATCCTGAAGTTCAAGTACATCGTCAAGAACACCGCCGACGAGTGGGGCAAGACGGCCACCTTCATGCCGAAGCCCCTCTTCGGCGACAACGGCTCGGGCATGCACACGCACCAGTCGCTGTGGAACGAGGGCAAGCCCCTGTTCTACGACGAGGCGGGCTACGGCGGCCTCTCCGACATCGCGCGCTGGTACATCGGCGGCATCCTGCGTCACGCCCCGGCGCTGCTCGCCTTCACCAACCCGACGGTGAACTCCTACCACCGCCTCGTGCCGGGCTTCGAGGCCCCCGTCAACCTCGTCTACTCGGCGGGCAACCGTTCCGCGGCCATCCGCATCCCGATCACGGGCACCAACCCGAAGGCCAAGCGCATCGAGTTCCGTGCGCCGGATGCCTCGGGCAACCCCTACCTCGCGTTCGCCGCGCAGCTCATGGCCGGCCTCGACGGCATCAAGAACCGCATCGAGCCGCACGAGCCCGTCGACAAGGACCTCTACGAGCTTCCGCCCGAGGAGGCCAAGTCGATTCCCCAGGTGCCGGGTTCGCTCGACGCCGTGCTCGACGCGCTCGAGGCCGACCACGACTTCCTCCTCGAGGGCGGCGTGTTTACCAAGGAGCTCATCGAGACCTGGATCGACTACAAGCGCGAGAAGGAGCTGAAGCCGCTGGCCCAGCGCCCGCACCCGTTCGAGTTCGAGCTCTACTACGGCGTCTAGTCCGCAATCACACCCTGATCGGCGGTTCCGGTCCCCCTCCCCAGGATCTGGAGCCACCTGAGACCCGAACACGAAGCCCCTCCCGGTCCGCCGGGAGGGGCTTCGTCATGACCGGGCGCTTCCACGCGCGCCCTCACTCGGTGCGAGGAATCCTCGGTTTCCGACGCTCAGCCCGTGGTCGGCTCGCGACGTGGCTCGACGCCGTAGAACCCGCGCTCGAAGACGGTGCGCGCGCGGCGCGTGAGCGCGAGGTAGTCGCTCTCGAGGCTCGACGCCGAGCCGGGCGGGTAGCCCATGATGCGGGCGACGCCCTCGAGCTGCGAGCGCTCGACGGGCAGCACGTCGGTCGTGCGGTCGAGCCAGAGCGTGAGCGCCGAGCGCGCCCGCGAGGCGAACATCCACGCGGCGCGCAGCGTCTCCGCGTCGCGCGCCGGGATGTGGCGATGCTCGACGGCCGCCGCCAGCGCGTCCAGGGTCGACGGCGTGCGGAGGGACGGCTCCTCCGCCCCGTGCTGGAGCTGCACGAGCTGCACGAACCACTCGACGTCCGACAGCGAGCCCCGACCCAGCTTGAGGTGACGCGTGGGATCGGCGCCCTGGGGCAGGCGCTCGTTCTCGACGCGCGCCTTGATGCGCTTGACCTCGCGGACGTCGCGATCCGAGATCCCCGCGGGATAGCGCACCGAGTCGGCGAGCTCCATGAAGTCGCGGATGAGCGCCTCGTCGCCGGCGACGCCCCGGGCGCGGAGCAGCGCCTGCGCCTCCCACGTGAGCGACCAGCGCGCGTAGTAGGCGCGGTAGGCGTCGAGCGACCGCGCGACGACGCCGTTCCGTCCCTCGGGGCGCAGGTCGGCGTCGAGCTCGAACGGCAGCCGTGCGTCCTCGGTGAGCCGGACGAGGTCGGCCACGATGCGCAGCGCTCGGGCCTGCGCCGCCTCGGGCTCGGCGCCCGCCGGCCGGAACACGTAGACGATGTCGGCGTCCGATCCGATGCCGAGCTCGCGCCCGCCGAACCGGCCCATGCCGATGACGGCGAACTCGACGCCGTCGGGCTCCTCGCCGCGGATCGCCTCGACGATCGCGGCGATGTGGCTCTGCGTGACGTCGGAGAGGCCGTGTCCGAGCTCCTCGACCGTGCAGACGTCGAGGATCGCCGACAGCGCGAGGCGCAGCACCTCGCGGCGGCGGATGGCGCGGAACACCTTCACCGCGGCATCCGCGTCGCCGTGACGGCCGAGCACCGCCCGCTTCTCGTCGTCGAGCGCGGCGAGCGAGCGGGGGCGGAGCTCGTCGACGTCCTCGAGCCAGGCCACGGCCTCGGGGATGCGCTCGAGGAGCTCGCCCGCGAAGCGCGATCCCGAGAGCACGCGCGTGAGGCGCAGCGCGGCATCGGACGAGTCGCGCAGCAGTCGCAGGTACCAGTGCGTGGTGCCGAGCGTGTCGCTCACGCGGCGGAACGCGAGCAGTCCGTAGTCGGGGTCGGCTCCGTCGGCGAACCAGGAGATGAGCACCGGCATGAGGTGCCGCTGGATGGTCGCGCGGCGCGAGACGCCCGCGGTGAGCGCGCCGATGTGCGCGAGCGCGCCGCGCGGGTCGCGGAAGCCGATGGCACGCAGGCGCGCTTCGGCCTGCTCGCTCGTGAGCCCGAGGCCCTCGGCCGGCAGCGCGGCCACCGCCGAGAGCAGCGGGCGATAGAAGAGGCGCTCGTGCAGGCCGCGGACGCGCTGCCGGGTCGCCTGCCACCTGGCCGTGAGGTCGTCGGCGCTGCGCCCGAGGCCCGAAGACCGCGCGAGGGCGCGCAACTCGGCGGCACCGCGGGGCATCAGGTGCGTGCGGCGCAGTCGGGCGAGCTGCAGCCGGTGCTCGAGCACGCGCAGGATGCGGTAGTCGCGGGAGAACTCCGCCGCCTCCTCGCGACCGACGTAGCCGTGCTCGGCGAGGGCCGACAGCGCGGGCAGCGTGCCGGGCTGGCGGATCGCGGCATCCGTCGCCCCGTGCACGAGCTGCAGCAGCTGCACGGTGAACTCGATGTCGCGCAGGCCGCCCGGACCGAGCTTCAGCTGCACGTCGACTTCGTCGGCCGGGATGTGCTGGGTGACCCGCTCACGCATGCGCTGCACCGACTCGACGAAGCCCTCGCGGCTGGAGCTCGCCCACACCTTGGGCGCGACGCCGGCGGCGTACCGCTCCCCCAGCTCCCGATCGCCGGCGAGCGGACGGGCCTTCAGGAGCGCCTGGAACTCCCAGCTCTTCGCCCAGCGGTCGTAGTACTGCAGGTGCGACTCGAGCGTGCGCACGAGCGCGCCGTCCTTGCCCTCGGGGCGGAGGTTGGGATCGACCTCCCAGAGCGGGGGCTCGATGCCGGGCTCCGAGATGACCCGCATGGCCACCATGGCGAGACGCGTGGCGATGTCGAGGGCGCGTGGCGTCGCGACGACGTCCTCGTCGGCGGACTCCGCCACGAAGATCACGTCGACGTCGCTCACGTAGTTGAGCTCGCGCGCTCCGGCCTTGCCCATGCCGATGATCGCGAGGCGGGTCGCCTCCACCTCGGCGGCGGGGTACCTCCCCGGAGCGGCGGCCTCGCCCTCCGCCCGCGCGGTCGCCCGGCGCGCGGCGACGACGGCGACATCGAGCGCCGCGCCGGCGAGGTCGGCGAGGCCCGACGCGACCGTGTCGACTGCCTCGATCGCGTCGGCGCGGGTCAGATCGTAGACGGCGATCGCCGCGAGCAGCCGCCGGTAGCGCACCCGGATCGCGGCCGCGGCCGCCTCGAGGTACCGCCCGGCCGGCACGTCGACCTCGTCGAGGGCCTGCAGCAGCACCGCCCGCGCCTCGTCGGTGCCGAGTGGCGCCATCGGCACCTGCTGCAGCACGGCGAGCTCGCGCGGATGCCGCGCCAGTACGTCGGCGAAGCCACGTGACGCGCCGAGCAGCCGCGCCATGCGCTCCGCGGACGCGTCGTGCGCGAGCACGGCCGCCACCTCGTCGGGCGCTCGTTCCTGCAGTCGCAGGGTGGCGTTCAGCGCCTCGTCGGGGTCGCCTGCGTGCGCGAACGCCTCGAGCAGCGCCTCGTCGTCGAGGCCCGTCGCCGAGGCGAGCGCCTCGAGGCCGGCCGCGGCGGGGTCGAGGTCGTCGAAGCCCGCGCGTGCGAGCCGGCCGAGGGTCGGGGCCTGGCGTGACATCCGGTGCGTGTCAGAGGATCTCGAGGTTGCGCTGCAGCTCGAACGTCGTCACCTGCGAACGGTAGTCGCGCCATTCGGCGCGCTTGTTCGCCAGCACGTAGTTGAAGACCTGCTCGCCGAGCGTCTCGGCGACGAGCTCCGACTCCTCCATGTACTCGATCGCGTGGTCGAGGCTCGCGGGCAGCGGGTGGTAGCCCAGCGCGCGACGCTCGCTGTCGGTGAGCGCCCACACGTCGTCCTCGGCCTCCGGCGGCAGTTCGTAGCCCTCCTCGATGCCCTTCATGCCCGCGGCCAGGAGCAGCGAGAACGCGAGGTACGGGTTGGCGGCAGAGTCGATCGCGCGGTACTCGACGCGCGCGCTCTGGCCCTTGCTGGGCTTGTAGAGCGGCACGCGCACGAGCGCCGACCGGTTGTTGTGGCCCCAGCAGATGAAGCTCGGCGCCTCGTCGCCGCCCCACAGGCGCTTGTACGAGTTGACGAACTGGTTGGTCACCGCCGAGATCTCGTTCGCGTGCCGCAGCAGGCCCGCGATGAACTGCCGGCCGATCTTCGACAGCTGGTACTGCGAACCGGCCTCGTAGAACGCGTTCGCATCGCCCTCGAAGAGGGAGAGGTGCGTGTGCATGCCGCTGCCGGGATACTGCGAGAACGGCTTCGGCATGAACGTGGCGTAGACGCCCTGCTCGATCGCCACCTCCTTGATCACCGTGCGGAACGTCATGATGTTGTCGGCCGTGGTGAGCGCGTCGGCGTACCGCAGGTCGATCTCGTTCTGGCCGGGCCCGGCCTCGTGGTGGCTGAACTCCACCGAGATGCCCAGGTCTTCGAGCATCCGCACGCTGCGACGGCGGAAGTCGTGCGCGGTGCCGCCGGGCACGTTGTCGAAGTAGCCGGCGGAGTCGACGGGCACGGGGCCCTCCTCGCCGTACTTCGACGAGCGCAGCAGGTAGAACTCGATCTCGGGGTGCGTGTAGAACGTGAACCCGCGGTCGGCGGCGCGTGCGAGCGTGCGCTTGAGGACATTGCGCGGGTCGGCGACGGCGGGCTCGCCGTCGGGCGTCGTGATGTCGCAGAACATGCGCGCGGTGGGATCGATGTCACCGCGCCACGGGAGCGTCTGGAAGGTCGTCGGGTCGGGGAAGGCCAGCAGGTCGGACTCGAAGGTGCGGCTGAGGCCCTCGATCGCGGACCCGTCGAACCCGATGCCCTCGGTGAACGCCCCCTCGACCTCCGCGGGTGCGATCGCCACCGATTTCAGGGTGCCGACCACGTCGGTGAACCAGAGCCGTACGAACTTGACTCCTCGTTCCTCGATGGTCCGGAGAACGAAGTCGCGCTGCTTATCCATCCACACCCTCTCTCGCACCTCTCAGGGTAGCGGCTCGGGGCCGGGCGAGAAGCCGGGCACGGATGCCGCGTGTGCCAGACTGGCGGCATGTCAGAGCAGCCCGTTGACGACGCAGCATCCGCGACTCACCCCGCGGCGGAGACGAACCCGTACGGGGGCGCCGCGACATCCGGAGGACCGAAGCGCGTGCGCACTCGGCACTTCCAGAACGCGAAGCGCGAGGGCATCAAGATCACCGGCCTCACGAGCTACGACATGCTCACCGCGCGCATCTTCGACGAGGCGGGCATCGACTTCCTGCTGGTCGGCGACTCGGCCGGCAACAACGTGCTCGGCTACGACACGACGCTGCGCGTCACGGTCGACGACCTCATCCCGCTGACGCGGGCGGTCGCGGGCGCCGTGAAGCGTGCGTTCGTCGTGGCCGACATGCCGTTCGGCTCCTACGAGAACGGCCCCGAGGACGCGCTGCACACCGCGGTGCGGTTCATGAAGGAGACGGGCGCCCACGCCGTGAAGCTCGAGGGCGGGGAACGCAGCCACAAGCAGATCCGCCGCATCGTGCAGGCGGGCATCCCGGTCATGGCCCATATCGGCTACACGCCGCAGAGCGAGCACGGCCTGGGCGGACACGTCATCCAGGGGCGTGGCGATGGCGTGCAGCAGCTGCTCGCCGACGCGAAGTCGGTGCAGGACGCCGGCGCGTTCGCCGTCGTGCTCGAGATGGTGCCGGCCGACGCCGCGCGCCAGGTGACGGAGCTCCTCGAGATCCCCACCATCAGCGTCGGCGCCGGCCCGCACACCGACGGGCAGCTCCTCGTCTGGACCGACTGGGCCGGCCTCACGGTCGGGCGCGTGCCGAAGTTCGTCAAGCAGTACGCCGACCTGTCGGGCACCCTCGCCCAGGCCGCACGCGAGTGGCGCGCCGACGTCGAGGCGGGCAGTTACCCGAACGCCGAGCACAGCTACGAGTGACCGTCGGGGCGGTGTGACGGTCGCGATGGACGTGGGTGCCGCGGCCGCCTAGTCCTCGGCGGCCTCCTCCTCGGCCCACTTCGCGCTGTTCGCACGCAGGATCTCCAGCGCGCGCTCGGCCTCGGCGCGGGTCTCGAAGGGCCCGACACGGTCGGGGGCGGGCGACTGGAAGCCCTGCTCCACCTCGCCGGTCTTCATGTTGTACCAGTACTGGTGCTCCACATCCTGCGCCATAGGGTGATCCTATGCCCAAGGATGCCGCCGGCCACCTCATCCCCGGACGCCTGTCGCCGCCGCGCCGGGTCCCCGCCGGCATCCCCCGACCCGAGTACGTGGGGCGCCCCGCCCCCGCGCCGAACACGGCCGGCGACCGCTACTCGCCAGACGAGGTGGAGCGCATCCGCGCCGCCGGACGGATCGCCGCGCAGGCGATCGAGGCGGCGGCATCCGCCATCGCGCCCGGCGTCACGACCGACGAGCTCGACCGCATCGCGCACGACCACGTCGTCGCCCAGGGCGCCTACCCCTCGACGCTCGGCTACCGCGGCTACCCGAAGTCCTCGTGCACGTCGGTGAACGAGGTGATCTGCCACGGCATCCCCGACGACACCGTGCTCGAGGACGGCGACCTCGTGAACCTCGACGTCACCGCCTACCTCGACGGCCACCACGGCGACCTCAACCGCACGTTCCTCGTCGGCGAGGCGAGCGAAGAGGCGTCACTGCTCGTGGAGCGGACCGAGCAGGCGCTCGCCCGCGGCATCCGCGCGGTGGCCCCCGGTCGTCAGGTGAACGTCATCGGCCGTGCGATCGAGGCGTACGCGAGGCGGTTCGGGTACGGAGTCGTGCGCGACTACACGGGCCACGGGGTGGGTCGCGCGTTCCACACGGGCCTCGTGATCCCGCACTACGACGCGCCCGAGTTCGACACCGTCATGGAGCCCGGGATGGTGTTCACCATCGAGCCGATGCTGACGCTCGGCACCATCGAATGGGACGTCTGGGACGACGACTGGACGGTCGTCACGCGCGATCGCGCGCTCACCGCGCAGTTCGAGCACACCCTCGTCGTGACCGAGCGCGGCGCGGAGATCCTGACGCTCCCCTGAAGCACCGCCGGGGCCGCGCCGGTATCCGGCGATGGTCGCGCGATAGTGTGGCGCCATGGCGACTGACCACGCGATCGGCATCGACATCGGCGGCACGGGCATCAAGGGGGCGGTCGTCGACCTCGGCACCGGCGAACTCGTCAGCGAGCGGCTCAAGGTGAAGACCCCCGAGGGCGGACGCCCGAAGGACATGCTCAAGGCCACCGAGGAGCTCGTCGACCAGATCGACGCGCAGCTGTCGGGCAGCGAGAAGCTCCCGCTCGGCGTCTGCTTCCCCGCGATCGTGAAGCGCGGCTACACGCTGTCGGCCGCGAACATCTCCGACGAGTGGATCGGCCTGCAGGCCGAGGACCTCTTCGAGCAGGCGCTCGGCCGCGAGATCCACTTCATCAACGACGCGGATGCCGCGGGCTTCGCCGAGGTCCGCTACGGCGCGGCCGCCGGGGTCGACGGGCTCGTGATCCTCACCACGCTCGGCACCGGCATCGGGTCGGCGCTCATCTACGACGGCGTGCTGGTGCCGAACACCGAGCTCGGGCACCTCGAGATCGACGGGCACGACGCCGAGAAGAAGGCGGCGTACGCCGCGATGGAGCGCGAGTCGCTGAGCTGGGAGAAGTGGGCGAAGCGGCTGCAGCGGTACTACTCGTTCGTCGAGTTCCTGTTCACGCCCGACCTGTTCATCGTCGGCGGCGGCGTGTCGAAGCACAGCGAGGAGTTCCTGCCGCTGCTCGACCTGAAGACGAAGATCGTGCCCGCCGTGCACCGGAACAACGCCGGCATCCTGGGCGCCGCGGCCCTCGCCACTCGCTGACGGGCGTCACGCCGGCCGAGTGGTGCGAGCGGGCCGGCTGATACGCCGGGTTCTGTTCACCGGGCGCTTGCGCGACACCGGCTGGACGGCCATCTCTCTCGGAGCTGCGTCGCCGCAGCCCTCCAGCGGCCTACCCGGGAACGGGACGGGCAGCCCCATCGTTCCCTGTCTGGCCTTGCTCCGGACGAGGTTTACCGAGCCGACCGCGTCACCGCGGCCGCTGGTGGGCTCTTACCCCACCGTTTCACCCTTACCCCGGACTCGCGTCCGAGGCGGTCTGCTTTCTGTGGCACTGTCTCGCGGGTTGCCCCGGGTGGGTGTTACCCACCGTCCTGCCCTGCGGAGCCCGGACGTTCCTCGGCATCCGATCGCTCGGATGACGCGACCGTCTTGCCGACCCGCTCGCCCTCCAAGGCTACAGGGCGGAGCTGTGCCCGGGCTCGACGCTCCGGCTCGACCGCCGCGGGCCGAGTCGTCCGGCGCGGCTCAGAGCCCCGACTCGTCGGTGCGCACGAGGATGCGGTCGCACTCGGGGCACTGCAGCACGTCGTCGGGCGCAGCACGCCGCACCTGCTCGAGGTCGGAGCCGGTGAGCGTGATCGTGCAGCCGCTGCAGGTGCGCTGGCGCAGCAGGGCGGCACCGACTCCCCCGCCGCGGAGGCGACGCTGCTCGTAGAAGGTGAGGAGCTCGGCCGGCACGCCGCCCGCGACGACGGCCCGGTCGCGCTCGGCGGCGTCGCGCTCGGTGCCGAGCCCGGATGCCGCCTCGTCGCGCTCGGCTTCGAGGGCCGCGGCCTCCGAGGCGATGGTCGCGCGCTCGGCGTCGATGCCGGCGACGGCCGCCTCGGCGGTCTCGACCTTCTCCATGACGGCGAGCTCCTGGTCCTCGAGGTCGGAGAGCCGTCGGGCGAGCGACGCGAGCTCCGCCTCGAGCGCGGCGACGTCCTTCGTCGACGAGGTGTGCTGCAGGCGGTCGCCGTCGCGCGCGATGCGCGCCTCGACCACGGCCACGTCGGACTCCAGCCGCGTCAGCTCGGCGCGCGCGTCCTCGAGTCCGCCCACGGCCTCGGCGCGGGTGCCGCGCACGGCGGTGTCGCGCTTGGCGAGCTCGGCGAGCGGGGCGGCCTGCGGCAGGGCGCCGAGTCGGTGCGCGAGCTGCTGCAGTCGGGTGTCGAGGGACTGCAGCCTGAGCAGTTCCTGCTGGTCGGCGGGGCTGGCCTTCACGTGGTGCTCCTCGTGGGGGACGGTGCGGGAGTGGTCATCATTGCACGACCTGGAAGTCCCAGGGGTCGGTGCGGAGCTCGCTCACGCGGACGTCGAGCTCGGGGTGGGCGTCGCGGAGCTCCGCGGCGGCGGCATCGAGCCAGAGCCACTCGCTCGCCCAGTGGGACACGTCGATGAGGGCCGGTCCCCCGCCCAGGAGCGCCTGCTCGCGCGCCTCGGAGGCCGGGTGGTGCCGGAGGTCGGCCGTGATGTAGACGTCGGCGCCGCGAACGAGCGGGTCGCCGAGCAGCGAGTCGCCGGCGCCGCCGCAGAGCGCGACGACCTCGACCGGGTCGTCGAAACCGCCCGCGGCACGAACGCCCGTGGCGGTCGGCGGCAGGATCTCCGCGAGGACGCGCGCCAGCCGGCCGAGGCTCATCGGCTCGGGCAGCCGGCCGATACGGCCGAGCCCGAGCGCGGCGTCTGCGCCGGGCACGATCGGCCGCACGTCGACGAGCCCGAGCCGGGACGCGAGCACGGCCGAGGTGCCCTGGTCGACCACGTCGGCGTTCGTGTGGGCGGCGACGAGCGCGCAGCCGGCGCGGATGAGTCGGGCCAGGAGGGCGCCCTTGTAGCGGTCCTCGGCGATCGACGTGACGCCGCGCAGCAGCAGCGGGTGGTGCGCGATGAGCAGGTCCGCGCCGAGCTCCACCGCCTCGTCGACCGTGCCCGCGACGGCGTCGACGGTGAAGAGCACCCGCTCGATCGCGGCGGCGGGATCGCCCGTGACGAGGCCCGGGGCATCCCACGGCTCGGCGCCCTCGAGCGGCCAGAGCCGATCGATCGTGGTCAAGACCTCGGCGAGAACGACTGGCACGCGCCCCAGCCTAGCGGCGCGGCTCGGCGGCACGGCCGGTGCAGCGGCCCGCGGCATCCGACGGTGGGCCCTGCCGGGCTCGAACCGACGACATCCACGGTGTAAACGTGGCGCTCTACCAACTGAGCTAAAGGCCCCCTGCCGACGCGACGGGCTCGCGCCCACGCCGCGCGGCGCACGCCCATGCTATCGGAGCGTCCATAGACTCACGCCCATGGAGGTCGTGGCGCAGCATCCGAGTCGCACGGCCCAGCCCGAGTACCGGTGGCCGGCCGTCGTCGCGCTGGTGTCGGCGCTGGCGCTCTACGCGTTCCTGCCGAACGAGATCTTCGGAAGCCAGCGATTCGTCCTCGTGGCGGCCGGCCTCGCCTTCCTCGTGACGCTGAGCTTCCTCAACCCGCACCGGCTGCGCAAGCAGACGCGGTGGTACCGCATGGTGTCGGTCGCCTTCGTCGCGCTGCTCGTGCTCATCAACCAGGTCGCGCTCGTGATCCTCGTGTACAAGCTCGTCGAGGGCCACCACAACGCACCCGGGCTGCTGCTCGCCGCGCTGCAGGTGTGGGTCGCGAACGTGATCGGGTTCGCGCTGCTCTACTGGGAGCTCGACCGCGGCGGTCCCGTGGTGCGCACCGCGTGGGCCCGCATCGAGATCCCGCCGGCCGACTTCCGCTTCTCGCAGGACGAGGACGAGACGACCATCGAAGAGGTGGCCAAGGGCTCGGCGGCGCGCATCGACTGGACGCCGCGCTTCATCGACTACCTCTACACCTCGCTCTCGAACAGCATGGCGTTCAGCGCCAGCGACGCGATGCCGCTGCGACAGCGCACGAAGCTCCTCATGGGGCTGCAGGCGTTCGGCGGGTTCGTGATCCTCGCGCTCGTGATCGCGCGGTCGGTCGGCATCCTCGACTGAGGGCGGGCGGATGCCGCGGCATCCGTCAGCCCGCGAGGGCCGCCCGGTACTGCTCGAGCGTGCGCGCCTCGCCGGGCGCGGTCGCGAAGCTCGAGCGGATGACGCCGTCGACGTCGATCACGAACGTGGCCCGGTTGGCGTAGCCGCGCTCGTCGAGGAACGCGCCGTACGCGCGCGCCACCTCGCCGTGCGGCCAGAAGTCCGCGAGCAGCTGGAAGCCGTAGCCCTGCTCCTCCGCCCACGCCCGCAGCGCGTGCTTCGAGTCCACCGAGACGCCCAGCAGCTCGGTGCCCGAGTCCTCGAACAGCTCGAGGTGGTCGCGGAGCTCGCAGAGCTCGCCCTGGCAGGTGCGCGAGAACGCGAGTGGGAAGAACACGAGCGTCACCGGCTTCACGCCGCGGAAGTCCGCGAGCGAGACCGGCTGGCCGAACTGGTTGGCGAGCGTGAAATCGGGGGCGATCGCGCCGGGGCCGAGGATCATCGGGCCGTTCCTCCCAGTGGAGACGGGGGCTGGACGGCGCCCAGCCTAGCCCCGACGCACCGGGCATAGAATCACTAGGATGGCGTGGTGCCACCCGACCGCGAACCGGTCGCTTCGTCGTGCGCACGCCCCCAGCCGCAGGCAAGACCTGCTGAAGAGAGAGGTCGAGTGTGACTGTCAACGACCAGGACCCCTACTCGGTCGAGGCGATGGACTCCGATCCCGAGGAGACGTCGGAATGGGCCGAATCGCTCGACGCGCTCGTCGCCGAGAAGGGGCACCAGCGCGGGCGCGAGATCATGCTCAGCCTGTTGAAGCGCTCGAAGGAGCTGCACCTCGGCGTGCCGATGGTGCCCACCACCGACTACCTCAACACCATCGCCCCTGAGAACGAGCCCGAGTTCCCCGGCGACGAGGAGGTCGAGCGCCGTTACCGCGCCTGGATCCGCTGGAACGCCGCGATGCTCGTGCACCGGGCGCAGCGTCCCGGCATCGCCGTCGGCGGCCACATCTCGACGTACGCCTCGAGCGCCGCGCTCTACGAGGTCGGCTTCAACCACTTCTTCCGCGGCCCCGACCACGCCGGCGGCGGCGACCAGGTGTTCTTCCAGGGCCACGCCTCCCCCGGCATGTACGCCCGTGCGTTCCTCGAGGGCCGGCTCAGCTCCGACCAGCTCGACGGCTTCCGCCAGGAGAAGTCGCACGCGCCGAACGGCCTGTCGTCGTACCCGCACCCGCGGCTCATGCCCGACTTCTGGCAGTTCCCGACCGTGTCGATGGGCCTCGGCCCGATCAACGCGATCTACCAGGCGCAGCTCAACAAGTACCTCACCAACCGCGGCATCAAGGACGCGTCCGACCAGCACGTCTGGGCGTTCCTCGGCGACGGCGAGATGGACGAGGTCGAGAGTCGCGGCCAGCTGCAGGTCGCCGCGAACGAGGGACTCGACAACCTCACGTTCGTCATCAACTGCAACCTCCAGCGCCTCGACGGACCGGTGCGCGGCAACGGCAAGATCATCCAGGAGCTCGAGAGCTTCTTCCGCGGCGCCGGCTGGAACGTCATCAAGGTCGTCTGGGGCCGCGAGTGGGACGACCTGCTCGCCCGCGACCACGACGGCGCCCTGCGCAACCTGATGAACGTCACGCCCGACGGCGACTACCAGACCTACAAGGCGGAGTCCGGCGCGTACGTGCGCGAGAACTTCTTCGGCCGCGACCCGCGTGCGCTCGAGCTCGTCAAGGACCTCTCCGACGAGCAGATCTGGAACCTCAAGCGCGGCGGTCACGACTACCGCAAGGTCTACGCGGCGTTCAAGGCGGCGACCGAGCACAAGGGCCAGCCGACGGTCATCCTCGCGAAGACGATCAAGGGCTACGGCCTGGGTCCGTCCTTCGAGGGTCGCAACGCGACCCACCAGATGAAGAAGATGACCCTCGACAACCTCAAGACCTTCCGCGACGCGATGCGCATCCCCATCAGCGACGCGCAGCTCGAGGAGAACCCGTACCTGCCCCCGTACTACCACCCGGGCAACGACGACGAGTCGATCCGCTACCTGCACGAGCGCCGGCGCGAGCTCGGCGGCTACCTGCCCGAGCGCCGCACGAGCCACACCGCCATCACGCTGCCCGACGACTCGGCCTACGCGATCGCGAAGAAGGGCTCGGGCACGCAGGAGATCGCCACGACGATGGCGTTCGTGCGACTCCTGAAGGACCTCATGCGGGCGAAGGACTTCGGCAACCGCATCGTGCCGATCATCCCCGACGAGGCGCGCACGTTCGGCATGGACGCGTTCTTCCCGAACGCGAAGATCTACAACCCGAACGGCCAGCACTACACGTCGGTCGACCGCGAGCTGCTCCTCGCCTACAAGGAGAGCCCGCAGGGACAGATCGTGCACGTCGGCATCAACGAGGCGGGCGCGCTCGCCGCGTTCACCGCGGTCGGCACGTCGTACGCCACCGAGGGCGAGCCGCTCATCCCGATCTACGTGTTCTACTCGATGTTCGGGTTCCAGCGCACGGGCGACGCGATCTGGGCGGCGGGCGACCAGATGGCGCGCGGCTTCATGATCGGCGCCACTGCCGGCCGCACCACGCTGACCGGCGAGGGCCTGCAGCACGCCGACGGACACTCGCCGCTGCTCGCATCGACGAACCCGGCGGTCGTCTCGTACGACCCCGCCTACGGCTACGAGATCGGGCACATCGTGCGCTCGGGCCTCGACCGCATGTACGGCGGCAACCACCCCGATCCCAACGTCATGTACTACCTCACGGTGTACAACGAGCCGCTCGTGCAGCCCGCCGAGCCCGAGGGCGTCGACGTCGAGGGCATCGTGCGCGGCATCCACCGCCTCTCGGAGTCGAGCGTGCAGGGGCCGAAGGCCCAGCTGCTCGCCTCGGGCGTCGCCGTGCCGTGGATCATCGAGGCCCAGGAACTGCTCGCGAACGACTGGGGCGTGTCGGCGGATGTCTGGTCGGTCACGAGCTGGGCCGAGCTCCGTCGCGACGGCGTGGCCGCCGACGAGCACAACTTCCTCAACCCCGACGCCGAGCGCCGCAGCGCCTACGTGACGCAGAAGCTCTCGGGCTCCGGCGGACCGTTCGTCGCCGTGTCGGACTACATGCACGCCGTCCCCGACCAGATCCGCGCCTACGTGCCCGGCGACTTCGCGACGCTCGGCGCCGACGACTTCGGGTTCTCGGACACGCGTCCGGCGGCGCGTCGCTTCTTCAAGATCGACGGACCGTCGGTCGTGGTGCGCACGCTCCAGCTCCTCGCCGACCGCGGCGAGGTCGACCGGTCGCTCCCGGCGCAGGCCATCGAGAAGTACCGGCTCCACGACGTGAACGCCGGCACCACCGGAACGGCCGGCGGCGAGAGCTAGCAGGCGACCCAGGTGGCGACGAAGCCCAGGACGAAGGCGGAGACGCTCGCATGGTTGCGCACCATCGCGGGCGAGCTGTCGACCCAGACGCTGAAGCGCCTGGAGGACACGCTCCCGTGGTACGGCGACATGCCGCCGAGCCGCCGTTCGGCCGTGGGCCTCGTCGCCCAGGCGGGCATCTCGTCGTTCATCGCCTGGTACGACGATCCGCGGTCGACGCCGTGGATCGCGGCCGACGTCTTCGGTGCGGCGCCACGTGAGCTCCTCCGCTCGGTGAGCCTGCAGCAGACGCTGCAGCTCATCCGGGTGGTCGTGGAGGTCGTCGAGGAGCGGGTCAAGAACGGCGGCGGCGAGGAGCTGCGCGAGGCGATCCTGCTGTACTCCCGGGAGATCGCGTTCGCCGCGGCCGACGTGTACGCGCGCGCCGCGGAGGCGCGCGGGCTCTGGGACGCCCGGCTCGAGGCGCTCGTCGTCGACTCGATCCTCTCGGGCGAGTACGACGACGAGCTCCCGAGCCGCATCGCCGCGCTCGGCTGGCACGGGCACGGCGAGGTCGCCGTGCTCGTGGGCACGGCGCCGAAGCAGCTCGACGTCGACCACGTGCGCCGGGCCGCACGGCACATGCACGCCGACGTGCTCATCGGCGTGCAGGGCAACCGGCTCGTGCTCGTGATCGGCCGGTCCGACCCCCTCGGCCGCGAGCCCGAGGAGACCATCGGCACCTCCCCCGCGCTCACCTTCATGGAGATCGCCACGCAGCTCGAGCCGCACTTCGGCCCTGGGCACCTGGTGCTCGGCCACGAGGTGCCGAACCTCGTCGACGCGTCGAAGAGCGCCAAGGCGGCACTCGCGGGCTTCGCCGTGGCCCGGTCGTGGCGGCACGCGCCGCGACCGGTGCATGCCGACGACCTGCTGCCCGAGCGGGCGCTGGCCGGCGACCCGCTGGCCCGCGCCACGCTCGTGCACCGCATCTACCGGCCGCTGCAGGCGCACTCGACCGAGCTCCTCACGACCCTGTGGAGCTACCTCGACAACGGGCGCTCCCTCGAGGCCACCGCCCGCGAGCTGTTCGTGCACCCCAACACCGTGCGCTACCGGCTGAAGCGCGTCTCCGACGTCATCGGGTGGGATGCCACGGGCGCCCGCGAGGCGCTCATCCTGCAATCCGCGCTCATCATCGGATCGATGAGCGACCACGAGCACCAGCCGCGCCGACGCCAGGGCTGAGGCCGATCCGGCCGGTTCGGCGGCAGCCGTCACGCCCTGCCTGTCGGGCACGCACAAGGGTTCTCGCGAGAGCTTGTCGCAATGACACACACCCGAGGTGGCGGTCATTGGCAGGATAGGGAGGGTGATCGTCGTCGTCTGCCCTGGACAGGGCTCGCAGACCCCCGGATTCCTCGCACCGTGGCTCGCCGACCCCGCCGCGGCGGAGCAGCTCGCCGCCTACTCCGAGGCCGCCGGCGTCGACCTCGCGACGCACGGCACCGAGAGCGACGCCGACACGATCCGCGACACCGCGATCGCCCAGCCCCTCATCGTGGCCGCCGGCCTGCTCGCCCTCGCGCCGCTCCTCGCCGACGGCCGTCGCGACCGCATCGGCGGCATCGCGGGCCACTCGGTCGGCGAGATCACCGCCGCGGCCGGCGCCGGCGTGCTCGCCGAGGCCGACGCGCTGCGCTTCGTCGCCGAGCGCGGTCGTTCGATGGCGGATGCCGCGGCACTCGAGGCGACCGGCATGAGCGCCGTCATCGGCGCCGACGAGGCGGAGCTCACCACCCGCCTCGACGAGCTCGGACTCGAGCCCGCGAACTTCAACGGCGGCGGCCAGATCGTCGTCGCCGGCGCCCTCGACGCGCTCGAGCGCCTCCGGGCCGAGCCGCCGGCCGGCGCACGGGTCATCCCGCTGCAGGTCGCGGGCGCCTTCCACACGCGCTACATGCGCCCCGCCGTCGACCGCCTCGCGCTCGTCGCGGCGGATCTCGACGTGTCGGACCCCGGCATCACCCTCTGGACCAACCGCGACGGCACCGTCGTCAGCTCGGGCCGGGAGTTCGTCGACCTCCTGGTCGGGCAGGTGTCGTCGCCCGTGCGCTGGGACAAGGACATGGCGTCGTTCGCGGCCGCCGGCATCACGGGCCTCATCGAGGTGGCCCCGGCCGGCGCGCTCGTCGGCCTCGCGAAGCGTGCCCTCAAGGGCGTGCCCACCGTGGCCGTGAAGACCCCCGACGACCTGCCCGCGGCCATCGAGCTCATCGAGCAGGCCGCCTGACCGGGCACGACGATCCTCCAACGGGCGCACAGAGAAAGCCGAGCATGACGAAACCCACTCTCCAGCAGTCGCACGGACCCGCCTACACGCGCATCTACGCGATCGGGGCCGCCCGCGGCGAGAACGCGGTGCCGAACGACGACCTCGTGGGCCCGATCAACTCCTCCGACGAGTGGATCCAGCAGCGCACGGGCATCGTGACCCGCGCCCGCGCCGGCGCCGACGTGTCCGCGCTCGACCTGGCGACGGATGCCGCGAAGGAGGCGATCGCGAAGTCCGGCGTCGCGCCCGAGCTCATCGACCTCGTCATCGTCGCCACGATCTCCAACGTGCAGCAGACCCCGTCGATGGCGGCCGTCGTCGCCGACCGGGTGGGTTCGAACCCCGCGGCCGCGTACGACGCCAACGCCGCCTGCGCCGGCTACGCCTACGCCGTGGCGCAGGCCGACGCCCTCATCCGCACGGGGGTCGCTCATTACGCCCTCGTGATCGGCGCCGAGAAGCTCTCCGACGTCGTCGACCCGACGGATCGCTCGATCTCGTTCCTGCTCGGCGACGGTGCGGGCGCGGTCGTCATCGGACCGAGCGACTTCCCCGGCATCGCCCGCACCATCTGGGGCTCCGACGGCTCGAAGGCCGACGCGGTCGGCATGAACCACACGCTCACGGAGTTCCGCGACGGGGCGGCCGAGTGGCCCACGCTCCGCCAGGAGGGGCAGACCGTCTTCCGCTGGGCCGTGTGGGACATGGCCAAGGTCGCGAAGCAGGCGCTGGATGCCGCGGGCGTGACGAGCGCCGACCTGTCGGCGTTCATCCCGCATCAGGCCAACATGCGCATCATCGACGAGTTCGCGAAGCAGCTGAAGCTGCCCGAGACCGTCGTCATCGCGCGCGACATCGCGACCACCGGCAACACGTCGGCGGCGTCGATCCCGCTCGCGACCCACCGGCTGCTCGAGGAGCACCCGGAACTCTCGGGAGGGCTCGCCCTCCAGATCGGCTTCGGCGCCGGCCTCGTGTTCGGCGCCCAAGTGGTGGTTCTTCCCTGAACCGCCGTTCATCGTCCATCTAGACTGAGTCTCGGTCAAACGAGACACCCCTCAAGGAGAAGAACCATGGCATTGTCCACCGAAGAAGTGCTTGCCGGCCTGGCCGAGCTCATCAACGACGAGACCGGCATCGCGACCGACACGGTTGAGCTGGACAAGTCGTTCACGGATGACCTCGACATCGATTCCATCTCGATGATGACGATCGTCGTCAACGCCGAGGAGAAGTTCGACGTCAAGATCCCCGACGAAGAGGTCAAGAACCTCAAGACCGTCGGCGACGCCGTCGACTTCATCGTCAAGGCCCAGGCCTAGTCGCTGACTCGAGCGGGCCGGCCACGCGGTTCGGCCCGCTCGATCGGCGTCCCGTCTCCCCTCCTGGAGTGTTTTTCGTATGACCAAGAAGATCGTCATCACGGGCATCGGCGCGACCTCGCCGCTCGGGGGCACCGCCCGCGACAGCTGGGCGAACCTGCTCGCCGGCGTGTCCGGCGCGCGAACCATCGAGCAGGACTGGGTCGAGCAGTACGACCTGCCCGTCACCTTCGCCGCGAACGCGATGGTCTCACCCGCCGAGGTGCTCGAGCGGCACGAGCTCAAGCGACTCGACCCGTCGAGCCAGTTCGCGCTCATCGCCGGCCGCGAGGCCTGGGCGGATGCCGGTGCGCCCGACGTCCCGTCCGACCGCCTCGCGATCGACTGGGCCACCGGCATCGGCGGCGTCTGGACGCTGCTCGACGCGTGGGACACGCTGCGCGAGCGCGGGCCCCGACGCGTCCTGCCGATGACCGTGCCGATGCTCATGCCGAACGGCCCGGGCGCCGCGGTCGGCATGGACCTGCACGCACGCGCCGGCATCACCACGGTGGTCTCGGCCTGCGCGTCGAGCACCGAGGCGCTCGTGAACGCGTACAACCACCTCCAGGCCGGACTCGCCGACGTGGTCATCGCGGGCGGCTCGGAATCGGCCATCCACCCGATCACGATCGCGTCGTTCAACTCGATGCAGGCGCTCTCGCGCAACAACGACGACCCGGCGCACGCGTCGCGGCCGTACGACGTGGCGCGCGACGGCTTCGTGATGGGTGAGGGCGCCGCGGCGCTCGTCGTCGAGACCGAGGAGCACGCGAAGGCCCGCGGCGCGCGCATCTACGCCGAGCTCATCGGCGGTGCGGTCACGAGCGACGCGTACCACATCACGGCGCCCGACCCCGAGGGCACCGGCGCGGCCCGCGCGATGCGGGCGACCCTCGAGCAGGCCGGCGTCGGCCTCGACGAGGTCGCCCACATCAACGTGCACGCGACGAGCACGCCCGTCGGCGACATCGCCGAGTACACCGCCCTGGCGGCCGTCTTCGGCGAGCACCTCCCGAACATCGCCGTGAGCGCGACGAAGGCCTCCACCGGGCACCTGCTCGGCGGCGCCGGCGCGATCGAGGCGATCTTCACGGTGCTCGCACTGCACGAGCGCACGGCTCCCCCGACGATCAACGTCACCGAGCTCGACCCCGAGATCGACCTCGACGTGGTGCGCGAGCCGCGCGCCCTCGGCGACGGCCCGCTCGTGGCGATCTCGAACTCGTTCGGCTTCGGCGGGCACAACGCGGTGGTCGGCTTCCGCACCGCCTGATCCGCACGGCTCATGGAACGGGCCCCGACGCCTCCCGGCGCGGGGCCCGTTTCGTCGCCGCCCACTGCTTCGCTCGTGCGGTCGCCGGGAAGGGTCATCCGACTTCCGCGTCGCGCCGCTCGGGCGGCGTCGCCGCTCAGCCCACCTGGTGCAACCAGACGACCGGGGCGAAGTCGCTCGCGTGGCGGAACGGCTCGAGCTCGTCGTCCCACGCCTGGCCGAGGGCCAGGCGCAGCTCGCGGTGCAGCTCGACCGCGTCGTGGCCCGCGACCTCCATCGCGTAGCGGATGCGGTCCTCGGGGATGACGGTGTTGCCGGCCGTGTCGGTCTGCGCGAAGTAGACGCCGAGTTCGGGCGTGTGCATCCAGCGCGCGCCGTCGGACCCTGGCGTCGGGTCCTCGCTCACCTCGAAGCGCAGCTGGTCCCAGCCGCGGAGCGCTGACGCGAGCTTCGCGCCGGTGCCGGCCTCGCCCTCCCAGGTGAACTCGGCACGCAGGAGACCGCGGTAGACCGGCTGCTCCGACCAGTCGAAGTTCACGGCCGTGCCGAGCGCACGCCCGGCAGCCCACTCCACATGCGGGCACAGCGCCCGCGGCGAGGAGTGCACGAACAGCACGCCTCGCGCGGCGCGCACGGCCCGCGTGACCTTCTCCGCCATCTCCGTCTCCGTTCTCGAGGTGCGTCTTCCCCTACGACCTCGGAACCGCCGGACAGCGGGTGTTCGATTGTGGACGGCGAGCCGTCATCGACGAGTATGCCGCGGAATCCCGCCCCTGACAAGGATCCGCGCCGGTCGGAGCCCCATTCCGCGACCTCTGGCGACACGCCTCGATCGCGGACGACACGGAACAGTATGCTCGGTGAAGCGTTCCCGATCCCCCAGCCGGAGGTGCACATGGCCGTGCGCGACGCGCTCCTCGCGCTCCTCACCGTGGGTCCTGCGTACGGGTTCCAACTGCACGGCGGCCTCGCGACCCGCACGGGCGGCCGGCGCAGCATCAACGTCGGCCAGACCTATGCCACGCTCGAGCGCCTGCAGAAGCAGGGGCTCGTCGAGCCCGCGGGCACGACCGACGACGGCCTCCCCCTCTACGGCCTCACGTCCGCGGGTGCGACCGCGGCGCGATCCTGGCTCGAGGGCACGGATGCCGCGGGCGCCGACCCGTGGGACGAGGCCCTCGACCGCGTGCTCATCGCCCGCTCGCTGCCGGGTGTCGATGCCGACGCGGTGCTCGTCGCGGAGCGGGGTCGCTGGACGCGGCGTCGTGACGCGGCATCCGATTCGGACGAGCGATCGACCGTCACCGCGGCCGGCACGTCGAGCGACGAGCCGGCGCCCGCCGAGGGCGAGCGGGCGCTCGTCTCGCTCGTCACGGCGGCCGAGCGGTCGCGCGCGGTGGCGATGCTGGGCTGGCTCGACGAGGTGTCGGCGCAGGAGCGGATCCCGTTCCCGCCCCGTGCGGAGCGACCCAGGCGCGGACGACGCCCGGGTGCGGCATCCGTCTCGGCCGAGCCGAGCGATGCAATCGACGCTGTTCAGCCCGCCGACGCGTAGCTCTCGACGATCGCGAGGTCGAGCGGGAAGTCGACCGGGAAGTCGCCGAAGAGCAGGCGCCCCGACGCCGCAGCGGTCTCCTCGACGGCGGCGGCGACCGCGTCGGCCGTCTCGCGAGGGGCGTGCACGATGATCTCGTCGTGCAGGAAGTACACGAGGTGCGGCGTCCGGCCGAACACCGGGCCCGAGGCGACCGCGTCGGGCGTGGCATCCGTCACCGTCGACCCGATCTCGGCGAGGCGGCCGCGCAGCGCGGCCATCCAGCAGAGCGACCACTCCGCCGCACTGCCCTGCACGACGAAGTTGCGGGTGAACCGACCCCAGTCGCGCGCCCGCGAGCGCGCTCGTCGTTCGTCGACGGCCGTGGCGTCGGGCTCGCTCGCGCGGGCCTGCACCGCGCGCCACTCCGCCGACGGGAGCGGTGAGGACCGCCCGAGGAGCGTCGTGACCGGGAGCCCGCGCTCGCCGTCGGCCGCGGCCCGGTCGACGAGGCCCATCGCCCGCGGGAACGCACGGGCGAGGCGCGGCACGAGGCGCCCGCTGTCGCCCGTCGTCGCCCCGTACATGGCGCCGAGGATCGCGACCTTCGCCTCGTCGCGCGTGCCCACGACACCGCCGTCGACGAGTCCGCGGTAGATGTCGCGTCCGCGCGCCGCCTCGGCCATGGCCTCGTCGCGCGCCATCGCCGCGAGCACGCGCGGCTCGAGCTGCGCAGCGTCGGCCACGACGAGCGTCCAGCCCGGATCCGCGACCACCGCGCTGCGCACGTTCTTCGGCAGCTGCAGCGCTCCCCCGCCCGACGTCGCCCACCGGCCGGTTGCCGTGCCGCCGGGCACGTACTCGGGACGGAACCGTCCGTCGAGGATCCACTCGTCGAGCCACGTCCAGCCGTTGGCGCTGAGCAGGCGTGAGAGCTTCTTGTACGCGATGAGGGGCTCGATCGCGGGGTGGTCGTGGTCGCGCAGCTCCCAGCGCGCGGTCGACTCGACCGGGATGCCCGCGCCGCGCAGCGCGCGCAGCAGGTCGGCCTGCGAGTCGAGGTTCACGGATGCCGCGCCGAGCTCCTCGCGCACCCGGGTCGCCAGGGCCTCCATCCGCGCCGGCTTCCATCCGGGCGAGGGGCGCGGCCCGAGCTCCGACTCGAGCACGGCCTCGTGCACGGCGCGGTCCCACGGCATGCCGGCGGCCTGCAGCTCGGCGCCGATGAGCGCCCCCGCGGACTCCGCCGCGAGCAGGAGCCGGAGGCGTCGGGGGTCGTCGCCCTCGGCGACGAGGGCGAGCTGGCGTGCGAGCTCGGCCGCGACCGCGTCGACCGGGACGGATGCCCCTGACGCGCGCCCCGCGGCATCCGTGGACGGTACGGGGGCAACATCGATCGCGGGCTCTGCGGCGCTGCCGAGGCCGACCCCCGAGTCGCCGCCGAAGTCGTCGAGGTCGAAGAGGGCGCTGTGCGCGGCCACCGCTGGAGTCGTGGTCGTGGCGACCGCGCCACCGGCCTCGGCCGGTCCGGGGGGAAGCCACCCGGGCCGCGCGTGCCGCCCGCCCGCGCGCGCCCACTCGGTGATCGTCGATCGGTCGAGGATGGCGCTGCAGAGCCGCAGGTCGTGGCACCGCTCGACCCGGACGCCCGCCTCGAGGAGGCGCGGATACCAGCGGCGCGTCTCCGCCCACACCCAGCGCGGATGCTCGCGCGCCTCGAGCGCGCGGACGGCGTCGGCGAACCCGTCGGGCTCGACCTCGGCGAGGGGTCTGGCGGGGTCGTCGGGGTCGACGAGGACGATCCGCCCCTGGGCTCCCGCACCGACCACCACGTGCACGGCTCCATTCTCGCCGCGGCCGGTGACACCGGCAGTCCGGCCGACTCCGTCCGGAGTGTCGGCGGGATGCCGCACCATAGGTCCCATGGAGCAGCGAGGGATCCGATCGTGGTCGCGGTGAGCTTCCGGTGCGGCCACGGGGCTGTCGCCGGCGCCGACGGGGTCGTCGCTCTCCGGCGCGTGTGTCCCCTGTGCATGCTCATCGACGAGACGCACCGCAGCCGCGGCGAGCTCCTCGGCCGCGTCGCGCCCGCCCAGCGATCGGCGCTGGCCCGCGAGACGCGGATCGGCGCCACGTACGACTGGCGCTGCGCGCGCGGGCACGATCGGTACGCCGCCACGATCAGCGAGGTGCTCACCGGCCCCGGCTGCCCCAAGTGCCGGGTCAATGCGGGCGGTCCCACCGCCGCGCGCGAGGCCGGCGTCGCCTACATGAACCCGGGCCTGCGCACGCGCACCTCGCAGACCGAGCAGCGGCTCAGGATGCTGCTGGGCGAGCGCATCCGGCTGCACCAGGGCGTCAACGCGGTGCGCATCGCCCGCACGTTCTACGGTCGCCAGGAGGTCTGGCCCGACATCCTCGTGCCGCAGCTGCGCATCGCGATCGAGTACGACGATCCCGGCCGCTCGCGGCGAGCCCATCGCGGGCTCAAGGAGGGCTCCGACCTCGAGAAGGACGAGGCGCTCCGCGAGGTGGGCTGGGAGGTCGTGCGCATCCGCGCGGGCGGCCTCGCCGCTGCCGGCCGGAACAGCGTCGTCTGCACAGCGCTCTCCCCCGCGGTCGTCGACGAGGTCGTGGCGTGCATGCGCCGGATCCGCGGCGACGCGGCCGTCGACGCCCTCTCGCTCGGCCATCCTGCGCTCCCGTGACGCCGGTGCGACGAAGGTGCGCACGATTGATGCGCGGACGACCCCGTCGCCGGTAGGGTGAGTGCACCCGCGGGTGGTCGCCCGCGGGATTCGTGCGCACGAGAGGCCCCCGACGTTGCTCCTCCCCTTCCTGATCGTCGGAGGCCTCGGCCTCGTGCTGCTCGTCATCTCGCTCGTGCTCGGCGACATCCTCAACCACTTCGACATCGGCGACGGAGCCATCTCGGGCACAGCGATCGCCGTGGGCCTCGTGGTCTTCGGCGCGGCCGGAGCACTCACCGTGACCTGGGGTATCGACGTCGTCTGGGCGTACGTGCTGGCCGCGGTGCTCGCCGTCGTCGCCTACCTGCTCAGCGCCATGGCCGTCCGCAGCCTGACGCGCAGCTCCGACGGCGTGCCCGCCTCGGCGCTCGGGCTCACGGGCGTCGCGAAGTCCGACGTGTCGTCGTCGGGCGGCGAGGTCAGCCTCGACGGCCCCGGCGAGATCGAACGCCGCCTCGCCTGGTCCGACGCCCCGATCGCCGAGGGCGCGCGGATCCGCGTGATCGAGCACGCCGGCACGCGCGTCAAGGTCGTCGCCGACTGACGGCCGCCCCGATCTGTACCCAGACCCCCTCGAGTTCCACCCCGTCATCCTCCGGAATCCTCCGGAACCCTGAAAGGACCGCCCGTGCTCGACCCCTTCCTGGTGCAGGTGATCTCGATCGTCGCGATCGCGATCGCGCTCATCGCCCTGCTCGCCTTCATCGCCCGTCGCATCCGGCGCGTCCCGCCGAACGAGGCCCTCGTGATCGTCGGTCGCGGCGCCGGACGCCCCGCACCCGGCGAGGCGCCCATCGGACAGCGGGTCATCATCGGCGGCCGCACGTTCGTGTGGCCGATCCTCCAGCAGGGCTTCGCCATCTCGCTCGAGCAGCGCCAGATCGGGATCACCGTCGAGGGCGTCGACAAGAACCGCATCAAGATCGCGATCAAGGCCTCGATCAACTTCAAGGTGAGCGGCAACGAGGACGGGGTGCGGCGGGCCGCCCAGCGCTTCCTGTCGCAGCAGGACCTCCTCACCGAGATCATCAAGGAGTCCCTCGAGGGATCGTTGCGCTCGATCGTCGGCGACATGACCATCGAGCAGATCATCTCCGACCGCAAGAGCCTCTCCGACCGGGTCGTGGCCGAGACGAAGGCCGACCTCGTCGAGCAGGGCCTCCAGGTCGACCTGCTGAACATCTCGGACATCTCGACGCCCGGCAGCGACTACCTGGGCAACCTCGGTCGCGCCGAGGCTGCCCGTGCCCGCCAGGTCGCCGAGATCAGCGAGACGGATGCCGCGCGCGCCGCCGAGTTCGCGCGCATCGAGGCCGCGGAGCAGATCGCCGAGCGCCAGAAGGCCCTCAGCCTGAAGCAGGCGATCATCAAGGCCGAGACCGACAAGGCGAACGCGGAGGCCGAGGCTGCCGGACAGCTCGCGAAGGCCGAGCAGGACAAGCTGGTCGCCGTGCAGGAGCGCGACGCGCTCGCCGAGCAGGCGCTCGTGACCCAGGAACGCCTCGACATCGACATCCGCAAGCCCGCCGAGGCGGCGGCCTACGCCGAGGTGCAGCGCGCCACCGCGCAGCGCGACGCCGCGAACGCCGCAACCGAAGCCGACGCCTACAAGCGCACGAAGATCGCCGAGGCGAACAAGGTCGCGGCGGTGCAGGACGCCGAGGCCTCGGCCACGGCCGTCCGCGTGTCGGGCGAGGCCGAGCGCGACCGCCAGGTGGCCCTCGCCGCCGGTATCCGCGCCGAGGGCGAGGCGCGCGCCGCCGCGATCCAGGCCGAGGGCCTCGCGGATGCCGCCGCGACCGACGCGAAGGCGATCGCCCTGAAGAAGTACGGCGAGGCGGCCCTCGCGCAGGAGATCATCTCCCGCCTGCCCGAGATCGTGCGCGCCGCCGCGGAGCCGATCGGCAACATCGACACGCTCACCGTCGTCTCGACCGACGGCGCGAGCGCGATCACGAAGACCGTCGGCCAGGTGCTCGGCGAGGGCACCGAGGTCGTCAAGTCGCTCACCGGGCTCGACGTCGGCGCGATCCTCGCCGGTCTGGCGGGCGGTCAGCTCGTGAAGGCCGACCTCGCAAAGGATTGACGCGATCGGGCGGGCCGGCCGGACTCATCGATCCGCGCCGGTTCGCCCGTCCAGGGCCAGGTCGATCGCCGCGCCGCGGGAGAGGGCACGTCCTTCGGCCCGCGCAGCCTCGAACGACTCGGCCCACTCCGAGGCGAGGACCTGCTGCACGAACGGCGCATGCGTCATCCGCGCCCGCTGGTCGGCCATGCCCGTGCGGGTGCGCGAGGCCTCGGCCGCCCCCAGCAGCAACCCGCTGCGCGCCACGTCCCCGCTCAACGCGGCGCACGCCGCCAGCCCCTCGAGCGCGTAGCCGTTGCCGTCCTCGAAGCCGAGCTGCAATGAGAGCTCCAGCCCTCGCGTGAAGAGCTCTGGACGCGCCTCGCCCAGGCCGAGCCGTCCCCATCCCGCGTTCGTGAGCGCGATCGACTCCACGAAGCGATCGCCGAACCCGACGGCCTCCGCGATCACGGTCTCCGCGACCTCGAGCGAGCCACGGGCATTCCCGCGATAGAGCTGGATCGTGCCGAGGCTGGACCTGAAGAAGGCGTTGAACGTGGGATCCAGCTCCGGTCCGACGAGCTCGACCGCTCGTCGTTGCAACGCCTCCGCGCGGTCCAGCTCGGGGGGCCACCGATACGTGCACGCGATGCTCAGCACCGTCAGCGAGCAGCCCTCCCCGAACGCGTCGCCGAGGTCGTGGAACAGCTCGACGCTCTCCTCGATCGGGGCGAGGTCGATCTCGGCGGTCGGTTGCAGCAGCGAGACCCAGGCCGAGATCGCATTCGCGATCGCACGGGTGCGGGGGGCGAGCGGTGGGCCGGCACGGAGCACGTCTCCCATCCAGGCCTTCGCTTCGGGCAACAGGTTCCGGATCCACCAGTACAGCAGCAGGCGCCACACTGCATCGACCACGGCCTCCGTCTGGCCGAGGTCGATGAGATGGCGATACCCCGATCGGATGTTGTCCCGCTCCGCCTCGAGCCGGTCGAGCGCCGCGAGCTGCGTGGCTCCCCGCAGCTTCGGCTCGATCTCGGCGGCGAGGCGGACGTAGTGGTCGGCATGCGCACGTCGGGTTGCCGCGGCATCCGGGTCGCGCTCGAGCCTCGCGGTCGCGATCTCGCGCACCGGGACGAGCATCGAGAAGAACGGGACACCGGCGTCGTCGCGCTGCCGGAGGAGGCTGCCGTCGACGAGCTCCGCGATCGCGTCGAACGCCGCCTCGGCCAGCGGCGTGCCGTCGACGACCGCCTCGACCGCGTCGAGGCTGAAGTCGCCCGAGAACACGCCGAGGCGAGTGAACAGCGCCTGCGCTTCGGCGGTGAGCAGGTCGATGCTCCACTCCACCGTGGCGCGGATGGTCTGCTGGCGCTCGGGCACATCCCGGGCGCCCGTGGCGAGGACCGGGAGGACGCGATCGAGGCGCGACACCAACGCCTCGGGAGTGAGGACGCGGATGCGAGTCGCCGCGAGCTCGATCGCCAGCGGCACGCCGTCGAGCGCTCGGCAGATGCGGGCCACGGCCTCGGCGTTCTGCTCGGTGAGGTCGAAACGGGGATCCGCCGCTCGCGCGCGGTCCCGGAACAGGCGGACCGCCGGAGACGACAGGATCTCCTGCAGCGGGGTGCCGTCCCCTCCGAGCGGCAGGGCCAGCGGGTCGACGTCGTACACCTGCTCGTCCCGCAGCCGGAGCCGCGCCCGACTCGTCACGAGCACCGTCGATTCGGGCAGGCCAGCCAGAAGCGTCGCAACCACCGGCGCGGATGCGACCACCTGCTCGAAGTTGTCGAGCACGATCAGGTCCCGCCGGCCGGCACGCGCGGCGACGATCCGGTCGAGCATGGGCAGCTCCCCCACGTCTCGAACCCCGAACGCCCGTGCGATCGCGGGCACCACGTCGCGGTCCTCCTGGACGTGCTCCAGTGCGACGAGCGTCACCCGGTCGAACCGGTCGCTCGCGCGACGAGCGACCTCGAGCGCCAGGCGCGTCTTGCCGATGCCTCCTGCGCCGACCAGCGTGACGAGCCTCGGGCCGTCGTCGACACCGATCCAGCCGAGCAGCGTGGCGACATCCGCGTCGCGTCCCAGCACATCGGTCGCCGGGAGCGGCAGCGGCTCCGCAGCGGCGTCATGTGATTCGGCATCTGCTCCGCGCGACGCACGTGAGGCGTCGAACCGCTCGGCGAGGAGTGTCGCGAGGTCGGCCTCGATGAGCCGTGCGAGGTGGTCGGCATCGGTGAACGGCAGGTACGACGCGGCGTCGTCGTCCCGGATCCGCTGCACGAGCGCGGCGAGGCGTTCCTCGCGCGCAGCGGGCTGCTTGAGGTAGATCAGCTTCGGCATGTCGGGTGGCGCGAGGCGGTACTCGTCCTCGAGCCCCGAGATGTCCTCGCCCGGGGCGATCCAGCCGTACTGCTGCCAGTAGACACCGACAAACACGTCGCTCTGCGCGAGGTAGGAACGGTAGAGCTCGCGGGGCGGATGCGGGCGCGCGCCGAGCTCGAACATGACCGGAGCGAGATGCAGGCGCTCGATCGCACGCCGCGCGGCCGCCCGCTCCGGCTCGAGCTCGCGGAGCGTGGAGCTCACGAAGACCCGCAGCAGCCGGTCGGGCGTGCGGATCGACGGACCGTCGATGCCGTCGCTCACGTCGACGTCACCTGAGTCGTGCGCTCGAGCGCCATGGCCAGCGCGTCGGGTCGCGGCATCCGGCGACCCGCCTCGCGCGCGGCCTCGAAGTCGGCCGCCCGATCGCCCGCGAGGATCGCGTCCACGACGGGCTGGTACGAGCGGTACTCGCGCTGGTCCATCAGCCCGGTCCGCGAACGCAGGCTCTCCGCGGCACCGAGCAGCGTTCCGGCCCGCTCGACGTCGCCGGTCGTGCCCGCCGTGGCGGCGAGCCCTTCGAAGGCGAAGGCGATCCCGCCGACGTTGTCGAGACCCGTCGCGATCTCGAGCGCGCGCAGGAACGGATCGGGACGGGGATCGCCGAGGGCGAGGCGAGCCCAGCCGACCTGCGTCACGGCGATGCTCTCGACGAAGAGGTCGCCCGCCGCCACGGCGACGTCGCGCGACCGCTCGAAGACCTCGAGGGCTGCGGCCGGATCGCCGCTGTGGAACAGCACCCGCCCCAGCCCCGTGAACAGCACCGCGAGGAACGTCGGGTTCGCCTGCACCGCGGGAAGGTCCAGCGCCTCCCGCTGACCCTCCAGCGCACGACGGAGCTGAGGCGGCGAGACGGACATGCAGCAGAGCGAGAGGATGGCCAGAGCAAGGGCTTCGGAGAATTCGTCGCCCTCGGCGCGGAACAGCTCCACACTCTCGGCCGCCGGTTCGGTCGTGACCGACGGATCCCGCTGCCAGACGGAGACCCACGAGGAGTAGGCGAGGGCGATCGCCCGCGCCCGCCGCGACAGCGGCACGTGTGCGTCGAGCACCTCCTCCATCCACGCTCGCGCCTCAGGCATGAGGCTCCGGATCCACCAGTAGAGGAAGGTCTGCCACACGGCCTCGGCCACTGCGTCGCCCTCGCCGAGCGCGATGAGGTGCCGGTACGCGGCGCGCAGGTTGTCGCGCTCGGCTTCGAGACGGGCGACGGCGGCGGGCTGGGTCGGCCCTCGGAGCAGCGGTTCCGCCGCGAGGGACAGCTCCACGTAGAAGTCCGCGTGCGCGCGGTACACGGCGGCGGCATCCGCTCCCTCCGCGAATCGTGCGGCCGCGAGCTCCCGCACGGGGACGAGCATGGAGAAGAACGGAACGCCCGCCTCCTCGCGCTGGCGGACGAGGCTGCCGTCGACGAGCTCGAGGAGCGTGCCGAGCAGGTCGGTCGCCCACGGCGCCCCGGCGGTGACCGCTTCGGCGGCGTCGAGGCTGAAGTCGCCGGAGAACACGCCGAGGCAGGTGAACATCGACCTCGCGTCGGGGCTCAGCAGGTCGATGCTCCACTCGACCGTCGCGCGGATCGTGCGCTGACGCTCCGGGACATCCCGGTCGCCGGTCGTGAGCAGCGGGAGCACGCGATCGAGTCGTGCCAGCATCGCGGCGGGGGTCAGGATGCGGATACGAGCTGCGGCGAGCTCGAGTGCGAGCGGGACGCCCTCGAGCGCCCGGCAGATGCTCGCGACCTCCGCCGCGTTCTCCGCCGTCAGTTCGAACCTGGGGTCCGCCGCCTCGGCACGATCCCGGAACATCCGCACGGCCGGGGCCTCGAGGAGCTGCTCGACCGACGGTGGGGCGTTCGCGTCGGGCAGCGCGAGCGGTTCGACGTCGAAGACGTGTTCGCCGCGCACCCGCAACCGCGCACGGCTCGTCACGAGGAAGGTCGCGCCGGGGAGAGCGTTCAGCAGGGCGAGGACGTCCATGGCGGCGGGGAGCACCTGTTCGAAGTTGTCGAGCACGATGAGGTCGACCCTGCCGGTGCGCGCCGACCCGATCTGCCGGACGAGGGGGCGATCCCGCGTGTCGCGCACCCCGAGGTCGCGGGCGATCGACGGCAGCACGTCACCGGATTCGGCCACCTCGGCGAGGCGGACGAACGTCACGCGGTCGAACCGGTCCTGGGCGAGACGTGCGACCTCGACGGCGAGACGCGTCTTGCCGATTCCGCCGGGACCGACGAGGGTCACGAGGCGCTTCGCATCCGAGCCCAGCCAGTCGAGGAGTGTCGCGATCGCGGTCTCGCGGCCGACCGCGTCGGTCGACGTGACGGGGATGCGGCCACCCACGGCGGGCACGTCGACGGCCGCGCCCGACCCGGCATCCGGACTCGGAGCCGGCTCCGAACGCGACGCGTCGAACCGCTCGGCGAGCAGGCTCGCGAGGTCGGACCCCACGAGGCGCGCGAGCTCGTCGGCGGTGTCGAACGACATGTACGAGGTGCCGTCGTCGTCCCGGATCCGCTCGAGGAGCGCGGCGAGACGCGGCTCCCGCTCGGCGGACCGCTTGACGTAGATGAGCTTCGGCATGTCGCCCGGCGCGAGGCAGTACTCGTCCTCGAGTCCGGAGATGTCCTCACCCGGGGCGATCCAGCCGTACTCCTGCCAGTAGATGCCCACGAACACGTCGCTCTGCGCCAGGTAGGCGCGGTACAGCTCCCGGGGCGGATGCGGCCTGGCCCCCAGCTCGAACATGACCGGCGCGAGGTGCATCCCTTCGATCGCGTGACGTGCCGCAGCCCGCTCGGGACGGAGCTCGAGGAGGGTGGAGCTGACGAAGATCCGCAGGCGCTGATCGGGCGTCCGGATCCTCGGCTCCTCGGTCGGGTCGTTCACGACGAGGCCGCCGTCCGCCGCGCGCACCAGGACCGGCGCCACATGACGCCCATTCTCGTGCGCCCGCCGTGGCGCGTCCAGTGCGCCGGGGCGTGCCGGACGCTCGCGCCGGCTGCATGGAGCGACTCAGCTGGGACGGACGGCATCCGAATCCCCCGCACGCCGCGGCTACGGACCCAGGGTCGACGCGAGACGCTCGAGCGCCGCGATGACGGCGTCGGCCACGTCGGTTGCGGACGACTCGGGGAGGTCGAGCCGTATCGTCGCCGCTTCGGTGAGCATCGGGTTGTAGTCGCCGAGTCTCCCCGACTGCATGCGGAAGTCAGTCCTGACCAGGATGATCGGCTTCTTGCGGAAGGCGTACCCCACCTCCCACGCCGTCCCGGAATCAGGGTCGGGACCGTCCATGATCGCGACGACGGCGTCAGCCCAGTCGATCCCGGCGACATCGGCGGCGAAGATCGCCGCGGCGTCCTGCTCCAGGCCCTTCTCCTGCGGGAGGAAGACCTGATGCCCGGCGGCCCGGAGCGCTACCGTGAGGTCGGCGTTCCAGCTGCGCTCAGGGCCCGTGAAGAGCGGGCCGGCGAAATACACCCTCACATCGCCGAGTATGTCATCGGGGGTGCGGTTCGGCGTCGTCGAACTCGCGCCGCAGGTACTTCGGCGCCTGGACGCGCCATGCCTCGGTCACGAGCTCGGCGAGATGGTCGTCGTCGATGCCGGCCATGCGGAACGCGACCTTGGGCTCGCCCCACCTCGTCGTCGTGCGCAGGAACACGTCGGGCGCCATCTCGACGAGGGCGAGCGCATCGATGGGATCGGCGACCTTGACGCCGACGACGAGCTCGGCCGCGATGATCGCGCGCATGTCGTCGGGGATGCTCGGCCATGGGTGGCACTCCCACGCGTAGAGCTTGCCGCGCACGAACCACGCCGCGCCGCCGGTGGTCGCGCGTTCCTCGCTGCCGGGCAGCCCGACGGCGGTGCGGCGCAGATCGTCGAGGGTGGCCACGGTCCGAGGCTATGCCGCACGTCCGACACCGACCAGGTCAGTCGTCGCCACGGAGCCAGCCCACGACGTGCGCCGGCGCCGTGTCGGCGGCCTCGAGCGCGAATGCGAGATGCGAGCCGTCCATCCAGTGAAGCTCGGCGCCGGCGATGTGCTCGTGGGCGTACTCGGCGCTCGCGGGCGGAACCGTCTTGTCCGAGCGCCCGTGCACGATCAGCGTCGGACACGTGATTCGTTCCAGGGGCGCGGGCGTGAACACGGTGAAGTCGTTCTTCATCCCCTGGCGTCGCCGTGCTGAACCGAGGGACGCGCGAAGCGTCGCCTCCAGCGACGCCGTGCTGCCGGGCTCCCCCGCGAGCCGCGCGGCCCGATCCGCCGCGACCGCCTTGGTGTCACTTCCGGCGACGCGGAACAGTGCGGTGAGCGTCCGCTTCGTCGCGTGCGTGAGGAACCAGAGCTGCGCCTTGGCGACGGCATCCGTCGCCAAGAGCTGCGTCGCCGCCCTCGGAATCGGGCCGGGAATGCAGACCCCGTCGACCTGGACGAGCCGGCTCACGCGCTGCGGGTGCCGAGCTGCGAGCTCGTATGCCGCAGGCCCGCCGCCCGAGACGGCGAACACGATGATGCGGTCGATCTCGAGCGTGTCGAGCAGCGCGGCCATCGCATCGCCCTGCTCCGCGAAGGTCGGTCCCGTCGACAGCGGCGTCCCCAGGTATCCGGGGCGGCTCGGCGCGATGATCCGGTACCCGTTCACGCGCAGGAACTCGGCCGACACGAGCCCCTGGTCCCATCCTCCGAGGGTGCCGTGGAGCACGAGCACCGGCTCGCCCCGCCCGCGTTCGGCGACCTCGATCGGCCCCACGGCCGTGCCGACGGTACGCGGCGTCTCTGCGAGGCATGCGCGGTAGTCCTCCGCCGAGGGCGACCTCAGCTCGATGGCCATGGTCCACTCTGGCATCGGGACGCGCGCGTCGGCCACTCGCGGCGCACGAGGCGGCCCGTGTCCCCGGTGCATGCGACGATCCGCAGTAGGTGACGGCAGGAGGACGGGATGCGGGGCGAGGCGACCGTGCTGCATGCGGATCTCGACGCCTTCTACGCCTCGGTCGAGCAGCGCGACGCGCCCGAGCTCCGCGGCCGGCCGGTCATCGTCGGCGGCGGTGTCGTGCTGGCGGCGAGTTACGAGGCGAAGGCCCGTGGCGTGCGCACGGCGATGGGCGGCCGGCATGCGCGCGACCTGTGCCCCGACGCCGTCGTCGTCGCTCCACGGATGGACGCCTACTCGGACGCCAGCAAGGCCGTGTTCGCGATCTTCCGCGATACGACACCCCTCGTGGAGGGGCTCTCGATCGACGAGGCGTTCCTGGAGGTCGGGGGGCTCCGTCGCATCGCGGGCACGCCCGAGCAGATCGCGGTGCGCCTGCGTAAGCGGGTTCGTGCCGAGGTCGGGTTGCCCATCTCGGTCGGGATCGCACGGACCAAGTTCCTGGCGAAGGTCGCCAGCGCGGTCAGCAAGCCCGACGGGCTGCTCGTGGTCGAGCCCGAACGGGAACAGGAGTTCCTGCTCCCGCTGCCGGTCGAACGGTTGTGGGGCGTCGGTGCCGTCACCGCGGAGAAGCTGCACCGGCTCGGCATCCGCACGGTCGGGCAACTGGCCGAGCTCGAGGCCGCGGCCGCCGAACGGCTGCTGGGCAAGGCCACCGGCGCGCACCTGCACGCGCTGGCCCGGCTTCGGGATCCGCGTCCGGTCGACAGCACGCACCGGCGCGGCTCCATCGGTTCGCAACGCGCGCTCGGCACCCGCCCGCGCTCGCCCGAGGAACTGGACGTCATCCTCACCCAGATCATCGATCGGCTCGCCCGCCGCCTCCGCGACAAGGACCGGGTGTGCCGAACGGTCGTGCTGCGGCTCCGCTACGGCGACTTCGCGAAGGCCACTCGATCGCGGACCCTGCGATCCGCGACCGACCGCACGTCGGTGCTGGTCGCGATCGCGCAGGGGTTGCTCGCCGGCGCCCAGCCGCTGATCGCCGAGCGCGGCATCACCCTGATCGGCGTCTCGCTGTCGCAACTGGCTCGCGCCGACAGCGTCCAGCCCGAGCTGCCGTTCGACTGGGACGACGGAATGCGCCTCGACACGGTGCTCGACGCGGTCCGCGATCGCTTCGGTGCGGCATCCGTCTCGCGAGCGGCGCAACTCGGTCGCGACCCGGGTTGGTCGACGCCGCTGCTGCCCGAACACGAGTGAACGCGGCGATCGGGACGCCCCCGGGTGCGCGGACCCCGGGGTTCCCTCCCCCGTAGCTCCGACCAGTAGCGACGACGGGCGCGACGAACCGGCTGCGACGGGCAATCTCGATGCAGTCACTGACCGCACCCGGTCACCGAAAGGAAATCATGAACACCATCATCGACAGCACCACCGCCATCCGGCCCTTCACGGTCGAGTTCTCGCAGGAACAGATCGACGACGCACGCCGACGGGTCGCGGCGACGCGATTCCCGAGCCGGGAACTCGTCCAGGACCGCTCCCAGGGGGTGCAGCTCGAGACACTGCAGGCACTTGCGCGGTACTGGTCGGACGAGTACGACTGGCGCAGCGTCGAACGACGGTTGAACGCGCTGCCCCAGTTCACGACCGAGATCGACGGGGTCGACATCCACTTCATCCACGTGAGGTCGCGGCATGAGAACGCGATGCCCCTGATCATGACGCACGGCTGGCCGGGTTCGGTCCTCGAGCTGCTGGACACCATCGGACCGCTGACCGACCCCACCTCGCACGGCGGCACCGGCGACGACGCGTTCCACGTCGTGCTGCCGTCCCTGCCCGGCTACGGCTTCTCCGGCGCGCCGACCGACCTCGGCTGGGAGAACGGGCCCATCGCGAGCGCCTGGGGAAAGCTGATGACGCGCCTCGGCTACACGCGGTACGTCGCCCAGGGCGGCGACGTCGGTGCCGCGGTCACCGACGCGATGGGCCGCCAGGGCCCCGACGGACTGGTCGGCATCCACATGAACCTGCTCGCCCTCGCGATCGGCGTCAAGGACATCCTCCCGGCCGAGTCGGAGCAGGAGCGTGCGGCGCACGCCGCGCTCGAGACGTTCACCACGGACGGCTTCGGCTACTTCCTCGAGCAGTCCACCCGGCCGCAGACCATCGGCTACTCACTGCTCGACTCGCCGATCGGCCTCGCAGCCTGGATGCTCGACCACGACACCGACAGCTACCTCAAGATCAGCCGCGCCTTCGTCGACGGCGATCCCGTCGGCAACCTCAACCGGGACCAGATCCTGGACAACATCACGCTGTACTGGCTGACCGGCACGGGAGCGTCGGCCGCCCGCTGGTACTGGGAGTTCGGCCGCTTCCTGGCCGCGTCGCACGGCCACACGCCGCCGCCTGTGCAGGTCCCGGTCTCGTTCACGACCTTCCCGGGCGAGCTCTTCCCGTCGCCGCGCACCTGGGTCGAGACCGTCTACCCGACCACGACGTACTTCAACGAGGTCGACCGCGGTGGCCACTTCGCGGCTTGGGAGGAGCCCGAGCTCTTCACGGCCGAGGTGCGGGCCGCTTTCCGGTCGCTGCGCTGATGTTCGCACTCCGCGCCTACGCCCCGAGCGACGCCGCCCGCCTCGTCTACGAGGAGGCGCCGTCGCCCGGGCTCGGCCCGCAGGATGTCCTGGTCCGGGTGCACGCCAGCGGCGTGAGCCCGGGCGAGCTGGACTGGCCGGGGGCGTGGCTCGACCATGATGCCACGCCCCGCGTGCCGCCGATCGTCCCGGGCCATGAGGTCTCGGGGGTCGTCGAGGCGGTCGGGCCCGATGGGGCCGGCTTCGCCGTCGGCGACGAGGTCTTCGGCTACACGGACGTCCGCCGTGACGGTGGAGACGCGGAGTACGTCGCCGTCCGGGCCGACGCCGGCGAGCTCGCGCCCAAGCCCGCCTCGCTCACGCACGTCGAGGCCGCCGCCGTCCCGCTGTCGGCCTTGACGGCGTGGCAGGGCCTCTTCGACCACGGGGCCCTGCGGTCGGGCCAGCGCGTGCTCATCCACGGTGCCGCCGGCGGAGTCGGGACCTTCGCGGTCCAGTTCGCGCGCTGGCGGGGCGCTCGCGTCGTCGCGACGAGTTCCGCGCGCGACCGTGCCCTCGTGGGCGAACTCGGCGCCGACGACGTGATCGACTACCGCGGGGCGCCCTTCGAGGACGCGGTGTCGGACGTGGACCTGGTGCTGGACACGGTCGGAGGCGACACGTGGTCGCGTTCCTGGGACGTGATCCGTCCCGGCGGGCGACTCGTGTCGATCGCCGTCCCGCGCCCACCGGAGCGCGACGATGTCGACGGTCGACGGGCGATCTGGTTCGTCGTCCGGCCCGATGTCGGGCAGCTGGTCGAGATCGGCCGACTGATGGACGCCGGGCTCGTCCGGTCGATCGTCTCCGACGTCCTGCCGCTCGCCCAGGGTGCCGACGCCTACGGGCCCGGCGCCCGGCGGAGCGGGCCCGGCAAGGCGGTGCTCTCGGTGGTCGGCGGCTAGCAGCCGGCCGCGGCCGCCGCCGCGCCGGCCGGGAGCCACGAGCTCCCGGCCGGCATGCCGGTGCGAGGCTAGCCCGCGACCGCCTCGTAACTGGGGAGCGAGTTGCGAAGCGCCCTGCGGGAGTTGATCTGGAGCTTGAGGAAGACCTTCTTGAGATGCCATTCGACCGTGCGGGGACTCAGGTAGAGCGTGGCGCCGATCTCCGCGTTCGTCCTCCCGTCAGCGGCCAGTCGCGCCACGTGCGCCTCTTGCGGCGTGAGCTCCTCGTGCTGCGACGGCGTGCGTTTTCGGACCGTCTCGCCCGTCGCGAGCAGCTCGTCCCGAGCGCGTTCCGCGAACCCTTCGGCGCCCAGGTCCGTGAACATCGCGTGCGCGATCCGCAACTGCTCCCGGGCGTCGACTCGCCGGCCCTCTCGTCGAAGCCATTCGCCGAACACGAGGTGCGTGCGCGCCAGCTCCGGGCGCAATCGGGTGGTGCCGAGGGATCGGATCGCGGCGACGTAGTGCGGTTCGGCTTCGGCCGTCTCGCTGAGCAGGGCCGCGCAGCGCTCCGCGATTCCGACCGCCCATTCGGTGGCACCCACGCTGGTGCTCGCCGTGAGGCGCTCGAGCGATTCCGCCGCTCGGTGCGGTTGGCCGAGCCGAGCCGCCGCCTCGATGAGCTCCGCCGAGGCGAAGATCGAGACGAACCAGTCGGGCCAGGCATCCCACGCTCGTTGAGCGGCATCCAACGCCTCGTCATAGCGCCGCAGGCCGTTCAGGAGGATCGCGCGGGTCCAATGCGCCCACTGGAGCCCGAAGCCGGATCCGCTCTCGTCGGCCTTCCGCGTGGCCTGTTCCATCACGGCGAGGGCCGCGGATTCGCGACCGCGAAGGGCTCCCAGGAGCATCCCCCCGAATGGAGGAACCCGACTGCCGATCGCCTGGTTCACCGCATCCGCTTCGGCGCAGAGCCGGAGGGCGGCTTCGAATTGGCCCGTCATGACCATCGTGATCGCAGCACCGTTGAGGCCGAACGCGAGCGGGGTCAGGGCGCCGGCGTCTCGCGCCAGCTGCAGCTGCCGCATCGTGATCGCCTTCCGGCTCTCGAAGTCCCACGTCTCCAGCGCAGCGGCCGACGCGATGACGCTCCACCGCATGCCCCGGTCGACCGGAAGGTCCTCGACGAGGAACTCGCCGAGCGCGCGACGGATCGCGGGTGCGGCCGCCTCGCGACCGTCGGTCATCAGCACGGACATCGCGTAGAGGAGGAGGTCGGTGCCGTGCTGGTCGTCTCGGAAGAGTCGTCGCCCGCGCACGACGCGAGAGACCTCGCGCATGTCCGCGCCGGCACGGTCGCCTGCGAAGAGCGCCGCCCCCCATGCATCGAGGTAAGCCTCGCGCGCCAGGATCGGATCGAGCGGCTCGAGCCGTTCCGCAGCGGCGAGCAGAAGGGCGGGAACGTCGTCCAGCGCCCCCGAGGCCGAGGCGATCTGGGCATGCACCAGGTCGGCCCGAGCGCGGTGCAGCTCATCGGACGCGAGTTCGTCGGCCGTCTGGAGCACGTGCGACGCGGAGTCGAACTCGCCTGCATGCAGGCTCGCCTGAGCAGCCGCGAGGGCGCGTTCCGCCCGGGCGGTCGGGTCGGCCGTCAACTCGACCGAGCGCCTGAGGAACGCCGCCGCCGCGGAGAGGCCTCCTCGGGCGCGCGCTCGCCCCGCTGAGCGCTCGAGCTCCCGGGCGACGGTCTCGTCCGGTCCGATCGTCGCCGCCGCGAGGTGCCAGGCGCGTCGGTCGGGCTCGATCGTCGGGTCGATGGACTCGGCAAGCGCCAGGTGGACCGCGCGCCGATCCTGCGGCGACGCCGCGCGGTAGATCGCAGAGCGCACCAGCGGATGCCGGAACCGCACGCCGCTGTCGACGGTGAGCAGGCCCTCACCCTCCGTCGCCTCGGCGGCCGAGGCGTCGATGCCGAGCCGATCCGCGGCGCGCCAGAGCAGGATCGGATCATCCGCCGGCTCGGCTGCCGCGAGGAGGAGCAGGAGCCGCGCTTCCGGCGAGAGCGCCTCCAGGCGAGCGATGAAGGCCTCCTCGATGCGCTCGGGCAGCTCCCGTTCGTCACGCACGACGAAGGCGCCGGGGAGCTGCGTCGAGCTCAGCCGCCGGGGCAGCTCCAGCAGCGCAAGCGGATTGCCACGGGTCTCCGTCAGCAGTCGATCGCGCACGCGGGCGTCGAGTCGGCCGGGGATGACCGTCTGCAGGAGCGCGCGGGCGTCGTCGTCGGCGAGTCCTTCCAACCGCAGTTCCGGCAGGCCGTCGAGTGCGCGGTTCGCGGTCGGCTCCCGGACGGCGAAGACCATCGCGATCGAGTCGGCGAGCAGGCGCCTGGCGACGAAGGCGAGCGCCTGTCCCGAGGCGCTGTCGACCCATTGCGCATCATCGATGAGGCAGAGCATGGGCTGCTGCCCGGCCGCCTCGGAGAGGAGGCTGAGCGCGGCGAGCGACACGAGGAACGGGTCGGGCGTCTCCCCCTCGATGAGCCCCAGTGCAACGCTGAGCGCGACCGCCTGCGGAGGAGGAATCGACTCCACTCGATCGAGGATCGGCCGGCAGAGTTGATGCAGGGACGCGAACGGCAGCTGCATCTCCGACTGCACGCCGGCCGTGCGCCGGAGTTGGAGGCCCGAACCGTGTTCGGCGCAGTGGCTCAGGAGGCTCGTCTTGCCCACCCCGGCCTCGCCGCGGATCACCAGCACGGCGCCATGACCGCCTCGTGCCTGCGTCACGAGAGCGTCCAGCATCTCTCGCTCGCGCGCACGACCCAGGAGGATCCCGTCCTCGTGCACGCCCATGGTGAGGCCTCCTCGCAGCCGGTCCCGCTCGATCCTGCCGGTGACGAGGGAACGCGATGGGCCAGGCATCGCGTCGTCGCATCGGGCTGTCGGAGTCAATCCGGTGGCGGCACGGAGAGGCAAGATACGAGGGAGGCTCGCTTCGCTCGGAGTGTAATCCGGGGCGTGATCCGCCGCAATCGAGTCGGCTCCCCCGCCGCGAGACCGTCGAGCAGGCCGGACCGGCCTCTGACCGGAGTGTTCCAGTGGTGGTGCGCCGGCGCGGCCGGAGGTCGGGCCGCGCGCGGGCAGCGCCGCGGTGTGCGGCATCCACCCATCTCACCAAGCTGATGCCGGGCAATCGAGCCGCGAACGAGGCGGCTCAGTCGCCGAGGTAGGTCGCGATGTCCTCGCAGAAGTCGCGGTCCTCGGTGTCGAATCGGCCGTGGAACCCGATCTGGCCGTCGACCTCGATGAACTCGTCGTCATCGGGATCCGCCGGCGTGCCGCTGTGGTCGAAGATCACGGCGCCTTCGACAAGGCCGGTGTTCTGGAACAGGGACGTCCCGTCGAGCCGGACCTTCGTCGAGCTCGCGTCCTTGAAGTGGATCGTGAGGGTGCCGTCGCCGTTGTCGACGACGTCGGCGTCGCGATAGTTGCCGTGAGCAGCATTCACGAGGGTGTTGCCGTTCGCGGAGTACGCGGTATCGGTCGTGTACGTGCCCGCGAAGCGGATGAGGCCGTCACGCTGTGTGGTGATGCGGTCGATGCCGCTTCCGTCGAAGGTCTCGGTGACGTCGAAATCGACGACGTCGGGCGGGCACCAGCCGTCCTCGCCGACGGCATGGACGACGGTGTACGAATCCTCCCAGGGGATGATCTGCACCGGGCCGGCCGACGCCGGCGCTGCGACGCTGATGCTCAGCATGAATCCGGCTCCGATGCCGCTGATGAGGACTGAGCGCTTCATGGTGCTCCCCTGTCTCGCCGCCCCGAACATGAGCATATGTCGTGTTCCGCACGCTACTCCCGGGGGTGCGGGGCGGTCACCCCCCGTTCGCGCCGGAGGCGCGGGCGCAGGCGCAGGCTCGGTGCATGCTCGTCCGCACACACCACGGAGGCCCGATTGCAAGGGGTTTCTGTGGTCCAGGTCGAGAAGTACCGTGTGACCACCGGAAAGGGGACTCGGATGACTGGCAACGACGATGAACGGACCGTGACGTCATCACCGACCGAGCAGCTGGCGCCCGCACTCGAGATCGACGCCCGGCTCACCGAGATCGAGCGTCGCGTGAACCTGCTCGTCAACGTCACGCCACTCAACGCGGCGGAGGCGTGGACGGACTTCGAACGGAGTGACTTCGGCACGGCCCCCACACTGCGGCTGCGTCCGTTGGACTTCGATCCGGACCTGGCACAGCGTGACCTGTACGACCTCCAGGTCGAGAACGTGGACGACCCCGCGCTGCACACGCTCTTCCGGGCGAAGCGAGACGAGATCGCCCGGCAGATCACCGCGCTGGAGGACCGCGACACGTCACGGTTCCTCTACGGGTCGCTCCAGCTCTACGGAACGGTGGCCACCCCGCTGGCCACGGCGGCGGCGGAGCTGCTCGAGACGATCCCCCCGCAGGCGCCCAGCACCCAGACCGTCACGGCCGGGGCCTTCGCCGAGGCGGCCCGTGCGGAGTTCGAGCGCTACCGCGCCGTGTACCCGGACTTCCCGGTCAACGTCGAGGTCCGGGACGACATCTCCGAGCTGATGGTGTCGTTCGGCCACCTGCTCATCCCGGAGTCCGCCGCCTTCCGGGCCGACCGGGTCGAGCCGTTGCTGCACCACGAGGTCGGCACCCACGTGGTCACGTACCAGAACGGGGCCCGGCAGCCACTGACCCTGCTCACCATCGGCCTGCCCGGCTACGACGAGACCCAGGAGGGCCTCGCCGTGCTCGCCGAGTACCTGACCGGCGGGTTGGACCCGCGGCGACTGCGCGTGCTCGCGGCGCGAGTGGTCGCGGTCGGCAAGATGCTCGACGGCGCCGGCTTCCAGGACATCTTCGAGTCGCTGCGGAGCGACCACCGCATACCGGCACGGACCGCGTGGTCCATCGCCATCCGGGTCGTCGTCGGGGGCGGTTCGGTGAAGGACGCGATCTACCTGCGCGGGATCACGCGCATCCTCGACGCCATCGCAGAAGGCAGCCGCCTCGACGTCCTGCTCGTCGGCAAGCTCGCGTTGGACCACATCCCCCTGGTGCAGGACCTCCTCGACCGCGAAGTGCTCCATGCGCCGTGGGTTCGGCCACGCTGGCTCGACGTGCCCGGTGCACAAGAGCGGCTGGACAGGCTCCGCGCGGGCGCGACGGTCACCGACCTCTACGAAGGGAGCGTGGCGGCATGAGGCTCGCATTCCTCGTCAACGACGTCGACACCGAGATCGACGAGTACACGACCACCCGACTCGCCAGGGCCGCAGCCAGGAGCGGGCACGAGACCTGGTACGTCGGCGTGGGCGACCTCGAGTTCGGCAGCAGCGACGGGCTGTTCGCGGCGCGTGCTCGCGCCGCGAGGTGGAAGAGCGAGGACACTCTCGCGAGCTTCATGGAGGGGATCAAATCCCGCGACACCGAGCGGATCGTCATGGATGAGCTGGATGCGCTCGTCCTGCGCAACGAGTCGATCGACGACCTGCAGGAGCGCCCGTGGGCCAGCCCGATGGGCGTGGTGTTCGGACAGATGCTCGCGGAACGCGGCGTGACGGTGGTCAACGACCCGAACACCCTGCATCGAGCGACCAGCAAGCTCTACCTGGAGGAGTTCCCCGAGACGATCCGACCACGGTCGCTGGTGACACGAGATCCGGCGGCGATCGAGCGGTTCGTCGACGAAGTCGGCCACTGCGTCGTCAAGCCGCTGTACGGGGCCAAGGGCCGCAACGTCTTCATGATCGAGGGCCCGGAGGAGACCAACCTCGCGCAGATGACGGAGGCGGTCCTGCAGGACGGCTACGCCATCATCCAGGAGTTCATCGACGGAGCCGAGGACGGCGACGCCCGGATCTTCCTGCTCGACGGCCGCATCCTCGAGCGCGACGGCAGGCCGGCCGCCTTCCGACGCGTGCCCAGCGGCAACGACCCCCGCGCCAACATCAGCACCGGTGGACGCTCGGTGCCCCTCGAGGTCGGTGACGCCGAGCTCGGCATCGTCGAGGCGATGGGCGACAAGCTCGTCGCCGATGGCATGTTCCTCGTGGGCATCGACGTGATCGGCAGCCAGGTGGTGGAGATCAATGCGGAGAGCCCCGGCGGGTTCCAGAGCGTCGAGCGGCTCTACGACATCGACATCGCCGAGACCGTCATCGAAGCCCTGGAGCGCCGCGCGGGCCCGGGGTCTTGAGTCGTCCCGCAGGTCCTTCCTCCGACGTCACGAACGACCCGCATCCGCCCAGTCGTTCTCCAACTCGACGCCGTTTGTGTCGAGCGCCGACTCGAACGTGATGAACACGTCGACGAGTGCATCCCGATCGGTGAAGTACCGCGCGTAGTAGGCCTCGAGCTCGGGGGCGAACCCGCCGTCGAGCTCGACCTGGGAACCGAGGTAGGCGAACAGCTCGCTGGCACGGTTCTCGGACCGGTCCCCGACCGACGCCGCGATCTGTCCGTGCACGACGTCGGCGGCAGGCACCCGCACGATCTCCGCCTCGACGAGCGCATCGACCTCATCGCGCTCGGCGGGATCCAGCCGGGCGTACACGGCGTGCAGCAGCTCGTGCGCGGCCGTCGTCACCATCATCGGCCGCAGTCGCGCATCGTCGGGCCTGAAGATCGAGATGACGTCGTACCCGCTGTAGCACCCGACCGTCGTGCCGCCGTCGGAGTCATCGGGCTCGGATGCGCGCTGGTCGCAAGCCTGCGACAACTCGTCCTCGTCGCGGAATCGTGGCCGGGCATCGAAGAAGATCTCACGTCCCTCCGCCGTGAGGTACGCCTCATCGGCGAGAGCCGCGATCTCATCGTCGGGCCGGTCGAAGATGAGTCCTCCGGGGGTCGTGAGCTCGACCATCACCATGAGTCCGCCGAAGGTCAGCACGCTGACGAGCACGACGGTGAGTGCGTTCCGGGTCACGGTGGCGAGTATGCCACGACCGGATGTCCCAGCCGGTCTGCACGGCGGCGGCCGACGTACCCATCCGACCTGCGGTCCGTACCACCAGACGGAAGACGTGCACAGCATCGGTCGAAGCGCGTGATGCCCGGTGGGCCGTCGGCGATGATGTCATCGTGGAGTATGTGTCGAGGGTGCCCGGTCCGCCGCTGGACGGGCTGATCGACGACCTCTACTACTTGGCGGGCGCCCCGCCGTACTCCCGGTTGTTGCTGCCGGCGGCGCCCGCGCCGTTGCTCATCGTCAACCTCGGGTCTGCATTTCTCATCGGAACAGGCACCGACGGAGACGTCGTGGAATACGCCGACGGCTGCGCAGTCACCACGCCCACTCGTGCGTGGGAGTTCGGCTACCCGACCCCGACCCGGTCCGTCGGCGTCCACTTCAAGCCATGGGGGCTGGCACCGTTCCTTCCGATGCCCGCGGCCGAGTTGTGCGACCGACCGGCGACGGTTCAGCAGATCTGGGGCGAGTCCGCTGTCGCCGAGTTGCACGACCGACTGGCCTCGGCGGACGCACCGCACGAGATGCTGATGGTGCTCGAAGAAGAACTGGTGCGACGGATGCGCGCGATCGACGGCCTGGACATCGTCCGCCACGTGAGCACCGCCATCGCGGAGACCGGCGGAGCGGTGCCGATCAGCGACCTCGGCGTGACAGCCCGCGCCAGCAGCACGTACGTGGCGAAGCGGTTCAGGGAGATCGTCGGCGTCACGCCGAAGCGGCTGGCGCGCAGCTGCCGGTTCACCTTCACCGTGTTGGCGATCGACGTGGCCGCACCGATCGACTGGAGCGACGTCGCCGCCCGCGCGGGCTACTTCGACCAGGCCCACTTCGTCCACGAGTTCCGGGAGTTCACCGGGCTCACGCCGACCCGGTATGTCGAAGTCCGGCAACGCTTCCTCCGCGAACATCCCGACCACGCGCTGGATGGCTGGCCGCTTCCGGCCGATTGATTTCCTACAAGAGCGACCACGCGCGACACACGAGACTTGGGACTCCAGACAGAGGAGGAACCGTGGGCAACATCGTCATGAACGCGTCGGTCTCGGTGGACGGCTTCATCGCGGACGAGAACGACGATCCCGGTCCACTGTTCGAATGGCTGGTCAGCGGTGACGTGCCGTTGGACGACAGCGGCGTACTGAACGTGTCGCAAGCGTCCTACGACCACATCCGGCCGTACTGGGACCAGATCGCGGTGACGATCGCGGGCCGCCACGTCTTCGACATCACGGACGGCTGGGACGGGACGCCTCCGAGCGGGGTCGACCACGTCGTCGTCGTGACGCACCGGCCGGCGCCCGCGGGCTGGGACCGCAACGCCTCGTTCCACTTCGTCGACGGCATCGAGGCGGCGGTGACCAAGGCGAGGGAGCTCGCGGGTGACCGCACTGTCGAGATCGCGGCCGGCGACGTCGGCGGCCAGATGCTCGCGGCAGGTCTGGTCGACGAGGTGCGGATGGACGTCGCACCCATCGTGCTCGGCTCCGGCAAGCGCTACTTCGGCCCGGTCGACGCGCAGCACCTGCTGGAAGACCCAGACATCGTCGTCCGCGGCAGCCGAGTGCTCCACCTGCGCTATCGCGTGCGCCATTGACCCATCCGATACACGGCCCCGCTGTGACTGGCACGTGGCGGGCGCGACTCCAACGCTGCCGCGGGCTCACCCGCTACGGCGCGTCGGCGGATGGCGCTGCGCGGCGTCGCGGGCGTCGGACCGTTCAACCGACTCGCCATTCGACGAGGCCCATGTTCCGAGCAAGAGGAGAGCATCCTGGTCCTGAGATCCGGGCCCGGCGGAGAGCACGGTGAGTTGCACCGCGGGCTGCCCGACGAGGTCGAGCCCGTCGTAGTGCAACGTGAGGTCGCCGACCACATGGTGATGGATGCGCTTGATTCCGGTCTCGTGGTGCCAGACGTCGTGTCGACCCCACAACTCGCGGAAGTGATCGCTCCGTGTCGACAGCTCGCCGACGAGGTCGTGGAGTCGCTTGTCGTGGGGGTCACGGCCGGCTTCAGTGCGGAGTTGGGCGACGTTCGTGCGCGCGGCGGCGTCCCAGTCCGGGTAGAACCGGCGCGCGACCGGCTCCAGGAAGATGAATCGCGCGAAGTTCGGTGGCGAGGTCGTCGCGGTCGTGATCATCTCATCCATCAGTGCGCCACCAAGCGCGTTCCATGCGAGCAGGTCGGTGCGCCCGTTGCCGATCAGGGCGGCTGCGGAGGTCATCGAGTCGAGGACCCACTGGATGCTCTCCGACGGGCGCCAGGTGGGCGGAGGCGTGCGACTCGTGCGGCGTCCCACTCCGACGCCGTCGGCTCGGCGGGCGAGGCGGTAGAGGTGCTCGCGTTCGGCGTCATCCATGAGCAGGGCCTTGGCGAGTCCGTCCAGCACGGCGTCGGATGCTCCGGCGAGTCCGCCGCGCTCCAGGCGCGCGTAGTACTCCACGCTGACGCCCGCGAGCGCGGCGGCCTCACCGCGCCGCAGCCCGGGTACCCGGCGGTCGCCGCCGGGGGGGGAGGCCGACCTGCTCGGGTTCGACTCGCGCGCGACGCGACATGAGGAATTCGCGTACCTCCGAACGGTGATCCATGTCCCAAGGCTAGGCGGGCGCTTCCGGCTGTGGGATGCCCTGCGAGGACACCTCAGACCCGGGACTCCCGCGCGCATTCGACAGACCGGATGCTCAGGTCATGACCTTCCGAATGCTCGCACCGATCGTCGCCGCTCTCCTGCTCGCGGGCGCGCCGGCGTGTTCGGCCATCCCTGACCGGCCTGCGCCCGAGGCCGTCGCGGTCCTGAACATCCCGGCGACTCAGCTCGAGGAGCGCCTTCCGGTCGATCTCGAGCTCGACGACCGGATGGGCACCGCACAGGTGGCCAAGCTCGCCGCCGCCCTCGACACCGCTGGAGCAGTTCCAGTCGACGACTACCGCGCGGGCGACGTGGCGTACTCGGCCGCCGAGCAGAGCCTGGTCGTCTTCCTCGTCGATGGCATTGCCGAGCCGTCGGATGGCCTGGTCGACGTCGGGCGAGTCATGTCGGGAATGGACGGCCTTTCGAGCTGCGCTCGCGCGTGCACACTTCGCCTCTCGGCTCCTCGCGACTGAAGATCGACGTCGGATCCGGGCCCGCCGCTGACGCACGGGTGCCAGCGCTCCGCAGATCGCTCCCGCCTATATTCGGTTCATTTCGGCGGCGGTCGCAACCGCACGACCTTCTTGAGTTCCTGGTCGAACCGGGTTCCGAGGTGCTCCATCCAGGACAGCACGGTGTCCTTCACGTCCGACTGCGCACCGGCTGCTGCCGCTCGATCCGCCCAGGACGATGGCCCCCACGAGGCATCCGCCGCCTTGGTGTACTGATCGAGGCGCGCATTCCGTTCGGCCCATTGCCTGGCGTAGGTGGTTCCCTGCTCCCTCGGATGTTCGCTGCGCGATTCCGCCACCAACGGTCCGAATCGTTCGGTCCAGTACGCCACGAGTTTCGGGGACGCATCCACACGGAATCGGCTGGGTGAGATGCTGATCCCCGTGAACGTGACCGGCGCGAGTTTCACCCAGATCAGCGCCTCGACCAGCAATCGAGCGGTGCGACGGTACGCACCCAGATCCTCCGGCACCTTCGGAATAGATGCCTGTGCGGCAACCTCCGCGACACTCACCTTGCGGGCACGGACCATCGCGGTCAATGCAGCTGCGGTCGACCTGCTCGCGTGCCGGAGCGCGGCGGTGTGCGCCATGCACTGGTCGAGAAGGGTGACGCCCGGGCTGTCACCCGCCGGAAGGGGCGAAGGTCGTGGGCCTGGAGCGCCTTGGGCGAGCGTGACCCCGCTCTGCGAAAGCCCTTCGCTCACTCCCTGGAACGAGGAACTTGCGATCGCCTTGTCGATCGGACGATCCGTCCCGGTGACCAAGTCCTCCTCGAGCGATTCGAGCAGGCTTGCGATCTTCTGTGTCGACACCGGCTTGATGCTGCCGGCGGCCGGCTGGTACTCGTAGACCTTCCCCGCGTAGGCGAAGAACTCGATCTTGGAGTCCTTGGCGAATGTCCGGCTGGCCTTCTGGAGCGCGGAGGTGTTGGCAAGGGCGTGAAGCGCTCTCGCGGTGATCGCCTGGATGATCATCCCGCCGTACGGCGAGTTGGTCATGAAGCCGAGGAACGCGGACGCGATCAACTCGGGCCAGGTCGTCTCGGTGGCCTTCTCGAGCACGGCGATCCGGACGTCCTGCACTTGCTCGGCTGCGAGCGTGATCGCGTCGAGCGGCAATTGACCCAGTTCGAGCTCTCGATCGAGCCACCGATCGATCAGGAAGCCGGCATCCTCGATGTCGTTCCCGGTGAGCTGCCACCATGCCGGCGGGGTGAAGTCGACAGGCTCTGCCGTCGCCGGCCGGGGACGGAGATCGGCGTTCGTCGGCTCTGGCATCAGGCTCGAGTTACGTCGTAGCCGGGCCGGACGCGGTGATCGTGGTCGTCCCCGGCGAGACCCACGTCGTCGAGATCCTCGCGGGCCGGATCACACGCGGTCGCGTAGGTGGGCATGGGCGTACCGTCCAGGGCGACGAGGGTCGTGGGAACGACCACGCTCCAGGGGCTCCCGCTCGGCTTGCCACCCTGCTGGCTGTTCTGCGACTCTCTGATCTCCTCGGCGATATCGAGGTAGGGACCGACCGCCGGGAGCGGGCTCGCAGCACTGATGGCGGCACTCGGCAGTCGCAGGCTGAGGCGAGATTGGACGACGCGTTCGAAACCGGGTCGCACGGGTAGGACCACCCTCGCTGAACCCGAACGGAGGAACTGCGCGAACAGGGGGTCGGCGTCCTGGCGCGCCAACGCCTCGGGCCAGTCCTCCCGGCCGGTCCAGAAGTACGGGTAGAGGGAGTAGGTCATGTTCTGCCACTCGAACGCCTGCTCGTAGAACGCCACCAGCCGTGCGGCCTCCCCCGCGCGCTCCAGGTCCATGGATGGGGCGGTGGGTTCCGGCGGATCCCCGGTCGGAACCGGATCGCCGGTGGTGACCACATCGAGAACGGATGCCTCCGGCGCGCCGAGCAGGGTGATGACGGATCGCTTCAGCTCATTGCGGATGGTCTCGGCGTTCTCCAGCGGGTTGCGCCCGCTGATGGAGATCCCGCGTGCGATCTGCGCCTGGGCCACTGCACTGCGCCAGTCGGTCTCCCACGCGGAGTGGGCGGCGAGGATCGCGTTGTACGCCTCCTGCTGCCAACGTGCTTCCGCGGTCGTGAGGTGCGCCAGGACTTCGAGCGTGAGGGAGAAGCCCTGTCCCCCGCTCGTGCTGATGGCGATCGGGAGCATCGCGCTGTCCGAGGTCGTCGTCGTGATCTCGGGTGGTGTCGTGCCGCTCTGGCCCCAGTTGAAGACCCCGCTCACTTTGTGCGCGCCGGGCGGCGCCCACGTCAGGTTCGGACCTACGGCCAGTTCGAGCCCAGGCCGGAATCCTCCGACGGCTGAGGCCATGAACGCGAGCAGTCCCGCCAGTGGCGGTGAGGCGGTGGCGCCGAACGTCGGAACGATGTAGGTCGTCAGCAGCCCGATGTCGTCGAGGTCGATCGGAGGCCGAGGCATGGCCGATGGATCCCACGCCAGCCACATCTCGATCAGCTGTCGGAGTCTGTCCTGCTTCTCCCGTGGCGCAGCCGGAATGGCGGTACCGGTGTTCGCCCGCAGGACCATGCGCTCCGCATCGGAGATCCGGTCTCCGTAGAGCCCGGACGGGCCGTCGACCAGGACGCAGGCTTCGAACCGCAACGGGAGGTAACCCTCGGGCAGTGTCAACTCCCGCGCGGACTTGAACAGGCGCGGACTGACGCCCGACGGCGCGCTTGCGCCACCGCTCGCGGCAGGCGCCTGTTGGGGCGATTCCTGCGACCAGGCGAACGGCACGGTGACGAAGAACTCGGGCGGCGGCGGGAATTCGGCGACGCGGAACGTCGCGGCGAGCGTCTGCCAGTTCGACGCGGCGATGCGCTGCGGCGCGAGCGCGATGTCGGTTCCCGGGATCACGAGCCGAGGTGGTGGGTCAGCGTCGACCTGGAGGTCAGTTCCGAGCTCGGCCGCGAATCGATACCCGACGGACGGGTCGGGGACCCCAACATCGAGCAGGACCCTCAGCCCATAGTTGTAGACCTGCGCGCAGTAGCGCTTGTTAACCCAGCGATAGACCCCGACGGTGTTCTGGCTCGACCCCTGGAGACGGTGCTCGTTCTCCTCGGTGATCGTGTTGCGCGTGAGCGATCGACGAACCTGCTCGGTGCTCGTGCACAGCCGATCAGTGGCTCGTTCCGTCACGTCCTGGGCGAACCGGGTGCTGACCCTCGTCGTCTCGCTCTCCGACTTCGACTGGGCGACGCCCACCGTCGCGGTGGCGCTCACGTACGGGCCGTAGCTCGCGCTGATGGTGCCGCCCGCGTTGAAGCTCTCGTCCCGATCGATCACGGACTGGGTCTCCGTGCCCAGCTCCGACCGTGTGGTCGTCTGCTGGTCGCGCTGCTGCTCCTCCTCGCGCCGTTCGGTCTCGATCATCTCGGACTCGGTGACATCCACCACCTGGTGTCGTCGGATCTTGGTCTCGCCGGCGAGGACGTTCTCCACGTGTGCGATCTCGCCGAGTTCGTACCCGGCGAGGGTCTGGCGCACCACCTTCAGGTCGCCCAGGACCGGCGGTGAGAGGAGGCGTCCTGGACTGACATCCACGCCGGCGGCGGCTGCGGTCGCCGAGGCGGCGCCGGGGACGGCTGCCTTCAGCCACGGGCGCAGCCGGAGGTTCTCGGCCGCGATCGCCCTGCGGCGGAAGATCTCACGGTCGGCAACGGCAGCACTCGCGGCGTGATCGGTCAGGGCCCGATCGGCGGCGCGGTCGAGGCGACTGAGCGCGTTCGGGATGGAGTCATCCCCGAACTCCGCCAAGGCCTCTCGGGTCGCATCGCTCAACCCCGGCAGTGCGTCCATCCGCAGTGCGAGGTCAGGAGGCGCGCCGGCATCCGCCAGGGGCTCGACGGCGGTCGCGGTCGGGTCGACCGAGCGGAGCGCGGTCTTGATCTCCTCGCCGGCCGACGTGAGCCACCGGTATCTCTTCAACGCCTCGGAGAGGCTCGGCTCCTCCGTGATCGTTGTCGGACGGACGGTCGGCTGCGGCGAGGCCGGCTGGACCTCGAGATCGCCGGGCAGCACGACCACCGCCTCCCGGAGGAGCGCGTCCAACTCCTGGCCGGAAGGGGTGGACCCGCCGGAGAGACGTTCCAGCAGCGCCCAGATGACGAGGAGGCGCTTGAGGTCGACGACCTGCTGGGGACTCGCCGTCGAGGCGTATGTGACGGCGAGGAAGCTGTCGGCTGCCTTGGCCCACTCGAGATGCACCGGGGCCGCGAGCAGCAGGTCCGCCAGCTGGGCCCTCGGATCCGTGCCGTCGGCCAGCCGCAACAGCTCACTGCGAGCGGCCTTGCCGACCGCCTTGCCGTCTCGATCGGGGTCGTCCTCCATCTCGAGGAGGATGGCGTCGACGGCCTGCACGACTTGCGTCGCCTGGTCCAGGGAACCGATCCAGCGGTCGCTTTCGCTCATGAATCGATCCGCCAGCGCCCGCAGGTTGTCGGGATCGCCACCCGCTGCCCGCAGGCTGACGTGGAAGTCGGTGTTCTCCGCCGGGTCGTACGTCATCGCGCGCAGGAGCGAACGGCGCGTCGCTCGCTCGGGGTCTCGAATGGCGACGAACCGGAACAGGTCCTCGGTGACCATGATTGTCCTGCCGATCTGCAATTTCCGCGATTTCGAGGCCTCGCTGCCCGGTGGCCGGTGTTCCGCCGCGGTGAACGGAACGCTCACGTCCTGTCATGGAGGTCTCGTTCGAACTCCTCGAGCGATTCCCTGAGGTGCTGGTGCTGCCGACACCGTCGACGTGTGGCGAGGATCGCGCCGGCGAGATCGATCGGACCCTCGATCGGGAGGTCGCCCGATGACAGGTAGGCGACGAGCGAGCTGCCGCCGACTGCAGCGGCGAAGTCCGCAGCGGTTCGGATCGGATAGGTCCCGGACCGACTCGCGATCCTCGCCACCGCGACCGCGGCGAGTCTCGCATCGGGCAGGAGGGACAAGACCGCATCCATCGCGTCGGCGTCGGCGATTGTCAGGTCGTCGGACGGCTCGGGTTGGTCGACGCATCCGTCCTGTGATCGCCAGTCCACGTTCACCTCCCCCACGGTTCTGCACGCTAGGCGGCGCGGCTCGAGGCCGCTATGCGCAGAACTGCCCACACGCGCCGGCTCCGAGCGCCGTACGCTGTGACCACGGTTTCTGATGGCTCGGGAGGGGTGCCATGGATGCCACCACGTTTCGGGTTCGCTTCGTCGCCGACACCGTGGCCGAGGCGATCGAGGAACTCGAGCACGCCCGCTCGCCCGCGGTCACGATCGCCAACCGCCTCCTGGGCGCCGTGCACGCCGACTCGTCGTCCTATGGTCACATCGACACGCGATCGGGTGCGCGCGCGTTGGAGACCTGGCCCGACGTCATGGACATCGAGCTGATGCTGACGGCGTCGGTCACCGTGCCTCGCTCCCATCCCGTGATGGGTCACTGGCTCGCCGGCCACACCGACGTGGCCGTCGTCTCAGCGTTGGTCACCGATCGCACGGCGTGGCGCAACAGTGAGGCGTATTCACTTCTAAAGCGAGGACTGGGCTGCACAGAGACGGGCGGCATCCGGCTCGATACCGGACCGCATACCCTCCGGATGATCGGAGTAGCCAGGCAGCGGGACTTCACGCGTGACGAGATCCAACTGCTCGAAGACCTCCGCCGGCCGGCCATCGTCCTCACCGCGCACGCCGACTGGCTCGCGGATGTCGCACCGGGGGCGGACGAGACGGATAGCCCGCTTCAGCGCGCGACAGACGCCGGACTCACCACTCGAGAATTCGAAGTCCTCCAACTCCTCTCTACTGGCCTGCTCGCGTCCACGATTGCCGCGCGCCTGTCGATCTCTCCGCGCACGGTGCACCGGCACCTCGACCACATTTACCGCAAGCTCGACACCCACGACCGCCTGACGGCCGTCGTGCAGGCTCAGGCAGCGGGGATGCTCCTCACTGCAGCGCAGAACTCCTCGAGATGCTAGGCGAACGAGTCATGAAGCCCGGACGTCATCATTGAACCGGTGAACTCCGGACACCAGCGATCGCACCGCGCCGCGGTGGCGAGCATGCCACGGTCGGGTGACCCAGCACGGTATGGACCGCGGGCGCGAGCGTACTCATCGGACGGGCGGTTCGCTCCAACACACGGTAGATGTGCACAGCATCGATTGATGCGTCGTGCTGCATATGATCCGGTGCCACCCTTTCCTCCCGCTCAGAGGTCAGCGCCGAAGTGAGTGATGGCGACAAGATTGTCGGCGATGAGGTCCGTCAGCGTCGTGGATTCGGCATCGAACTCACCGGCCGTGTTCGGCTGAGAATCGGATCGGAATTTGTCGAGAGCGTCAGCGTCGCCCGGATCTACGGCGAGTTCGGACAACGAATCAAGGTCGAGATCGGTTCCGTATCCGGTCGGCGCGTTGGCAAGGTAGAGTCCGCGATATTGCGATACCGGACCCGCTTCGAACATCTCACCGTATCCCGCGGATTGGGGTCCCGAGTGTGCAACAAATGCGGTGGGTTCGACGTCTGGTAGTGCGGATACTGCTTGGCGGTATGTCATGTCGCCGAGTGTTCCGAGATTCCAGCCGAGATAGGCAACCGGCGGGAACTCTGTGTCGTCGACGATCGTCTCAGCCATGAACACGAGGTCGCTGTCGTCGTAGAGGGCTCGCACCTCGACGTGTCCGAGGTCGTATAGCGACATGCTGAGCTCGGGCCACGAGGCGGCATCACAGAACAAGACGTCGCCGCACGCCTGATTCGCCGTTTCCAAAGGCTGTCCGATATTCGCCGCAACGGCATCTCGAGTCATCCCGATCTCGACCCTCGCGAGCCCCGTCATCAAGGGGTTCTCGCTTTCGGACGGCGTTGGTGGTGCAGCGAACCACACCGATCCAAGATCGCGGAGCTTGCCGGGAAGGTCCAGAAGAACGAGCAGGAAACCAAGGATGACGCCGAGCACGCTCAATGCGGAGATGACCGGGTGGTTCTGTGCCCGGTTCCAAAAACCTGTTCGATCATCGGAGGTGGCTGCTTCAGCCGCGCCGTCAGGCGTCGCGCCGCCCCCGCTGCGCACCGGCATGCACGAAGACTACTCTCACGCGTCACCAGCAGTCCACGGCGTAACTCACGATTTGCAGACAGCGCCACCGATCGTCACGACATCCGCTTTCGCTCGAACTAATGGAGCGTCGAATATCCTGTTAGGGCCCAGTTTCTAAATTGCCTGCAAACGCGACCCGCTTCAATGCTGTCGACGAGAGGGCTATCGTGGAGCTTATCCCCTTGCGAGGCCCGATCTCCGATTAGCGATCGGCCATCAGAAAGTTGAACGATATTGGCAAAGAAGACCGTCGTTTCTCTTGTTGACGATATCGATGGAGCGGAAGCTGTCGAGACGATTTCGTTCTCGATCAACGGAACCAACTACGAGATCGACCTCTCGAGCTCCAACTCGAAGGCATTTCACAAGGCACTGAAGCCGTACGTCGAGGCGGGTCGGAAGACAAGCGCACGGTCCGCGCGGCGCTCGTCATCACCAGGTCCCAGTCCGCGCGACATCCGGGCCTGGGCGGCTGCGAACGGAGTGGGCGTGCCTGTCCGCGGTCGGATCCCCGCCGGCGTCCAGGACAAGTATCGCGCTGCCAACTCGTAGGGCGGACGGTCGCTTGGGGCGGACGGTCGCTCCCGAGTGGGCGGCTTGAGTTCCGGACTCGGCTCACGGCGCTCGCAGCGATCAAGTCCCGATCGGAATGCCGTTCCCCTACGTAGCCCGAACCTCTACGTCATTGTTCCCCGTGGGCGGCCGCTACTTGCCGGGTCCGCCGTCGAGGCGCACGATTGACGACATGGACGTCCACCTGCGGCGTTCGCGTCCCGAGGCCATCGGACCGCCGAACCTTTGTGGCGAGGATGAGCCTCAGCGATCGCGAAACAGCCGCAAGGGAATCATGCTGCTGGTCGCGGCGCTCGGGGTCGCCGCGCTAATGGGTTGTGTCGCCGCGGGGCCGGCTTCGCACTCGGACGACCATATGTCGACGCCGAGGGAGAACGGAGATCGCGTGGAGAACGGTGACTCGACTACTGCCACTCAGGATGTCTCATTCGTGGAGTTGACGGCCGACCCGACCGCGCTCGTCGGATCACGCATTCGTGTGACGGGCAACGTCTTCTTCCATTCGGTGTGTCCGCCCCCAGGAGCCACTGACGCTCCGTGCGTCCTCCTCGGCTACCTCACCGACTCAGAGCAGCGCACGTTCATCGCCGCTGATGAGTCGCGGGCGCTTGCTCTGGCAGAAGGCGGATCACGGCTCTCATGCGAAGAGAGCGCCGCCACCGGGCGAGCCTGCCCTGGGTGGTCTGCGGATTCGACCTACACCCTCGAAGGTGTGCTCGAGCACCAGGTCCTCGGAGGACGAGAGACCGACTTGGTCCAGCTCGACGTCGAGACGAAGGGCGAGCCGCAGGCTTGGTAACCCGAACTGGGGGTATCTGAGCGTCCCTCAGATTCTGGACAGTCGCTGACAGTAGGGCCAGCATCTGCTGTGTCGAGCGTGCCCGTCGAAGGCTGGTTTCCATGCGCCGCGGGTGCGCCGAGGGGGAAGTCATGACCGGACGATTCGTCGCGCCCGAAACTCCGGATTCGCCTTCAAGGCGGAGCGCGGTTCCGACACGCAAACTGCTCACTCCACGTAGGCCATGGGGTCGGTTTGCTTCAGTGGTCGCTTCCTTGGCACTCGTCCTCGGAGGGCTGGTCGTCGCGCCCGCAACTGCTGCGACCATCGACGCCGACTACGTCGCCCAGGGCCCAGGCCCGATCACGGGCGGCCAAACCGAGAGCGTCACGCCGAACAACGAAGTCGCCGGCGCGGTGCAGGCGATCGTCGCCCATCCGGCCGATCCGGCCGTTGCCTGGGTCGGGAGCGTGAACGGCGGGGTGTGGCGTACGACGAACGCCACCGCGGCCTCACCCACGTGGACGCCCCTGACCGACCAGCAGTCGAGCCTCTCGATCGGCGCGCTGGCGCTCGACCCGACGGTCGCCACGAACACCGTGCTGGTCGCCGGCATTGGTGCCGTGAGCTCGTACAACCGCATCTCGGGACCCCTCAACGGCTTACTGCGAACGGCCGACGGTGGCACGACGTGGACGCCGCTGGGCGGTGCCCAGCTCACCGGTGAGAGCATCATCGGCGTGGCGCCGCGCGGCGCCACGATCATCGTCGCGTCCAACAGCGCGACCAACGTCATCGGCGCAGGTCAGGGCGGCATCTTCCGAAGCACCAACGGCGGTACGACCTTCACCAGGCTTTCCGGGAACGGGACGAGCGGCCTGCCGAACGTCGGTGTCTTCGACCTGGTCAGCGACCCCTCGAACAACGCAGTCCTCTACGTCGGCTCGCAGCAGGGGATCTTCCGCAGCGCCGACACCGGCGCCACCTGGACGAACATCACCAACCAGGTCACCGGGATCAACAACGCGATCACGAATAACCTCAAGCTCGCCGTCCACAACACCGCCGGAAACAACATCGTCTACGCCGGCGTGGTCAACAACAACCAACTCGCAGGGCTCTGGCGCTCCGCCAACCAGGGCGCGAACTGGACACAGCTCGACACCCCGGTGACGAACGAAGGCGGCGTGGTCGTCGGGCTCCAGCCGCGGGAGAAGCCGGGCAGCCAGGGCGGCATCCACTTCTCGATGGTCGCCGACCCGGGCGACTCGGACGTGGTGTACCTCGGCGGCGACCGGCAACCGCTCAACGGCGGCCCCAACACCGGCACGTTCCCGAATTCGATCGGAGCGAACAACTTCACCGGCCGACTCTTCCGGTGCGACGCGGGCCTGGCCGCGAACAGCCAGTGCACACCGCTCACGCACAACGGCACTGCGAACAACAGCGCACCTCATGCCGACTCGCGCAAGATGGTCTTCGACGCGAACGGCGACATCCTCGAGGGCGACGACGGCGGCATCTACCGGCAGACCGACCCGTCGACCACGAACGGCCGCTGGCAGTCACTGAACGGGAACCTGCAGGTCTCCGAGCACGTCTCCTGCGACTACGACAGCGTGGGCGACCTGATCATCTGCGGCGACCAGGACACCGGCGCGGCCGAGCAATCCGCATCCGGCTCTGCGAGTTGGGTCGAACTCAGCCAGGGCGACGGCGGCTATATTGCCGTGAACGACACCGGTGCGTCCTCGATCCGGTTCAGCAGCTCGAACAACCTGAGCACCTCATCGTTCCTGCGACGCACCTGCACAGCTGCGAACGCCTGCGTGAACTCGGCACCGGGGTTCAACGTCGTCGGCCAAGGCCAGACGCTTCAGAACTTCGAACGGAACGCGGCCGGCCAGTCCACTCTGCCGCTGACTACGCCGCTCGCGATGAACACGATCGACCCGACCCGGATCGTCGTGTCCTCCAACACCCGCGTGTACGAGTCGACGGACGCCCTGAACAACCTGACCATCATCCAGAACGGCGGCACCGGCACCACCGCCGCGATCGCCTACGGCGGACGTTCAGGCGGCGCCGACAACGCCGGCGTGCTCTGGTTCGCCGACAACTCCGGTCAACTCTTCCTCCGCAGCGCCGGCGCCGGCGCACCGGCCCAGCTTCCCGGCTGGACCGGCGGCACGGCCAGTGACATCGTGCTGAACCCGGAGAACTGGGCGGACGCATACGTCTCGTCAGGTGCAAGCGTGTTCCACACCGTGGACGCCGGCGGCACCTTCGCGAACATCACCGGCAACCTCGCCGCCCTCGTGCCGGGCGCCAACGTCCGGTCCCTCGAGATCCTGCCCGTACCGAATACCAACGCGCTCGCGCTCCTCGCCGGAACCGACACCGGCGTGTTCGTCACGCAAACCCAGAACCTTGGGGTCTGGGCAGAACTCGGCGCGAACCTGCCGAACACGATCGCGTTCGACCTCCACGTCGACCAGGCCGATGACGTCTTGACGGTCGGGACGATGGGCCGGGGCAGCTGGCTCGTCGAGGACATCGAAGACGCCATCCCGATCGCGGATCTCCGCGTCACCAAGACGGACGCACCCGACCCGGTCATCGCCGGCGAAGAGCTCTTCTACACCGTCACGGTCACCAACGACGGACCCGACGGTTCCGCCGGGGCAGTCGTCGTCGACGACCTGCCCGACCAGGTGACCTACCTCTCCGACGACGGCGGATGCACCTACGCGGCGCTCGAGCACCGCCTCACCTGCCCCGTCGGCGACATCCCGGTCGGCGAGAGCCGGTCGTTCGTGATCAAGACCCGAGTCCACTCCGACACCGTGGTGAACGAGGACGATGGCACCCTCCTGATCGAGAATGTCGTCTCCATCTCCGGCGCGAGCGTCGACAGCACATTGTCGAACAACACCTTCACCCAGCGCACGTTCGTTCAGGAACGCGCCGACCTGAAGGTCACGAAGGTCTGCAAGCCCGATGGCCAGCTCCCCGCCGGCCAGACCGGGACCTGCACCATCTTCATCGACAACCTCGGTCCGTCGTCAGCCAGGGACATCGTCGTCACCGACGCGAACCTCAGCGACGGCGCGTTCACGATCGGAACCGTTACACCGAGCCAAGGCACGTGCGGTGGCCCAGTGAGCGGAGTGATCACCTGCCAGCTCGGCGACCTCGAAGCGGCATCGGCGTCATCGATCGGACGTGCCACGATCACCGTCGAGGTCTCGGCGAACGAGGCCGTCGACATCAACGACGTCGTCACAGTGACCTCGCCCACACCGGACCCGGTCACGTCCAACAACCAAGCGCAGGAATCGATCAGCGTCATGGCCGTAGCCGACCTGTCGATCGACAAGACCGGTCCACCGACCGCGATCGCCGGCACCGACATCTCGTACACGATCTCGATCGTCAACGATGGGCCGTCGACGGCGCGCGGTGTCATCATCACCGACCTGCTGTCCGCCGGGGTGAGCATCCTCGGCGTGAGCGGATCCGGCGGTGCGTCCTGCAACGCCGGCGTACCCGGCGATTCGACACGACCGACCGTCTGCTCGTTCGGCAACCTCGCACCCGCGGCATCGCGCACGATGACGATCCAGGCGCACGTCCTGCCTGGGTTCACCGGGCCGCTCCACAACGACGCCCGCGTCTCGAGCGACACCTTCGACAACGACCTGTCCGACAACCTCGACACGGTCACGACGGAGGTCACGGCATCCGCCGACCTGTCGATCACCAAGACCGACACCCCGGACCCGGTCCTCGCCGGAAAGGACCTGACCTACACGATCACGGTGACAAATGGTGGACCGTCGACCGCGACCGCGGTAAAGGTGACTGACACGCTGCCGGCCGGCACGACGTTCGTGGCCGGCGTCGACGGCAACGGTGCCACGGTCTGCGCGCTCGTGCAGCCCGGCTCGGTCGTCTGCGACCTCGGCACGATGAACCCGGGCGCGACGATCACCGTCTACCTCACGGTCCGGGTGGACCCGGCGCTGCCGCCCACCGCGGTGCTCCAGAACACCGCGACCGTGACCTCGCCGACGCCAGATCCCGATCCGGCCGACAACACCGCGACCGCGTCGACCGACGTCGACACGGCAGCGGACGTCTGGATCGACAAGACCGCGGTGCAGCGGTCTGGCAACCCGTCGCCGGTGATCGTGTACACGCTCATCGTGCACAACGACACGGGCTGCGAGTCCGACGCCCAGTCCACGCCGACACCCAACTGCGGCACCGGTGGACCGTCCGACGCACGGAGCATCGTCGTGACCGACGTCTTGCCGCTGACGGCGAAGAAGCTCGTCGTGCAGTTCGTGTCTCCACAGTGCACGTACTCGAAGACCACGCATCGGGTGACCTGCACGGCAGACCGCCTGCCGGCTGGCGCCACCGTCCAGTTCGTCATCGAAGCTCAGGCGAGCGGGAGCGTCGGCACCATCCTCAACAATGCGTCGGTCGCGAGTACGACGTTCGATCCAGACACCTCGAACAACTCCAACGCGGCGTCCATCGTCGTAAAGGGTGGCACAGGAAAGAAGCCCTAGGCATCGGAGCGATCCCGGTCGACACCCCGGTAGGCGGAAGCGACCGCGGTCCTTTGTGCCGTGCCGGCTCGTTGTCGGGCTGCCTGCATCGAGACCACTCCCGCGCGCCCGAACCTGACCCTGAACGCCCGAGCTTCAGCAGTCCTCATTCGAACCACACCGTCATACGAAACGGGACGAAGCTGCCCGAGGGCAAGAACCCGATGCTCATCAGGTATTTGTAGGGCGGACGGGACTTGAACCCGTGACCGATGGATTATGAGTCCACTGCTCTGACCGGCTGAGCTACCGCCCCTCGCGGCGCGTCACTCGGGGAGGGCGACCGGCGCGACATCGGTGACCGGGTCGGTCACCGGCTTCCCACGATACAGGCTCTCGAATGTCGACAGAGTGCGCTGTATGTCGTGCGCCGCGATGAGGCGGATCGACTCCTCCTTGAGCGCGCGGTACTCGTCGGGCGAGGCCTCGAGCACTGTCCGGAGCTTCGCCGCGAGGTCCTCGTGGCTGCCCGGCTCGAAGAGGTAGCCGTTCTCGCCGTCGTGCACGAGGTGCGGCAGGGCCATCGCGTTCGCGGCCACGACCGGCAGCGCCGAGGCCATGGCCTCCATGGTCACGATCGACTGGAGCTCGGCGATCGACGGCATCGCGAGCACGGATGCCCGGTGGTAGGCCTCGCGCAGCTCGTCGTCGGTCACGTAGCCGGTGAACGTCACCCGGTCGGCGATGCCGAGCTCGGAGGCGAGGTGCTGCAGGTTGCGCATCTGGTCGCCGCCGCCGACGATCTCGACCTTGGCGTCGAGGTCGGCGGGCAGGAGGGTGAGCGCCCGCAGGAGCACGTCGATGTGCTTCTCGCCGGTGACGCGGCCCACGAAGAGGATGCGGTTCTCGGTGCGCGGCTCCCAGCTGGGCGAGTACTTGTGCGCGTCGATGCCGCAGGAGATGGCGTGCACGTTCTCGAGACCGGTGTGCTTCTCGAGGAACTGCGCCGCCTTGCGGGTCGGCGTGGTCACGGCCTCTGCGCGGCCGAACGTGCGGCCGGCGGCCTTCCACGCGAGCCCGACGGCGAACTCCTGCACCGACTTCGGCAGCAGCGTGAACTCGAGCATGTTCTCGGGCATGAAGTGGTTGGTGCCGATGATGCGGATGCCGCGCTTCTGCGCCTCGACCGAGAGGCCGCGGCCCACCACGATGTGCGACTGGAAGTGCACGACGTCGGGCTTGACCGCGTCGATGACCCGCGCGCTGTTCTGCTTGATGCGCCACGGCAGGGCGAAGCGCAGCCAGTCGTGCGGGTACCAGCGCCAGCTGCGCAGGCGGTGCGCGGTGACCTCCTGGCCCTCGTGCACCTCCTTCCACGTGCCGTGCTTGCGGCTCGCGGCGGGTGCCATGACGTGCACGTCGTGGCCGCGCTCGACGAGGCCGGCGGCGAGGCGCTCGGCGAAGCGGGCGGCGCCGTTGACGTCGGGGGCGAACGTGTCGGCGCCGATCAGGATGGTGAGCGGGCGTTCCGTCTCTGCGCCGTCGGTGCCGGCGGGGGTAGTCGCACCGGGTGTGTCAGACACGTGGTGTTGTTCCTCACAGTTCGTCGGATGGAGGCGATCGGCCTCTGGGATCACGGCGCAGGGGTCAGGCGCGGGGTTTGGATCCGACCATAGTCTACGCATCGCCGCCTGCGCGTTGCCCGGGTCGCATGTCGTGAGCCCGGCTCGGATGCGCGGTCGGGCGGCGTTTCAGAGGCGCGTCTGCGGATGGTTGCGCGCCAGCATGAAGACGCCCCATACGGCGATCGCTCCCGCGACGACGAACACGAGGTTCGCCCACAGCGGCGCCTGCGACGCCTCGCCGAGCACGACGATGCCGATGACCACGGCGACCATGGGGTCCACCACGGTGAGCCCGGCGATGACGAGGTCGGGCGGTCCGGTCGCGTAGGCGTTCTGCACGAAGTAGGCGCCGAGCGCCGTCGCGAGGAGCAGGCCGATGAGGCACGTGAACGTCAGCCACTCGAACTCGCCCTGCTGGATCCGACCCAGCACGACCTTCGCGAGGGTGGCGACGAACCCGTAGAGCACGCCGGCCATGATGACGTAGAAGACGGCCCGGATGCGGCGGCGGAACAGCGCGAACGCCACGCCCGCGAGAGCCAGGACCACCGCGAGGATGATGAGGATGGTGATGAGCTGGTCGTCGGTGACCGGCTTGTCGACGGCCGTGAATGCGGCGACGCCGACGAAGAGGAACACGCCGCCGACGCACATCACGATGGCGATGATCGACTTGCGGTTCAGCTTCACGTGGTTGATGCGCGAGTTCAGGATGGACGTGATCACCAGGGCGATGGCGCCGAGCGGCTGCACCACGATGATGGGGGCGAAGTAGAGGCTGCCGAGCTGGAACATGATGGCGAGCCCGAGCATGAGCGTCCCGACGACCCACGATGGCCGGGCCAGCAGCAGCGCGAGCTGTCTGCCGTTGAGGCCCTTGCCGAGCGTGTCGACCGTGCGCGCCTCGACCTTGACGACGCCGCGGTGCTGGAACTGCGCCCCGAGGGAGAGGAACACCGCTCCGACCAGCGCGAGCGGGATGCCGATGAACGACGTGGGGTCGAGCGCGATCTGCTCGGAGAGGTCGCTCAGGTCCGGATCCACGGTGACGACCCTACCCGTTGCGTCGCCGATATCCTTGCCGAATGGCCGTGCTCCCCATACGCATCACCGGCGACCCGGTGCTGCACTCCCCCGCCCTTCCGGTCGAGACGATCGACGACGAGCTGCGCGCGCTCGTCCGCGACATGTTCGAGACCATGGATGCCGCGCCGGGCGTCGGGCTCGCAGGGCCGCAGGTCGGCGTGCCGCTGCGCCTGTTCACGTACGGGTGGGCCGACGAGGCGGGCACGAAGTGGCGGGGGGTCGCCATCAACCCCGAGCTGTGGATCTCGCCGCCGCCGGCCGGTGAGCCCGACCTCGACGAGGAGTCCGAGGGCTGCCTCTCGTTCCCGGGCGAGCGGTTCGGCCTGCGTCGCGCCGAACGGGCCATCCTCCGGGCGACCGACCTCGAGGGGCTGCCGTTCGAGATCGACGCCGAGGGCTGGCTCGCGCGCATCTTCCAGCACGAGTACGACCACCTCGACGGCACCCTGTACGTCGACCGCCTCGGCGAGAAGGACCAGCGCATCGTCGCGAAGATCACCCGCAAGCTCGGCTGGGGCAAGCCCGGCGTCTCGTGGCTGCCGGGCGTCGACCACCTCGAGGACTGAGCCCGACGGACGGCCGGGCCGGCGCGCGGTCGGTCCGGAGCCCGGCTCCCGACGGCGTCAGACGAACGCGCGGATGCCGGCGGCGACGAGTGCCGCGACGATCACGACGACGAGGAACGGCACCCGCAGCGCGAACAGCGCCGCCGCGACGATGACGGCCGGCACGCGGGCGTCGAACACGATCGCCTGCCCCGCGCCGAGCGTCTGCACGGCGATGAGCGCCGCGAGCAGCGCCACGGTGAGGAGGTCAGCGATGCGGGCGGGACGCTCCCGTTCGAGCAGCCCGGCGGGCACGAGGTAGCCGCCGAGCTTGAGGGCCAGCGTCGCCGCGGAGGCGATGAGGATGACGTGCCACGTGGTCATGACGCGCTCCTCCGCGAGAACAGGTCGAACCATCCGACGACGACCGCGACGAGCGCCGCCACGAGCACGGGCAGTCCCGGCATGAGCACCGGCGTGGTCAGCGTCGCGACGAGCGCTGCGGCCACGGCCACGGCGCCGGCCTGGAAGCGCTTCAGCCGCGGCCACAGGAGTCCGAGGAACGCGGCGGCGGCCGCGGCATCCAGCCCCCACGCCCTGGTGTCGCCGAGCGCGTCGCCGATGAGGGCGCCCGCGAGGGTGGTCAGGTTCCAGCCGACGAAGATGACGATTCCCGTGAGCCAGAAGCCGCGTCGAGCGGCCCGATCGTCAGTCTGCGCGAGCGCGACGGCGGTCGACTCGTCGATCGTGATCCACGCCGCCGCGATCCGCTGCGCGAGTCCGCCGCGGTCGACGAGCGGCTTCATGCGCATGCCGTAGACGACGTTGCGGATGCCGAGGAGCGCCGCCGTGGCGATCGCCGAGCCCCCGGCCGCGAGGCCTCCCGAGGCCAGCACCCCGACGAGCGCGAACTGCGATCCGCCGGTGAACATCACGAGGCTGAGGAAGCACGTCTGCCAGACGTCGAGTCCCGCGGCCACCGAGAGCGCGCCGAACGAGATGCCGTAGGCGGCCGTCGCGAGACCGACGCCGACGCTGTCGCGCAGCACCGTGGTGCGCCCGGTCGACGTGTCGCGCTCCTCCACGAATCCCTCCCGAGTCGACGAAAGGGCCGCCCGGTGCACCCGGACGGCCCTTGCTGCTCCCCCACTTGGACTCGAACCAAGAACCTATCGGTTAACAGCCGATTGCTCTGCCAATTGAGCTATGGAGGATCGCGTGTTTCAGCAGAGTCACTCTAGCAAAGGGAGCCGCGGACTCCCAATCCGAGCGCCCCTCGCATCCGGCGACCCGTCAGTACCCCGCGTGGAGGTCGATCCGGCCCTCGAGCGGCACCCCGTCGAGGAAAGCGCGGACGTTGCGCGCGACACGTTCGGCGAAGAGCGGCACGACCATCTCCTCCGTGTCGGCGACGTGCGGCGTGATGAGGCAGTTCGGCGACGACCAGAGCGGATGCCCCGCGGGCAGCGGCTCGGGATCCGTCACGTCGAGGCCTGCCCCGCCCAGCTTTCCCGTCCCCAGCGCGCCGACGAGCGCGGTGGTGTCGACCACGGCGCCCCGGGCCACGTTGACGAGGACGGCACCTCGCGGCATCCGTTCGAACTCGTCGGCGCCGATGAGGCCGCGCGATGCCTCGGTGAGCGCCGCAGCCACGAACACCACATCGGCCCGCGCCAGCGCGTCGCCCAGGCCGGCCTCGGTCACGGTGCGGGTGGCATCGGCGACCGGCTCGTCGCGCCGACGCACGACGGTCGTGCGCACGTCGAACGGGGCGAGGAGCCGGAGGAGTTCCGTCGCGATCCCGCCCGCGCCCACGACGACGACCTCGGCGCCGAACAGCGTGCGGCCCCGCTCGTCGGCCTCCCAGCGATTCGCCCGCACGCGGTGCGGCACCTCGCGGAGCACGGCGAGGGCGAGCATGAGCGCGTGCTCGGCGACGGGCTGCGCGTAGGCGCCCTTCGCGCTCGTCCAGGTGCGGCCGTCGTCGCGGTGACGGCGCAGCACGTCGGCGAACGCGTCGACGCCCGCCCAGGGCAGCTGCACCCACGCGATGCGCGGGTGCGCGGCGAGCACGGCGTCGAGGTCGCCGGCACCGGATGCCGCGGTCCACACGAGCCCGCGTGTGGCATCGTCGAGCGGCCGCACCTCGCCACCGGCGCCGAGCACCGCCGCGACGACCGCGTCGTCGTGGGGCAGCACCGCGATCGGACCCGGCTCGAGCGCGCCGACGCCGGACGCCGACGGCGGCGGCTCGGACCCGGCGACGGCTCGGTGCCGCGGGCGCGCCGCCGCGGCATCCGTCATACCGCTGGACCCTCGTCGAGCTCGTCGATCACCGCGTGCCCGCCGTCGAGCGCGCCCGCGAGGGCCATGACGTACGGGTGGCCCGGGTCGTGGAACACCTCGTCGATCGTGCCGATCGCGGCGAGCTCGCCCTTGTCGAGCACCGCGATGCGATCGGCCGTGCGCCGCAGCACGGGCAGGTCGTGGCTGATGATGAGCGCCGAGAACGTGCCGTGCTCGCGGTCGCGCAGCTCGGTGATGAGCTGCGCGACCGCGTCGCGCACGGTGAGGTCGATGCCCGCGGTGGGCTCGTCGGCGATGAGCAGCGCCGGACCGAGCACGAGCGCGCGGGCGAGCGCCACGCGCTGGCGCTGCCCGCCGCTCAGCTCGTAGGGGAACTTGTCGAGCATGCTGAGCGGGAGTCGCACCGCGTCGATCATCGTCGCGACCCGGGTCGCCAGCGCGCGCCGGTTGTAGCGGCGGTCGCGCTCGAGGATCGGCTCGCCGACGATCTCCGCGACGGTGCGGTCGGGCGGGAGGGTCGCCGCGGCATCCTGCGGCAGGTAGCCGACGTGGAACCGGAACTCGTCGACCTTGCGCTTGGGCAGCGTGCGCAGCCGGCGGCCGAGCACGTTCGCCTCGCCGCCCGTGATCACCGGCCGCACGTCGCCGCCGCGGACCTGCTCGAACGCCGACCCCGAGAGCACCTTCGCGAGCGTCGACTTGCCGCTGCCCGCGCTGCCGAGGAGGCCGAGGACCTCGCCCGGCTCCACGGTCAGCGTGAGCCCGTGCAGTGCGACGTGCGCCGGGCTCGCGCCGTGGGCCGGGTACTCGAGCGTGAGGTCGCTGAGCACGATCGGGAAGCCGTGTGCTGCTCCGCGCATCACACGGCCTCCCGGAGCCGGCGCAGTTCCTCTCGTCGTTCGGCCTGAGCGATCGGGTCGGGCACGGGGAGCGACGCCAGCAGGCGCTGGGTGTAGTCCTCCTTCGGCGCGCCGAGGACCTCGACGCCCGTTCCCTCCTCCACGAGCTTCCCGTGGTAGAGCACCGCGATCCGGTCGGCGAGCAGGTCGACGACGGCGAGGTCGTGGCTGATGAACAGCGACGCGAAGCCGAACTCGAGCTGCAGCTCGCCGAACAGCTCGAGCACGCGCGCCTGCACCGAGACGTCGAGCGCCGAGGTGGGCTCGTCGGCGATGAGCAGCTCGGGGCCGAGGGCGAGCGCCCGCGCGAGGCTGGCGCGCTGGCGCTGGCCGCCGCTGAGCTCGTGCGGGAACCGGTCGCCGTACGCGCGCGGCAGCTGCACCGCCTCGAGGAGCTCGTCCACGCGCTTGCGGGCGGAACCGGGGTTCTTCGCGCGCCCGTGGATCACGAGCGGCTCGGCGACGCACTCCGCGATCGTGAGCAGCGGGTTGAAGCTCGAGGCCGGGTCCTGGAACACGAACCCGATGCGGCTGCGGAGCGGACGGAACTGCCGCTCGCGGATGCCGTTCATCTCGGCGCCGAGCACCTTCAACGAGCCGCCGGTGACCTTCGTGAGCCCCGCGATCGCGCGGCCGATGGTGGTCTTGCCCGAGCCCGATTCGCCGACCAGCCCGAGGACCTCGCCGGGCCGGATGACGAGGTCGACGCCGTCGACCGCGCGGAATCCCTCGCGGCCGAAGCGGCCCGGATAGACGATCTCGAGCCCGCGCGCCTCCACGACGGGCGTCTGCTCGGCCCATTCGACGGGTCGCTCGGCGGCCCGTTCGGCCGCGCGCACGGTGCCGTGGCCCACGTACGGCACGGCGGCGAGCAGCGCCTTCGTGTAGTCGTCCTTCGGCGCAGCGAAGAGCGTCTTGACGTCGGCCTCCTCGACGACCTTGCCCTGGTACATGACCGCGACCCGGTCGGCGAGGTCGGCCACGACGCCCATGTTGTGGGTGATGAGCACGATCGCGGTGCCGAACTCGTCGCGGACCCGGCGGAGCAGGTCGAGGATCTCGGCCTGCACGGTGACGTCGAGCGCGGTCGTGGGCTCGTCGGCGACGATGAGGCCCGGTTCGAGCACGAGCGCCATCGCGATGACGACGCGCTGCTTCTGCCCACCCGAGAACTGGTGCGGGAAGTGGTCGACGCGGTGCTCGGGGTCGGGGATGCCGACGCGGCGGAGGATGTCGATCGCCTTGGCGCGCGCCTCCTTCTTCGAGATCTGGCCGTGGGCTTGCAGGCCCTCCATGATCTGCCAGCCGACGGTGTAGACGGGGTTCAGGGCCGTCGATGGCTCCTGGAACACCATTGCGACGTCCTCGCCGCGCATCTCTCGGAGCTTCTGCTTCGACAGGCTGATGACGTCCTGCGCGCGGCCGGACTCGCGGTCGGCCAACAGCACGGCACCGCGCGTCGTCGCGGTCTCGGGCAGCAGGCCGAGGATCGTCTTCGCCGTCACGGACTTGCCACTGCCGGACTCGCCGACGATGGCGAGCACCTCGCCGCGCTCGACCGAGAGGGAGACGTCGTCGACGGCCTTCACGGCTCCGGCGTCGGTGGAGAACGAGACGCCGAGGTTCCTGATGTCGACCACCGTGCTCATCGCTTGACCTCGATTCCGTGCTCGTCGAATGTCTCCCCGTCTTCGAGGCCGGTCAGCCCGCCGGGGCCGGCGGTCAGCGTGCCACCAGGGACCACCGAGGTCTCGGCGACCTGTCCGGCCGCCTGCGCGACACGTCGGCGGCTGCGCAGGCGCGGGTCGGCGAGGTCGTTGAGGCTCTCGCCCACGAGCATGATGCCGAGCACGGCCAGCACGATGGCGAGACCAGGGAACGTCGCCGTCCACCAGATTCCGCTCGTGACATCCGACTGCGCCTTGTTGAGGTCGTAGCCCCAGTCGGCGGCGGCGGTGGGCTCGATGCCGAAGCCGATGAAGCCGAGCGCTGCGAGGGTCAGGATCGCTTCTGCCGAGTTCAGCGTGATGATGAGCGGCAGCGTGCGGGTGGCATTGCGGAAGACGTGCTTGAACACGATGCGCGAGTTGGACGCCCCGAGCACCTTCGCCGACTCGACGAACGGCTCCGCCTTGATGCGCACCGTCTCGGCGCGGATGACGCGGAAGTACTGCGGGATGAAGACCACCACGATCGAGCCGCCGGCCGCGAGGACGCCGCCCCACAGGCTCGACTGCCCACCAGAGATCACGATCGCGAGCACGATGGCGAGCAGCAGGGAGGGGAACGCGTAGATCGCGTCGAAGACGACGACCATCGTCTTGTCGATCCAGCCGCCGAAGTACCCGGCGTAGAGGCCGAGCGCGACGCCGATGAACAAGGACAGCACGACCGCGATGACGACCACGAGCAACGCGGTCTGCGCGCCGTAGATGACCCGGGAGAGCACGTCGTAGCCGCCGACGGTCGTGCCGAACCAGTGCTCGGCCGACGGAGGCTGCTGGCTGCCGAACCCGCCCTCGGCGTCCGAACGCTGTGCGAAGCCGTACGGCGCGAGCAGCGGGGCGAAGATCGCGAGGATGATGAAGACGGCCATCATGACGAGGCCGGCGACGAGCATGCCCCGCTGGAGGCCGACGCTCTGGCGCAGCTGGTGGACGACCGGGAGGCGGTCGCGGAGCCGGCGCTTCGGGGCGGCCGGCGTGACGGATGCCGCGGTCATGTCAGTACCTCACCCTGGGGTCGATGAACGCCGCGAGGATGTCGACGACGAAGTTCGTGAGGGCCACGATCACCGCGAGCATCACGACGATGCCCTGCACGGCCACGTAGTCCCGGCTCTCGATGAACTCCACGAGGATGAAGCCGAGGCCCTTCCACTCGAAGGTCGTCTCGGTGAGCACGGCGCCCGCGAGGAGCAGCGCGATCTGCAGGCCGATGACGGTGATGATGGGGATGAGGGCGGGACGGTAAGCGTGCTTGCGGAGCAGCCGGAGCTCCCCCACACCGCGCGAGCGCGCGGCGTCGACGTAGTCGGTCGACAGGGTGCCGATGACGTTCGTGCGTACCAGGCGCAGGAAGATGCCCGCCGTGTACAGGCCCAGGGCGATCGACGGGAGCACCGCGTGCGACAGCACGTCGCCGAGCACCTCGGGGTTGCCCGTCATGAGGGCGTCGATCGTGTAGAACCCGGTCTTGTTGGGAAGGGCCTGCATCTGCAGCTCGGCGCCGACGCTGGCGCGACCCGCGACCGGGAACCAGTGCAGCCATACCGAGAAGATGAGCTTCAGGATGAGGCCGGCGAAGAAGATCGGCACCGCGTACCAGTAGATCGCGAAGACGCGGAAGACGGCGTCCTGCGGCTTGTCGCGGTAGTACGCCGTGAGCAGGCCGAGCGGGATGCCGACGGCGAACGCGACGATGAGGGAGTAGAAGGCGAGTTCGAACGTCGCCGGGCCGTAGGTCGCGAGCACCTCGAGGACCGGCCGGCCGGTCGTGATGGTCTCGCCGAAGTTCCCGGTGAGGAGCTGGCCGAGGTACTCGACGTACTGGACGAAGATCGGGCGATTGTAGCCGGCGGCCTCTCGCAGTGCTTCGAGCTGTTCGGGGGTGGCCCGGCCGCCCTGCGCGGCGGTGATCGGGTCGCCCGTCGTGCGCATCAGGAAGAAGACCAGGGTGACCAGGATGAAGATGGTCGGGAAGATCAGCAGGAAGCGGACGAGCAGGTATCGCCCGAACCCGCCTCCTTGCGACTTCGGCTTCGGCCGTGCGGCGGCGGGGAGATCCTCCGTCGGGGCCGTGGTGTCAAGTGTGCTCATGGGTTCCTCAGGGGCTGCAGGGGAACGGGGGCGACCCGCGGTTGCAGGTCGCCCCCGTCGTCGAGCTTCAACGACTCTAGTCCGTCATCAACCCTTCGAGAGGGCTGCGTAGCGGAACTTGAACGAGGCGTCGAGCGTGTCCTCGGTGCCCTCGACGTCCGTGCCGACGACCGCCACCTGCGCACCCTGCATGTAGGGGATCGTGGACAGGTCGGCTGCGACCTTGTCCTGGATCTCCTCGATGAGGGCGGTGCGGGCGTCGGGGTCGGCGGTGACGGCCTGCTCCAGGATCAGGTCGTTCACCTCGGGGTTGTCGTAGTGGTTCGAGAGGAAGTTCTCCGTGAGGAAGAACGGGGTGAGGTAGTTGTCGGCGTCCGAGTAGTCGGGGAACCAACCCAGCTGGTAGGCCGGGTAGAGGTCCGCGACGCGGTCCTTCGAGTACTGGACCCACTCGGTCGACTGCAGGTTCACCTTGAACAGGCCGCTCGACTCGAGGTTGTCCTTGATGACCGCGTACTCGTCGCTCGACGACGGTCCGTAGCGCTCGGCCACGTACTGGATCGAGATGTCGAGCGGCGTCGTGACGCCGGCCGCGGAGAGGCGCTCGGCCGCCTTGTCGGGGTCGGGCGCGCCGTTGCCGTCGCCGTAGAGGCCCTTCAGGGACTCGTTGGCACCGGTGAGGCCCTCGGGGATGTACGAGTACAGCGGCGTGAAGGTGCCCTTGTACACGTCCTCCGAGATGGCGTCGCGGTCGATGAGGTCGGCGATCGCCTGGCGGACCGCGAGGGCCTTGGCCGGGTCGGCCTCGGCCGTCGTGGCGCCGAACGGCATCGTGTTGAAGTTGAACACGAGGTAGCGGATCTCGCCGCCGGGGCCGTCGACGACCTTGACGTTGTCGTTGCCGCGGAGGTCCTCGATGTCCGTCGCGCTGAGCGTGCGGTTGGCCACGTCGATGTTGCCCTCCTGCACGTCGAGCTTCAGGTTCGAGGCATCCGTGTAGTACTTGACGTTGACCGTGTCGGTCTTGGCCGGGCCGAGGAGGCCCTCGTAGTCGGCGTTGGCCTTGTACGAGATCAGGTTGTTGAAGTCGTAGCTCGTGATGACGTACTGGCCGGCGAACGCGTTGCCCGCGACGATGTCGTCGTCGGAGGTGACCGAGTCGGCCGAGAACACGTCCTCGTCGACGATGGGGCCCACCGGGCTCGACAGGATCTGCGGGAAGATCTGGTCGTTCTCCGACTTCAGGTTGAACACGACGGTGGTGTCGTCGGGCGCGTCGACCGAGTCGAGGTTGTAGAGCAGCGACGACGGGCCGTTCTCGTCGGCGATCGCCAGCTGGCGGTCGAACGAGAACTTCACGTCGGACGAGGTGAGGTCGTTGCCGTTCGCCCACTTGAGGCCCGGCTTCAGCGTGACCGTGTACGCGGTCGGCGTGGTGAACTCGGCCTTCTCGGCGATGTCGGGCTGCACGTCGGGGCTGCCGTACGGGGTGTTCATGAGGAACGGGTAAATCTGGTTCATCACGGTGAACGAGCCGTTGTCGTAGGCGCCCGCGGGGTCGAGCGACGTGACCTGCTCGGTCGTGCCGACCGTGAGGGTGCCGCCGCCGGCCGCGTCGGTGCTCCCGCCGCCGCCCGCCGTGCAGCCCGCGAGGGCGAGCGCGGCGGCGGACAAGCCCGCTGCGAGGGCGATGACGCGCCCGCGGTTCATGGATGCGGATGTCATATCCGTCTACCTCTTCCTGTGGATGCTGTCACGGCGTGCCGCCTGGGCGACCGCCGCGGCTGTGGGCCGGCGCGTCCCGACGCAAGGGACGGGCGGGCCGGTGCCTCGGCCTCCGCCCGGGGTTGGATGGGGCCGTCGACCCGCTCGTGAGAGCGGCTCGCTGGCGATGATTCCAGTCCTAGCACGGGGTGCCACATTACCGATGCGCTGTTATCCGAACGTGACGTTCTCGATTCCCGAACGATACTCGTCGGAAATCCCCATCCATGTCATCGGCCGAAGCTGGAAAGCTCACAGCATTCGGAAAGCGACTTCCGTTAGCCGACCGGATCCACGCGGGCCCGCCCGCGCGGCCACATCAATGGAGGGTGAAACGTGCAACGAACCGGAACACTTCGAACACGACGGAGATCCGCACTCGTGAGCCTCGCGGTGGCGGGCGGGATGCTGGCGCTGGCGACCGTGCCGGCCACGCCGGCGCTCGCGGCGCCGCCGGAGCAGATCGATCCGTCCGTCCTCGACCCGATCGACCCGCAGGTCTGGGAGAACATGGACGACATGACCTGGGACGACTACGTCGGCGTCCCGGGCACCGACTGGGCGAACGACACCGAGGGCTCGAGCCGCCAGTTCAACGGCGCGATCGTGCTGCTCGACTTCGAGAACCAGCCGTTCCTCGTCACGCAGCCCGAGGGGTCGCACCCCTTCGGCGACCCGTCGGGCCTCGCCAACGGCCTCGACCGCGAGGACGTGCCGCAGTTCTACCTCGACCTGCTCAACAAGCCCAACGAGCTGAACCACGGCCGCACCATCAACGAGTACTGGATGGAGCAGTCGGGCGGTCGACTCAGCGTGCAGATGGAGGCGTTCGGCCCCTACAAGCTCCCCGGCAACATCGAGGAGTACGGCCTGAACGACTCGTTCAACCGACCGAACCAGGCGTTCTGCCCGCAGGGCCTCTCGTGCGACAAGAACATCCGCACCGACGCCAACGCGCTCTGGTCCGCCGACCTCGGCATTCCCGACCCGCTGCGCGAGTTCGACCAGGTCTTCTACGTCACGGCCGGCCACGACGAGTCGTCGACGTGGGAGGAGTTCGGGCAGATGCTGTTCGAGTCCCCCGAGGACGTGACCGACGACTTCGGTCCGCCGCGTGACGCGAACGGCCAGGCGCTCGACCAGAACGGGCAGCCGATGGCGAACTGGGCGAAGACCCGCTACATCCCGTGGACGTCGTGGCAGGGCGCGATCAACCACTGGCCGAACGCGAACTTCCCCTCGAACGGACGCGCCGGCAACTCGACGCAGGCCGAGTCCTCGGGCATGGGCACCTTCGCGCACGAGTTCTCGCACATCCTCGGCATCTCCGACAACTACGGCAACCCGTACGGCACGGATGCCGCGGACGGCGGTCCGCTCCGCGACACGAGCGGCCCGTTCGACGTGCTCGCACGCGGCTCGTTCAACGGCCCCGGCGGCACGCACCAGCGCTGGAGCGTCCCGTCGGTCGCCGGCGGCTCGCAGCCCGCGGGTGTCGCGCTCCGCAACCGGATCAAGCTCGGCATCATCGACCAGGCGCAGTACCTGAACCTGCAGGAGGCCGACGTCGACGCTGCTGGCGCCGTCGTCACCGAGGTCACCTCGCGCGCCGTGATGCGCCCGGGTGAGCTCACCGGCATCAACCTCGTGTTCGACAAGCCCACCTCGGCCGCGGCCGACAACTCGACCGGCTCGTGCACGCGCGTCGGCAAGTGGGACTGCGACGGCGGCTCGTTCGACAACTACACCGTCGAGGTCATCGACCGGATGGGCACGGACTCGTTCCAGCCCGACCACGGCGTCATGATCTCGAAGACGAAGAACGCCGACCGCAACCCGTTCATCTGGACGATCGACGCGAACCCGCAGGACATCGCCACGGTGGACTACGTCCGTCCCGACGGCACGCCCGTGATGATCACCCGCGGCGACCAGCGCCAGCTGAACGACGCGCTGTTCCACGCGGGCAACGACTCGGGCTCCGAGTACGAGTACGTCGACCAGGCGAACGGCCTCCACTTCTACGTGGTGGACACGCACCGCGACGCCGACGGCATCCTCAAGTACGAGGTCGCGGTCCGCTCGCTCGTGAGCGCCGGCCCGCAGGCTCGTGGCGTCGCCCTCGGCGAGGCCAAGGTCAGCGGCAACCTCGCCAACCTCAACGGCAAGGCGACGTCGGCGGCGGCGAACGGCAAGGGCGGCGCGGCGATCGCGAAGTGCACCGTGCCGCTCACCAACTCGGGCGCGGCCGTGGCCGACGCGAAGGCGAACAGCGACATCTACCGCCTCGCGACGTCCGTCCAGGGTGCCGGCTGGTCGGTCTCGACGCCGAGCACCATCGTGACGGCGGCGGCCGGCGAGACGATCGAGGTTCCGGTGTACGCCACGCGCGGCGCCGACGCCTCGCGCGACGCCACCGTGACGGTCACCGCGACCTCCGAGAACAACCCCTCGGCGACCGCGACCGTCACCTGCTCGATCGACGCACCGGGCAAGGCGAAGTAGTCCCACCGAATCAGGTGCGGGGCGGGACCTGGTCCCGCCCCGCACCTCCCGTTCCGATACGATCCAGTGCCGAACGTCCGGCTCCGGACGGCACCGTCCCACACCGTTCCACACCCAGGCAGGCAGATCCATGACCTCACGTGCGACCAGGGCAGCGGCGGGCGTCGCGATCGCCATCGCCGCCGCCGCGCTCGTCGGCTGCGCCGGCGCATCCGATGCCGCGTCCGACCCCGATCTCCAGCTCGTCGTGCGCGACGGCAACCTCCGCGCCCTCGGCGACGCCTGCGCGGGCGCGCGACCCTTCGACGACATCCATCCCGGCGCGGAACTGGTGCTGCGCGCCGGCGACGGCGCCGACGTCCTCACCACCGCCCTCCCCGACGGGGAGGCGGTGAAGATCGACGACATCGACTACGGCAACGCACCACGCGTGCCGAGCGTCTGCCGCTTCGCACTCACGCCGACGGGCGACCTGCCCGACGGTCCGCTCACGGTCCTCATCGACGGCGAGGTCGTCGCCGAGGGGGCCACGGTCAGCGACGAGGGCATGGTGTTCGTGCCGCCGCTCGCCGACGTCACCGGGAAGGGATCCGAATGAGGCTGGCACGTGGCATCCGATCGGCCGTGATCGCAGCGACACTGATCGCCGCGCTCGCCGCCTGCGGCGCGGAGCCGCGCGGTGGCGCGGAGCGCATGCCCGGCGAGCTGTCCGACGGCGCATCGTTCACCGCCGTGGACGACGCGCCCGCCGCGCCCTCGCTCGAGGGCGAGCTCGTCGACGGTACGCCCGTCGACCTGGACGCACTCGCGGCCGGCCGGCCGCTGCTGGTGCAGTTCGCCGCGACGTGGTGCACGACGTGCGCCGACCAGGAGGCCGCGCTCGCGGCCGTGGCTCGCGAGTACGGCGACGACCTCGCGATCGCGATCGTCACCGGCGACGAGCAGCCCGCCGACGTCACGGCCTACCTCGACCGGCGCGGACTCCCCTACCCCGTGATCGCCGATCCCGACCTGCGAATCTGGCGCGCGTACGCCGTCACCGAGCCCCCCGCGACGGCACTCATCGACGCCCAGGGCGGGCTCGTGCGCGTCTGGCCCGGCGGCGCGGTGGAGTCGACCATGCGCGAGCAGCTCGACCGGATCATCACCGGCTGACCCTCGACGCGCATCGCGCACAGCGATGCCGCGGTCAGTCGCCGCGCAGCGCCCGCCGCTCCTGCTCGAGCGTGACGAGCGCCTGCTGCACGGCGGCGAAGGTGGCCGTGTCGCTTCGGTCGGTCCGCTGGAGGCGCCCGAGCAGCTCCTGCTTCTGCCGGAGCAGCTCGCGGTCGACCAGGCCGGCGACGACGCCGCGCACGTACGAGGTCAGCTCGGCATCGCCGCGCTGCGGAATCGGCAGCACGGCGAGCTGCTGCACGATCGACGCGAACGGCGCGGGCACCTCGGCTACGACCCGGTCGACGGTGAAGGCGCCGCCGCCGGCGTTCGCCGATGCCGCGGCCATCGCGGAGGCGATCCCGTCGCGCACCACCGCGAGCGTCGCGTTGCCGAACCGGCAGTCGACGCCCTGCCGGAGCAGCTCCGATCCGACGGTGTCGGGGTACTGCAGCATCGCCTGGAGCGCATCGCGCTCGAGCCGCGTGGCGGGGTCGTTCGGCAGCTGCGCGATCGAGAACGGCCGCTCGGATGCTGCAGGGCCACCGTCCATCGCACCGGACTGGGCGCCCGCTCCCCCGTTCGACTCGGGGCGGCCGGCGCCGTGCGCCTCGGAACGGGGACCTCGCTCACCGCCCCGATCGCCGTCGCGCGTGCCGCCCGGCCGTCCGCCGGCGGATCGCACCGCCCGGGTGACCTCGGCGAGCTCCATGCCGAGCATGCGCGCGAGCTCGCGCGTGTAGCCGGGGCGGAGCGCCGGGTCGCGGATCTCGGCGACGACCGGCGCAGCCGCTCGCAGCGCGGATACCCGGCCCTCGACGGTCTCGAGGTCGTAGCGCGCGAGCGTGTGCCGCAGCACGAACTCGAACATGGGTGTCTTCGTCTCGACGAGGGCACGCACCGCCGCGTCACCGCGGGCGAGCCGCAGGTCGCACGGGTCGAGCCCGTCTGGCGCGACGGCGACGTAGGTCTGCGCGGCGAAGCGCTGCTCCTCGGCGAACGCGCGCATGGCGGCCTGCTGCCCCGCCGCGTCGCCGTCGAAGGTGAACACGACCTCGCCGACGCTGGAGTCGTCGCCGAGCACACGGCGGAGCACCTTGATGTGGTCGACGCCGAACGACGTGCCCGACGTGGCGATGGCGGTCGTGACGCCGGCCAGGTGGCACGCCATGACATCGGTGTAGCCCTCGACGAGCACCACCCGGCGGGTCTTCGCGATGTCGCGCTTCGCGAGGTCGAGCCCGTAGAGCACCTGCGCCTTGTGGTAGATCGCGGTCTCGGGGGTGTTCAGGTACTTCGGGCCCTGGTCGTCGTCGAGCAGGCGACGTGCGCCGAAGCCGACGGTCTGCCCGGTCACGTCGCGGATCGGCCAGATCAGGCGCCCCCGGAACCGGTCGTACACACCCCGGTCGCCCTGCGAGACGAGCCCCGCGGCGGCGAGCTCCTCAGTGCTGAAGCCGCGGCCCTTCAGGTGGTTCGTGAGCGCGTCCCAGCTCTTCGGCGCGAAGCCGACGCCGAAGTGCCGCGCCGCCTCGGCGTCGAACCCGCGCTCGCCGAGGAAGCGGCGGCCCGGCTCGGCCTCGGGCGAGGAGAGCCTGTCGACGAAGAACTCCCACGCCGCCTGGTTCGCGGCGAGCAACCGGGCCCGGTTGCCGTGGTCGGACGCCGGCCCTCCGTCCTCGTAGTGGAGCTCGAGGCCGACGCGGCCCGCGAGCCGCTCGACGGCCTCGGCGAAGGTGACGTGGTCCATGCGCTGCAGGAACGTGTAGACGTCGCCCGACTCGCCGCATCCGAAGCAGTGGTAGTAGCCGAGCTGGGGCCGCACGTGGAAGCTCGGGCTGCGCTCGTCGTGGAACGGGCAGAGGCCCTTGAGCGAGCCGACGCCCGCGGACTTGAGGCTGACGTGCTCGCCGACGATGTCGGCGATGTTCGTGCGGGCCTTGACCTCATCGACGTCGCTCTGTCGAATGCGGCCCGCCATGCCTCTCATCCTATTGCGCGCAACGGATGCCGCGGCCGGACGCGCGTGGCTACCGGCACAGCCGCTCGTACCAGGCGAGGGCCGACTGGTCGGTGAGGCTCGCGACCTGGTCGACGACGACCCGCTTTCGCGCGGCGTCGTCGGGTGCGGCGTTCCAGTCGGCGGCGAAGCCGGGGTCGAGGTGCTCGTCGCCCGCGGCGAAGAGCACCTCGGCGAGGGACGTGAGCACCTGGCGCTGCTGTGCGTAGATGGGCTGCCGCGTGTTCCTCGACATCACGAACGCGGCGACGATGCCCTTCAGGACGGCGATCTCGGCCTGGATGTCGCGCGGCACGACCACGTCGGCGTCGAACCGGATCAGGCTCGCGAGCGGGAACGCCGAGCGCGTCGCCTCGGTGGCGGCGTGCGCGAACCGTCCGATGAGCTGGCTCGTGAGGTTCTTCAGCTGGCCCTGCTCGTGCCGGCTGCCGCTCCACGACTCGAGCCAGCCGTCGAGGGAGTCGAGCCGGTCGAATGCGGCGATCAGCTCGTCGTGCGGGATCGCGCCGCCGATCCAGTCGTGCATCGACGACACGAGCGCGTCGTGGTCGACCCGGGCGCTGAGCGCCTCGACGTCGACGTAGCCGTTCACGATGGCGTCCTCGAAGTCGTGCACGGAGTAGGCGATGTCGTCGGAGAGGTCCATGACCTGGGCCTCGATGCAGAGGCGGCGCTCGGGCGCTCCGGCGCGCATCCACTCGAACACCTCGAGGTCGTCGCGATAGAAGCCGAACTTGGCCCGTCCGCTCGGATCGGCGACCGACGTGGCCTCCGGCCACGGATACTTGCAGCTCGCGTCGAGACTCGCCCGGGTCAGGTTCAGTCCGTAGCTGCGCCCGTCGGGGCCGAACACCTTGGGCTCGAGCCGGGTCAGGATGCGCAGCGTCTGCGCGTTGCCCTCGAACCCGCCGACGTCGGCCGCCCAGGTGTTGAGGGCGCGCTCGCCGTTGTGCCCGAAGGGCGGGTGGCCGAGGTCGTGGGCGAGGCACGCGGTGTCGACGACGTCGGGATCGAGCCCGAGGCTGGCCGCGAGCTCGCGACCGACCTGCGCGACCTCGAGCGAGTGCGTGAGCCGGTTGCGCGCGAAGTCGAGGCCGGCGGTGGGACTCAGCACCTGCGTCTTCGCGGCGAGGCGGCGCAGCGAGCTCGAATGCAGCAGGCGGGCGCGGTCGCGGGCGAAGTCGCTGCGGCGGCTCGTGTGCTCTTCAGGCAGCCAGCGCTGGGTGTCGGCGTCGTCGTAGCCGCCGAAGAGTCGCTCCCGCATGTCAGCCGCCACTCGTGTCGAGCTCGGCGTCGACGAGCGTGACCCGGTCGTGCCCGGCGAGCTCCTGCGACGTGAGCCAACCGTCGGGCAGCGACGGGTTCTTCGGGGTCCCCGCGCGACCGCGCGGGCCTTCCGCGCCCTCGCCCGGGTACGGCATCGACCAGTCGAGCGTGCCGAGCAGGTCGTCGAGCATGGCGAGCGACTCGACCGTGGCCAGCTTCGCGCGCAGCTCGCCGCCCACCGGGTAGCCCTTGAAGTACCAGGCGACGTGCTTGCGGATGTCGCGGCAGCCGCGCTCCTCGCTCTCGAAGAACTCGGTGAGCAGCTCCGCGTGCCGGCGGAAGGTGCGCGCGACGTCGCCGAGGCTCGGCTCGGCCTTGCGCATGGTCTCCGAGCCCGTCGAAGGGCGGAACGCCGCAGCGAGATCGCCGAAGAGCCACGGACGCCCGAGGCAGCCGCGCCCGACGACGACGCCGTCGCATCCGGTCTCGGCGACCATTCGCAACGCGTCTTCGGCCGACCAGATGTCGCCGTTGCCGAGCACCGGCACGCTCGTGACCGTCTGCTTGAGCTTCGCGATGGCCGACCAGTCGGCCTGGCCGGAGTAGAACTCGGCCGCGGTGCGTGCATGCAGTGCGATGGATGCCACGCCGGCGCCCTCCGCGATGCGCCCCGCCTCGAGATAGGTGAGGTGGTCGGCGTCGATGCCCTTGCGCATCTTCACCGTGAGCGGGACGTCGCCGGCAGCCCGCACGGCGCCCTCGACGATGTCGCGGAAGAGCCCGCTCTTCCACGGCAGCGCCGCTCCCCCGCCCTTGCGGGTGACCTTCGGCACGGGGCATCCGAAGTTCAGGTCGATGTGGTCGGCGCGGTCTTCGGCGACGAGCATGGTGACCGCCTCGGAGACCGTCTTGGGGTCGACGCCGTAGAGCTGGATGGAGCGCGGGGTCTCGGACTCGTGGTGCGTGATGAGCCGCATCGACTCGGGCGTGCGCTCGACGAGCGCGCGCGACGTGATCATCTCGCTGACGTACAGTCCGGCGCCGAACTCGCGGCAGAGCCGCCGGAACGCGGTGTTCGTGATGCCGGCCATCGGGGCGAGCACGACGGGCACGTCGAGGGCGAGGTCGCCGATCACGAGCGGACCGGCCGGAAGCGTGGTGGAAGCGGACATCACCCTCGATTCTCCCAGAGAACCGGGGCCGGTCGCCCGGTGCCCCCGCCGCGCGCCTAGGATGCACCTGCAGGACGACGTGTGGAGGACGAGATGGGCGACGGCGGGCGGGCGATGGGCGACGGACTGACGGGCGCCGACCGGGTGCGAGCGGATGCCGCGGCGCGCGGCCTCGACGTCGAGATCATCGAGCGCCCGGCCGCACGCAGCCTCGAGGAGGCCGCCGAGCTCATGGGCATCACGCCCGCCGACATCGTGAAGTCGCTCGTCGTGAAGCGCAGCGACGACACCTACGTGTTCGCGCTCGTGCCCGGTGGCCGCAAGATCTCGTGGCCGAAGCTCCGGTCCCTGCTCGGCGTCAACAAGCTCCAGCTGCCGGATGCCTCGCTCGCCCTCGCGGCGACCGGTTACGAGCGCGGCACGATCACACCGCTCGGCTCCACCACCGCGTGGCCCGTCGTCGTCGACGAGACGATCCCGGGGCGACGCGTGTCGATGGGCGCCGGCGAGCACGGCCGCAGCCTGTTCGTCGACGCCGACCGCCTGATCGAGGCGTTCGACGCGACGGTCGCCGACATCAGCGAGCCCGAGTAGCCCCTACTCCATCCCGGGCGTGGGGATGTAGCAGACATCGCCCTCGCAGACCATGGCAGCGGAATCGCCGGAGACCATGGTGAACGGTGCGGGCTCGGGGACATTCGTCGCCGGCGCGTCGCTCACGCAGCCGCTCCGTCGCGCTCGCCGGCGACCTGCGTGAGCACCTGGGAGAAGACCTCCGCGGGCTGGGCGCCCGAGACGCCGTACTTCCCCTCGAAGACGAAGAACGGCACGCCGCGGATCCCGTAGGCCCCGGCCTGCGCGATGTCGGCCTGCACCGCCGCGCCGTAGCGGCCCGACTCGAGCGCCTCGCGCGCGGCATCCGCGTCGAGCCCGACCTCGGCGGCCAGCCCGACGAGCTCGTCGGTGCGACCGACGTGGCGGCCCTCGGTGAAGTACGCGCGGAACAGGCGCTCGGACAGCTCGAGCTGCTTGCCCTGCTCCTTCGCGAAGTGCAGCAGCTCGTGCGCCTTCAGCGTCTTGGTGTGCTGCAGCGCGTCGTAGTCGTAGTCGAGGCCGGCCTGGGCGGCGACGCCGGTGACGCGGTCGATCATCATGCGGGCCTGCTCCACCGGGATGCCCTTGTGCCCGGCGAGGAAGTCCACCTCCGACCCCTCGAAGTCGAGGGGCGTGTCGGGGGCGAGCTCGAACGAGTGGTACTCGATCTCCACCTCCGGCGCGTCGTCGCCGAGCGCGGCGAGGCCGCCCTCGAGGTGGCGCTTGCCGATGTAGCACCACGGGCAGGCGATGTCGGACCAGATGTCGATCTTGATGGGGGACGTCACGTTCAATGCGAACGGATGCACCGACGCCGGTATTCCCGTCGCGGCATCGGTCGCGGCATCCGCTCGCCCGCCCTTACGCCGTCGGCGCGTCGATCGCGCCGCCGAAGCGGCGGTTACGGCCCGCGTAGAGCTCGATCGCCTTCCACAGCTCGACGCGCGAGAAGTCGGGCCACAGCGTGTCGAGGAACACCATCTCGGCGTAGGCCGACTGCCAGAGCAGGAAGTTCGAGGTGCGCTGCTCCCCCGAGCTGCGCACGAAGAGGTCGACGTCGGGCATGTCGGGCACGTAGAGGCGCTTGGCGATGAGCTTCTCCGAGACGGCCGACGCACGCAGGCGCCCCGCCGCGACGTCGTCGGCGATCGACTGCACGGCGTCGACGAGCTCGTTGCGTCCCCCGTAGTTCACGCACATCGTGAACTGCAGCCCCGTGTTCCCGGCGGTGAGCCGCTCGGCGTACTGCAGCTCGTCGATCACCGACTTCCACAGCCGCGGCTTGCGCCCCGCCCAGCGGATCCGCACGTTCCACTCGTTGAGCTGGTCGCGACGGCGGTGCAGCACGTCGCGGTTGTAGCCCATGAGGAAGCGCACCTCGTCGGGCGACCGCTTCCAGTTCTCGGTCGAGAACGCGTACACCGAGAGGTGCTTCACGCCGATCTGGACGGCGCCCGCGACGACGTCGAGCAGCACCTCCTCGCCGGCCTTGTGGCCCTCGATGCGGGTGAGTCCCTGCTTGTTCGCCCAGCGGCCGTTGCCGTCCATGACGATCGCGACGTGGTTCGGCACGGCGCCCTTCGGCAGGTTCGGCGGATACAGGCCCGTCCAGTCGAGCGGCCGGTAGGGCACGGCGTCCTTGTGGGTGTAGGGCTTGGGCGTCACGTGGGGGTCGCTTCCCTGGGGATCGATGCGGTCGGGGTCGTCTCCCGGGAGACGTGCGGCAGCGAGCGCAGCCCGCGCTCGAGGTGCCACTGGGTGTAGGCGGCGACGATGCCGCTCGCCTGGTTGCGGTCGGATGCCCCGGACGACTCCGCGTACTCCCAGTCGCCCGAGAGCAGGGCGCCGAGCAGCGCCACCGTGGAGCGCGCGATGCGCGGAGTGCCGGGCGGCGCGCAGTCGTCGCACACCACGCCGCCGAGCTGCACGACGACGGCCGTGTGCTCGCCGGTGCGGCCGCACCGGGCGCAGTCCTGGAAGCTCGGCGCCCAGCCCGCGAGGGCGAGCGCCCGCAGCAGGTAGGAGTCGAGCGTGAGGCTCGCGCCGTGCTCGGAGCGGGCGAGCGAGCGCAGCGCCCCGACGAGCAGCAGGTACTGCTGCAGCGAGCCCTCGGCCTCGGTGAGCTTGTCGGCCGCCTCGACCATGGCGTTCGCGGCCGTGTACGACGCGTAGTCCTGCGTGATCTCGGCGCCGTAGGAGCCGAGCGACTCGGCCTGCGTGACCACGTCGAGCGTGCGGCCCTCGTAGAGCTGCAGGTCGGCGACCATGAACGGCTCGAGCCGTGCGCCGAACTTCGAGCCCGTGCGTCGCACGCCCTTCGCGACCGCGCGCACCTTGCCGTGACGCCTCGTCAGCAGGGTGAGGATGCGGTCGGCCTCGCCCAGCTTGTGGGTGCGCAGCACGACGGCTTCATCTCGGTAGACGGGCACCCTTCATCATCCCACGGCCCGCAGACCCGACGGCCGAGGCCCGCGGATGCCGCGACGCCCGCTCAGGCGTCATGCGGGTGCCGCAGGTGGTTCACTGGTGCCGTGTCCTCCGCGCTCTTCACCATCCCGCTCTGGCTCGACCTCACCGCCGTCGCGATCGGCGCCATCCAGGGCGCCATGTTCGCGGCCCGGCTCACCGAGCGCCGCATCGACCTGCTCGGCGTCGCGCTCATCGGCGTGATCGTGGGCCTCGGCGGCGGCCTCCTGCGCGACATCCTGCTGAACCAGCTGCCGGCCGCGATCTCCGACAACTGGTACATCCCGGTGGCGACCGCGGCCGCGCTGTTGGGCATGCTGCTGTTCCGCCTCTTCACGCGGCTGAACGGGCTGATCATCGCCCTCGATGCGGTGACGATCGGGCTCTTCGGCGCGATCGGCACGTCGAAGGCGCTCGCCTACGGCGTCCCGGTCGTACCGGCCGTGTTCGTCGGCGTGCTCTCGGCCGTGGGCGGCTCGATCCTGCGCGACGTCACGCTGAACCTGCCGATCGCCCTCATGCACGTGGGGTCGCTCTACGCGATCGCGGCGACCGCGGGCACGGTGCTGCTCGTCGTCCTCGTCGCGTTCGACGTGAACATCTTCGTCGCCGGCACGGCCTGCGTCGTCGTGACGACACTCATCCGGCTCGGGTCGGTGCGCTTCGGCTGGAGCCTCCCCGAGCAGCGAGCGCTCGGCAGCTGGCGGGTCTGGCGGCGGGCGTGACGCGATCCGCGACGAGCGGATGCCGCGTGCCGGCGTGCTCGGCGGATGCCGCAGGCCGGCGACGTGCGCCATGCCCGCGGCATCCGCTCGGCGTCAGACCCCGACGACCTCGCGCTCGACCTCGGCGTCCGCGCTGACCCGCAACGCGCGGTTCACTGCGGAGACCACGGCCTTCAGCGACGCGGTCGAGATGTCGGCGTCGATGCCCACGCCCCACAGGACGCGGCCCTCGACCTCGAGCTCGACGTAGGCGGCCGCCAGCGAGTCGCCGCTCGCCGCGAGCGTGTGCTCGACGTAGTCGCGCAGCTTCACGTCGACGCCCTCGGCGCCGAGCACCGCGAGGAACGCGGAGATCGGGCCGTTGCCGCTCGCGTCGGCCTCGACCCGCTCGTCACCGTCGCGCAGGCCGACCCGCACGTTGACGATGCCGTCGAGGTCGCTCGAGGTGCGCAGCGACAGCAGCTCGAACCGGCCCCACTTCTCTTCAGGACGCTCGGCCGGAGCGGGCAGGTACTCGTCGTTGAAGACGCGCCAGATCTCCTCGCTCGTGACCTCGCCGCCCTCGGCGTCGGTCTTGGCCTGCACGACGCCCGAGAACTCGATCTGGAGCCGGCGCGGCAGGTCGAGCGCATGGTCGGTCTTCAGCAGGTAGGCCACGCCGCCCTTGCCCGACTGCGAGTTGACGCGGATGACCGCCTCGTAGCTGCGGCCGAGGTCCTTCGGATCGACCGGCAGGTACGGCACCGCCCAGTGCATCTGGTCGACCGGGATGCCGCGGCGCTCCGCCTCGGCGTCCATGGCCTCGAAGCCCTTCTTGATGGCGTCCTGGTGCGAGCCGCTGAACGCGGTGTAGACCAGGTCGCCCGCCCAGGGGCTGCGCTCGTGCACCGGCAGCTGGTTGCAGTACTCGGCCGTGCGCTTGACGTCGTCGACGTCGGAGAAGTCGATCTGCGGGTCGATGCCCTGCGTGAACAGGTTGATGCCGAGGGCGACCAGGTCGACGTTGCCGGTGCGCTCGCCGTTGCCGAAGAGGCATCCCTCGATGCGGTCGGCGCCGGCCATGTACCCGAGCTCGGCGGCCGCGATCGCGGTGCCGCGGTCGTTGTGCGGGTGCAGCGACAGGATGACGTTCTCGCGATAGGCGAGGCGCCGGCTCATCCACTCGATCGAGTCGGCGTAGACGTTGGGCGTGGCCATCTCGACCGTCGCCGGCAGGTTGATGATGACCTTGCGCTCGGGCGTCGGCTCGAAGATCTCCAGCACCTGGTTGCAGACGTCGACGGCGAACTCGAGCTCGGTCCCCGTGTAGCTCTCGGGCGAGTACTCGTAGTAGACGGTCGTGCCCGGGACGGTCGACTCCATCTCGCGACACTTCCGGGCACCGTGCAGGGCGATGTCGATGATCCCCTGCTTGTCGGTGCGGAAGACGACCTCGCGCTGCAGCACGCTCGTCGAGTTGTAGAGGTGCACGATCGCCTGCCTGGCGCCGCGGATCGACTCGTACGTGCGCTCGATGAGGTGGTCGCGGGCCTGGGTGAGGACCTGGATCGTCACATCGTCGGGGATCGCGCCCTCCTCGATGAGGCTGCGCACGAAGTCGAAGTCGGTCTGGCTCGCGCTCGGGAACCCGACCTCGATCTCCTTGTAGCCCATGCGCACGAGCAGGTCGAACATGATGCGCTTGCGCTCGGGGCTCATCGGGTCGATGAGGGCCTGGTTGCCGTCGCGCAGGTCGACGGCGCACCAGCGCGGCGCCTTCTCGATGCGGGTCGACGGCCACGTGCGGTCGGGCAGGTCGACGCGGATCTGCTCGTGGAACGGGCGATACCGATGCACGGGCATCGGCGACGGCTTCTGGTGGTTCTGCATGGGGTGCTCTTCTCGCTACTCGGGGGTTTCAGCCGACGACGAACTCCGCAGCGAGGGAGGCCTGTGAACTAGGACTCGCTGCGGCAGCTAAGGAGGAGCAGGCCGCGAAGCACGACCTCAGGCTAACACCTGCATCGCGCACGTGCGCAACCACGACGAGACGGGCGGATGCCGCGGGGGCCGCGGCATCCGCCCGTTCACGTCGTCGGCCCGGTCCCTACTCGACCGCGAGCGCGACGACCGGCGCGACCCGCATCGCGCGACGTGCCGGCGCGATCGACGCTGCCAGCGTGAGGACGCCCGCGGCCACGAGGAGCACGCCGAACATCGCCCACGGGATGCCCGGGAGCACGATGGTCCCCTCGCCCTGCGCGCCGCCGAGCAGCGACTGCGCCCCCGCCCAGCCGTAGCCGAATCCGAGCACGATGCCGGTGACCGTGGCCGCGAGGGTGAGGGCCGCGCTCTCGGCCACGATCATCCAGCGCAGCTGGCGTCGCTCGAAGCCGAGCGCGCGCAGCAGGCCGAGCTCGCGGGTGCGCTGCATGACGCTGAGCGATAGCGTGTTGACCATGCCGATCGCGGCGATGAGCGCGCTGAAGCCGATGAGCACCGTGAACACCGCGACCGTCACGTCGAGCATCTGGTCGACGCCCCGGTACACCTCGGGCTGGGCGCGCTGCGCGGCGCGGATCAGCTCGCGGTACGACTCCATGGTCACCGCGAACGTCGTGACGAGCGTCACGCCGATGACCAGGCCGATCGTCATGCGCGAGCTGCGCTCGGGGTGGCGCACGGCGTTCTCCGCCGCGAGGCGGGCCGAGGGCGACGTGCCGAACGCGCGGCCGACGAGCCGCAGCACGGGCGGCATGACGACGTGCGCGCCGAGCACGATGCCGGTGAACGAGAGGATGCCGCCGACCATGGCCACGAGCACGCCGTACGGCTCGGTGAGGCCCCACAGGATGCCGGCCACGAGGAGCCCGAGGCCGAGCACGACGAGCACGATCGCGGCGATGTTGCGCACCCGATGGCGGGCGAGCTCCTCCCGGTCCTGCTCGTGGGAGTCCACGATCGCTTGGATCGGGCGCACGCGCAGGACGCGTCGCGAACCCACCCACGCCGAGAGCCACGTCGTGATCACGACGGCCACGGCGGGAAGCGCGACCGCCGGGTTGAGGTAGTCGTAGTCCGTCGCGGGCATGAGGTCGGTCGCCACCGCGACCTGCTCGAGCAGCATCGCGGCACCCGTTCCCGCGCCCACCCCGATCACGGCGCCGACGAGACCGACGAGCAGGCCCTCCTTCGCGATCTGGGCGCGCTGCGAGCGAGCGTTCGAGCCGATGAGGCGCAGGAGCGCGATGAGGCGCGTGCGCCCGGCGACGACCGTGGCGACGGTGTTCGCCGTCACGATCGCGCTCACGTAGACCGCGATCACGATGAACACGCTCGCGACGATGCCGAGCATGAGCGTCACGGTCGCGCTCTCGCCGGTGACCTCGTCGGCCGCGATCGCCGCGCCGAGCAGCCCGGTCACGTGCAGCAGCGCCACCCCGAAGGTGCCCGCGAGGGCCGCCACGAGCAGCGTCGGCCACTGGTCCCTGATCCGCGTGCGCATCAGGCCGCGACCTCCATCGACAGCATGAACGCCGAGATCTCCTCGGCCGACGAGCGCCCGGTGTCCCGCACGATGCGCCCATCGGCGAGGAACAGGATGCGGTCCGCGTGGCTGGCGGCCACCGGGTCGTGCGTGACCATGGCGATCGACTGCCCGTAGCTCGCGCTCGCCGTGGCGAGGAGGCCGAGCACCTCGCGACCCGTTCGCGAGTCGAGGTTGCCCGTCGGCTCGTCGGCGAAGACGAGGTCGGGACGCGTCGCGAGGGCGCGCGCGATGGCGACGCGCTGCTGCTGCCCGCCCGAGAGCTCGTGCGGGCGGTGCCGCAGGCGGGCGCCGAGCCCGAGCGTGTCGATGAGCTCGTCGATCCACGCCTGCTCGTCGCGGCTCGGCCGGCGCCCGTCGAGCTCGAACGGCAGCAGCACGTTGCCGCGCACGTCGAGCGTCGGCACCAGGTTGAACGACTGGAACACGAACCCGATCCGGCGCCGGCGCAGCACGGTGAGCGCGGAGTCGGAGAGCTCGGTGATGTCGGTGTCGCCGAGCCAGACGCGGCCGGCGGTCGGCGAGTCGAGCCCCGCCATGATGTGCATGAGCGTGGACTTGCCCGAGCCCGACGGGCCCATGATCGCGGTGAACTCGCCGCGGCGGAGGCCGAGTGAGACGTCGTCGAGGGCGGTGACGGTACCGGCGCCGTGTCCGTAGCGCTTGCCGAGGCCCGTCACGCGGGCGATGAGACCGAGGTCGGAGGGTTGGATCTGCATGCCTCCGACGCTACGGACGGAGGTGCCGGAGGGTCATCGTGCGGTCGGATGGTCCCGCATCATCCTCCAGGATGACCCCGGTTGCGTTTTTCAGGACCGGCGCCGCCGATCGGTGCCGTTCTCAGGAGATCCGACGTGGATCCAGCGGCCGCGGGGGCAGATCTCCTGAGAAACGAGGGGGGGCGGGTCAGGCGGGGAGGTCGTGCTCGTACGCGAACACCACGAGCTGCACGCGGTCGCGCAGGCCGAGCTTCGCGAGGATGCGGCTGACGTGCGTCTTCACGGTCGCCTCGGAGAGGTACTCGGATGCCGCGATCTCGGCGTTCGAGAGCCCACGGGCCGCCAGCGCGAAGATCTCCCGCTCCCGCGGGGTGAGCTCCGTCCACGCGGCGGGCGCCGGACGCCGTCCGCTCCCCCGCCCGACGTGCGCGAACAGCTCGCGCGTCGCGCTCGCCGCGATCACCTGGTTCCCCTGGTGCACGGTGCGGATCGCGGCGAGCAGGAACTCGGGGTCGGCGTCCTTGAGCACGAACCCGCTCGCGCCGGCCCGGATGGCCCGGGCGGCGTTCTCGTCGAGGTCGAAGGTCGTGAGCACGAGGATGCGCGGGGGCGTGCGCCCGTCGCGGTCCGCCTCGGCGAGGATCCGCTCGGTCGCGGCGATGCCGTCCTGCAGCGGCATGCGGACGTCCATGAGCATCACGTCGGGCTGGGCGCGGGCGGCGAGCTCGACCGCGGCGACCCCGTCGCCCGCCTCCCCGGCCACCGCGAGGTCGGGCTGCGACTCCACGAGCATGCGGACGCCGGCGCGGAACAGCGCCTGGTCGTCGACGAGGGCGACGCGGATGCCCCTCACGCGGGCCTCCCCGCCACGGCGGGGATGCGCGCGCGCACCCGGAACATCCCGTCCGCACCCGCGTCGGCCGTGAGGGTGCCGCCGGCGAGCTGGGCGCGCTCGCGCATGCCCGGGATGCCGTGCCGGATCCCGTGCGATTCCGCGGCGGTCGCGGCATCCGCTCGCATCGCGTTGACGACCTCGAGGTCGACGCCGCCCTCGTCCCAGCGCAGGTCGAGGTCGACGGGGGCCGAGACGTCGCCGTGCCGGAGCGCGTTCGTGAGGCCCTCCTGCGCGATGCGGTAGACCGCGATCTGGTGGCCGGTGCCGAGCGAGAGTCGCTCCCCGGTCTCGGTGAACCGCACGTCGAGCCCGGCGTCGCGGACGCGTTCGAGCAGGCCGTCGAGGTCGTCGAGCACGGGCTGCGGGGCATCCGCCTCGTCGTGCCGGAGCTCGGCGAGGAGCACGCGCACGTCGCCGAGCGCGCTGCGCGCGACGCCCCCGATGGTGTCGAGCGCGCCGACGGCCGCCTCGGGGCGGGTACGCGCCGCGAAGCGCGCTCCGTCCGCCTGCGCGATGACGACCGCGAGCGAGTGGGCGACGACGTCGTGCATGTCGCGCGCGATGCGATTGCGCTCCTGCTCGAGCGCGTAGCGGTACTCGACGAGTGCGCGTTCGCGGTTCGCGAGGTCCTCACGACGTCGCACCTCGCGGGCGTCGCGCACCGAGCGGGCGAGGAGGCCGGCCGTCCAGGCGAGCACGAGCACGGCGATCGAGGCGACGAAGAGGAAGCCGATCATGAAGGTCACGCCGAACGCGTCGCCGGTTCCGCCGATGAACGCGGCACCGCCGAGCAGGGGCTTCACGACGCCGAGGTACACCGTCGCGATGATCGCGCCGGCTCCCGCGCTCGCGAGGCCCGCCCACTTCACCACGCGACCGCCGTGGGCGACCGCCGTGGGCGGCCGTCGAGTAGAGCACGCCGAGCACGGCCGCGTCGTACAGCTGCAGGTCGCGCAGCGCGACCATCTGCAGGATCGCGGCGGCCCAGGCGATGCCGAGCGACCAGCCCGGCGCGAGCCGACGCACCGCGAGCGCCCCGACGAAGCCGATGAGGACGATGACGTCGACGGCGTTGCCGAGGAGCGCGAACGGGAGGCAGAACAGCCCGAACACGACGGCGAGGACGATGTCGGTCGTCAGCCTGCCGCGGCTCAGGGAGGTGTGCACCGAACCACCGTACGCGGTCCGCCCGGGACGGATCGGCGGCTCCGGCCGGAATCATCCTCGAGTCGTACGCGCCTCCGAGCGCGTCGCGAGGCTCAGAACCCGAGCTTCCCCAGCTGCTTGGGATCGCGCTGCCAGTCCTTGGCGACCTTCACGTGCAGCGCGAGGAACACCTTGCGTCCGAGCAGCCGCTCGATCTGGGTGCGCGCGGTCGCGCCGACCTCCTTCAGCCGGGATCCGCCCTTGCCGATGATGATGCCCTTCTGGCTGTCGCGCTCGACGTAGAGGTTCGCGTAGACCTCGACGAGGTCCTTGTCCTCGCGCTCGATGAGGTCGTCGACGGTCACCGCGATCGAGTGCGGCAGCTCGTCGGACACGCCCTCGAGCGCCGCCTCTCGCACGTACTCGGCGATGCGCTCGGTGACGTCCTCGTCGGTCACGGTCTCGGCCGGGTAGAGCGGATGCTCCGACTCGGGCATGAGGGTGAGCAGCTCGTCGACGAGCACCTCGAGCTGCTCGCCCTTGGGCGCCGAGACCGGCACGATGGCGGCCCACTCGCGCAGCCCGGACACGGCGAGCAGCTGCTCGGCCACCTTCGCCTTCGACGTGGCATCCGTCTTCGTGACGATCGCCACCTTCTTCGCGTTCGGGTACTGGTCGAGCTGCTCGTTGATGAAGCGGTCGCCGGGGCCGATGGGCTCGTTCGCAGGGACGCAGAACGCGATGACATCGACGTCGCCGAGCGTCGACTGCACGAGCGAGTTGAGGCGCTCGCCGAGGAGCGTGCGCGGGCGGTGCAGGCCCGGGGTGTCGACGAGGATCAGCTGCCCGTGCGGGCGGTGGACGATGCCGCGGATGGCCCGGCGGGTCGTCTGCGGCTTCGAGCTCGTGATGGCCACCTTCTCGCCGACCAGCGCGTTCGTGAGCGTCGACTTGCCCACGTTCGGGCGCCCGACGATCGAGACGAATCCGGCACGGTACTCAGCCACGATGGCTCCTTCCCTCGAACTCCCCGGTCTCGAACGCGGCCTGCGCGTCGATGAGGGCTTGGTCGCGCTCGACGAGGATCGTCGCGATGCGCTTGCGCCGGCCCTCGGTGCGCTCGGCCTCGAGGATGAGCCCCGAGACCGTCACGCGCTCGCCGGACAGCGGGAGGTGCCCGAGCTCCTTCGCGAGGAGGCCGCCGGCGCTGTCGACGTCCTCGTCCTCGAGGTCGAGGCCGAAGAGCTCGCCGAGCTCGTCGATCGGCAGGCGGGCGTTCACGCGGTAGCGGCCGTCGCCCAGCTCCTCGACCTGAGCGGCCTCGCGGTCGTACTCGTCGGAGATGTCGCCGACGAGCTCCTCGATCAGGTCTTCGAGGGTCACGAGGCCGGCGATGCCGCCGTACTCGTCGACGATCATCGCGAGGTGGTTGGCCTCGACCTGCATCTTGCGCAGCAGCGCGTCGGCCTTCATCGAGTCGGGCACGAACACCGCGGGCCGCACGAGCTCGCCGACCGTGAGGCCCTCGGCATCGAGCGGGCGCTCGAATCCGAGCCGAGCGAGGTCGCGCAGGTACAGGATGCCGGTGACGTCGTCGGCGTCACGCTCGATGACCGGGATGCGCGAGTACCCGGCCTTGAGGAACAGCGCCATCGCCTGCGGGAGGTGCGCGGTCGAATCGATGGTGACCATGTCGGTGCGGGCCACCATGACCTCGCGCACCACGGTGTCGTTGAACTCGAAGATCGAGTGGATGAGCTCGCGGTCGCTCGGCTCGAGCACCTCGAGCTCCGCGGCCTCGTCGACCATGCTGAGCAGCTGCTCCTCGCTCGACACGCCCGCGAACCGCAGGCGCCCCGGCGTCACGCGATTGCCGAGCGAGACGAGCGCGTTCGCCAGCGGACCGAGGAGCACGCGGAGGAAATGCACGACCGGCGCAGTGAGCCGCAACACCATCGGCGCGTGCGCCCGTCCGACGCTGCGCGGGCTCGCGCCCACGAGCACGAACGACACGGCCGTCATGATGAGCGCCGAGTAGAGCAGCACGAGCCACACGTTGTCGAGGAACGACGTGAACGCGAGCGTGACGAGCACGGCGGCGGTCGTCTCCGCGATGATGCGCACGAAGTTGACGGCGTTGACGTGGGCGCCCGTGTCGTCGGCGATCGCGAGGAGCGAGCGGCGGGCACGTGAGGTGAGCGCGAGGTCAGTGACATCCGCTCGGCTGGAAGCGGCGAGGGCGGAGTCGACCGCCGCCATGAGGCCGCCGAATGCGACGAGCACGAACGCGACGCCGAGGAAGAGCCAGGGCTGCATGGTCAGCGGCGTCGCTCCTGCATCGCGAAGCCCACGAGGATGTCGCGCTGGATGCCGAACATCTCCTTCTCCTCCGCCGGCTCGGCGTGGTCGAACCCGAGCAGGTGCAGGATGCCGTGCGTCGTGAGCAGCAACAGCTCGTCCATGAGGGGATGCCCCGCCGACTTCGCCTGGGTCTCGGCGACCTGCGGGCACAGCACGACGTCGCCGAGCAGGCCGGGCGGTGCGGGCTGGTCCTCGGTGCCCGGGCGGAGCTCGTCCATCGGGAAGCTCAGCACGTCGGTGGGCCCGGGCTCGTCCATCCACTGCACGTGGAGCTGCTCCATCGCGCCCTCGTCGACGAGCACGATCGCGAGCTCGGCGTCGGGGTGCACGTGCATCGCGTCGAGGGCGTAGACGGCGAGCCGCTGCAGCGCGGCCTCGTCGACCTCGATCGCGGACTCGTTGTTGACCTCGATGCTCACGTGCTCCCGCCCTTCCGGCTCACGCCTTGCCCTTGCGCGGCAGGTGGTCGCGCGGCGCGTTGCCCCGGCGCTCGGCCCGGTTCGCGAACTCGCGAGCCTGGTCGCGCTCGAACCGCTGCGCCTGCTGGCGCTGGTCGAACTCGGTGTACGCGTCGACGATGCGTCCGACGAGGCTGTGCCGCACGACGTCGTCGCTCGTCAGCCGGGAGAAGTGGATGTCGTCGACCTGGTCGAGGATGCGGGTGACGAGTCGCAGGCCGCTGGCGCCGCCCGGAAGGTCGATCTGCGTGATGTCGCCGGTGACGACCATCTTCGAGCCGAACCCGAGCCGGGTGAGGAACATCTTCATCTGCTCGGGCGTGGTGTTCTGCGCCTCGTCGAGCACGACGAAGGAGTCGTTGAGCGTGCGGCCGCGCATGTAGGCCAGCGGGGCGACCTCGACGGTGCCCGAGGCGAGCAGCTTCGGCACGACCTCGGGGTCCATCATCTCGTTGAGCGCGTCGTAGAGCGGCCGCAGGTACGGGTCGATCTTGTCCGTGAGCGTGCCTGGCAGGAAGCCGAGCCGCTCCCCCGCCTCGACGGCCGGACGGGTCAGGATGATGCGGCTGACCTCCTTGCGCTGCAGTGCCTGCACGGCCTTCGCCATCGCGAGGTAGGTCTTGCCGGTGCCGGCGGGCCCGATGCCGAAGACGATGGTGTTCTCGTCGATGGCGTCGACGTACTCGCGCTGGCCCTCGGTCTTGGGCCGGATGGTGCGTCCGCGCGCGGACACGATGACCTGTCCGAGCAGCTCGGACGGCCGGGAGTTGGGATCGGCATCGAGCATTCGGGCCGAGCTCCTCACTTCGGTGGGTGTCGGATCCTGGCCGGCTCGCACGAGCTCCAGGAGTTCTTCGATCAGGCGGCGCACACGGGTGCGCTGGTCGGCGTCCCCGCGGATGGCGATCTCGTTGCCGCGCACGTGCACCTCGACGCCGGGATACTCGCGCTGGATCGACGTGAGCAGCCGGTCCTGCGGGCCGAGCAGCCGCACCATCGCGATGCCGTCGATGCGGAGACGTTCCTCGTCGTCGCGGACGGGCTGCGGCGCAGCCGCGTCGGGACCTTCAAGGTCAGCCGGCAAGCGATCCCTCCTCGAGGCCGCCCGCGAGGACGTGGGCGTGCACGTGGAAGACGGTCTGCCCGGCGTTGCCGCCCGTGTTGAACACGAGGCGGAAGTCGCCGTCGGAGAGCTCGTCGGCGACGTCGCGGGCCACTGCCACGAGCTCGGCGAGCAGCGCCGGGTCGCCCGCGGCGAGCTCGACGACGTCGCGGTAGCCGCCCTGCTCCTTCGTGGTCACGACGACGTGCACGGGCGCCTCGGGCGCGATGTCGTGGAACGCGATCACGCGGTCGGTCTCGGCCACGATCTGCGCGGGGATCTCACGCGCGGCGATCCGCTCGAAGACGGTCGGCTCAGCGTGTTCGGTCATCCCACCATCGTAGCGACGGATGACTCACCACCGCCCGAGGCGTGCGTTGAGCACGGCGATCGCCGCGGGCCCCGCCGTCGAGGTGCGCAGCACGGATGCCCCCAGCCGCACGGGCTCGGCGCCGGCCGCCACGAGGCGCTCCAGCTCGGCCGGCGCGATCCCGCCCTCGGGGCCGACGAAGAGGGCGAGGTCGCGGCCGTCGGACTCGAGCTCGGTGATCGCGGTCGTCGCCGTCGGCTCGAGCAGCAGCATCCGGCTGCCGTCGAGCCGGGCGGCCAGGCCGGCGGTCGCGGTGACCGGCGCGACGGGGGGCACCCACGAGCGGATCGACTGCTTCACGGCCTCGCGCACGATCGACGCCCAGCGCTGGCGCCCCTTCTCGGCCTTCGGGCCCTCCCAGCGCGACACCGAGCGCGCGGCCTGCCACGGCACGATCGCGTCGACGCCGAGCTCGGTCGCGGCCTGCACGGCGAGCTCGTCGCGGTCGCCCTTCGCAAGGGCCTGCACGAGGATGAGGCGAGGCGAGGCCGCCGGCTCGACGACCACCTCGTCGACCTCGAGCGCGAGCTCGCGCGGTCCGGTCGACGCGACCACGCCGTGCACGAGCGTGCCGCGGCCGTCGCCGATCGCGATGCGCTCCCCCGCCCGCACGCGCGAGACGGTGACCGCGTGGCGCGCCTCGTCGCCCGCGAGCTCCACGAGAGAGCCGGGCGAGGCGGCGGCGAGGTCGAGCGACTCGTCGAGGTAGAGGTGGCTCATCGCGGCATCCGTCAGCCCAGGAACCGGTCGCGCAGGCGCGCGAACAGCCCCTGCTGGAAGTGCGTGAGCTCGGGCTTCTGCGGCTTCTTCGACGAGGCGAACGAGTGGATGAGGTCGCGCTCCTTGGACGAGAGCTTCGTGGGCGTGTGCACCTGCACGCCGATGCGGAGGTCGCCGCGGCCGGAGCCGCGGAGCTTCGTGACGCCGCGGTCCTTCACGGTGATGACCTCGCCGCTCTGGAGGCCCGGGTGCAGCTCGACCTCGACGTCGCCGTCGAGCGCCGGGATCGAGGTCGTCGTGCCGAGGATCGCATCGGTCATCGCGACCTCGAGCGTGCAGAGCAGGTCGTCGCCGTTGCGGCTGAACACCTCGTGGTTCTTCACCTTGATCTCGAGGTAGAGGTCGCCGTTGGGGCCGCCGGCGGGGCCGGCCTCGCCGGAGCCCGGCATCTGCAGCCGCACGCCGGTGTCAACGCCCGCGGGGATGTCGACGGGCACCGTGCGACGTGCGCGCACACGACCCTGGCCCTGGCACGTGACGCACGGAGTGGCGATGATCGTGCCGTAGCCGCGGCAGGTGCCGCAGGGGCTCGACGTCATGACGTTGCCGAGCAGCGAGCGCACCGAGCGCTGGATCGAGCCGGTGCCGTGGCAGATGTCGCACGTGACCGGGGCCGTGCCGGGCTGGCAGCACGAGCCGTGGCACGTCTCGCACGTGACGGCCGTGTCGACCTCGATGTCGCGGTGCGTGCCGAAGATCACCTCGTCGAGGCCGACCTCGACGCGGATGAGGGCGTCCTGGCCGCGTTCGCGCCGCGACCGGGGTCCGCGACTCTGCTGCCCGGCCCCGAAGAACGTCTCGAAGATGTCGCCGAACCCGCCGAAGCCCTGGTCGCCGCCGAACCCGCCCCGGCCGCCCAGGTCGTACTGCTGGCGCTGCTTCGGGTCGGAGAGCACGTCGTAGGCGTGCGTGACCTGCTTGAAGCGCTCGGATGCCTCGGCGCCGGGATTGACGTCGGGGTGGAGCTCGCGCGCGAGTCGACGGTAGGCCTTCTTGATCTCGTCGGGGGTGGCGTCGCGTGAGACGCCGAGGACCTCGTAGTGGTCTGCCACGGAGGGCGTGTCCTTTCGATTGCCGGATGCCGAGCGGGTGGGTCGGCAGCGGGAGTCAGCTCTCGCCGAGGGTGCGGGAGAGGTAGCGGGCGACGGCTCGCACGGCCGCCATGCTGGTGGTGTAGTCCATGCGCGTCGGACCCACGACGCCGAGGCGCGACACGTCGCGGCCCGGGATCTCGAACGCGCTGGAGACGATGGAGGTCTCGCCGAGGCCGAACGAGGCGTTCTCACGGCCGATGCGCACGGCGACCGCGTGCTCGTCGCCCGACATCTCGCCGAAGAGCTTCAGCAGCACGACCTGCTCCTCGATCGCCTCGATGACGTCGAGGATCGACCCGGCGAAGTCCTGCTCGGTGCGCACGAGGTTGGCGGCGCCGGCGACGACGAGCCGGTCGCTGCGCTGCACCCGCGCCTGCTCGGCGAGGGTCGCGGCGAGGGTGTGCAGCACGAGCGCGTGACGCCGGTCGGCCTCGGGGATCTCGCCCGAGAGCGCCACCGCGGCATCCGCCATCGTGCGCCCGCCGGCGATCTCGTTGAGCCGCACCCGCAACCCCGCGAGGGTCTCCTCGTCGACGGGCTGCTCGAGCTCGACGAGCCGCTGCTCGACCTGGCCGGAATCGGCGATGAGGATGCACAGCACGCGTGCGGGCGCCAGCGAGACGAGCTCGACGTGCCGCACGCGGGCGCTGCCGAAGCTCGGGTACTGCACGACGGCGAGCTGCTTGGTGAGCGTCGCGATGAGCCGCACGGTGCGGGCGAGGAGCTCGTCGAGGTCGCTCGACTCGCCGAGGAAGGTCTCGATCGCCTGGCGCTGCGCCCGGGTGAGCGGCCGCACGTCGCTGAGCTGGTCGACGAAGACGCGGTAGCCCTTGTCGGTCGGGATGCGACCCGACGAGGTGTGGGGTGCCGCGATGAGCTCCTCCTCCTCGAGGAGGGCCATGTCGTTGCGGATCGTCGCCGCGGAGACGCCGAACGCGTGGCGCTCCACGATGGTCTTCGAACCCACCGGCTCGCGCGACGCGACGTAGTCCTGCACGATGGCGCGGAGCACCTCGAGACCGCGTTCGGAGACCATGTTCCTCGCTTCCCTCACCGCTTAGCACTCGTTCTTCCTGAGTGCCAATCCTATCGCGACATGCTGCGACCCGGCCGTTGCCGACCGTCGGGCGCGGCGATACCGTATGGGTACTCCGCGAGTCACCCCGGCTGCGATCCTCCCTGCTCGCAGCCCGCGGTTCACCCCTGAACCCCCGAAAGGCACGCAATGACGGACCCCAACGCGCAGTCTCCTGATCCGAACGTCCCGCCGCCTCCGCCCCAGCAGCCCGCTTCGGCCCCGACGGGCGCCGCGCCGCTCACCCCCGAGCAGGACGTCCAGTGGGGCTCGTTCGCCCACCTCGGCGGCGTCCTCGGCATCCTGCCGTCGCTCATCATCTGGCTGGTCTTCAAGGACCGCGGCTCCTTCACGAACACCGAGGCGAAGGAGGCGCTGAACTTCCAGATCACGCTCATCTTCGGCTACCTGATCTCGTGGATCCTCGTCATCGTGTTCATCGGCGCGATCCTCGTCTGGGCCGTGTGGATCGTGGGCGTCGTGTTCTCGATCATCGCCTTCCTGCAGGCGAAGGACGGCAAGCACTACCGCTACCCCTTCGCGATCCGCCTCATCAAGTAGCGCGCAGGCGTCGCAACGTTACGCCCGCCGCGGGAGTGCCTACTCCCGCGGCGGGCGTCGCTGTGCCAGCATGAGAATCGACAGAGTCTCGCTCAGAGGCCCCGAAGAAGGAGTCAGCGCATGTCCGACACGCCCCCGCCTCCCCCACCGCCCCAGAGCCCTCCGCCGCCGCCCCCGCCCTCGCAGGGGCCCCCGCCGCCTCCCGGCCAGCCGCCGCAGGGTCCGCCTCCGCCTCAGGAGCCGTACGGGGGTCAGGCTCCACAGCAGCTGAGCCCGGCAGACGAGAAGCTGTGGGCGACGCTCATCAACGTGGGCGGCATCTTCTTCTACTTCGTGCCCGCGCTCATCGGCTACCTCGTCCTCAAGGACAAGGGCCCGTTCGTGCGCCACCACACCGCGACCGCGCTCAACTTCCAGATCACGATCGCGATCGCGCTCGTGGTGAGCTACATCCTGATCTTCCTCTTCATCGGCATCCTGCTCGTGATCGCCATCGAGATCGTGAAGATCGTCTTCAGCATCATCGCGGCCATCAAGGCCAACCAGGGCCAGCTCTACACCTACCCGCTCTCGATCAAGTTCGTGAGCTGACGGCCGCCGGCGTCGGTCGCCGGTCTCCATCGCACGAAAGCCCGCCCACGGTGCGCACGCACCGTCGGGGCGGGCTTTCGCGTTGTCGGCGCGGGCCGTCACCAGAGCGAGCGGATGCCGCGTGGCCGAGCGGATGCCGCGGGCTCGAGCCGGTCTCCGAATGCAGGAAGAACCCGTCCGTGTGCGGCGCGGCGGGACTCGACACGCCGGCGGACGTTCGATTCTTCCTGCATGCGCCGCGATCGACGTCGGATCCGGCCGGTAACGGGAGCCCCGCAGCATCCTGAACACTTGCACGTCGAGTACTGTGTTAGATATAGTACTTGTCATGACCAAGCAACCCGCCATGGGCGCCGACGACGCGTTCGCCGCCGACCTGCTGCGCGGGCACACCGACACGATCGTGCTCGGTGTGCTCCGCGGGCGCGACCGCTACGGCCTCGAGATCTACAAGACCATCCGCGACCAGACGGGCGGCCGCTACGAGATCAAGGAGGCCACGCTGTACGCCGTGTACCGGCGGCTCCTCAAGGAGGGGCTCGCCGAGGCCTACTGGGGCGACGAGAGCCAGGGCGGACGCCGCAAGTACTACCGCATCACCGACGCGGGTCGCGCCGTCTACGAGCGCAACCTCGCCGCGTGGGTCGCGACCCGCGACATCATCGACTCCCTCCTCGACCTGCGCGCCGATGCGCGCGGCACCTCCGAAAGGCACCCCTCATGACCACCGAACCGTTCCACCGAGCCGCCGGCGGCTCCGTCCACCGCCTCCTCGACGAGGCGTTCGCGGGCGTCGAGATGACGCCCGACCTGCAGGACCTCAAGGAGGAGATCCGCGCCAACCTCGCCGTCCGGGCCGACGAGCTCATGGTCGACGGCCGCTCCCCCGAGCAGGCCGCGCGACAGGCGTTCGACGAGCTCGGCGACCTCGGCGCGCTCATCGCCGAGACGCAGGGGGTCGACGCTCCCGATGCCGGCGCCCGCTCGCGCCTCGCGGAGCACCTCGCCCGCCGGGTCCGGCCGCGACCCGCCTTCGTCGTGCGCACGGTGCTGCTCTGCCTCGTCGCGCTCGCCGGCCTCGTGGTGCTCGTGCTCGACGGCTTCGGGGTCCTCACCGCCTCCCTCGGCCTGCTGGTCGCGGCCGTGGCCGCCGTGGCGCTGCCGCTCGGCAGGGTCACCGCCGACGCGCTGCGCCAGGAGACGACGTCGAGCTTCCCGCTGCCGGTGCGACGCGCGGCCGGGTTCGGCGTGGGGGTCGGCCTCATCCTCGCGGGCCTCGGCGTCGGCTGGCTCGTCGTGCAGGGCGTCGCGGTCGCCTGGCTGGTGCTCGCGGCGGCCGCGGTCGTCGGCGGCATCGCGCTGCTCTCCTACCTCGGCGCGACGAAGACGAACCGGCACAAGCCGTGGGTCCTGGCGCAGTCCGCCGACTTCGAGGACCGGTTCAGCGCCGATCCCGCGGCCGCGGCCCGCTTCGGCATCTACACGGCCGTGCTCTGGACGGCGGCGTTCGCCCTCTTCATCGTGTTGAGCTTCACCGTCGGGTGGGCGTGGTCGTGGCTCGCGCTCGTCGTCGGGTTCCTCGTCATGCTCGTCATCCTCGCTCGCATGCTGTTCCCGCCGAAGGGCTGAGCCCGCAGCCTGTCGGTCGGCTTCGGCCGGCCTCAGGCGTCGAGCAGCCTCCGGACCACCGCGTCCGCCAGCAGCCGTCCTCGACGGGTGAGCGTCAGCCGCCCGCCGAGGGCGGCTCTCGCGTCCACGAGGTCGTCGGCGATGAGCCCGGCGACCGCGTGGCGCCCGCCGGCGTGGAGCGACGGGAGGTCGATGCCCTCGCGGATCCGCGTGAGCAGCAGCACCCGCTCGGTCTCGCGGGTCGGCCCGTCGAGCACCTCGCGCCCCACCGCTGGCGAGAGCCCGGCCGTTACGCGCTCCGCGTACGCGGCCGGATGCTTCGCGTTCCACCAGCGCACGCCGCCGACGTGGCTGTGCGCGCCCGGGCCGACGCCCCACCAGTCGTCGCCGCGCCAGTAGCCGAGGTTGTGGCGCGAGCGGTGCTCGGGCGTCGTCGCCCAGTTGCTCACCTCGTACCACTCGTAGCCGGCCGCGCCGAGCACGTCGTCGACGAGCTCGTACATGTCGGCCTCCAGGTCGTCGTCGGGCTGGGCGAGCTCGCCGCGGCGGATCTGCCGCGCCAGCTTCGTGCCCTGCTCCACGATGAGGGCGTAGGCGCTCACGTGGTCGGGCCGCTCGGCCACGACCGCCTCGACGCTCCGGCGCCAGTCGTCGATGGACTCCCCCGGTGTGCCGTAGATGAGGTCGAGGCTCACGTCGAGCCCGGCGTCGCGGGCCCAGCCGACCACGAGGGGAATCCGCTCGGGATCGTGCGTGCGGTCGAGTGCCGCGAGCACGTGGGGCACCGCGGACTGCATGCCGAACGACACGCGGGTGAAGCCTCCGTCGGCGAGCCGGCGGAGGTCCTCGGGCCCTACCGAGTCGGGGTTCGCCTCGGTCGTGACTTCCGCGCCCGTTTCGAGGCCGAACTCGTCACGGACCGCGTCCAGCATGCGCACGAGGTCGTCGGCCGGCAGCAGCGTGGGCGTCCCTCCGCCGAAGAAGACCGTCGAGGCGGCACGGGCAGGCACGCCGGATGCCTCGAGCACACGTCGTGACATCCGGACCTCGCCGATGGCGTGGTCGGCGTAGTCCGCCTGGCGCGCACCGCGCAGCTCGTCGGACGTGTACGTGTTGAAGTCGCAGTATCCGCAGCGGACCCGGCAGAACGGGACGTGCAGGTACACGCCGAACGCCCGGTCGGCGGCGCCGACGGCGGCCGACGCGGGCAGCAGCCCGTCGAGCGGGGCCGGCCCGCCGAGCGGAAGCGCCGAGCCCACGATCAGCTCGGGAACGCGGGATGCAGCGCGCGCAGTTCGCGCGTCGTGAGCTCGCGGCGCTTGCGCCGCTGGCGGCCTGCGCCGAGCCGTCGCACGCCGCCGCGACCACCGAGGATCGATCGGATCGTGAGCCACACGCCGTCGTCGTCGCGGTGCTCGAGGATGAACGACTCCTCGCCGCTCTCGGGGCCGTCGGCCGTCGTGCCGTAGGCGAAGCCGATGCGCTGCGGCTCGTCGATCACGTAGACCACGAGCACGGGAGTGTCGCGGTGCCCGATGCGGCCGCGGCGGCGGAGCGTGGCGGTCATGCCCGCCGTGATGTACGGCGTCCCGTCGGCGCCGAAGCGGTCCTCGGTGCGCGGCGCGGGCTGGTCGGCGAGCGGGGCGCCCTCGGCGTCGTACACGATGCCGGGGTACTGCGCGCCCGTGCCCTCCGAGATGTCGACCACCTCGAAGCCGGCACCGCGCTGGACCCCCCACGTCATCAGCGCCTCGGCGGCCCGCTCGAAGCGATCGGCGCCACTGCCGAGCCGCACGGAGTCCTCGGCGGGGCGATAGCCGGTCGGCGGATACCGCAGGAGATCGGGCGCCAGGGTCGCGCCGATCGCGCCGTACGTGACCGACTGGTCGGTGAAGGTGCTGCGTCGGGTCATCCGTCGATTCTACGGAACGCGCCTGCGCTACTTCTTCTTGGCGTCCTTGGCCTCGGTCTCACCGGAGAGCGCGGCGATGAACGCCTCCTGGGGCACCTCGACGCGGCCGACCATCTTCATGCGCTTCTTGCCCTCCTTCTGCTTCTCGAGGAGCTTGCGCTTGCGCGTGATGTCGCCGCCGTAGCACTTCGCGAGCACGTCCTTGCGCATCGCGCGGATCGACTCGCGGGCGATGATGCGCGCGCCGATCGCGGCCTGGATCGGGACCTCGAACTGCTGGCGCGGGATGAGCTCGCGCAGGCGACCGGTCATGAGCACGCCGTAGGCGTAGGCCTTGTCGCGGTGCACGATGGCGCTGAAAGCGTCGACCTGCTCGCCTTGGAGGAGGATGTCGACCTTCACGAGGTCGGCGGCCTGCTCACCCGAGGGCTCGTAGTCGAGGCTCGCGTAGCCGGCGGTCTTCGACTTCAGCTGGTCGAAGAAGTCGAACACGATCTCGCCGAGCGGCATGTTGTAGCGGATCTCGACGCGGTCCTCGCCGAGGTATTCCATGCCGAGCAGCGTGCCGCGGCGCGACTGGCAGAGCTCCATGATCGTGCCGACGTAGTCCTTCGGCGCGAGGATGGCCGCCTTCACCATGGGCTCGCGGACCTCGGCGATCTTGCCGCCCGTCGGGAACTCGCTCGGATTGGTCACCGTGACGGTCTTCTTGTCCTCCGTCGTCACCTCGTAGACCACCGACGGCGCCGTGTTGATGATGTCGAGCCCGAACTCGCGCCGCAGGCGCTCGGTCACGATCTCGAGGTGCAGCAGGCCGAGGAAGCCGGCGCGGAACCCGAAGCCGAGGGCGACCGAGGTCTCGGGCTCGTACACGAGCGCGGCATCCGACAGCTTGAGCTTGTCGAGCGCCTCGCGGAGCTCGGGGTAGTCGCTGCCGTCGATCGGGTAGAGCCCGGAGAACACCATGGGCAGCGGTTCGGTGTAGCCGGACAGCGGCTCGGTGGCGGACTTGACCGCCGTCGTCACGGTGTCGCCGACCTTCGACTGGCGCACGTCCTTCACGCCGGTGATGAGGTAGCCGACCTCGCCCACGCCGAGACCCTTCGTGGGCGTGGGCTCGGGCGCGCTCACGCCGATCTCGAGGATCTCGTGGGTGGCCTTCGTCGACATCATCTGGATGCGCTCGCGCGGGTTGAGCTTGCCGTCGACCATGCGCACGTACGTGACGACGCCGCGGTAGCTGTCGTAGACGGAGTCGAAGATCATGGCGCGGGCCGGGGCGTCCGCGTTGCCGACCGGAGCGGGGATGCGCTCGACGACGCGGTCGAGCAGGTCCTCGACTCCCATGCCGGTCTTGCCCGAGACGCGCAGCACGTCGTCGGGCGACCCGCCGATGAGGTCGGCGAGCTCCCTCGCGTACTTCTCGGGCTCGGCGGCCGGCAGGTCGATCTTGTTGAGCACGGGGATGATCTCGAGGTCGTTCTCGAGCGCGAGGTAGAGGTTCGCGAGCGTCTGCGCCTCGATGCCCTGTGCCGCGTCGACGAGCAGGATCGCACCCTCGCACGCCGCGAGCGAGCGCGAGACCTCGTAGCTGAAGTCGACGTGCCCTGGGGTGTCGATCATGTTGAGCGCGTACGAGACGTCGGGTCCCTGAGCCTGTCGAAGGGCCCACGGCATGCGCACGGCCTGGCTCTTGATGGTGATGCCGCGCTCGCGCTCGATGTCCATGCGGTCGAGGTACTGCGCGCGCATGTCGCGGTCGGACACGATGCCCGTGATCTGCAGCATGCGGTCGGCGAGCGTCGACTTGCCGTGGTCGATGTGCGCGATGATGCAGAAGTTGCGGATCAGCGCGGGATCGGTGGCGGCGGGCACCGGCGGGTCAGAGGCTCTCGGAGACATCCCGACGATTCTCCCACGACTCGCGGCACCGCTCTCCCGCACGGATGCCGCGGGGCTCCGTGCGCCCTCGGCGCGCGTTCACCCACGGCTCGCGGTCCCACTTTCGACGGATGCCGCCCGCAGGCGGCGGGATTACGCTCGAAGCACCATGACCGTGATCGACGTGCCCGACGCGCGCGTGGCGCCTTCGGCCCTGCGCCCGGTGTTCCTGACGCTCCGGCTCGGACTCCACCTGCTCGTCGCGGGCCTCACGCTCTTCGTGGTGGTCCGGGCGCTGCTCGACGACGCGCCCGCCGAGGTCCCCGTCACGGTCCTCGCGATCGCCTTCCTCGCCTGGTACGCCGCGGGCGTCGCGGCCGCCCACCGGCACTTCCCGATGTGGGCGCGCATCGCCTGGCTCGTCGCCCTGCTCGGGTTGTGGGTCGCCCTGTCGGCCCTGACCCCGGATGCCGCGTTCCTCGCGTTCCCCCTGTTCTTCATCGAGCTGCACGTGCTGCCGGCCGTCGTCGCCGTGCCGCTCGTCGTCGTCACGTTCGGCATCTCCGTCTGGGGCGCGGCGACCCACCTCGGACTCGCGGTCGGCACGATCCTCGGCCCGCTCATCAGCGCGGGGGTCGCGATCGTGATCGGCCTGGGCTACCGCGCCATGTCGCAGGAGACCCGCGACCGGCAGGCGCTCATCCTCGACCTGCTCGCCACCCGTGAGGAGCTCGCGGCCGCGAGCCGCGAGGCCGGCACGCTCGCCGAGCGGGAGCGCATCGCCCGCGAGATCCACGACACCGTCGCGCAGGGGCTCTCGAGCATCCAGATGCTGCTGCACGCCGCCGAGCGCGACGTCGACGACGAGCCGACGCGCGAGAAGCTCCGGCTCGCCCGCGAGACGGCCGCCGAGAACCTGGGCGAGACCCGCCGGTTCATCCGCGAGCTCACGCCGCCCTCGCTCGATGAGCAGACCCTGCCCGCCGCGCTCGGACGACTCACGGAGGCGGTCAACGAGCAGGCCGAGCAGTCGGGGTCGGCGACGCGCGTGAGCTTCCGGACGAGCGGCGAGCCCACGATGCTGCCCATGGCGGTGGACGCGACGCTGCTGCGCATCGCGCAGGGCGCGCTCGCCAACGTGCTCCGCCACGCGGACGCGACGCGCGCCGAGCTCACGCTGAGCTACCTCGGCGACGAGGTCGCGCTCGACGTCGTCGACGACGGCGTGGGCTTCGACCCCGCGGCCGCCCAGCGCGAGGAGGTCGACGGCGTCGCGTTCGGCCTGCGGGCGATGCGCCAGCGCGCCGAGCGCCAGGGCGGGTCGATCGAGCTCGAGTCGGCGCCCGGCGAGGGCACCGCGGTGTCCGTGCGCATTCCGGTGGGGCCGGCATGATCCGGCTGCTGCTCGGCGACGACCACCCCGTGGTCCGGGCGGGCATCCGCGCGATGCTCGAGTCCGAGCCCGACCTCGAGGTGGTCGGAGAGGCGGCGACGGCCGAGGACGCGGTGCGGCTCGCCGCGGCATCCGACGTCGACCTCGTGCTCATGGACCTGCAGTTCCCCGGCGCGATGCAGGGCGCGGAGGCGACCCGCCGCATCCGCTCGCACGACGACGCGCCCCGCGTGCTCGTGCTGACGAACTACGACACCGATGCCGACATCCTCGGCGCCATCGAGGCGGGCGCCAGCGGCTACCTGCTGAAGGATGCTCCGCCCGGTGAGCTCGTCGCGGCCGTCCGCGCGGCGGCGACCGGCGAGTCCGCGCTCGCACCCGCCGTCTCGTCGCGGTTGCGCGCGTCGCGCGAAGCGGCCGACAGCCTCACCGCACGCGAGGCGGAGGTGCTCACCCTCGTCGCGGAGGGCCGCTCCAACCGCGACATCGGCCGCACGCTCTTCCTCAGCGAGGCGACCGTGAAGTCGCACCTCGTGCACATCTTCACGAAGCTCGGCGTCGGCTCGCGCACGGCCGCGGTGGCCCGGGCTCGCGAGCTCGGGGCGATCAGGGCGGGCTGACGGATGCCGCGCGCCCACGTCGTGCTCGTGCACGGACTCCGCACCTCGGCGACGATGTGGCGCCGCCAGGTGGCGGCCCTCGAGCGCCGCGGCATCGACGCGGTCGCGGTGGACCTGCCCGGGCACGGCACGCGGATGGACGAGGGGTTCTCGATCGAGGCCGCGATGCGGGTGATCGACGACGCGTTCCCCGCCGATGCCTCGGGCGGGGTCGACGCGCCCGACGGCACGACCGCCGACGCCGAGGCCGCCGGGCGCGAGCCGGTTCGCGCGCCGCGGCTCCTCGTCGGGCTCAGCCTCGGCGGGTACCTCGGCATCGAGTACGCGGCGACGCATCCGGGCCGGATCGACGGCCTCGTCGCCGCCTCGTGCGGCACCAGGCCGCGCGGTGCCGGGCTCGCCGGCTACCGGCGGCTCGCGGACGCCATCGGCCGCCTGCCCGACCGCGGACGGGCGCTCAACGACCTCATGGTGCGCGTTTTCCTGCCCCGCGAGAGTGTCGACGACGTGCTCGCGGGCGGCGTCGCGCTCGACGTGATGGCGCCCGCACTCGGCGCGGTCGGCGCGCTCGACCCCGAGGACGCACTCGCCCGCATCGACGTTCCCGTGTGGCTCGTGAACGGCCGCTTCGACCACTTCCGCATCGAGGAGCGGCGGATGCTGCGCGCCACCCGCGACGGGCGCCTCATCGTGGTGCCCGGTGCGACCCACCTCGTGAGCCTCGCCCGGCCCGAGGACTTCACCGCCGCGGTGCTCGGGGCGGTCGCCGAGCTCGAACGGCGCGCGTCGGTGGCGCGCCGGCGCACCGCGACGGCCTGAGAGGCCCTCCGCGACGCCCGCCAACCCCTTGCGGTCGGGCGTCCGTTCGACGAGGGTCGTGCACGACGAGGTGATCCGATGCACGAGGCGAGGACGTATCCCGAGGGCGTGCACTCCTGGATCGATATCGAGCAACCCGACCTCCCGGCCGCGATGGCGTTCTACGGGGGCCTGTTCGGCTGGAGCTTCGAGTCAGCAGAGGGTCCGCATGGCGACGCGGCCTACGTGGTGGCTCGGCACGACGGCCGAGAGGCTGCAGGGCTCGCGGCGCACGACGCGTCGCCCGGTGCGGCGGCGACGTGGAACACGTACGTCGCCGCGACCGACGCCGAGGCCGCCGCCCGGCGGGTCGTCGAGGCCGGCGGCACCGTCCGGATGGGACCGGTCGAGGCGGGCCGGGCCGGTCGCGCCGTCATGGCGATCGATCCCGCGGGGGCGGCGTTCCGGCTCTGGGAGGCCGGCACCCGCCCCGGCGTACAGGCCGTGAACGAGCCCGGAGCATGGAACTTCGCGTACCTGCAGACGACGGATGCCGCGGAGCCCGCGTTCTACAGGCGGGTGTTCGGCTGGGAGTTCGCCGACCTCGGCTTCTCGACGCTCGTCCGGGCGCCGGGCTACGGCGACCACCTTGCGGCGACCGTCGACCCGCACATCCGCGAACGGCAGGCGGACGTCGCCACGCCGCAGGGGTTCGAGGATGCGATCGCGTGGCTCGCTCCCCCGCCGGCCGACGAGCCGTCGCAGTGGCACGTGAGCTTCACCGTGGCGGACCGGGACGACGCCGCGGCCACCGCCGAACGATTGGGCGGACGCGTGCTGTCGTCCACCGACACGGAGTGGACGCGCGACGCCGTCATCCGGGACCCGCAGGGCGGCCGGTTCACCGCCAGCCAGTTCGTCCCGCCCGGGCGCTGAGGGGTCCGAGTCACCCGGCATCGCTCGCTTTGGTGCCGTCGTCGACGAACTGGTATCGTTGTCTGTTGGCTTGCGTGTGGGTCCCACCCCGCACGAGACGCCGCGTCGGCCCCTCTACCGCGCGCGGCACATCCGGTACCCGCACACGAACGAAAGAACGAACCACGTGGCAAACATCAAGTCGCAGATCAAGCGCATCCGCACCAACCGCAAGGCCGAGGAGCGCAACAAGGCCGTCAAGAGCGAGCTGAAGACCGTCGTCCGCGCCGCCCGCGAGGCGATCGCCGCCGGCGACAAGGACAAGGCGACCACCGCCGTGCGCGTCGCGTCGCGCAAGCTCGACAAGGCCGTCTCCAAGGGCGTCATCCACCAGAACCAGGCCGCGAACCGCAAGTCGGCGATCGCGAAGCAGGCCGCGGCGCTCTGACGCACCACGCACCTGATGAAGGCCCCGCACCTCGTGCGGGGCCTTCGTCGTTTCCGGGCGCACTCGTCCCCAGGACATCGTTGGCGGGACGCCGCTACGGTCAGGCGAGGTCGCGGCCGCGCGCGGAGATGACGCCGATCAGGCGTTCGAGCGCGAACACCGGGTCGCGCTCGGCGCCCTTCACCGCGGCATCCGCGGCGGCCAATGAGCTGATGGCGCGCTGGAGGCCCTCATCGGTCCAGCCGGCGAGGTCGCGACGGGCTCGATCGACCTGCCACGGCGCCAGGCCGAGCGAGGAAGCGACCTGGGGTCCGCCGCCGCGCACGCCCGAGACGCGCGCCATCGTGCGCACCTTCATGGCGAACGCGGCCACGATCGGAACGGGGTCGGCGCCGCTGTCGAGCGCGTGGCGGAGTGCGATCAGCGCCTCGCCGTGACGCCCGGCGATCGCCGCGTCGGCGACGGCGAACGCGTTGGTCTCGACGCGACCGCCGTAGTAGCGCGCGACCACCTGCTCGGTGATCTCGCCCGGGGCATCCGCGATCAGCTGCCGGCACGCCGCGGACAGTTCGCCGAGGTCGTCGCTGAACGCCGCGACGAGCGACCGGAGCGCCCGCGCGTTGATGCTGCGCCCGGCCGCGCGGAACTCGGCCACCACGAAGTCCTGCTTCTCGGTCTCGCGCTTCAGCTCGGCGCACACGATCTCGATGCCGCCGCCCGTGCCGGCGCGGATGGCGTCGAGGAGCTTCTTGCCGCGCTGCCCGCCCGCGTGCCGGAGCACGAGCGTCGTGGACTCCGCGGTCTGCTCGAGGTAGTCGAGCGCGTCGAGGAGGAAGTCGTCGCTCGCCCGCTCGACGGCACCGACGCGGATGAGGCGCGGCTCGCCGAAGAGCGACGGACTCGCGAGCGTGAGGAGCTCGCCGCGGCGGTAGCCGTCGGCCTCGAGGTCGCTCACCTCGAGCGACGGGTCCTCGGAGCGCAGGAAGTCGCGGAGCATGCCGCTCGCGCGCTCGGCGAGCACGCTCTCGGGGCCGGAGATGAGCACGATCGGGGCGGGTCGCACCTCATTCCATGCCAACTGCGGGATCGCGACCTTGGCACGCGACGGCGCCCCGGATCGTGCCGAGCCTGCCCTCGACGTGCCTGTACGTGCCGCCACCGCACCTCCCGTTCCGCTCAAGTCTACGAGCGGGCACCGACGCCCGAGCGCGACGAACGGCCGGTTACAGGATGTCCTGGCGGTGCAGCTCCTCGAGGATCGCCGGTGCGATCTTCGAGGCGTAGGCGGGCAGCATGTGCACGTGGTCGCTCTTGGTGGGCACGCTGCCGACGAATGCCGGGCACGAGCCGTCGACGCAGAACCACGGCTCCGACGTGACGAACTTCGCCCCGAGCTCGCTCGCCACCTCGGCATCCGCCTCGGCGAACGTCGCCCACTGCTCGGTGACGTGGCTGACGCAGTCGGCCGGCACGGAGACCTGGGAGTAGCACGCCGCGATGTTGAGGTCGTTGGGCGGCGGCGCGAGGAAGACGAGCTGGCCGACCGAGCCCTGGAAGCGCGCCACGATGTCGCGCATGGCCTGCTTCCATTCCTCGGGCCCGAGCACGGCGCCGTTGTCGACCCGGATGCGCGGGTCGTACGTGTTCGTGATGAACACCAGGTCGGGCTTCAGCTCGTTGATCGCGTCGACGGCCGCGTCCTTGCGAGCCGTGCAGTTCGCGACGACGTTCGGATCGGAGTTGTCGATCAGCGGCTCCATGAACGAGCAGCCGAACGTGCCGTAGCTCTTGACCTGCCAGCCCTGGTCGTTGCCGAGCGCCTCGTGGAACGCCTGGACGTAGGTCATCGACGTCGAGTCGCCGACGAGCACTACGGTGTGCTCGGCCTCGGAGTCGCCGAAGGTGCAGCGCTCCTCGTCGTACGGCACGATCAGGCCGCACGGCAGGATGTCCTCGGCCGTGTCGCCGGTGGCGATGGCCTCGTCGATCGTCGGGTCGAGCTCGGGCCACTCGGTGGCGGCCAACGCCTCGACGATCTGGTCGCGCAGCTCCACCGTCTCGGGCCCGACCTCCTCGGCCGGCGGCGGCACGATGCTGGTCGGCGTGTCGACGGGCGGGGACGTCGCGCCCGCGTGCGCCGCACCGGGGGTGGTCCGAGCCGTCAACTGGAACGCGGTGACGGCGATGACGACGACGAGCACGAAGCTGCCCCACGCCCAGATCCGCGATCCGCGACGCGAGCGCTCGGGTCGAGGCCGGCGCAGCTCGGCTGACGCCGGAGGCTGACCGCCGTGACCGCCTTGACCGCCCTGCGCGGCCGCGCGCCGCGAGGCGCCGTCGAGCCACTTCGAGCGCCGGATCGGGTCCTCGACCAGGTGGTAGCTGTAGACCGAGGCGATGATGATGGCGCCGATGAAGACCGCGTCGCGCAGCGGGCCGGGCTCGGTGAGGAGCACCCCGCCGAAGACGATGATCGGCCAGTGCCAGAGGTACATCGAGTACGAGATGTCGCCGACGTAGCGGCTCACCGGGTTCGTGAGCACCCACATCCCGCGGTGCCGGGCGGCTCCCGTGCCGGCGGCGATCACCAGGCCGGTGGCCAGGACGGGCAGCACGGCACCCGGGCCCGGGAACGGCGTCGTCCCGTCGATGAGGAACAGCGAGGCGGTCATGCCCAGGAGCCCGATCCAGGCCAGCACGGGCCGCAGCGCGGCGGGGACCCGGGTGAGCGCGGGCGCCACGACGGCGAGGGCCGCACCGAGGCCGAGCTCCCAGCCGCGGGCGAGGGTCGAGTAGTACGCCACGGTGGGCGACGTCGCGGTCTCCCACATGGCCCAGCCGAACGAGGCGAGCGAGATGATGCCGATCGCGGTGCCGGCGGCGATCCGCGCCGCGCTGCCGGAGCCGGCACGACGTCCGCGCAGGAACAGCACGAACACCAGCAGCATGAGCCACGGCCAGACGAAGTAGAACTGCTCCTCGACGCCGAGCGACCAGTAGTGCTGCAGCGGGGAGACGGGGCCGCTGGCCTGGAAGTAGTCGCTGCCCGCCGAGGCGAATCGCCAGTTCGCGGCGAACAGGAGCGACCAGATCGCGTCGACCACGGTGCTGAGGAACCGCGCCTGCCCGAAGAGGAAGTATGCCGAGACGACCGTGAACGCGAGCACGACCCATGCCGCGGGCAGGATGCGCTTGACGCGTCGGCGGTAGAAGTCGACGAAGGAGATGTGCCCGGTGCGCTCGTACTCGCGCAGCAGGAGCCCGGTGATGAGGAAGCCGGACACGACGAAGAACACGTCGACGCCGATGAACCCGCCCGCCGGCCAGCCGAAGAGGTGATCGAGCACCACGACGATGACCGCGAACGCGCGCAGCCCCTGGATGTCGGGACGGAAGCTCGTCTTCTTCGCCCCGGCCCCGTCCGCGCGCCGGCGCGCGCGTCGATCGACGTCGAGACCTACCGCCATGGCGACCTCGCCGACCCGGCCGATGCCGACTCGGATCGCGCCACACCTGATCGTGCCGGCATTTCACCTCCTGTATCGGTCAAGTGTACGGTCGCGACCCGGAATCCCCGCGCTCGGACCAGAGGCGGAAGCCGCCGTCCCCGTCGGCCGTCAGGGTCGAGGTGCCCGAACGGTCGGTGCGCACCACGGTCGTGCGGGATGTCCCGAGGAGCTCGAGCAGGTGCGCGGTCGGGTGCCCGTAGCCGTTGTCCGCGCCCACGCCGATGAGCCCGACCGTGGCGCCGAGCTCCTCGTACAACCGTTCGCTCTGGTCGGCGGAGCCGTGGTGCGCGACCTTCACGACATCGACCCGACCGAGTTCCGTCGACCGCAGGAGCCGTGCCTGCGCCTCCTCGCCGAGGTCGCCCAGGAAGACCGCGCGATAGCCGGATGCCTCGAGCTCGAGTACGACGCTGGCGTCATTGCCCGGCGCGGCATCCGGCCTCGGCCACTCGATCCGCCACGACGCGTCGCCCAGCGTGCCGCGATCGCCGGCGACGACCTCGATCGATTCGGCACCGGCGTCGCCGAGTGGCTCGAGCACGCGGTCGGAGCGGTCGCCGTCGAGCGGCCCATGCAGGACGGCGCCGACCCGGCCGGCCACGGCCGCTGCGCCACCGGCATGGTCGGCGTCCCAGTGCGTGATGACGAGGAGGTCGATCCGGCCGATGCCGAGCAGGGCGAGGCAACGGTCGAGGGCGGCGGGATCGGGACCGGTGTCGATGAGGGCGATCGCCGCGTCGACGCGCACGAGCATCGCGTCGCCCTGCCCCACGTCGCACGCCGCGAGATCCCAATCGCCCGGACGCGTCGCGCCGACGACGAGCGGGCCGCCGACCGAGATCCCGACGGGCACCGCGAGCCCGACCGCGAGCACCGCGGCCGCCCACACTCTCGTGCGTGATCGCGTGGCGAAGACCAGCACCAGCGCGAGCGCGGTGCACGCCGCGAGCAGCAACGCACCGGGCGCATCAGGCAGCCAGGACAGCCGTCCGCCGGGGAGCGACGACGCCCCGTGGGCCACGAGCGCGATCCAGGAGGCCGGAAGCCACGCCACCTGCACGAGGGCGGCACCGACCGCGGGGAGGACCGGGAGCACGAGACACGCGATGAGGCCCACGACCGTGCCGACCGGCGCGGCGGGCGCGGCGAGCAGGTTCGCAGGCACCCCGTAGAGCGCGATCGCCGGGTCGAGCAGTACGAGGATCGGCTGGCAGGCGAGCTGCGCCGCGAGCGGCACGGCGAGTCCGATGGCGAGCGGCACCGGCATCACGCGCGCGAGGCGTGCGGCCAGCGGCCCGGCCAGCAGGATCAGACCGGCGGTCGCGGCAGCGGAGAGCGCGAACCCGTAGTCGCGGGCGAGCCACGGATCGAAGGCCAAGAGGCCGATGACGGCGACCGAGAGGGCGGCCACTCCCCCGCCGGGACGCCCGGACGCGATCGCGATCAGCACCGCCACGGCCATCGCGCCGGCGCGGACGACGCTCGGCTGCGGCGTCACGAGCACGATGAACCCCGCCAGCGCGACGAGCGCCGCAACCACCCGGATGGATCGCCGAGCACCGCAGAGCGCCGCGAGGCCGAACGCCGCCGCCGTGACGATCGCGCAGTTGGCGCCCGACACGGCCGTCAGGTGGCTCAGCGAGCTCGCGCGCATGGCCGTGTCGAGGTCGGCACCGACCGCGGTCGTGTCGCCGATCGCGAGGCCGGGCACGAGGGCGGCGCCGTCGCCGTCGAGACTGGTCGCGGCCTTCGCGAGATCGCTGCGCGGCACGACGGCCCACGCGAGCCAGGCCGGCGGCGCACCCTGGATCGTGGGCTCGCCCTCGGGTCGGAGCCGGAAGGCGCTCTGCTCGGCACCGGGAAGCGCCGCCACCCGGGCGGCGAAGGCGACCCGGACGCCCAGGGAGAGGTCGCGGGCCGGGAGGTCGAGCGTCGTCGTGACGGGCACGGGCGTCACCGCCAGCCCGTCGACGGCGATGACCCGCGCGTCGACCCGCAGGGTCGGCGCCCCGCCGGCCTCGGTCCACATCGCCCGCATCGGACGGGGCGCCGCCACGACCTCGATCACCACGTTCGCGCTGACGTGCGCCGCCGCGATCGCGGCGAGGGGCGACGCGGCTCGCCGATCGAGCTGGACCGCGGCCGACGTCGCCGTGAGGCCCGCTGCGGCGCACACGACCAAGCCGATCGCCGCGAGCGGCAGAAGCCGCCGCCGGTGCCGCGCGACGAGCACCGTGGCGAGCAGCGCGATCGCGACCGTCCAGATCGACCCGGCGACGATCACCGGATCGAGACCGGCATCGGATGCCGCGACGGCGCACCACGCGGTGGTCCACGCGCCGACGGCGGGAAGGAGCAGGCGGAGGTCGCCCACTCAGAGCGCGACCCGGTCGGCGAGCCCGGAGAAGACCGCATCGCCGATGCCCGCGACATCGAGCAGTTGGTCGACGCTCGTGAACGGGCCATTCGCCTCCCGCCAGTCGATGATGCGCTGCGCGAGGGCGGGTCCGATGCGCGGCAGCGTGTCGAGCGCGGCCACGTCGGCCGTGTTGAGGTGCACCTTCCCGTCGCCGGCGGCCGGGCCCGACCCGCCGCCGGCTCCGGCGGCGGGAGGCGGCGCCTGCCCGACGGCGAGCACGACGAGCTGCTCGCCGTCGACCACCGGGCGCGCGAGGTTCACGGCCGCGGGATCGGCCTCGGGCGTGAAGCCGCCGGCCGCGGCGACGGCGTCCACCACGCGGGCACCGGGCGCGAGCTCGACCAGGCCCGGCGCGGCGACGGCACCCAGCACGTGCACGAGCAGCGGCGCGGCTGCCGCTCCCGTCGCGACCTCGAGGCCGCCGGCCGATGAGGCGGGATCGGCCTCGGCCGGGACGATCGAACCCTGCGCACCGCCGCCGCCGGACGCCACCGACAGCACGGCGGCGATCGCGACGGCGCCCACGAACAGCACCACCGCGGCCCCGACTGCGATGCGGACGCGCGGCGCCGCCCGGCGCGCACGAGGGTCGAGCGCGCCGAGCGGATCATCGTCAGGGGTCGCGGGCATGCCCGCAGGCTAGGCGGCACCGACGCGAGGCACGGCGGCGGATGGCCCGAGATCGAGCCGTGCGTCAGTCACACGACCTGTCGAGGACAGGTCAGCGACGCGTCAGCGACAGGTCAGCGCCGCGTCGCGATGTTCACGAGGCGCGGTGCGCGCACGATGACGTTCGCGATCTCCTTCTCGCCGATCGCACGCGCCACGCCGACGGACCCGCGGGCGAGCGCCTCGAGCTCCTCGCCCGAGATCTTCGGCGAGACCTCGAGCCGGTCGCGCACCTTGCCGTCGACCTGCACGATCGCGGTGACCGACTCCTCGACGAGCAGCGCGGGATCGGCCTTGCGCCACGTCACGAGCGCGACGCTCGGCTCGTAGCCGAGGCGCTCCCACATGTCCTCGGCGGTGTACGGCGCGAAGAGGTCGAGGATCATCGCCGTGACCTCCGCAGCCTCTCGCACCGCGGCATCCGCGGCACCGGGACCCGAGTCGATCGCCTTGCGGGTCGCGTTGACGAGCTCCATGAGGCGCGCCACGACGACGTTGAACTTGAACGCCTCGACGAGCGCCGGGGCATCCGCCAGCAGTCGGTGCGTCAGGCGGCGCAGGTTCGCGTCGCCCGACTTCCACTCGACGTCGGGGCTGGAGGTGACCTCGCCCGAGATGCGCCAGGCGCGGGCGAGGAACTTCGCCGCACCGACGGGCGAGACGTCCGCCCAGTCGATGTCGTCCTCGGGCGGCCCGGCGAACGCGAGCGTCACGCGCAGCGCGTCGGCGCCGTGCTGGCCGAGCTCGCTCGCGAACTCGACGAGGTTGCCCTTGGACTTCGACATCTTCGCGCCGTCCATGATCACCATGCCCTGGTTGAGCAGGGAGGTGAACGGCTCGGTGAAGCTCAGGTAGCCGAGGTCGAACAGCACCTTGGTGATGAAGCGCGAGTAGAGCAGGTGCAGGATCGCGTGCTCGACGCCGCCCACGTACTGGTCGACGGGGAGCCACTTCTCGGCCTCGGCCACGTCGAACGCCTGGCCGTCGTCGTTCGGGCTGAGGTACCGCAGGTAGTACCACGAGCTGTCGACGAACGTGTCCATGGTGTCGGAGTCGCGCCTGGCCGCGCCGCCGCAGTTCGGGCATGCGACGTTCGCCCAGTCGTCGGCCGCGCCGAGCGGGCTGGAACCCTTCGGCTTGAGGTCGAGGCCCGCGGCATCGGGCAGCCGCACGGGCAGTTCGTGCTCGGGCACGGGCACCTCGCCGCACTCGTCGCAGTGGATGATCGGGATCGGCGTGCCCCAGTAGCGCTGCCGCGAGATCAGCCAGTCGCGCAGGCGGAAGTTCTTCGCGGCGCGGCCGGTGCCGCGCTGCTCGAGCACCTCGATGATGCGGCGGATCGCGTTCGACTTCGAGAGCCCGTCGAGCGGCCCCGAGTTGATGAGGCGTCCCTCGCCGGGGAGGGCGACGCCGGTCGCGGCGGGGTCGAGCTCGGGCAGGTCCTCGGGCAGGATCGGCTCGCCCTCGTCGTCGAGCTGGATCACCGGGATCACGCCCGTGACCGGCTGGTTCGTGTCGACGACGACGCGCACGGGCAGGTCGAACGCGCGGGCGAAGTCGAGGTCGCGCTGGTCGTGCGCGGGCACGGCCATGATCGCGCCGTGGCCGTAGTCGGCCAGCACGTAGTCGGCGGCCCAGATCGGGAGCCGCTCGCCGTTCACGGGGTTCTCGGCGTAGCGCTCGAGGAACACGCCCGTCTTCGGCCGCTCGGTCGAGAGGCGGTCGATGTCGCTCTCGGCGCGCACCGAGTCGAGGTAGTCCTGGAATCGGGTCTGCACCTCGGCGGATGCCCCGGCGGCGAGCTCGGCCGCGATCTCCGAGTCGGGCGCGACGACCATGAAGGTCGCGCCGTACAGCGTGTCGGGACGCGTGGTGAACACCGTGACGGGCTCGTCGCGACCCTCGATGCGGAACTCGACGTCGGCGCCTGCGGAGCGGCCGATCCAGTTGCGCTGCATGGTGACGACCTTCGACGGCCACGAGCCCTCGAGCTGGTTGAGGTCGTCGAGCAGGCGGTCGGCGTAGTCGGTGACGCGGAAGTACCACTGGGTCAGGGCCTTCTTCGTCACCACGGCGCCGCAGCGCTCGCAGTGGCCGTCGACGACCTGCTCGTTCGCGAGCACGGTCTGGTCGACCGGGCACCAGTTCACGAGACCCGCCTTGCGGTAGGCGATGCCCTTCTCGTAGAGCTTCAGGAACAGCCACTGGTTCCAGCGGTAGTACTCGGGGTCGCTCGTGTGCAGTTCACGGGACCAGTCGAACGACGGCGCATACTGGCGGAACGAGCGCTTCTGCTGCTCGATGTTGTCGTAGGTCCAGCCGCGCGGGTCGATGCCGCGCTTGATGGCGGCGTTCTCGGCTGGGAGGCCGAAGGAGTCCCAGCCCACCGGGTGCAGCACGTCGAAGCCCTGGTGGCGCCAGTAGCGGGCCACGGTGTCGCCGTAGCCGAACGCCTCGGCGTGGCCCATGTGCAGGTCGCCCGACGGGTACGGGAACATGTCGAGGATGTACTTGCGCGGCTTCGTCTCGCCCGGCCGGCCGGCGACGAAGGGGGCGAGCTCGTCCCACACGGGAAGCCACTTCGCCTGGAGGGCTGCGAAGTCGTACGCGCCGGCGTCGGCGTGGGCCTGGTCCTGATCGTGTGCCACGTGACTCTCAATCGTGTGTCGCTGCGGTGGGGGCATCCGCGCATCTCGGCGCGCGCCGGAACGCGGCACGCACTCGGGAATCCAGCCTACCCACTCGGGGGCCGCCGCCGCCCGCGTTCGCCGTGGGCCGATGCGCTGCAGCGCCGCCCGGCCGTCAGCCGGCGACGGATGCCGCGCCGAGCACGGCGAGGAGGGCGCGCGCCTTGACCCGTGTCTCCTCGATCTCCTCCGCCGCCACCGAGAGGGCGGTGATGCCGCCGCCCGTGCCGACGCTCGCCCCCGCCGGCGTGAGCACGATCGACCGGATGACCATCGCGAGGTCGGCGCTGCCGTCGACGCCGAGGTACCCGAAGGCGCCCGAATAGACGCCGCGCGGTCCCGCCTCGAGCGCGTGCAGGATCGTCATGGCGCTGCGCTTCGGCGCGCCGGTCATCGACCCGGCCGGGAATGCGGACTGCACCACGTCGAGCACGGTGAGCGGATGCCGGATCCGGGCGCGCACGGTCGAGACGAGCTGGTGCACGTGCGCGTACTCCTCGACCTCGAGGAGGCTCGGCACGGTGACGGTGCCGAGCTCGGCGATGCGCCCGAGGTCGTTGCGCATGAGGTCCACGATCATGAGGTTCTCGGCGCGCTCCTTGTCGCTCTCGAGGAGCTCGCGGCGCAGCCGCTCGTCGACGGCGGGGTCGGCTCCGCGCGGGCGCGTGCCCTTCATGGGCTTGGTCGACACGACGCCGTCGCGGTCGACGTGCAGGAACTGCTCGGGCGACGCGCTGAGCAGCGCGACGTCGCCGAAGCGCACGTAGCCGCCGTGATGCGTGGGGCTCGAGGCGCGCAGCGCGAGGTAGGCCTCGGCCGGGTCGGGCCGCACGTCGACGTCGACGCGGTTCGTGAGGCAGAGCTGGTAGGCGTCGCCGCGCACGATCGCCGCCTGGCATTCGGCGATGAGGTACGCGTAGTGCCCGGAGTCGTGGCGCCAGCGGACGGCCGGGGCCTCGTCAGCCGCAGGCATCGGTATCGGCGATCGTGCCGTGGTCGAGTCGTCGAGCCCGTCGAGCGCGTCGAGGGCCTCGAGCGCCGCCGCGAGCTCGTCGGCCCACGCTTCCGCTTCGCCGGCCGCATCCCCCGCGGCGGCGTCGTCCTCGAGCCACACGAGCCGCATCGAGCGGGCCGCGTGGTCGAACACCACCGCGCGATCGACGAACAGGAAGGCGGCATCCGGCGTCTCGGCCGGCGCGATCGGCACGTCGTTCAGGCTCGCGCCGAGCTCGTAGCCGAACCAGCCGAACCAGCCGAGCGGGCCGTCGTCGCCGGGCTCGTCGACCGGGCCCGTCAACTCCTCGGCGAGCACCTCGAACACGGATGCCTCGCGCGTCTCCCGCGCGTCGTCGGGGCCGGCGGGCGTGCTCGTCGTGACCGTGCCGTGCACGACGTCGGCCGTGGCGAACCGGCTGCCGGGGTGCGCCGCGGCGAGGACGCTCACGCCGGTCGCGGCATCCGTGCCCCCGTCGAGCCAGACGACGTGCGTCGCGTCGGCGAACCGGGCCCGGAAGACGAGCTCGGGGTCGCGCCACGCCTCGACCGGGCGGGTGCGGATGCGACGCGGCATCCTCCCAGCCTACGGCGGGCCGGCACCCGCGAGGGGCGGTGCGGTCGTCCGCACCGCGGGCGATGCGGAGATCAGGTTCCGCTTCGCAGGGAGCCGATCGACGCGCCCGCGTCGAGCGTGACGGTGCGGTCGACGAGCCCGTCGGGCGCGCCCGTGTGGGAGATGAGCACGACGGTGCGACCGGTTCGGCCCGCGGCATCCGCGAGGTCTCGAAGCAGCGCGTCGGCACGCGCCGGGTCGACGCTCGCGGTGGGCTCGTCGAGCACGAGCACCGGGAAGTCCGCGAGCATGGCTCGCGCGAGCGCGATGCGCTGGGCCTGGCCGCCCGAGACGAGCGCCCCGCGCTCCCCCACCCGCGCGTCCAGTCCGCCGCGCTCCTCGACCCACTCCCGCAGGCCGACGCGGTCGAGCACCTCGAGCAGGTCGGCGTCGGTCGCGGTGTCGCGGGCGAAGAGCAGGTTCTGCCGCACGTCCTCGTCGAACAGCCACGGCCGCTGCTCGACGAGGCCCACGATGCGGCGCACCGCCGACGGCTCGAGGTCGGATGCCTCCACGCCCCCGAGCCGGTAGGAGCCTTCGTAGGCGAGGAACCGCACCAGCACGTGCGCGAGCGTCGTCTTGCCCGCACCCGATCCCCCGCGCACGAGGACGCGCTCGCCGGGCGCGATCGTCAGGTCGAGGTCGTCGAGCGCGGCGGGCCGCAGGTCGGATGCCGCGGCGCCGGCACTGTCGGACGTGAGCTGGTGTCGGGCACCGTCGCCCTCGGCGTGGTCTCCGGTCGCCTCGGGCCAGCACGCGCGGATGCCGCGGAGCTCGATCGCGGGCGGCGGCTCCACGGCGGGCGGACCCGTCGGCTCGGAGGGCGAGACCGGGATCTCCGCGGGCACTGCGGCCGGCACGGCGTTCGCGACCCGCGCGGCGCTCGCGCGCGCGAGGCGGAGCGCGCTCGTGGCCAGCGGGATCGCCCCGGCGACCTCGGCGATCGCGAGCGGCAGGAGGCAGAGCACTGCGAATGTGGGTCCGTCGATGCGGCCGCCCTCGAGCAGCGGCGCCGCGGCCATGAGGCTCGCGGCCACCGCGAACCCGCCGATCGCCGTCGTGAGCGCGGAGGCCGCGCCCGTGACCGCGGCGCGGGCCCGCGTCGCCCGGGCGAGGCGCGCGCCGATGGCGTCGATCCGGCGCCGTCCGGCCTCGGCGGCGTCGAACGCGACGAGGACGTCGAGCGCCTGCACGTGCTCGACCACGGCGGCCTGCAGTTCGCCGCGGAGCGGGGCGAGCGTGCGTTCCGCGCGCACCGCGGCGCCGCGCTGCACGAGCAGCGTCAGGCCGATGCCGGCGGCGAGGCACGCGAGCACCGCGAGTGCGGACCCTGGTGCGAGCAGGGCGACGCCGGTGATCGCGAGTGCCAGCACGAGCACGGCGCTCACGAGCGGCTGCACCGCGCGCAGGGCGACGTTCTGCAGTTCGTCGACGTCGTCGACGAATCGGGTGAGGAGGTCTCCACGCCGACTGGAGGCCAGCCCGTCGGGCGCGAGCGGCAGCATCCGCTCGTAGACGCCCGCTCGGATCGCGGCGAGCTGCCGGAACGAGGCATCGTGCCCGACGAGCCGCTCGAGGTAGCGGAAGACCGCCCGGCCGAGCGCGAACGCGCGCACGCCGACCACGGCGAGCGAGAGGTACAGCACGGGCGGCTGCTCGGCGGCCCGGGCGATGAGCCACGCCGAGCACGCGAGCAGCGCGACGCTCGACACCGCCGACGCGACGCCGAGGAGCACGGCGAGGGCGAGCCGCCGCGCGGGCGGCACGGCGCTGCGAAGCACGGCGCGCGTGGGATCAGGCATGCACCACCGCCAGGTCGATCACGCGGTCGGCGGCGTCGGCGAGGCCCGACCGATGCGTCGTCTCGAGCACGACGCGTCCCTCGTCCGCGAGGACGCGCAGCTGCGCCGCCAGGCGCGCCTCGCGCTCGGGATCCTGCGCCGAGCCCGGCTCGTCGAGGAGCAGGAGGCGCGCGTCCCGTGCGAGCAGTCGGTGGATCGCGCGCGCGGTGGCGACGCGCTGCGCCTGCCCGCCGGACAGTCCGCCACCGCTCGGTCCGAGCCGGAGGCCCGGCGCGAGGTCGACCCCGGCGAGGTCCAGGGCGCGGGCGAGCAGCGCCGGATCGGCGTGCTCGTCGCCGAGCCGCACGTTGTCGGCCACCGTGCCCGCCACGAGCGACGGCGCCTGGCCCGACCATGCGACCGACGAGCGGTCGCCGGGCACGAGCCGACGTCCGTCGAGCCGGACGTCGCCGTCCGCCTCGGCGAACCCGAGCAGCGCCGCGAACAGGCTCGACTTGCCCGAGCCGCTCTCCCCCGTGATCGCCACGACCTCGCCGGGGCGCGCCTCGAGGTCGAATCCGTCGAAGATGACGCGGCCGCCCCGGCGCACGCGCAGTCCGCGGATGACGAGGCCGGCCGGGGCATCCGTCGGCGCCTCGTCGACGACCGTGCCGCCCGCGGCCCCGGCACCCGGCGACCCCTCGGCCGCCGCGTGCAGGTCGAACGCGTCGGCCGAGGCCGTCACGCCTGCCGCCGACGCGTGGAACGCCGCGCCCACGTTGCGCAGCGGCAGGAACACCTCGGGCGCGAGCACGAGCACGAAGAGCCCCGGCAGCAGCGTCATGTCGCCCGCCACGAGCCGCAGGCCGATCGACACGGCGACGAGCGCGACCGAGAGGCTCGCCGCGAGCTCGAGCGCGAAGCCCGAGAGGAACGTGACCCGCAGCACCTTCATCGTGCCCCGCCGGTACTCGTCGGTGATGCGGCGGATTCGCGCGGTCTGCCGCTCGGCGCGGCCGAACACCACCAGCGTGGACAGCCCGCCGACGACCTCGAGGAAGCCCCGCGAGAGCGCGCTGAGGCTGTCCCACTGGCGACGCTGCACCGCCGCCGTCGCCATGCCGATGAGGGCCATGAAGATCGGGATGAGCGGCAGCACGATGACGAGGATCAGGCCCGAGAGCGGGTCGGCGATCCACGCCGCGACGATGACCGCCGGCGTCGCGATGACGGTGAGCACGAGCTGCGGCAGGTACCGCCCGAAGTACTCGTCGAGCGCGTCCAGCCCGGGGCCGAGCAGCGTCGCGATGCGGGCGGTCGGGAACCCCGGCACGCCGCCGGGGCGCCCCTCGACGGCGCGCAGCAGCTCGGTGCGCAACTCCGCCTTCACGCGCGTGGCGCCGGTCGAGCCGACGACGTCCCAGAGCCAGGCGGCGCCGGCACGAGCGGATGCCGCGACGAGCAGGACGATGACGAGCGGCCACGCCTGCGGCATCCGCATGCCGTCGATGAACCCCGCGACGAGCGACGCGAGCGACCATGCGAACGCGATGATCGCCGCCGCCTGCACGACCGCGAGGGCCGCGCCGGCGAGGAGGAACCATCGCGCCGCGTGCGAGCGACGGACGAGTCGGGGATCGAGGGGCTTCACGGGATCAGTGCGCGGCGGCCTCGATGGAGGCGCGCGTCACGCGCTTGCGGAACACCCAGTACGTCCACGCCTGGTAGGCGAGCACGAGCGGCAGGAAGACGACCGCCACCCAGCTCATGACCGTGAGCGTGTACTCCGAGCTCGACGCGTTCTCGATCGTCAGGCTGTTCGCCGGGTCGTTCGAGGCGGGCATCACGTCGGGGAACAGCGCGGCGAAGAGCGCGAACACGGCCGCCGCGACCGTGATCGCGAGCAGCGTGAACGAGACGCCCTCGGCGCCGCGGAGATTCGCGAGCCAGCCGCCGATGAGCGCGACCGCCGCGACGCCCGCGAGGATCCAGAACCACGTGGTGCCGAACGCGAGCCCGGTCCAGAGCAGGAACAGCGCGGCGACGACGATCGTGACGACGCCCGCACGGGTCGCGAGCCGGCGCGCCCGCTCGCGGATCTCCCTCTCGGTCTTCAGGGAGACGAACACGACGCCGTGCGTGAAGAACAGCAGGAGCGTGGTGAGCCCGCCGAGCAGCGCGTACGGGTTGAGCAGGTCGAACAGCGTGCCCGTGTAGTTGTGGCCGGCGTCGAGCGGGACACCCTGCACGATGTTCGCGAACGCGACGCCCCAGAGCAGGGCGGGCACCGCGGAGCCGACGACGATCATGCCGTCGAACCAGCGCTTCCACCGCGACTCGGGTCGCTGGTGCCGGTACTCGAAGGAGACGCCGCGGGCGATGAGCGCGAGGAGGATGAGGAGCAGCGCGAGGTAGAACCCCGAGAACAGGGTCGCGTACCACTCGGGGAACGCCGCGAACAGCGATGCGCCCGCCACGATGACCCAGGTCTCGTTGAGGTCCCAGACCGGGCCGATCGTGTTGATGAGCACGCGTCGGTCGGTGTCGTCCCTGCCGAGGAACGGCAGCGACATGCCGACGCCGAAGTCGAACCCGTCGAGCACGAAGTAGCCCACGAAGAGGAATGCGACGACCCAGAACCAGACGATCGAGAGATCCATGTCGGCTTCCTCCTAGTACACCGTGGTCGCGGGCTCGACCCGGCCGGTCTCGGGATGGGGCTCGCCCACCTCGGGCGGCCCCTTCTTGATCGCGCGGATGACGAGGCGCACCTCGACCACCGCGAGGGCGCCGTAGATCAGCGTGAAGGCGACGAGCGAGATGAGCACGTCGAGCCCCGTGACGTTCGGCGAGACCGCGGACTCGGTCCAGAGCAGGCTGAACACGATCCAGGGCTGCCTGCCCATCTCCGTGAAGATCCAGCCGACGATCATGGCGGCGAGCGAGAGCGGGAAGCTCCAGATCGCGACCTTCCAGATCCATGCCTGCTTCGGCATGCGACCCTTTCGCGTGAGCCAGAGTCCGACGACCGCGATGATCACGTGGAGCAGGCCGAGGCCGATCATCCAGCGGAACGCCCAGTAGGTGACCCAGATGATCGGGGCGTAGTCGCCGGGACCGTAGAGCGCGGTGTACTGGGCCTGCAGGTCGTTGATGCCCTCCACGCAGCCGTCGAAGCTGTGCGTCGACAGGAGCGAGAGCAGGTAGGGCACCCGGATCGAGAACAGCTCGGACGTGCCGTCGGGAGTGCCCAGGGTGAACAGCGAGAACGAGGCATCCGCCCCGCAGACCGTGTCGTACGTCGCCTCGGCGGCGGCCATCTTCATGGGCTGCGTGGCCACCATCGCGAGGCTCAGCTGGTCGCCGAAGAACGTCGTGAGGATGCCGGCGGCGACCATCGTCCAGAGTCCGAACTTCAGCGCGGGCCGCATTGTGTCGAGGTGCTGGTTGCGGGCGAGGTGCCAGGCGGCGGCGCTGATCACGAGGCCCGACGACACCATGAAGGACGCCGCGATGGTGTGCGGGAATGCGGCCAGCGCGACCGGGTTGGTGAGCAGCGCCCCGATGTCGACGAGCTCCGCGCGCCCCTTCTCGGCGTTCATCTCGTAGCCTACGGGGTTCTGCATGAACGCGTTCGCGGCGATGATGAAGTACGCCGAGAGGATGCTCCCGATCGCGGTCGCCCAGATCGTGGCGAGGTGGAGGCCGCGCGGGAGCTTGTCCCAGCCGAAGATCCAGAGCCCGATGAACGTCGCCTCGAAGAAGAAGGCCAGCAGCCCCTCGAGGGCGAGCGGAGCGCCGAACACGTCCCCCACGAAGCGGGAGTACTCCGACCAGTTCATGCCGAACTGGAACTCCTGCACGATGCCCGTGACCACGCCCATGGCGAAGTTGATGAGGAAGATCGAGCCGAAGAACCGCGTGATGCGGAGGTACTCGGCCTTGCCCGTGCGGTACCACGCGGTCTGGAACACCGCAGTGGTGGTGGCGAGTCCGATCGTGATCGGGACGAAGAGGAAGTGGTAGACGGTGGTGAGGCCGAACTGCCACCTGGCGAGCAGCAACGGGTCGAGCAGTTCGTTCACGGATGCCCCTTTCGGAAGCGCCGAGGTCCCAGGAGGAGATTTCTACACGTCGTAGACATTTCTTCTACGAAGCGTAGAACATTCGGGCCGTCAACGGTAGTCTGGAGGCATGGCGAGTCTTGGCGAGTTGGAGCGCTCCGTGATGGAGGTGCTCTGGACGAACGATGCCGCGCTCACCGCGAACGAGCTGCGCGACACGCTCGCCGTGCGCGACGAGCCGGGTCGCACGGTGGCCACGACCACCATGCTCACGGTGCTCTCGCGCCTCGAGCGCAAGGGCTTCGTGGCGCGCACCCGCGACGTGCGCCCGCACCGCTACCACGCGCTGCTCAGCCGCGAGGAGCACACCGCCGAGCTCATGCACGAGGTGCTCGACAGGTCCGCCGACCGCGACGCCGCACTCGCCCGGTTCGTGAGCACCGCCACGGCCGGCGAAGCGGCCACGCTGCGCCGCTTGCTCGACGAGCTCGCCCACCGCTGACCATGCTCGCCGTCTCGGCGGTGCTCGGGATCCTGGCCCTCGCGCTCGCCTGGCCCGTGCCCGTGGCGCTCTCACGTGCCGACTGGCCGGCGCGCACCCCCGCCGCGGCGCTCGCGCTCTGGCAGGCGATCGCGCTCGCCGGCGGCCTGTCGATGATCGGATGCCTCCTGGCCTACGGCTCGTCGCCCGAGGGCTCGCTGCCCGCCACCGTGGTCGCGCTCGCGCCGCACCTGTTCGACGGCCCGCTCCCGCCCGGATTCGGCGTCGCCGAGATCGCCGCACTGACGCTCGCGGTCGCCGTCACGCTGCTCCTACTGCTCAACCTCGCGCTGGTCGCCGTGCGCGCGGAGCGCGAGCGGCGTCGGCAGCACCAGCTCATCGACCTCCTCAGCGACCCGCTGCCCGGGGAGCCCCGCACGCGGGTCATCGCCACTCCCGTGCCGCTCGCCTACTGCGTGCCGGGCATCCGCACCGCGACGGTGCTCACCGACGGTCTCATCGACGCCCTCTCCCCCGACGAGCTCGGCGCCGTGATCGTGCACGAGCGCACGCACCTCGACCAGCTGCACCACCTCGTGCGCCTCGCCTTCCGCGCCTGGCACAGCGCGATCCCGTGGTTCCCGATCGCGAACCGCGCCGAGCGCTCGGTGGTGACCCTCACGGAGATGCTCGCCGACGACGGCGCGCGTCGCGCGAAGGGCGACGACGCGCTCCGGAGCGCGCTCGAGCGGGTGGGCAACGCGGGCGAGTCCGCGTCGTTCGCGGATGCCGCCTCGGGCGCCGATCCCGACGGCGCGATGCTCGCCGCGCGTCTCGATCGGCTCGGCTCGGGGTCGAACGCGTCGCGCGACGCCCGTGGACCCCGCATCGCCGCCCTCGCGGCATCCGTCGTGCTGGTCGCCGTGCCCCTCGTGGGGTATGCCGCGATCCTCGGAATCGTCCCCTAGGGTGACGCGCCGCGGGCTCGCCGTGGATACGCTCGAACGGTGAACGAGCTCCTCGACTGGATCCTCGACACGGTGCAGGCCGTGGATCCGGTCGTGCGCACGCTGCTCGCGGGGCTCGGCATCATGCTCGAGACGTCGGTGCTCATCGGGCTCGTCGTGCCGGGCGACACGATCGTCCTCGTCGCATCGACCGCGGTCGACGGCGTCGGCGAGTACCTCGCGCTCGCGTTCGCGGTCATCGTGGGCGCACTCGTCGGCGAGAGCATCGGCTTCGCCCTCGGCCGATGGTTCGGACCCCACATCCACGCTTCGCGACTCGGGCGTCGCATCGGCGACGAGAACTGGGCGCGGGCGCAGCGCTACCTCGACCGACGGGGTGGCCCGGCGGTCTTCCTCTCGCGCTTCCTGCCCGTGCTGCACTCCCTCGTGCCGCTCACCGTCGGCATGAGCACGATGACCTACCGCCGGTTCATGACGTGGACGGTGCCCGCGTGCATCCTGTGGGCGTTCGCGTACGTCACGGTCGGCTGGCTCGCCGCGGGCAGCTACCGCGAGCTGAGCCGCGACCTGCACTGGGCGGGCTACATCTTCGTCGCCGTCATCGCGGTGTTCCTGATCGCGGTGTGGGCGGCGAAGAAGCTCATCCTCCGCGTGGAGTCGCGCCACATGGAGGCGCCGGTCGCGGGCGCAGCCGACGGCGCAGGCGAGGGCGCGGCGGCATCCACGGCCGCCGTCGCCGAGGCGCCGGGAGCGCCGGCGCCCGCCGCGACCACGAACGGACCCGTGCTCCGCACGACCGAGGGGCCGGACGCCGAAGCATCCGACCCCTCGAGCCGCGACGGGAGCCGGTAGGACGCGGCCGCGACGGAGCGATCACGTCAGAACAGGTTCTGCTCCGAGAGCCAGTCCTTCGCGATCTGCTCGGCGGACTCCTGGTCGTTGACGCTCAACGAGTTGAGCTTCACGAGATCCTCGGCCGTCAGCGCCGCGCTGACCGTGTTGATGACGTCGGCGGCCTCATCGGTGACCTTCTCGCTCACGACGGGCACCACGTTCGAGGCGAGGAAGAGGCCCTCGGGGTCCTCGAGGGTCACGAGGTCGTTCGCCGCGATGTTCGGGTCGGCGCTGTAGATGTTCACCATCTGCACCTGGTTGTCGACGAGCGCCTTCAGCGTGAGCGGGCCGCCGCTGTCCTCGATCGGCGTGAACCCGACGTCGACGCCGTAGACCTTCTTCAGGCCATCGGGTCCGTAGGGTCGGGTCGCCAGCTCGGAATTGCCGCCGAGCGTGATCGGCGTGGTCACGTTCTTCAGGTCCGCGAGGCTCGTGACGTCGTTCTCGTCGGAGAACTTCTTCGTCACGTTGTAGGAGTCCTGGTCGGTCGCGGGCGACTGGTCGAGCACGCGCAACCCCTCGGGCAGCGACGTCTCGAGCTCGGCGTAGACGGCGTCGCTGGTGGTCGCCGTCGTGTCGGGCACGTAGTACTGCAGCAGGTTGCCCGTGTACTCGGGGAAGACATCGATCGCGCCGCTCTCGATCTCGGGGATGTACACCTCACGCTGGCCGATGCGGAACTGCCGGTCGACCGTGAAGCCGTTCTCCTCGAGCGCCTGGGCGTAGATCTCGGCGATGATCTCGTTCGAGTAGTAGTCCTGCGAGCCGATGACGAGCGTCTCCGACGTCGCCTCTCCTGTCGACCCGTTGTCGAGCGGGTTGCCCGACGCGCACCCTGCCAGGGCCACTGTCGCCCCGACCGCGACCGCTGCAAGCGCAACGAGCCGGCCTTTTCCTGCGGTGATCATGATCGATTCCCTTCATTGATGGGTTGCCCCAGTGCCGCCCGGGACCGGGTCGGTCGCGAACGGAGCTCGGTGGACCTCGCGGCCCGCACGCCGGCGGGCACCACGAGGCGCTGGGTGAGGGCGAAGCATCCGTCGACGACGAGCGCGAGGATGATCACGAGGATGGAGCCGCCGAGCATCTCGGCGTAGTTCCTCGTCTTCAGCCCCTCGAAGATGAAGCGGCCGAGGCCTTCGTCGGCGATGTACGCAGCGAGGGTCGCGGTCGCGATGATCTGCAGCGTGGCCGAGCGGATGCCGCCCACGACGATCGGCATGCCGAGCGGCAGCTCGACCTTGCCCACGATCTGGCCCTCGCGCATGCCCATCGCGCGCGCCGCGTCGATCGTGCGCCGGTCGACGGACTCGAAGCCCGCGTAGGCGCCCGCGAGGAGCGGCGGGATCGCGAGGATCACGAGCGCGATGATGGGCGCGGCGAGGCCGATGCCCAGCCAGAGCCCGAAGAGCGTCAGCGCGCCGAGCGTGGGCAGTGCCCGCAGGCCGCCCGAGACGCTCACGGCGAGGTTCTTGCCCCGGCCGGTGTGGCCGACTACCCCGCCGAGCGGCAGGGCGATGACGGCGGCGATGACCAGCACGACGGCCGAGATGGCGAGGTGCTGGGCGATGCGAATGGGGATGCTGCCTGGCCCGGTCCAGTTCACGGGGTCGAGGATCCAGGCGATGCCCTCGAGGAACAGGTTCATGCGTCGACCTGCCTCGCCACGGGAACGACCGCCGACGAGCGGCGGACCGCTGCGCCGACCCGGGTCCACGGCATGAGCATGCGACCGAGGAGCACCGCGGCGCCGTCGAGCGCGAGCGCGAGCACGATGGTCATCACGATGCCGGTGGCGATCTCGACCTGGATGCCGCGCTGGAACCCGTCGGTGAACAGGCTGCCGAGGCTCGGCACGCCGATCACCGCGCCGACCGTGACGAGGCTCACCGTGCTCACGATCACGACGCGCAGTCCCGACAGCAGCACTGGGCCGGCCAGCGGCAGCTCGACGCCCCAGAACCGGCCTCTCGCGGAGTAGCCCACGGCGGTGGCCGACTGGCGCACGTCGGGCGCGACCGCGTCGAACGCATCGGCGGCCGTGCGGACGAGCACGGCGATGCCGTAGAGCGTCAGGGCGATGACGAGGTTCAGCGGGGACCGGAGGCTGAGGCCGGTGATCGGCGGGAGCGCGATGAAGAGCGCGAGCGACGGGATGGCGTAGAGGAGCCCGCACAGCGACAGCAGCACGCCCCTCGACCACCGGTAGGTGTACGCGAGCCACCCGATCGGGACGGAGATCACGAAGCTCAGTATGATCGCGGGCACCGACAACGCCAGGTGCACCAGCGTGAGCTGTGCGACCAGGTCGAGGTTCGACCAGAGCCAGTTCACGAGGTCAGGACCCCCGCCGGCCGGCCGTCGGCGTCGACCACGACGCGGCGACCGTCGACCTCGGTCACGTGCAGCGCCCGCTTACCGCGGTCCGCGCCCACGAAGTCGGCGACGAACGCGTCGGCCGGCTGGGCGAGGATCTCCGCGGGCGAGGCCGCCTGCGAGATCCGGCCGCCCTGCTGCATGATGACGACCTGGTCGCCGAGGAGGAACGCCTCGTCGATGTCGTGGGTCACGAAGACGACCGTCTTGCCGAGCTCGCCCTGCAGCCGGAGCAGCTCCTGCTGGAGCTCGGCGCGCACGATGGGGTCGACGGCGCCGAACGGCTCGTCCATGAGGAGGATGTTGGGGTCGACCGCGAGCCCGCGCGCCACGCCGACGCGCTGCTGCTGGCCGCCCGAGAGCTGGCTCGGGTATCGGTCGGCGAGCGAACGGTCGAGGCCCACCGTGTCGAGGAGCTCGAGCGCGCGGGCATAGGCCTCGCGCTTGCGGGTGCCGCGCAGCAGCGGCACGGTCGCGACGTTGTCGATCACCTTCCGGTGCGGCAGCAGGCCCGAGTTCTGCATCACGTAGCCGATGCCACGGCGCAGCTGCACGGGGTCGACCGTCGCGACGTTCGTGCCGTCGATGAGCACCTCGCCCGACGTGGGGTCGACCATGCGGTTGATCATGCGCAACAGCGTCGTCTTGCCCGAGCCCGACGAGCCGACCAGCACCGTCGTCTTGTGCGGCGGGATGATGATGTCGACGTCCTCCACCGCGAGGGTGCCGTCGGGATACTGCTTCGTGACACCGCGGAACTCGATCATGGCTGCCTCACTCCAGCTCGGGGCGATCGCCCGCACGCCGGAATGCAAGCCAAACACCAATCATGTCTCTAGACAACGCAGGTGACACGGCGGGTCTTCCCGTACTCTGCGCGAGGTCTCGCGTCGGAACCGGCGACGCGTCGCGCGTCAGCGGGGACCCCGATCCGCCGATGCCGGGCGCGACGATCGCGCCCTGGAGGGCACGCCGAATCGCGCCCCCGACGGGCGGATGCCGCGACGGCTCGTCAGGCGGCCGAGCCGGCGACGTGCACCGAGCCGAGATGCTCGGCGAGGTAGTCGTGCACGACGCGCTTGGCCTCGGCGAGGTAGCGCTGGTCGCCCCCGTGCTCGCGCTCGTAGGCCCGGTTGATGAGCGCATCGCCGAGCTCGAGCGCCACCCCGAGGCGGAACCTCAGCTCGGGGTCGGAGGACTCGTGGTCGAACTCCGCCTCGATGAGCATCGCCATGCGGTGCGCGAACTCGGGCTCGGTGCCGTCGTCGGCGGTCTCACGCTGGGCGGCGTGCACGACGCTGAAGCCGGGCTCCTCACGGTAGAGCGCGATCGAGGCGTCGAGCGCGATGTCGACGACGTCCCACCAGGTGCGCAGCTCGGTGTTCGCCATGTCGACGGCGACCCGCTCGCGGAAGCGGCGGACCGAGCGCTCGCGCAGCGCGTGCAGCACCGCCACGCGATCGGGGAAGTACCGGTAGACCGTGCCGATCGACGCGCCGGCGCGCTCGGCGACCATCTGCGTCGTGAGTCGCTCGAATCCGATCTCGTCGACGATCTCAGCCGCGGCATCCAGCAGCGCATCGAGTCGCTGTGTGCTGCGTCGCTGCGTCGGCTCGGTGCGAACCACGCGCTTCCGGCTTGGATCGGCCCCGAGGAGCAGGTCGATATTCGGCACGGATCCTCCCTCTTGTGCTGCTCCACTCTACCGGTCGCGACACCCGATCCCCGACACGACGGGCGGGACCCCGTTTTCCGACCCGCCGGGAGCGCATGACAGACTGAGTGGATGCCGGCGAGCCCCCCGACCCCGGCCGGATCCAAGGAACGCGAGGTCCGGCACCGCGCCGCGCGCCTCGAGGACTGGATCCACGACGTGCGCGAGCGCTGGGCACGCCGTCGCGGCCACGTGCCGACGGTGGTCCCGTACACGGGCTACGGGTCGTCGGAATGGGTCCGCGTGCTCTGCCGGGTGCTGCTCTCGAAGCCCATCGCGGCCGACGAGCCCTCGAAGCGGCGCCGGCGGCGGCGTGAGCAGGGCATCCGCGGATGGCGCAGCTTCACGAGCGTGCCGGTGGGCGACGTGCCCGTCGTGATCGAGATCGGCAGCGAGCGGATCGAGGTGCTCGCCGACCGAGGCGGGGTCGTCGACACGCGCGTGCCCGTGGCCCTGTCGCCCGGGTGGCACCAGGCGACGCTGCGCACCGAGGGCGCGGAGCCGGTCGAGGCGCCGATCTGGATCGTCGGCACCGACGTGGAGTTCGGCCTCATCTCCGACGTCGACGACACGGTCATGGTCACGGCGCTCCCCCGCCCGCTCGTGGCGGCGTGGAACACCTTCGTGCTCGACGAGCACGCACGCATCCCGACCCCGGGCATGGCCGTGTTGTACGAGCGCCTCGTGCGCGCGCACCCCGGCGCGGCCGTCATCTACCTCTCCACGGGGGCCTGGAACGTCGCGCCCACGCTCACGCGCTTCCTCTCCCGCAACCTCTACCCCGCTGGTCCCCTGCTCCTCACCGATTGGGGGCCCACGCACGATCGCCTGTTCCGCAGCGGGCGGGCCCACAAGGAGGAGAACCTCCGACGGCTCGCCGAGGAGTTCCCGCACGTCAGGTGGCTCCTCATCGGCGACGACGGGCAGCACGACGAGGAGCTCTACGCCCGCTTCGCGGCCGAGCATCCCGAGCGCGTCGCCGCGGTCGCGATCCGTCGCCTGTCGACCGGCGAGGCCGTGCTCGCCGGCGGCCGCACCAAGGCCGAGCAGCACGGCGTCGACGTGCCGTGGGTGTCGGCGAGCGACGGAGCGACGCTGGCCGACCAGCTCGCCGACCTCGGCATCCTCTGACCCGAGACGCTCCGACGCGGCGACCCCCGGCGGATGCGGCGTCAGCTCACGCCGACGCGGCGACGGCCGTGGCGTGCTGGCCGCGCGACCGGCGGATCCGCACGAGACCCCGGTTGACCTGGCGAGCCCACAGCGGCCCCCGGTAGATGAAGGCCGAGTAGCCCTGCACGAGCGTGGCGCCGGCATCGAGCCGGTCCTGCACGTCGGCGGCGGTCTCGACGCCGCCCACCGACACGACGCAGAGCTCGGCGGGCACGTTCGCGCGCACCAGCCGCAGCACCTCGAGCGACCTGGCGGCCAACGGTGCGCCCGACAGGCCGCCGGCGCCGATGGCCTCGACGACGGATGCCGCGGCGCGCAGCCCCTCGCGCGAGATCGTGGTGTTCGTGGCGATGATCCCGTCGAGGCCCAGGCGTGTCGCGAGCTCGCAGATGCGTACCACCTCGGCGTCGTCGAGGTCGGGCGCGATCTTCACGAGCAGCGGGGTGTCGCCCGACGTCGCACGCACGGCCTCGAGCAGCGGCGCGAGCGCGTCGAGCTCCTGCAGTCCCCGGAGGCCCGGCGTGTTCGGCGAGCTCACGTTGACCACGAGGTAGTCGGCGTACGGGGCGAGCACGCGCGCGCTCCGCTCGTAGTCGCCGATGGCGTCCTCGACGGGGGTCACCCGGCTCTTGCCGATGTTCACGCCGAGCACCGGACGGTGCGTCCGGCGTGCGAGCCGCGAGACGCGGCCCACCGCGGCATCCGCCCCGCCGTTGTTGAAGCCCATGCGGTTCACGAGCGCGCGGTCGTCGATGAGCCGGAAGAGGCGCGGGCGCTCGTTGCCGGGCTGCGCGACCGCAGTGATCGTGCCGATCTCGACGTGGCCGAACCCGAGCTGGCCGAGGCCGCGCACGGCGAGGCCGTCCTTGTCGAAGCCCGCCGCGACGCCGAACGGCGACGGGAACGTGCGACCGAGCGCCTCAACCTCGAGCGAGCGGTCGGGCCGGGTGAACAGCTCGACGAGCCGGCCGAAGCCGAGGGTGGGCAGTGCCCGGATGACGCGGAACGCGAGGTGGTGGGCGTCCTCGGGGTCCATGCGGGAGAAGACGAGGGAGAAGAGGAGTCGGTACATGCCGGGACTCAGGCTATCGGAGAAGCCGAGGCGGCCGACGCGCGCGTCACTCGACGGGACGGGCGGGCAGGCGGCCGTGCTCCTCGCGCAGCAGGTCGATGGCCGACTCGAAGTCGTCGAGCGACTCGAACGCCTGGTACACGCTCGCAAAGCGCAGGTAGGCGACCTCGTCGAGCTCGCGCAGCGGCGGCAGGATCGCGAGGCCGATGTCGTTCGCCTCGATCTGCGACGCGCCCGTCGAGCGGATGGTCTCCTCGACCTTCTGGGCGAGCACCGCGAGGTCGGAGTCGGTGACCGGGCGCCCCTGGCAGGCCTTCTTCACGCCGAGCACGACCTTCTCGCGGCTGAACGGCTCGATGACGCCGCTGCGCTTGATCACGGAGAGGCTCGCGGTCTCGGTCGTCGAGAAGCGGCGGCCGCACTCGGGGCACTGCCGACGGCGCCGGATCGAGAGTCCGTCGTCGCTCGTGCGGGAGTCGATGACACGGGAATCCGGGTGGCGGCAGAACGGACAGTACATGGTGCTCCCAGCCTAGCGGCGCCGTCAGGGGCGCTCGCCGAACCGGGCGGTCACGGCCTCGCCGTGCGCCGGGAGTCCCTCCTCGTCGGAGAGCGTCGCGATCACCGGCGCGACCTCGCGCAGGGCCGCCTCGTCGTATCGGACGACCTGCTGCGGGCGGAGGAAGGTCGCGGCCGACAGCCCCGACGCGTAGCGCGCCATGCCCCCCGTGGGCAGCACGTGGTTCGAGCCGGCGGCGTAGTCGCCGAGGCTCACGGGCGAGTACGGCCCGATGAAGATCGCGCCGGCGTTCTCGATGCGCGCGAGGGTGGCGTCGGTGTCGCGCACCTGGATCTCGAGGTGCTCGGCGCCGAACGCGTTCGCGAACGCCGCGGCCTGCTCGAGGTCGTCCACGAGCACGACGGCGGACTGCGCGCCCGTCAGAGCGGTGCGCACGCGATCGGCGTGCCGGGTCGCATCGGCGCGGACCGTGACGCGCTCCCGCACGCGCTCGGCGAACGCGGCGTCGTCGGTCACGAGCACGGCCGCGGCGAGCTCGTCGTGCTCGGCCTGGCTCACGAGGTCGGAGGCCACGAAGTCGGCGTCGGCCGAGTCGTCGGCGATGACGAGGATGTCGGTCGGGCCAGCCTCTGCGTCGATGCCCGTGACGCCCGCGACGGCGCGCTTGGCGGCGGCGACGAACACGTTGCCCGGACCGGTCACGCGCTGCACGGGCTCGAGCCCGAGGTCGGGCACGCCGTAGGCGAACGCGCCGATCGCGCCGGCGCCGCCCATCGCGTAGACCTCGGCGATGCCGAGCAGGGCCGCCACGCCCGCGATCGTCGGGTGGATGCGACCCCCGAACGCCGCCTGGGGCGGCGACGCCAGTGCGATCGAACGCACGCCGGCGATCTGCGCGGGGACGACGTTCATGATGACGCTCGACGGATAGACGAGCTTGCCGCCGGGGACGTAGAGCCCGACGCGCTCGACGGGCTGCCAGCGCTGCTCGACCACCGCGCCGTCGCCGAGCCGGGTGACGACGGGCGCGGGGACCTGCGCCGCGCTCGCGGCGCGGACGCGCTCGATCGTGGACTCGACCGCGCGGCGCACCTCGGGCGTGAGCGCGTCGCGTGCGGCCGCCAGCTCGTCGGCCGGCACGCGGACCGCCGGCGGGCGACCGCCGTCGAACCGGTCGGCCTGGTCGTCGAGGGCGGCGGACCCGTCGCGACGCACGTCGTCGATGAGCCCCCGCGCGATGTCGTACGCGGCCGACACGTCCATCGCGGCGCGCGGCACGAGCCCGAGCAGTTCGGAGACGGTCGGGCGGGTCCCGCGGAGGTCGATGGTGCGCAGCATGATCATCCAGCGTACCGACGTCGGCGACCCCGGCCCGCGGCCGGCGTCACACCAGGCAGTTCGGGCCGAGCAGGCTCTTGATCTCGCCGTAGAAGTCGGCCGTGACCTTCACCGGGTACGGCAGCTCGAAGACCCGTGCGGTGCGGCCCTTCACGAGCTTCAGCCGCACCTCGGTGTCGCCCGCATGCCGGATGAGCACGTCGCCGAGCGCCGTGATCGTGTCGGTCGTGGCGCGCACGTCGGGCAGGGAGATGACGACCGGGCCGGACTCGTCGCCCTGCCCGAGCTCAGGCGAGAACACACTGTACGCGTGCAGGTTCATGCCGTCGTCGCGAAGGCTCACGCGACCGCGCACCACGACGATCGAGTCGCCCCGCAGCCCTGGCGCGAACTCCTGGTACGCCTTGCCCATGAACATGACGGTGATCTCGCCCGAGAAGTCCTCGACCTGGATCATGCCGTACTGGTTGCCGCTCTGGCGGGCGACCCGATGCTGCACGCTCGTGACGAGGCCGGCGATCGTGACGGTCTCGCCGTCCTGCGTGGCATCCGACGACACCAGCTCGGTGATGGTGGTCGACGCGTGCTTCGCGAGCGGCGCCTCGAGTCCCGCGAGCGGGTGATCGGAGACGTAGAGCCCGAGCATCTCGCGCTCGAACGCCAGCTTGTCGCGCTTGGCCCACTCGGGCCGGTCGGGCACGAGCGACGGCGCCGCCTCGCGCTCGTGGTCCTCGAAGAGGCTGTCGAAGTCGAAGCCGACGTCGCCGACCTCCTCGGCCCGCTTCTCCTTCACGGCCGACTCGACCGCGCCCTCGTGGATCTCGACGAGCGCCCGGCGCGTGTGCCCGAGCGAGTCGAACGCGCCCGCCTTGACCAGCGACTCGACGGTGCGCTTGTTCGCGACCTGGATCGGCACCTTCTTCAGGAAGTCGTGGAACGACTCGAACCGGCCCTTCGCCTCGCGCGCGGCCCGGATCGCGTCGACCACGTTGAAGCCGACGTTGCGCACCGCGCCGAGTCCGAACCGGATGTCGTCGCCGACGGCCGCGAAGAACCCGATGGACTCGTTCACGTCGGGCGGCAGCACCTTGATGCCCATGCGGCGGCACTCGTTGAGGTAGAGCGCGAGCTTGTCGCGCGCGTCTCCGACGCTCGTGAGCAGGGCCGCCATGTACTCGGCCGGGTAGTGCGCCTTGAGGTACGCGGTCCAGTAGCTGAGCACGCCGTAGGCGGCCGAGTGCGCCTTGTTGAACGCGTAGTCGGAGAAGGGCAGCAGGATGTCCCACAGCGTCTTCACCGCGGCATCCGAGTAGCCGTTGTCGTGCATGCCCTTCGAGAAGCCCTCGTACTGCTTGTCGAGCTCGGACTTCTTCTTCTTGCCCATCGCGCGGCGCAGGATGTCGGCCTGTCCGAGCGAGAACCCGGCGACGCGCTGGGCGATCGCCATGACCTGCTCCTGGTAGATGATGAGGCCGTAGCTCGTGTCGAGGATGTCCTTCAACGGCTCCTCGAGCTGCGCGTGGATGGGCGTGATGGGCTGCAGCGCGTTCTTGCGGAGCGCGTAGTTGATGTGCGAGTTCGCGCCCATCGGGCCCGGACGGTACAGCGCGATGACGGCGGAGATGTCCTCGAAGTTGTCGGGCTTCATCTGCCGCAGGAGTGAGCGCATCGGGCCGCCGTCGAGCTGGAACACGCCGAGGGTGTCGCCGCGCGAGAGGAGCGCGTACGCCTCGGGGTCGTCGAGCTCGAGGTCTTCGAGCACCGGTCGGAAGCCGCGGTTCGCCTCGATGTTGTCGAGGGCGTCGTCGATGATCGTGAGGTTGCGCAGCCCCAGGAAGTCCATCTTGATGAGGCCGAGCGACTCGCACGCCGGGTAGTCGAACTGCGTGACGATCTGGCCGTCCTGCTCCCGCTTCATGATCGGGATGATGTCGATGAGCGGGTCGCTCGACATGATGACGCCCGCGGCGTGCACGCCCCACTGGCGCTTGAGGTTCTCGAGGCCGAGCGCCGTGTCGAAGACCGTCTTCGCCTCGGCATCCGTCTCGATGAGCGCGCGGATGTCGCCCGCCTCCTTGTAGCGCGGATGGGCGGGGTCGACGATGCCCGAGAGCGGGATGTCCTTGCCCATGATCGCGGGCGGCATCGCCTTGGTGAGCTTCTCCCCCATTCCGAACGGGAAGCCGAGCACGCGACTCGAGTCCTTGAGGGCCTGCTTCGCCTTGATCGTGCCGTACGTGACGATCTGCGCGACGCGCTCGTCGCCGTACTTCTCGGTGACGTACCGGATCACCTCGCCGCGCCGGCGCTCGTCGAAGTCCACGTCGAAGTCGGGCATCGACACGCGATCGGGGTTGAGGAAGCGCTCGAAGATGAGCCCGTGCCGGAGCGGGTCGAGGTCGGTGATGCGCATCGCGTAGGCCGCCATGGAGCCGGCGCCCGAGCCGCGGCCCGGGCCGACGCGGATCCCGTTGCGCTTCGACCAGTTGATGAAGTCGGCGACGACGAGGAAGTAGCCGGGGAAGCCCATCTGCGAGATGACGCCGACCTCGTAGTCGGCCTGCGCGCGGACGTCGTCGGGGATGCCGTTCGGGTAGCGCACGTGGAGGCCGCGCTCGACCTCCTTCACGAACCAGCTCTCCTCGCTCTCGCCCTCGGGCACGGGGAACCGTGGCATGTAGTTGGCGCTCGTGTTGAACTGCACGTTCGCCCGCTCGGCGATGAGCAGGGTGTTGTCGCACGCCTCGGGGTGATCGCGGAACAGGTGCCGCATCTCGGCCGCGGTCTTCAGGTAGAACTCGTCGGCATCGAACTTGAAGCGGTTGGGGTCGTCGAGCGTCGAGCCCGACTGCACGCAGAGCAGCGCCGCGTGGCTCTTCGCGTCGTGCGCGTGGGTGTAGTGCAGGTCGTTGGTGGCGACGAGCGGCAGGTCCAGCTGCTTCGCGAGGCGCAGCAGGTCGTCCATGATGCGCTTCTCGATGCCGAGCCCGTGGTCCATGATCTCGGCGAAGTAGTTCTCGCGGCCGAAGAGGTCGCGGTACTCGGATGCCGCCTTCACCGCCTCGTCGTACTGACCGAGCCGCAGGCGCGTCTGCACCTCGCCGCTGGGGCATCCGGTCGTGGCGATGAGCCCGGCGGAGTACTGCGAGAGCAGTTCGCGGTCCATGCGCGGCTTGAAGTAGTAGCCCTCGATCGAGGCGCGGCTCGAGAGCCGGAACAGGTTGTGCATGCCCTCGGTCGTTTCGGACAGCAGGGTCATGTGGGTGTACGCACCGGAGCCGGACACGTCGTCTTCACCGCCGTTGCCCCAGCGCACGCGCGTGCGGTCGCCGCGCGCCGTGCCCGGCGTGATGTACGCCTCGGTGCCGATGATCGGCTTGATGCCGGCGTCGGTCGCCTGCTTCCAGAAGTCGTAGGCGCCGAACACGTTGCCGTGGTCGGTGACCGCGACCGCGGGCATCTCCTGCTCCTGCGCGGCCTTGATGAGCTCCCCCACCCGAGCGGCGCCGTCGAGCATCGAGTACTCGGAATGGACGTGCAGGTGGACGAAGGAATCGGCGGCCACGGGGCTCCTCATCAGGTACTGCGGGTGGATCTCGGGGGTGCTCCGAGTCTACGGCGACCCTGCGACGCGGAGGGCAGGACGCGCCCTCGCCCGTGGTCGCCTCAGTCGCCGCGCAGCACGTCGAGCGCGTGCGCGAGGTCGGCCGGGTACTCCGACTCGAAGGTGGTCCAGTGGCCGGTGCCCGGATGCGTCAGCGAGAGCTCCTTCGCGTGCAGCCACTGCCGGGTCAGGCCGAGCCTGGCCGAGAGCGTCGGGTCGGCGCCGTACATGGCGTCGCCGGCGCACGGATGCCGCTGCGCCGCCATGTGCACGCGGATCTGGTGCGTGCGGCCGGTCTCGAGGTGCACCTCGAGGAGCGACGCGAACGGGAACGCCTCGATCGTCTCGTAGTGCGTGACCGCGTGCTTGCCGTCGGCCGTGACGGCGAACTTCCACTCCGACCTCGGGTGCCGGCCGACCGGCGCGTCGATCGTGCCGGCCAGCGGATCGGGGTGCCCCTGCACGACCGTGTGGTAGATCTTCTCGACCTCTCGGTCGTGGAACTGGCGCTTCAGCTCGGTGTAGGCGCGCTCGGACTTCGCGACGACCATGAGCCCGCTCGTGCCGGCGTCGAGCCGGTGCACCACGCCCTGCCGTTCGGGCGCGCCCGACGTCGAGATACGGAAGCCGGCCGCGGCGAGGGCGCCGACGACCGTGGGCCCGTCCCAGCCGAGCGACGGATGCGCCGCGACGCCCGCGGGCTTGTCGACGACCACGACGTCGTCGTCGTCGTGCACGATGCCGAGGTCGGGCACCGCGACCGGCACCACCTCGAGGGTGCGCGGCGGCTCCCAGTTCACCTCGAGCCACGCGCCGGCGCGAAGCCGATCGGACTTGTCGACCGTGGCGCCGTCGAGCGCGGCTCCCCCGGCGGCCGCGATGTCCGCGGCCTGGGTGCGCGAGAACCCGAGGAGCTTCGCGAGCCCCTGGTCGACGCGCACGCCGTCGAGCCCGTCGGGCACGGGGAACGAGCGATGCTCCATGCTCAGGACTCGGCGGCGAGCTGCGTGCCCGCGAGCGGGGTCCTGCCGTCGCCCGTGGCGGGAGCGCGGTCGACGCCGTCGGCCGTCGCCGCACCGGGTGCCGCCGCGTCGGGACCGGAGCCCGCCTCGGCGTCGACCTCGGCCTCCGCGTCGCGCGCGGCATCCGATCGCTTCGACTCGCGGGTGCCGTCGAGGCCGACGCCCCGGATCGTGAGGATCATGAAGAGCACCATGCTCGACACGATGGAGATGTCGGCGACGTTGTAGATCGCCGGCAGCATCCACGGGGTCGAGATGAAGTCGATCACGTGGCCGAGTCCGAAGCTCGGCTCACGGAGGAGCCGATCGGTGAGGTTGCCCAGCACGCCGCCGAGCAGGAGCCCGAAGACGAGCGCCCACGCGACGGAGTGGATGCGGCGGGCGAACCACACGATGAACGTGATGACGCCGGCCGCGAGGATCGTGAAGATCCACGTCATTCCGCTCGCGAGCGAGAAGGCCGCACCGGGGTTGCGCACGAACTGCCACTGCAGCACCGGTCCGAGCACCTGCACGACCTCGCCCTCGGTGAGGTTCGTGACGACGAGGTACTTGCTCAGCTGGTCGAGCCCGTAGACCGCGAGGGCGGCGCCGAGCAGGATGAGGAGCGCAGCGGTGGTGCCGACCTTCGCGGCCCGCTCAGCCGCCAAAGCCCTGGAAGGTCGGAGCGGGGGTCTGCTCGGCGGGGATGCCCGAGGAGAAGCCCTGGTTGCCCGAGACCTGCACCGGCGCGGCGGTGTCGAGGTCGCGCAGCTGGCCCTCGATGTAGCTCTTCAGCTTGGCGCGGTAGTCGCGCTCGAACACGCGGAGCTCGTCGACGCGCTTCTCGAGCGCGATGCGCTCCTGGTCGAGGATGCCCATCTGCTGGCGCTGCTTGGCCTCGGCCTCGGCGACGACGCGCGCGGCGGTGGCGTGGCCCTCGGCGATCAGCGCGTCGCGCTTCTCGATGCCCTCGCGCACGTGCTCTTCGTGGAGGCGGCGGGCGAGCTGCAGGAGGTTCGTGGTCGAGGTCTGCTCGTCGAGCTCGGACTGCGGCGCGGCGGGCGCCTGCGTCGGCACGGCGACGGTGGGCGGCGGGGCGGCCGGCTCGGTGTAGACCGCGGCGGGGGCCGGCGCAGCGGGAGCGGCCTTCGACGCGTCCGCGGCACGGGCCTCGGCCGCGGCCAGGCGCTGGCGCAGCTCCTCGTTCTCGCCGTTCAGCCGGCGGAGCTCGACGACGACCTCGTCGAGGAAGTCATCGACCTCGTCCTGGTCGTAGCCCTCCCGGAACTTCGTCGCCTGGAAGCGCTTGTTGACCACATCTTCCGGAGTTAGCGCCATGGCTTCCCATCCCTCGAATCTGTCGGACCGTTTCGATCACGTTCTGCTAACGGTAGCAAAGACCTCATGAGGGCCGCAGTGCCGAACGTCACGGCGTGCCACCCTCGCAGGAGATCGTCAGCCGGATGCCGCGGCTCCGGCCGCCAGCCAGGACACGACGGTCATGGCGACGATGACGAGCAGCATGGCCAGGCTCCACCCGAGGTCGAGTGCGACCTGGCCGATGCGTATCGGCGGCACGAGCCGCCGGAAGAAGCGCACGGGCGGATCCGTGACGCTGTAGATGACCTCCACCAGCACGAGCCAGAATCCGCGCGGACGCCAGGTGCGATTGAACGTGCGCACCAGATCGAGCACGAACCGCGCCCACATCACGAAGAAGTAGATGAGCAGGAGCGTGTAGAGGATGTTCCAGACGACGGCCAGTGCGCCCACAAGCGGCTACGCGTGGGTGAAGAAGGACGCGTCGACGTCTCCGTCGGCCTCGCCCGCCTCGCCCGACACCACGACGTGGGCCGGCGAGAGCAGGAACACCTTGCTCGTCACCCGTTCGATCTTGCCGTAGAGGCCCTGCGAAAGTCCACTCGCGAAGTCGATCAGGCGACGCGCGTCGCCGTCCGACATCTGCGAGAGGTTGATGATGACGGGTACTCCCTCTCGGAAGGACTCGGCGATGACCTGCGCGTCACGGTACTGACGCGGGTGCACGGTGAGGATCTCGTTCATCTCCGCCTGCGGTGTGCTCGGGGGTACCTGGTGCTTGCGAAGCGGCGTCACGGCCGCTCCGGTCTTGGGTGCGGGGGCTGGTGCCGCCGCGTGCACGATCGGTGCAGCGGGCGCCGGCGCGGCCTGGGCTGCCTCGTGCTCGAGCTCCTCATCGGCGAGTCCGAGGTAGACCATGGTCTTCTTGAGCGGGTTCGACATCGCTGCCTCCGTCTTCGATCCGTCTCTTCGAGGCTAACCGGCATCCGGCCGATTGCCGGTGATTGCCGTGCCGATCCTCAGGTGTGTCGCGCCCTCCAAGATGGCGTCCCGGAAATCGTGGGACATCCCCATGGACAGCGAGCCCGCCTCGGGTGCGATCCGCTGCACGCGCTCCGACAGCAGGCGCACCCGGGCGAACGCCGGACGCGGCGGCTCGCCGAGCGGCGCGACCGCCATGAGCCCGCGCAGCCGGAGGCCCGGCGTGGCGAGCACGTGCTCCACGAGCGCGTCGAGGTCGTCGGGCTGCACGCCCCCGCGCTTCGGGTCGTCGGTCAGGTTCACCTGCACGAAGCAGTCGACGGATGCCTCGTCGGACCGCAGCGCGTCGACGAGCGACGTCCGGTCGACAGAGTGGATCGCCGACGCGTAGGCACGCACCTGCCGCGCCTTCTTGCCCTGCAGCTGCCCGACGAAGTGCCAGCGCACGTCGACGTCGGCGAGCTCGGCGGCCTTCTGCTGCGCCTCCTGGTGCCGGTTCTCGCCGATGTCGTGCACGCCGAGCTCAACGAGGTCGCGGATGAGCGACACCGGCTGGAACTTCGTCACGACGATGGTGGTCACCTCGTGCGGGTTCCGGCCGGCGTCCCGCGCGGCATCCGCGATGCTGCCCTGCACCGAGGCGAGCCGTTCGGCGAGGTCGTTCATGGACCTCTCCGCACGACCCGCCGCTCGGGCATCACTTGAGGAAGTCGGGGATGTCGAGGTCGTCGCCGTCGTCCTCGAACGCGGGATCCGAGACGATCTGGTCGGCGGCCGCCGTCGGCGCCTCGCCCCAGTTGGCGGTCTCGACGAGCTCGTCGATGTCGATCTCGCCGATCACGTCGGCGGCCTCGCCGCCGAGCGACGAGCCGCCGAGCGATGACCCGCCGACGGCGGCTCCGCCGACCGCCGCCCCGACCGCGGCCGGCACGAAGTTCGTCCGCCTCGCCTCGACCGGCTGCTTCGCGTTCGGCTCGCCACCGTCGAAGCCCGCCGCGATGACCGTGACGCGGACCTCGTCGCCGAGGGTGTCGTCGATGACGGCGCCGAAGATGATGTTCGCCTCGGGGTGCACGGCCTCCTGGACGAGGCGCGCCGCGTCGTTGATCTCGAAGATGCCGAGGTTCGAGCCGCCCTGGATCGAGAGCAGCACGCCGTGGGCGCCGTCGATCGATGCCTCGAGCAGCGGACTCGCGACGGCGAGCTCCGCGGCCTTGATCGCCCGGTCGGCGCCGCGCGAGGACCCGATGCCCATGAGGGCGGAGCCCGCGCCCTGCATGACGGACTTCACGTCGGCGAAGTCGAGGTTGATCAGGCCGGGGGTCGTGATGAGGTCGGTGATGCCCTGGACACCGGCGAGGAGCACCTGGTCGGCCGTGGCGAACGCCTCGAGCATCGAGATCCCGCGATCGCTGATCTCGAGCAGGCGGTCGTTGGGCACGACGATGAGGGTGTCGACCTCCTCCTTCAGGCGGGCCACGCCCTGCTCGGCCTGCGTCTGGCGCCGCTTGCCCTCGAAGCCGAACGGCTTCGTCACGACGCCGATGGTGAGGGCTCCGATCGACTTCGCGATGCGCGCGACGACGGGAGCGCCGCCCGTGCCGGTGCCGCCGCCCTCGCCCGCGGTGACGAAGACCATGTCGGCGCCCGCGAGCGCCTCCTCGATCTCCTCCGCGTGGTCCTCCGCGGCACGCCGTCCGACCTCCGGGTCGGCACCCGCGCCGAGGCCACGGGTCAGGTCGCGGCCGACGTCGAGCTTGACGTCCGCGTCGGACATGAGCAGGGCCTGCGCGTCGGTGTTGATCGCGATGAACTCGACTCCCCGCAGGCCGAGCTCGATCATGCGGTTGACGGCGTTGACACCGCCGCCGCCGATGCCGACGACCTTGATCACTGCGAGGTAGTTCTGGTTAGTCGACATCTCCGGCCCTCCGTGCGAACTCTGAACCTTGAACCTCTAGTCGAGGGTTAAAGTTTTGCTGAGTATGCAATTCCTGATTCGAAGGTAGGTGCCTGCCGCGCACGGCTCGGCAATGACGCCCCGCGTGTCGCGAACCGTCGGCGAAGGACGCTGCGATCGGCCCGCCTCGAGCACCATCCGGCTCCCGTTCGACCCCGATCGGCGATCAGGAGTCGTCGGCGCTCAGGACGTCACGGGGCTCGTCGGCGCCGACACGTCGTACTGCGCGACGGTGTCGGGCGGCGCCGCGCGCATGAGCGCGGCGAGCACCGTGGCCTTCAGCGCGGACTCCTCCGCGCTCCCCCACACGACGCTCGCGCCGCCCTCCAGCTCGAGGCGCACGTCGTCGGCGGTGTCCGCGGTGGCGCGCGCGAGCTGCGACCGCACGTCGGCCGGAAGGCTCCGCACCACTCCCGCGACGGCGCGGAAGCCCGCGCCCGCCACGCCGCCCTCGACCTCGATGAGCGGCTGGCCTGGGGGGCGCTCGTCGGGGCGTTCGATCACGACGCCCGCGCCGTCGACGAGCTCGAGCCCCGACCCGGTGTCGATCACGCCCACCGGCGTGCGCTCGACGATGCGCACCACCAGGGTGCCGGGCGGGATCGTCTCGGTCGCGTACGTCTCGATGAGCGGGAAGCGCTCGAGCGCGGCCTGCACCTCGGCGCCGTCGATGAGCGGGAGCGGCGTGCCGAGCAGCGTCGCGAATGCGCCCTGCACCTGATCGGCCGGGATGCGCTGCGCGCCCTCGACGCGCACCTCGCGCAGGGCCATGAGCGGGGAGTACGCGCCGATGCCGACCACCGCGACGACGGCGAGCACGGCGCCGACGGCCACGGCCCAGGTGATCCGGCGGCGACGCGAACGCTTGGTGAAGCGGCGCACCTCCTGGCGCTCGTAGCGGCGTCGCTCGCGTGCCGCGGCGGCCAGGGCGCGCTTCGCGGCGCGGGGACTGCGAGGCTCGTCGGCGGCTCTCCCGACGCCGTCGCCGGCGGGACCGCGCACGTCGGCCGCGTCCGGCGATCCGGCCGGCCGCCGCGGGTCGCCGAGATCGCGCAGGTCGGGCAGCACCTCGGTCGCGCTCGTCGCAGACGACGGTCGCGACACCGCGGGCGCCGGCGGAGTCACGACGGGGTTCGCGGCGGTGGGACGAACCGGGGCGCCGACGACCACAGGGATCGGCTCGGTGGAGGTGCGGTCGGCGGCGGGCGGCGAGATCGCCCGCCCGACCGGCGCCGCAGCAGCCGACGACGTCGCCGCATCGGGCGACGACGTGCCCTGGCCCCGCACCGCCCCGCGGTCGGCCGCCCGCGGCGCGGGAGCCCGGTCGAAGCCCTGGGGGCGCTTCACGCGCGGGGCATCCTCACTCGCGCTCCCGCTCGAGCGAGCCGAGCAGCTGCGGCACGATGCGGTAGACGTCGCCGCAGCCGAGCGTGATCACGAAGTCGCCGTCGCGTGCGATCTTCGCCGTGTGGTCGGCGGCCTCCTGCCAGTCGACGATGAACGCGACCTTCGAGGCGTCCGCGAACCGCTCGCTGACGAGCGCGCCGGTCACGCCGGGCACGGGGTCCTCGCGGGCGCCGTACACGTCGAGCACGACGGTCTCGTCGGCGTACTGCTCGAGCACGTCGGCGAACTCCTGCGCGAAGGCCTGGGTGCGACTGTAGGTGTGCGGCTGGTGGACCGCGATGATGCGACCGTCGCCCACGACGGTGCGCGCCGCGGCCAGGGCGGCGGCGACCTCGGTCGGGTGGTGCGCGTAGTCGTCGTAGACGCTCACGCCGCCGACGGTGCCGTGCAGCTCGAAGCGCCGGCCGGTGCCGCCGAACTTCTCGATGCCCGCGAGCGCCGCGGCCGGGTCGTGGCCGAGGCCGACGAGCACGGCGAACGCGCCCACCGCGTTGATCGCGTTGTGGCGTCCGGGGATGCGCAGGCGCGCGGTGTAGGTCGCGCCGTCGTAGTCGATCGCGAAGGCCACGGGACCGTCGGTCTCGACGGAGTGCACGCGCACCGTGGCATCCGCCGCCTCGCCGAACGTGACGACAGTGCCGTGCGAGAGCCGCTCGCGCACGCGCGTCGCCCCAGGGTCGTCGGACGAGATGACGACGAGCTCGCGCGCGCGGTCGGCGAAGTCGACGAACGCCTGCTCGAACGCGTCGCGCGAGCCGTAGTGGTCGAGGTGGTCGGGGTCGACGTTCGTGATGAGCGCGATCGAGGTGTCGTAGAGCAGGAACGAGCCGTCGGACTCGTCGGCCTCGACGACGAACAGCTCGGCGTCGCCCGCGGCCGAGCTCACGCCGAGGTCCGCGATCACGCCGCCGTTCACGAAGCTCGGGTCCTCGCCGAGCTCGAGCAGGCCCGTCACGATCATGCCGGTCGAGGTGGTCTTGCCGTGCGCGCCCGCGACCGAGACGAGGCGCCGGCCGCAGATGAGCGCCGCGAGCGCCTGCGACCGGTGCAGCACGGGCAGGCCGCGCTGCAGCGCGAGCTGGTACTCGGGGTTGTCCTGCCAGAGCGCGCCCGTCACGACGACCGTGTCGACGTCGTCGGGCAGGTTCGCGGCGTCGTGCCCGATGGCGACCACGGCACCGAGCTCGCGCAGCGCCCCGATGTTCGCGGAGTCGCGCACGTCGGATCCGGTGACCCGGTGCCCGTCGCCCAGCACGAGTCGGGCGATGCCGCTCATGCCCGAGCCGCCGATGCCGACGAAGTGCACGGCGCCGAGGTCGGCGGGGATCTGGGCGGTGGGGTCGGGCTTGATGGTCACTGCGGCGGTTCTTCCTCGGGGCGATGGGTGCGAAGCGATGCGTGCGTTGCGTTCGATGCGGTCCGGTCGGCGGGTGGCGGATGCCGCGGCATCCGCTCACTCAACGTTACGCGCTGCCGGCCGAGTCGCCGGCACCCCCGCCGAGTGCCGCGTCGACGAGCGCCACCATCCGGTCGGTGCCGTCGCGATGGCCGACGGATGCCGCGGCCGCGGCCATGGCGTCGACCCGGCCGCGATCGCCGAGCAGCGGCACGAGCTCGGTCGCCACCCACTCGGGCGTGAAGTCGGCGTCGTCGACGAGGACGCCGCCGCCCGCGCCGACCACGTCGGCCGCGTTGAACCGCTGTTCGCCGTTGCCGACCGGGTACGGCACGTACACCGCCGGGATGCCGAGCGCGGCGAGCTCGCTCACGGTCGCGGCGCCCGCGCGGGACACGGCGAAGTCGGCCAGGGCGAGCGCGAGGTCCATGCGGTCGGCGTACTCGACCATGCGGTAGTCGGGCAGGCCGGGGTCCTCCACGTCGGACGACGCGCCCGTGATGTGCAGCACCTGCCAGCCGGTGGCCGCGAGGGCCGCGGCGCTCGCCACCATGGTGCGGTTGATGCGCCGTGCCCCGAGGGAGCCGCCCGTCGCGAGCAGGACCGGGCGCCCCGGGTCGAGCCCGTACAGCGCGGCGGCCTCCTCGCGGAGGCCCGCCCGGTCGAGCACCTCGATCTCGCGGCGCAGCGGCATGCCGACGACCTCCGCGTGCTTCAGGGGCGTGCCGCCGAACGCGACGCCGACGCCCGCGGCCCACCGCGAGCCGAGCCGGTTCGCGAGCCCGGGCTTCGCGTTGGCCTCGTGGATGGCGACCGGCACGTCGGCGCGGCGCGCCGCGAGGTAGGCGGGCGTGGCGACGTAGCCGCCGAAGCCGACGACGACGTCGACGCCGCGCTCCTCGATGATCGACCGCACGTCGTCGATCGACCGGCGGAAGCGCGAGGGGAACGCCACGGCCGCGCGGTTCGGACGGCGCGGGAACGGGACCTTCGCGATCGTGAGCAGCTCGTAGCCGCGCTGGGGCACGAGCCGGGACTCGAGCCCCTCCGCGGTGCCGAGCACGAGCACCTCGTCGTCGGGGTTCCGCTCGCGGAGCCGGTCGGCGACGGCGAGCAGCGGATTCACGTGGCCGGCGGTCCCTCCGCCGGCCAGCAGGTACGTGGTCATCGCGCCGGCCGTCCGGTCGATCGGGCCGTGGTGCGGGCCTGCGCGCGAGCGGCCGCACGCACGGATGCCTCGGGGTCGCGCGCCACCGACAGCACCACGCCGATCGCGAAGAGCGTCGTGAGCAGGGCGGTGCCGCCCGCAGAGACGAGTGGGAGGGGGACGCCGAGGACGGGGAAGACTCCGAGCACGACACCGATATTGACACAGGCCTGACCGACGACCCACACCAGGACGGCTGCGGTCACCGCCTTCGCGAACGGCGTGCGCGCCGCGCGCAGCACGCGCGCGAACGCGATCGCGAGCAGCACGAACAGGCCGATCACGACGACCGCGCCGATGAGGCCGAGCTCCTCGCCGATGATCGCGAAGATGAAGTCGTTGTCGGCCGCGGGCAGCCACGACCACTTCGCGGTCGAGTTGCCGAGCCCGACGCCGAAGATCCCGCCGTTGGCGAGCGCGAACCGGCCGTGCTGGATCTGCCAGCAGTCGTCGTTGTCGAACTGCGTGCAGTTCTCCTGCAGGAACGCGGTGATGCGACGCATCCGGCTGTCGCTCGACACCGCGACGATCACGAAGACGACGCCGCCGAGGAGCACGACCGGCAGCAGGAGCCGAAGGCGCACCCCGATGAGGAAGAGCGCGCCGATGAGCATCGCGCCCATGATCATGACGGTGCCGAGGTCGCCGCCGAGGAGCACGAGTCCGATCGCGCCGCCACCGACGAGGAGGATCGGCAGGATGCCCCGCCCGAAGTCGTCGAGGAGCCCCTGCTTCTTCGTGACGATGAGGCCGAGCCAGATCACGAGCGCGACCTTGATGAGCTCCGACGGCTGGAACTGCACGCCGCCGATGGCGAGCCAGTTCGTGTTGCCGCCCACCGTGATGCCGAGCGGCGTCGCGACGACGAGCAGCTGCAGCACGCACGACACGAGCAGCAGCGGCCAGGCGGCCACCATCCACGCGCGTTCGGGCATCCGACTCGCGATGAGCATGATCGGCACGCCGAACAGCGCGTACAGGCCCTGCCGCTGGGCCTGCACGAAGAACCCGCCATCCTCGAGGTTCGACTCGACCGACGACGACGACAGCACCATCACGAGGCCGAACACCACGAGGAATATCGTCGTGCCGAGCAGCAGGAAGTAGTCCTTCGACTCGACGCGGAAGACGCGCCCGAGCCGGATGCGGGCGGCGGAGACGCCCGCGGCCTCAGCCTTCGGGGGTCGGGCCGTGCGGGGCGGAGTCGCCATCCGCCTCACCTCCCAGCCTCGCCCTGACCGCCTCGTGGAACCGCCGGCCTCGGTCGGCGTAGTCGGCGAACTGATCCATGGACGCCGCGGCGGGAGCGAGCAGGACCGTGTCCCCCTCTTCCGCCACGGCGGCGGCCAGCGCGACCGCCTCGGGCATCACCGTCTCAGTGTCGTCGGTGGCCACCTCGAAGAGGGGCAGCTCGGGCGCGTGTCGCCGGAACGCCGTGACGAGCGCGGCCCGGTCGACGCCGATCACGATCGCGGCGCGCAGCCGGCTGGCGTGCGCGGCGACGAGCGCGTCCGCATCGACGCCCTTGAGCAGGCCGCCCACGATCCAGACGACGCGGCCGAACGCGCGCAGCGACGCCTCGGCCGCGTGCGGGTTGGTGGCCTTGGAGTCGTCGATCCAGCGGATGCCGCCGGCCACCGCGACCGTCTCGATGCGGTGGGCGTCGAGCCGGAACTCCCCCAGCGCGTCGTGGATGACGCCCACGGGCACGCCGTACGAGCGCGCGAGGGCGGACGCCGCGAGGATGTTCTGCACGACGTGCGGTGCCGACAGCCCGTGCGGCTCGAGCTCGGACACCGTGACGATCTCGAGCGCGGCGGTGCGCCGCTCCTCGAGGAACGCCCGGTCGCAGAGGATCCCCTCGACGACGCCGAAGTCGCTCGGCCCCGGCACGTCGAGCCCGAACCCGATAGCGCGGGCGCCCTCCTCGACGTCGGCCTCCTCGACCATGTGCATGGTCGCCTCGTCGGCGCGGTTGTAGACGCAGGCGACCTTCGTGTTCTCGTAGACGGTGGCCTTCGCCGCGCGGTACGCCTCGGCCGAGCCGTGCCAGTCGAGGTGGTCGTCGGCGATGTTGAGGCACACGCTGGCCCACGGATGCAGCGCCCCCGGCCCCGTCTTCGGGAGGTGGTGCAGCTGGTAGCTCGACAGCTCGACCACGAGCACGTCGAACCCGCCCGGGTCGCGGACGGCGTCGAGCACGGGCACGCCGATGTTGCCGCACGGCGCCGCGCGCAGGCCGTTGGCCGCGAGGAACGTGGCGGCGAGCTGCACGGTCGTGGTCTTGCCGTTCGTGCCGGTCACGAGGATCCACTCGGCGGCGTTCACCTTGTCGCGCACGCGCCAGGCGAGCTCGATGTCGCCCCAGACGGCGACGTCGTTCGCGGACGCCCACTCGAGCACGGGGTGATCGGGGTGGAAGCCGGGCGACGCGACGACGAGCTCGGGCTCGAACGCGACGAGCTCGTCGGGCACCGCGTCGAGCGGATGCCGCACCAGCCGAGCCCCGATGACCTCGAGGATGCGGGCGCGGTCGTCGTCGACGGCCGGTGCGAGCACCAGCACGTCCGCGCCGAGCTCGGTCAGCGTGTCCGCGACGGCGAACCCGGTGACGCCGAGTCCGAGCACCGCGACGCGGAGCCCGCGCCAGTCGGCGTTCCAGCTCGTGAGGGTCTCGAGCCGGGCGGCGATGCGCGCGGCATCCGGATCGGTCAACTCTGCAGCCATTCGAAGTAGAAGCTCCCGACGCCGGCCGCCACGAACAGGCCGGCGATGATCCAGAACCGCACGACGATCGTGACCTCGGCCCAGCCCTTGAGCTCGAAGTGGTGGTGGATCGGACTCATGAGGAACACGCGCTTGCCGCCCGAGAGCTTGAAGTACGCCCGCTGCACGATGACCGAGCCGGTCTCGATGACGAAGAGGCCGCCGATGAGGAGCAGGAGCAGCTCGGTGTGGCTCACGATCGCGAGCGCCGCGAGGGCGCCGCCGAGCGCGAGCGAACCGGTGTCGCCCATGTAGATGTGCGCGGGGTTCGTGTTCCACCAGAGGAAGCCGATGAGGCCGCCGACGATGGCCGTCGCCACGATCGCGATGTCGAGCGGGTCGCGCACCTCGTAGCAGCGGTACGCGTCGCTCGGATTGAGGTTCTCGCTGAAGCACGACTGGTTGAACTGCCAGAAGCCGATGATGACGAACGAGCCGATGGCCAGGATCGACGCGCCGCCCGCCAGGCCGTCGAGGCCGTCGGTGACGTTCACGCCGTTCGACGCCGCGACCGTGAGGAGACAGATCCAGATGACGTAGAGGATCACGCCGACGATCGTGCCGAACACCATGAAGTCGAGCGGCAGGTCGCGGATGAACGAGATGCTCGTGTTCGCCGGCGTGACCGCGTGGTCGTTCGGGAACTGCAGCGCGAGCAGCGCGAACGCCGTCGCCACCACGACCTGGCCGAGGATCTTCGCCCATCCGCCGAGGCCGAGGCTCTGCTTCTTGCGGGTCTTCAGGAAGTCGTCGATGAACCCGACGATGCCGAGCCCGACCATCATGAACAGGATGAGCATGGCCGACGCGGTCGGCGGCTCGCCGCTCACGAGGAACGTCGCCCCGAAGTAGCCGAACAGGCTGCCGAGGATGAAGATGATGCCGCCCATCGTGGGCGTGCCGCGCTTGACGTGGTGGCTCTTCGGCCCGTCGTCGCGGATGAACTGGCCCCATCCGATGCGCGTGAACAGCCGGATGAACAGCGGCGTGAGGAACAGCGTGAAGGCGAGCGACAACGCTCCGGCGGTCAGCAGAGCTCTCACGCGAACCATTCTCCAAATCGGTCGCCGAGCAGGCGGATCGTCAGTGCTGCGCCGCCGCTCATGCGAACCATTCTCCCAGTCGGTCGCCGAGCAGGCGGAGACCCGCCGAGTTCGACGATTTCACCAGCACGGTGTCGCCCGGCCGGGCGATCGAGGTCACGAGGTCGAACGCCTCGTCGGCGGTCTCGACGTAGGCGGACTCGCCGTCCCACGACCCCTCGTTGATGGCCGTGATGTGGAGGCGACGCGCGCCGGGCCCCACCACGACGAGCTGCGAGATGCCGAGCCGCACGGCGAGCAGGCCGATGCGGTCGTGCTCCTCGCCCGAGAACTCGCCGAGCTCGCTCATCTCGCCGAGCACGGCGATGGTGCGCGTGCCCGGCTCCTGGACCTGCGCCAGCGTCTTGAGCGCGGCCGACATCGAGTCGGGGCTCGCGTTGTAGGCGTCGTTGATGATCGTGACGTCGTCGCGCCCGCCCATGACCTCCATGCGCCAGCGCTCGGCGAGCGTCACGGTCTCGAGCGCCGCGACGATCGCCGGCAGCGGCACGCCGAGCTCGAGCGCCGCGGCGGTGGCCGCGAGGGCGTTCATGATGTGGTGCTCGCCGAGCACGCCGAAGCGCACGCGGGCGGATGCCCCGCCGGGAGCCGTGACCGTGAACTCCGTGCCGCGCGCGTGCACGACCAGGTCGGTCGCCCGCACGTCGGCGCGCTCGCCGAGTCCGAACCACACGACGCGGGCCGCGGTGACGTCGGCCATCGAGGCGACGCGCGGGTCGTCGGCGTTGAGCACGGCGACCTCGTCGGCCGTGAGCTCGGTCACCATCTCGGACTTGGCGCGCACGGTCTGCTCGATGCCGCCGAACTCGCCGGCGTGCGCGAGGCCGACCTTCAGCACGACGCCGATGTCGGGGTGCGCCATGCGCACGAGCCGGGCGATCTCGCCGACGGCCGACGCGCCCATCTCGGCGACGAGGAACTCGGTGTCGTCGGTGAGCTCGAGCGCCGTGATCGGGCCGCCGACCTCGTTGTTGAACGACTTGCGCGATGCGACGGTGTCGCCCTGCGCGGTGAGGATCTCGCGGAGCAGGTTCTTCGTCGTGGTCTTGCCGTTCGAGCCGGTGACGCCGACGATCCGCAGGCGCCCGCGCGCCCGCACGCGACGCACGACCTCGGTGGCGAGGGCACCGAGCGCGTCGACCGAGTCGGCGACGACGACCTGCGGGACGGGAAGCTCGAGGACCCGCTCGACGACGAGCAATGCTGCGCCCTGCTCGACGGCGGCCGGCGCGAACCGGTGCCCGTCGTCGAACTCGCCGCGCTTGGCGAAGAACACGTCACCCGACCCGACCTCGCGGGAGTCGGTGGTCACGACGCCGTCGACGACCGTGGCGGCCGTGGCATCCGTGCCCTGGAGGTGCAGCATGCCGTCGACCGCCGAGGCGATCTCGGCGAGGGTGAGGGAGATCATGCGTCCCAGCCCGCCTCGCGCAGTGCCTGCTTCGCGTCGTCTCTGGCTGAGTACGGGATCTTCACGCCCTTCACCTCGTGGTAGTCCTCATGGCCCGGTCCGGCGTAGAGGATCGCGTCCCCCTCGCCGACCAGGGCGACCGCGGCGCGGAACGCCTCGCGCGGATCCGCGATCTCGTGGACCTCGCGATCTGGCACGGCCTCGCGGGCGCCCGCGATGAGCGCGGCGCGGATGGCGGCCGGGTCCTCCCACCGCGGGTGGAAGTCGGTGATCACGACGACGTCGGCGCCGCGGGCGGCGATCGCGCCCATCTCGGCGCGCTTCGTGGTGTCGCGGTCGCCGTCGGCGCCGAACACCATGACGACGCGGCCCGTCGTGAACCGGCGGATGGCGCCGAGCGTCTGCAGGAACGCGTCGGGGCTGTGCCCGTAGTCGATGTAGACGAGCGGCCCGCGCTCCCCCGAGATGCGCTCGGCGCGCCCCGGGATGTACGCGTCGATGCCGCCGTCGCGCTCGAGCACGTGCGCGACCTGCTCGAGGTCGTAGCCCGATTCGACGAGCATGACGATCGCGAGGGCGGCGTTCGCCGCCATGTACCAGCCGAGCAGCGGCACGCGGGTCTCGAGGCGTCGTCCGCCCGGACCTTCGAGCACGAACGAGGTGTACGTCGCGGTCTCCTCGAGCACCTGGAGGCGCCAGTCCGCGTCGACCTCGGGGTCGGTCGAGAGGGTCGTGACGGGGATTCGCGACTCGGCGACGAGGCGACGGCCCCAGTCGGAGTCGATCGTGACGACGCCCCGGCGCGAGCGCTCGGGCTGGAACAGCTCGCGCTTCGCCTCGAAGTACAGGTCCATCGACGCGTAGTCGTCGAGGTGGTCGTGCGACAGGTTCGTGAAGCCGACGACGTCGAACACGAGTCCGTCGACGCGGTGCCGCGAGAGCGCCTGCGCGGAGACCTCGATGCCGACGGCGCGCACGTCGACCTCCTGCATGCGCGCGAGCAGGGCGTGCAGCTCGCTCGCCTCGGGGGTCGTCAGCGAGCTCGTGACCGCCTCGTCGCCGATGCGGCGCTCGGCAGTCGACGTGAGGCCGGCGACCACGCCGAGCTGGCGCAGGATGCCGTAGAGGAGGTACACGACGCTCGTCTTGCCGTTCGTGCCGGTCACGGCGAAGAGCGTGGCGGGGTTGTCGGCGGTGCGGTGGATCCAGGCGGCGACCTCGCCGAGCGCGGCGCGGGCGTCGGGGGTGACGAGGAGCGGCAGGCCCGACTCGGCGGCGAGGTCGACCCCGGCCGGGTCGGTGAGCACGGCCACGGCGCCGCCGTCGCGGGCGGCCGCGGCGAACGACGCGCCGTGCGCGTTGCGGCCGGGCACGCCGACGTAGAGGTCCCCGGGGCGGACGGCCCCGGAGTTGAGCACGACGCCGGTGACCTCGAGGTCGTCGATGTCGCCGCGCACGTCGAGGTCGAACGTCTCGGCCAGGCCGTGAAGCGATCGAGGGCTCGGATGCTGCGGCCGGAGGGCCGTTGGAGGCGATCCGGTCACGAACCCAACTTTCTCACCAGGTGGCTGGCAACTCGGGCGCCGGGGCGCCGGATGGAACGGTCCGATACTTCTTCAGCACCTGGCTCATCACCTGTTGGAAGACGGGAGCGGATGCGGCGGACGAGTTCATCTTAACGGGATTCATGATGCTCACCGAAACGACGAACTGGGGATCGTCGGCCGGCGCGAACCCCGACACCGACACGAGGTAGCCGCTCAGGTAGCCCCCGTTCCCATCGGGAACCTGCGCCGTTCCGGTCTTCGCGGCGACGCGGTAGCCCGGGATCTCCCACTTGTCGGCGAGCCAGCCCTCGAGGTACACGCGCTCGAGCATGGCGCTCGTCTGCTGCGACGCGGCGGCCGAGATGACGCGCTCGCCCTCGGACTGCGCCGGGGTGTCTTCGCCGCATCCGTCGACGAGCCGAACCGGCATCCGCACGCCGCCGTTGGCGATCGTCTGGTACACACTCGCGATCTGCACCGCGGTCGTCGTGAGGCCCTGCCCGAACATGGTGGCGTACTTGGTCTGGTTGTCCCAGCCCTCGGGGCCGCCGTGGAGGTCGCCCGGCTCCTCGCCCGGGAAGCCCACCTCGGTGCGCTCCCCCAGGCCGAACGCGAGCATGTCGTCGTAGCGCTCCTGGTCGCTCAGCCGCTCGCCGAACTGCGACATGCCGGTGTTCGACGACTCGATGAGCACGCCCGTGAGCGTGAGCCGCTCGTCGCCGTGGAATCCGCTGTCGTTGATGTTCGCGCCGTTCGGCGGCAGGTACCGGTAGGGCGCGACGATCTGGCTGACCGGGTCGGCCTTGCCGGCGTCGATGACGGATGCAGCGGTGAGCGCCTTGAACGTCGAGCCGGGCTCGAACGGCGCCGTGAACGCGCGCGACCCACGGTTCGCCGAGTCCGTCGCCGACGGCGCGTTCGGATCGACCGTCGGCACGTCGGCGACGGCGAGCAGCCGCCCGGTCTTCGCCTCCATGACCGTGACCGTCGCCCAGTCGGCGCCAACGGCCTGCACCTGCGCCTCGGCGATCCGCTGCACCATCCACTGCAGGTCGGAGTCGATCGTGAGCTTCAGCGTGCCGCCGTCGTGAGCCTGCTCGTGGACGACCTCGGTGCCCGGGATCTGCACCCAGTCCTCGAGGCTGTGCAGGTAGCTGTACGCCCCGTCCTGCCCGGCGAGGCACTCGTCCTCGGAGTACTCGAGGCCGGCGACGGCGTTGCCGTCGGGGTCGACGAAGCCGATCAGGTTGCCGCCCACTGCGCCGTTCGGGTAGTAGCGGCTCGGGTGCTCCCACGGCACGACCCACGGGATGCCGAGGTCCTTCACGCGCTCGTAGGTGTCGGTGTCGACGAGCTTGGCGACGTAGGCGAAGTCCGACTCGGCGTTCTCGGCGAGCGAGTCGGCGATGATCTGCTGCACCTGCTCGCCCGTCAGGCCGATGACGGCGCCGAGCTCGGCCGCGGACTGCTCGAGCGGCACGTCGACCTGCACGGTCTTCGACGGATCGTTCGGATCGGGCTCCCCGCGCGTGACAGGCCCCGCGTTCGCGTTCTTCGGCGACACCGCGATGTCGTACCGCATGACGGTGTCGGCGAGGACCGTGCCGTTGCGGTCGACGATGTCGCCGCGCGCGCCGTACACGGTGACCGACGTCGAGCGTCGACCCTCGGCCTCCTCGCTGAGCTCCGCTGCCCGCACGACCTGGAGGTCGACGAGCCGCACCACGAACACGCCGACGAGCGCGACCAGCACGACCGCGGCGAGGAGGATCCGGCGCATCGGGTGGCGGCTGGTGCCGTTCATTCGAGCCTTTCCTCGGAGGATCAGTGCGTGGCGGGCGTCGGGAGGCCTTCGGCGGGCGGCGGCGGGGCGACCGGCGGTGCATCGGCTGCGGTCGCCGGCGCCTCCCCCGAGGTCCCCCCGTTCGGAGTCTGCCCCTGCTGCTGCTCGGTCACGAGCGGCACGCCGTCGATGAGCGCATTGGGCACGAGCGGGGCGGATGCAGCGGCGCCGCCGGTCGCGGGCGTCGGCTGGCCGAGCACCGCCCCGTCGGACAGGCGCAGGTACACCGGGTCGGCGTTCGGCACCATGCCGAGCGCCTCGGCGTTGCTCGCGAGGTACTGGGGGGACTCGACGCGGTCGAGGTCCTCGGAGAGCTTCTGGTGCTCGCGTGCGAGCTCCGCCTGCTGCACCTGGAAGGCGTCGATCTCGTACGCGCCCTGCGCGACGGCGATCGACAGCAGCAGCTGGACGGCGACGATGAGCCCGACCCCGCCGAGCGCGATCACGGCATAGGCCAGCCGGGGCTTCGCGCGGCGACCGGGTTCGGGCGCAGGACGGAGGCGTCGCTCGGGCTTCGGGGCGGGGGTCTTCCGGGGTGCGGGGGCGGACTGGGCCGGCAGTGCGGTCACGACGGCCTCCTCACTCGTTCCGCGGCGCGCAGGCGCACCGGCTTCGCACGCGGGTTCTCCGCCTGCTCGGATTCGCTCGCCAGCTCGGCGCCCCGGACGAGGAGGCGGAACTGCGGCTTGTGCTCGGGCAGCTCCATCGGCAGGCCGGGAGGAGCCGAGGAGGTGGACGCCGTCGCGAGCACCCGCTTCACGATGCGGTCCTCCAGCGACTGGTAGGCCAGGACGACGATCCGGCCGCCGAGGGCGATCGAGTCGAGCGCGGCCGGCATCGCGCGCTGGAGCACGGACAGCTCCTCGTTCACCTCGATGCGCAGCGCCTGGAAGACCCGCTTGGCGGGGTGCCCCTGACGCTGCACGGCGACGGGCGTGGCATCCGTGAGGATCGCGACGAGCTGCCCCGAGCGCGTGATGGGCTCCTCGGCGCGCGCCCGGACGATCGCCCGGGCGTAGCGCTGGGCGAGCTTCTCCTCCCCGTACTCCTGGAAGATGCGGCGCAGCTCCTGCTCGCTCGACTCGGCGATCACGTCGGCCGCGGTGCGGCCCCGCGTGGAGTCCATCCGCATGTCCAGCGGGGCATCCTTCGCGTAGGCGAACCCGCGCTCGGCGCGATCGAGTTGCAGCGACGAGACGCCGAGGTCGAAGAGCACACCCTGCACCTCGTCGAAGCCCTCGGACCGGATCGCCTCGGCGATGCCGTCGTAGACCGTGTGCACGAACCGGGCGCGGTCGCCGAACGCGGCGAGCCGCTCGCGCGCGATGGCGAGGGCGTCGGTGTCGCGGTCGAGGCCGATGACCGTGAGCTTCGGGAACCGCTCGAGGAACGCGCGACTGTGGCCGCCCATGCCGAGCGTGGCATCGACGAGGACCGCGCCCTCCGCCTCGATGGCAGGAGCGAGCAGCTCGACGGTGCGTTCGAGCATGACGGGGGTGTGGATGCGTTCGATGTCCATGATTCCTTCGGGACCGGTTCCCGGACTCCGATCCCCATCCGTTCGTCCTGGTGCGGGGAAGTGCATCAGGCGCACGGCTGGGAGTCGCAATCCGGGACTAGAACAGCCCGGGGATCACCTCCTCCGCCGTCTCCGCGAAGGCCGCCTCCTGCTCGGCGAGGTATGTCTGCCATGCCTCGGCATCCCAGATCTCCACCCGGCTGCCGGCACCGATGACTGCGAGGTCTCGGTCCAGCCCCGCATAGCTGCGGAGCGTGGCAGGGATGGTGACCCGATGCTGCTTGTCGGGGGTCTCCGCGGATGCCCCCGAGAGGAAGACGCGCATGTAGTCGCGCGCCTGCTTGCTCGTCACGGGGGCCTGGCGGATCTTGTCGCTCATCTGCTCGAACTCCCGTGCGCTGAACACGTAGATGCAGCGCTCCTGCCCGCGCGTGAGCACGAGGCCGGTCGAGAGCTCCTCCCGGAACTTCGCCGGAAGAATGACGCGACCCTTCTCATCGAGCTTCGGTTCGTAGGTTCCGAGGAACATCGCGCCACCCCCTTTCCTCCGGCCAGGATCCAGGTGACCCCACTTTACTCCACTCTCATCCACCGATCAACGACATTCGCTCGTTTCCGGGCACGCTGCGGTGTGAGATCCCTGTGAATACGGGGTGATCCGATCGTGGAGCGGAGTGGAGGGAATTCGCCCAACCGGGAGGAGACCGGGCGCGCCCGGGAGGTTTTCGGGGAGGAAACGCTCCGTTGCCGGCCGCTTCAGGGGCGGAGACGGGCGATGCGGGGCATCCGGACGCCGCTCAGGAGACGAGAAACGGGCCGATCCGAAGATCGACCCGTCGAGGTGGTGGGAAGTGGAGGGCGGCTAGTCCCGACCCTCCTGCCTGCGGTCCCAGCGGTCGTTCAGGCGGTCCATGAACCCGCCGCCCGAGCGCTTGCCCTTCGACGAGCCCGAAGTGGGCTCGGCCGGGGCCGGCGCGGCCGCGCCGCGCTTGCCGGGGGTGATGGCCAGGAGCACGCCGCCGAACATGAGCGCGAAGCCGATGACGCCGACGATCAGCAGCTGGAGCGCGACGCCGGCGATGAGGGCGCCGATGCCCGCGACCGCGAGCAGCACGCCGAGCACGATGGAACGGTAGTTCGGCCGACGACCCCGAACGCCACCCACCGCATGCACGAAATCCGCGTCGTTGCGATAGAGGTTGCGCTCCATCTCCTCGAGAAGACGTTGCTCCTGCTCTGAAAGCGGCATCTCATTCCCCTCAGGCTCGGGATCGACGCATCCGTGGTCATTCTAGCGCCGCGTCGCCTCGCTAGGCTAGGCGCGTGGCTCGTGGTTCCCGGCTCGTCGATCTGGTCCAAACGCGCATCGAGGACTTCCTCGCTGAACGCACTTCCATTCTCCGCTCCATCAGCCCCGACCTCGACCCGCTCGACGAGTTCTCAAGGCGCTTTCTCAGCGGCGGCAAGCGCTTCCGGGCGCTGTTCTGCTACTGGGGGTGGGAGGCGGTCGCGGGGCGCGGGTCCGACCCGTTCGAGTCCGACCGCGGGCGCGATCATTACCCCGTCGTCTCGGCCGCCTCGGCCCTCGAGCTGTTCCACGCCGCGGCGCTCGTGCACGACGACATCATCGACAATTCCGACACCCGTCGCGGAGCCCCCTCGGCGCACCGGCTCTTCGAGTCGCTGCACGCCGAGTCGGGCTGGGCGGGCGGCTCGGCGGACTTCGGACGCGCGTCGGCGATCCTGCTCGGCGACCTCCTCCTCGGCTGGAGCGACGAGCTGCTCGGCGACGGGCTGGACGCGGTGGCCGATCGCGAGGCGGCGCGTGCCGCTCGCGCCGAGTTCATGCGCATGCGCACGGAGGTGACGTCGGGGCAGTACCTCGACATCCTCGAGGAGCGGGCCTGGCTCGTGCAGCCCGAGGCGGAGCAGCGCACCCGCGCCGAGCGCGTGATCGTCTACAAGTCGGCGAAGTACTCGATCGAGTCGCCACTCGTCATCGGCGGCGCGCTGGCCGGCGCGTCCGCGGCGCAGCTCGCGGCGTTGCGGGGGTTCGGCCTCCCACTCGGCATCGCGTACCAGCTGCGCGACGACCTGCTCGGCGTCTTCGGCGACCCCGAGGTCACCGGCAAGCCGAGCGGCGACGACCTCCGCGAGGGCAAGCGCACGATGCTCGTCGCGATCGCACGCGAACGGCTGGCGCCCGGGCAGCGCCGGCTTCTCGACGAACTGCTCGGCGATCCCGACCTCGGCGCCGACCAGGTGCGGATGCTGCAGCGCACGATCTCCGAGTGCGGCGCCGTGGAGGAGATCGAGGCCATGATCGCCGACAACGTCGCTCGTGCGACGGCGGTGCTCGAAGAGGCCCCGATCAGCCGCGACGCGCGCGCCGAGCTCGGCTCGCTCGCGAGGGCCGTGACGCGCCGCACGAGCTGACCCGGAGGCGGGCGCCCGATCGCGCGGTCGCGCTGCAGCCGTTCCGGGTCAGGCCAGGGCCTGGGCGACCCGGCGCACCTCGGACTTGCGACCCGCGCGCAGCGCGGCAATGGGGCTCGTGCCGAGGCTGTCGTCCTCGCCGATCAGCCACTCGAGCGCCTCGGCGTCGCTGAAGCCGGCGTCGGCGAGCACCACGGCGGTACCGTGCAGCTCGGGCAGCGGCGCGTCGTCGCGGAGGAAGGACGCCGGCACCTTCAGCACGCCGTCGACGCGCGCCGCCAGCAGGTGGCGGTCGTCGATGAGCTTGCGGATGCGGCTCGGGGTCTGCCCGAGCAGCTCGACGAGGTCGGGAACGGTCAGCCACTCGATCTGGTCGTCGTCGGTCACGGGACCAGCCTGCCAGAGGAATGCGGCGCATCGGAAGCACCCCCGCCGCGACGCGCGGAGCCGTTCGACCCGGAGTCCGGGGACTCGCGGCGAGGTCGTTGACTCGCCCCACCCCCTGTGGGACGTTGGCGACGGACGAGGGGGTCCGGCCCGAGGGGGGATCATGTCGGACGGCACGGAGGCGGTTCGCTGGGGGCGTTCGCGCCGTACCGGCGCCGCGACCGGAGGAGCGGGGCGTCGCGGCATCCGCTCGGTGCTCGCCGTGCCGATCGCCGTCGTGAGCACCGTCGCGGTGACCCTGGGCATCGTGCAGCCGGCCGACGCCGCGCCCGCACCGCTCCCGAAGCGGCAACTGAAGCCGAAGTCGGTGGGCTCGGCGCCCCGCGCCGGCGCCGCGGTCCCCGCCTCCGTGCCGGCGCCGCCCGAGTACGTCGTGGTCGAGGGCGACACCGTGAGCGGCATCGCCGAGCGCTTCGGGCTCGCGACCGCCGAGGTGCTCGCCGCGAACGGGCTCGGCTGGTCGAGCCTCATCTTCCCCGGCCAGCGGCTCGCGCTCCCCGGCGGCTCCGAGGGCGGATCGGCGCCCGCCCACTCGCCGCCGTCCGCGCCCGAGATCGCGCGCCACGTCGTCGTCGAGGGCGACACCGTGAGCAGCATCGCCGCCGCGTACGGACTCGACTCCGCCGACGTGCTGAGCGCCAACGGCCTCGGGCCGACGAGCCTGATCTTCCCCGGCGAGACCGTCGTGCTGCCGCTGGCCGACCCGTCGCAGACGCAGCCGGTGCCGCCACCCGCGCCCCCCGCCGAGTCCGCCGACCCCGCGCGCGCCGACGCTGCGCCCGCCGAGCCCGCGCCGGTCGCGTCCGTGAGCGTGCCGCTCACCGACGAGATGCGGGCGAACGCGCGGATCGTCATCGACCTCGGACGCGCCCTCGGCGTGCCCGACCAGGGCATCGTGATCGCGCTCGCGGCCGCCGCGCAGGAGTCGGGCCTGCGGAACCTGCACCACGGCGACGGCGACTCGCTCGGCCTCTTCCAGCAGCGGCCGAGCGAGGGCTGGGGCACGCCCGAGGAGGTGCTCGACCCCGTGCGCGCGACGACCGCGTTCTACGGCGGCGCGGCGAACCCGAATCCCGGTCGCACGAGCGGCCTGCTCGACATCGTCGGCTGGGAGGGCATGTCGGTCACCCAGGCGGCCCAGGCGGTGCAGCTCTCCGCGCGCCCCGATCACTACGCGAAGTGGGAGGCGTCGGCGCGGGCCTGGCTGTCCGAGCTCGGCTGACGGCGGCGGGCTCGGCGAGACCTCGCGGCTCGGGGCGCTCTCGTCGTCATCCGGGGTCACGAAGCCGTTGCGATTCCGCCATTCCTCGGCGTTTAGTCGGGTTGGGGCATGCACGGGTTCGTACACTCGAACGGTGACCACCGCGCCCGCCGACCCGATGATCGGCCGTCTCGTCGACGGCCGCTATCAGGTGCGCTCGCGGATCGCCCGCGGGGGCATGGCCACGGTCTACCTCGCGACCGACCTGCGCCTCGAGCGCCGCGTCGCGATCAAGATCATGCACGGCCACCTCGCCGACGACAACACCTTCAAGACCCGCTTCGTCCAGGAGGCGCGCTCGGCCGCGCGGCTCGCGCACCCGAACGTCGTGAACGTGTTCGACCAGGGCCAGGACTCCGACATGGCCTACCTGGTCATGGAGTACCTGCCCGGCATCACGCTGCGCGAGCTGCTGAAGGACTACAAGAAGCTCACGCCCGAGCAGACGGTCGACATCATGGACGCCGTGCTGGCCGGCCTCGCCGCCGCGCACAAGGCCGGCATCGTGCACCGCGACCTCAAGCCCGAGAACGTGCTGCTGGCCGACGACGGGCGCATCAAGCTCGGCGACTTCGGCCTCGCGCGCGCCGCGAGCGCGAACACCGCGACCGGACAGGCCCTGCTCGGCACCATCGCGTACCTGTCCCCCGAACTCGTGACCCGCGGCGTCGCCGACGCGCGCAGCGACATCTACGCGGTGGGCATCATGATGTACGAGATGCTCACCGGCGAGCAGCCCTACGTGGGCGAGGCGCCGATGCAGATCGCCTACCAGCACGCCAACGACACCGTGCCGACGCCGAGCTCGAAGAACCCGGCGGTGCCCGTCGAGCTCGACGAGCTCGTGCTCTGGGCCACGGCGCGCGACCCCGAGGAGCGTCCGCACGACGCGCGCGACATGCTCGACCGGCTCCGCGAGGTCGAGCCCGCGATCCGCGCGCCACGGCAGGCGCCGCGCACGCAGGCCACGGTCGTGCTCCCCGACGCGGCGATGCCCGTGGGCGTCGCGACCGCCGCGACCACCGTCATCGGCGGCGGCCCCGTGATCGCGCCGCCGGCGCCCCCCGAGGCATCCGACGACGAGGCGGCGACCGCCCTGTCGGCGAGCTCCGACCGCCGTCGGCGTCGCGGCTACTGGATCTTCGCGCTCGTGCTGCTGCTCACCGGGCTCGCGGCGGGCACCGGCTGGTACTTCGGCGCCGGGCCCGGAGCCATGGCGACCGTCCCCGAGACGGCGACCCTGCTGCCCGACAACGCCCGCCAGGCGCTCGTCGAGGAGGGCTTCCAGGTCGCCGACGCCGAGCGCAACGACCCACGGGTGCCGGCGGGACAGGTCTCGGGCACCGATCCGGCCGCGGGCGAGCAGGCCCGGCGCGGATCGACCGTGACCATGTTCGTCTCGCTCGGGCCGCGCATGCTGCCCATGCCCCAGGTGTCGGGCCAGCCCGAGGCCGACGCGCGCGCCGCCCTCGGAGACTTCACGGTCGCCGAGCAGGCCGCGCAGCAGTTCTCGGGCGACATCGCAGCGGGCTCGGTCATCGCGGTCCTCGGGGCCGACGGCAACCCCGTCGGAGCCGAGTACCCCGAGCTCGGCGACCTCACGCTCGTCGTCTCGGTCGGCGCGATCCCCGACGTGACGGGCATGCCCGTCGCCGACGCCGAGGCCGCCATCACCGGTGCGGGACTCGTGGTGGGCACCGCCGACCCCGAGTTCAACGACGAGGTGCCCGCCGATCACGTGATCTCATGGGCCCCGGCGACCGATCCCGTTCGCCCCGGCGACACCATCGTGATCACCGTGTCGAAGGGTCCCGACCTGATCGAGGTGCCCAACGTCATCACGGGCCAGACCGTCGCCTCGGCACGCCAGCAGCTCGAGGCGCTCGGGTTCACGGTGACGTCGAACGTGCCCGGCTTCCTCGAGGGCGCCGTCGTCGCGTCGGTGCAGAGCCCGGCGGCCGGCGAGAAGCTCAAGCGCGGCTCAGAGGTCACGGTCAACTTCGGCTGAGCCCGAGCGGATGCCGCGGGGCATCCGTCGGCGCACACGACCACGGCGGGGCATCCGCCTGGACACCCCGCCGTCGGCCGTCAGCGTGCCGTGAGCTCCTCGGCCACGAGGAAGGCCAGCTCGAGCGACTGCATGTGGTTGAGGCGCGGGTCGCAGAGCGACTCGTAGCGCGTCGCGAGGGTCTCCTCGTCGATGTGCTCGGATCCGCCGAGGCACTCGGTGACGTCGTCGCCCGTGAGCTCCACGTGGATGCCGCCGGGGTAGGTGCCCGCGGCGCGGTGCGCCTCGAAGAAGCCCCGCACCTCGTCGACCACGTCGTCGAAGCGACGCGTCTTGTAGCCGTTCGGCGTGGTGATGCCGTTGCCGTGCATGGGGTCGGTGACCCACAGCGGGTTCGCGTCGCTGCGCTTGATCGCCTCGAGCAACGGCGGCAGCGCGTCGCGGATCTTGCCGGCGCCCATGCGGGTGATGAACGTGAGACGGCCCGGCTCGCGGTGCGGGTCGAGCTTCTCGACGAGCTCGAGCATCGTCTCGGGCGACGTGGTCGGCCCGAGCTTCACGCCGATCGGGTTGCGCACCCGCGACAGGAAGTCGACGTGCGCGCCGTCGAGGTCGCGCGTGCGCTCGCCGATCCAGATGAAGTGGCTCGACGTGTCGTAGGGCGTGCCCGTGCGGGAGTCGATGCGGGTCATCGGGCGCTCGTAGTCCATGAGCAGGCCCTCGTGGCCCGTGTAGAACTCGGTGTGCTTCAGCGCCTCGAAGTCGGCGCCGCAGGCCTCCATGAACTTGATCGCGCGATCGATCTCGCGGGCGAGGGACTCGTAGCGGATGTTCGCGGGGTTCGCCGAGAAGCCCTGGTTCCACGAGTGCACCTGCCGCAGGTCGGCGAATCCGCCCTGCGTGAACGCGCGGATGAGGTTCAGCGTCGACGCCGCCATGTGGTAGCCGCGCACGAGGCGCGCCGGGTCGGCCTGGCGCGATTCGGGCGTGAAGTCGTAGCCGTTCACGATGTCGCCGCGGTAGGCCGGCAGCGTCACCCCGCCGCGCGTCTCGGTGTCGCTCGAGCGCGGCTTCGCGAACTGCCCCGCCATGCGCCCCATCTTCACGACCGGCATCGAGGCGCCGTAGGTGAGCACGACCGCCATCTGCAGCACGGTCTTGACCCGGTTGCGGATCTGGTCGGCGGTCGCCCCGGCGAACGTCTCGGCGCAGTCGCCGCCCTGCAGCAGGAACGCCTCGCCGCGCGACGCGGCGGCGAGGCGGGTGCGCAGCATGTCGACCTCGCCGGCGAACACGAGCGGGGGCAGGGTCGCGAGCTCGGCGGATGCCGCGTGCGCCGCCTCGGCGTCGGGCCACGTGGGCTGCTGCTTGATCGGCAGCGTGCGCCAATAGTCGAGGCCGTCGATCACGGAGGGATCTGCGTTGACGACGGGCTCGAGGAGCTGTACCACGGGAGTGTCCTGAGGGGTCGGGGCGCAAGCGCGCCGGAACGGGAAACGCGGCGTCGCCTGCGCGCCGCCGCTTCCACGAGCCTACCCCGATTGCGCGGCCCGCTGCTCCCGCACGGAGCTGGCGTACACGTCGACGTACTCCTGGCCGCTCAGCGACCGAAGTTCGTAGACGAGCTCGTCCGTCACGGAGCGCAACACGAACCGGTCGCCCTCGAGGCCCTCGAACCGCGAGAAGTCGAGCGGCTCGCCGATGATGATGCCGATGCGGCGCACCTTCGGCAGCCGCGTGCCGATCGGCATGACCTTCTCGGTGCCGATCATCGCGACGGGGATCACGGGCACGCCGGCCTCGAGCACCATGCGGGCCACTCCGGTGCGACCGCGGTACAGCCGCGCGTCGGGGCTGCGCGTGCCCTCGGGGTAGATGCCGAGGATGCCGCCCTCCCCGAGCACCCGGAGGCCGGTCGCGAGCGAGGCCTCGGACGCCTTGCCGCCGGAGCGGTCGATGGGAAGCTGCCCCGCTGCCTGGAAGAAGGTGCGCGTCGCCCAGCCCTTGAGGCCCTTGCCGGTGAAGTACTCGCTCTTCGCGAGGAAGATCACTCGGCGGTCGACGATGAGCGGGAGGAAGATCGAGTCGATGAACGAGAGGTGGTTCGAGGCGAGGATGACCGCGCCGTCCCTCGGGACGTTCTGGAGGCCGACGACCCAGGGCCGGAAGATCGCCAGCAGGATCGGCCCGATGACGATGTTCTTCATGATCCAGTAGAACACCCGGACCTCCCCTCGTCGCCGAACGAACGATTCAGCCTAGCGCCGAGCGGCTCAGGCGTGCTCCTCGACCCACACGCGCGCCAGGTCGGCCGCGCCGACGACGCCGGCGTCGTTCACGAGCTCCGCGATGACGAAGTCGGGCTCGGGGTGGTAGCCGCGCGCCGGGAGGTGCTGGAGGTATGCCTCGCGGATCGGGCCGAGCAGCAGCTCCCCCGCAACGGCGACACCGCCGCCGAACACGAAGCGCTGCGGGTCGAGCACCGCCGACAGCGACGCCGACGCCTCGCCGAGCCAGTGGCCGAGCTGCCGGAGCGCGGCCACCGCCCCCGGGTCCTCCTGCTCGATGAGCCCGCCGACGATCGTGCCGTCGAGCGCGCCGCGCTCCTCGCGCGCGGCGGCGAGCTCCCGTCCGATACCACCGGCGTCGGCGATCTCGTTGGCCATGCGCAGCAGCGCGCGGCCCGAGCCGTACTGCTCGAGGCATCCGTACTGGCCGCAGCCGCAGGCGATGCCGCCGGGGACCAGGCGCATGTGGCCGAGCTCGGCGCCGGCGCCGAAGCCGCCGCGGAAGAGCCGGTCGCCGGCGACGATCGCGCCGCCGACGCCCGTGCCGACGGTGAGCATGACCATGTCGCTCACGAGGCGGCCGGCGCCGAACCGGAACTCGGCCCAGCCGGCGGCGTTCGCGTCGTTGTCGACGACCACGGTCGTGCCGACGCGGGCCTCGAGCTTCTCGCGGAACGGCTCGTTGCGCCAGTGGATGTTCGGGGCGTAGTAGACGGTCGACTGCGCGGCGTCGATGAAGCCCGCGGCGGCCACGCCCACCGCCGCGGCCGGTCCGTCGTCGGACAACGACTCGATCATGGCGACGACCGCGTCCTCGAGGAGCTGCGGATCGCCCGCCGGCGTGGGCACTCGCTCCGACCGCACGATGGCGCCGAACTCGTCGACGACGGCCCCCGCGATCTTCGTCCCGCCGATGTCGATGCCGATCGCGTGCACGAGGGAGCCGCCTTTCGCAGGGGTTGGGACCGAGCACGCCCGAGCCCTCGTGGCCGCACGCGCAACGGCTAGAGTGTAGTCGACCCCAATGCCGAGGTTCGCGCGCCCTGTCGCGCCCGAGCTTCCCCGGTGCCGAAGGAGCTACCGTGATCCAATTCGATACCCCCGCCGTCGTCCCAGCCGACCCCGACGCGAATGTCACGGACCTCCTCGTGCAGCGCGTCGCGGCGACGCCCGACTCGGTCCTGTTCTCCCTCCCCACCGGCGACGGTGGCTGGTCCCCGGTCACGACCAAGCAGTTCCACGACCAGGTCGTGGCCCTCGCCAAGGGCCTCGTCGCCGCGGGCATCCAACCCGGCGACAAGATCGGCCTCATGTGCAAGACGCGCTACGAGTGGACCCTCATCGACTTCGCGACGTGGTTCGCCGGCGCCGTGCTCGTTCCGATCTACGAGACGAGCTCGCCCTCGCAGGTCAAGTGGAACGTCAGCGACTCCGGGGCGATCGCCGTCATCGTCGAGACGCCCGACCACTTCGCCCGCTTCGACGAGGTGCACCCCGATCTGCCCGCCATCCGCAACGTGTGGCAGATCGACCTCGGCGACCTCGACAAGCTCACGGCATCGGGCACCGGGGTCTCCGACGAGGAGATCGAGCGCCGCCGCAACATCGCGGTCGGCTCCGACATCGCCACGCTCATCTACACCTCGGGCTCCACCGGCAAGCCCAAGGGCTGCGTTCTCACCCACTCCAACTTCGTCGAGCTCTGCCGCAACGCCGCGGTCGCGCTCAAGGAGGTCGTGGCCGACCCCGACGGCGCCTCGACGCTGCTGTTCATCACCACCGCGCACATCTTCGCCCGCTTCATCGCGGTCCTGTCGGTGCATGCCGGCGTCCGCGTCGGTCACCAGCCCGATACGAAGCAGCTCCTCCCGTCGCTCGGGAGCTTCAAGCCGACCTTCCTGCTCGCGGTGCCGCGGGTCTTCGAGAAGGTCTACAACGTCTCGGAGCAGAAGGCCGAGGCCGGCGGCAAGGGCAAGATCTTCCGCGCCGCCGCCGACACCGCCGTCGCGTACTCGACGGCGAAGGAGGCCGGAAAGGTCCCGTTCGGCCTCAAGCTGAAGTTCATGCTCTTCGACCGGCTCGTGTACGGCAAGCTCCGTCATGCGATGGGCGGCAACGTGAAGTACGCCGTCTCGGGCTCCGCCCCGCTCGGTCCTCGCCTCGGCCACTTCTACCACGCGCTCGGCATCACGATCCTCGAGGGCTACGGCCTCACCGAGACCACGGCCCCGGCCACGGTCAACCTCGCGACCAAGTCGAAGATCGGCAGCGTCGGCCCGGCCCTCCCGGGTGTCTCGGTGCGCATCGCCGACGACGGCGAGATCCAGGTCAAGGGCGTCGACGTCTTCAAGGAGTACTGGAAGAACCCCGAGGCGACCGCCGAGGCGTTCGACGGCGAGTGGTTCAAGACGGGCGACCTCGGCAGCTTCGACGCCGACGGCTTCCTCTCGATCACCGGCCGCAAGAAGGAGATCATCGTCACGGCCGGCGGCAAGAACGTCGCCCCGGCCGCGCTCGAGGACCCGATCCGCGCCAACCCGCTCGTCGGCCAGGTCGTGGTGGTCGGCGACAAGAAGCCGTTCATCTCGGCGCTCGTGACGCTCGACCCCGAGATGCTCCCGGTGTGGCTGAACAACAACGACGAGGACGCGGGCATGAGCCTCGAGGAGGCCACGAACAACGCGGCCGTCCTCGCCGAGGTGCAGCGGGCGATCGACGCGGCGAACGAGCACGTCTCGCGCGCCGAGTCCATCCGCAAGTTCACGATCCTGCCGACCGAGCTCACCGAGGCGAGCGGCCACCTCACGCCGAAGCTCAGCATCAAGCGCAACGTGATCCTCGAGGACTTCTCCATCGAGATCGAGACGATGTACTCGGGCGCTCCCGCGACCGAGGGTCATTCGATCGTGCACTGAGCCGCTTCCACGACACGAGAGGGCCCCGCGGATGCCGCGGGGCCCTCTCGCGTGTCGGGCCGGCGGCATCCGCCGTGCCCGGGTCGCGTGCGCGGTCAGAACCAGTCCGACTCGCGCACCTCCTTCATCGCCGCACGGCGCTCGTCCTTCTCGAGCCGGTCGAGGTAGAGGATGCCGTCGAGGTGGTCGGTCTCGTGCTGCAGCGCCTGCGCCATGAGGCCCGTGCCCGAGACCTCGATCTCGTTGCCGTCGAGGTCGATGCCGCGAACGCGGGCGAACGGATGCCGCGGCGTCTTGTGCCACAGGCCCGGGACCGAGAGGCATCCCTCGTCGATGAGCTCGCGGTCCCCCGTGACCTCGACGATCTCGGGGTTGATGACGTAGCCGACGTCGCCGTCGATGTTGTAGCTGAACACCCGCAGGTTGACGCCGATCTGCGACGCGGCGACGCCGGCGCGACCCGGCAGCCGCACGCTGTCGACGAGGTCGGCGACGAGCGCGCGCACCCGATCGTCGATCTGTTCGACGGGGGCTGAGACGGTCTTCAGGACGGGGTCGCCGAACAGGCGAATGGGACGTTCCGGCAATTGCGCTCCGATCAGTGCCCGCGGTCCACGGGCAGCCCTTCGACCACGAGCGCGGCGAGCTCGCGGGCCGCGTGCTGCGTCACGGGACGCAGCTCGTCCCAGTGCACGACGGATCCGGCGGCGAGCTGCGGGTCGTACGGGATCCGCACGATCTCGCGCACGCGCGAGGCGAAGTGGGCCTCGATCTCGTCGACCTTGACGAGATGGGTGCCCTGCGTCGCCAGGTTGATCGCGACCACGGCGTTGCGCACGAGCTCGCCGTAGCCGTTGGCCTCGAGCCAGGTCAGCGTCTCGGACGCGAGTCGCGCCTCGTCGACGCTGCCGCCCGAGACGACGACGATCGAGTCGGCGCGCTGGAGCGTCGCCCGCATCACCGAGTGGACGATTCCGGTGCCGCAGTCGGTGAGCACGATCGAGTAGTAGCGCGCCGCCAGGCCGGCCACGACGTTGTAGTCGTCGTCGTCGAACGCCTCGGAGAGCGTCGGGTCGGTGTCGGACGCGAGGATGTCGAGCCGCGTCTCGTCGCGGGAGACGAAGTTGGAGAAGTCGGTGTAGCCGCCGATCGACGACGCCTTGTTCACGACGTCGCGCACGGTCTCGCGGGTCTGCCGATCGACGCGCTCCGCGAGCGTGCCGCGGTCGGGGTTCGCGTCGATGGCGACGATGCGGTCGTCGCGCGCGTCGGCGAGGGCCATGCCGAGCAGGGTCGTCACGGTCGTCTTGCCCACGCCGCCCTTGCGCGTGAGCACGGGCACGAAGCGCGCGCCGCCCTCGAAGCGTCGCTGGATGCGTCCGCTGAGCTCCTTGTACGCCCGGACCTTCGCCGAGTCGCCGAGGTTCACCAGGTGCAGCGACGCCTCGTAGAGGAACCGGTTGAAGCCGCCGTGCGGCGCCGGACGGGTCGTGCGGTTGAGGTCGATGAGCCGGTCGGCGGTCAGGGACTCCGACGGCTCGGGCAGCTCGGCCGGGACGACCTCGGCGTCGGGCACGTCGACGATCGCGACGTGGCTGCCCGTGTCGGTCGTGACGCGCTCACGGCGGAGGCGGGACTCGTCGGCGGCCAGCAGCGCGCCGTAGGGCGAGGTGTCGCGACGATACGACTGCCGGTAGCCCGCCGCCGAGAGGGCGGGGGTCACGACCTCGACCGACGTGGTGCTCGGCCCGCCGTCGGTCACGGCGGGGTTCACGGCGACGTCGTCGATCGCGACCGCCACCTCGTCTTCCGGCATCTCGGGTCGCGGAGCGGGTGGGAGGTCGACGCGGATGTTCAGGCTGTCGGGCAGCGCCGACGCGGCGTGCGCACCGGTGGACGGTGCCAGCCGGCCGCGGTCGACGGCTGCGGCGTGCCCCCCGGTCGCGCGGCGTGTCGTGTCGTGGTCATCGCCCCTGTCGTCTGACACCGATACCCCTCCTCATCAGTGCGGAATGCAGTGCGGAGTTCAGTGCGAACTCACCGACAGCCTATCGCGGGCGCACCACGACGAGCAGATCGCCGGCCTCCACCTGCTGGGTCTTCGGGATCGCGACGCGCTCCACGACGCCCGCCACGGGCGACGTGATCGCGGCCTCCATCTTCATCGCCTCGATCGACGCGACGCTCTGCCCGGCCGCGATCTCGGCGCCCGGCTCGACCTGCAGCGTGACCACGCCCGAGAACGGCGCGGCGACGTGGCCGGGCTGCGAGGCATCCGCCTTCTCGGCCGCGCGGGTCTCGACGACGATGCTGCGGTCGCGCACGAACACGGGGCGCAGTTGGCCGTTGAGGATGGTCATGACCGTGCGCATGCCCTTCTCGTCGGCCTCGCCGATCGCCTCGAGGCCCGCGTAGAGGCGTACGCCCTTGTCGATCTCGATCACGTGCTCGGCGCCGGGGCGCAGGCCGTAGAGGTAGTCGGACGTGTCGACGACCGAGAGGTCGCCGAACAGCTCGCGGATCTGCTCGTACTGGCGGGTCGGCGCCGGGAACAGCAGCGTGTTGAGCGTTGCGCGACGCGTCGCGCTGTCGGCCTCGAGGGCGCCGCGCTGGTCGTCGGTGAGCTCGGTCACGCCGATGCGCACGTCCTTGCCGGCGAGCACCTTCGAGCGGAACGGCTCGGGCCAGCCGCCCGGCAGGTCGCCGAGCTCGCCCGCCATGAAGCCGATGACCGAGTCGGGCACGTCGTACTTCTCGGGGTGCTCGGCGAAGTCGGCCGGGTCGGCCTTCACTGCGGCGAGGTGCAGGGCGAGGTCGCCGACGACCTTCGACGACGGGGTGACCTTCGGCACCCGCCCGAGGATGTTGTTCGCCGCCGCGTACATGTCCTCGATGAGTTCGAAGTCGTCGGCCAGGCCGAGCGCGATGGCCTGCTGGCGCAGGTTCGACAGCTGGCCGCCCGGGATCTCGTGGTGGTACACGCGGCCGGTGGGGCCGGGCAGGCCCGACTCGAACGGCTTGTAGATGCGGCGCACGGCCTCCCAGTAGGGCTCGAGGTCGGCGACGGCCTGCAGCGAGATGCCCGTGTCGCGCTCGGTGTGCGCGAGCGCGGCGACGAGCGACGACGCCGACGGCTGGCTCGTGGTGCCCGCCATCGGGGCGCTGGCGACATCGACCGCGTCGACGCCCGCGCGGCTCGCCGCGAGGAGCGTGGCGAGCTGGCCGCCCGCCGTGTCGTGCGTGTGCAGGTGCACGGGCAGGTCGAACCGCTCGCGGAGCGCCCCGACGAGCTTCTCGGCGGCCGTCGGGCGCAGAAGGCCCGCCATGTCCTTGATCGCGATGATGTGCGCGCCCGCGGCCACGATCTCGTCGGCGAGGCGCAGGTAGTAGTCGAGCGTGTAGAGGTCTTCTGCCGGGTCGAGCAGGTCGCCCGTGTAGCAGAGTGCGACCTCGGCGACGGCGTGGCCCGTGGCGAGCACGGAGTCGATCGCCGGGCGCATCTGGTCGACGTCGTTCAGCGCGTCGAAGATGCGGAAGATGTCGACGCCGGTGGCGGCCGCCTCGCGGATGAACGCATCGGTGACCTCGGTCGGGTACGGCGTGTAGCCGACCGTGTTGCGCCCGCGGAGCAGCATCTGGATGTTGATGTTCGGCAGCGCCTCGCGGAGCGCGGCCAGGCGGTCCCACGGGTCCTCGCCGAGGAAGCGGAGCGCGACGTCGTAGGTGGCGCCGCCCCACGCCTCCACCGAGAGGAGCTGCGGGGTCATGCGGGCGACGTAGGGCGCGACGGCCACGAGGTCGCGCGTGCGCACGCGCGTCGCGAGCAGCGACTGGTGGGCGTCGCGGAACGTGGTCTCGGTGACGGCGACCGGCGTCTGGGCGCGCAGGGCCGCCGCGAAGCCGGCCGGGCCGAGCTCGAGCAGCCGCTGGCGGGAGCCCGCGGGCGCCGGCTGGGAGAGGTCGAGCTCGGGCAGCTTCTCGGCGGGGTGCACGGCCGTCGGCGCGGGGCCGTTGGGCTGGTTGACCGTGACGTCGGCGAGCCAGTTCAGGATCTTCGTGCCGCGGTCCTTCGAGACGCGCCCGCGGAGCAGTTGCGGGCGCTCGTCGATGAACGACGTGCTGAGGTCGCCGGCGATGAACGCCGGGTCCTCGAGCACGGCCTGGAGGAACGGGATGTTCGTGGACACGCCGCGGATGCGGAACTCCGCCAGCGCTCGCTTCGCGCGGGCGACGGCCGCCGGATAGTCGCGCCCGCGGCAGGTGAGCTTTGCCAGCATCGAGTCGAAGTGGGGGCTGATCTGGGCGCCGGGGTTGATCGTGCCGCCGTCGAGGCGGATGCCGGCGCCGCCCGGCGAGCGGTAGGTCGTGATCTTGCCCGTGTCGGGCCGGAACCCCGCGGTCGGGTCCTCCGTGGTGATGCGGCACTGCAGTGCGGCGCCGCGGAGTCGGATCTGGTCCTGCTCGAGCCCGAGCTGGGCGAGCGACTCCCCCGCGGCGATGCGGATCTGCGCGACGACGAGGTCGACGTCCGTGACCTCCTCGGTCACGGTGTGCTCGACCTGGATGCGCGGGTTCATCTCGATGAACACGTGCTGGCCGGCGCGCTCGCCCGCGGTGTCGAGCAGGAACTCGACCGTGCCGGCGTTGACGTAGCCGATGGACTTCGCGAACGCGATCGCGTCGCGGTAGAGCGACTGCCGCACGTCGTCGGAGAGGTTCGGGGCGGGCGCGATCTCGATGACCTTCTGGTGACGGCGCTGCACCGAGCAGTCGCGCTCGAAGAGGTGCACGGTCTCGCCCGCGGCATCCGCGAGCACCTGGACCTCGATGTGGCGCGGGCGCAGCACGGCCTGCTCGAGGAACATCGTGGGGTCGCCGAACGCGCTGTCGGCCTCGCGCATGGCCTCCTCGAGGGACGAACGGAGGTCGTCCTTCGAGTTCACGCGACGCATGCCGCGGCCGCCGCCGCCGGCGACCGCCTTCGCGAAGATGGGGAAGCCGATCTCGTCGGCCTGGGCGACGAGCTCCTCGATGTCGCGCGACGGGGGCGTCGACTTGAGCACCGGCACGCCGGCGGCGATCGCGTGCTCCTTGGCCGTGACCTTGTTGCCGGCCATCTCGAGCACCTGCTTGGGCGGGCCGATGAAGGTGATGCCCGCCTCGGCGGCCGCCTGGGCCAGCTCGGGGTTCTCGGAGAGGAAGCCGTAGCCCGGGTAGATGGCGTCGGCGCCCGACTCCTTCGCGACGCGGATGATCTCCGACACGTCGAGGTAGGCGCGCACCGGATGCCCCGGGGTGCCGATCTGGTAGGCCTCGTCCGCCTTCAGGCGGTGCAGCGAGTTGCGGTCCTCGAACGGGTACACGGCGACGGTCTTCGCGCCGAGCTCGACGGCTGCGCGGAAGGCCCGGATGGCGATCTCTCCGCGATTGGCTACCAGGATCTTCGTGAACATGCAGGCCTTTCCGAGGGTTTCCGCACAGCGAACATTTAGGTATCGCCCGAGGTCTAAAGGTAACGTATCTGTTCGTGCACGTTCTCTCCGTCAGCTCCCTCAAGGGTGGCGTCGGCAAGACCACCGTGACCCTCGGACTGGCGTCGGCGGCCTTCGCCCGCGGCGTCCGCACGTTGGTCGTCGACCTCGATCCGCAGTCCGACGTCTCCACCGGCATGGACATCCAGATGGCCGGTCACCTCAACGTCGCCGACGTGCTCGCCTCCCCGAAGGAGAAGATCGTCCGCTCGGCGATCGCCCCGAGCGGGTGGGCCCGGTCCAACCCGAGCTCGACCATCGACGTGATGATCGGCAGCCCCTCGGCGATCAACTACGACGGGCCGCACCCGTCGATCCGCGACATCTGGAAGCTCGAGGAGGCGCTCGCCAACGTCGAGGCCGACTACGAGCTCGTCCTCATCGACTGCGCCCCGTCGCTCAACGCGCTGACCCGCACCGCCTGGGCCGCCAGCGATCGCGTGGCCGTCGTCACGGAGCCCGGCCTGTTCTCGGTGGCCGCCGCCGACCGCGCCCTCCGCGCGATCGAGGAGATCCGCCGCGGCCTCTCCCCTCGTCTCCAGCCGCTCGGCATCATCGTGAACCGTGCCCGCGTGCAGTCGCTCGAGCACCAGTTCCGCATCAAGGAGCTGCGCGACATGTTCGGCCCGCTCGTGCTCTCGCCGCAGCTGCCCGAGCGCACGTCGCTGCAGCAGGCGCAGGGCGCCGCGAAACCGCTGCACATGTGGCCTGGCGAGAGCGCCGAGGAGATGTCGCGCCACTTCGACCAGCTGCTCGACCGGGTGCTGCGCACGGCGCGCATCGGCGAGTACGCGGGCACCCCGCTCGAGCTCCAGTCGCCCGTCATCTGACGGGCGTCGGCCGCCCGAAGTCGGTCGCGGGATCGACGTCACGCGACGTCATGAAGCCCGTCACGGGGCATCGGTCGACCTGAATCGCGTGCGCGCGCTCGACAGCAGCGCACCCCAGGGCGCCGAGCGGATGCCGCGTCAGGAGATCTTGCGCGACCGCGAGCCGCGACGCACAGCGAGCTCGTCCATGGGGTCGGCGGGCTGCGTGTCGAGCTCGACGAGCGTCGACTCCACCTCGCGCAGCACCTTGCCGACGGCGATGCCGAAGACGCCCTGCCCGCGGTTGACCAGATCGATGACCTCGTCGTCGGACGTGCAGAGGTAGACGCTCGCGCCATCGCTCATGAGCGTCGTCTGCGCGAGGTCCTCGATGCCCGCCTCGCGGAGTTGCGTGACTGCGGTGCGGATCTGCTGGAGCGAGATGCCGGTGTCGAGCAGTCGCTTCACGAGCTTCAGCACGAGGATGTCGCGGAAGCCGTAGAGGCGCTGCGATCCGGAGCCGGCAGCACCGCGCACCGTGGGCTCCACGAGCTGCGTGCGCGCCCAGTAGTCGAGCTGCCGGTAGCTGATGCCGGCCGCGCGGGCGGCGACCGCTCCGCGGTAGCCGGTGCCGTCGTCGTGCTCGGGCATCCCGTCGGTGAAGAGCAGGCCGAGGTCGTAGCGTTCGCTCCGGTCGAGCTCACTCATCCGATCGCCCCTCACTCTCACGCCGCACCCCGGCGGCGCGTCTCCCACGCTACCCATCCGGGGGGTTCCGGCCAAACACATCGGGCCGAACGTCACGGCGTGTCGCGGATCAGCGCGCGACGGCCGAGAGCGCGCTGCGGACGACCGACGTGCGGACCGTCTCGAGGTGTCCGGCGAGCTCGAGCGCGGCCTCCGCGGCGCGGGCCTTGTCGGCGGGATCCGACCGCCGGGACGGCGCGATCGCACGCTCGACGAGGGCGGCCTCGCGCTCGGCCGCGGCCCGCAGTCCGCGCAGGTGGCGTGCCTCGATGCCGACACCGCGGAGCGCGACGAGCGCGGTCAGCACGCCGAGCGCGTCGTCGCCGTACTGCTCAGCTGCCGGCAGCAGCGACGCCGAGATCGCCTCGTCGAGCAGCGCGCGGGTCGCGCCCGCGGCCTGGATGAGCTCGGCGCGCCGGTAGCGGCGCGCGCCGGCCAGGAACGACGACGCGTCGACGGCGCCCGGCAGCGCCGGCGTTTCGCCGGCGTCGATGGACTCGAGGTGCGCGCGGATGACCTTGAGCGGCAGGTAGTGGTCGCGCTGCATCGACAGCACGACGGTGATGCGCTCGACGTCGGCGTCGGAGAACTTGCGGTACCCGGCGGCCGTGCGCGCCGGCGAGACGAGGCCCTGCTCTTCGAGGAACCGCAGCTTCGACGGCGTCAGCTCGGGGAACTCGGGCTGCAGCAGCGCGAGGACCTGGCCGATGCCGTGGAGCCGACCCTGGCCGCTCGCGCTCGCGGACGCGGCGGTGCCCGGCACTAGCCGCTCGCCAGCGGCGCCAGGTCGCGTCGGGAGGCGTAGAAGGTGAGCCGGTACTTGCCGATCTGCACCTCGGCGCCGTCGCTGAGGAGCGCGGTGTCGATGCGCACGCCGTCGAAGTAGGTGCCGTTCAGTGACGACAGGTCCTTCACCTCGAACGCGGTGCGGTGGCGGAGGAACTCCGCGTGACGACGCGACACGGTCACGTCGTCGAGGAAGATGTCGGCGTCGGGATGACGGCCCACGGTCGTGACGTCGGTGTCGAGCAGGAACCGCGCACCCGTGTTGGGGCCGCGGCGCACGATGAGCAGCGCGGACCCCGACGGCAGGGCGGCGATGGCCTCCTGCTCCTCGGCCGAGATGTCGGTGTCGACGGCCGAGAGCTGCGCCGCAGCCTCACGACTGAAGCCGATCGTCGTGTCGGCCGTGTTGTCGCCGACGATGCTGTTCGACGAGGTGTCGGGGGCGACGCCGTCGGCCTCGCCGGTTCCGCCAGCCTGAATGTTGTCGGTATCCGCCACGGCTAACCTCCTTGTTCCAGCGTATCCGATCGGGACTCGTCCGCCGCAAGCGGCAGGCGGATGACCCGCGCCGTCTCGATCGCGTAGATGATGCCCGCCCACCAGTAGAGGAACGCGCCCCACAGGGTGATCGCCCAGCCCACGGGCTCGCTCACCGGCTCGACCGACGGGAAGGCGAGGCCGAGCATGATGACGGGCAGCCCGAAGAAGAGCGCGAAGGTCGCGACCTTGCCGAGCTGGTGCACGGGCAGCGGTCCGTAGCCGTGGTTGGCGAGGACGATCCCGAGGATGAGGAGGAACACGTCGCGGGCCACGATGACCACGACGATCCACCACGGGACGAGGCTGTTCGCGGCGAGCCCCACCAGCGCCGCGAAGATGTAGAGGCGGTCGGCGGCGGGGTCGAGGAGCTGGCCGAGCCGGGTGATCTGCCCGAGCCTGCGAGCGAGGTAGCCGTCGAGGAGGTCGGTCAGGCTCGCGACGATGAGCACGACGAGCGCCGACACGTAGTCGCCGATCACGATGAACACGAGGAAGACCGGCACGAGCGCGAGCCGGAGCATGCTCAGCACGTTGGGGATCGTCCAGATCCTGGTCCCCACCGCCCCCGCGCTGTCCCCGGCCACGTTGCGATCCTATCGAGCCCTAGAATGCGGCCATGGGTCCCCTCGGCGTGTGTCTCGTCATCTGCGCGGCGGTCACCGCCGCGACCTGGATCGCCTCGGTGGCGACGCGCGAGTACTCCTGGGTCGACCGCATCTGGTCGATCGTGCCGGTGGCGTACGTGTGGGTGTTCGCGGCATGGAGCGGCTTCGACGCCCGGCTCGTGCTCATGGCCGCGCTGGTGACGCTCTGGGGCATCCGGCTGACGTTCAACTACGGGCGGAAGGGCGGCTACCGGCCCGGCGGCGAGGACTACCGCTGGGCGGTGCTGCGCGGGCGGATGGCGCCGTGGCAGTACCAGCTGTTCAACCTGTTCTTCATCGCGATCTACCAGAACGCGCTCATCCTGCTGTTCTGCCTGCCGGCGTTCACCGCCTACGAGGCCGCCGGCACGCCGCTCGGCGTGTGGGACGTCGTGCTCGCGGTCGCGTTCCTCGGCCTCCTCGCAGGCGAGACGGTCGCCGACCAGCAGCAGTGGGCGTTCCACCGGTGGAAGGCGGCCGAGCGCGCGGCCGGGCGCACGCCCGAGCCCGGGTTCCTGCAGACGGGGATGTTCAGGTACTCGCGGCATCCGAACTTCTTCTTCGAGCAGGCGCAGTGGTGGGTCTTCTACGGGTTCGCGGTGGCGGCCACGGGCGTCTGGCTGCACTGGACGATCGCGGGCGCGGTGCTGCTCACGCTGCTGTTCGTCGGCTCGACGATCTTCACCGAGTCGATCTCGCGCGCGAAGTACCCCGAGTACGACGCCTACCGGGCGCGGACGTCGGCGATCGTGCCGTGGTTCCCGCGCCCGCAGGCCGCCGCGGGCGAGCGCACCGCCTGAAGCTTCGGCAAAAGGCGCGCGGACGGATTCAGAGCCGCTCGCGCAGGCCCGGCCAGGCCTCGGCGAAGCGCGGGTGCAACGGGAGGTCGTCGACGTCGGCGATCGGCACCCAGCGCAGCTCGATGCTCTCGGGGTCGCTCACGACGGGCGTGAAGCGGTCGGCGGCATCGGCGACGACCGTGGTATACGACCAGTAGCCGAGGTCGAGCACCGAGGTGAAGCGCACGTGCAGGGCGTCGGCGGGGACGCCCGCCTCCTCGCCCGCCTCGCGCACGGCGGCGTCCACGGCGCTCTCCCCCTCGTGGCGCGCACCGCCGGGCACGCCCCACGTGCCGCCGAAGTGGCTCCACGCGGCGCGGTGCTGCAGCAGCACCTCGGACCGCGGGCTCACGACGAGGAGGCCCGCGGCGCCGAAGCGCCCCCAGTACCTCGCGCCGTCGGGGCCCTCGACCCAGGTGTCGCCGCTCCCTCTGTGCATTGCTCCAGCATGACGTACTCCCCCGCCGGCGCGATCATCGACCGCAATCCCGGGTCATGCCGGATCGGTGCTCGGCGCGGTCTCGACGACCTCGACCAGGCCGTCGAGGAAGCGGACGATCACCTCGCGCTCGACGTGGTCGAATGACGATGCGAGCCGCATCATCCGCTCGTGCATCGGGCCGAGCGCCTTGCGCACGCGCTCATGGGCGCCGGGCAGCGTGCCGAGCAGCAGCACCCGCCGGTCCGACGGATGCCGCGTGCGCTCGATGTAGCCGCCCTCGCTGAGCCGCGCGACGACCTTCACGGTCGCGGCCGTGGTGATGCCGAGGGCGCGCGCGAGTCCGGCGCTCGTGGCCGGGCGGCCGTCGCGCTCCTCGCGGATGAGCCACCGCAGCGCGGCGAGGTCGGTGTCGCCCATGTCCATGTCCTCGCGCATGCGCCGGCGCATGAGCGCCTCGGCGGCGCGGTGGCGGCGGACCGCCTCGAGCACCTCGAGGGCCGACTCGTCGACGCGACCGTACCAGTAGTGGTCGTCACTCCGACTTTCGGTTGTTCCCTTCGGCATACAGCGATGCTATCGTCAAATCACTAACCTAGTTAGTGAATTATTCGTCGCCATGCTGGAGGGGCCATGTCACAGTCACAGACGATCGAAGCGATCGACGACGAGGTCGTGCTCCTCGACGAGGCGGGCAGCCCCATCGGGCGTGCGCTCAAGAGCGCCGCCCACGGCCCGGACACCGCCCTGCACCTCGCCTTCTCGTGCCACGTCGTGAACGCGCTCGGCGAGGTGCTCGTCACGCGCCGCGCGCTCACGAAGCAGGCCTGGCCCGGCGTCTGGACCAACTCGTTCTGCGGACACCCGAAGCCGGCCGAGTCGCTCGCCGCCGCCGTGCGCCGACGCGCCGACTACGAGCTCGGCATCGACCTCGGCGACGTGGAGCTCGCGCTCCCCCTGTTCCGCTACCGCGCCACCGACGCGAACGGCATCGTCGAGAACGAGGTGTGCCCCGTGTACGTCGCGACCACGAACGACGAGCCCGATCCGAACCCGCGCGAGGTCGCCGAGTTCGCGTGGATTCCGCCGCACGACCTCGTGCGCGCCGTCGAGTCCGCGCCGTGGGCGTTCAGCCCGTGGCTCGTGCTGCAGGCGCGGGAGCTGGAGCTGTTCCGGTGACCGACCTGCTCTCCCCCTCGGTCGACGAGGAGCTCCGCACGTTCTTCGCCGACGCCCGCGAGCGCGCCGGCGAGTACGGCCAGCACTACGCGGCGCTCTGGGAGTCGCTCGAGCAGCAGAGCTCGGGCGGCAAGCAGATCCGGCCGAAGCTCGTGTACGCCGCCTACCGGGGGTTCGGCGGTGACGACCGGCCGGTCGCGACACGGGTCGCGCTCGCGTTCGAGCTGCTGCACACGGCCTTCCTCATCCACGACGACGTCATCGACCGCGACACCGTGCGGCGGGGCGCGCCGAACATCGCGGCGCGGTTCGCGGGGCGGGCTCGCGCGCAGGGGGCCGACGACCGCGTCAGCGAGGTGTGGGGCGAGACCGCCGCGGTGCTGGCGGGCGACCTCGCGCTCAGCCGCGCGCACCGCGAGATCGCCACGCTGCCAGTGGACCCGGGCCGCCGGGCAGCCCTCCTCGACATCCTCGACCGGGCCGTGTTCGTGTCGGCGGCCGGCGAGCTCGCCGACGTGGTGCAGGCCGGCTCGCACCACCCGCCCGAGGTGGCGCGCGTGGTGGCGACCCTCGAGCAGAAGACGGCGGTGTACTCGTTCGAGTGCCCGCTCACGGCCGGGGCCGTGCTTGCGGGCGCCGACGACGCCGCGGTCGGCGCGCTCGCCCGGTACGGGCGCCTGGTCGGCGTCGCCTTCCAGATCACCGACGACATCCTCGGCGTGTTCGGCGATCCGGCGGTGACCGGCAAGTCCACGGCGTCCGACCTGCGCGAGGGCAAGCAGACGGCGCTCACCGCGCACGCGGCGACCACCGACGCCTGGCCCGCCATCGCCTCGCGCCTCGGCGACCCCGACCTCGACGACGCCGGCGCCGACGTGCTGCGCGAGGCGCTCCGCGGCTGCGGCGCCCTCGAGGCCGCGCGCCGGCTGGCCGACGAGTACGTGACGCTCGCGCGGTACGAGCTGGACGCCGAGGACCTGCCGGCCGCGTTGCGCGCCGAGCTGGGCGAGCTCGCGCAGCGAGCCGCGGAGCGTGCGCGATGAGCCGCGAGGCCACGCCGCTCGACCGCTACGACCACGCGGCCGAGGCGAGCGCGGCAGTGGTCATCGGACGGTACTCCACGTCGTTCGGCGCGGCGGCCCGTCTGCTCGACCCGAATGCGCGCCGCCGGATCCGCTCGATCTACGCGCTCGTGCGCGTGGCCGACGAGGTCGTCGACGGCACCGCCCGGGCGGCCGGCCTCGACGACGGCGAGCTCCTCGACGTGCTCGACGAGCTCGAGTCCGAGACCGAGACGGCGATGCGCCGCGGCTATTCCGCGAATCTCGTGGTGCACGCGTTCGCCCTCACCGCCCGCGACGCCGGCATCGGCGAGCAGCTCACCCGTCCGTTCTTCGCGTCGATGCGCCGCGACCTCGACCCGTCGCCGATCCGCGCCGAGGAGGTCGGGCCGTACATCCACGGCTCGGCCGAGGTGGTCGGGCTCATGTGCCTCGCGGTGTTCCTGATGGAGGAGCCGCCGGATGCCGGGCGCCGGGCGCGCCTCGAGGAGGGCGCCGCGCACCTCGGCGCCGCGTTCCAGAAGATCAACTTCCTGCGCGACCTCGCGGTCGACTGGCAGGAGCTCGGCCGCAACTACTTCCCGTGGGTCGACCCCGACGCGTTCACCGAGTCCGACAAGGCGGACATCCTCGCGGACATCGACCGCGACCTCGAGATGTCGGGCCGCACGATCCGGGAGCTGCCGCGCCGGGCCCGCGCGGCGGTGGCCGCGGCGCACGGCCTCTTCTCCCGGCTGGCCGAGCGCTGCCGCGAGACGCCGGCCGAACAGCTCATCGCCACGCGCATCCGCGTGCCCGATCCCGAGAAGCTCGCGATCGCGGTGCGGTCGGCCATCGCTCCCGGCGGGATCGGGCGATGACCGCGGCATCCGAGCGCATCGTGGTCGTCGGCGGCGGCATCGCCGGGCTGGCGTCGGCGGCGCTGCTCGCCCGCGACGGGCATCACGTCACGCTGCTCGAGGCCCGGCGCGAGCTGGGCGGGCGCGCCGGCACGTGGGAGCGGCGGGGCTTCCGGTTCGACACGGGTCCGTCGTGGTACCTGATGCCCGACGTCTTCGACCACTTCTTCCGCATGTTCGGCACGAGTGCAGCGCTGGAGCTCGACCTCGTGCGACTCGACCCCGGCTACCGCGTGTACGCCGACGGGTACGACGCGCCGCTCGACGTGCGCGCGACGCGCGACGAGAACGTCGCGCTGTTCGACTCGGTCGAGCCGGGCGCCGGCGCGGCGCTCGAACGCTACCTCGACTCGGCCGCCTCGACCTACGACGTGGCGGTGCGGCGCTTCCTCTACACGAACTTCGACGACCCCCGTGCGTTCCTCGCGCCGGAGGTGCTCGGGCGGGCCGGCCGGCTGGCGCGCCTGCTCACCACGCCGCTCGACCGGTTCGCCGCGCGCGCGGTGCGCGACCGCCGGCTCCGCCAGGTGCTCGGATATCCCGCGGTGTTCCTCGGGTCGTCTCCCTCGACCACGCCCGCGATGTACCACCTCATGAGCCACATGGACCTCGAGGAGGGCGTGTTCTACCCGCAGGGCGGGTTCGGTCACCTCATGGCCCGGATCGCCGGGATCGCCGCGGCCGCGGGCGTCGAGCTGGTGACGGAGGCACGAGTCGAGGCCATCGAGGTGACGGGCGATGCGACGCCCACGGTCACGGGCGTGCGCTACGTCGACGCCACCGGGTCGCTGCATCGCGCCGCAGCCGACCGGGTCGTGTCGGCCGCCGACCTGCACCACACCGAGACCGAGCTGCTCCCCCGGCACGCGCAGACGTATCCCGAATCGTGGTGGGAACGACGGACCTCGGGTCCCGGTGCGGTCCTCGCGATGCTCGGCGTGCGCGGGCACGTTCCCGGGCTCGCCCACCACACGCTGTTCTTCACCGAGGACTGGAACGCGAACTTCGACCGCATCTTCGGCGACGACCCGGGCATCCCCGATCCGGCGTCGTTCTACGCCTGCATGCCGAGCGCCACGGACCCGACCGTCGCACCGGCCGGCGACACGAACCTGTTCATCCTCGTCCCGGTCCCTGCCGACGTGTCGATCGGTCGCGGCGGCGAGGACGGCGCCGGCGACCGGCTCGTCGAGGACGCGACCGACCGCGCCGTCGCCCGCATCGCCTCGGCGACCGGCACCGCCGACCTCGCGCAGCGCATCGTCGTGCGCCGCACGGTCGGGCCTGCGGACTTCGCCGAGGACCTCCACTCCTGGCGCGGCGGCGCCCTCGGACCGGCGCACACGCTGCGGCAGAGCGCGTTCCTGCGCGGATCGAACCGCTCCCGCCGCGTGCGCGGCCTGTACTACGCGGGCGGATCGAGCGTGCCCGGGATCGGGCTGCCGATGTGCCTCATCGGGGCCGAGAACGTGCTGAAGCGCGTGCGCGGCGACCGGTCGAGCGGGCCGCTGTCCGAACCCCCCGCGGCCCGCCCGACCCCACCGGCCGGCGTGCCCGACCTGCTCGACGTCGCCGCGCTGGACACCGCCGCACTCGACGCCCGCCCGCTCCACCGGAACCGCGGATGACCGGCTTCACCTACCTCGGCGCGCTCCTTGCCTCCATCGCCGCGATGGCCCTGATCGACGTCCGCTGGCGACTCGCGTTCCGGCGTGCGCCGGCCGCCTCGGCGCTCGCGGTCGGCGCGGGCACGCTCGTGCTCCTCGCCTGGGACCTCGCAGGCATCGGCTTCGGCGTGTTCTTCCGCGGCGACTCGCTCTGGGCCACCGGCGTGCTGCTGGCGCCCGAGCTGCCGCTCGAGGAGCCCGTGTTCCTCGTGTTCCTCTGCTACCTCTCGCTCGTCGCGGTGCTCGGCGTCGAGCGGATGCTCGAACGGCGATCAGGGGCGCAGGGTGGCGACGCGGCATCCGATGCGGTGACGGATGCCGCGACGCGACCGAGTCAAACGGATGCCGCGACGCGGCCCACCGAGACGAACGCGGCCGCACGCTCTGGTGGGAGGCCGTCGTGACCTACTCGCTGATCTGCCTGCCGTTCCTCGCCGTCGCGGTCGTGCTGTCGCTCGCGGCGGCCCGACGGCTTCCGCCGGCTGCACGGCGCCGGCGCTGGCTCGCCATCGGGTTCGCGGGCGCGCTCGTGCTCGTGCTGAGCGGCGTCTTCGACTCGCTCATGATCGCCGCGGGCCTGTTCGGCTACGTCGAGGGGACCCGCCTCGGGCCGACCATCGGACTGGCGCCGATCGAGGACTTCGCGTACCCGATCGTCACGGTGCTGCTGGTGCCGGCGATCTGGACGCTCGCGCGGCGGCGCCGGGCGAGGGGCGGTCGTGATGAAGACTGACGTCGTGCGCCCGGGACTCCGTCACGTGATCGGCCAGGTCGTGCTGTCGTCGCGGCCGATCAGCTGGATCAACACCGCGTTCCCGTTCGCCGCCGCGTACCTGCTCACGACGGGATCGGTCGACGCGCTGCTCGTCGTGGGCACCCTGTTCTTCCTCATCCCGTACAACCTGCTCATGTACGGCGTGAACGACGTGTTCGACTACGAGTCCGACCTGCGGAATCCGCGCAAGGGCGGGTCGGAGGGCGCCCTCCTCGAACCGCGCCTGCACCGCGCCGTCGTCTGGACGGGCATCGTCACGGCGGTCCCGCTCGTCATCGCGATGCTGTGGCTCGGCGGCACGGGGCATCCGTGGTCGTGGGCCGTGCTCGCGGTGAGCCTGTTCGCCGTGTTCGCCTACTCGGTGCCCGGGCTGCGGTTCAAGGAGGTGCCGGTGCTCGACTCGATCACGTCGAGCACGCACTTCGTGAGCCCCGCGGTCTACGGCCTCGCGGTGGCGGGCGCCGTGCCGACGCCGCAGCTGGTCGCCGTCGTCGCGGCGTTCTTCTGCTGGGGCATGGCGAGCCATGCATTCGGCGCCGTGCAGGACGTCGTGCCCGACCGGGAGGCGGGCATCGCGTCGATCGCGACCGCGTTCGGGGCGCGCGCCACCGTGCGGATCGCGCTCGGGCTCTGGATCTCGGCGGGCGTGCTGATGCTCGCCACATCCTGGCCGGGCCCGCTCGCGGCGCTGCTCGTGCTGCCGTACGTCGTGACGGCGTGGCCCTACCGCTCGGTGAGCGACGCGGAGTCGGGCACGGCGAACCGCGGCTGGCGGCGGTTCATCGCGCTCAATTACGCGGTCGGCTTCCTCGTGACCATGCTGCTCATCTGGTGGTCGTTCGCGCGGCCGTAGGCTGGCTGCATGTCCGACTCCCCCGTGCGCACGAACCCCGTGCGCGTGGACCCCGTGCGCATCGACGCCTGGCTCTGGGCGGTGCGGCAGTTCAAGACGCGCTCGGCCGCGACGGCCGCGTGCCGGGCCGGGCACGTGCGGGTCAACGGCGAGCGCGCCAAGGCGGCCCAGCCGGTGCGGCCGGGCGACGAGGTGCGGGTGCGGGTCGACGGGTTCGACCGGATGCTGGTGGTGCGCCAGACCCTGGTGAAGCGCGTCTCGGCGACCGTCGCCGCCACGGCCGTCGAAGACCGCACGCCGGCCCGACCGCCCCGGGAGGCCGTGCCGACCGTGCCCGTGCGCGAACGCGGTGCGGGGCGCCCCACCAAGCGCGAGCGCCGCGATCTCGACCGGCTCCGCGGACGCTGACGGCGCGAGTACGGCCCGTCGCCCGCACCCGCTGCCCCGGCGCGCCGTGCGGGCGGGCGCCTGCCGAGGGACCGCGATCCGGGCGTAGCCTGAAGCGGTGCAGAAGGAACTGAGCCACGAACCCGACGCCCGACGCTACGTGCTGCGCCTCGACGGCGACATCGCGAGCGTGCTCGACTACCGGGTGCTCGGCGATTCGGTCGCGTTCACACGTGCCTTCACCAATCCGCCCTACCGGGGCAGCGGACTCGCGGGCGAGCTCGTGGCCTTCGCCGTCGACGACGTCGAGGCGACGTCCGACCGCCGAATCGTGCCGAGCTGCTGGTACGTCGGCGAGTGGTTCGACCGGCACCCCGATCGACGCGCCCTGCTCGATCCCCGGACGGCCTGATCGTGGTCGCCGGCTACTCCGCGGCCCAGGTCCGCGCCGCGGAGGCGCCGCACCTCGCGGCCGGCGAGCCACTGATGCGGCGTGCGGCGGCGGCCCTCGCGGCGAGGCTGCGCCGCGAACTGGCGGAGCTCGGTGCGCCCGACGGTCCGGTCGTGCTCCTCGTGGGCTCGGGCGACAACGGCGGCGACGCGCTGTGGGCCGGCGCGGAGCTCGCCGCGGCGGGCGTGGCCGTGACCGCGATCCCGACGTCGGAGCGGATGCACGTCGAGGGCGCGCAGGCCGCGCGGGATGCCGGCGTCCGCGTCCTCGAGCCGACGGGCACCGATGACGACACGATCGCCGCCGTGTTCGATGACGCCGCCGTCATCGTCGACGGGATCCTCGGCACCGGCACGAGTGCGTCCCCTGCGCTGCGCGGTCGTGCGCGTGAACTCGTCGTCGCGGCGAGCCGTGCGATCGAACCGCGCGGCGTCCGGGTGGTCGCGGTGGACCTGCCGAGCGGCATCCAGCCCGACGACGGCAGCGTGCCCGACCCGACGGTGCTCCGCGCCGACGTCACGGTCACGTTCGGTGCGATCAAGGCCGGCCTGCTGCGGGAGCCCGCCGCCGGCTACGCCGGCCGGATCGAGCTCGTCGACCTCGGCCTCGGCCCCGAGCTCGCTTCGATGACGCCGCTCGTCACCGTCGACTGACGACGAAGCGGGCCGGGGTCCACGACCCCGGCCCGCTCACGATTCCGTCGTTCGTCGGATCAGTACCAGTTCATCGACTGGGAGTGCGACCACGCGCTGCACGGCGTGCCGTACGCGCCGCTGATGTAGCCGAGGCCCCACCGGATCTGCGTGGCGGCGCTGGTCTCCCAGTCGTCGCCGGCGGTCGCCATCTTGCTGCCGGGCAGCGACTGCGGGATGCCCGTCGCGCCGCTCGATGCGTTGTAGGCCTGGTAGTTCCAGCCCGACTCCTTCTGCCAGAGGTTGTCGAGGCACTGGAACTGGTCGCCGCCCCAGCCGTACTGCGAAGCGGCGAAGTCGGCGGCGTACGCGCGCGCGCCGTCGGCGGTGTTCGCGTTGGCGAGCGCCTGCGCGGCGGCCGCGGCGGCCGCGGCGGCGGCCTCGGCCTGCGCCTGGTCGTACGCGGCGATGGCGGCGGTGGTCTTCGCCGCCTCGGCGCGGGTGACCTTCGTGAGGTCGAGGACCTTCTCGGTCGAGATCTTCTTGTAGTCGCTGAGCGACGCCACCGAGGCAGCGAGGCCCGAGGCGTCGGCCTTGCCGTCCGCGGCGGCGAGCGTCTCGTTCGCGGCGGTGATGGTGTCCTTCGCGTTGTCGATGGCCTTGGCGGCCGCGACGCCGGCGTAGGCGCCGAGCTGCTCGTGGCGGAAGCCGCTGGTCGCGTTGAGCGCCTGCGTGGCGTTGATCCGCTCCTGCGTGGCCACGGCGCTCTGCACCGAGAAGCCGGTGCCGACGAGGAGGCCGGCTGCGGCGATGGCGCCCGCGACGATGAGGCGCTTGCGGCCGGTGCGGCGGCGGCGGAGGTCGCGACGCGAGGTGGCTGCGGTGTCGGTGGGAACGGAGTTCGTGTCGGTCTGGGCGTGCGTGTTGGAGGTGTCGTTTCGCATAGATTCAGAGATGCTCGGAACAGGAAGTCGTCGGAGGAATCGTCAGGGGCGTGCCACCGAGCACGGCACAAGTCCCCTACCCTGCACCACGAAACTGAGCAGTTCCTCACTTTTGCCTGTGCACTCCATGTCCATGCATGGTTTGCGGCCCGGGCATACTGGGGCAATGTCCGACGCCCCGGCCGCCTTCCCTGCGCCGTCGTCGACCGATCGCTGCCCCTGCCACAGCGGCGAGGTGTTCGGCGCGTGCTGCGGCCGATTCCTGGGCGGTGCGGCGGATGCCCCGACGGCCGAGCAGCTCATGCGATCGCGCTACTCGGCCTTCGTCGTCGGCGATGCCGCCTACCTGCTCGCGACGTGGCATCCATCGACCCGGCCCGGCGAACTCGAGCTCGACCCGGCGATGCGCTGGTTCCGCCTCGACGTCGAGCGACGCGAGCGTGGTGGACCGCTCGACCGCGACGGGATCGTCGAGTTCACGGCCCACTACCGCCACGACGGGCAGCGCGGCGAGCAGCACGAGGCGAGCGCGTTCGTGCGCGAGGGCGGGCGCTGGAGCTACGTCGGCCCCGTCGGCTGACGGCCGGCCCCTCGGGCGAGCGGGGTCAGTCGCCCGGCGTCGCGTCGTCGCCGCTGCGCTCGGCGTCGGTCGAGAACCCGTCGAGCACCGCGCGTTCGCCCGAGTGGAGCAGCTCCTGGAACAGCGTGACCTGGACCCCGGCCGGCGCGTCGAGCCGCGAGTTCAGCGACTGCCACGGCGTGACGATCGGCTCGGCGACGACCCGGCCGCCTGCGGCCTCGAGCCGGCGCGTGGCGCCCTCGGTGTCGGTGACCTCGAACGCGAGCCGGATGTGCGGGCTCTCGGCGCCGCCCGCCTCGATGCGGTCGATCGCCTGCTTGTGCACGGGGTTCGCGATCTCGAGCGTGGCGCGGCCCGCGTCGAGGATGACGACGCGCTCGTCGCCGCCCTCGGCGAAGGCGAGGTACTCGGGCAGGCCGAGGGTGTCGCGGAAGAACGCGACCGCCTGGTCGTAGTCGACGGCCTCCACGACGACGCGGAGCTGGAGGACCGAGGGCGTTGCGGCATCCGTCATGCCCGAATCCTCCCAGCCGCGGCCGACATCCGCGAGCGAGGCCGACGACTCGGCGTCGGCGGGGTCAGGCGTCGCCGGCGGGCTCGTCGTCGAGCGGCAGCCCGTCGAGGGCCGCGTACGCGCGCTCGATCGCGCCGACGAGCCCCTCGACCGGCACGGGCCACTCGGCGTGGGCGGCCAGCGCCTCGGCGGCGCCGAGTCCCGCGTCGTGCGCGTCGACGAACCGGTTCGCGATCACTCGGAGTTCATCGGCCTGACGTGCGACGAACTCGCGGCGCACCACGCTGCCGTGCCCGGGGACGACGAGGTCGCCGACCTCGAGCTCGTCGCCGAGCGCATCGAGCACGCCGGGCCAGTCGAGTGGGTAGCAGCCCGAGCCGTACACCGGCGGCCCCGACTGCTCGATCAGGTCGCCGACGACCCAGACCCGCTCCTCGGGCAGGAGCAGCACGAGGTCGGTGTCGGTGTGCGCCGGCGACTGCGGCCGCAGCACCACGAGGCGGCCGCCGAGGTCGAGCGTCGTCGCGGTCGCGATCGGATGCGTCGGCGGCACGAGGCGCAGGTCCTCCCATCGCCGATCGGGCTCGAGGGCGTGGTCCTCGCGCCACGACGCGACCCGGGGACCCTCGTAGCGCTCGAAGTGCCGCGCGATCGCCGCATGGCCGTGGATCGCGGCATCCGTCGCCGAGCCCGGGCCGAATACCTGGTTGCCGAACGTGTGGTCGAAGTGGGCGTGCGTGTTCACGAGCGCGACGACGGGCCGCGCGAACCGGGCCGTGACGTCGGCCAGGATCTCGGCGCCCTCGACCGGGTCGGCGCCGGAGTCCACGACGAGGAGGCCGTCATCGCCCTCGACGACCACCACGGAGAGGTCGAAGGGGCCGCCGCGCCGCTGGTGGATGCCGTGCGCGACGGTGGTCCAGGTGGCCATGCCCCGAGCCTACGACCCGCTCGGGTGCCCGGCGCGGTCGACGGCACGGTCGCGGTCCGGGACGCGGCCGCGGCTCATTGCCCGGTCAAAGGGAATCCCGAGGTTCGGCCCGTAGCGTCGAGCACGTGACCCCGCTCGACGGCATCCCCTCCCAACGGCATCCCGACGCTCCCCACCTGCTGACGCCACGGGCGCAGCGCACGCTCGAGGCGATCGACGGTCGCACGCTCGACGAGATGCGCGCCCTGCGCGACGAGACCGAGCGCTTCATGCTCCGCTACAAGTTCGGCATGGACGAGGTGATCACGAAGCTCTCGATCCTGCGCGAGGAGTTCAGCCAGAACCACGACTACAACCCGATCGAGCACATCTCGAGCCGGCTGAAGAGCCTCGACAGCGTCATCGCGAAGATGCAGCGCAAGGGCATCGAGCCGACCTTCGACACGATCCGCGACACCGTCACCGACATCGCGGGCGTGCGCGTCACGTGCAGCTTCGTGTCCGATGCCTACCGGCTCGCCGAGCTCCTCACCGAGCAGCCCGACATCCGCGTCCTCAAGGTGAAGGACTACATCGCCGAGCCGAAGGAGAACGGCTACCAGAGCCTGCACCTCATCGTCGAGGTGCCCGTGTTCCTCTCCACGGGCGCCCACCCGGTCGCCGTCGAGGTGCAGATCCGCACCATCGCGATGGACTTCTGGGCCAGCCTCGAGCACAAGATCTACTACAAGTACGACCGGCAGGTGCCGCAGGAGCTCCTCGACGGGTTGACGGATGCCGCGCACACCGCCGCCGAGCTCGACTCCCGCATGGAGCGCCTGCACCGCGAGGTGCACGGCGCGCCGGTGCACCGGCGCGGCACGATCGCGATCTGACCCGTCAGCGCAGAGCGACGAGCGCCGCGCGCCCCTCGTCGGTGATGCGCAGCGAGCGGTCGCCGGCCACTCGCGACACCCACCCCTCGGCGAGCAGGGTGTCGAGGAGGTGGGCGCCGAGTCGCCCGGCGATGTGCGGCCGCCGCTCGGTCCAGTCGAGGCATCCGCGCACCGCCGGCCGGCGCCCGTCGGGGTCGACGGCGCGCAGGTGCAGGGTCGCCGCGAGTGCACCGTCGACGTCGAGGATCCGTCCCGTCTCCCCGGCTTCGAGCGGCGACAGGGAGCCTTCGGCCACGAGCGCATCGGCGAGGCGCAGCGCGGTGCGGCCGGCGAGGTGGTCATAGCAGGAGCGCGCCTCGGCGAGGCGCTCAGCTGCGGCGGACTGCCGGTACGACCGCACGGTCTGCCTGGGCGCGATGCGCTGCAGCGCCTCGACCGCGTCGGCGACCTCGGGACCCGCGAGCGTGAAGTACCGGTGCCGGCCGAGCCGTCGGTCGGTCACGAGCCCGCCCGCGACGAGCTGCGCGAGGTGGGCGCTCGCGGTCGGCGCCTTCACGCCCGCGATCGCCGCGAGCTCGCTCGCGGGAAGCGACCGGCCGTCGAGGAGCGCGACGAGCATCGCGGCTCGTGCCGGCTCTCCCATGAGTCGGGCCGGGGTGGCGAGGTCGGCGTCTCCGTCCATGGACTCCACGGTACGACCGCCAAGGTTCGTCCGTCATCGAAACGTGCCACGCGTAGCGTCGAGGCATGGACGTCGTCGCCGAGCGCTCCGAGGTCGAGCGCATCCTCGAGGATCCCGCCTGCATCGTGCCCGAGGCGGATGCCGCATCGACCGGTCCGGGCGACCGGTTCCGTGCGAGCGCGTCCCGGTTCGTGAACGGCGCGACGCACGCAGCGCGACGGCACCGCCTCGAAGGGCTGCTCGCCGGGATCGACATCGACGAGCTCTCGCTCGACGCCGCGGTGCGGACCCGGGCGATGCTGCCGGCCGGGATCGACCAGATCGCCGCCCAGGTGCCGGTCGCATGCCTCGCCGCGCGGCTCGGATTCGCCGATCCCGATGCTGCGCCCCCGTGGGTGGCCGCGCTCGCGGCGCACTACCCGACGGGTGGGTCGTCGTCGTCAGCGGATGCCGCGGCGACCCGGCTCATCGCCGCGGCCGACGACCACGCGCATGGCGGCGGCGACCGCGCCGACGACGCCGAGCTTCGTGTACAACTCCTCGTGCAGGCCCACGCCGCCACCGCGGGGCTCATCGGTGCGGCAGTACGCCTGCCCGCTGCGCGGGAGGCCGACGTGCCGACGGCCGACCTCCTCGCGGCCGTGCTGCGCGACACACCGCCCGTGCGGCAGACGAAGCGGCTCGCACCCGACGGCGAAGTGCTCGTGCTCCGCCTCGACGGGGCCGACCGCGGCTCGCCGCACGACCCGCGCACCCTGGCATTCGGCGCCGGGCCGCGCGCATGCCCCGCCATGGCGCACGCGATCGCGATCGCCGCCGCCGTCGTCGACGAGGTGCGCGCATGCTGACGCCGGACGAGTTCCGCGAGCTGCATCGACCGGGCGAACCGTTCGTCCTCCCGAACGCCTGGGACCTCGCGTCAGCACGGTGGCTGCACGCGGACGGCCATCCGGTCGTCGGCACGACGAGCCTCGGCGTCGCGTTCGCCGCAGGGCGCGGCGACGGCACCGGCGAGACCGCCGCCGAGACCCTCGACCTCGCCCGTCGGATCACCGGCGCCGGCATCGCCGTCACCGTCGACATCGAGGCCGGATTCTCCGAGAAGCCCGACGAGGTCGGCCGCTACGCGGCGAAGCTCGCGCGCCTCGGCGTGGTCGGCGTCAACCTCGAGGACTCGGATGCCGCGGGCCGGCTGGTCGATCCCGAGGTGGCCGCCGGGAAGATCGCCGCGGTCGCCGCAGCTGCCCCCGGGCTGTATCTCAACGCGCGCACCGACCCGTTCTGGATCGACGGGGACGCCGACCAGTCCACCCGCACCCACGAGGCGCTGCAGCGGGCGCATCGCTATGTCGCGGTGGGCGCCACGGGCGTGTTCGTGCCGGGCGCGATCCCGCTCGAGATCATCGCGGCACTCGCGCGCGATATCCCCGCCCCAGTGAACGTCCTCGTGCAGTCGCGCGTGCCGGTGCGGGACCTGGCCGCCGCCGGGGTCGCGCGCATCAGCGCCGGATCGCTGCTGTTCCGCGTCGCCCTCGGAGCGATCGCCACGGCCGCACGGCGCGTGAGAGACGACCGGTACCTTCCGGAACCCGGAACGCCGTCCTACGACGAGGTGGCGGGCCTTCGCTGACGGGCCGCGACCGCGCGCGGCATCCGCTCACTCGGGGTTGCGGGCCCGGCTCGGTTGCACGCGCATCGGCTCGCCCGGCATCTTCGGGAAGTCTGGCGGGAACGGCAGCTCGCCGAGGCCGTCGTCGAGGTCGCGCTGCCACCACTCGAGCAGCGTGTCGATGCGCCCGAGCTGCGACCGCATGCCTGCCCACGGGTCGCCGACGTCGCGCAGCCGGTCGGGCATGGAGCGGATCGTGAACTCGCGCGGGTCGGCGGACTCGACCTCGTCCCAAGCGAGCGGACACGACACCGGCGCGTGCGGGAGCGGGCGCGGGCTGTAGGCGCCCGCCATCGTGCGGTCGCGGTTGGCCTGGTTGAAGTCGATGAAGATGCGGTCGCCGCGCTCCTCCTTCCACCAGGCGGTGGTGAGCTCGGCGGGCATGCGTCGCTCGAGCTCGCGGGCGAGGGCGATCACCGCGTGCCGGACGTCGAGGAACTCGTGCTCGGGCTCGATGGGCGCGAAGACGTGGATGCCGCGATTGCCCGACGTCTTCACGAACGGCGTCAGCCCGACCTCGCCCATGAGGTCGCGCAGTGCGAGCGCGGCGGGCACCGCCTCGGCGAAACCGGTGCCGGGCTGCGGGTCGAGGTCGATGCGCAGCTGGTCGGGGTTGTCGGTGTTCGCGGTGCTCGACGCCCACGGGTGGAACACGATCGTGTTCATCTGCGCGGCCCAGACCGCGGCGGCGGGCTCGTCGAGCACGACCTGCGGATGCCGCCGGCCGCTCGGGTAGGTCACCGTCACCGATCGCACCCAGGCGGGCGCGCCCTTCGGCGGGTTCTTCGAGAAGAACTGCTCGCCGTCGATGCCCTCGGGGAACCGCTGGAGCGACACGGGCCGATTGCCGTTCGCCTCGATGAACGGGCCGCCCACGGCGACGAGGTACTCGGCGAGCTCGAGCTTCGTGATGCCCGGTTCGGGCCAGATCACTCGGTTCGGCGAGGAGACGCGCACCTCCCGATCGCCGTCGGGACCGGGCACGGTGAGGGTGACAGCTTCGGCGGCCATGGTGCGACGCTACCGTGCCGGGGTGACACCGCGACAGGGCGGCCGGCGCGGCGGCCGTGCGCGTGCCCCTGCCCGCCGGACGCCGGTCACGCGCTGAGCGTCGCGTACCGCTTCTCGGCCCGGGTTCGCGCCTTCGCGGCCTCGATGTCGCGGTCCTTCGGCGGCGCGTTCGTCACGAGGTCGTCGAGGAGATGCCGCGTGATGTGCGCGATCTCGTGCACGGCGCGGTCGAACGCCTCGGCGTTCGCCTTCGACGGCTTGGTCGATCCGCTCACCTTGCGCACGAACTGCAGTGCGGCCGCGTGCACCTCGTCGTCGGTCGCGGCGGGCTCGAAGTTGTGGAGGGGGTGGATGTTCCTGCACATGCGACGAGCCTAACCCCGGGCGGCTGGGGCCGCCTCGGTTCCCGAGGTGATCCGGTACGACGGGAGCCCGCGGCGCCGGATCAGCCATTCCGCGACGACGAGGTTCGGCAGCCAGGCGAGGAACGGCACCACGCCGTAGGCGTTCGCGAACGCGGCGTCGAAGTCGAAGTCGCCGGGGATCGCCTGCAGGCCGATGAGCAGGCCGAGCCAGAGCCGCAGTGTCACGGCGGCGTAGGTGAGCGCGAAGTTGCGCATCATCCAGGCCCGGTGGCTCGCGACGTCGCGCGCGCGGATCGCCCGGTACGCCCGCCACGCAGTCAGGAGCCAGAGCACGGCGAGCGTGCCGAAGCCGATGAACCCCGCGAGGCCCGCCTCGCTGGACGGGGCGATCACAAGGCCTGAGACACCCGCGATCGCCACGGCCGCGAGGTACCCGCGCCCGATCCACCGGTGCACGGCGCGGTACCGGTCACGGAGTCCGCGCCAGAACTGGAACGGACCTGCGACGAGGGCCAGGCCGCCCGCCACGATGTGCGCGTAGAACGCCGCCTGCACGATGGCCGGCCGGCCGTCGTAGTTGCCGGCGAGGCCGGCGCCCGACTCCGAGAGCTCGGCGAGTGAGGCCGTGAGGTACGGCACGACGGCGAACGCGGCGATGGCGAGCGACGAGAGGACGATCCAGGCCCAGCCCGCCCGGGTCGCGACGAGGCGCGGCGTCGCCCCGCGCGGGCGTCCGGCGGCGGCCGGCTGTGACGGACGTGCGGTTCCGGTGGTCATGCGGCTGACGCTAGGAGCGCCGCTGCACCGCCGGTATCGGGTCAACCCCCCGATCGGATGCCGCGATCCCCCTGTCGTCGTCGGACGTGACGGATGCCGCGGCATCCGCCGCGACCGCGACCGACGCCGCGGGCGCGAGCCGCCGCCGGCGGCGCACCTGCCCGACCGCCACGCCGCCGACGAGGAGCGCGCTCCCGGCGAGCTCGAGGGCGTTCGGCACCTGGCCGAGTGCGAGGGCCGCGGCGGCGAGCCCGATGGGTGGCGTGAGCAGCGCGAACGGCGCCACCATCGCTGCCGGGTACCGGCCGAGCAGCATGTTCCAGATCGTGTAGCCCACGAGCGATGCCATGCCCGCCGTGAAGCCGACGCTCGCGAGCGTCTCCCAGCCGATCGTGGCGAACGCCTCGCCGACCGCTGCGGGTCCGTCGAGCAGCAGGCTGAGCGCGAGCACGGGCAGCGGCACGAACAGGGCGGACCAGACGACGATCCCGAAGCCGTCGGCGCCGGCCGCCGACCGGGAGATCACGTTGCCGACGCCCCAGCTGAGGCCCGCCGCGACGCAGATGAGGAGCGGCACGATCGCCGTGAGCCCCGGCGCGCCCTCGAGGCGGCCGAGCGCGACGATCCCGAGCCCGGCGACGCCGAGGAGCGCACCGAGCAGCTGCATCCGGGTCGGGCGCTCGCGCAGCACGACCGCGCCGATCACGAGCGTGAAGATCATCTGGCACTGCAGCACGACCGCGGCGAGGCCGGCGGGCAGGCCGAGGTGCATCGCGGTGAAGAGCAGGCCGAACTGGCCGGCGCTCATGAACAGGCCGATTCCCGCGATGACGCGCCACGGGGCATCCGGTCGGGGCACGAAGAACACGAGCGGCACGGCGACGAGGAAGAAGCGCAGCGCCACGAGCACGAGCGGCAGGGTGTCGCGCAGGCCGAGGTCGATGGCCACGAAGTTGACGCCCCAGATGAGGGCGACGAGGAGGCCGAGCAGGAGGTGTCGCGGGGTCACGACTCCAGCCAAGCAGGCGACCGGATTCAGCACCAGTTCCGAATTTTTCGCTGGATCACGTACGATCACTACATGATCGATCTGCAGGGACTGCGGGCGCTCATCGCCGTCGACCGGGCGGGATCGGTGGTCGCGGCGGCCGACCAGCTCGGCTACACGCCGTCGGCGGTGTCGCAGCAGGTGAAGAAGCTCGAGCGCGACCTCGACGCCGTGCTGCTCGAGCGTCGCGGCCGCGGCGTGCTGCTCACGGAACGCGGTCGCACGCTCGCGAGCGAGGGTCGCGAGCTGCTCGACGGCCTCGAACGTCTCGAGGCGGTGGCTGCGAGCGGTGCCCGGCCGACGGCCCCACTGCGCATCGCCTCGTTCTCGACCGCCACCCGCGGGCTGCTCGGTCCGGTGCTCGGCGAGCTGCGCGATGCGGATGCCGCGGTGCTCGCGACCGTGACGAGCGTCGACCCCGTCGACGCCATGGCCATGGTCGCCTCGGGCTCCGCCGACCTCGCCGTCGTGCACAACTGGAACTCGGTGCCGCTCATCGCGCCGTCGCACGTGGCCACCGAGCACGTGTGCCACGACGAGGCCGATGTCGTGCTCCCCGTCGACCACCAGCTCGCCGGCCGCGCCGAGCTCGAGCGCGCCGACCTCGTCGGCGAGGCATGGGCGAGCACGCCGAAGGGCGCCATCTGCCACGAGGCGCTCATGCGGATCTTCGCCGACCTCGGCACGGTCCCCCGCGTGGTCGCCGAGGATCCCGACTTCGCCTCCCTCATCGAGCTCGCCCGGCAGGGCGTCGCGATCGCGCTCGTCCCACGTCTGGGGCGGTCGACGCTGCCCGACGGCGTCGTCGCGCGTCCGCTCGCCGACCACAGCCAGGTGCGCGACATCCGCGTCGCCTACCGCCGTTCGATGGCCGAGAGTGCGGGCATCCGCCGCGCGGTGCGCCTGCTCCTCGACGCCGGACGACGAATCGAAGCATCCGCGATCACCTGACCGACGGGGTCGGAGCGAACGGCGACCGGGCCTGGGTCACATCGACGCGTCGTGCGGACCCGTGACGGGCCGCAGGCGGAAGAGCCGCACGATGCGGCCCGAGTCGCGCTCGTACCCGCGGTAGCCGGGCCACTGCGCCTCGATGCGCGCCCACGCGGCGTCGCGTTCGTCGTCGGGGATGCGGCTCGCGCGCACGTGCAGGCGTCGGCCGCGCACGGTGATCGACGCGTCGGGGTGGGCGAGCAGGTTGTAGGTCCAGGCGGGATGCCGCTCCTGCGCGAACGTGGTGCCGGCGACGATCGCTCGGCCACGCCCGTCGGGCGTGTACATGAGGTACGTCTCGCGGGGCTCGCCCGACTTCGCGCCGACCGTGTGGAGCACGAGCGAGGGCACGAGGAGCCCGCTGAGCTGCACGCGCCCGCCGGTGAGCCACGCCACCAGGCGCTCGGCCGGCGGGAGCAGCGCAGGGCCGATCGCGCGGAACAGCCGCGTGCGCGTGACGGGCGCGATGACGGACCGGACGACCTGCTGCACGGTGGGCACGTGCCCATTCTGCTCGCGGCGGCGGACGGCGGAAAGGACCCGCCCGCCCGATCGCCGGGTCGGCGCCGGACGCCGGACGCGGCCCGAGCGGCTACCGCGCCGGTCGCGGCACGTCAATCCCCTGCGCCCACGCTTCGCCCGGCCGTACCGTGGGGCGCAGGCCGACCGACCGGCGGATCGGCCGTGACGATCGGAGCAACCATGTCGGACGCACGACCGGGAGAGCCCTTCGAGGGCGAGTACACGGACTCGGAGCTGCCGCTGAGCGCGGAGCTGCCGAAGGAGGAGTACGACGAGGTCGAGGAGGTCGTCGACGCGGACCGTGACGATGTCGACGTTGACGACGTCGAGGTCATCGAGGTCGTCGACGACGGCACCACGTACCCCGAACGCTGACCCCAGGACGGGCGGCCGGGCGCAGGACTGCAGGGACCAGCGCCCGGCCGTCGCCCGTGTCCGGGGTCCGAGGCACTGCCGCCCTCAGGACGTCGGCGGATGCTGCGCCGCCAGCTCCTTCTCGACCGCCTCGCGGGCCGAGGCGAGCTCCGTCGCGGCATCCGTCGCCCGACGCTCGGCCCGCTGCAGCCGTCGCAGTGCGAGCGTCGGTGCGCCGTGCCGAGCGTGCACGCGGTCCTGCTCCTCGTCGACGGCCGCCACGATGAAGGCGCCCGCGATGAGGATCACCTGCGCCGACAGGTTGATCCAGAGCAGCAGGGCGATCAGCGACGCGAACGACGCGAGCAGCGGGTTCGCGTTGGCGCCGCCGACGAACAGGCTCGAGAGCAGCTGCAGCACGAGCAGCCCCACGCCGCCGAGCAACGAACCCGCCCACAGCGACCGGCCACTCGGCCGGACCCCCGAGAGGATCCGGAACATGGCCGCAATGACGACCGTGTCGATCGCGAAGATGACGATCCCCGAGCCGATCCGGACGAGGACGTCGAAGGCCGGCTCGCGCGTCGAGAGCCCGAGCCAGCCGAAGAACGTGGTGAGGGCGTTCGTGCTCACGAACGTCACGACGGCCGCCAGCGTGAGCGCGGCGCCGAAGCCGACCGCGAGCACGAAGTCCCGCAGCAGCACCCACACGAAGAACGTCTGGTCGTCGGACTGGTCGGCGAGGTCGCGGAACGCGATGCGCAGCGACCCCACGGCGCCGATGGCGGCGCCCACCAGGCCGACGAGCGCGATGACGCCCGCGATGCTGAGCGTGATGGGCTGGATCAGGTCGTCGGGATTGATGACGCCGTTCTCGCCGATCAGGCCCGGGATCGCCATCTCGATGGTCGCGACGAGGGCGTCGAGGGCGTCGGGGCTGCCGGCGAGCCAGATGCCGCCGATCGCGAACCCGAGGAAGACGCCCGCGAACACCGAGAAGAGGGTGCGGTACGTGACGCTGTCGGCGAGCATCGGCCCGTGATGCTCGAGGTAGATGAACCACGCGCGCACGGGCCTGGTCGCGAGCGCCCACGCCGTGAGCTTCGTGCCCCACGCGACGATCCCGGCGAACGGACCCCCCGGTCGTCGCTGCGTCTGCTGGTCGGCCATGCGGTCAGGCTATCGAGGCGCGGGTGGGGATCGCAGTCGCTTGACACGCCCCCAGCCGGAATGGGATGACGGGACGCATGGACGGACTCATCCTCGTCGTGGTGCTCGGCGCCACGATCCTCGGCGGCGGCATGCTCGCGAGACGGATCCGCGTGCCTGCGCCGCTCGTCCTCCTCGTGGCCGGTGCGGCGCTCAGCTTCGTCCCGGCGCTCGGCGACGTCGAGCTGCCGCCCGAGCTCGTGCTGCTCCTGTTCCTCCCCGCACTGCTCTACTGGGAGTCGCTCAACACCTCGCTCCGCGAGATCCGCGACAACCTCCGCGTCATCGTGCTGCTCGCGATCGTGCTCGTGTCCGTCACGGCCTTCGCGATCGCGTGGCTCGCGACGTCGCTCGGCCTGCCGTGGGCGATGGCCCTCGCGCTCGGGGCGATCCTCTCGCCGACGGATGCCACGGCGGTCGCCGCCGTCGTCCGGAGCCTGCCGCGGCGGCAGGGCACGATCCTCCGCGCAGAGAGCCTGCTCAACGACGGGACCGCGCTGGTCCTCTACAGCGTCGCGGTCGGCGCGGCGACCGCCGGCGCGTCGATCTCGTTCGTCGACCTCAGCCTGCAGTTCACCTACGCGTACGCGCTCGGCATCGCCATCGGCCTGCTGATCGGCTACGGCGTGTACCTGCTCCGACGCGTCATCCGCGACGACCGGCTGCTGAGCGGCACGCTGAGCATGCTGACGCCGTTCCTCGCCTACCTGCCCGCCGAGCTCGTGGGGGCGTCGGGCGTGGTCGCGGTCGTGGTCTGCGGCCTCGTCGTCAGCCACTTCGGCCCGCGGATCATCACGGCGGCGACGCGCGCGCAGACCTACGGCTTCTGGCAGCTGGCCAGCTACGTGCTGAACGGCTCCCTCTTCGTGCTGATCGGGCTCGAGCTGAAGCCCGTGCTCGACAGCCTGGGACCCGCATGGCCCGAGGCGCTGCTGTTCGGGCTCGCCTGCGCGGTCGGCGTCATGGCGGTTCGACTGCTCTGGGGCGTCACCACGCCCTACCTCATCCGTGCCCTCGACCGCCGCCCGGCGCAGCGCCTGCGGCGCATCGGCTTCCGCCAGCGCTTCCCGTTGAGCTGGGCGGGCTTCCGGGGGGCGGTCTCACTCGCCGCGGCGCTCGCCCTGCCCGAGGAGACCGCCGCCGGCGATCCGTTGCCGGGGCGCGACCTCGTGATCGCCGTCACGTTCGTCGTGATCCTGTTCACGCTCGTCGTGCAGGGGCTCACCTTGCCCGCGATCGTGCGCTGGTCGCACCTCGGGCCCGACCCGCGCGAGCTCGACGAGGAGTTGCTGGGCGAGCAGCGGATGCTGCGCGCCGCCCTCGACGCGCTGCCGGGCACGGCCGTCGAGCTCGGGTCGGACGACGCGGTGGTCGACGCGCTCCGCGTCGGCTACGAGGAGCGGCTCACGCTCATCCACCGCGAGGACGGACGCCCCGAGGCCGCCGCGCGAGACGGGAGCCGCGCCGACGAGGAGGACGAGCTCCGCCTGGCCCTGCTCCCGGTGAAGCGGGAGGCGCTCATCGCCCTCCGCCACGAACGGCGCATCGACGACGTCATCCTCCGGCGGCTGCAGGCGCGCCTCGACCTCGAGGAGCTGCGCCTGTCGCGGCCGCCCGACGACGAGTGACGCCCGAACAGGGAACGCCCCCGACCGCGCTGCGGTCGGGGGCGTTCCCTGGGGGTCGCTTCGGGTCGGCGACGGATCAGTACCAGCCCTGCGAGTTGAAGGCGTCCCAGGCACCGCACGGGGTGCCGTAGCGGCCGGTGATGTAGCCGAGGCCCCACGAGATCTGCGTGGCGGGGTTCGACTCCCAGTCGGGGCCGGCCGAGGCCATCTTGCTGCCGGGCAGCGCCTGGGGGATGCCGTACGCGCCACTCGGGTTCGAGGCGTAGACGTTCCAGCCGGACTCGTGGTTCCAGAGCTCGACGAGGCAGCCGAACTGGTCGTCGCCCCAGCCGCGCTGGAGCAGCATGTCGCGGGCGATGGCCTGGGCGGCGGTCGGGTTGGCGGGCGCGCCGGGGCGCGAGGACGACGACGACGACGCCTGCTCCGCCTCGGCGGCGGCAGCGGCCTCGGCGGCGGCCTTCGCGGCGGCGGCGGCGGCAGCAGCGGCCTGCTCCGCGGCGACGCGGTCGACCTCCGCCACGGCGGCGCGCACGGTCTCGGCGTGCGCCTGCGTCGAGTCGACGAGGTCGAACACGCGCTCGGGCGCGAGGAGCTTGTAGTCGCCGAGCGCGGAGACCTCGGCGACGAGCGCGGTGGCATCCGTCTTGCCCTGCGCGGCCGTGATGGTGTCGTTGGCGCCGGCGAGGGTCTCCTCGGCCTGCTTCACCGCGCGGGCCTCGAGGATGCCGCCGTGCGCGTCGAGCTGCTGCACGTCGCTGTTCGCGGCGTCGGTGAGCGCTCGGGTCTCGGCGATGCGGTCGTTCTGGGCGGCGACGGCGCCCTGCACGGCGAAGCCGGTGCCGACCATGGCGCCGATCGCGACGACTGCGCCGGCGGCGAGCCATGCTCCGCGGCGCCTGCCGCGCCGGTCGCGCCGATCGCGGCGGGGGACGGTCTCGGGATCGACTGTCTGGAGTGAGCTGGAGTTTTCAGGTGTGGAGGAAGACTGGTTCTGCATGACTTTCACGGGGGCGGCTCTCGGGCGGGGCTGCCGCGCGAACCTTGACTCGACGTTCCACGGGCGCGGGGGCGCCCGGGCGAAGTGGCCAGTCTGCCGAGGGCTTCTGTACAAACCCTCATGTGTTCCTGTGAATGTCCTCCACGTTCTTGACCTTTGCTCACGATTATCGCGAGCGAGTACGCATTCTGCGTGGTCGCGAAGGGCGCGTGACTCGAGTTCTCGGGAAACGGTTGCCGAGCACAGCGCGAGGTCCATCCCCGCGGATGCTGCGGTCAGGCCTCGTCCTGGTGCGCCTGCCGCAACTCCATGCTGATCTGGTCGGCGTCGAGGGTCTCGAGCGCACCCGTGAGCACCGATGCGCTGAAGGTGCCCTCGTCGCGGACCGAGAGGAGGGCCTCGCGCTGTGCCGCGATGATGTCCAGTCGGAGGGCGCGATAGAGCTCGCGATCGGCCTCGGCGTCGCGCGGGCCCGACGGTTCCCCCGCCGCCGTGCGGGCCTCGCGGTGCTCGCGCACGACGTCGTCGGCGACGCCGCGGAGCATCTCGAGCAGATCCGCGCGTTCAGTGCGCGCGGCTTCCCGGTCGACGCCGGCGGGCTTCACCAGCCGCACCAGCCACGGGAGCGACGCGCCCTGGATGATGAGCGATCCGGCCGCGACGAGGAACGCGATGAAGATCACGAGCGAGCGGTCGGGCGTGCCCTGCGGCAGTGTCTGCGCCGCGGCGAGCGTGATCGCGCCGCGCATGCCCGCCCATACGATCACGGTGCCCTCGCGCCAGCCCAGCGGCTCCGCCATGAAGTAGTCGATGTCGGCGACCTTGCGTCGCAGTCGCGACTGGAACCGCTGCAGCGACGCCGACGAGATCGCCCGGTCGGGCGGCCGGCGCCGGAACCGGCGACGGCGATGGTCGGCCGCGGGCTCACCGTCGGCGCCCTCGTCGTCGGTCGGCGGGTCGGCATCGGGGTCGGCGGACTCGATCGGGTCCGGCATGCTGCCCGCTCGCGCCGCGTCCGCCCTCGCGGCGTCGAGCATGAGGTCGGCCTGGGTCGGGTCCACCCCCTCCAGCCGTTCCTGCACGGCGGTGAGGTGCGGCTTCATCCGCTCGCCACGGCGGAAGCTCCGGCGCTGCAGCCCGAGCATGGGGAACACGAACAGCGCCCGGACGACGACGACGCCGAGGAGCGTGATCCCCGCGACGCGGGCGCCGAGCTCGATGCCGCGCACCTCGTTCGTCAGGTCGCTGACGATCGTGGACAGCTCGAGCCCCATGACGAGGAAGACCGCTCCCTCGAGGATGAGCTCGATCGTGCGCCAGTTCTGCACGTCCGACATGCGGTGCTGCGGCGAGAGGCTGCGGATCGCGCCGCGGCCCGTCACGAGCCCCGCGACGACGGCCGCGACGAGCCCGGATGCCCCGAGCGCCTCGCACGGAACCGCCGCGACGAACGGCACGGCGAAGGAGATGACCGTGTTCACCGTGGCATCCGTGACCCGCGACCGGACCCACAGGTTGACCTTGCCCACCGCGTACCCGACGACCACCGCGACCGTGACGGCGAACACGAAGTCGCCGACGATCTCCCAGAACGTGATCGACGCGGCGGTCGCGGCGATCGCCGAGCGCAGCAGCACGAGCGCCGTCGCGTCGTTGAGCAGGCTCTCGCCCTCGAGCACCGTCACGATGCGCGGCGTGACCCCGACGCGCTTCACGATCGAGGTCGCGACGGCGTCGGTGGGGCTGACGATGGCGCCGAGCGCGATGCCGGCCGCGAGGCTCAGCCCCGGCACGATCCAGGTGAACAGCAGCCCCATCGCGACCGAGCTCATCACGACGAGCGACACCGAGAGTCCGCTGATCGCCCCGAACTCGCGGCGGAACTCCATCGAGGGCATCGCGACCGACGCGGAGTAGAGCAGTGGCGGCAGCACCCCCGCGATGATCCACTCGGGGTCGATCTCGATCTCGGGCACGAACGGCAGGAAGCTCACGAGGATGCCGACGATCACGAGCAGCAGCGGCGGGGACACCCGCACGCGCGGACCGAGGGCGGTGGCGGCGGCGATGCCGAGGAGGCCGAGCACGCCGACGACCAGGAGCTCCACCGACGCTCACCTCCCCCGGGATCCTGCCGCCAAGTCTGGCGCATGACCGCCTGCGGGCGCGACGACGGCTCGGTGATCGTGCCCGAGCGAACGTCCCTCGGGGATCGTGCCTCAGCGAGCGTGGAAGTCGGGATACCCCGGCCAGTCCCCCGGGCCGTGCGACCGCACGAACGCGTGGTGCACCTGCTCGCACGCGCCGCGCAGGGTGGTGCCCCATCCGAGCAGCCGTCCGCCGAACTCGGCGCGATACCGCACCCGGCCGTCGATGCGCACGATCGTGACCGTGCCGTACTCGCGACCCGTGCTGTCGATGAGGCGCCAGCGCCCCGGCTCGGGTTCCGCCGCGGCGAGGATCGGGTGCCAGGTGGTGGCCAGTGCTGCTCCTTCCAGAGCGCCCCGGCCGGCGTGGCTCCATCGTACGTCCGCGGGGCGACGGCCACACGTCCGCCGGGTGCCGACGGGCGCTCACAGGGAAGTCACAGCGGGGAGGCCCGAACGGCGGAACAGGACCGCCTCCCCGACTGTTTTCTCTGGTGACGCCGCGAATCGCCAGCCGGTCGAGCGTGCGTCGAGCGCCGCAGCCAGCGGCGCCCGCGAAGGAGGATACGAAGTGCCACAGGACTACCGCAGGACTCCCGAGGCGGTCTCCCGCCTCACCCCCCAGCAGTACCGGGTCACGCAGGAGGACGCGACCGAGCCGGCGTTCCGCAACCAGTACTGGAACAACCACGAGCCCGGCATCTACGTGGACGTCGTCTCGGGGCAGCCGCTGTTCGCCTCGACCGACAAGTACGACAGCCGTTCGGGCTGGCCGAGCTTCACGCGGCCGATCGAGCCCGACGCCGTCACCGAGAAGGTCGACCGGACGCTCTGGATGAAGCGCACCGAGGTGCGCTCCTCGGGCGCCGACAGCCACCTCGGGCACGTGTTCGACGACGGCCCGATCGAGGAGGGCGGCCTGCGCTACTGCATGAACTCCGCCGCGATGCGGTTCGTGCCCGCCGCCGACCTCGAGGCGGAGGGGTACGGCCAGTACCGCTCGCTGTTCCCGACGACGACCCCGGATGCCGCGGCATCCGAGAAGGAGGACGCATCATGACCAACCCCGGCGAGATCACCAGCATCCCCGGCACCGAGACCGCCGTCCTGGCGGGCGGCTGCTTCTGGGGCATGGAGGACCTGCTCCGCAAGCGCCCGGGCGTGATCGACACGCGCGTGGGCTACACCGGCGGCGACGTGCCGAACGCGACGTACCGCAACCACGGCACCCACGCCGAGGCGCTCGAGATCGTGTACGACCCGTCGAAGGTGTCGTACCGCGACCTGCTCGAGTTCTTCTTCCAGATCCACGACCCGTCGACGCGGAACCGCCAGGGCAACGACGTCGGGATGAGCTATCGCTCGGCGATCTTCCCGACGACGCCCGAGCAGGAGGTCACCGCGTACGAGACCATCGCCGACGTCGACGCCTCCGGCATCTGGCCGGGGCCGGCGACCACCGAGGTCTCCCCCGCGGGCGCCTTCTGGGAGGCGGAGCCCGAGCATCAGGACTACCTGGAGCGCTACCCGAACGGGTACACGTGCCACTACGTGCGACCCGGCTGGAAGCTGCCGAAGCGCGACGCGGAGACCGTCGCGTAGCCACCGGCAGGTGAGGTGACGCGAACGGCCCCGGCGCGACATCCCGCCGGGGCCGTTTCCGTGCTCGGCCGTCCGTGCCGAGCCGTCCGTGGTCAGCCCGCGACGATGCCGCGCACGGCCCACGCGCGGGCCACGAGCGGGATCGTCCCGTCGTCCTCGACGGGGAGGAGCTTGCGCAGTCGCTCCCGCAGCTGCCCGCGAGCGGACTCGTCGAGCATCATCGCGTAGGCCGGCGCGACGCCCTGCCCGCCGAGGAACGGCGTCCAGTAGTCGTCGAAGTCGCGGAAGACGGTCGGGATCTCGATGCCCGTCGTCTCCACGTCGAGGAGGCCTGCACCCGCGAAGCGCCACGTGAGCGCCTCGGGGGTGAACTCCGCGAACCGGTCGCGCTCGTCGAGCTCCGCGGCCACGGGGTCGAGGTCGCCCGCGGCATCCCAGAACCACCGCATGAGCTCCATGCGCTCGGCGTAGTCCCACACGTAGGCGGCCACGACGCCGCCGCCGACCGCGACCCGGGTCATCTCGGCGAGCCCGCGGTCGGGATCGGGCACGAAGTTGAGGGCGAGCCCCGACACGACGACGTCCATCGAATCGTCGTCGATCGGCAGTGCCTCCGCTCCCGCCCGGTGGAAGGTGACGCGGCTGCCGAGCTCGGTGACCGCCGCCTCGAGGAAGCCCTCCGAGGGGTCGACGCCGTCGACGGTGGCGGGCATCGCCTGCTCGATGATGGCGGCGCTGAGCGCACCCGTGCCGCATCCGACGTCGAGCCACCGCAGCCCTGGCGGCTGCCGCAGCCACTCGAGGAAGCGCGGGGCGACCTCGCGACTCCACCGTCCGACGTAGGACTCGTACGCGCGTCCGTGCGCCCACGTGTCGGGCTCGCGTTGCTGAGCCATGCCCTTCACGCTACCCGGGCACGCCGATGCGGTCGAGCGCGTCCTGCACGATCGTCAGGCCGTCGAGTCCCGGCATCCCGCTGATGCTGTCGTCGACCTTGCGTGCCGCCCGCCGCCCTTCGGGGCCGCTCATGAGGTGCGTCATGACGTGCCGCACGTCATCGTCGGACGAGATGCTCGAGCCGACGGGCGCCCAGAACCGGCTCAGCGCGAAGCGCGTCACCTTCCGCGCCTTCGCGCTCGCCGCGAGCCGCTCGCGCGCCTGCGAGGTGTAGAACGCGACGTGCCTGGCCTCCTGCTTCGCGATGCGGCGCAGCAGCTCGGCGAGCACCGGATGCTCCTCGAGGTCGGCCATGCGCTGGTACGCCGTGATCGCCGACCACTCGTTCGCCGCGCCCCACGACATGTGCACGGCGACGAAGTCCGAGCCGACGAGCGAACCGAGCACGGACTGCTTGATCGGGTCGAGCCGGTCGCGCCAGCCGAGCTTCAGCCGGCTCGCCTTCAGGGCGTCGTAGTCGACGGTGACGTCGTGCATCGCGAGCACGGCCGCGAGCGCCTCGCCGTGCCAGAACTCCTCGCGGTTCCACATCGTCATGAACGCGCTGACGTCGGCTTCGCGATGCGACGGCGTGGTGAGCAGGTCGCGGGTGTAGCAGACGGTGTGGTACTCCACGTCCGCCATGTAGCGCAGGGTGCGCAGCGACTCGGCCGGCAGCGGCGAATCGCGGAACGACTCGAGGTCGAGGTCGTCCCAGTGCACGCTCACCGAGGTCGCCGTGTAGCGGTCGATGTCGAACGCCATCGGGCCCCCCTTCCCACCTGCGACCATGCAATCACGCCACGGGCCGGGCCGCGAGGGCGGCGAGGCTCGCGGTGACGGATGCCGCGGTGCGCGCGTCGAGGCCCGGCAGCCCTCGGACCTCGTGCTCGAGCACGCCCAGCGCGGCGCGGCCGGCATCGCCGCCGAACGCGAACCGCCCGAATGCGTCGAGCTCCGCCGGCTCGAGCGCCGACCCGCCGAGGGGCCACGAGGTGCGACGCAGTTCGCGCCGGGCGAGCCGTGCCGCACGCGCGGAGGTCCCGAGCCGCGCCCGCGCCTCCCCCTCGAAGAACTCCGCGTGGCGAGCCTTCACGCGCAGGATGCGGTCCGCCGCGGCGGCGAGCGGCGGGCTTCCCGCGACGTCGACGACGCGCAGGTGGGCGGCGCGCAGCATCCGGTCGTCGACGAAGCCGACGGCCATGTGCACGCCGACCACGGCCCAGCCTTGCGTGAAGCCCGCGAGCGCGCGGCGCACCGGCCCGCGCCCGGCGGATGCCGCGACCCGGCCGGTCTGCGCAGGCGCCGCCGCGTCGGGCCGGCCGGCCGAGCCCGGCTCTTCGCCGGTGCCCGCCGCGACGATCGCGCGCAGCGCGTCCGCGATCCAGAACTTCTCGAACGCCCAGGTGACGAGGAACGCGGTCACGCGGGCGTCCTTGTGCGTCGAGGTCACGAGCACGTTGCGGAGGTGCGCCATCGTGGCGCCCTCGAGTACGGCGAGGGCCGCGAGCGTGCGCGCGACCTCGTGGGAGGGCGGCTCGGCGGCGATCGCCGGGAGGTCGAGGTCGTCACGCAGGCTCCCCTGCGCGGTGCGGGCGAACTCGCGCACGTCGAATGCAGGCGGCTCATGGTGGGCCGCGCTCACCGTCATGGGCCGAGGCTACTCCCAGCTTCCGGCTCTGGCGGCGCGATGCGGGCTGCCGTAGCGTTCGGCGTGGCGACCGGAGACGAGTCGCCGCTTCGTATCGAGGAGGGGAAACGACATGACGGATGCGACGACGAAGCCCACGATCGTGCTGGTGCACGGGGCGTGGGCCGACGGTTCCAGCTGGGACGCCGTGACGAGGGCGTTGCAGGCGCAGGGCTATACCGTGCTGGTGCCGCCGAACCTGTTGCGAGGACTCGCCGACGACGCCGCGTACGTGGCGTCGTTCCTCGCCCAGCGGACGAGCGGGCCGGTCGTGCTCGTCGGCCACTCCTACGGTGGCGCCGTCATCACGAACGCGGGGAACCAGGCCGGCGATGTCCGAGCGCTGGTGTACGTGAACGCCTTCATGCCGGATGAGGGCGAGAGCGTGCTGCAGATCCTCGAGGGGTCGTCGTCGGCGCTCGCCGTCGCGGACCCCACCACCGTGTTCGACATCGCGGGCTATCCGGGCGCTCCCGAGGGCGCGGCCGAAGTCTTCCTGAAGCCCGAGGTCGTGCACGGGTCGTTCGCGCAGGACCTGCCCGAGGCCGACCGCTGGACGATCGTCGCGAGCCAACGGCCGGCGTCGCTCGTGGCGAACGTCGTCCCGTCGGGGCCACCCGCCTGGCGCACCATCCCCAGCTGGGCGGTGATCGGTACCGCCGACCGAGTCATCCCAGTCGATGTCCTCCGCCGCCTGGCGGAGCGCGCCGGGTCGACGGTGAGCGAACTCGACGCGTCCCACGTGTCGATGGTGTCGCATCCGGATGCGGCTGTGGACGCCATCCTTGCCGCAGCAGGTTCGATCGAGCCGTAGCCCGGTCCCGAGCGCCCCGGCCGCCGTGGCTTCGGCGCGGCCGGGGCGCTCGTCGTCGGAACGGCTAGAACTTGCCGCCGAGGGCCTTGTTCTTCAGCGCCTCGTACTCGCCGTCGCTGATGACGCCCTGGTCGCGCAGCGCCTTCGCCTTCGCGATCTCGTCGGACGGGCTCGCGAACGAGATCTTGCGCAGCTCCTCGTCGGAGTACTCGACGTACTGCGGACGTCGCTCCGCCGAGCGCTCGGCCATGCCCTTTCCGCGCGCGATGAGGTAGACGAGCGCCGTGATGAAGGGCACGAAGATCAGGAAGATCAGCCAGACAGCCTTCAGCCAGCCGTTCAGCGAGTGGTCGCGGAAGATGTCGATGACGATGTAGATCAGCACGAAGAGGTAGGCGACCCACACGAACACCCAGAAGAAGAACCAGAAGATGTCCCAGACACTGCCGATGAAGTTCATCGATTCCCTTTCGCCCCGCCCCAGGACCCGCCGGCGCGGCAGGTCGTCACATGCGACAACCTACTCGCGGGGTGCGATCGGGTGCTCGTGAATTCCGTGTCGGCGTGTCGTGCAACTCGCGGCGGGCTCACAGGATCGATCGGATACAGTCCCGTCGGGAGCCCTGAGTTCCACCCCCGCCGCGCGAGGGATCCGAGGAGTCGACGAGGACGTCGGCGGCCTCGTCGAGAACTCGCGCGGCGGCACAGCGGGTGCCGCGTGTCGAGCTCGCGCTCCGCGTCGGCTGCTCAGTGCGTCGCGGCCAGCCCCGTCAGGAGCGCCCGCACCGACCTGCGGAACTGCTCCTCGGAGCCGTAGTCGGCGAGCGTCTCGGCCGCTGCCGCGGTGTGCGGCAACCCCTCGACGTCGCGGATGCGTCCGACGACCTCGTCGCGCTCCTGCGCGTCGGGCGAGTGGCCGGCCGCGGTGGTGAACGCCGCCGTGCCGTAGACCACGGCGAGCGTCGCCGTGAACGCGACCGCCGCCGTGTGGGGATCGAGCCCGCGTGCGAAGGTACGGAGGTAGTGCTCCCCCGCCATCGCCGCCGCCGGTCCCGGGTTCGGGCGTGCGAGCAGCACGGGCACCGCCCATGGATGCGCCGTGAGCACTGCGAGGTGCGCGGCCGCCCGGTCGACGCCGGCGTCGATCCAGTCGCCGGGGCCGTCGTCGGGACCGGGGAGCTCCGCGAGCACGCGGTCCGCGACGGCGTCGAGCAGGTCGGCCTTGGTGGCGATGTGTGCGTACAGTCCCATCGGCGACGCGCCGATCCGCGCGGCGACGCTCCGCAGGCTCACGTCGGTCGCGCCCTCCTGGTACAGGTCGAAGGCCGCGGAGACGATCTCGTCGCGGCTGAGGCTGTTCCGCCGTCGCCTGGCGATCGGCCCGCTCCTCATTTCCATAACGTACATTGTACGCTATGCTGTGCCGCATGATCGCGCTCGCCGTGCTGCTCATCGCCACGCCGCTCCTGTTCAACGCGGGCTACGCCGGCCTCGCCGTCCGCTTCGGCTATCCGGGCATCCTGCGCCGCCCGACGGGCGAGATCCTCGAGCGCTTCCGCGCGGGCGGCACCGGGCTCGTGCTGCTCTGGTTCGGCTTCGCGTGGTCGGCGCTGCTGTTCATCCCCGTCGCCGTGCTCGCCGGCGGGCTCATCGCCGACCCCGGGCTCGCCGCGCTCGCGGTCGCGGTCGGCGTCATCGCCGGCACGGTGCAGGCGCTCGGCCTGCTGCGCTGGGTCTTCGTCGTTCCGTTCCTGGCGCGCGAGCACGCGGCCGCGACCGACGGATCGGCGATCGACCTCGTGTTCCAGGTGCAGCACCGTTACCTCGGCGTCGCCGTCGGCGAGCACCTCGGGTACCTCACGACCGGCGCGTGGACCATCCTCGTCGCCGCGGCCGGCGGTCTCCCGCTCTGGCTCGCGATCCCCGGCATCGTGATCGGTGCGATGCTGGTCATCGGCTCGCTCGAGTTCGTGGGTCCGTTCGAGCAGCGCGGCTGGTCGGTCGCCGGCGTGCTGGTGCCGATCGGCTACACGCTCTGGTCGCTGTGGCTCATCGCGCTGGGTGTGCTCCTGCTCGTGCGCTGACGGCGAGCGGGGATCAGGCGCCCAGCAGGTCGTCGCGCTCGACGACGCGCTCCTCGTCCCACGGCTCGACCCAGCCGAGCTCGTCGAACATGCGCGACAGCATCAGCCCGGTCACGCCCCACACGACGCGCCCGCCGACCTCGAATGCCGGCGAACGCCAGATGCGGCCCTGGTAGCTGCCGACCACGTTGCCACGGTTCGCGGGATCGAGCAGGTCGGCCACGGGCACGCGGAACACCTCGACCGACTCGTCGTGGTCGACCGCCGCGACCTCCGACGGCCGCGTCCACCAGGCCGGCACGGGTGTCACGACGTGGTTGCTCACGGGCACCGGCATCGGCGGCAGCGTGCCGAGCGGATCGATGCCGTCGGGGTCGAGCCCGGTCTCCTCGACCGCCTCCCGCAGCGCCGCGGCGATCGGGCCGTCGTCGGATGCCTCGAGGCGCCCGCCCGGGAACGCGATCTGCCCGGCATGGCTGGCGAGCGTCGCCGCCCGTCGGAGCAGCAGCACGTCGAGGTCACGTGGCATCGGGCCGGCCGATCGGGCGGGCACGGAATCGAGGATGCCGAACAGCACGAGCACCGCGGCCGGACGCGCTCCCCCGGCATCCGCCAGCGCTCGCGTGAGGTCGGGCCGCCACTCGAGGCCCCGCTCGCACAGCGCCACGAGCTCGGACCGGGGATCTGCTGACGTCGGCGGCATGGGTTCATGCTACGAGGGCTCTTGGCCGGTCAGTCCCCCGGCCGCTCGCTCGCCGGCTCGGGCCGATCGAGGAGGACTCCCGCGGCCCGGGCCGGTTCGGCGTACGCGCGCGCCAGGTCGGCGACCGTCGCGTGCGCGTTGAGCCCGCTCGGGTTCGGCACGACCCAGAGCTCGGCGTCGGCGATCGGCTCGTCCTGCCGCCCGGCTCGGGCCTTCGGGCGGTCGAAGCCCTGTCGATAGGCGGTCAGCCCGACGATCGCGACGACGCGCGGTCTCCAGCGCGCCACATCATCGGCGAGCCGCACCGCGCCATCGCGCAGCTCGGCTCGGTCGAGCTCGTCGGCGCGGGCGGTCGCGCGGTGCACGAGGTTCGAGATGCCGATGCCGGCGTCGACGAACATCCGCTGGTCGGCCTCGCTGAGTCCGTTCGCGAAGTCGGGGACCCGCGCGATGATGCCCGCCGCGGCGAGCGCCGGATAGAAGCGGTTGCCCGGGTACGCGAAGTGCGAGCCGGTCGCCGCCGTCCAGAGCCCGGGATTGATGCCGACGAAGACGAGCCTCGGATGCTCGGGCATCAGGTCGGCGACGCTCGCCCCGCGGAACGACTCGAGCTCGGCGCGTGTGAATCCCATGAGACGATTCTGCGGCCCGCGTGTGACCTTCGCCTCGCGCATGCTGCTCGTGCCTAGCCGACCAGCTCGTCGGCCCCCATCTCGCGGGCGATGACGTCGAAGTCGTGCTTCGTGAGCTCGAGGTGGCCCCGGCGCAGCTGGAAGCCCCAGTTCGCATTGCCCCGGGTGAGGTCGAGCACGGGTAGCAACGGGGTGATCGGCGCAGGGCGGGCGTGCGACGAGTAGGCCACCGCACGCCGCCACGGGCGGAACCCGGCCATGAGGTTCGGATCCGACTCGGCCTGGTAGACGTCGCCGTCGGCGACCCGGCCGATCGCGGTGAACTCGCGCAGCGGGTCGCCGTCGGGGTGGCTCGTCTTCGGCGAGTAGTACACGAAGCCGTCGCCCGGCTGCATGCGCTGCACGCCGGCCTTCTTGCCGTGGTTCGTCTGAGCGATCCCCCACTCGACGCCGAGCAGCACGTGCGCGCGCTGCACCACGCCGAGCCAGTACCTGGTCATGGGCACATCGTGTCAGCGGCATCCGACATCGGGCTGCCGCGGGTCGCTGGACAGCGTCGCCTGCGGTACGAAAAGCTGATCCTCGAGCCGGCACGCTACGAGCAATGGTCCCAGGTGCACGGGACGACGTCGGGTTGCTCGGTCGCCGACTACTCCAGAGAAGTGGTGCCGCATGGATTCCGAACTGGCCGCCGCCGAGCAGCAATGGCTCGACCTGTGGACGCGCGGACCGCAGCGTCTGCGCTGGGATCGCATCCCGCTTCAGGTCGGTGACGCCGCGCCCGATCTCGTCCTGCCCGACCACACCGGCGCCCCGATCCGGCTGTCGTCGTTGTGGACCGACCGGACCGCGGTCATCCTGTTCTGGAGGCACTTCGGATGCAGCTGCGGTCGTGACCGCGCCCGCAGGCTCCGGGACGAGTACGACGCGCTCATCGAGCTCGGCTGCACAGTGACGATCATCGGTCAGGCCGCGCCCGAGCGCTCGAACCGATACCGTGACCGGAACGAGATCCCGTGCGCGATTCTGAGCGACCCCGACGAGTCCGCCTATCGGGCGTTCGACGTCCTCGAGGGAACCACCGCCCAAGTGCTGTTCGACGCATCCGACGATCTCCTCGCGTGCGAACGGTCGGCGGGCGTGGAGTTGGCAGCCTCCCGGCACGACACGGAACGGGCATCCGTCGACAATCCGTTCCTCCTGCCGGCGGAGTTCGTGATCACCGACGGTGTCGTCCAGCTCGCCTACCGGTACCAATACTGCGAGGACTTCCCCGACCCCCGGGTGCTCACCGCTGCGGTTCGCTTCGGAGGAGCGCCCTCCTCGGGTGCGTCCTGACGACCGACCGCGTGCCCGACCTCAACCGGCGCTGAAGGCGGCGAGGAATCGGTCGCGGAAGTCGTTCATCGGCCAGACGGGCGCGTCGGGCGACGGCAGCATCCCGTCCTGCCACCGCCATCCGTCGATCGCTGCGAGCACCGCCGGGTCCTTCGCGATGATGCTGATCGGCACGTCGTGGCCTGCGCCCTGCCCGCTCACGATCGTCGCCGGCTGGTGGTCGCCGAGCACGACGATCACGAGGTTCGGATCGTCGGCCCGGTGCAGGAAGTCGAACGTCGCGCCGAGCGAGTACTCGACGGACTGCCCGTACGCCTGACGCACCCGGTCGGAATCCCGCCAGACCTCGGTCGCCGACGCCCCCTGCTCAGGCTGGGGATCGAACACGGAACCGTCGCCGATCTCGGACCAGGGCACCAGCTTCGGGAGCGGTGCCCACGGGGTGTGCGAGGAGACGAGGTCGATCTCGGCCATGACCGGCTGGTCGTCGCGGGCGAGTTCGGTGTCGGCGAAGTGCTTCCAGGTGTACTGGTCGGGGATCCGCGCGTACCCGAAGGACGGGCCGCGGTAGCCCATGTTGTGCGCGTTGAGCTGCGTGTCCCAGTGGTAGAACGAGGTGCCGAACGGCCACGGGTCGGTGTTCGACGGGATGACGCTCACCGTGCGCCATCCGGCCGCGCCGAAGGCGTCGCTCAGCGTGAACCGATCGCTCCGGATCAGCTTGCTGTAGAGCGGCTGCCGGTCGATCCACAGCCCGGTCTGGAGCGTCGAGTGCGCCAGCCAGCTGAGCCCCCCGAACGTCGGCGACGTGAGGAACGCGCTTCGAGAGGCGTAGCCGTCGGCGCGGAGCTGCTCCTCGCCGTCGCGCAGCACCCGCCGGACGCCGGCCGAGATCTCCGGGTCCTCGACGGCCACCCGGCCGTAGCTCTCGACGAACGCGAAGACGACGTCCTTGCCGCGCAGTGCGGTCAGCAGCTCGGAGCCGGGGACGTCGCGGTAGGGATCCGTCGTGATCTGCTGCGAGAGCTCGGCGACAGCGGCGATCCCCTCGGCGGCCTCCCTGGTCGATGCGGAGATCGAACCGAACGAGGCGGCCGCGGCGGTCGGCTGGCCCGCCACGATGTGCGCGCCCACCAGGGCGGCGGTGATCCAGGCTGCGGCGACCGCAGAGAGCACCGCCGTGCCGCGCACGCGCGGTCGAAGCGCCCCGGCCGCGCGGAGCGCCGCCCACGAGAGTGCGACGATCAGGCCGACGGCGACGAGCACGAGGAGCGCGAGCAGCGCGCTCGCGGCGGGCCCGCCGATGGAGCCCCGGACGACCCCGTACGCGTCGCCCAGCTGCTGCCAGTCGAGCGGATCGAAGTGGATGTCGAGCACCGTCCGGTAGCCGGAGTCGATCGCGGCGAGCACGAGCGCGACCACGACGAGGACGCCGAAGCCGACCGCCACGACGACGCGTGCCACCCGCCAGGGAAGCAGCACGAGCAGGGCCAGCACGATGATCGACTCCACCGGAAGCCCGATGAGCGGCGCCGGCGAGCCGTGGGTGATCGCTGCCGGCGCGAGCGGCACCTCGACGAGGATCAGGACGGCGACCACGAGCCAGACGACCTTCCACCCGGTCAGCCTCGGCGCGAGTGAACCCTTTGCGCCGCCGTCTCGTGTCACTCCTAGCGTCTCCGCCGGAGGCTTCGATCGGAAGCGAGTCTGACCATGACTGGAAACACTGGCACGACCATGACCCGAACCCCCGACACGACCCTCCTCTGGGTCATGCGGATCCTCAGCGCGATCGTGCTGCTCGCCGTCGGCGGGATCCACCTCTACCTGGTCTTCGTCGGCGTCGGCGGCCTGCTCGGCGTGCTGTTCGTGCTCAACGCCATCGCGGCGCTCGTGCTGGCCATCGGCATGCTGTTCCTGCGCGGACGGCTGCTGAGCATCACCACGGTGCTGAGCCTGCTGTTCGTCATCGCGACGCTCTCGTCGCTCCTGCTCGCGCTGACGGTCGGCTTCTTCGGCATCACCGAGGTGTGGAGCTTCACCCTCGTCCCCGAGACCGTGATCATCGAGTCGATCGGCATCGTGGTGCTCGCGATCGCCACGGCCGTCGTGCTCCGCGCCCCGCGGACGGCATGACCGCTGCTCCTCCTCGGCCGGTTCGGCGGGTGCGTCGATCACGGCGCATCCACCTCGGCTGGGCGAGCGTCGTCGCCGGCACGGCTCCGAGCGGTGCTGCGGCGGCGCAGCGCGAGCCAGATCACGTCGCGACCGAACGACTCGACGAGCAGGGCCAGCGCGATCGCCACCGCCACGCCGGCGAGCATCGGCGCCAGTCCGGATGCCGCGAGCGCCAGCGCGATCCCCTGCACGGCGGTCACGACCTTGCGCCAGTACCGCGGCGGGAGCTGCCCGCGCATCCAGGGCAGCACCCATCCGGCGACGACGAAGGCGTACCGCATCAGCCCGATCGCGAGCACCCATGGCCCCAGGAGCTGCGCGACGAACGCGCTGAGCACGAGGAGGAGGAACGCGTCCACCTCCATGTCGAACCGTGCGCCGAGTTCGGTGATGGAATCGGTACGACGCGCGACCCAGCCGTCCACGGCGTCGAGCGCGAGCGCCGGCACGGCCAGTCCGATGAGCAGCGCAACCGGGATCGGCTCGATGAAGGAGGCGACGACCAGGCCGGTGATGATGCCGACCAGCGCCGATCTCGTCGCCGTGACGACATTCGCCCAGCCGAATCGAACCGCCTGCCGGTGTCGCAATCCACGAAGCAGCAGCGCGGTGCTCACCATCAGGTAGGCCAGCGCCGCCCACCAGCCGGCGGCGGGCAGCGGATCGGCGGCCCAGATCGCCGTGACACCCCCGGCACCGAGGGCGGCCGATGCGACGGGTGGGAGCTGAACCTCGACGCTCGCCATCACGTGTCCTTGTTCGGGAGCGTCGCACGGAGCATATTCATGAATACGGAGGAGATCGTCGGATGGTTCATCGAGGGAGACGTGTCGGTGCGTGAGGCCGTGGCCTTCTGGGTCGACGAGCCGGGCGTCGGAGGCCTGCGCCGCGAGTCGGTCGCCGGCGCGGGCGCGGGCGAGGTGCTGGTGCGCACCCGGTGGACGGGCGTCAGTCGCGGCACCGAGGCATCCGTCTTCCTCGGGCACGTGCCGCCGAGCGAGCGGGAGCGGATGCGCGCGCCGTTCCAGGAGGGCGACTTCCCCGGACCGGTGAAGTACGGCTACCTCAACGTCGGCGTCGTCGAGCAGGGGCCCGACGCGCTCCTCGGGCGCACGGTCTTCACGCTGTTCCCGCACCAGTCCGCCTTCGTCGTCCCCGCCGAGGCCGTGGTCCCGGTCCCCGACGGCGTTCCCGCTCGCCGCGCGGTGCTCGCCGGCGCCGTCGAGACCGCCGTGAACGTGCTCTGGGATGCCACTCCCCTCGTCGGCGACCGGGTCACGGTCGTCGGTGCCGGCATGATCGGATGCTGCGTGGCGCGCCTGGCCGGCGGCATCCCGGGCCTCGACGTCGTGCTCGTCGACGTGGATCCCTCGCGTCGTGTGGTCGCGGATCGACTCGGCGTCGGCTTCGCGGAACCCGGCGACGCACCGGGCGGCCGCGACCTCGTCGTGAACACGAGCGGGTCGGAGGCCGGGCTGCAGCTCGCCCTCGAGTCCGTCGTGACGGACGGCGAGGTGATCGAGGCCAGCTGGTACGGCGACCGGCCCGTGACGCTCGCCCTCGGCGCGGACTTCCACTCGCGCCGGCTGACGATCCGGGCGAGCCAGGTGGGCGCCGTCGCCCGACGTCGACGCGGGACGCGCTCGACGCGCGACCGGCTGGCGCTCGCGCTCGACCTGCTGCAGGACGACGCCTTCGACGCCCTGCTCACCGGAGAATCCCCGTGGAGCGAGCTGCCCGCGGTCATGGCGACGCTCGCCGAGGGACCGGGCCCTGATCTCTGCCACGCGATCGATTGGACGGATGCCTCGTGACCTTCACCGTGACCGTGCGGGACCACATCATGGTCGCCCACAGCTTCACCGGGGAGACGTTCGGCCCCGCGCAGCGCCTGCACGGGGCGACCTTCGTCGTCGACGCGTCGTTCCGCGCGAGCGAGCTCGACGCCGACGGCGTGGTCGTCGACATCGGGCTGGCGTCCGGGGTCCTGGCCGAGATCACGGGCGCGCTGACCTACCGGAACCTCGACGACGAGCCCGAGTTCGCCGGGGTCAACACGACGACCGAGCGGCTGTGCCAGGTCATCGCCGACCGTCTCGCCGAACGCGTCGTCGACGGTCGGCTCGGGGCATCCGCCGCTCGGCTCTCGTCGATCGAGGTGACCCTCCACGAGTCGCACATCGCGTGGGCGAGCTACGAGCGCGAGGTGTGAGCGGATGACGGACGCGACCGTGCACTTCCTCGTCCCCGACGGCTTCGACGACGACGAGCGCGTCAGCGGCGGCAACGTCTACGACCGGCGACTCGCCGAGACGCTGCGCGCTCGTGGCTGCGACGTGCGGATCGTTCCCGTCGCGGTCACCCGAGTGACGGATGCGGCGCGCGCGATGTCGGCGCTCCCCCACGACGCGCTCGTGCTCGTCGACGGCCTGCTCGCCGTCGCGGCGTCCGCCGTGCTGGAGGCGCAGGCGAGCCGCCTTCGCATCGTGGTGCTCGCGCACATGGTGGCGAGCGCCCTGCCGGGGACGCCGGGCCATGCGCGAACCGCCGAGCGGGAACGCGTCGCCCTCGGTGCCGCGCGACGCGTGATCACCACCAGCGAATGGACCCGTTCCGAGCTGGTCGCGCGGGGGCTCGCGGATCCGGATCGGATCACGGTCGCCCTGCCGGGCACGTCCCCGGCGACGGCGGGTTCCGGCTCCGGATCGGGCGGCCACCTGCTCAGCGTCGGCGCCGTCGTCCGGCACAAGGGGCACGACGTGCTCGCCAACGCGCTGGCGGGCATGACCGACCTGCCCGGCTGGCGCTGCACGATCGTGGGCTCGCTCGATGCCGATCCCGAGTTCGCGGATCGCGTGAGGGGCGTGATCAGCTCCGCCGGGCTCGCGGATCGAGTGGTCCTCACGGGCGTGCTCACCGGCGGCCGGCTCGAGGATGCGTACCGCACCGCGGACCTCGTCGTCGCACCTTCGCGGTCGGAGAGCTACGGGATGGTCGTCGCCGACGCGCTCGCCCGTGGCATCCCGGTGGTGGCCGCGCAGGTGGGCGGGGTGCCGGAGTCGATCGCCGGCAGCAGGGGCGGCATCCTCACCCGGCCCGACGATCCGGTGGCGCTGCGCGCGGTCCTGCGGCGGTGGCAGGTGGATCGCGGATGGAGTGCCGTGCTCGAGGCGGAGGCGATGCGCTCGCGGACGGTCTTCGCGACGCGGACCTGGGATGCCACGGCGACGATCGTCACCGCGGTCCTGGGTGAGCTCCGCCCGGCGGCCGACGTCGAGTTCGAACGGCGGCGCACCGCATGAACGAGATCATCGAGGTCAGCAGCGACTGGCTCAGGCTGCGCGAACCCGAGGACGCGCGGTCGCGGTCCCGCGAGCTCGCCCTCGCGGCATCCGGCCTGCTCCGACCCGGCCCCGTCGAGGTCCACGACCTGGGCAGCGGCACGGGCTCGATGATGCGGTGGCTGGCGCCGCTGCTGCCGGGCCCGCAGACGTGGATCCTGCACGACTGGAACCCCGACCTCGTCGAGCTCGCGACGAACGGCGCGGCGCCGCTCGACCGTGACGGGAGGCCCGTCGCCGTCCGCACGCGAACGGGCGAGCTCGGGGCGCTCGACGCCGGCGAGCTCGACGGCGCGTCCCTCGTGACCGCGTCGGCGCTGCTCGACGTGCTGACCTTCGACGAGCTGCGCGCGGTGGCCCGGGCGATCATCGCGGTCGGATGCCCCGCGCTCCTGAGCCTGAGCGTGACCGGCGACGTGCTCCTCGATCCGCCCGATCCTCGCGACGCCGGGGTCGCGGCCGCGTTCAACGCGCACCAGGAACGCCTCGTCGGCGGGCGCCGGCTCCTCGGGCCCTCCGCCGCCGCACTCGCGCAACTCGTGTTCCGCGAGGCGGGCTGGAACGTCCGCACCGCCGAGACCCGCTGGCGGCTCGGCCCGCACGAGCCGGACCTCCTCGAGCAGTGGTTCGACGGATGGATCGATGCGGCGCTCGAGCAGCGTCGCGACCTCGAGGGCGAGTGTGCGGCCTACCGCGCGCTCCGGTCCGAACAGCTGCGGCGCGGCGTGCTCTCCGCCGTCGTCGTGCACGCCGATCTCCTGGCGTGGCCGTGATGTCCGCGTCGACGAGCGCCCCTCGGATCCGCGCGATCCTGTCGTCGACGTGGTTCCGGCTCGCCGCGCGTTCGCTCGTGGGCATCGTCGTGCTGGTCGCGGTCATCGCGCAGGTGGGGTCCGAACCGTTCCTGCAGGGGCTCTCGAGCATCGACCTCCGCGTGATCGCGCTCGCGCTCGCGCTCTCGTTCGTCGCCACGGTCGCGGCGGCGTGGCGCTGGAGCATCATCGCCGGGCGGCTCGGCGTCGGCCTTCCCCTCCGGCAGGCCGTCGGCCGGTACTACCGCTCGCAGTTCTTCAACAGCGTGCTCCCCGGCGGCGTGGTCGGCGACGTGCAGCGCGCGGTCACGCAAGGTCGCGACGCGGGGAACGTCGCGCAGGGCGCCCGCGCCGTCGTCATCGAGCGCACCATGGGCCAGGTGGTCCAGATCGTGCTCGCGGTCGTCGTGCTCGCCGGCTTCGGCTTGGAGTTCGAGGGGTACGTGCTCCCCGCGCTCGGCATCGTCCTCGCGGTGATCGCCCTCGCCGTGTTCGTGACCGCCGCGACGAGCGCCCGCGCGCGGCGCGCGCTGCGACGCGAGCTCGGCGAACTGTCGGCTGGCGTGGGCTCCCCTGGCGCACTCGTGCGCGTCGTCGTCGCCTCGGTCCTGGTTGTCGGATGCCACGTCGCGACCCTCGGCGTCGCGGTCGCCGCGGTCGGGGCGAGCGTGCCGCCGCTCCGCCTCGCCGCCCTCGCGCTCGTCATCCTGCTCGCCGCGTCCATCCCGTTCAATGTCGGAGGCTGGGGCCCGCGTGAAGGCATCGCCGGCTGGACGTTCGCCGTCGCCGGCCTGGGCGCAGCGACCGGCGTCGCGGCATCCGCCCTCTTCGGCGTGCTCGCCATGATCGCCGTCGCACCCGGGCTCGTGCTCGCCGTGGCCTCTGCGGTTCGCCACCCTCGCACCCGGGAACCGGCACCGGGGGTCGTGCTCGCCGGTGCGCGTGGCAGGGTGGACTCGTGAGCGATCGGCCCTATGTGATCCTCAGTGCCGCGATGTCGATCGACGGCTACCTCGACACCGCAGCCCCTCCCCGCCTGGCCCTCTCGAACGCGGCGGACTTCGACCGGGTGGACGAGGTGCGCGCGCACAGCGACGCCATCCTCGTCGGTGCGCGCACCGTGCGCCTCGACAATCCGCGCCTGCTGGTGCGCAGCGACGAGCGACGGACCCGGCGCGAGGCCGAGGGCCTGACGCCGACGCCCGTGAAGGTGACCGTGACCGCGACCGGTGACCTCGATCCCGACTCGGCGTTCTTCGCCACGGGGCCGACGGAGAAGCTGGTGTACTGCCCGCGATCGGCGGCCCGCGGCATCCGTGACCGGCTCGGTGAGCTCGCAACCGTGGTCGGGCTGGGCGAGGAGGTCACGATGGCGGACTTGGTCGATGACTTGGGCGACCGAGGAGTGCGCGCGCTGCTGGTCGAGGGCGGCCGGACGATGATCACGCAGTTCCTGGCGTCCGACCTCGTCGACGAGCTCCAACTGGCCATCGCCCCGTTCTTCGTCGGCGACCCGCGGGCTCCGCGGCTGATCGGCGACGGCACGTTCCCGTGGACGCCCGAGCGTCACGCCGTGCTCGCCGAGAGCCGCCAGGTGGGCGACATGGTGCTGCTGCGGTACGCGCTCTCGGAGCGCTGCGTCACTCGCTCGTGAATCCGGGAGTCAGCGGGTCCGCATGCTCCGCTTCGCGAAGCCGTCGAGGTTGCGGATCACGTCCTGCGCCACCCAGAGGCGGTTGCGGCTCTGAGACGTCGTCTCGGTGAGCACGCCCCGCTCGACCAGCTGGTCGAGGCCGCGGAACACCGCCGGTCCCGAGCGATCGACCTCGGCGCGCACGAAGGTCGAGGTGAGCACGGGGTGCCCGATGGCGAGCCGGGCGATCTCGCGGGCCGCCGAGTCCGAGCGCAGGCCCGACATCCGCTCGGCCCAGTGCTCCTGGGTCGCCTCGATGTCGTCGACCAGCTGTCGCCCGTTGACGATCGCCAGCACGGCGCCGTCGGCGAACACCCGGACGATCGGCTCGACCTCGCCGGCGCGGTAGGCGTCCAGCGCGTCGAAGTACCGGTTCCGCTGCTGCAGGATGCCCGCCGAGATCGGGACCGTCACGCTGCGCGTCAGGCCGGTGCGTCGGAGCGCGGCCTGCACCAGCGCTCGCCCGGTGCGGCCGTTGCCGTCGGGGAACGGGTGGATCGTCTCGAACTGGGCGTGCGCGATCGCGATGCTCGCGAGCGGCAGCGTCGCCACCCGGCCCGAGTACGCCTCGAAGTCCTCCATAGCCGCAGCGACGCGATCGTGGTGCGGCGGGATGAAGTCCGCGTCGTGCGGACTGTAGCTGCCGCCGCCGATCCACACCTGCTGGGTGCGGTACGTGCCGGTGATGTCGGGATCCGTCCGGAACAGCAGCTCACGATGCATCCGGATGATCGTCTCGGCGTTGAGGTCGTCGGCCGCGTCGAGCGCAGCCTGCAGCGCGCGGACGTTGTTCACGATGAGCGGCGCGTTGCCGTCGGCGCGCTCGCCGAGCTCCGCCTCGGCGATCGCCCGCGCCCCACTGGTGAGGTTCTCGATCTGCGAGCTCGACGCCGACTCGCTCCGCAGCAGGATCGACGCGAACGGTGCCGTGATCGACCCCACTTCGGTGTCGAACCGCACGAGCTGCTGCTGCGCGTTCGTCACGTCCTCGACGAGCTCGTCGGGCAGGTCGAACTCGAGGCCCGCGATGACGGCCGGCACGGATGCGTCGTAGGGCCGCGTGATCCGCTCCCAGACGCGTCGACTGACCACGTCCTGCGCGATCGTCGGGCGCCACGGACGCGACTCGAAGCCCACGGCCGTACCGGCGGCGGGCTGCGGTGAGGTCGACGGTGCCATCACGTGTCCTTCATCACGAAGCGAACGTGGTTAATGTTATCGCATAAACGCAACTATGCGGCAGACGTGATCAACGATGCGGCAACTTCGCTGCGGTCGCGTCGTCGGCCGGTACGAAGGTGAACATCGTGATCTCCGAATGCAGGCCGGCGTGCAGCTGGGACACGTCGAAGCTCAGGAGCCCGGCCGTCGGGTGGTCGAAGCTTCGGGTCGTCAGAGGCTCGCGGCTCACGTCGCATCGGTCCCAAAGCTGCGCGAACATGGGCGACTCGGCCGTCAGCCGCTTCACCAAGGATCTCCAGGCGGGCTCGCTGACGTGCTCCGCCCATGCGGCCCGGAAGTCGGCCACGAGACGACGAACCTGCTCCTCCCAATCGATGGTGCGCGCCCGCCAAACGGGGTTCAGCAGGGATTGAACGAGGAGATTGCGCTCGTCGAACGGGAGTGCGTCCAGCTCGCCCATCAACCAGGAGAAGCCCGGGTTGAATGCGAGGATGTCGCAACGCGCGTTGCGCACCATCACTGGATACGGGTCGAGCTTGCCCATGAGCGCGGTCATCGACGGGGTCACCGCGGTGCAGTCCAGCCCACTCAGCGGGTCCGTCATGCCCGCCAGCGTGAAGAGGTGCGCATGCTCGTGGGGATCCAGCCGAAGCGTGCGCGAGACCGCCACCAGCACCTGCTCGGATGCGGTGATGTCGCGACCCTGCTCGAGCCAGGTGTACCAGGTCACTCCGATGCCCGCCAGCTGGGCGACCTCCTCGCGCCGCAGTCCAGGCGTCCGGCGTCGGCCGCCCGCGGGCAGGCCGACCTGCTCGGGCGTGATTCGGGCGCGCCGGCTCCTCAGGAAGGCACCGAGCTCGCCGCGCCGAGCGCTGACGTCGCGAAGCACAGCCATGACCTCCATGGAACCACGCCTGCGGAACGCGATCCAGTTGGTGCTGGTACCAGGATGAATGGACTCCTGGTACCGGTGTACGTTGCGGCGCAGGCTCATCTCATGAGACTTGGACTTCGACTCCCCCAGCGAGTGGGAACCGACCTTCGGCACGACGTGACGGAGGTCGCCAGGACCGCTGAGCGGGCGGGTTTCGAGAGCATCTGGGCATGGGAGCGACTGCTGTTCCCTGAGGCGCCGCGCAGTTCGCTCACGCCTGGCGAGCCGTGGCCTGCGGCGTATCGGCAGGCGGCCGACCCATTGACCCTGCTGGCGGCCGCCGCGGCGGTGACGGAGCGGGTCCGCCTCGGCACGAGCGTCATCGTGGCGGGCCTGCACCAGCCGCTCCAGCTCGCGAAGCGCTTCGCCACGCTCGATCAGCTCAGCGGTGGGCGAGTGATCGCGGGCCTGGGGACGGGCTGGGCGGCCGAGGAGTTCGAGGCGGTCGGCGTGACCAAGTCGGATCGCGGTCGGCTGCTCGATGAGACCCTCGACGTGTTCGACGCGGCCTGGGGTCCGGACCCCGTGAGCTATCGCGGGACTCGCACGCGGATCGATCGTGCCTACGTCCTCCCGAAGCCGGCGGCGCGGATCCCCGTCATGCTCGGTGGCGATGTCGATGCCAGCGCGTCGGGAGGTCCCAATGCACACGTGCTCGAGCGGATCGCGCGACGTGCCGACGGCTGGCTTCCGCTCTTCCCGATCGCCGGTGCAGCCGGTGGTCGGAGACTCCGGACGGATTGGGACATGATTCGCGAGTCCGCGGCAGCGGCGGGGCGCGACCCGTCGACGATGCAGATGATCGTGGTCGGGAACGTCACGTTCTCCGAGACCACCGCCGGCGAAGACCGGAGCGGCTTCACGGGCACCATCCCGCAGATCCTCGATGACATCGCCGCCGTGGCGGATGCGGGCGCGGATGAGCTGATCCTCGACCTGCACCTGCAGGACTGGTGGCGGAACACGTCCCAGATGCTGGACGCTGCACTCGAGATCCGTGAACTCGTCTCGGCTGCATGAGTGCGACGAGAAGGATGGATGGTGCGGCATCCGCCCGAATGCGCTACGAAGGAAGACCGATGAACACCGCAGACTCCCCCGACATGCCGCCCCGACTGATGAAGGCCCTTCGAGCCCACGCCCGGGGCGGACCCGAGCAGCTCGTCTACGAGGACGCGCCGCTGCCGCCGCCGCCCACCGGCTCCGATGTCTGCGTTCGGGTCACGGCAGCCGCCGTCACGTTCGACGAGCTGACGTGGCCCGAGACCTGGGAGTCCGACGGTGTCGACCGGACCCCGATCATCCCGTCGCACGAGTTCGCGGGCGTCGTCTCCGCCGTCGGGCCCGACGTGCACGACTTCTCGATCGGTGACGAGGTCTTCGGCCTCGTGCCCTTCGACCAGGACGGCGCCGCAGCGGAGGTCGTTCGGCTCCCCGCCGCCAGCCTCGCCCGTAAGCCGGCGAACGTCTCCGACGTCGTGGCGGCCGCCGCAGTGCTGCCCGCACTCACGGCGATGGAGGCGGTCGAGGAACACCTGCGACTCGAGTCCGGGCAGCGGCTGCTCATCCGCGGCGGCACCGGCGCGGTGGGCTCGTTCCTGATCCAGTTCGCTCACCGCGCGGGGATCGCGGTCACCGCGACCGTGCGGTCGCAGGACGCGGTGGAGGTCGTCGAGCGCCTCGGCGCGCACGAGGTGCTCGTCGCCGACGAACCCGACGAGGTCGCGCCGGCGAGCTTCGACGCCTCGATCGACTCGGTCGGCGCGGGCACCCCCGAGTGGCTGTATCGGGCGGTTCGTCCTCGCGGGCGGGTCATCACGCTGCAAGAGGCACCGGATGCCGCGCTTGCCGAGGCGTTCGACGTCGATGCGCAGTTCTTCGTCGTCAGCCCCGACGCCGAGCACCTCGATCGACTCGCTGCGCTGCTCTCCGACGGAGGCATCGAGGTGGCCGTGGCGCAGACCTATCCGCTCTCCGAGGGACGGGCCGCCTACGCCGATCGGGGTCGGGCGGGCCGTCTCGGGAAGACCGTCCTCCAGGTGTCGGCGCCGTCGGAGTGAGTCGAGCGGACACGCGGCCGGTGCTCCTTCCGTGCCCTTGCGGCCGTGGCCCCGCAGTGCGATCCTGCTGATAATCCGCACGTGCGGAATTCCTTGGTCCGAAGGACGAGGCAGATGGGCGAAGCGAGCCGAGCACCCTCCGTCGACGAAGACGTCGCCCTCGTCCTCGATCTCGCGCAGCTGTCGGCCGACGACCTCGCGGCCGTCGGGGGCAAGGCCGCGAATCTCGGCGAGCTCATCCGCGCGGGCTTCGACGTGCCGCCCGGCTTCTGCATCACCACTGAGGCCTACCGGCTGGCCGTACGGGGAACGACCGTCGAGGCCGGCACGGGCACGGATGCCGCAGCTGCGCGTGCGGCCGTGCTCGGTGCGCCCTTCCCCGAGTCGGTGGCCGCCGCAGTGCGGGACGCGTACGCGCGACTGGAGTCCGGAACCGACGGACCGGTCGCGGTGCGATCCTCCGCCACCGCGGAGGACCTGCCCGGCGCGAGCTTCGCCGGCCAGCAGGACACCTACCTCAACGTGACCGGCATCGACGACGTGCTCGACGCCGTGCAGCGCTGCTGGGCGTCGCTGTGGACCGACCGTGCGGTCGCCTATCGCGCGGCTCAGGGCATCGACGACGCCGCGGTCGCGCTGGCCGTCGTCGTGCAGCGGATGGTGGACGCCGAGTCGGCGGGCGTGCTGTTCACGGCCGATCCTGTGACCGGTCGACGACGGCAAGCCGTCCTGGATGCCGCGCGCGGCCTCGGTGACGCGGTGGTGTCGGGTGCCGTGGACCCCGACCACTTCGTCGTCGACACGGGAACCGGGCGGATCCTCGACCGGCGGCGCGGCATCCCGGCCGACGACGGCGCGGCCAGCCTGACGGACACGCAGGTGCGAGCGCTGGCGTCGCTCGGCGACCGCGTGGAAATCGCGTTCGGCAGCCCGCAGGACATCGAGTGGGCCGTGGACGCCGACGGACACCCGTGGCTGACGCAGTCCCGGCCGATCACGACGCTGTATCCGGTCCCGGTGCGCGCAGTGCCACCGCCCGCCGACGAAATCCGTGCTTTCTTCTGCATCACGCTCGCGCAGGGCCTCCACCGGCCGGTCACGCCGATGGGCATCGCCGCGCTCCGGGTGATCGGCTCGGGATTCCTGAACCTCGTCGGCCGTCCACCCGAGCGGATCGTCGACGGGCCCAGCGGGTTCGCCGTCTCCGGGGGTCGCATCTTCGTCGATGCCACGCCGATCCTACGTTCGTCGGTGGGCCGGGAGATCTTCCCCCGCGCGCTGGACGTCATGGAGGCACGCTCGGCCGTCGTGCTCCGAGGGTTGTTCGACGACCCGCGGTTCTCCGTGCTGCCGAGGTCACGTCGCCGCTTCGCGGGACCCGCACTGCGTCTTGCCGCCCGGGTCCGGCTGCCGCTGCTCGTCGCGCAGGCGCTGGTCAGCCCGGCGGCCGCGCAGCGCCGCGTGCGGCGGCTCGCGGACGAGGTCCGTGCCGGCTCCGTCCCGGCGGGCGACATCCCGACCCGCGTCGACGGCGTCGTCGACCTGCTCTTCCGCGCGATGCCGCTCGCTCCGCGCAGCCTGCCCGGAGCGGTCGTCGGCTTCGGCATGCTCGGGCTCGCGGGGCGCCTGCTGCGAGGATCGGCGCAACCGGGCGACCTGCAGACGGTCCTCCGCAGCGCGCCCGACAACGTGACCACCGAAATGGATCTCGACCTGTGGAACGTCGCTCTGCGCGCGCGGGACGACGCCGACTCCGCGGCCGCGTTGCGCACGCACACCGGACGCGAGCTGGCCGACGCGTACTGCGCCGGCAGCCTGCCCACCGTTCTGCAGCGCGCCATGACCGCCTTCCTGGACCGCTACGGTCATCGCGCCGTCGCCGAGATCGACCTCGGGATGCCGCGGTGGTCCGAAGACCCCACGCACCTGTTCGGCGTGCTCTCGGGGTACCTCCGCCTCGACCCCGACGCGGCCACGCCCCAACAGCACTTCGCTGACGGCGCGCGCGACGCCAAGGCGATGATGCGTACGCTGGTCGGGCGTGCCCGCCGGCGGGGCCCCCTTCGTGCCGCGGCGGTCCGGTTCTGCCTGCGGCGCGCTCGTGCGCTCGTCGGGATGCGCGAGATGCCCAAGTTCCTCGTGATCACGGCGATGAGCGGGGCGCGAGCGACCATGGCCCAGATCGGGCGCGAGCTGGCCGAGTCGGGCGGCATCGCCGAGCCCGAGGACGTCTTCTTCCTCGACTTCGACGAGACGAAGCGCGCCGCCGCGGGCGACGACCTGCGGGCGACGGTCGCCGAGCGACGGGATCGCTACGACGCCGAGCTGCGGCGCCGGCACGTGCCACGGGTCCTGCTGTCGGACGGGACCGAGCCCGAGGCCGTCGGCTCCGCGTCGGCGGTCGCCGCGGGGGCGCTGCGCGGAACCCCCGCGTCGGCCGGGACCGTCACCGCGCCGGCCCGCGTCATCCTCGACCCCGTCGGCGCCAAGTTGGAGCCGGGCGAGATCCTGGTGGCCCCGTCCACCGACCCGGGGTGGACGCCGCTCTTCCTCACGGCCGGCGGGCTCGTCATGGAGATGGGCGGCGCGAACAGCCACGGTGCGGTCGTCGCCCGGGAGTACGGCATCCCCGCGGTCGTCGGCGTGCCGCGCGCGACGGAGGCGATCGCAACGGGTGCCGAGGTGACCGTCGACGGGGCCGCGGGCGTGGTGAGCCTCTCGAAACGCGTCACCGAGCCAACGGGCAGATCCGCGACATGACCTCTGCCATGGAGGCAAGTCAACGGCGAGTGCGCTGCCATCAAGGAGCGGCCGGCTCTGGTGTGATGCGAGCAATGCGGCCACTCTGGGCGCAAACCCGCCGCGCGACTACACTCGCAACCGTAATCGCAGGGTCGGGGGTCGACATGCGTATCTGCGGTCCGGGGGGCGCGCGATGACCACGCGCAAGGCGCTCATCATCGGCGTCGACTACTACGAGCACATCGCTGGGCTCAGCGGGTGTGTGAACGACGCCCGGTCGGTCCATACCGTGTTGGAGCGGAATGCCGACGGGTCGCTGAACTTCCCGGCACCGAAGCTCATGCTCGCCGACTCGCCCGCCAAGCTGATGACCAAACGCCAGCTCAGGGAAGGCGTTCGCGAGGTCTTCGAAGACGACGCGGAGATCGCGCTCGTCTACTTCGCCGGCCATGGCTACATCGACGCTACCGGTGGGTTCCTCTGCGCCAGTGACGCCGAGACGGGCGACGACGGACTGTCCCTGCAGGAATTGATGGCGTGGGCCAACACGTCGCCTGCAAAGCACAAGATCGTGATCCTCGACAGTTGTCACGGAGGCGTGGTCGGCAACAATCCCGTCGCACAGGACTTGGCAGAGATCTCGGATGGACTCACGATCCTCACGGCGTCGACGGCGAAGCAGAACGCCGTGGAGATGCCGGGTGGCGGAGGCGGCGTGTTCACCCGACTGCTCGTCGACGCGCTCGACGGAGCCGCCGCGAACCTCGTCGGCGACATCACACCCGGCAGCGTCTACGCCCATATCGACCAGTCGCTCGGTCCGTGGGCCCAACGGCCCGTCTTCAAGACCAACGTGAAGAGGTTCGTCTCACTTCGTCGCACCGAGCCACCGATAGCCCTGCGTGATCTGCGGGCCCTGACAACGTACTTCCCGACGGCGAACCACCAGTATCCACTTGATCCTTCATACGAGCCGGAGCGATCGCCCGGGCATTCGACGGACCCGACGATCCCGGAACCCGATCCCGATCACACGGCTACGTTCCGTGTCCTGCAGAACTACGTGAGCGTGAACCTCGTGCGGCCGGTCGGCGCACCTCACATGTGGCATGCCGCCATGGAGAGCAAGGCGTGCGAGCTGACGGTCCTGGGAAAGCATTACTGGAAGCTCGTACACGAGGACCTCATATGATCGTGCCTTCGGACGACGCAGCACGGGCGACGCTTCGCGATCCGGCACTCCTCGAGCAACTCGCTGCGGCCGAGCATGAACGGTGGTCCGATTGGCAGCGGTACGTGTTCACGCAGTGCCAGCAGACTGCGGATGGGTCACTCGTCGTCCCCGCCGAGCTCGTTCGGAAATGGAGCCGCCAGATGGACTCGCCATTCGCGGCGCTGACGGAAGCCGAGAAGGACAGCGACCGCGAGCAGGTCGAACGGTACCTGCCGATCATCGAGCGGGCGCTGGAGGCGTTGGGCTGAGTCCGAGCGCAAAGTCGGACTGAGTTGGAAGCTTCATTTTCGGTAGTCACACTCGAGGGTCCAATCCTCAGGGAGGAGCGGCTCGAACTGGGCTTCAGATACGTACGGTTCAGTGAGTTCGCAGGCGTCGGATAACAGCCAGTGGGTGGGCCACAGCCGCACAGTTCCGTCATCGCCGGCCGTGGCGATGAGTGCCCCGTCCGGGCTGATGGCCACCGACCACACCACACCGTCGTGGCGAGCGAGCGGCTCGCCAACCAGTTCTCCGCTTTCGACGTCCCACAAGCGCATCGTCCCGTCGTAGCCAGTGGTAGCCAGCCAGGTCCCGTCAGGGCTGAATGCCATGCCCGACACCACATCGTGGCCAGTCAGCGATTGCGCGATCTGCTCGCCCGTGTTCGAGTCCCACAGTTCCACGGAACCGTCATCGTTGGTGGTTGCGAGCACCCTTCCATCCGGGCTGAACGCCACTGCCCACCCCCCGCCAGGGAAGGGTTCGCGCACCGGATCACCCGTATCCACGTTCCAGAGGCGAGCACCCTCGATGCCGGCAATGGCCACGAGCCTGCCGTTCGGGCTGAAGACCACCGTCGATCCTCCACCGTAGGTATCGACGGTTATCGGCTCCCCGATCGGGTCCCCTGTATCGGCGTCCCAGAGGCGCAGGGCATCTGATCCGGCGGAAGCGAGGACGGTTCCGTCCGGACTGAATGCCACCGAAAGCACGAAGCCGTCGTGGCCCAGGAGCGGGTCCCCGATCGGATCGCCGGTGGCGACATTCCACAACCGCACGGCCCCGTCACCGCCGGCCGATGCGAGCACCCTTCCGTCGGGTCTGAACGCCAGCGATATCACTTCATTGAACGTGCCGGTGGTCAGTTCCTCGATGAGGTCTCCGGTGGCAGCGTCCCACAACCGCAGTCTTCCGCCACCTCCAGCAGAGGCGAGCACCTTTCCGTCCGGGCTGAATGCCACGGCCCTCACCCTGTCGTCGTGGCCCATGAGCGGCTCGTCCATCGGATCACCAGTTCTGACATCCCAGAATCGAACGGTCCCGTCATCTCCGGCGGAGGCGAGCAAGTTCTCCACGGGACTGAACGCCACCGACGACACTCCCCCGTCGGGAGTGAGCGGTTCACCGACCGGGTCTCCACTCCCGGTGTCCCACAACTGCACCGTCCCGTCGCCTCCAGCGGAGGCGAGCATCTTCGAATCCGGACTGAAGGACACTGATACCGCACCTTCCTGGCCGCCGAGCGGTTGCCCGATCACGTCGCCGCTGTCTGCATTCCTGAGGGTCGCGGCCCCGTAGAGGCCGACGCCGGCAGAAGCGAGCATGGTTCCGTCGGGGCTGAACGCCACCGACGACCCTCCGAAAAGGTCGTCGATGGGGTCACCGACGAGATTTCCAGTGGCCGGATCCCAAAGGCGCACTTTCGCACCGAGCGCGTTGTCAGTGGAAGCGAGCACCGACCCGTCCGGGCTGAAGGCCACCGACCAAGACCCGCCCAAGGGCCCCGGGACCGTGAGCGGCGCTCCGATCAGGCCGCCTGTGTCTGTGTCCCACAGTCGGACGGCGCCGAGGTCCGCAGATGCGAGGCGCTTCGAATCGGGGCTGAAGGCCACCGACAACACAGCCCCACCGGCGGCGTTGATCGGTTCGCCCACCGCGTGGCCGGTGCCGACCTCCCACAACCTGATGGTCCCGTCATCGCCGGCGGACGCGAGTAGATCCCCGTCCGGACTGAACGCCACCGACTCCACCTCGCCCTCGTGCCCCATGAGCGGTTGCCCGACTGGATCGCCGGTGCTGACCTCCCACAACCGCACAGTCCCATCCACTCCCGCGGACGCAAGGGATCGCCCGTCAGGACTGAATGCCACCGTCGACACCGCGCCGTCATGACCGACGAGTGGCGGACCCACCTGATCGGCCGTCGCCGATGCCGCCGCCACGCGAGCGTGCCACATCGCTTTCGCCGCCTGCGACGGTGCCACGGTGGACCCGTTGGCTTCGGCGGCGAACGCAAGTGCAAGGAGCGGGTTGTCGTCCACTACCGATTGGGATTCGGAAACCATTGCCTGTGCGATCGCCTGGTCTCGCTGCCGCCGGGCCTCATCGCGTTGGGCCTGCGCCTCTGCTGCTTGCAGGAGCGCGGAGACTCCGGCAATGACGGCGATCACCGTCAGAATGGCGAGTCCGGCAATCGCGGTTCTGCGCAGCCTGCGCTCTCGGCGCTGCTGACGGAGGTCCTCCCCTGCCAGCTCGGACTTCTCCTTGCCCTGCAACGGCGCTGCGAGGTCGGTGACTCGTTCCCGGAACCCAGCATCTCGCGGGTTCCAGGGAGCGTCCTCGCTGACGTCGACGTAGAAGGGCTGCGCTGGGAGGATCCCGGGCTGAGTGAGGAGATGGGGTGCCGCGGTGGAGCGGGCAGCATCGAAGCACCCTTCCGACTCGTCCCACTCCAAGGTCCCATCGGCGATCACCAGGAACAGGCGCTCCGGCCCGTTGCGATCGAGCCAATACGAGAGTTCCTTGTCCACCCATCTCGACGACGCCGCCTTCGGCGAGAGCATCACGACGAGGTGGCGCGACGCATCCATCGCCTCAGCCACCTTCGCCCAGAGGTCCGGACTGGCCGTCAGGTCAGTCGAATCCCGGAACACGCGCAATGCTCGCAGTTGCCCGAATCGACGACCGATCGTGTGCAAGCCCCGTTGCACGCCTCGGGCGGCGGCTCTGTCGTGGTGGCTGTATGACAAGAACGCGTCGAAGGTCGGCGCGTCCGGTCCCGGCGGAGCCGTCCGCGCCGCCTGTGCTGATTGCGCGGTAGTAGCGCGTGGTCTGTACATTTCGGGCCGCATTGTCCGACATGTGAGCAGTGACCCGACGACAGGCTCATCTTCACGCGAGTGTCGAGCCACTACTACGAATACTCCTCCGGGAGAGTGCCCACCAGCCTCCGGGACAGCCCGGAACCCCGCGACTGCCCGCCGATCGTCCGAGCTCATGCTTCGGATGCCGACAGCATGGAACCGACGTGCATTCGTACCGGCTTCACGCCCAGGACGGTACGGGCCGCGTCGCAACACCGCGTAGGCTCGCTCACCATGGCGACTGGCGCAACCATCCACACCTTCGCGGTACAGCTGGCCGACATGGACCGCGGCGTCTACGAGGACCTCACGCTCCGCGTCGCGCGCCATCCCTCCGAGACGGACGCGTTCATGTTGACGCGCGTGCTCGCGTACTGCCTCCAATTCCAGGAGGGGATCGCGTTCAGCGACGGCATCTCGGCGACGGACGAGCCGGCCGTGTACGTACGCGACCTCAGCGGGAAGCTCATCGCGTGGATCGAGGTCGGCGCACCGGACGCGACCCGGCTGCACTACGGGAGCATGCAGGCCGAGCGGACCGTCGTCTACACGCACCGCGATCCGGCGAAGGTCGCCGCCGCCTGGGCGGGCAAGCGGATCCACCGAGCGGACGAGCTCACCCTGTTCAGCTTCGACCCCGGTTTCCTCGACGCCGCCACCGCGTTGCTCGAACGGCGCAACTCGATCGCGCTCTCGATCACCGAGCACCGCATGTACCTCGAGATCAACGGCACGATGCTGGAGTCGGTCGTCCACGAGTACCCCGTCGCATAGCGGCGCTGCGAAATGGGCGACCGGTCATCTGAGCACAGTGGGAGGAAGGCGGGATGCTCGAGATGCTCACGTTCCCTGATCAGTTGCGGCTGATCGACGAACGATCGGCCGCCTTCCGCGCTGCGGTCGCCGCGGCACCCAGCCTGGATGTGCGGATGGCGACCCATCCCGAGCGGACGCTGTTCGATCACGTGCAACACGTGGGGATGGGTCGCCGCAAGGCAGCCGCCATCGTCGCCGCCGGACCCGCGGACGCTCCGCCGGACGAGTCCGAATGGGGCGGCGGCACGGGTGCGCCTCGGGAGCGCGAGGCGCTCCTGGCCTGGTGGGTGGAGTCCGTCGAGCATCTGGCGAGCGTGCTGCGCGAGGCGGGCCCGGATCGCGCCTGCTGGACCTGGTGGGGTGACTCGCCGTCACCGCAGACCTCCGGAGCCTGGGCGCGGCGCCAGCTCCACGAGATCGCGGTGCACACCTATGACGTCCAGCTCACCGGGGGCGCCCCGCAGCCGATACCGGAACGAATCGCCCTCGACGGGTTCGACGACTGCCAGTTCACCCTCTGCGCGACGACGGTCGCCTGGCCGCAGCACCCCGCCGTCGTCGACTATTACGCGACTGAGGGCCCATCCTGGCGCCTCCGGCTGTCCCACGACGGCGCACAGGTCGCCCGCCTCACGCGCGCTGCCGGCGAGGACCCCGACACGGCCGACGCCTCCGCCCGGGGTACGGCCAGCGACCTGGTCCTGTTCTTCTACGGCCGCATACCACTGGAGTCGCTGGCGTTCGAAGGCGGTCGTCGTATCTTCGATCAGCTCGCGGCCTGGGACCCGTCGGTGTGACAATCTGGCGGGACGACGAAGGCCCGGCAAGATTCTGCATCTCACCGGGCCTTTCCCGTGTCGGGCTGACAGGATTTGAACCTGCGACCCCTTGAAGGTTCCAGCCCGTTTCGGGATGCCTCCGGATGTCTCGGGAACTCGCGGATTCCCTTGTGGTGACTGGGAACCGGGCGGTTCGACAGTTCCGAGTGTACGCGGACGATGCTGGACGTTCACGGTTGATATCGAGGAGAAATCGGTGAGCGACCGCGATTCAGACGTATCCTCGGCGCCGCGGCCCGACGAGGAGCGGACGGCCGATCATGAATGCGCCGTGCCGAATGCCGACAGTGCGTCGACGATTTCACAACGTGCGCCGACGCGTTCGACGTCAGGCAGGTGGGCGGGAGAATGGGCAAATGACGACTGCGACGGCTGCGACCGTGCCCGTGGAGGCGTGGCTGGACTTCATCGAGCGGCGCGAGCGCTGGCTCCACGACACCGAGTCGTTCGAAATCGCGGAGGAACATCAGCTCGAGTTCCAGGCCGTCTACGGTATCTGTGCTCAGGCCATCCGCTACGCGGGCGCGTACGTCGTTCTGTACCGGGCCGGGCGATCACGCGAGGCCGTCGCCGTGGCCCGCCAGGCGCTGGAACACGCGTTCACGGCACAATGGGCGCATTTCGAAGACAGCGGCCCCGATCAGCTCGTCGAGGGGTACCGCCACACCAGCGGGCGCGCGTTCCGAGCGGTCGCCGCATTTCTGAGCACGCCTCAGGGAGAGGTCGATGAGGCACTGAAGTCGATGGAAAGCGAAGGGAAGCGCCTGCTCCGGATCACCAAGATGATCGAGCAGATCGACTACGGCTCTCTTTTCGCGACCCAGTACCTAAAACAGTCGCAGTTCGTACACGTGACTAGCGAGACGGTCACGGCCTTCCTAGACCTTGACGAAGAGAAGCAGTTCACGGTTCTGAGCGAGGCGATTGACCCTAACAAGCGGCAAACGGCGCACTTCACGGCGATGGCCACGATGTTCGCCTCGTGGGTGCTCGAGACGCTCCGCATCGACCCGTCCGGTATGACAGACCTCGACTGGCTTTCGGACGAGTTGGCGTTGCCGCTCAGCGTCCGCGACTGACGGCGGGCGGAATCATGGTACGCGCCGGATCCGCGCGTGACCTCGCCGCGCGCGGTCGGATAATCTGGCCCGGCGAGAGCGGGGGACGCCATGGCGCCGGGGCGCGAGTATTTCGAACCTTCCGACGGTGAGCGCGCGTTCGCAGAAACGAGGCAGTCTGGCCGTTCCCGGGCGGTCCAGCTCCTGCTAATCGCCGAACAGCTCTCGCGCCGCGACGGCGACGAGCTTCCGACCGGGCTACGCGAAGACGCCGCGTCCCTAGGCACTCCGGTACTCAGGCCTGACGGATCCGACGCCCTCCGGGGAGAGCAGCGGGCGCGCGCCGTGGCGGGCACGAGGTTGCGCGGGTACGACGCGGGACTCGCAGGCGAGATGTGGTCGGCGGCGCGGGCGGAGTCCGACCCGGGAGCCGCGATCGACCTGCTCGGGCTCTCGCTCGAAGACCCGTCGCCCTACGCCCGGCTCAGCGCGATCCTCGGCCTGTTGTCGCTGGCGCCTCCGGACGGTTCCATATCCGGAGTCGACGCGTACCTTCTCGCTCGACTATTCGACGAGCAGTACCAAGCGCCGAGCGCCACCGGCGCGTTGGCCCGGGATCTCTTCGACCTCCTGAACGGCCCGCCCGGCGGGGACGTCCCGCCGTTTGGCGCGGTGCCGCCCGCGCCAATCGGTAGCGGCCCTCTCAGCATCGGTGTGCACGGGACCTTCTCCCGCTACGGCACGAGCCGCGTGGCGCCCAGTCATAAGTTCTATGGATACCTTGGGAAGGAGTTCAGTCCGGACCTGTTTCCGGACGCGGCGAGGTTCTTCAGGTGGTCCGGCCGGTATTCTCGCCACGACCGGGCCAAGGGCGCCCGAGACCTTCCACTCTGGCTCCGCTCGGTGGGCGGGGTCGGCGAACTCGACACGGTCTACGCCCACAGCCACGGCGGCAACGTCGCCCTCTCGGCCGCCGCGGACGGCGTCCGGATCAACTTCCTTGTGCTCCTGAGCGTGCCGCCGATCGAGCGGCCGGCCCACGAATGGGTCGCGATCAAGCGGAACGTTGGTTACATGATGTCGCTCCGTTCGAAGCTCGACTGGGTGATCCTCTCCGACCTCGTCGCCGGCCGGACCCGCGGCGCACGCAACCTGCTCGCTGCCGAACGCTCCGCCGGACTCGACTTTCCGCCCGAAGCGGACGTCTACACGACCGCTCCCCTGGGCTGGTTCTCGCACTCGTCGTGGCTGGACAAGCGCGTCTGGCGGTCAACAACGATCGAGGCGGAAGTGCGGAATAAGTACTATCTGACTCACGGCGCGCGCTGAGCGCAGCGTCTCTCACGGCTCGGGGCGCGCGGTAGCGTTGCCTCCGTGAATGCACGCGGCGACGCGACCGGCCAGGGCACGCCTCGACATGAAGCGAGCCGCCGCGCATGACCAAGTGACCCAGTTCGTGCGCCAGGTCGAAGCAGAGGCGCTCCGCAGACTTTTGAGTGTTCAGCAAGATGACTGGCATTGCGCCGTGTCGGAACGAGAACGCGTCGATCGCCTGACGCGGCCCGCCGGCGGAGTAGACCTTGGCGCCCTTCGACTCGAGGCGCCGCATCAGGTTCTTGATCGGCGCAACACCGAGACCCCGGGCACCACGGAGCGCTTCGGCGGCCTGCTCAGGAGCAACCTCGTCGTCTGAGTCAATGAGATCTCGCACGGCCGGTTCGGGTGCATGGTACGTCGCCTCGATCCACTCGGAGAGCTCGATGGCAAGCTTGACAAGCTGCGCGCCGTCGCCTCGTTCTTGGCGAGACGTGAACCGGCGAAAGCGAAGGCGAAGGGTGCCTAGCGAAGATCGGAGCCCGAAATGTGCAGGACAGCACCTGCACATAGGGGTACGGTCCTTCGCCTCGTTGACCTCGCGTCACAGGTCTGGCAGGTCGTCCAGGTTGTCGCGGGTGGTGTAGTTGCGATCGGTGCGGAGGTACTTGCCGGTCGCGCCGTTGACCACCGGGATCACCGTGCGCTTTCCCGGCCACTGCACGTAGTACCTGTGGATACACAGCTCGATGTCGCTGAGGGCGTCCGCCTTCGGACGCGGCGACCAGTACTGGCCGGGCGTCCCGATCGCGATGATGCCACCGTTATCCGACGGGTTCGGGCAATGACGTGATTTCACTCGGTGCAGCCAAATCAGGAGCGGACAGCGAACAACGTATCTCAAGGGTTAATAGTCAGTGGCGGGGACTGTGTCGGGCGCGAGCCATTCGGATCTATCGTGACGTCAACGTCATAGAATGCGTCACCAAGTCCCCCGAACCTGCCGCGAGGACCTCGGTAGCGAGCCAACGATTCGGCCGCCCCGAACATCCCATCCAGGCGAACCGGTGCGTAGACCTCCTCGATCGCGACCGTGTCACGCCGCACTGCAAATACGTAGATCTGATGGCCCTCGTGTACGAACCCATCGACTGGTGCTCTTCCGAAAATGGCGTCATTCGGAACGTGCCATACCCGGTTCGTGATTTGGCGTTCGTCAAGAGTGTCGTCTCCGATGCCGCACCAGACCATGGCGGTGTGATCATCGAGAGTCGCGGCGTCGTCAATTGGGATGCCGTACAGTCTCGTGGTCGTGGTTGCTTCGAGTGCTCTGCGCTTCACTTCTGCGTACCCGAACGTTTCGGAGTCGTGTTCGTGTGCCATCTATCCGTCTCCATTCCCAATTTCGCTCGAAAGCTGGTCCCCGAGCTCGAAGTACGCTTCGTCGCTGCGGCGGCGGTGCTGGAACAGAAGCTTCCGCCGCTCCCAGATACCACCCCTGAGGCAGAGGTCGAAAGCCTGTTCAAAAAGGGGGTGAGATCGCAGGTGCGCCATCACGGCTCTTAGTCGGGGCTCGCTGAAGTGAGCGCATGCGAGTCGAAGCTGGTTGTGTAGGGCCCACACGGGGTCGATTCGATATGGAGATACTTTGCGGAATAGGTGCTTGGCGTCAGCACCCGCAGCGACCCGAAGGTCGTAACCCATAACCCAGAGACGCATGCTCATCTCGACGTCCTCCCAGCCCCAGCAGAGCATTCCGTTGTCGAACCCGCCGACATCCCAAAATGTCTGGCGCCTGAGCGCCGTGAAGCACCCGCAGAGATGCGTCGCCGCGCTCATCGGCCCGCCCGCGGGAAGCCATTCAACGTCCATGTCTGTGCGGCGCATGGTGAGGCCGTAGCCCCAACCGCTCTTGCCGAAGCCCATCACGCGTGGCGACACCGCCCCGACGCGTGGGTCTCGAAGCCCAGCGACAAGCGTCTGCCAGGCGCCCTGGCCCACCGCTACGTGTGCATCACAGAACGCAAGCACTGCGCCGCCCGCCTGAGATGCTCCGTAGTTTCGTGCTCGCGCAACGCCCAGTTGACCGATCGATCTCAGTAGACGTACGCCGGCGTCTGCGTGGAGCGCGGCAAGCGCCGTCCTGTCGTGGGAGCCGTCGTCAACGACCAAGATCTCGCCATCCGCAGGAAGCGTCTCGCGGATCGAGCGAACCGTCGCGGCGATCGTAGGCGCCTCGTTCCTCGCTGGAACGATTACGCTTATGGATGGACGCGGCATGGGACCCTTTCTCAGCGTGCGCGGTTTACGTTCCTATCGCTTTGGTGGATTGAACGCGTGGCACGGACTCGGTCACTGACAAGGTCTGCCTGCCATCCGAAACCTCTCGCGAGCCAATCGCGGTGCAGTTATGCGATGAAAGTCGTGTAGAGGCCCTACCGGCCCATGCCTTTCTACTCGTAACGTTCTTCATCGAGAAGTCCTCACTTATGCGGACTGGGTGTGTTCGAAGAGCACAGCTGCCCGTATCGCTTGGGCGATTTACACCTCGAACCGGAATCCTCTATTCAAGAACGGCACGGAGGTGCGGATCTGCCTCTTCGCTGGCGAAATCTTCATTCGCCGCGAGCGCCACGTACACCGCATCCGCGCCGCCTTGATCTCGGGGAAAGCTGCCGTGCCGGATCTGCCGGTTGCCGATCGCATACGGCATCCCCGGTGCACTCGGCGACGGGTTCGAGCTCGACCACTTCTACTCGGTGCCGTCGCATCCGCACCTGGTCGACGACTGGTCGAACTTCCGCCCGTCCCACTCCCGCTGCAACCGTGCTCGTGGAGACGGTGCACCGCGGGCCGGGCGCTGCCGGCTGAGCCGGAAGTGGTTCTAGGGGCTCGCAGGTCTATTCCGTCTCGCACGCGTCCCGATGCAAGACGTACTGCCGCTCCCACATCTCCTGCTCGGCGACCGAGAGAGAATCGTCGTTCGACTTGATAAGCGCGTTTTCGGCGATCTCGCATTCCGTCGGCGGCTGCGATGCCTGCACTACGCCGATGACGATCGCAGCGACGACAAGGACGAGAACTCCGCACCCTGCGATGGAGCTAGGCGTCCATCGAGTGAGATCCGGCGGCGGCGAAGTCATGCCCGAATCGTATTGGAGGCGAGACGGAGGGGCCGTCGCATCGCGACGAGCGGCGCGTCGGATGCCGAGGTGTTGTCGTCCGGTCAGTACAGTAACGAGGTCTGAGCCCTGCTGCATGGCTTGCAGCCCGCGCCTCGGGCTTTGTGGATATCCTTTGCCAGCTTGAAGGCCAGGCCATTGTGCCTTGCACCGCGACGATGGCCCCCTGCGTCGTATGCACCTGCGCAAGCTCTAGTGGTACGAGGACACGCACACTCGGCCCACGGCCATCAACGCGCCATCCATCTTGTCTAGGAAGAACCGTGCAATGCGCGCCAGAATGGTCGCCGACTCAGGCGCCACACATTAGGTTCGGGAGTCACTCTTATCCCGCAGCAGTCCCGATTACGCTCCAGATTCGTCGGCCCGTTTGGTCGTCACGGCAAGGTACCTTCCCGCGCTTGATCACCTCTCGTGTTGGGCAATTTGGAGCGTCGGGATGTGTCCGCCATTCGGCTCCGGATCCGGTTCGTCCCCATGATGATGTACCTCGTATGTCATAGCCGACAACGTTAGGAAGAAAGCGAACACGGCGTACACGAGCGAGACAGCCACGAGCCAGCCGATACTCCACCCAACCTTGTACGGCAGTACGAGAACAAACACTCGTGCAGCAATGGCCGCAATGGCTATTCCAATAGCCGTGATAGAGAGCCAACGAAGTACCGAGTGCTGCTTGCGCTGGAAGAACCGCCACGCGGCCCGCAGGCCGGGCACACGCGCGTATACCCCTACTAGGGCCAGTATGGAGTTGAGTAGGAGTAGTGTCGCGGCCCCGATGCACCACCAATCAGCCGCGCCAAATTCCATTTGCTCGTTCAGAATCTCGGCTTGCCTCAAGGCCGACCACTGCAGCAGCATCAGAAGTGGAGCCGCGAGGGCTACGGAGATCTTCAAGATACCGACCGCACCGTTAAGCTGACTGCGTCTGCTTTGCTCGTCCGCCGCCGCCGCTCCGAGGAGGACGAGCAAGACATATGGCAGAAGTATCCCTGCACACGTGAAGCCAATGCCCGTTACCACCGCAATAGTGGCCAATCGAGGCGTGCCGTCTGACTCACCCGCGACGACGGCATAGTTCAGACTTACAAGGACCAAGCTGACGAACAGAGCAGTCATAGGCGACGCCGCCATCATCACTGAGTTCTCGCGGTTCGGTTTTAGGCCGGGTGACAATGCAATCGTGGTCAGGCATGCGAACGCGAAGCCAGCGAGGACTGCGGCGAGGGCAGAGTAGTTAGCAGCGACCTCACTGAACTTTCCGATTTCTTGTACGATTTCGTCGGTTTGATCTTCCACGCGACTCCTCATTCCTGGGGTGATTTTGACCTGACGGTAGGGGCTCCTGAGGTAGTTCACACTCCCCCTTTTGGGTGCCCGCGGATCACGCCTGCTGGCCGTGCTCTCCTGCGATGCGATGGGCCATTCTCGGAGTTCCCTTTCGCGAGACCCTGAGGAAAGGGTCGGAATCAACCTGCGAGCCCGAACGTTTGAGTGCGCCAGCGAGTGATCAGCGGCCGCGTATCCACGGCGTCCACCTGCATCGCAAGGCTCATCACACGCCCGAACTCGTTTCGGAGCAGGTGCACCGACGCGCGAGTTGTCGGCGCGTTGAAGTGCTCCCTAGACGCCGTCAACCAGCACCATTGAGGCATGCCACACTCGGAGATACCTGGCCGGCCTGAAGGTGCCACTTCTACCCGCCGAGAGTCAGCCGCCCAGCAAACCGCGGCTGAGGCCTTACTGCCCGTGTTGTTCGAGCGAGTCAAGGAGTTCGAGGGACTCGACGACAGGGGACTACTAATTGTCGAATCGGCGTCGTCATTGGCCATCGACGACCAGTTCGCATATCCGCTCCGGCTTGCAAGTTCGACCCAGCTGGCGCTGGGGTCGGCGATCGATCATCTGCGAACCATTCGACTCGTCGTAGAGAGCGGAGCGATGCCATGGGTGGCGCTATTCTCCATGATGCGAAGCGCATTGGAAACTGCCGCAATCACGATATGGCTACTGGAAAGCGATGACCGAAATGTCCGGTTACTCCGTCTCATGCAGTCGGAATGGCAGGAGGTGGGAGATGGGATCAACATGGTCCAGAATCTGGGCTTCGTCCCCAATCCGCCTCGTGCGGTCAGAGAAGGGCACGTCCTGAGAGCCCACAAGCAACGCCCCGAAGCCGGAACTGTGCGTGACGTGAAGAGGAAGATCACAATCACATCGAAGATCACCGCCGCTCAGTCAGTGGTGAACGGCATGATTCCGCGCGACGGTCGCGCGCCGGGTGCGATCCTCGGTTTGTGGCAGGGGTTCAGCGGCCTCACTCACGCGCGGGGCTATGCCATGCAGGTCATCCTCGACCGGGAGGAACTCGGCTACGACCCGGAAACTGGCGTCGTGAATCTCCACGTCACCACCGGCGCGACCAGTCTCGTGGGCTGCCTGCGCGTCGTACTCGATGTCGTGGACACGGCCGTTCGTCTCTTTGGGAAGCGACGCGTTCATTGGCAGAGTAACTTGCAGGACGCCGAGGATATTGCACGTCTCCGGGCCGGAGAGGACGGTGGCCTCTAGGTCTGCGAAACCAGCCGCCATACTCGTCGCGTCCACACCATTTGCCATGGACTCCCGTTGCATCAGCAACCAATCTTGGGTCGCGCGACAAGCGACCGCTGGACTCAATCAACCCGACGGGCATTTTCAGAAGCGAGCGTGTCCGCTAGGTTCGGTCCAGTTGGAGCCGCGGACGTGCTTCTCCTTTTCCAGCCGAGTCGCTCGTCGGTCGTGCCGAAAGTGACGCAGAAGGCGGATTGCACGCTCCATTGGCTGCGGTTGGTGGCGCGCTTGATCAACGAATATATGGCGCCGAGACTCGATTCTCCGAGACCTCCGTCCGATGACTGCTCGGATTCGATACGGAAGCGAAAGGGACTATCGTATGGCTACACCCCGCGTGAGCCTAATCACTTTTGGCGGACGGGCCTCAGAAAGTTGAATAATCATGGTAAAGAAGACCGTCATCTCTCTTGTTGACGACATCGATGGCTCGGAAGCCGTCGAAACGATTTCGTTCTCGGTCAACGGATCCAACTACGACATTGATCTCTCGGGCCCGAACTCGAAGGCATTCCACAAGGCACTGAAGCCGTACGTCGACGCTGGCCGGAAGAGGAGCTCACGGGCCGGCCGGCGTGCGACAACATCAGCAACCAATGCGCGCGATATTCGAGCTTGGGCAGCTACGAACGGCATCGACGTGCCCGCGCGCGGTCGCATTCCCGCCAGCGTGCAGGAGCAGTATCGCGCAGCCAACTTGTAAAACCCCGGCCTCAGGGAGCAACATGGCGTAGTGCTCCGCCACGCAGTTTTCTCGAAGTGGTGCGAGTCCCGCGAGCGGCGACTCACGAGCCCGATCGGCTGACCTCGGTAAGCACATGAACCCCGCGTCGATCAGAATCGGGCCGAGCGTCAAGCCATATGCTGCCTTCTTCCTGTGCGTCGGGCGGGACACCGCGGCATAGGGTGACCCCTCACTATGGGGTACTCCCCCGGGATCTCAAAGCGTCAGCATGTCAGTGGCGCTTGCAAGAATCGATGCAAAAGGCGCGGAAGTAGGGAAACGAATGAGGACAGAGCAAGACGGTTCAGCTACTCCGCGACGTGTACTCACGATCGACGGCGGAGGGATTAAGGGCGTGTTTCCCGCGGCCTTTCTTGCCGACCTCGAAAGCGAACTTGACCAGCCGCTCGCGTCCTACTTCGACTTGATCGTCGGTACCTCCACCGGCGGGATCATCGCGCTCGCTCTCGGCCTCGGCATCCCGGCTTCGGACATCCTTCGCTTCTACGAAGAGAAGGGGCCGGACATCTTCAGGGGCAGCAAACGGCTCGGACCGCTCCGACAGCTCATCACTGCAAAGTACGACCCGGCTCCTCTGAAGGCAGCGCTGACGGCGGTGTTCGGCGATCGAAGACTCGGCGAGAGCACGACACGCCTGGTCATCCCTGCGCTCAATCTTTCCACGGGTGAGGTGAACGTCTTCAAGACAGCGCACCATGACCGATTCGAACGCGATTACAAGATGCTCGCAGTAGATGCTGCGATGGCAACGGCCGCAGCACCGACGTACTTCCCGACACACCGTCTTACAAACGGCGTTCCGCTCGTTGATGGCGGCATGTGGGCGAACAACCCAATGGGAACTGCGGCGGTCGAAGCCATTGGCCTGCTCGAGTGGAAGAAGGGCGACGTCGAGCTCCTCGGGGTTGGATGCACGGAAGCACCTGCCAACTTCAAAGCGAGCCAGTCGCGACGTCACGGCCTCGTGAACTATTGGGCAAAGCGGATAGTAAAGGTGTTCATGTCAGGACAGTCCTCCGCATCGATCGGGACAGCAATGCTCCTGCTCGGTCACGATCACGTAGTGCGAGTCTCGCCATCAGTCGACGAGCGCCAGTATCAACTGGACGGCATCGAAGGGATCCCAGAGCTTCGAGCGCTCGGCGCCGATCAAGCCCGAACCCAGCTTGCGCTCCTTCGAAAGCGGTTCTTCTCAGCACCAGCTGAGCAGTTCATCCCGGTTCGCACGCTCGAGGGCCGGGAGGTCATGCAGTGAAGTTGATCAAGCACTTCGACGCGTTCCTCGTCAACAAAGTCAATCTCGGCGACGGGCGTATCAAGCAGCTCGATGAGCGCGTAACAGCGATCACGAACTTCCTGCAGACGGGCGAGGACGTCTTCGCAACGAATTTCATCGACATCCTGCCGCAGGGAAGCTACGCGCACCGCACCATCATCAATCCCGTGCGCGCGAACGACGAGTTCGATGCAGACCTCCTACTGGAGATGGACGAGGTCGAGGAGTGGGCAGCAGAGGATTACGTCCAGGAGCTCTACACCGTCTTCCGGAGCAGCTCTACCTACCGCGAAATGGTCAGTCGGCACGACCGGTGTATCCGAATCGACTACGCGAACGAGTTTCACATCGATCTGGTGCCGTACATGGAGCGCCACGGAGCGCACTACATCACCAATCGCAGCGAAAATCGGTTCGAACTGACGAACCCTGAGGGCTACAACGAATGGCTCGATGGGCAGAACAGATTGGCCAGCGGCCGGCTGGTAAAGGTGATCCGACTTATGAAGTACCTTCGCGACTTCAAGGACACCTTTAGCTGCAAGTCCGTGATCTTCTCGATTTTGCTCGGAAACAGCGTCAGCGACGCGGCAGCATGGGGAGAAGAGTCGCAGTACTCGGACGTGCCCACGGCGCTGAGGAACATCGTAGGCGCGCTTGACGATTACCTCCAAGACAACGAGCTCATGCCGAGCATCGACGACCCGAGCGAACCTACCGAGAATTACAACCACCGCTGGAACCAAGACGAATACGCCAACTTCCGCACCAAGATCCACGTCTATCGTGGCTGGATCGACGAGGCGCACAAAGAGGAAGATCCGGAGGAGTCCAAGGTCAAGTGGCGTCGCCTCTTCGGCGAGAAGTTCGGAACCTACGACACATCCGTCAAGAAGGCATCTGAAGCACACCTCAGCGCTCAGGGCGTCCGGAACACAGACGAGACGCTTGAGGGCCGTTGGGGCATCAGAACACACCTCAACGGTGGCTACCGCGCTCGCGTCAGCGGCCGCGTCGCGAAACGACGAGGGTTCCGCGACTACGAACTCAGCAAGTACGGCAACGTCGTGCCAGTCGGATCGAAGATCAACTTCAGCATTCGTCACAACGTGCCGAGCCCGGTCGACGTCTACTGGAAGGTACGAAACACAGGCGACGAGGCGATGCGCGCCGACTGCATCCGCGGCCAGGTTGAGCGAGACAACGGCACGCTCAGCCGCAATGAACCAACCGCGTATCGCGGACGTCACTACGTCGAGGCCTACATCGTAAAGGACGGCATCTGCGTCGCGATGGACCATCAAGAAGTTCGCATCAAGTAGAGGGCTGCGGACAGCTCGCGACCCGAGCCCCTCGCTCCAGGCAAGTGAGCATCGGTGCATCCAACGGAGGTGGCCCAATACTCGTCCGAGGGCTTTCCCTCGCAAGTCCGGAGCCTCAATGGCACGTGAAAGCGGTGAGCAAAGTGTTGAGAGGATAAAATCCAGACGGAAAAGTCCCGGCAGATCTCGCGATCCACCGGGACCTTCTCAGTCGGGCTGACAGGATTTGAACCTGCGACCCCTTGACCCCCAGTCAAGTGCGCTACCAAGCTGCGCCACAGCCCGATGCCGACCGATTCCTCGGAAGGCAACTCGACCATCATAGCGGCATCCGGAGGCGTGCTCGTGCACGCCCGGGCTCGCGCGCAGCGCGCGGCAGCACGACGAGCCGCCCAGCCGATGCATCGTCCGGACATACCCCACGCATAGGGTTCGGGCATAGGCTCTCCACAATCCATGCGTTCGATCGTCGAACGCCCGCGCCCGCGCGGACCATTTCCCCGGAGGACACCTTGCCTGACGCCACGCCCCGCCGCCTCGCCCTGAACATCCCGCTCATCGTGCTGTGGGTCGCCTCGATCGCCGTCGGCGCGATCGGCTACTGGCAGCTGCGCACGGGCAACGCCGGCCAGGCCGACTTCTACAACAACGGCGGATCCGACTACCTGACCTACCTCGACCTGCAGACGCAGTCCACGGTCGGCGGCATGCTGCTCATCGCCGGCATCGTCGGCGTGCTCGTCGCGCTGGCCGTGCACGCGCGCAACCGCCACGCCTCGGTCGTCGCACGGGAGGCGCTCGCCGCCGCGGCGCCCGTGGGCTTCGTCGAGGTCGACGAGTACGAGATCGACGACCTCGACGACGCGGATGCCGCGACCGACGTCCCGGCCCGCGACGAGGCCGCCACGGTGCCCGCCGCCGCATCGGCCGAGACCGCGAGCGACGTGCCCGCCGAGGCATCCGCCGCCGTCACCGCAACGGAGACGCCCGGCCCCGACGTCGAGCCCGCTGCGGCCGAGACCGCCGACGCCGCGGCATCCGACACCCCCGTCGTCGACGGCGCGCCGACCACGACCGACGAGGGCACCGACACCCCGAAGGCCTGACCCGCAGGTCGCGACCCGGAGGCGTTCAGAGGTGCTTGCGCACCTCGTCCATGAACGCCGTCGGGTCGTCGACCCAGATCCGCACGGCCGTGATCTCCTGGTCGCCGCCCTTGGGCGGATGACCCGGCAGGCGCACGTTGGTCGGCCGCTCGAGCTCGATCTCGATCACGGTCTCGTCCTGCATCCGGAACGCGAGCGTGCGCCCGGCCTCCGTCTCCACGATGCGCGGTGACTTCGGCTCGTCGACGCGCTTCACGCGCGAGACCGAGGCGATGTCGTCCCACGCGAGCGGGAGGTCGATCTCGAGCCCCTGTCGCACGCGGATGCCGTCGGGCCCGACGGTGTGCGGCCGCATGAGGTAGGCGCAGAGCAGCCCGAACATCCAGGTGACGCCCCAGATCCCGAGGACGAGGAACCCGATGCGCACGGCCGGCCACCGGTGCACGATGAGGTCGACGATCGGGATCTCGACCGCCGACAGCACGATGAAGATGACGAGCACGGTCAGCACCGGCCTGTGGTAGCCGAACCCGGCCGCCTCACGCGGGATCGCCGGGCGGCGGGCGATGAATCGCCCGATGTTCGCATAGATGCTGAGCTCGACGCGCAGCGCCCGCAGCAGGAACGACCCGGTGCGCCGCCAGACGGATGCCGCCGGGCGGCGCTCGGTCGCGAGGCTCATGCCCCGGCCGCCTCACGCGCGGCTCGCGCGGCGACGTCGGCCGCGACGAGCTCGCGCAGGCGTGCGGCGATCGCGTCGACGCCGCGCTCGAGCGCCGACCGGTCGGCGGGGTCGACGGCGCCGAGGAGATCGGCGGTGAGCTCGGCGTGCTCGCGCTGCATCTCGCGCATGCGTCGACGGGCCTGCGCCGTGAGCGACACGATCGTGGCCCGGCGATCGGTCGGATGCGGCGACCTGGCCACATGGCCGCCGGCCTCGAGCGCGTCGACCAGTCCCGTGATGTTGCGTGCGCTCACCTCGAGGCGCGTGGCGAGGGCCTGCTGCGTCATCGGGCCGGCGTGCGACAGCTCCCAGAGCACCCGCACCCGAGCGGGCGTGAGCGACGTGCCCTCGAACGCCCGGGCCATATCGTGCTGGAAGAGCTCGCCGATCTCGAGCAGGCGATCGAGCACGGTCGGGATCGGCGCTGCGGAGGCGCCGTGTGCACCGTGTGCCAAGGGTTCGGTGGGCATATCGTGATGCTACTACATCGTTACCTCACTTCACGAGTTGCTCGGTCGACGCATCGCAGGCAACCGCTCGACGGATGTCGCACGCCCGCGTTACGGTGACGGCATGCAGCCAGCGACGACCGACGATCCGCGCACCGACGACCTCCGCGTCGTGCCCGCACAGGAGGCGCCCTTCGCCGACGTCGAGGCCGTCTTCGGCACCAAGGGCGACCCCGCGCACTGCTGGTGCCAGTGGTACAAGATCCCGGGCAGCAACTGGCGCTCCGTGGGCGACGAGGCCCTGCGCGGCCGGCTCGAAGCGCAGCTCGCGACCTCCGACACCGGCCCGGGGCTGCTCGCCTACGATGGCGACACGCCTGTCGGGTGGTGCGCCGTCGAACCGCGCGCCAACCTCGTGCGACTCCCCCACAGCCGCATCGTCGCGGGCGGCACGCCCGACCCCGACTTCGACGATCCCGGCATCTGGGCCGTGTCGTGCTTCGTGGTGCCCCGGGCCTACCGCAAACGCGGCGTCGGCGGAGCCCTCGCCGAGGCGGCGGTCGCGTACGCGCGCGAGCACGGCGCGCGCCTGCTCGAGGCCTACGCCATCGATCCCACGGCGCGCGAGAAGGTGCCCGCGGCCGAGCTCTTCCACGGCACCGTCGGCATGTTCGAGCGCGCGGGCTTCACCGAGGTGGCGCGCCCGACGCGTGAGCGGGCGATCATGCAGCTGCGCCTGCGCGACTGACTGCGACTGCCCGTCACCGCGACGACCACGCCTTCGCCGCGGACTCGAGGTCGTGCACGACCTTCGTCAGGTGGTCGAGCCGATCGTCGGCCCGCCGGTCCGCCGCCTCGGCGAGCCGCTCGTAGGCGTCCACCGGCTCGCCATCGTGCCCGGCGTGCGCGCCGGCCCGGCGCACGTGCTCCGCGAACAGCACCTCGTCGCGGTGGTCGCCGAGCACGTCGTGCACGGCCTCCCCCGCCTCCGCGAGGGCCGCGGCGTGGTCGCCGAACAGCACCAGCGGCTCCTCGGTGACGGCTTCGGCCGCGTATCGCAGCCGCCGGCCGGCCTTGCGGGCGTCGTGCAGTCGCTCGGTTCCGGATGCCGCGTCGACGCGTCGCGCTCGGCGCACTGCCCGCTTCGCCTCACGCTCCAGCAGGTGCGAGAGTTCCTCGCGAGCGGGCTCGTCGGCGCGCAGGGTTCGGGCGGGCGCCTCGAGGAAGGAATCGAGGATGCCCCGCCGGGCGGCCGCCCGCGGCATCCGCTGGCGTTCGACGAGGCGTGCGTGCGCGAGCCGGTGCGCCTCGACCTCGTCGTCGACCAGGCGTGAGCGCATCGACGCGATGACCGCGGCGTCGATCCCCCACTCCTCCTCGGCCTGCTGCACCGCCGTCTCGGCGACCTGCACGCGCACCTCGATGTCCCGCACCGTGCCGAGCTCGTGTCCGAGCTCGCGGAACGACTGCCGCACGGACTGCACCACGCCCGTGTCGAAGAGGGGCGCGTAGGCCGCGAGCACGCTGCGCAGGCGCCGCACCTGCGTGCGGAGCTGGTGCACGGCGTCGGGCTCGTCCACGAGCGCCGCCGGCTCGAGTTCCTCGAGCCGTTCGCCGATCGCGCGGATCGCGGTCAGCGCCGCATCGCCGGCGTCCATCGCGTCGAGGTCGGACTCGCCTGCTGCGCCGTCGCCGCCGTCCTCGTCGCGATCGCCCATGGCGCCATCGTAGGCGCGGGCGCCGGGAACCGTCAGTCGACCCCGCCGACGGCCACGCGCTTGATGCGCGCGGTGTGGCCGCGGAGGATCACGACGTCACTGCGGCGCACGCCGTAGTGCGCGGCCAGGGCGCGGATGAGGCCCTCGTTCGCCGCACCGTCGACGGCGCGCTCGCGAACGTGCACGGTCGCCGACGCGTCAGGATCCTCGGGCGTCTCGTCCACGAACGGGCCGCGCCGGCTGCCGGGCTTCACGCGGACGGTGATCTCCATGGGTCTCCTCCGTGGTGCGATCGCCCCGCCTGCGGAACTCCCCCTCGTGGCCTGCCGCGATGCTACCGCTGGCGTCGCTCGCGCACCCGCATGTTCAGCACGATCGGCGAGCCCTCGAAGCCGTAGATCTCGCGCAGGCGCCGCTGGATGAACCGGCGGTACCCCGGGTCGAGGAATCCGGTCGTGAACAGCACGAACGTCGGCGGCCGGGTCGCGGCCTGGGTGCCGAACAGGATGCGCGGCTGCTTGCCACCGCGCACCGGGTGCGGGTGCTCCTGCGTGAGCTCGGTGAGGAAGGCGTTGAACTTGCCGGTGGGGATGCGCGTGTCCCACGAGTCGAGTGCGAGCTCGAGGGCGGGCACGAGCTTCTCGAGGTGGCGCCCGGTCTTCGCCGAGATGTTCACCCGGGGCGCCCACGACACGTGATGGAGGTCCTGCTCGATCTCGCGCTCGAGGTACCGGCGACGGTCGTCGTCGAGCAGGTCCCATTTGTTGTACGCGAGAACGAGGGCCCGGCCCGACTCGAGCACGAGGTCGATGATGCGCACGTCCTGCTCGGAGATCGGCTGCGAGACATCGAGCAGCACCACCGCGACCTCGGCCTTCTCGAGGGCGGCCTGGGTGCGCAGCGACGCGTAGAAGTCGGCACCCTGCTGCAGGTGCACGCGACGACGGATGCCGGCGGTGTCCACGAACCGCCAGATCCTGCCGCCCAGCTCGACCTGCTCGTCGACGGGGTCGCGGGTCGTGCCGGCGAGCTCGTTGACGACCACGCGCTCCTCGCCCGCGGACTTGTTCAGCAGGCTGGACTTGCCGACGTTCGGACGGCCGAGGATCGCAACGCGGCGGGGCCCGCCGAACTCGTCCTTCGCCACCGCGGAGACCTGCGGCAGCACCTTGAAGACCTCGTCCAGCAGGTCGGCCACGCCGCGGCCGTGCAGCGCCGATACGGGGTACGGCTCGCCGAGGCCGAGGTTCCAGAGGGCGGCGGCCTCGGGCTCCTGGCGTGCGTCGTCGACCTTGTTGGCAACGAGGAAGACGGGCTTCTTCGTCTTGCGCAGCAGCCGCACGACGTGCTCGTCGGTCGCGGTCGCGCCGACCATGGCGTCGACCACGAACAGCACGACGTCGGACAGGTCGATCGCGACCTCCGCCTGCGCGGCGACCGACGCGTCGATGCCCTTCGCGTCGGGCTCCCAGCCGCCGGTGTCGACGAGGGTGAACCGGCGGTCGAGCCACTCGCCCTTGTAGGAGACCCGGTCGCGCGTGACGCCCGGCGTGTCCTCGACGACCGCCTCACGGCGCCCGAGGATGCGGTTCACGAGCGCGGACTTGCCGACGTTCGGGCGGCCGACGATCGCGATGACCGGCAGCGCCGGAAGGTAGCGGATGCCCTCCTCGCCCTCCTCGGAGATCTCGAGCACCTCGAGGTCGTCCTCGTCGAGCTCGTAGTCGGAGAGGCCCGACCGCAGGGCGGCCGCGCGCTGCTCGGCGAGGTCCTCGTCGACGTCGGCGAGGCGCTCGGCCAGGTCGTCCTCGGCGATGGACTCGTCGTCGTACTCGTCGCGCTGGTCGGTCATGGTCTCTCCTCGGAAGTCTTGATGGGCCGGGCTCCGGCCCGTCGCGGCGTTAGCGCACCGCCTCGGGCTGCGCGGCCCGGATCACGCCGATCACGGCCTCGACCGTCTGGTCGAAGTCGAGCTCGGTCGAGTCGACGGTCGTCACGCCGTCGGCGGCGGTCATGAAGTCGACCACCTTGGCGTCGGCCTCGTCGCGCCGGCGCAGCTGCTCCCCCGTGAACTCGGCCGGAACGTCGACGAGCTCAGCGGAGCGCCGAGCAATTCTAACCTCCTCCGACGCGGTGAGCAGGATCCGCACCGGCGCATCGGGCGCCACGACCGTCGTGATGTCGCGGCCCTCGACGACGACGCCCGGATGCCGCTCGTCGGCCATGACGCCGCGGAACAGCTCGATCAGGTGCGTACGCACCTCGGGCACCCGCGCGACACGGCTCACGATCGCCGAGATGTGCGGCTCGCGGATCGCGGTGGTCACGTCGACGTCGCCGACGTGCACGGCGTACCCGGTCGGGTCGGTGCCGATGCGGTAGGCGAAGCTCGACAGGCTCGAGACGACGGATGCCGCGTCGTCGGTGTCGATCCCGGATGCCTCGGCGTGCCACGCCAGCGCGCGGTATGCGGCACCCGTGTCGAGGAATCCGTAGCCGAGGCGGCGCGCGACCTCCTTGGAGACGCTCGACTTGCCGCTGCCTGCGGGGCCGTCGACGGCGACGACGAGGGGAATGACGGGGGTGTGGGGCACGTTCATCCTGCGATCCGCCAGCCGCGTTCGGCCAGCTCGTTGGTGAGTCGGTCGGCCGCCTCGGGGAGCACGGCGATCTCGGCGAGGCCGACCTGCCGGCCGGGCGAGTGCTCGAGCCGGAGGTCCTCGAGGTTGACGCCGATCTCGCCGATCTCGGCGAGGAGGCGCGCGAGCTGGCCGGGGCGGTCGTCGACCATCACGATGACCGTCGTGAAGCGCTTGTCGGTGCCGTGCTTGCCCGGCAGGCGCTCGACGCCGGTGTTGCCGCCGGTGAGCTCCTCGGCCACGCGTCGACGGGCTCCAGGCGCGGCCGGGTCGGCGAGGGCGTCGATGAAGCGGTCGAGGTCCTCGCGGTAGGCGAGGAGGATGTCGCGGACGGGGGCTGCGTTCGCACCGAGGATCTGCACCCAGAGGTCGGGATCGCTCGCGGCGATGCGCGTGACGTCGCGCACGCCCTGGCCGGCGAGCCCGAGGGCCCCGTTCGGCGCCTCGATGAAGCGCCGGGCCATGATGCTCGAGATCACCTGCGGCACGTGCGAGATGAGCGCGACGCCACGGTCGTGCTCGTCGGGCGTCATCTCCACGAGTGTCGCGCCGAGGTCGAGGATAAGGTCGTCGATCGCGCTCGCGCGCCGGTAGCTGATCTCGTCGTGCGCGGCGACCACCCAGGGACGGCCCGCGAAGAGGTCGGCGCGCGCGGCCAGAGGTCCGCCGCGCTCCCGCCCGGCGAGGGGGTGCGAACCGATGTACCGCGACACGTCGGCACCGGCGGCCACGAGCTCGTCGAGGATGCCGGCCTTCACGCTCGCGACATCCGTCACGATCGCCTCTGGGAATGCGGCCAGCTCAGCCGCGACGACCGAGGCCGTGACGTCGGGCGGCACCGCGACGACGATGAGCTGCGGGGCGTCCTCGGGCTCTGCCCGGCGTCCGGCGCCGAGGTCGACGGCGATGGCGACGTGCGTGGGCGAGGCGTCGGCGAGGATCACGTCGATTCCGCGGGCGCGGAGTCCGAGCGCCACGCTCGTACCGAGCAGCCCGGCCCCGACGACGCGCACGGGCCCGATCAGCCGTGATTCGACCACGTCAGCGCTTCCCCTTCCGGCCGGCGTCCGCCGCACGGGAGAGGGTGAGGAGCTGGCCGAGTTCCACCTTAGTCAACTCGCGCATGGCGCCGGACCGCAGGGTTCCGAGGTTGAGCGGCCCGAAGCTGCGGCGCACGAGGTCGACCACCGGATGCCCCACCGCGTCGAGCATCCGCCGCACGATGCGGTTGCGACCCGAGTGCAGCGTGAGCTCCACCATGGAGTGGCGTGCGTCGCCCTGGGCCTGGAGGATCCGCGCCCGGTCGGCGTGGATGGGTCCGTCGTCGAGCTCGATGCCGGTCTTCAACCGCTGCAGCGTCGCCGGCGTCACACGGCCGCGCACCTTCGCGATGTACGTCTTCTCCACGCCGAACGACGGATGCGCGAGCACGTGGGCGAGCTCGCCGTCGTTCGTGAGCAGCAGCAGTCCGCTGGTCTCGGCGTCGAGGCGGCCGACGTTGTAGACGCGCTCGTCGAGGTCCTTCGTGAAGCGGGTCAGGTCGGGCCGTCCCTGCTCGTCGCGCATCGACGACACGACGCCGCGCGGCTTGTTGAGCATGTAGTACCGCTTCGCGGTGTCGAGTTGCACGGCGACGCCGTCGACGGCGACGAGATCGGTCGCCGGGTCGATGCGCGAGCCCAGTTCGGTGACGATTTGTCCGTTCACCTCGACGCGGCCCTCGACGATGAGCTGCTCCGACACGCGACGGCTCGCGACACCGGCGGCGGCGAGCACCTTCTGCAGGCGCTGTCCCTCCGTCGGCAGGCCCGCACCTTCGGCGCCGTCGGGTGCGTCGCCCGGCTCCCGGTCAGTCACGATCGAATCCCTCCTGGCCGTCGTCGAGCAGCGGCGAGATGTGCGGCAGCTCGTCGAGCGAGTTGATGCCGAGGTTCACGAGCAGCTGATCGGTCGTGCCGTAGAGGATCGCCCCGGTCTCCGCATCGGTCGCGACCTCGGTGATGAGTCCCCTGCCGACCAGCGTGCGCACGACGGAGTCGACGTTCACCGCGCGGATCGACGCGATCGACGACCGCGAGATCGGCTGCTTGTACGCGATGACGGACAGCGTCTCGAGCGCCGCCTGCGAGAGCCGCGTCGACGACTGAGTCAGCACGAAGTCGGCCACGAGCGCGTCGTACTCCTCGCGCACGTAGAACCGCCAGCCGCCGCCGACCTCGCGCAGCTCGAAGCCGCGACGGATGCCGCGTGCCGAACGCTCCTCGCCGGCCACGTCGGTGCGGGGCTCCCCCGACGTGCCCTCGCCGTCGTAATCCGCCCGCAGGCGCGCGATCGCCGCGCGGATCTCCGCGACCGGACGCGCGACGGCTGCCGCGAGCGTCACGACGCTGAGCGGCTCGTCGGCGATGAACAGGATCGCCTCGAGCGCGCGGTCGAGGTCGAGCCGCGGCTGTCCGGGCACGTCGAGCGGCGTGACGATCGAGAGCTCGGGGCCCTCCGCACCCACCGTGGCATCCGTGTCATTCGTCATAGTCGGCCCCCAGGGTCTCGAGGTTCGCGTCGTCCCACGACTCGGCCGCCCAGCGCAGGGTGAGCTCGCCGAGCGGCTCGACCTGCTCGAACCCGATCGCCGAGTGGCGGTAGAGCTCGAGCACGGCGAGGAAGCGGGCGACGATCACGCCGGGCTGCCCGATGCCGGCGATGAGCTCGCGGAAGGTCACGGCGTCGCCGCGTCGCAGCACCGCGACGACGTGTGCGGCCTGCTCGCGGATGGACACGAGCGGCGCGTGCAGGTGGTCGAGCCCGACCGTCGGGATCTCGCGCGGCGTGAGGGCGAGCGTCGCGAGCGCGGCGAAGTCCTCGAGCGTGAGGGTCCAGCGGAGCTCGGGCTCGCGCTGGCGGAACCGCTCCTCGAGCCGCACGGTGCGGGCATTGCGCCGCGACTCGGCCTCGAGGTGCCCCGCGAACCAGCGCGACGCCTCCTTGAAGGCGCGGTACTGCAGCAGGCGCGCGAAGAGCAGGTCGCGGGCCTCGAGCAGGGCCACGTCCTCGGCGTCGACGAGCTCGCCCTGCGGCAGCAGCCCCGCGACCTTGAGGTCGAGCAGCGTCGCCGCGACGACGAGGAACTCCGAGGCACGGTCGAGCTCCTCCGCGGAGTCGAGGCCGCGCAGGTAGGAGATGAACTCGTCGGTCACCGCGGAGAGCGACACCTCGGTGATGTCGAGCTCGTGCTTCGCGATGAGCGAGAGCAGCAGGTCGAAGGGCCCCTCGAAGTTCGAGAGCGCGACCCGGAACCCGGGGTCGGATGCCTCGATGTCCGCGCCCTCGTCCGCAGGCGCGCCGGCGGGCACGATCATGCCGTCCTCCGCCGGCGCCGTCGCGCCGGACACGCGCTCCCCCGAAGCCGGCTCGGCCTCAGGCGACCGCGCCACGGAACACCAGCTCCCTCGCGAGCTGCCGGTACGCCCGCGAGGCCTGGTGGTCGGGGGCGAACTCGGTGATCGGGGTCGCGGCGACGGTCGCGTCGGGGAACTTCACCGTGCGCGTGATGACCGTCTCGAGCACCTTGTCGCCGAACGCGTCGACGACCCGCTCGAGCACCTCGCGGGAGTGCAGCGTGCGCGCGTCGTACATGGTCGCGAGGATGCCGTCGAGCTCGATCGCGGGGTTGAGCCGGTCGCGCACCTTGTCGATCGTCTCGATCAGCAGGGCGACGCCGCGCAGCGCGAAGTACTCGCACTCGAGCGGGATGACCACGCCGTGGCTCGCGGTGAGCGCGTTCACGGTGAGCAGGCCGAGCGACGGCTGGCAGTCGATGAGAATGACGTCATAGTCGGCCGCGACGCGGCGCAGCACGCTCGCGAGGATCTGCTCGCGCGCCACCTCGGTGACGAGGTGCACCTCGGCGGCCGAGAGGTCGATGTTCGCCGGGATGACGTCGAGGCCCGCGGTGCCCGTGTGCTGGATCGCGTCGGCGGGGTCGATGCCGCGGGAGAGCAGCAGGTCGTAGATCGTCGGCACGTCGTGGGTCGGCACTCCGAGACCCGCGGACAGGGCGCCCTGCGGGTCGAAGTCGACGGCGAGCACGCGGCGGCCGTACTCGGCGAGCGTCGCGCCGAGGTTGATCGTGGTCGTCGTCTTGCCCACGCCGCCCTTCTGGTTGCAGAGGGCGATGATGCGGGCGGGCCCGTGCGAGCGCAGCCGCTTCGGCTCGGGGAAATCGCGAAGGGGACGCCCGGTCGGACCGACCTCCGGCTCCAGCGAAAGGACTCCGTCCGCCGGGTCGTGCGTCTGGTGGGTCACGTCTGGTCTCTCTCCTGCGTCCTACGGGCCGTGCGTCCGTGCGTGGGCTTGGTCGATTCTAGCGAGCACGGGGGTGGGCAGCCGTGTACATCTCCCGGAGTGTATCGGCTGTGACGAGCGTGTAGATCTGGGTCGTCGCGACCGACGAGTGGCCGAGCAGCTCCTGCACGACGCGCACGTCGGCGCCGCCCTCGAGCAGGTGCGTCGCGAACGAGTGCCGCAGGGTGTGCGGTGACACGGATGCCGCGAGCCCGGCATGCTCGGCCGCCCGGTGGATCACGTCCCACGTCGCCTGTCGCGACATCCGTCGCCCGCGCAGGCCGAGGAACAGCGCCGGCGTCGCCTGCCCCCTCGCCGACAGCGTCGGACGCGCTCGCACGAGGTACGCGTCGACGGCACGACGCGCGTACGAGCCGAGCGGCACCACGCGCTGCTTGCCGCCCTTGCCGACGAGGCGCACGACCTCGTCGTCGACGAGGTCGTCGACGTTGAGCGAGACCGCCTCCGACACGCGGGCGCCCGTCGCGTAGAGCAGCTCGAGCAGCGCCGCGTCGCGCAGCTGGTGCAGCTCCTCGCCGCCCGCCGCGGCGATGAGCGCCTCGACGTCCTCGACGGGGATGGCCTTGGGCAGCCGCATCGGCAGTTTCGGCGGGCGCAGCTCCTTCGAGGCATCCGTCGCGATCGCGCCCTCGTCGGCCAGGAAGCGATGCACGCCGCGCACCGCCGAGAGCACGCGCGCGATCGACGACGTGGCGAGTGGCGGCTGCCGCTCGGCGCCGAGGAACCGCACGAAGTCGGCGAGGTCCTGCTCGGTCACCGCGCCCGGGCCGTCGAAGCCGTGCGCCGCGAGCCAGTCCGCGTAGATCCCCAGGTCGCGACGGTACGAGGTCACGGTGTTCCGGGCGAGGCCGCGCTCCACCGCGAGGTGCCGGAGGTATCCGGCGGTCCACGCGGCATCCGTCATCGCGGTGCGGGCTCTTCGCGCGGGGTGGAGCGTCCGGGCCACGCGGCGTCGGAGGCGCCGAGCCCCGCCCACCCTCGCGCGCGCGCGACCTGGGCGGCGAGCACGCCGATGACGAGCGTGGGATTCTGCACGCGCCGTTCGAGCACGGCATCGACGCACGCGTCGAGGTCGAGCCAGCGCGTCTCCATGTGCGCCTCCTCCTCCTCGCGTGCGAAGGGCTCGTCCGTCGCCGTGAGCCCGCGCGCCAGGTAGATGCGGATCGCCTCGTCGCTGCTGCCCGGTGACGAGAAGAAGTCGGTGAGCACCGCCCAGTCGGATGCCGCGAGGTCCCCCTCCTCGGCCAGCTCGCGTTGCGCCGCGGCGAGCGGCTCCTCGCCGGGCACGTCGAGCAGTCCCGCGGGGATCTCCCAGTCGCGCGCGCGGATCGGATGCCGGTACTGGCAGATCAGGAACACGCGATCGTCGTCGTCGAGCGCGAGCACGGCGACCGCACCGGGGTGGTCGACGTACTCGCGGACGATCGTGCCGTCGCCGAGCTCCACGACGTCGCGTCGGAGGTCCCAGACGCGGCCCTCGTAGACGCGCTCGCTCGACTGCACCGGCTGCGCGGCCGGCTCGTCGGCGATCGGCGAGAGGTCGGCCGACCGATGGTCGGTCGACGCGACGTCAGCCATTTGCCACGTCGAACAGCAGGCTCGCCTGCTGCCGCTCGAGGGCCGCGCCCACGAGCCCGCGGAACAGCGGGTGCGCGTCGTTCGGGCGGCTGCGCAGCTCGGGGTGCGCCTGCGTGCCGACGTAGAACGGGTGCACCTCGCGCGGGAGCTCGACGAACTCGACGAGGTTGCGGTCGGGCGACAGGCCCGAGAACACCAGCCCGGCGTCGGCGATCCGATCGCGGTAGCCGTTGTTCACCTCGTAGCGGTGGCGGTGACGCTCGCTCACGTCGGTGCTGCCGTAGAGCTCGGCCGCGATCGAGCCGTCGGCGAGCCGGGCCGGGTACAGGCCGAGGCGCATGGTGCCGCCGAGGTCGCCGCCGGCGATGATCTCGACCTGCTCCTCCATGGTCGCGATGACCGGGAACTCGGTGTCGGGGTCGAACTCGCTCGACGATGCGCCGTGCAGGCCGACGACGTTGCGCGAGTACTCGATGACCATGCACTGCAGGCCGAGGCAGAGTCCGAGGACGGGGATGCCGTTCTCTCGGGCGAAGTGGAGCGCACCGAGCTTGCCCTCGATCCCGCGCACGCCGAACCCGCCGGGGACGCAGATGCCGTCGAGGTGCGCGAGGTGCTTCTGCGCGCCCTCGGGCGTGCGGCACTCGTCGGACGGGATCCACTCGATGTTGACCTTGGTGTCGTTCGCGAACCCGCCGGCGCGCAGCGCCTCGGTGACCGAGAGGTACGCGTCGGGCAGGTCGATGTACTTGCCGACGAGGCCGATCGTGACCTCGTGCTTCGGGTCGTGCACGACGTCGAGCAGCTCGCGCCATCCGGACCAGTCGACGTCGGCGGCCTTGCCGTCGAGGCCGAGCGTCTCGATGATGTAGGCGTCGAGGCCCTGGTCGTGCAGCATCGTGGGGATGTCGTAGATCGACGGCACGTCGACCGCATTCACGACGGCCGCCTCGTCGACGTCGCACATGAGGGCGATCTTGCGCTTGTTCGCGTCGGTCACGGGACGGTCGCTGCGGAGCACCAGCGCGTCGGGCTGGATGCCGATGGAGCGGAGCGCGGCGACCGAGTGCTGCGTGGGCTTGGTCTTCTGCTCCCCCGACGCGCCCATGAAGGGCACGAGAGAGACGTGCACGAAGAACACGTTCTTGCGGCCGAGCTCGTGGCGCACCTGGCGCGCCGACTCGATGAACGGCTGCGACTCGATGTCGCCGACCGTGCCGCCGATCTCGGTGATGATCACGTCGGGCTTCGGCGTCTCGGTGGCCTGCAGCCGCATGCGGCGCTTGATCTCGTCGGTGATGTGCGGGATGACCTGCACGGTGTCGCCGAGGTACTCGCCGCGCCGCTCCTTGGCGATCACGGTCGAGTAGATCTGGCCGGTGGTCACGTTGGCGGCCTGGCTCAGGTTGATGTCGAGGAACCGCTCGTAGTGCCCGATGTCGAGGTCGGTCTCCGCACCGTCGTCGGTCACGAAGACCTCGCCGTGCTGGAACGGGTTCATCGTTCCCGGGTCCACGTTGAGGTACGGGTCGAGCTTCTGCATGACCACCCTGAGGCCCCTGGCCGTCAGGAGGTTGCCGAGACTCGCCGCAGTGAGTCCCTTGCCCAACGAAGAAACGACACCACCAGTCACGAAGATGTGCTTGGTCGTGCCGTTCGAATTGTCTCTGCCGCGATCATCCACCACGGGCTTGTAGTCTAACCGACGATCCTGACCGTCTGCTCCGACATGCCCCACGCGGTCCCCCTTTTCCTCCTGCGGCATCCCCGTCCGCTCGTGTGCGCCGCCTCCGCCGTGGCGGTCGCGGCCTCCGTCAGGCCGCCCGATCCGCGGCGATCTCCAGCAGTTCGCGTGCGTGGGCGAGCCCGCTCTCGGAGTCGCTGAGGCCCGAGAGCAGCCGCGCCATCTCGGCCTCCCGCTCGGCGCCGGCCAGTTGCCGCACGCTCGACGACGTGACCTGCCCGTCGGTGCCCTTCACGACGCTGAGGTGGTTCGTGGCGAACGCCGCGACCTGCGCGAGGTGCGTGACGACGATGACCTGCGATCGCTCGGCGAGCCGCGCGAGCCGGCGGCCGATCTCGATGGCCGCCGCGCCGCCGACGCCCGCGTCGACCTCGTCGAAGACGAACGTGGGCACGGGGTCGCTGCCCGCGATGACGACCTCGATCGCGAGCATCACCCGCGAGAGCTCGCCGCCCGAGGCGCCGCGCGACACCGGCCGCGGCTCGGTGCCCTGATGCGGCTGCAGCAGGATCGCGACCTGGTCGCGACCGTGCGCGGTGGGCTCGTGCTCGGCGTCGACGTCCACCGTGAGACGGGCGTCGGGCATCGCGAGTGCGCCGAGCTCGGCGGTCACCGCGTCGGCGAGGCGGGCCGCGGCCTCGGTGCGCAGCTCGGTGAGCCGGCCGGCGAGTCGGTCGACCTCGGCGGTGAGCCGGTCGACGGATGCCGCGAGCTCCTCGATGCGCTCGTCGTCGCCGTCGAGCTCGACCAGCCGGAGCCCGCCGTTGCGACGGAACTCGAGCACGTCGTCGAGCGTGCCGCCGTGCCGCCGAACGAGCCCGGCGAGGAGGGCGCGACGCTCCTGGACCACCTCGAGCTCGCGGGCGCTGTCGGCGTCGAGGCCGTCGAGGTAGCCCGAGAGCTCGGTCGACGCGTCGGCCAGGATGAACCCGGCGGTCTGCAGCGCCTCGGCGATGGGCGCCAGCGCGGCGTCGTGCTCGACGACGCGTTCGAGATGCCGGCGGGCGCTGTCGACGAGCCCGATCGCGTCGGGTGCACCGTCGACGAGGTCTTCGGCGGACACCAGCCCGCGCGCCTGCGCCGCCGCGAGGCGGAGCTCCTCGAGGTTCGAGAGCCGGTCGGCGCGCTCGGCGAGCTCGACGTCCTCCCCGGGCTGCGGGTCGGCGGCCTCGACCTCGTCGAGGGCCTCGCGGAGCTCTTCGGCCTCGCGGGCCCGAGTGTCGTGCGCCTCGCGGAGCCGCTCGAGCTCGGCCGAGTCGGCACGCCAGGCGGTGAATGCCGCGCGGTACTCCGCGGCGGCCTCCTGCACCGGAGCGCCGGCGAAGCGGTCGAGCGCCTCGCGCTGGGCGACCGCGGAGCGCAGCCGCTGCTGGTCGGCCTGGCCGTGCACGACCACGAGCTCGTCGCCCAGCTCACCGAGCACGCCCACGGGCGCGCTGCGACCGCCCACGACGGCGCGGCTGCGACCCTCGGACGAGACGGAGCGACCGAGCAGCAGCTCGCCGCCCTCGACGTCGCCGCCGGTCTCGCTCACGCGCTCGGCGATGGCGCCGTCGTCGGGCACGAGCCAGCGACCCTCGACCCACGCCTGCTTGGCGCCGGAGCGGACCGCCCCGGCATCCGCCCGTGCGCCGAGGAGCAGTCCGAGCGCGGTGACGACCATGGTCTTGCCGGCGCCGGTCTCACCCGTGACCGCGGTGAAGCCGGGGCCGAGGGGCAGCGTGGCCTCGGCGATGACGCCGAGGTCGCGGATGCCGAGCTCTTCGATCATGCGCGGCCCTCACTCACGGCCGACCGGCCCTCGCCAGCCCGTGACGGGCAGCTGGAACTTGTTGACGAGCCGGTCGGTGAACGGCGCCTCGTGGAGGCGCGCGAGCCGCACGGGCACCGACGACTTGCGCACGATCACGCGCGCGCCCGGCGGGAGGTCGAACGTGCGACGGCCGTCGCACCAGATCACGGCCGCGGCCTCGGTGCGCTGCAGGATCTCGACCGCGAGCGACGAGTCGGCGCCGACGACGAGTGGTCGGGCGAACAGCGCGTGGGCGCTCAGCGGGACCAGGAGCAGCGCCTCGAGGCTCGGCCACACGACGGGCCCGCCCGCCGAGAACGAGTACGCGGTCGAGCCCGTGGGCGTCGACATGACGATGCCGTCGCACCCGAACGACGAGAGCGGTCGGCGGTCGACCTCGACCACGACCTCGAGCATGCGCTCGCGCTCGGCCTTCTCGACGGTCGCCTCGTTGAGCGCCCAGCTCTCGTAGACGACCTCTTCGCCGACCTTCGCGCGCACCGAGAGCGTCATGCGCTCCTCGACGGCGTAGTCGCGGGCGAGCGCGCGGGCGACGGTGTAGCCGAGGTCGTCGCGCTCGCTCTCGGCCAGGAAGCCGATGTGGCCGAGGTTGACGCCGAGGAGCGGGATCGGGTGCTCGCGCATGAGCTCGGCGGCGCGCAGGATCGTGCCGTCGCCGCCGAGCACGATGACGAGCTCGATGCGCGACGGGTCGACCTCCTCGAACCGCTTCACCGCGCCATCGAGCTCGGGCACGAACGTGTGCACGTCGTCCCAGTGCTCCGCGGCGATGACAGGCACCGCGCCGGACGCGAGCAGCTGCGTGCACACCTGGCCGGTCGCCTCGAGGGCGTTCTGCCGGCCGGTGTGGGAGACCACGAGGAAGTGCCGTGCGTCGTTCACGCGTTCGCGCCTCCCGTCAGTTGGTCCACCCGACGCATCCATTCTGTCGGATTCACGCCTCGGGTCGCGCTGAGGTGGGCGAGGTATTCGTGGTTGCCGTGGCTGCCGGCGATTGGGGAGGACAGGATGCCGACCGTGCCGAGGCCCAGGTCGAACGCCGCCCAGAGCACGTTCGCGAACGCCTCCGAACGCCGTGACGCGTCGCGGACCACGCCGTCGCGCGCGCCGCCGCGGCCCACCTCGAACTGCGGCTTCACGAGCAGCACGAAGTCCGCGTCATCCGTCGCCGTCGTGCGCAGGGCGGGCAGCACGGTCGTGAGCGAGATGAACGAGAGATCGGCGGTGACCAGCGTCGGCGGCTCGTCGACCCCGGTGAGGCCCGCGAGCGTGGGTCGATCGAGCGTGCGCACGTTGCAGCCCTCGACCAGCACGAGGCCCGGCGCACCGTGGAGTTCGGGAGCGAGCTGGCCGTGGCCGACGTCGACGGCGAGCACCGTGCGGGCACCGCGCTCGAGCAGCACCTGCGTGAAGCCGCCCGTCGACGCGCCGGCGTCGAGCACCACGCGATCCGACGGGTCGACCCCGAAGCCGTCGAGCGCCGCGATGAGCTTGTGCGCGGCCCGGCTCACGTAGTGGTCGGATGCCGCGACGACGATCTCGCTCGCCTCCCCGACCTTCGCCGAGGGCTTCACGACCGGGTTGCCGTCGACCGTCACGACGCCCGCGGCGATGAGCGTCGCGGCGTGCGTGCGGGACCGGGCGAGTCCGCGTGCAGCGAGGGCCGCGTCGAGTCGCTGCCCGGTCATCGCCCGTTCGCGCCGCGGGCCGGATCGGACTCCTCCAGCTGCGTTCGGAGCTGCTCGGCCAGCTGCAGGTACCCCGGAGCGCGCTCCGCGAGCGGCTGCGACTCGAGCTCGTCGAGGGCGGCTCGCAGCTCATCGGATGCCGCGCCGGCACGCTCGCCGTCGACGCTCGGCCCCGCGGCATCCGCCGCCACCGCGTCGCCGGGCTCGGGCCCAGCAGCGGCCTCGGGATCGCGGGTCTCGTCGTCAGTGCTCACCCGACCAACGCTACCCCGAGCCGCCGACCCGGGTGTCGTGCCGCTCGCTCGCGTCGGAGGCGCGTTCAGCGGTACAGGCTGGCGGGCACGTCGAGCGCGTGGATCTTCGTGCCCGACTGCCAGATGGCCGCGCACGCGGCACGCAGCAGGTCGAGCCCGCCGTCGCCGTCGGACACGATCACGACCCGGCGCCCGTCGACGCGGACGCGCGCCTTCCCGACGCGCACCGCACCGTCGCGCACGGTCTCGACGACCGGGTACGGCTCGTGCAGCCCGCGCAGATCCCCGAGGATGAAGTCGGGGCGGCTCGCGGCATCCGCGGCGAGCACCTGCTTCGCCCGGTCGATGCCGGTGAGCACGACGGCGCTGGCCATGCCCGCGCGGTTCGCACCGAGGATGTCGGTGTCGAGACGGTCGCCGACCACGAGCGGGCGCTCGGCGCCGAAGCGGCGCTTCGCCTCCTCGAAGATCGGCGTCTCGGGCTTGCCGGCGACGACCGGGAACCGTCCGACCGCGGTGTGCACTGCGGACACCAGCGTGCCGTTGCCCGGTGCGATGCCGCGGGCGACGGGGATCGTCCAGTCCATGTTCGTCGCGATCCAGGGGATGCCGGACTCTTCCGAGTCCGGTCCGCCGTGCGCGTTGAGCGCGAAGGAGGCCTCGGCGAGCTCGCGCCAGCCGACGTCGGGCGCGAAGCCCTGCACGACCGCTGCAGGGCTGTCGTCGGCCGACCGCGTGACCCGGAAGCCGCGCTTCTCGAGCTCGGTCACGATCCCCTCGCCGCCCACGACGAAGACCAGCGCGCCGGGCTCGACGCGCTCCTCGAGCAGCCGCATCGCCGCCTGCGGCGACGTCACGACGTCGTCGGGCACGACGTCGAGGCCGAGCTCCGCGAGGTGCTGCGCCACGGAGGCGTCGCTGCGCGACGCGTTGTTCGTGATGTAGCCGACCGGGCGGTCCCGCTTGGTGCGGTTGAGGCTGTCGACGGCGAACGGGATCGACCCCGCACCCGCGTACACGACGCCGTCGAGGTCCGCGAACACCGCGTCGATCCCCTCGAGCGGCGTCGTCGCCTCAGTCCTCGCTCGGAACAGGCCCACGGGCGCCGTCCTCGTCGGTGTCGTCGGCCTGCGCTGCTTCGGGTTCGTCGGCGTCGTCGAGCGACTCGCCGCGCCCGAGCGCCCCGCCCTCGGCGAGCACCGCGGCGACGTCCTCCTCGAGGACGGCGCCGAAGTCCTCGGGCAGGTCGTCGTGCTCGGCGTCGTCCGAGTCGGATGCCTCGGCCGACTCGACGTCCGCCTCGGACTCGCCCGCTTCCGCGTCAGTCGCCGCCGGCTCCTGGACCTCGTCCGCGTCGTCCTCGAGCTCGACCTCGAAGATCTCCACGAACTCGGACTCCGTCGGCGGGTTCAGCACCTCGTCGGCCCGGTCGGCGCGCGCACGCCATGCGGCGGCCTCGGGACCGCGACCGAGCTCCTCGAGCACCTCGGCGTAGGCCGAGAAGAGCGCGGGGCTGTACGAGAACGCGCGATCGGGGTCGAGCTGCGGGATCTCGAGCTCCGCAAGCGCGAGCTCGGGCTGCTCCAGGTCCAGGCGCGCGCCGGACATGGCGATCGCCAGCCCGACCTGCACGGCGGCCGGAAGCTCCGCGCGGTCGACCGAGCGGCCGACCTCGAGCGCGCGGTCGGGGCGTCCGACGCCGCGCTCGCTGTCCACCATGAGCGGCAGCTGGTCGTTGCTCCCCGAGATGCGTCGGAACGTGCGCAATTCTCGCAGTGCGAGGGCGAAGTCGCCGGTCGCGTAGGCCGTGATCGCGAGGGTCTCGCGTACGACGGCGATGCGCCCGCCGCGGCGGGCCGCCGAGAGGGCGTGCTGGTGGGCGAGCTCCGGGTCGCTGTCGAGGTACTCGGATGCCGCGACCATGTGCCGCGCGACCCAGTCGGCGTTGTCCTTGCTCAGCGTCTTCAGCTCGGCACGGGCGCCCTTGTCGAGCTGCCGGGCCTCGATGCGGTCGGGGAGGATCGGGTCGTCGTGCCGCGGCCGGATCGCGCGATCGGCGGCTCCGTGCGTCTCGCGCGGGCCGTCGTGATGACCGCCTCGCGTGTCGGGACGGTCTCCACGTCGATCGTCGGTGCGGAGCCCTGCGCCGGCGCGGTCACCGTACGGACGCTTCGCGTCACGGTCACCATACGGACGCTTCGCGTCACGGTCACCATACGGACGCTTCGCGTCACGGTCACCATACGGACGCTTCGCGTCACGGTCACCATACGGACGCTTCGC
>NZ_JBSHHC010000003.1:0-2500 GCF_053618135.1 Agromyces sp. NPDC055661
TCCCGAAGCAACGTCGCACTATGGTCGCCGACGAGACCGGGCCGTAAGGCCGTTTTCTGAAATGTTGTCGGTTCGGATGACAATCCCCCGATTCCGGGGGCAGGCCGGCCGCGTGGATGCTACGCGCGCGACCGGTCCGGGAACGCAAAAAGGCCCTCCAACCGAAGTTGGAGGGCCTTTCGCAATGATGTTCCGGCGGTGTCCTACTCTCCCACACCCTGTCGAGTGCAGTACCATCGGCGCAGGTGGCCTTAGCTTCCGGGTTCGGAATGGGACCGGGCGTTTCCCCACCGCTATAACCGCCGTAACACTATGAAACTAGACAGCGCTCCCCGCATTCACCGAACCCCTCACAGGATCCGATGATCAGGTTTGCTGCAGTGTCTGTTGTTTCAGATACCGCACAGTGGACGCGTAACACCTTCGTAGTAAGCCCTCGGCCTATTAGTACCAGTCACCTACACCAGTTACCTGGCTTCCAGTTCCGGCCTATCAACCCCATGGTCTGTAGGGGGCCTTAACCCATCAAGTGGGAGAGAAACCTCATCTTGGAACAGGCTTCCCGCTTAGATGCTTTCAGCGGTTATCCCTTCCGAACGTAGCCAACCAGCAGTGCTCCTGGCGGAACAACTGGCACACCAGAGGTTCGTCCGTCCCGGTCCTCTCGTACTAGGGACAGCCTTCCTCAAGTTTCTAACGCGCGCGGCGGATAGAGACCGAACTGTCTCACGACGTTCTAAACCCAGCTCGCGTGCCGCTTTAATGGGCGAACAGCCCAACCCTTGGGACCTACTCCAGCCCCAGGATGCGACGAGCCGACATCGAGGTGCCAAACCATCCCGTCGATATGGACTCTTGGGGAAGATCAGCCTGTTATCCCCGGGGTACCTTTTATCCGTTGAGCGACACCGCTTCCACTTGCCGGTGCCGGATCACTAGTCCCGACTTTCGTCCCTGCTCGAGCTGTCACTCTCACAGTCAAGCTCCCTTGTGCACTTGCACTCGACACCTGATTGCCAACCAGGCTGAGGGAACCTTTGGGCGCCTCCGTTACATTTTGGGAGGCAACCGCCCCAGTTAAACTACCCACCAGGCACTGTCCCTGAACCAGATCATGGTCCGAGGTTAGAAGTCCAATACGATCAGAGTGGTATTTCAACGACGACTCCACCTGAACTGGCGTCCAAGCTTCACAGTCTCCCACCTATCCTACACAAACCGTACCGAACACCAATACCAAGCTATAGTGAAGGTCCCGGGGTCTTTTCGTCCTGCCGCGCGTAACGAGCATCTTTACTCGTAATGCAATTTCGCCGAGTCTGTGGTTGAGACAGCAGAGAAGTCGTTACGCCATTCGTGCAGGTCGGAACTTACCCGACAAGGAATTTCGCTACCTTAGGATGGTTATAGTTACCACCGCCGTTTACCGGGGCTTAAATTCTCAGCTTCGCGCCGAAGCGCTAACCGGTCCTCTTAACCTTCCGGCACCGGGCAGGCGTCAGTCCGTATACATCGTCTTACGACTTCGCACGGACCTGTGTTTTTAGTAAACAGTCGCTTCTCTCTGGTCTCTGCGACCCCACCCAGCTCAGAGTGCAAGACTCGTCACCAGGCGTGGTCCCCCTTCTCCCGAAGTTACGGGGGCATTTTGCCGAGTTCCTTAACCACAGTTCTCTCGATCGCCTTAGTATTCTCTACCTGACCACCTGTGTCGGTTTGGGGTACGGGCCGTGTACCAACTCACTAGAGGCTTTTCTCGGCAGCATAGGATCACTGAATTCACCACAACGGCTACGCATCACCTCTCAGGCTACATGCAACACGGATTTGCCTATGTTGCGCCCTACAGGCTTACACCAGGTATTCCATCACCTGGCCCAGCTACCTTCCTGCGTCACCCCATCGCTTGACTACTACAGCCAGGGTCTCGTGCAGCAATTCTCCCTCTCACCCGAAGGCTCGATAAGAAAACATTTGGACGATTAGCACAACTGATTCGCCATTGGGCGCGGATACACGGGTACGGGAATATCAACCCGTTGTCCATCGACTACGCCTGTCGGCCTCGCCTTAGGTCCCGACTCACCCTGGGCGGATTAACCTGGCCCAGGAACCCTTGGTCATTCGGCGGACGAGTTTCTCACTCGTCTTTCGCTACTCATGCCTGCATTCTCACTCCCGTGGCCTCCACAGCTGGATCACTCCGCTGCTTCCACGGCCACAGGACGCTCCCCTACCCATCCACACACCTGGCACGCAGGCGATCTAATGTGTGAATGCCGCGGCTTCGGCGGTGTACTTGAGCCCCGCTACATTGTCGGCGCAGGATCACTTGACCAGTGAGCTATTACGCACTCTTTCAAGGGTGGCTGCTTCTAAGCCAACCTCCTGGTTGTCTAAGCGACCCCACATCCTTTTCCACTTAGTACACGCTTAGGGGCCTTAGCCGGCGATCTGGGCTGTTTCCCTCTCGACTACGAAGCTTATCCCCCGCAGTCTC
>NZ_JBSHHC010000004.1:0-5296 GCF_053618135.1 Agromyces sp. NPDC055661
CCCCTGCAGTACCATCGGCGCTGCGAGTCTTAGCTTCCGGGTTCGGAATGTGTCCGGGCGTTTCCCTCGCGCTATGGCCGCCGAAACTCTGGTACCAGCACCACCCGTGTGTGGGGGTGTGGTGGTCTCGGTTGCACATGCCCCCCTGGGCCAACCGGGGTTGGCGGGGGGTGTGCGGGTCTGTGTTGTGTTATGTGTTGTGTTTCCGTCTGTTGGGAACCACAGAGTGGACGCGAGCAATCCCAGTCCACGCACTCCAGCCTTACAAACAGAGTGTGTGTAGTGATTGTCAAGTTATCGGCTTATTAGTACCGGTCAGCTGCACAAGTCGTTAGTCCTTGCTTCCACATCCGGCCTATCAACCCAGTCGTCTGGCTGGGAGCCTCTCCCCCGAAGGGATGGAAATCTCATCTCGAGGCCGGCTTCCCGCTTAGATGCTTTCAGCGGTTATCCATCCCGAACGTAGCTAACCAGCGGTGCTCCTGGCGGAACAACTGGCACACCAGAGGTTCGTCCAACCCGGTCCTCTCGTACTAGGGTCAGATCCTCTCAAATTTCCTGCGCGCGCAGAGGATAGGGACCGAACTGTCTCACGACGTTCTAAACCCAGCTCGCGTACCGCTTTAATGGGCGAACAGCCCAACCCTTGGGACCTACTCCAGCCCCAGGATGCGACGAGCCGACATCGAGGTGCCAAACCATGCCGTCGATATGGACTCTTGGGCAAGATCAGCCTGTTATCCCCGAGGTACCTTTTATCCGTTGAGCGACAGCGCTTCCACAAGCCACTGCCGGATCACTAGTCCCGACTTTCGTCCCTGCTCGACCTGTCAGTCTCACAGTCAAGCTCCCTTGTGCACTTACACTCGCCACCTGATTGCCAACCAGGTTGAGGGAACCTTTGGGCGCCTCCGTTACTTTTTGGGAGGCAACCGCCCCAGTTAAACTACCCACCAGGCACTGTCCCTGAACCGGATCACGGTTCGAAGTTAGATATCCAGAGTGACCAGAGTGGTATTTCAACAATGACTCCACGAACACTAGCGTGCCCGCTTCACAGTCTCCCACCTATCCTACACAAGCCACACCGAACACCAATACCAAGCTGTAGTAAAGGTCACGGGGTCTTTCCGTCCTTCTGCGCGTAACGAGCATCTTTACTCGTACTGCAATTTCGCCGAGTTCGCGGTTGAGACAGCTGGGAAGTCGTTACGCCATTCGTGCAGGTCGGAACTTACCCGACAAGGAATTTCGCTACCTTAGGATGGTTATAGTTACCACCGCCGTTTACTGGGGCTTAAATTCTCAGCTTCGCCTTGCGGCTAACCGGTCCTCTTAACCTTCCAGCACCGGGCAGGCGTCAGTCCGTATACATCGTCTTGCGACTTGGCACGGACCTGTGTTTTTAGTAAACAGTCGCTTCCCACTGGTCTCTGCGGCCACTCCACGCTTCCCCTGGCAAGCAGGTTCACGCTTCGGGCCCCCCTTCTCCCGAAGTTACGGGGGCATTTTGCCGAGTTCCTTAACCACGATTCTCTCGATCTCCTCGGTATTCTCTACCTGACCACCTGAGTCGGTTTGGGGTACGGGCGGCTGGAACCTCGCGTCGATGCTTTTCTCGGCAGCATAGGATCACCCACTTTTCATCCGCATCGCGTCTCAGCCTGTGTGAGCGACGGATTTGCCTATCGCTCGGCCTACACGCTTGCCCCGGGTCAACCATCGCCCGGGCTGGGCTACCTTCCTGCGTCACACCTGTTAATACGCTCACTCCACCAGACGGGGTCGCATGCCGCCCCGCACATCACCCCGAAGGGATCCGCACGGCTTGGGATGCTTAGCACTTCTGATCTCGTGTGGGCGGTTCTTCGCCGGTACGGGAATATCAACCCGTTGTCCATCGACTACGCCTGTCGGCCTCGCCTTAGGTCCCGACTTACCCAGGGCAGATTAGCTTGACCCTGGAACCCTTGGTCTTCCGGAGGACGGGTTTCTCACCCGTCTTTCGCTACTCATGCCTGCATTCTCACTCGTGTGCCGTCCACGGCTGGTTTCCACCGCCGCTTCACCCGGCACACGACGCTCTCCTACCCATCAACACGGCTGGACCACGAAGGCCTACCACAAATGTCAATGCCACAACTTCGGTGGCGTGCTTGAGCCCCGTTACATTGTCGGCGCGGAATCACTTGACCAGTGAGCTATTACGCACTCTTTCAAGGGTGGCTGCTTCTAAGCCAACCTCCTGGTTGTCTGTGCAACTCCACATCCTTTCCCACTTAGCACGCGCTTAGGGACCTTAGTTGGTGGTCTGGGTTGTTTCCCTCTCGACGATGAAGCTTATCCCCCACCGTCTCACTGCTGCGCTCTCACTTACCGGCATTCGGAGTTTGGCTGACGTCAGTAACCTGTTGGGGCCCATCGGCCATCCAGTAGCTCTACCTCCGGCAAGAAACACGCAACGCTGCACCTAAATGCATTTCGGAGAGAACCAGCTATCACGAAGTTTGATTGGCCTTTCACCCCTATCCACAGCTCATCCCCTCCATTTTCAACTGAAGTGGGTTCGGTCCTCCACGACGTCTTACCGTCGCTTCAACCTGGCCATGGATAGATCACTTCGCTTCGGGTCTAGGACCTGCGACTGAATCGCCCTATTCAGACTCGCTTTCGCTACGGCTACCCCACACGGGTTAACCTCGCCACAGATCACTAACTCGCAGGCTCATTCTTCAAAAGGCACGCTGTCACCCCAACAAGGAGGCTCCAACGGTTTGTAAGCAAACGGTTTCAGGTACTATTTCACTCCCCTCCCGGGGTACTTTTCACCTTTCCCTCACGGTACTTGTCCGCTATCGGTCATCTGGGAGTATTTAGGCTTATCAGGTGGTCCTGACAGATTCACACGGGATTTCTCGGGCCCCGTGCTACTTGGGATACCTCTCCGGCCGGCCAGGCATTTCGACTACGGGACTCACACCCACTCCGGTCCGGCTTTCAATCCGGTTCGTCTATACCTGACGCGTCACCGCGGTCGACCGGCAGATCGACCCGAAAGGTCCCACAACCCCGACCATGCAACCCCTGCCGGGTATCACACATGATCGGTTTAGCCTCATCCGCGTTCGCTCGCCACTACTTACGGAATCACGGTTGTTTTCTCTTCCTGTGGGTACTGAGATGTTTCACTTCCCCACGTTCCCTCTACCCGCCCTATACATTCAGGCGGGAGTCACCAGGTCACCCAAAGGGCCTGGCGGGGTTTCCCCATTCGGAAATCCTCGGATCACAGCTCGTTTATCAGCTCCCCGAGGCTTATCGCAGATTACGACGTCCTTCTTCGGCTCCAGATGCCAAGGCATCCACCGTTTGCTCTTAGAAACTTGAAATCACATGAGTTCGATCGAATTCGTGCACCCGAACCCGAAGGCCCGGATACGAAATTGACCAGTGAATACGCCAAACAACACCCCGAAGGATGCCACTCGGCGACTCACCTATTGTGACCCAACGTCCGAAAACGTTGAATCTAAGATGCTCGCGTCCACTATGTAGTTCTCAACAGACGGCCAGAACCCCCACACCCGACGACCCACGGTCATCATCGGTGAAGGCCTGAAGAAACCATCACCCCCACCCCGAAGGGCAGGGTTGTCCGGTCCCTCAGGACCCAACAGCGTGCACGTCCCCACCATCCCGGCCCCGACCGTTCCAACCCCGCAAGCGAGGCGTACTAGATCTGAACCATTCAGACGAGAACCTATGTCAATGTTCCACCCATGAGCAGCCGGCAGACACGATCGGTCTGATCCGGCATGCCTGGAACACCCTGCGGTGCCCAGATGCTCCTTAGAAAGGAGGTGATCCAGCCGCACCTTCCGGTACGGCTACCTTGTTACGACTTAGTCCTAATCACCGATCCCACCTTCGACGGCTCCCTCCACAAGGGTTAGGCCACCGGCTTCGGGTGTTACCGACTTTCATGACTTGACGGGCGGTGTGTACAAGGCCCGGGAACGTATTCACCGCAGCGTTGCTGATCTGCGATTACTAGCGACTCCGACTTCATGAGGTCGAGTTGCAGACCTCAATCCGAACTGAGACCGGCTTTTTGGGATTCGCTCCGCCTTACGACATCGCAGCCCTTTGTACCGGCCATTGTAGCATGCGTGAAGCCCAAGACATAAGGGGCATGATGATTTGACGTCATCCCCACCTTCCTCCGAGTTGACCCCGGCAGTCTCACATGAGTTCCCACCATAACGTGCTGGCAACATGCGACGAGGGTTGCGCTCGTTGCGGGACTTAACCCAACATCTCACGACACGAGCTGACGACAACCATGCACCACCTGTATACGAGTGTCCAAAGAGTTCTACATTTCTGCAGCGTTCTCGTATATGTCAAGCCTTGGTAAGGTTCTTCGCGTTGCATCGAATTAATCCGCATGCTCCGCCGCTTGTGCGGGCCCCCGTCAATTCCTTTGAGTTTTAGCCTTGCGGCCGTACTCCCCAGGCGGGGCGCTTAATGCGTTAGCTACGACACGGAAACCGTGGAAAGGTCCCCACATCTAGCGCCCAACGTTTACGGCGTGGACTACCAGGGTATCTAATCCTGTTCGCTCCCCACGCTTTCGCTCCTCAGCGTCAGTTACGGCCCAGAGAACTGCCTTCGCCATCGGTGTTCCTCCTGATATCTGCGCATTCCACCGCTACACCAGGAATTCCATTCTCCCCTACCGCACTCCAGTCTGCCCGTACCCACTGCAGACCCGAGGTTGAGCCTCGGGATTTCACAGCAGACGCGACAAACCGCCTACGAGCTCTTTACGCCCAATAATTCCGGACAACGCTCGGACCCTACGTATTACCGCGGCTGCTGGCACGTAGTTAGCCGGTCCTTTTTCTGCAAGTACCGTCAAGGAGCAAGCTCCCCTTCTTCCTTACTAAAAGCGGTTTACAACCCGAAGGCCGTCATCCCGCACGCGGCGTTGCTGCATCAGGCTTGCGCCCATTGTGCAATATTCCCCACTGCTGCCTCCCGTAGGAGTCTGGGCCGTGTCTCAGTCCCAGTGTGGCCGGTCACCCTCTCAGGCCGGCTACCCGTCGACGCCTTGGTGAGCCATTACCTCACCAACAAGCTGATAGGCCGCGAGTCCATCCCAGACCGAAAAAACTTTCCACCCCACACCATGCGGTACAGGGTCCTATCCGGTATTAGCTCCGATTTCTCGGGGTTATCCCAGAGTCCAGGGCAGGTTACTCACGTGTTACTCACCCGTTCGCCACTAATCCCC